>CAZILZ010000026.1:0-7969 GCA_964540305.1 uncultured Microbacteriaceae bacterium | reverse complement strand
GGGGGAGATGGGGGGGGAAGGAGGGGGAGGGGAAGGGGGGGGGGGAAGGAGTGGGAAGGAGGGCGCTGGGGAAGGAGAGAGAGGGAGGGGGCTGGGGAAGGAGAGAGAGGGAGGGGGCGGGGGAAGGAGCGAGAGGGAGGGGCGGGAGGGAGGAGCGGGGAAGGAGGAGCGGGGAAGGAGGCTGCGGGGTGAGGGCGCGGCAGCTCAGCGCAGGCCGCGGTGGGAGGATGACCGCATGATCGTTCTCGCCGCGACGCCCATCGGCAACCTCGGTGACGCGAGCCGGCGCCTCATCGAGGCGCTCGAGAACGCCGAGATCGTGGTGGCGGAAGACACGCGCACCGCCGTGCATCTCATGCGGGCGCTCGGGGTCGAGAACCGCCCGCGGCTCATGCCGTTGCACGAGCACAACGAGCGCGAGAAGTCGGCCGAGCTCGTCGAGCTCGCTCGAGAGACCGATGTGCTCGTGCTCACCGACGCGGGAATGCCCTCGGTGAGCGACCCCGGCTTCGTGCTCGTCGAGACGGCGATCGCCGCCGGGGTGACGGTCACCGCGCTACCCGGCCCGAGCGCTGTGCTGACGGCACTCGTGCTGAGCGGCCTGCCGACCGATCGATTCGCCTTCGAGGGCTTCCTGCCGCGCAAGGGCCGAGCTGGCGCTCTGCGCGCCCTGGCTGCCGAGCCCCGCACGCTCGTGTTCTTCGAAGCCCCGCACCGCATCGCCGCGGCCCTTGCCGATGCGCGCGATGCGATGGGCTCCGACCGTCGGGCGGCCGTCTGCCGCGAGCTCACCAAGAAGTTCGAAGAGGTCGCGCGCGGCACGCTCGCCGAGCTCGCCGAGCGCTTCGCCGAGGGCACCCGGGGCGAGATCGTGCTCGTCATCGACGGCGCACCCGCGCGCTCATCCGACCTTCCGACCGCGCTCGCCGAGGTCGCCTCGCGTGTCGACGCAGGCGAGCGGTTGAAGGATGCCGCGGCGGCCGTCGCCGCCGCGACCGGGCTCGGCACGCGCGAGCTCTACGAGGCCGCGCTTGCCGCTCGCCGGGGCTGACCCTCGCGAGCCTGCGGGCGACGCTGCTCAGCGGCGCGAGCCCCCGGCGCTGCACTGAGTCGCGCCGAGCCCCAGTCGCGCTGAGACCCAGTCGCGCTGAGACCCAGTTGCGCTGAGCCCCAGTCGCGCCGCGCTGAGTCGCGCCGCGCTCAGCCGCAGCTGTCGAGCAGGTCGAGCGTCACGGGTACGGCCTGGTCGGCTCCGTCGACCGTGATGACGAGGCCGTCGACGCGCCCTTCCGCGCCGCCGATGCGCACGACCTCCACGCCGACGAAAGCCGCCGCATCCGGGTCGATCGCGGTCTCGTCGAGATCGACGCCGTCGACCGCGTCGCGCCCGCCGGTGTCGAAGCGCACGGCGGTCGAGCGGGCATCCTCATCGATCGCGATGAAGCGGTCGACGATCTCGACGCCGCTCGAGGCGCTGAGCTCGACCCCCTCGACGACGAGCGCGTCTCCCGAGGTGTTCGCGACCCCCACCGAGATCGTGCCGCTCTCGCCCTCGAGGCAGCCGGAGAGTTCGCCCAGGGGGTCGCTCGGCGACCCGCTGCATCCGGAAACCGCAGCGATGAGCACGCCCATCGAGATGAGCGCGACATGGCGGCGGGGGAGTCGAGTGCTCACGTGCTCACGGTACGCGAGGGTTCACGAGGCGCGCGAACCGCACTGCGCCCACGGCGGCACGAAGCCGACGACTGCCTCGGCGGCGCTCGTGGCCGAGAACCAGCCGTCGTCGTACTTGAGCCGCAGGCCGCGCAGGCCGGCGTACTCGGTGTAGTCGTTCGCGCGCAGCTCGACGAGCACCTCGACCGTGCCACCGGCCTCGATCACCGCGCCGTCGACGGGCTCACGGTCGCCGTAGAGCGCGCGCTGCTCGGGCGAGAGGCGCCCGCCAGGGGCGTCTCCGAAGATCGTGTAGACGCTCGGCATGGGCACGATGCTGACCTCGCCGACCGTCGCGTTCACCGACTCGAGCACCGAGACCTCGCGCAGGATCACCGGCCGCGCCGACTCGTTGGCGACGGTGACCCCGACGAGTGCGAAGAAGCCCTCGTCGGTCGTGGTGGTCTCGAAGCAGCGCTCAGAGAGCCCGCCGAAGATCGTGAGCGGAGGCGCGCCGACACACCCGCTGAGCGTGGCGACGACCGCCGCGCTCACGAGCCCCCCTGCGAAGAATCTAGAGATTCTCACATCGGAAATGGTACCGCTTAACGCGACGAGACGCGCCGGTAGGCTGAAGGCACTATGGCCGCTGCCAACCGCTTCTACATCGCCACCCCGATCTTCTACGTCAACGACGTACCCCACATCGGGCACGCCTACACCGAGGTGGCCGCCGACGTTCTCGCGCGCTGGCACCGGCAGTCGGGCGTCGACACGTGGTCGCTCACGGGAACCGACGAGCACGGTCAGAAGATCCTGCGTACGGCCGTCGCCAACGGCGTCAGGCCGCAGGAGTGGGCCGACAGGCTCGTCGACACGGCGTGGAAGCCCCTGCTCGACACCATCGACATCGCCAACGACGACTTCATCCGCACGACCGAGCCGCGCCACGAGACGGTCGTGCAGCAGTTCCTGCAGAAGCTCTACGACGACGGGTTCATCACCGAGGGCGAGTACGAGGGCTACTACTGCGTCGGGTGCGAGGAGTACAAGCAGGTCGACGACCTCGTCACCGGCACCGGCGAGTTCGCCGGTCAGCTGGTGTGCTCGATCCACGGCCGCCCCGTCGAGGTGCTCAAGGAGAAGAACTACTTCTTCGCCCTCAGCAGCTTCCAGCAGCGCCTCCTCGACCTCTATGAGACGCAGCCCGACTTCATCCAGCCCGGCAGCCTGCGCAACGAGATCGTCTCGTTCGTGCGCCGCGGCCTCGACGACCTGTCGATCTCGCGTCAGAGCTTCGACTGGGGCGTGCGCATCCCCTGGGACGACAGCCACGTCACCTACGTGTGGTTCGACGCGCTGCTCAACTACATCTCGGCGATCGGCTGGGGCAGCGACGACGAGAACTTCCAGCGCCGCTGGCCGGCCGTGCAGCTCGTCGGCAAGGACATCGCGCGCTTCCACGCCGTCATCTGGCCGGCCATGCTCATGGCCGCCGGCCTGCAGCCGCCCGCGCGCGTCTTCGGCCACGGCTGGCTGCTCGTCGGCGGCGAGAAGATGTCGAAGTCGAAGCTCACCGGCATCGCGCCCCATCAGATCACCGACGTCTTCGGCAGCGACGCGTTCCGCTACTACTTCATGAGCGCCATCAACTTCGGGCAGGACGGCTCGTTCAGCTGGGAGGACCTCTCGGCCCGCTACCAGGCCGAGCTCGCCAACGGCTTCGGCAACCTCGCCTCGCGCGTCATCGCCATGCTCGGCAAGTACTGCGACGGCGTCGTGCCCGCGGCTGGCCAGCCCACGGATGCCGAGCTGGGCATTCAGAAGACGGTGGCGGATGCTGTGGCCGCCGCACAGCGCGCCATCGACACGTTCGCCATCCACGACGCGATCGCGGCCGTGTGGACGATCGTCGACGAGCTCAACGGCTACATCACGCTGCAGGAGCCGTGGAAGGTCGCGAAGGACGAGTCGCAGGCGGCACGCCTGCACACGATCCTCTACACCGCGGCCGAGGGGCTGCGCGCGCTCGCCGTGCTGCTCTCGCCCGTCACGCCGCAGGCCGCCCAGAAGCTGTGGGTCGCCCTCGGAGCCGAGGGTGCGCTCGGCGCGCTGCTCGACCAGAGCATCCCGACCGCCGGCCAGTGGGGCCAGCTGCCCGCCGGCACGCAGACGCAGCCGCTCGAGGCGCTCTTCCCGCGCATCGAGACCGAGTAGCGCGGAGACCTAGGCGCACAGCACGGGTACCGCCCAGGCGGGGGTGCGAGGTGCTGTCGATGGCTCGGCGAGCAGTGCGACGATGACCGCGGCGCCGGGCGGCGGGCTCGCCGGCCACGGAGTGTCGCCGTCAGTGAAGACGATCACGACGTCGGGGCGTGGGCGTTCGGCCTCGATAGCACGCAGGCCGATGCGCAGGTCGGTGCCGCCGGCGCCGACGAGCTGAGCATCTCGGGCGCTGCGCAGCTTCTTCACGGTGTGCACCGCGGCGTCGACCGAGTAGAGCGTGAGGTGGGAACCCGGCACGCCGAGGGCCGCGATGACGGCGTCGACTTCGCCGAGGGCGCGGGCGAGCATCCGGTCATCGACGCTCCCCGAGGTGTCGACGATGATCGAGACACGCGGCACGGGGCGGTGCTGACCGGGCATCACGACGTTGGGCACGCTGCTTGCCCGGCGGGAGGGGCGGGAGTAGGTGTAGGTGCCGCGGCCGGCCGCCCATCCGATGGCGCGGCGCACGGCACCGGCGAGCAGCGGCTGCCAGGGCACGGTCGGCTCGAGGGTCTGCTTCACCCACCGCAGGGCATCCCCGGGTTCGTGTCCGCGCTTCGACGCGTGGTCGCGGTACTCGATCGCCACGCGGCGGCGGATATCGCGGGCCTCCATCTCGCCGACTTCCCCGATGTCGCGGTCGGGCCAGAGCTCGCTCGATCGGGCGACCCCGTCGGCTCCGCTGCCGCACCCTCGCGGCTCGTCGAACCCTGCCTCGAGGGGGTGCTGGTTCGCGGGGAGGCCGGACAGCATCGCGAAGTACTCCTCGGCCGACAGCCCGCCGCGGGCGTTGATGTCGGCGGGCAGCGGAAACGGATCGGGTTTCAAGAACTCGACCGCCAGAGTGCGAGATATCGCCATGTCGGTCGCTGTGTTCCACTCGGTGACGGTCGAGCGATCGACGCCCTGGGTGCGGGCGCGCTCGGTGTGCTCCGAGAGCAGGTGCCAGGTGAGGTGGGCGAGCTGCGACCCCACCTCGGGCACGGTGGCCGAGATGAGCCAGTCGGGGTTGACGTAGATGCGCCACCACTCATCGCACGTCATCGAATCGACTTCGGTGCTCGCCACCGGCACGAGCGCGTACAGCGCATGCGCGAGGTAGGCGACGTTGCGCGGGGCGTCGAGACGGGATGGATCGGGGGCCGGGCTGATGAGCCAGAGCTTCGCCGCGGCGATCTTCTGCAGGTCGAGGGCGGTCACGGTGCGGGCATGAGCCCCGCGAGGGCGAGCGCGGGAGCGAAGATCGTGATCGATGACGGCACGGCGGCGCCGGGAGGGCGGACGCCCGGCCGCATCAGCGAGCGAACAGTCGGAATCACGGGGTCGATGCCGACCTGATCACCTGCGCGAGCGCACACCTCGATCGCCGCGCGCCAGCGCTCGGCCGTGTCGTCGCGCGAGAACGCCGCGAGCACACCCTGCAGCGTCACGTAGACCCGGTCGGGTCGGGCGCCGGTGAAGTCGGCCGAGCCCGGATCGCCGAGCAGCAGTTCGGGGTCGGGCAGGTCGTGCTCGGCCGCCCACCGCAGGTACTCGTGCGACGCGGCGTCACCGACGCAGCCTGCCACCAGCAGGCGCCGCACCTCGGCACCGGCATCCACGGCTCGGGCGAAGGCCGAGAGGCGGGCGGCGTAGTCCCACGTTCGCGGGGTCGGGAACGCCCGCCCGCGCTCGGCTGCCACCGAGGGGATGACCGAGAGCTGCGATTCGCGCACCCGCAGGTACCCGGCCACGAGCACGCGCTCGTCGGCCAGGTACCGGTCGTAGTTCTCGGGATGCTCGTGCACGGGCAGCGACGGCCACCTGCCGGTGATCAGACCGTCGGCGAACACCTCGTAGGGCATCCCCCAGTCGAGGTGCACGAAGCGCGACGCGGTCGGGGCCGCGAGCTCCCACCCGGCGGCGGCGACGTCGGCAGGGTTCGCGGCCGCGACGAACGCCACGGTGTCGGGCAGCTGGATCGACCCGACCTCGTAGTGCGTGAGCGGCCGCAGCGCCGCGGCCTGCAGCGACGGCGAGGCGGTCGAGAACTCGTCGAAGAACGCGATCGCCCGCCCCGGATGCTCGGCCAGCCTCTTAGCCCAGCCCGGGGGAGCCAAGCTCACCGAGCCGTCACTCGTCACGACGGGCAGCCCGGCGAAGTCTGACGGCTCGGAGTGGGTGATGATGACCGTCTCGACGAGCCAGCCGAGTTCGCGGGCCGACTCGACGGCGGCGGTCTTGCCCTCGCCGGGGTTGCCCCACAGCAGTACGGGGATGCGCGCGCTCACGCAGATGCCGAGAGCCTCGAGGGCGTGGGTGTAGTCGGTGCGGGTTCTGATGGCCATGAGCTCACTTCTCGTTGGTACGGGTTCGGCGCCGGATTCGCGTGGTGATCGATGGTTCTGGAAGTTCGCGGTGCGGGGCGAAGAATCGGCTACCGGCGGCATGAAGTGCCTGCGGAGTCGTCGAACCCCGACCCACCTCGAAGGAGACCTCGGCGACCGTGCCCAGCAGTGCGAGCATGACGGCGAGTTCGGTTCGACGTTCGCCGGTGAGTGGGGAGTCGATCACCGACGACTCGCCAACAACGCCAACGAGGCGATCGATGGCGGCCGACGGAGGCACAACCTCGCCGACTCCGCGCGCCGCCAGTATGGCGAAGTGCTTGGGCTCGGGACAGCACCCCACCCTCACCCAGCGCAGCCAGGTGCGCGCGGCGAGTTCGGGCGGCCATCCTGTGGCGACGGTGATGGCGGAGATCGTCTCGGCGGGTCCGGCGTACTCAGTGGCGAACCGCACCTGATCCCGGGGCAGCCCGAGTGCGAGCCACGCCCGCCACCGATTGGCATCACTGCGGCTCACGGGTGCGTCGAGAGAGACCAGCCACGTAGCGAAGTCGGGGTCAGGGCGACCCTCAACGACCGTCTGCACCCATTCCGGGTCGGCGAGGCCGTACCGGGCGCCGACGAAGTAGGCGACGGGGAGGGGGCCGTCGATCACGGAGACGATGTGGGCAAGCCGCGTGATGTCATCGGCGCCGATGCCGAGGTTCCAGAGCTCATCGACCCCGTCTTCTTCGCGCACAAGCAAGTCGGCACCGCTGTCTGACGCACGTTGGCGGTTCCAGCACTCCCATCGCGCCGCGGCGATCGCGACCGTCTCGCGCAGCTGCCACACCGGCGCATCCCAGAGCCGTGCGAGGTGCGAGACGTGGTGGGCGTGGGTAGTGGCCTCCGCCAGGCCGCGAAACGACCGGTTCTCGCAGCAGTCGGCCACCTGCACGCTACGTGGTAGTCGCCACATCGTCTTGCCGAAGCGACGGGGCGCCACCTCTTGCCGGCGCATAAGCGCGGGAGTCGCCGCGCGGAGTGCGTTGACCGTGACCTCGACGAGCGGCACGCACGACGTGTAGGCACCGAACGCCATCGCGACTCGCTCTGCGGCGATGTCATGCGGGGTCGTGATGCTCCAATCGCGATGGATGATCACCGGGTGAGGGTCTCCCCGTAACGCTCGCGGCTCGAGCCGGCACTCGATGTCGAACTCGAGGTCTGCACCGTCCGGTGCAGGCCCGATCGTCGGACTCACATCGACGTCGACCCGTCGGCGGCGCGGGGTGGGCACCGGCGCACGGCCGCGTGGTGCGGCGGCGCGGGTCGTCGGATCAGTCATCGGCACGGTCTTCTCGCGGGTTAACAAGGAGGGTTGCGATGAGGTCGAACGTGGGTGAAGAGTTCGACCGGCCGGCCGCCAGCATCGCTGAAGGACCTACCGTAACCATCGTTGGAGGCGACACGCCAGACAGACAGTCGCCTGATTCATCGTCTGCGCGGGAACTCAATCAATTAGCATCGAGCTTGATCTTCCAACATGCTACGAAGGGGTGCGCCCGTGATCGAGTATCGAATCGTCGAAGTCAAGTGGGCCCGCGAGGGCAACTTCCAAGGCACCCCACCGATCACGCAGGGCCAGCTGCAAATCTCGGGGGAGCTTAACCGCTTCGTCGATGAGGGGGTCTGCTGCACGGATAGGTGACAGGTTGTAGTCACGCCGCCAGTGCGGCTGG
>CAZILZ010000025.1:0-9593 GCA_964540305.1 uncultured Microbacteriaceae bacterium | reverse complement strand
TTCAGGCAGGGGTTCAGGCAGGGGTTCAGGCAGGGGTTCAGGCAGGGGTTCAGGCGAGCACGCCCGCGACATGCCGACGCGCAGTCGGGCGCTGCTCGACGCGCTCGGCGCGTGACACCGGCTCTGACCGCGCAGCGCATGACACCGACTGTGACCGCACAGCGCATGACACCGACTGTGACCGCACAGCGCATGACACCGACTGTGACCGCACAGCGCTTGACGCCGTCTGCAACCGCGCGGCACGCGGCCCCGATGCCGGCACGGGCGAGCTCCCGTGCCAGGCTGGGCGCATGACGTCGACCGCCCTGCCCACCGTGCTCGTCACCGGGTTCGAAGCCTTCGCCGACGCACCCCTCAACCCGAGCGGCGAGGTTGCGCGACGACTGGCCGAGCTCGGGCATCCCGACTGCCGCGTCGTCGGCGAGGTGCTGCCGGTGTCGTTCGCACGCGCCGCTCCCCTGCTCGCCGCGGCGATCGAGGCCCACCAGCCCGACATCGTCATCGCGCTCGGCCTCGCCGAGTCGCGCCACGCGATCACGCCCGAACGCATCGCCGTCAACCTCGCCGACGCGCGCATCGCCGACAACGACGGCACCCAGCCGCGCGACGCCGAGATCGAGCACGGCGGCCCCGCCGCGCGCTTCACCGGCCTGCCCGTCAAAGCCATCGCCCATGCCCTGGATGCCGCGGGCATTCCCAGCGACGTCTCGCTCACCGCAGGCAGCTACGTCTGCAATCACGTCTTCTACGAGCTCATGGGCATCGTCGAGAGCCGGGCCGCGCGGCACGGCGCCGAAGGGCGCGCGCTGCGGGCCGGGTTCATCCATGTGCCGGCCACACCCCAGCTGGGCGGCGGGCCGCAGTTCACGCTCGACGAGCTCGAGCGGGGAATCCGCATCGCCATCACGACGACGCTGTCGCACCATCGCGAGGGAACGCACCACGACGCCGACCTGCCGGGCGGGAGCACCCACTAGATGAGCACGACCCCTGCGACACCGGGCTCGTCAGCCGACGACGCCGAGACCCGCGACGAGTCGCTCGCGGCGGAGGCTGCGCCCCTTGCCGAGACCCGCGACCATTCGCTCGCGGCGGAAGCCGCGCCCCTCGTCGAGGCCCGCGTCGAGTCGCTCGCGGCGGAAGCTGCGCCCCTCGTCGAGACCCGCGACGAGTCGCTGGCGGCGGTTGCTGCGCTCCTCGCCGAGGCGACCGACGCGGTCATTCGCGTCGCGGCAGCGCTCATCGTCGACGAGTTCGGGCGGCTGCTGCTCGTGCGCAAGGCTGGCACGAGCGTGTTCATGCAGCCGGGCGGAAAGTACGAGCCCGGCGAAACGGGCGCGCAGACCCTCGCGCGCGAGCTGCACGAAGAGCTGGGGCTCGTCATCGCCCCGGATGCCCTCGCACCGCTCGGCACCTTCCTCGCCCCCGCCGCCAACGAGGCGGGCATGCTCGTCGAGGCCGAGGTGTTCCGCGTGCCGGCGCTCGAGCGCGGCGCCACCGAGGCGATCGGCGCGGGGGCCGAGATCGCCGAGCTGCGCTGGGTGCACCCTGACGCGTTCGCGACGACGGCTGTCGCGCCCCTCGTCACGGAGTGCATGCTGCCGTTCCTGCCGCACCACGACCGCGCGGCCCCGCCCCCCGCCGGGCTCTCCACCCCGACCTCCTGACCGACCCCCAGACCGACCTCCGGCCCAGGGCTGCCGCGCCGTCTACGATGAGCGCATGGCCGAGCCCGAGACGCATGACCTGCGCTGGGTGCGCTCCCGAGATCGACTGCACGCCGCGGTGCTCGAACTGGCGCGCACCCGACCGGCGGTATCCATCACCGGGGCTGCACTGGCGCAGGCGGCCGGCGTGCACCGCTCCACCGTGTACCAGCACGGAACCGACCCCGTCGACGTCTTGCGCAGTGCACTCCGCAGCGAACTCGACACGATCCGGCGCGACGTGCTCGATCCTGCCGACCCGTCGACCGTCATATCGGCCATGAGCCAATCGGCCATCGACGTCTTCGACCACATCGAACGGCACGCGGTGATCTACGCGCGCGAACTCTCCGACGGCAGCTCAGGGCTCGCCTGGATGCTCGCCGACCACTTCGCCCGCTCGACCCAGCTGCTCATCCGGCACGGAGCCCTCACCCTGCCCGACATCGACGACGACCCTGCGCTGTTCGGCGAGACCGCTGCGGCCGCCGTCGCCGCGCTGACGATCGCCGTGATCGAGGTGTGGCTGCGGGAGCCCGCACCCCGTGACCGCGCGCTGCTGGCTCGACGGTGGAACAAGCTACTACCCGCGTGGTGGCCGCGCCTTTCCTGACCGCTGCCCTGACCGCCGGCCGGGTCGCCGGCCGGGTCGCTGGCCGGGTCGCCGACGCCGCCGTGGGGCAGGATGGTGCCATGGCGCTCGAGCTCGACACCTTCGGCATCACGGGGCTCATCCTCGTGCTCGCCGCGACAGTGGCGTTCCTCGCCCATCGGGCTCGGCAACCGCTCATCATCGCGTTCATCCTCGTCGGCGTCGTGGTCGGCCCGACCGCGCTCGACTGGGTGCACGAGGCCGAAGCGCTCGAGCTGTTCGCCGAGATCGGCATCGCCATCCTGCTGTTCCTCGTCGGGTTGAAGCTCGACGTGAACCTCGTGCGGTCGGTGGGCACCGTCGCGCTCGCCACCGGACTCGGGCAGATCGCCGTCACCGCCGTCGTCGGGTTCGGCATCGCCCTGCTGTTCGGGCTCGACCTCGTCGCCGCCGCGGTCGTGGGCGTGGCGATCACGTTCTCGTCGACCATCATCGTCGTCAAGCTGCTCGGCGATCAGCGGCAGCTCGACGAGCTGCACGGCCGGGTCGCGCTCGGGCTGCTCATCGTGCAAGACGTCGTCGTCATCGTCGTCATGATCGTGCTCACGAGCCTCGGCTCGGGCGCCGCGGAGGGCGCGAGCCTCGATGTGGGCGCCGAAGCGCTGCGCATCCTGCTCGGCGGCGGCGGGCTGCTCGTCGGCATCGGCGTCGCGATGCGCTGGGTGCTGCCGTGGCTGCTCGACCGCGTCGCGACGAGCCAAGAGCTGCTCATCGTGTGGAGTGTCGCGTGGGCGATCGGCGTCGCCGCCCTCACCGACGTGCTCGGCTTCTCGATCGAGGTCGGGGCCTTCCTCGCCGGCTTCGCCCTCGCCTCCACGCGTTACCGCGAGCAGGTGCACGCCTCGCTCAGCGGGCTGCGCGACTTCCTGCTGCTGTTCTTCTTCATCGTGCTCGGCGCCGAGCTCGACTTCGGCGCCATCGGAGCACAGGTGCCCCTCGCGATCGCGCTCTCGCTCTTCGTGCTCGTCGGCAGCCCGATCATCATGATCGGCATCATGAGCCTCATGGGCTACCCGGCCCGCGTCGGCTTCCTCGCCGGCCTCGCGATCGCGCAGATCAGCGAGTTCAGCCTCATCCTCATCGCCCTGACGCGCGACATCGGGCTCGTCGACGACGAGGCCGTGGGGCTCGTCACGCTCGTCGCGCTCATCACGATCGCCGGCTCGAGCTATCTCATCCCGCACTCCGAGGCGATCGCCACCCGGCTCGAGCCGCTGCTCGACCGCGTGCAGCGGCGGGTGACGCGCACCGAGGCACCCGCGACCGGCGAGCACTACGACGCGATCGTCTTCGGGCACGGCCGCTTCGGCAGTCAGCTCATCCGCGAGCTCGTCGGCGAGGGGTGCCGCGTGCTGCTGGTCGAGTGGGATCCGTTCGCAGAGGTGCGCCTGCAGGATGCTCAGCTCGAGACCCACGTCGACGTCGTGTTCGGCGACGCCCGCAGCCCGGAGTTCCCCGCCACCCTGCCCGTGCACGCCGCGCGCTTCATCATCTCGACCGTGCCCGACGTCGACACCAACCTCGTGCTCGCCGCCGCCCTGCGCCGCGCGGGCGCGACGTGCCCCATCGCGGTGACCGTGCACACCGACGACCAGGCGCACCTGTATCGACGAGCGCTCATCGACGGCACGGTCTCGACCGTGCTGCACCCGTTCCGCGATGCGGCCGACGACGCGCTCGAGGCGCTCAAGCGGCTCGAGGCCGCCGAGCCCGACAGCGCGTGAGGCCGACAGCGCCTGAGCTCCACAGCGCCTGAGCTCGACAGCGCCGAGCCGACAGCGCCTAGCCGACAGCGCCTGGCCCGACAGCGCCTGGCCGCTCAGCGGGCTAGAGCGCGGGCAACCGCGCGCGCAGATCCGGCCAGCTCGCCGCGAATCCGGGGTGCAAGGGCAGAGCATCCACGTCGTCGAGGGCGACCCAGCGCAGGGCGACGCTCTCGGCGTCGGCGACGATCGGGGCGAACAGCCGCACGACCCGCACCGCGACGGTCGTGTACGACCAGAAGCCGAGGTCGAAGAGGCTCTCGAACAGCGGCTCGACGGCGTCGGCCGGCACTCCGGCCTCCTCCCCCGCCTCGCGCACGGCCGCGTCGACCGCCGATTCGCCCTGCTTGCGGGCGCCGCCCGGTAGCCCCCACGTTCCGCCGTGGTGAGACCATACGGCGCGATGCTGCAGCAGGATGCCCGCCTCGGGGTGCCACGCCAGCAGGCCCGCCGCACCGAAGCGCCCCCAGTAGCGCTGCCCGTTGTCGCCCTCGACCCAGGCGTCGCCGGGATCGCGTGCAGCGCCCGTCGGCAGGGGCGGCGGCGTACTGGACAGAGGATCGTAGGTCATCGTGGTGTCAGGCTAAGCGAGGATGATGGGAACGTGATGATGACCGCGACCGCCCCGCCGCTGCCCGGCCGCGCCGTCATCCGCCAGCGGTGGAGCGATTTCGTCTTCCTGCACTGGCGTGTGGACCCCGCGGTGGTCGCCCCGATGCTGCCCGCCGGCACTCGCCCCGACGTCGACGAGAACGGCGACGCGTGGGTTGGGCTCATCCCCTTCGTGCTGAGCGGCCACGCCTTCCTGCCTCTGCCGCCCGTGCCGGCGCTCGGCACGTTCATCGAGATCAACGTGCGCACGTACTCGATCGACGACGAGGGGCGGCGCGGTGTCGTGTTCCGGTCGCTCGATGCCGAGCAGCTGCCGTCGGTGCTCGCCGCACGCGCGCTCTTCGGGCTTCCGTACCAGTGGATGCGCTCCGAACGTCGCCTCGACGACACCACGATCGAGTACCGCGGGCGACGCCGCACGGGCGCGCGCCCGAGCACGCGCATCCACGCCCGCCCCGGCACGGCGCCCGTCGATACCGAGCTCAGCCGGTTCCTCACCGCGCGCTGGGGGTTTCACGAGCGGCACCTCGGTCGCACGATCCACGCGCGCAACACCCACGAGCCGTGGCCCCTCGTCGACGCCGAGCTGCTGCACCTCGACGACCAGCTGCTCGCCGCCGCAGGGTTTGCCGACCTCGCCGCGCGCCCACCCGACTCGGTGCTCGCGACCCCGCTCGGGCATCCCGGCGTGGTGACGGAGTTCGCGGCGGCGCGGCGGCTGAGGCAACGCCCGCTGGGGTAACGGGGGCTCCGGTAACCCGGGCTGCGCTAACGCCCGGTGCGATAACCCGGGCGCCGGTAACCCGGGTTGCCGTAGCGCCCGCCCTACTCGGGGCGGAAGGCGCCCGCGATCGTCGGAGCGACGTCGGGCACCGCGAGCACGGTGATCGGGTCGCCCGCCCGCACGGCTCCGCGCCGCACGACACGGGCGTAGGCACCGAGCCGTCGGGAGTCGGCGAAGCGCTTGACCCAGCCCTGGGCGTCATCGCCCCCGACCCAGCGCGCGAAGGTCTGGCAGGGGCTTCGCGGCATCGTGAACTCGAGCTCGATCGCGTCGGAGCCTTCGCCGATGCGCCAGCGCTCACCGACCCGGGCGGCGTTGACGTCGAGACCGTCGACCCGCAGGTTCTCACCGAACCACCCGGGGTGCAGTTCGCGCCCGAGGGCCTCGGCCCAGAAGTCGGCGTCGGATTGGCTGTAGAGGTAGAGGGCCTTCTCGTGCCCGCCGTGATGCTTGCGGTCGACCTGCACATCACCGACGAGCCCGAAGTCGTCGACCCGCACCGAGCCCTCGACGGCGCGCTTGTCGATCGCGGTCACGCTGCGCGTACCCGGTTTGTCGGCACGCAGCTCGTGCACCATGCAGACGGCAGAGATCGAGGCCATGCCGTCAGCCTAGGGTGCGTGCCTAACGCTGACGCTTTTCACGAACACGCATGTTCACTTGAATGGGGGTGCCCTCGAAGCCCCAGACCTCGCGCAGCCGGCGCGTGATGAACCGGCGGTACTGCGGGTCGAGGAAGCCCGTGGTGAAGAGCACGAACGTCGGCGGGCGGGTCGAGGCCTGCGTCGCGAACAGGATGCGCGGCTGCTTGCCTCCACGAACGGGGTGCGGATGCGCGGCCGTCAGCTCGGCCACGAAGGCGTTGAGCTTGCCGGTCGCGATACGCGTATCCCACGACTCGAGCGCGACCTCGAGGGCCGGAACGAGCTTCTCGAGGTGTCGGCCCGTGCGCGCCGAGATATTGACGCGCGGCGCCCACGCGACGTGGTGCAGGTCTTGCTCGATCTCGCGCTCGAGGTAGCGGCGGCGCTCGTCGTCGAGCAGATCCCACTTGTTGAACGCGAGCACGAGCGCGCGGCCCGACTCGAGCACGAGGTCGATGATGCGCACGTCCTGCTCGCTGAGCGGCTCGGTCACGTCGATGAGCACGACGGCCACCTCCGCCTTCTCGAGCGCCGCGGCTGTGCGCAGCGAGGCGTAGAAGTCGGCACCCTGCTGCAGGTGCACCCTGCGACGGATGCCTGCCGTGTCGACGAAGCGCCACACCTTGCCGCCGAGCTCGATCTGCTCGTCGATGGGGTCGCGCGTCGTGCCCGCCATCTCGTTGACGACGACGCGCTCCTCGCGCGCGGCCTTGTTGAGCAGGCTCGACTTGCCGACGTTCGGGCGACCCAGCAGGGCGACCCGGCGGGGGCCGCCGAACTCCTGCTTCGCGACCGTCGAGACCTCGGGCAGCACGGTGAGGATGTGGTCGAGCAGGTCGGCGACACCGCGGCCGTGCAGAGCCGAGACGGGCCACGGCTGGCCGAGGCCGAGGCCCCAGAGCGCGGCGGCCTCGGGCTCTTGGCGCGCGTCATCCACCTTGTTGCCGGCGAGGATGACGGGCTTCTTCGAGCGGCGCAGCATCTTGACGACGAACTCATCGGTCGCGGTCGGGCCGGTCATGGCGTCGACGACGAAGAGCACCGCATCCGCCAGATCGACAGCGACCTCGGCCTGCGCCGCGACGGAGGCGTTGATGCCCGAGGCGTCGGGCTCCCACCCACCGGTGTCGACGAGGGTGAACTTGCGGTCGTTCCACTCGGCCTTGTACATGACGCGGTCGCGGGTCACGCCGGGCGTGTCTTCGACGACGGCCTCGCGGCGACCGATGATGCGGTTGACGAGCGCGCTCTTGCCGACGTTCGGGCGGCCGACGATCGCGAGCACGGGCAGGGCGGGCATCGTGATGATGCCGTCCTCCCCCAGCTCGGCGCCTTCGAGCAGCTCGAGGTCGTCGTCGTCGAGCTCGTAGGCGGCGAGGCCCGCGATGAGGGCGTCGGCGCGCTTCGCGGCGAGATCGTCGTCGAGCTCGGCGAGGCGCGCGGCGACGGCTTCGGCCGCCTCGGCATTGGCGAACTCGGCGTCGTCGTTGCCGGCGGCGTCGCGAGCGGCGTGCCGGGTGGCGTCACGCATCTCGTCGCGTGCGGCGTCGGCGCCGCGGTCGGCAGCGTCGTGCTCAGGGTTGACAGGGTTCTCGGTCATGGGATCCTCCCATTTGTTCCGCCGCCCGCGGGCGGCGTGTGTTTCGCACGAGAGCCCGGTCAGGCCCCCGCACGCACGATGTCGATGAGCGCCTGCACCGTCTGCTCGACGTCGAGGTCGGTGGAGTCGAGAGTGGTGACTCCGTCGGCGGCGTTCATGAAGTCGACCACGCGAGAATCTTGGGCATCCCGCGAGGCCAGCTGCTGCGCGGTCGCCTCGGTCGACGCGGCGCTCAGCTCCGCCGACCTTCTGGCCAGTCTAGCCTCTGGCGACGCCGTCAGCAGAACCCGCACCGCGGCATCCGGTGCGACGACCGTCGTGATGTCGCGACCTTCGACGATGACGCCCGGTTCGGCGGCTTGCGCGATCAGCTGACGGAACAGCGCCGTGAGCCCCGCGCGCACCTCGGGTACACGGGCGACGGCGCTCACGACGGCCGTCACGCGCGGCTCGCGGATGTCGGGCGTGATGTCCTCCCCGCCCACGCGCACGAAGTAGCGGTCGGGCTGCATGCCGATGGCGTAGTCGAACCCGGGCAGGCGCGCGGCCACCGCCGCGGCATCCTCGACGTCGACGCCCTCGTCGAGGCAGTGCCAGGCGAGTGCGCGGTAGGCGGCGCCGGTGTCGAGGTAGGCGAAGCCGAGACGGCGCGCGGCCTCGCGGCTCACGCTCGACTTGCCGCTGCCGGCGGGGCCGTCGACGGCCACGATGATGTCGCTCACGGAAGGTCCTTTCGGGGGTGTGAGGGGCGGATGCTCAGCTCGCGCCCGCGATGCGCCAGCCGCGCACCGAGAGCTCGTCGATGAGGCGCTGCTCGACCTCGGGCAGCACCGAGACCTCGGCGAAGCCGATGGGGGCCCCGGGCGAGTGCTCGAGCCGCAGGTCCTCCATGTTGATGCCGAGCTCGCCGATCTCGGTGAGCAGCCGCGCGAGCTGGCCCGGGGTGTCGTCGATCATGACGACGAGCTGCGCGAAGCGGCGGTCGTCGCCGTGCTTGCCGGGGATGCGGGCGACTCCGGCGTTGCCGGCGGCGATGAGCTCGGCGAGGGCACGGCGCGAGCCGGGCGCCTCGGGGTCGGCGAGGGCGGCGAGCAGAGCATCCACATCCGTCCGGAGGTCGGTGAGGATCTCGGCGACCGGTACCGCGTTCGCCGACAAGATCTGCACCCACAGGCCGGGGTCGCTCGAGGCGATGCGCGTGACGTCGCGCACGCCCTGCCCCGCGAGACCGACCGCACCGTTCGACGCCGTGCGCAGCCGCGCCGCCATGGCGCTTGCGACGAGCTGCGGCACGTGGCTGACCATCGCGACCGAGCGGTCGTGCTCGTCGACGCTCATCTCGATCGGCACCGCGCCGACGTCGAGGATGAGGTCTTCGATCGCACCCGCGCGCCGGTAGCTGATGCCGTCGTGCCCCGCGAGCACCCACGGTCGGCCGAGGAAGAGGTCGGCGCGCGCCGAGATGGGCCCGCCTCGCTCGCGGCCCGCCATGGGATGCGTGCCGAGGTAGCGGCTGACGTCGGCACCGAGCGCGCGCAGCTCGTCGAGCACGCTGCCTTTGACGCTCGCGACATCGGTGACGATGGCCTCGGAATGCTCGTCGAGGGCCCGCGCGACCGTCGCGGCCGTGACATCCGGCGGCACCGCGACCACGACGAGGCCGGGTCGGTCGTCGGCGCGCGCGGCACGGCCCGCGCCGTAGTCCACCGCGAGCCGCACGGCCGTCGGCGACTGGTCGGCGAGCGTCACGTCGACGCCCCGCGCGCTCAGGGCGAGACCGATGCTCGTGCCGAGCAGGCCAGCACCGATGATGTGCACCTGCTCGTGCA
>CAZILZ010000024.1:0-15411 GCA_964540305.1 uncultured Microbacteriaceae bacterium | reverse complement strand
GGCCCACCCCCTCGGGCAAGCCATGTCAGATGTCACCTATCCGTGCAGCAGACCCAGGGATGGGACATCGTTGACATCCATCATGATGTCGGTGAGTACCTGCGTTTCTCGATTATCACTCTCTCGCGGAAGCGGCCCTGACTTCTGATCTTGGTCCGACTTCGGGTCACTTCAATGCTCTTCTAGCCCGATCCGTTGAGGGATCTAGCCTTTGGTGCTGGCGGGCACACGGTAAGCGTGTTCGCCGCGCCGCGATGTGACTTTGCCAGAAAGACATGTGCCAGGATCTGACCGCCGAACGCGGGTTATTTCTCGTGTTTTTTCCCGTACCGGGTCGCCCGCGCGGGTTTCGATCGTCGGCTCTATGGTGTGACGCGAAAGTGCGATTCCTGAGGTCAGTGCTACGACGCGACATGGAGGATTGAGCGGCGATATTCAATGCGGCTACTTGCAGCACCGGAGACCAAGAGTTGTCGGTTGAGCCGCGTCAACCCCGGGGTACGTCCAGCCCCACGCGGTACGGTCGTAGGGGAGGCGATACCGTGACCGAGCAACTCGATCCCCATGTGCGCGCCCGCGCGATCATGGAGGGCACGACGCGCGACCTCAGCTACCCGCCGAGCCCCGAGGCGCTCGTGGTGCCCGTCTACGACAACCACACGCACCTCGAGATCGCCGACGGCGAGAACCCGATGCACTACCGCGAGCACCTCGACCGCGCCTCCGCCGTCGGCGTGCGTGGCGTCGTGCAGGTCGGCACCGACGTGCTCACGAGCCGCTGGTCGGCCGCCGTCGCGGCGCGCGAGCCCCGGGTGCTCGCCGCGGTCGCCATCCATCCCAACGAGGCCCCGGCGCTCGCCGAGGCGGGCGAGCTGGATGCCGCCCTCGCGGTGATCGACGAACTCGCCGCGCAGCCCCGCGTGGTCGCCATCGGCGAGACGGGCCTCGACTACTTCCGCACCGAGCCGGGTCGTGGACGCGACGCGCAGCTCGCCGCCTTCGAAGCCCACATCGAGATCGCCAAGAAGCACGGGCTGGCCCTGCAGATTCACGACCGCGACGCTCACGACGACATCGTGGCGACGCTGCTGCGCGTCGGCCCGCCCGAGAAGGTCGTCTTCCACTGCTTCAGCGGCGACGTCGAGCTGGCGAGCGTGCTCGCCGAGCGCGGCTGGTACGCGAGCTTCGCGGGCACGGTGACGTTCAAGAACGCCCGCAACCTGCGCGACGCGCTCGACGTGCTGCCGCGCGCGCTGCTGCTCGTCGAGACCGACGCGCCCTTCCTCACCCCGCACCCCTACCGCGGGCGCCCGAACGGCCCCTACCTGCTGCCGTTCACGGTGCGCGCGATCGCCGACCACCTCGGCACCGACGCCTCGATGCTCGCCGCGCAGCTGAGCTCGAACACCGAGCTCGTCTACGGCTCGTGGGACGCGAACCCCGTCGTCGCTCCCGGCGACCCGTGGGCGGCGCACGAGCTCCCCGGTGATCCGAACGACCTCGGCGACCTCGGCGGCGCGCTGCCCGAGCACTACCCGGGCGAGCGCGGAGCATCCGCGTGACCGGCACGGCAGTCCGCTCGTGAGCGCCCTGCTCGGCCCGGCGGAGGTGCGCGACCTCGCCGAGCTGCTGGGCGTGAGCCCCACCAAGAAGCTCGGCCAGAACTTCGTGCACGACGCCAACACCGTGCGGCGCATCGTCTCGACCGCGGCCCTGCAGCCGGGCGAGCCCGTGCTCGAGGTCGGCCCGGGGCTCGGGTCGCTGACGCTGGGGCTGCTCGAGGCCGGGCATCCGGTCGTCGCGATCGAGGTGGATGCCCGTCTCGCTGCCCAGCTGCCTCTCACGGTCTGCGAGCTGCAGCCAGAGGCCGCGCTCGCCGTCGTCACCGCCGACGCCCTGCGGGTCTCGGCCGTGCCCGACGCGCCCGGCGGCGCGCGCCCCACCGCGCTCGTCGCGAACCTGCCCTACAACATCTCGGTGCCCGTGCTGCTGCACTTGCTCGCGCTCGAGCCGGGTATCCGCCGCGTGCTCGTCATGGTGCAGGCCGAGGTCGGGCACCGGCTCGCGGCCGAGCCCGGGTCGAAGGTCTACGGCGGCCCCTCGATCAAGGCCGCCTGGTACGGGCGCTGGCGGGTCGAGGGGCAGGTGAGCCGGCAGGTGTTCTGGCCCGTGCCGAACGTCGACTCGGTGCTCGTGGGCATGACGCGGCACGAGGTGCCCGGCACCGAGGCCGAACGGCTGCGCATGGGCGAGCTCGTCGACGCCGCGTTCGGGCAGCGCCGCAAGATGCTGCGGCAGGCGCTCGCCGAGGTCTACGGCTCGTCGGCCGCCGCGACCGCCGCGCTCGAGGCCGCCGGGCTCGACCCGACCGCGCGGGGCGAGATGCTCGGGCTGCCCGAGTTCTTGCGGCTGGCTCGGGCGACCACGGCGTGAGCGGAGCATCCGCGCCGCCCCGCTCGCTCTCGGCGGCCGCGACGATCGTCATCATGCTCGTCGGCATCGGGGCCGGAAGCCTCGTCGGCGTGCTCGTGCCCGCCGCGGCGGGTGTGCCCGACGGGGTGCTGCTGGCCGTCGTCGCCGTCGCGATCGGCATCACGCTGCTGGATGTCCCTCTCGCCTCGTTCGGACGCGCGGTGCTCGACCGGCGCTTCCTCGCCGCCGTGCTGCTGCTCAACCTCCTCGTCTCGCCCGTTCTCGTCTACGTCATCAGCCGGGTGGTCGTGACCGACCCCGACCTGCAGGCGGGCCTGCTGCTCATGCTGCTCGCACCGGGCGTCGGGCTCGTGGCCGCGTTCGTGCGGCGCGCGGGCGGCGCGGTCGAGAGCCTGCTGAGCGTCGCGCCCGTGCTGCTCGTCCTCCAGATCATCACGGTGCCCGGCTTCATGCTGCTGTTCACGGCGGCCGAGAACTTCCTGAGCCTCGACGGTTCACGCCTGCCGCTCGCCGTGCTCGCGGGCATCATCGCCCCAGCCGCGGTCGTCACGGCGCTGCAGCTCGTCGGCGTGCGCCGGCCACGGTTCGCCGCCGGGCTGCGCCGCGGGGCGGCGTTCACCGCGCCGGCCACCGCGCTCGCCGCCGGGCTCGTGGCCGCCGTGCTCATCCCGCGCGCGGGCGAGCGCCTCGCCCTGCTCGAGGCCGTGGCGCCGCTGCTCGGCGTCTACGTCATCGTGCTCGCCCCCGTCGGAATCCTCGTCGCGACGGCCTTCGGCCTCCCGCTCTCGCAAGTGCGGTCGGTGACCTTCAGCGGCGGAGCACGCAACGGGCTGCTCGTGCTGCCCATCGCCCTCGCCTTCCCCGAGGGGTTCGCCGTCGTCGCCCTCGTGGTCGTGCTCGGCATGGCCGTCGAGATCATCGCGCTCGGCATCTACGGCCTCGTCGTGCCGAGCGTCACCGCGCAGTCGCGCAGCGTGCTCACGCCCGAGTAGGGAGTCGATTCCTCTGCCAAATGACGGAGATCTGCACGTCTTGCACTCTCGGGTGAGCGTGCGCGGCGCTGATCTCCGTCATTTGGTTGGCGCCGGCCGGGCTCAGGCGCGCTCGAGCAGGGTGATGACCTCGAAGTGGGTCGACTGGGGGAACATGTCGAGCACGCGCGCCCGCCGCAGCCGGTAGCCCGGCATCGCCGCGAGGTCGCGCGCGAGCGACTCGGCATTGCAGCTGCTGTAGACCACGTGCCGCGGCCCGCGCTGCTGCAGCCAGCCGGCGAGCTCGGCCCCGAGGCCCCGCCGCGGCGGGTTGACGATGACGAGCTCGGGCAGCTCCGTTGCCGCGAGGGCGAACGCGGTCGCGTCGGCGGCGATGAACCGGATGCGCTGCCGGTCGCCCGGCGACGGGTACCTCGCGTCGCGGGCCAGCTCGGCGCTCGCGACCGCGTCGGGCGAGGCCTCGACGCCGAGCACGGCTCGCGTCGCAGAACCAGCAGAGTGCAGCGCGAACCCCCCGACCCCGCAGTACAGATCCCACACCGAGGCGGGGTCGAGCTTGTCGACCCACTCGCGGGCTTGCGCGTAGAGCGCCGCGGCGATCGCGGTGTTGGTCTGCACGAAGCTTTGCGGCCGCACCCGCAGCTCGAGGTCGTTGACGGCGAACGGCAGCACGGCTTCGTCGGTGAGCACGTGCTCGACCTCGCCCTCGAGCACGGCCTTGTGCTCGGGGTGGATGTTCGTGGTGACGACGAGCAGGGTCGGCAGGGCATCCTGCAGCCACGGCAGCACCGCGCGGATGCCCGCCACGGCCCCCTCGGAGCGCACGACGAAGCGCACCATGAGCGCGCCGCTCGGCGCCTCGGTGACGATGAGGTGCTTGAGCTCGCCGCGCCGCGCCGGCACGTCGTAGGGCTCGAGCCCGGCCCGCGTGATGGCCGCGATGAGCGCGGGGAAGGCGGCGAGGATGCCCGGCGCGATGATGCCGCAGCGTCGCAGATCGACACCCCGCCCCGCGCCGTCGAGGATACCCAGGGTGGGGGAGTCGACCGTGCCGCCGACGACCATCTTGGCCTTCGCGCGGAAGCCGCTCTCGGCGCTGGCCACCGCTGCGAGCCACTGCGCATCCGGGCCGAAGGGCGTGAGCAACCGGCTCGCGAGCGCCTCCTTCTCGGCGAGCTGCTCGGGGTACGGCCGACCCATGAGCGTGCACGAGCGGCAGAGCCCGGCGTCGAAGTAGTCGCACTGCATGGTTCTCTCAGGGTAGGCGGTGAGGTCGAATAGGGTGGAGCCATGAGCACGGGGGCGACAGACCGAGTGGTGCACGTGCGGGCGCCCGGCAAGATCAATGTCTTCATGAAGGTCGGCTCGCTGCTCGACGACGGCTACCACGAGGTCGCCACCGCGTACCAGGCGATCTCGCTTTACGAAGAGGTCTACGCCCGGCCCGCCGACGACTTCTCGGTGCGGTTCACCGGTCCGATCGACTGCAGCGGGCTCGCGACCGACGGTTCGAACCTCGCCATCAAGGCGGCGCGTCTGCTCGCGCGGGCGGCCGACTACCGCGGGGGCGTCGCGCTCGAGATCGAGAAGCACGTGCCCATCGCGGGCGGCATGGGCGGCGGCTCGGCCGATGCCGCGGCCACGCTCGTCGCGTGCGACCACCTGTGGGGCACCAACCTCGGCCGCGACGAGCTGCATGAGCTCGCCGCGCAGCTCGGCGCCGATGTTCCCTTCGCGCTCATGGGCGGCACAGCCGTCGGCACGGGCCGCGGCGACCGCCTGTCACCGGCGCTCGCGCAGGGAACGTTCCACTGGGTGCTCGCCCTCGCCGATGTCGGCCTCAGCACTCCCGAGGTCTACGCCGAGCTCGACCGGCACCGCGAGCGGCACGTGCACGACATCGCGCCGGCGCCCGAGCAGCCGACCGTCGACATCGAGGTGCTGCAGGCGCTGCGCGCGGGCGACCCGCACCGGCTCGCCGAGTACCTGCACAACGACCTGCAGGCCCCGGCGCTGCAGCTCGAGCCGAGCCTCGCGGCCACGCTCGAGATGGGCGAGCTGCAGGGCGCGCTCGCGGGCCTCGTCTCGGGCTCAGGCCCGACGGTCGCATTCCTCGCGGCCGATCAGGATGCCGCGCTCGAGCTGCAGGTCGCGCTCAGTGCGTCTCGGCTGACGGTGCTGCGGGCGACGGGTCCGGTTCACGGCGCACGGGTCGTCGCGGGCTGACGCCCAGCAGGCTCAGCAGCACGATCGCGATCGCGCCCCCGACGAGGGCGATGTCGGTCACGTTACCCACGAACAACCCGAAGTAGTCGATGAAGTCGACGATCTCGCCGCGCGCGAAGCCCGGCTCGCGGAAGAGCCGGTCGCCGAGGTGGCTGATCGCCCCGCCGAGCAGCGCGCCTGCCGCGAGCGCCCACGGCACGCTCGAGATGCGCGAGACGAAGACCGCGATGCCGACGACCGCGATCGCGGCGACAATCGTGATAACCCAGGTGAAGTCGCCCCCAATGCCAAAGGCCGCCCCTGGGTTGTAGACGAGGCGCCACTGGATCGCCTCACCGATGACGGGCACGCCCACGCCGAGCTCGAGCGTGGACTCGGCCCAGAACTTGGTGCCCTGGTCGAACACGATGATGGCGGCGGCCCACAGCAGAGTCCACGGCAGCACCTTCCCGATGGGGCGGGTCTCGATCTCGTGGCGGTGCGCGTGCGTCTCGGGCATGCGCTCTATTCTGCCCTGTCGGGGCACTCGGCCCGCGCGCCGTAGTCTCGACGGGTGGCTCATCTCCTGGGGGCGGAGTCCCTCCGCGTCGAATATCCCACCCGCGTCGTGCTCGAGGGCGTGACGGTCGGCATCGGCGACGGCGACCGTATCGGCGTCGTCGGCCGCAACGGCGACGGCAAGTCGACCCTGCTGCGCATCCTCGCCGGCAAGCAAGAGCCCGACGGCGGCCGCGTGACGCGCCGCGGCGGAGTCACCCTCGGCATGCTCGATCAGGCCGACGAGCTCGCCACCGGGCTCACGGTGCTCGAGACCGTCGTGGGCGATCGCGACGAGCACGAGTGGGCGGGCGACCGCAATGTTCGGGATGTTCTCGCCGGCCTGATCTTCGACATACCCGGGCACACGCTGGTCGATGACCTGAGCGGAGGCCAGCGTCGCCGGGTCGCTCTCGCAGCGCTGCTCAGCCGCGAGTGGGACATCGTGGTGCTCGACGAGCCCACCAACCACCTCGATATCGGCGGCGTGCACTGGCTCGCCGGGCACCTGAAGCGGCGCTGGTCGCCCGGCGCGGGTGCGCTGCTCGTCGTGACGCACGACCGGTGGTTCCTCGACGAGGTGAGCCAAGACACGTGGGAGGTGCACGACCGCATCGTCGAGCCCTTCGAGGGCGGCTATGCGGCCTACGTGCTGCAGCGCCTTGAGCGCGACCGGCAGGCCGCGACCATGGAGGCCAAGCGCCAGAACCTCATGAAGAAAGAGCTCGCGTGGCTGCGCCGCGGGGCCCCGGCCCGCACGGCCAAGCCGAAGTTCCGCATCGACGCGGCCAACGCGCTGATCGACGACGTGCCGCCGCTGCGCAACGCGGTCGAGCTCGCGCAGATGGCGACCGCGCGGCTGGGGAAGGACGTCATCGACCTGCTCGACGTCTCGGTCTCGTACGGCGACAAGCAGATCCTGCACGACGTCGAGTGGCGCATCGCGCCCGGCGAGCGCACCGGAATCCTCGGCATCAACGGCGCCGGCAAGTCGACGCTCTTGAAGCTCATCGACGGCTCGCTCGAGCCCACGACGGGCCGCGTCAAGCGCGGCAAGACCGTCGTCGTCGCCACGCTCGACCAGCAGCTCGGCGACCTCAGCGCCGTCGCGAACGAACGGGTCAGCGCGGTCATCGCCACGAAGCGCACGAGCTACACCGCGGGCGACAAAGAGCTCACGCCGGGCCAGCTGCTCGAGCGGCTCGGCTTCACCTCGGCGCAGCTCTCGACCCCGATCAAAGACCTGAGCGGTGGCCAGAAGCGCCGCCTGCAGCTGCTGCTCATCCTGCTCGACGAGCCGAACGTGCTCATCATGGACGAGCCGACGAACGACATGGACACCGACATGCTCGCCGCGATCGAGGACCTGCTCGACTCGTGGCCCGGCACGCTCGTCGTCGTCAGTCACGACCGCTACCTGCTCGAGCGCGTCACCGACCAGCAGTACGCCGTGCTGGGCGGGCGACTGCGCCACCTGCCCGGTGGGGTCGACGAGTACCTGCGCATCGCCGCGCACGCGGCGGCGCCGACCGGTTCGCAGGATGCGGGGCGCGCGACGGTCGCGTCCGTCACGGCCGCGGCCCCCGCATCCACCGCCCCGACGGCCCCGACCCTCTCGGGGGCCGAGCGCCGCACGCTCGAAAAGGAGCTCTCGGCGCTCGAGCGCCGCATCGCGAAGGTGCAGGGGCAGGTGGATGCCCTGCACGTGCAGCTCGCCGAGCACGATGTGAGCGACTACAGCGGAATCGCCGCGCTGCACGAGCGGGTGCGCGGCTTCGAGGCCGAGCTCGAGAGCGCGGAGGAGCGCTGGCTCGAGCTGGGCGAGCTGTTGGGCTAGCCCCGCGTTACTTCGTCTGCCCGATGAGCAGGTCGAGCCGGTAGCCGTTGCGCTTGGTCTGCACGACCGCCACGGGAATGCGCGGCTTCGCCCCGCGCCCGTCGAGCCGCCGCACGGCCTCGTCGTAGATGCTCTCGAGCCCGCGCGGCACCGTGCCGACGACCCCGCTCACGCGGCGGCCCGAGAAGATGCGCACTTCGATGGGGGCGTCGACGCGCTCGTCGTCCATCGAGCGGGCCGGGGTCGCGGTCGTCAGCGACTCCGGGTCCTCCGCCGCAAGGGCCGCGAGCTCGTCCTGGTGCGGGTTGCTGTTCGCCAGGCGGATGGTGATGTTCTTGTTCTTGGGCTCGAGCACGCCGACGTAGTCGTCGAACGATCCCGAGCCGCGGTCATCCTTCGGCAGGCTCTCATCGACGGGGCCCGACTTCCTGAACAGCGCCATGCCTCGATGCTAGCCGGGGCGGGGTGGCGCGCCGCGGCCTCTACGATGAGAGCGTGACCGAGCCCCTCGACGCCATCGCCATCGCGGCGGAGGTCTTCGCGTGGCTCACGCTTCCCCTCGGCCTCGCGCTGCTCATCGGCGGCCTCGCCCGCCGCGCCTGGTCGAAGCGCTACGCGCCCGTCAAGGCCGTCATCACGACCGTGCACGACCGCGACGCGAAGCTGCGCTGGTTCGCCGACGGCGGGGCCGTGCATGAGAGCACGTCGCCGCTCACCGGGCCGATCCCGGCCGTCGGGGATGCCCGCACGGTGTGGGTGCACCCCTCGAGCCCCGAGACGCCGCGCCTCGACGACCCGGCGCACGACGGGCGCGTGCTGCTGACGCTCGGCGGCATCCTGACCGGGGTCGGCGTCGTCGCGACGCTCGTGTCGAACCTGCTGCCGTTCTTCTAGGTTGTCGCATCGCGGGCCGACGGTCCGGGGCTACAGCTCGCTCGCGTCGTCGTCGAAGTCGGCGCTGAGCGTGCGCAGCAGGCCAGCGAGCTTCTCCTGATCGCCGCGGCTGAGCCGCTGCAGCAGGGCAGCCTCGCTCACCATGAGCTGGTCGATCGCGCGGTCGACCCGCGCGCGGCCCTCGTCGGTCATGCGCACGCGGATGCTGCGCCCATCGTTCGGGTCGGTGCGACGCTCGACGAGCCCGCGCGTCGTGAGCCGGTCGATGCGGTTGGTCATGGTGCCGCTCGACACGAGCGTCTGCTGCAGCAGCGCCTTCGGGCTCAACTCGTACGGTTTCCCAGCACGCCGCAGCGCGGAGAGCACGTCGAACTCCCACGACTCGAGGTCGCTCGCGGCGAAGGCCTGCTTGCGCGCGAGGTCGAGGTGCCGCGCGAGCCGGCTGACGCGCGAAAGCACCTGCAGCGGCTCGACATCGAGCTCGGGCCGCTCGCGGCGCCACGCCTCGACGATGCGGTCGACTTCGTCGCGGGCGGTCATGTGTTCATTATCCCGGGCGGGGGATGAGCATCCGTCGCCCGTCGCTCATGACGCGGGATGCTCGCCGCGCGCTCGGGACCGCCCGCCGTGCTCTGGCAGACTGGAGGGGCGCGCCCAGCGCGCGATCCGCCTTGGTGTAACGGCAGCACGACAGCCTTTGGAGCTGTTAGGTCCAGGTTCGAATCCTGGGGGCGGAGCGTCCAGTGGACGCTCCGCGCGTGACAGTTGCTGGTGTCGACGATTTGCTGGGCGCCGAGTTACCAGCGCCGCTCCGCGCGCCAACGCGCACCCCGCGAATCGTGCGGCCGCGAACGACCTGCGCCACAATGGGCGCAGCGGTTCGACGGCGCCCGCACCACGGGCTCCGCTGCGCCGTCGACCCACCCCCGGTCGAGCAGCTGCCCCACCCGTGGCAGCGCCGGTCGGCCCGTGCCAAGGAGCCCGTGTGAGCATCCCCATCGCCCTCGCCACCCCGCTCGCCGAGCGCGAGTTCATCTCGGCCCTCGACCTGTTCAA
Source organism: uncultured Microbacteriaceae bacterium (assembly GCA_964540305.1). GTDB lineage: Bacteria > Actinomycetota > Actinomycetes > Actinomycetales > Microbacteriaceae > Microcella. Next base: position 5,436 of record CAZILZ010000024.1, on the reverse strand, counting down.
GGTCGGCATCGGGCCGTCGAGCTCGCACACGGTCGGGCCCCTGCGGGCCGCGCGCGCCTTCGTCGACGGGCTGGGCGACCGGCTCGAGCAGGTCGCGAGCGTCGAGTGCGTGCTGTTCGGCTCGCTCGGTTCGACGGGCGTCGGCCACGGCACGCCTGGCGCCGTGCTCGCCGGCCTGAGCGGCCTCGCGGTCGAGACGGTGACGCGCGACGACGTCGAGCGGGTGGTCGCCGACGCCGACGCCGGGATGCTCCGCCTCGGCGGCACGCACCCCATCGCCGTGACGCCCACGGTTGCGGCGGTGCCCGGCGCGGTGCACGCGACGGGCCCGAGCTCGGCCACCGCGGCCGCGGGGGCGTGGCTGCGCTTCGCCCCGCGCGAGCTCAAGCCGCGGCATCCCAACGCCCTGACCCTCACGGCGCGCGACGCGACCGGCGCGGTGCTCGCGGACGAGACCTACTACTCGGTCGGCGGCGGCTTCGTCGAGCGCGACGGCGACGACGCGGGTGCGGCGGGCGCGGTCGAGGTTCCGTTCCGCTTCGACACGGCCGACGAGCTGCTGCGCCTGTGCCGCGAGCACGGGCTGACGATCGCGCAACTCGCGCGCGCCAACGAGAACGCCGTGCGCGGTGCGGCGGCGACGAGCGCGGCGCTGCGAACGATCGCGCGGACGATGGACGACTGCATCGACGCCGGGCTCGCGAGCCGGGGCACGCTGCCGGGCGGCCTGCGGGTGCCTCGGCGGGCGGCCGGCATGGCCGAGCAGCTGCGAGCACTCGACGAGAAGGCCGAGCGAGACTGCTCCCTCGAGTGGCTGCAGGCCTACGCGATCGCCGTCAACGAGGAGAACGCCGCGGGCGGGCGGGTCGTGACGGCCCCGACGAACGGGGCCGCGGGCATCATCCCCGCGGTCATGCGGCATGCGCTCGACGTCATCCGCGTGCCCGATGCTGACGTGGCGCGCGAGGAGTTCCTGCTCGTCGCGGCCGTCATCGGCGGACTCATCAAGTCGAACGCGAGCATCTCGGGCGCCGAAGCCGGGTGCCAGGGCGAGGTCGGCTCCGCCGCATCCATGGCCGCCGCCGGCTTCGTGCACCTGCTCGGCGGCACCAACGAGCAGATCGAGAACGCCGCCGAGATCGCCATGGAGCACTCGCTCGGCCTCACGTGCGACCCCGTCGCCGGTCTCGTGCAGCTGCCGTGCATCGAGCGCAACGCGATCGGCGCGGGCAAGGCCGTCGCGGCGGCGCGCATGGCGATGCACGGCGACGGCACGCACCTCATCAGCTTCGACACCGTCGTGCAGACCATGCGGCAGACGGGCGACGACATGTCGCGCAAGTACAAGGAGACGAGCGAGGGCGGGCTCGCCGTCAACTACGTCGAGTGCTGAGCGGGGCATCCCGCGCTGACAGAATGGCCTCATGACCGACTCGCAGCTCGCCGTCGTCGTGCTCGCCGCTGGGCAGGGCACCCGCATGAAGTCGCAGACGCCGAAGGTGCTGCACCTGCTCGCCGGTGTGCCGCTCATCGGCCACGTGCTCGCAACGGCCCGCGCGCTCGACCCCGCTCACGTCGTCGCCGTCGTGCGGCACGAGCGCGACCGGGTCGCCGAGGCGATCGCGGCCCTGGATGCCCACGCGATCATCGCCGACCAAGACGAGATCCCCGGCACGGGCCGGGCGGTCGAGGCGGCGCTCGCCGCGCTGCCCGCCGACTTCGACGGCGATGTGCTCGTGGTCTCGGGCGACGTTCCGCTGCTCGACGCCGGCACGCTCGCCGAGCTGCTCGCCGAGCACCGCGGCCGCGCGGCGGCGGCGACCGTGCTGAGCGCGGTGCTCGACGACGCGACCGGGTACGGCCGCATCGTGCGGGGCAGCGATGGTGCGCTCGACCGCATCGTCGAGCAGAAAGACGCCTCCGACAACGAGCGCGCCCTCACCGAGGTCAACTCGGGCACCTACGTCTTCAGCCTCGCCCCGCTGCGGCAGAAGCTCGCCCTCGTGTCGACCGACAACGCGGCGCAGGAGAAGTACCTGACCGACGTCATCGGGCTGCTGCGCGGCGACGGCCAAGCCGTCGAGGCGCTGCCCGCCGGCCAGAGCTGGCTCGTCGCGGGCGTCAACGACCGCGTGCAGCTCGCCGATGCGGCGCTGCGTCTCAACGCGATGATCGTGCGCGGCTGGCAGCTCGCCGGCGTCACCATCAGCGACCCCGCGAGCGTGTGGATCGACCGCACGGTCACCCTCGAGGAGGACGTCGAGGTGCTGCCCGGCACCCAGCTAAAGGGCGCCACGGCGATCGCGCGCGGCGCCGTCGTCGGCCCCGACACGACCCTCACCGACTGCGAGGTCGGGCCGGGCGCGCGCGTGAGCCGCACCGACGGCACGCTCGCCGTGGTCGGCGCGGGCGCATCCGTCGGCCCGTTTGCCTACCTGCGCCCCGGCACGGTGATCGGCGAGAAGGGCAAGGTCGGCACCTTCGTCGAGACGAAGAACACGACCCTCGGCGCCGGCGCGAAGGTGCCGCACCTCTCGTACATCGGCGACACGGTCGTGGGCGAGGGCACCAACATCGGCGCGGGCACGATCACGGCCAACTACGACGGCGTGAACAAGCACCGCACCGAGGTGGGTTCGCACGCGCGAACAGGCTCGCACAACGTCTTCGTCGCCCCCGTTAGGATTGGCGACGGAGCGTACACGGGAGCGGGAACGGTCGTCCGGAAGGACGTGCCGGCCGGGGCCCTGGCAGTGAACGTGGCACCTCAGCGCAACGTCGAGCGCTGGGTGGCCGCCCACCGCCCGGGAACAGCGTCGGCCGAGGCGGCAGCGGCCGCATCCACCCCCGAGAACGAGACGGATGGCGGCGCCGACGGCGCCGCTGCCGGCCCGCAGTAAGCGACCAGCACACGATCGTCGCCTCGGCGGCAGAAGGCGGGAACCCGTGGCCAGCATCAAGATCACCGGCCAGAAGCGCCTCGTCATCGTGTCGGGTCGGGCGCACCCCGCTCTCGCGCACGACGTCGCCGAGTACCTGCAGACCGACGTCGTGCACACCGACGCCCGCACCTTCGCCAATGGCGAGATCTACGCCCGCTACGACGAGAGCGTGCGCGGCTGCGACGCCTTCGTGATCCAGTCGCACGCGGCGCCCATCAACGAGTGGCTCATGGAGCAGCTCATCATGGTCGACGCCCTCAAGCGCGCCTCGGCCAAGCGCATCACGGTCGTCGCGCCGTTCTACCCCTACGCCCGGCAGGACAAGAAGGGCCGTGGCCGCGAGCCGATCTCGGCCCGGCTCGTCGCCGACCTGTTCAAGGCCGCGGGCGCCGACCGCATCATGAGCGTCGACCTGCACGCCGCGCAGATCCAGGGCTTCTTCGACGGGCCCGTCGACCACCTGTTCGCGATGCCCGTGCTGCTCGAGCACTTCCGCTCGCAGCTCGACCCCGCGACCCTCACGGTCGTCTCGCCCGACATGGGCCGCGTGCGCGTCGCCGACATCTGGAGCGACAAGCTCGGCGCGCCGCTCGCGATCATCCACAAGCGCCGCGACCCGCTCGTGCCCAACCAGGTCTCGGTGCACGAGATCGTCGGCGAGGTCGAGGGACGCGTGTGCCTGCTCGTCGACGACATGATCGACACGGGCCGCACGATCGTGAAGGCCGCCGAGGCGCTCAAGAAGGCGGGCGCTACGGGCGTCGTCGTCGCCGCGACGCACGCGGTGTTCAGCGACCCGGCCTTCGAGATCCTCCAGCACGAGTCGGTCGACCGCGTCGTCGTCACCGACACCCTGCCGATCCCCGACGAGAAGCGCTGGGACCGCCTCACGGTGCTGCCGATCGCCCCGCTGATCGCGCGCGCGATCCACGAGGTCTTCGACGACGGGTCGGTCACCTCCATGTTCGACGGCGCCGCATAAGTCGTAGCGCTCTGGTCGACGGCGCAGTCGAGAGCACAGTGTGGAGTTCTGACGTTGTCTGATGACAACGAAGCACCCCTCGCGGAGATGGGGTTTGCCATGGCGCACACGACGAAACCCTCTGATTGGCAGTGAGGCCAATCAGAGGGTTTCGTCAGCAGTTCGCTTTAGAGTTCGGTCAGTAGCTCTTCGATTTCGGCAATCTCCGCCGTCTGGTCGGCGATGATCTGGTTGGCCAGGTCGAGCACGTCCGCATTCTGACCGGAGTCAAGCGCGGTCTCCGCCATGTCGATTGCGCCCTGGTGGTGCACAATCATCTGCTCGAGGAACAGGCGGTCCGCTTCCGGCCCGGTCGCCGACTCGAGCGCTTCCATGTCTTCAGCGGTCATGCCCATGCTTCCCATGTCTCCCATGTCCATTCCCGACATCGATGCGTCGTATCCGACACCCCAGTTGTCGAGCCATTCCTTCATGGTCTCGATCTCAGGGCCCTGTGCATCCTTGATTCGCTGAGCCAGCTCGGCGACACGGGGGTCGGGGTCGGGCTTCGACAGCAACACGTTGGACATTTCGATGGCCTGCTCGTGGTGAGGGATCATCATGGTCACGAACATTTCGTCGGCGGCGTTGAATTCCGCTGTGGTCTCCGACATCTCTGACTCGCTCATACCGGGCATGCCGGGCATGCTGCCGTCGGCAGCGGCGCAGCCGCCGAGCGCAAGAGTTACCGCCAGGGCGATGGATGAACCTGCAATTGCCGTGGACTTCTTCACGGAAAATCTCCTTCTTTAGTGACTGTTATGGCGTGAGTTGCGCGCGCGGTACTAGAGCGTGCACGCGAACATCAAAGAGTTGTTCTTGACGTGCCAACGTCATCACACTCGCAACACGCCCAGTTGTCTCCATGTCGTGAGATTTGCGAGAAGACGACGACGGTCGAATGCCGCCCATCTCGATGTCGTCCCGGCACTCCGGCGGTCGTTCAGCGTGGTGGGGTATCGGTAAAGGAACACAACTGTCAGAGCGAGAATGCAAAGAGTGAGAGCGACGAAGATGACAGCCACCTCGATCGGCGAACTGCCGCTGACCTGAGCTTGCTCTGATCGAGTTTCGTCGACCGCCGACGCGGCGGGAAGATCTGCCATCAATGGAGATGCCGCTTCGGCTACGCGCTGCTCAGTTTGCGATGCCATCGTCGAGGCCGCCGCCATATGCAGCTGGCCGCTCATGCTCGTGTGTGTCGCGACAAGGGTCATGAGCAGAGCAAACCCGATCGTCGTAGCAAGGAGTAACGGCCACAGCGCAGGCCTCTTGTGTGATTCGTGCACGCTCACCACCCTCGCTCCTGTCACAGAACCATTGCAGACTTGGTTTGAGATGCTCTCTCAGATTGCTGAACGTGGTCAGGATAGGGTTTCGGCCTCGGTTGAGTCTGGGAACATCGCGGCAGAAAACTAACTGGGCTCAACCGGTGGAAGCAACACCTGATCGGAGGGTGTTGTGGGAAGACCA
>CAZILZ010000023.1:0-16205 GCA_964540305.1 uncultured Microbacteriaceae bacterium | reverse complement strand
AGCGAAATTCCTTGTCGGGTAAGTTCCGACCTGCACGAATGGAGTAACGACTTGGGCGCTGTCTCAACCATGGACTCGGCGAAATTGCAGTACGAGTAAAGATGCTCGTTACGCGCGGCAGGACGGAAAGACCCCGGGACCTTTACTATAGTTTGGTATTGGTGTTTGGTTCGGCTTGTGTAGGATAGGTGGGAGACTGTGAAGCGCACACGCCAGTGTGTGTGGAGTCAACGTTGAAATACCACTCTGGTCGTACTAGATGTCTAACCTAGGTCCGTAATCCGGATCAGGGACAGTGCCTGATGGGTAGTTTAACTGGGGCGGTTGCCTCCTAAAGAGTAACGGAGGCGCTCAAAGGTTCCCTCAGCCTGGTTGGCAATCAGGTGTCGAGTGTAAGTGCACAAGGGAGCTTGACTGTGAGACTGACAGGTCGAGCAGGGACGAAAGTCGGGACTAGTGATCCGGCAGTGGCTTGTGGAAGCGCTGTCGCTCAACGGATAAAAGGTACCTCGGGGATAACAGGCTGATCTTCCCCAAGAGTCCATATCGACGGGATGGTTTGGCACCTCGATGTCGGCTCGTCGCATCCTGGGGCTGGAGTAGGTCCCAAGGGTTGGGCTGTTCGCCCATTAAAGCGGTACGCGAGCTGGGTTTAGAACGTCGTGAGACAGTTCGGTCCCTATCCGCTGCGCGCGTAGGAAGTTTGAGAGGATCTGACCCTAGTACGAGAGGACCGGGTTGGACGAACCTCTGGTGTGTCAGTTGTTCCGCCAGGAGCACCGCTGATTAGCTACGTTCGGGATGGATAACCGCTGAAAGCATCTAAGCGGGAAGCCGGCCTCAAGATGAGACTTCCATGCCTTCGGGCGAGAGGCTCCCAGCCAGATTACTGGGTTGATAGGCAGGATGTGGAAGAGGGGACTAAAGACCCTTGCAGCTGACCTGTACTAATAAGCCGATAACTTGACAACACCTCTTCTGAGGAATGAGATTTGTGTTGCTCGCGTCCACTTTGTGGTTCTCGATTTACGGTCGAGAGCTACGCACAGAATGCATCACTGTGAGAGCAGTGCTCATGCATGACTGTCCGTAAACTACTGATAAATCAATAGTGTTTCGGCGGCCATAGCGAAGGGGAAACGCCCGGTTACATTCCGAACCCGGAAGCTAAGACCTTCTGCGCCGATGGTACTGCGAGGGCGACCTCGTGGGAGAGTAGGACACCGCCGGACTTCTTTGTGAGATGGCCACCCAGTAATGGGTGGCCATTTCGCGTTAAGGCACCATGCTGGAGAGCACAGAGCTCGACCTCGAGGAGTCACCCATGGCCGAACGGCCCGAACGGCCTGCGCGCGACGATCGCCCGCAGCGCGATGGCGCGCCGAAGCGTGACGGCGCCGCGCGCCGTGATGGTGCGCCTCGCCGTGATGGTGCGCCGAAGCGTGACGGCGCCGCGCGCCGTGATGGTGCGCCTCGCCGTGATGGTGCGCCGAAGCGTGACGGTGCATCAGGTGGTCAGCGACGGGAGGGAGCGGGCTACCGCGGTCCCCGCCCTGCCGGCGCGAGTCGCCCCGAGCGCCCGAATCGTCCGGAGGGCGACAACGATCGTCCGCGACACGATGATCCGGTCATCCCGGATACCGTCACGGGTCAGGAGCTCGACCGTATCGCCCGCAACGAGCTCAAGACGCTCGCGAAGGAGAACGCCGATCGGGTCGCGCAGCACCTCGTCATGGCGGGCACGCTCATCGACGACGATCCGGCGCTCGCCCATCGTCACGCACAGGCTGCGGCTCGTCGTGGCGGGCGCATCGCGTTGACGCGCGAGACCCTGGCGATCACCGCCTACGCGACCGGCGATTACGCCCTGGCTCTGCGCGAGCTGCGCACGTACCGTCGTATTTCCGGGTCGAACGAGCAGCTTCCGCTGATGGTCGACTGCGAGCGTGGTCTCGGTCGGCCCGAGAAGGCGCTCGAGCTCGGCCGCTCGGTCGATCGGCGCACACTGAGCGTGGGCACCCGAGTAGAGCTGGCGATCGCGATGTCGGGTGCGCGGCTCGACCTCGGTCAGACGGAGGCGGCTCTCGCTGAGCTCGAGATTCCGCAGCTCGATGCGTCGACGGCATTCAGCTACAGCCCCGCGCTGTTCGACACCTATGCGATCGTGCTCGACGAGCTCGGCCGCACCGATGAGGCCGACGAGTGGGCGCGCCGCGCCGACCTCGCCGCTGACGCCCTCGCGTCTGCCGGTGCCGACGACGGCGACGAGACCATCGAGATCATCGAGGTCGACGACGACGGGGGCGAGAGTGCTCGGTAGGTCGTCGCGGCCGACGCCGCTGACGGACCGCGACGCGCTGCTGCTCGACCTCGACGGCGTCGTGTACGCCGGGCCCGGTGCGATCGCGCACGCGGTAGAGAGCATCACGCGGGCCGCGCAGTCGCTGCGCGTCGGCTACATCACCAACAACGCGTCGCGCACCGACGAGTCGGTCGCTGCCCACCTGCGGGAGTTCGGGCTCGAGGTCGAGGCCTCGGATGTCGTCACGAGCCCGCAGGCCGCCGTCCGCATCCTGGCGACGCTCGTCGACCCGGGCGCTCTCGTGCTCGTCGTCGGCGGCGACGGGCTGGTGAGCGAGGTGGAGGCAGCCGGCTTCAGGGTCACCCGATCGGCCGACGACCACCCCGCGGCGGTCATCCAAGGATTCGCCCCGCACGTCGGGTGGGAGCACCTGGCTGAAGCGTCGTTCGCCCTGCACACCGGAATCCCCTGGGTGGCGACCAACACCGACTGGACGATCCCCGTCGCGCGCGGCATCGCGCCGGGCAACGGCACGCTCGTCTCGGCGGTGCACCTCGCCGTCGGGCGCCTCCCGGTGTTTGCCGGCAAGCCTGAGACGGCGATCTTCGACGTGGCCCGCGAGCGCTTCGGTGCCGTGAACCCGCTCGTCGTGGGCGACCGCCTCGACACCGACATCATGGGCGGCAAGCGGGCCGGGCTGGCGACGGCGCTCGTGCTCACGGGCATCGACCGCGCCAAGCAGGTGCTCGCCGCCCCGCCGACCATGCAGCCCGACTACATCCTGGGCGACCTGCGCGAGCTGTTCGAGCCCTACCCGGCCATCACGAGCACGGTGGATGCCGACGGTGTGCGCACGGTCGACGTGGGGCGCGCGGTCGTGCGGATGAAGCAGCACGTCGTGCGCGTCGCGCGCGCCGGCGACGACCCGCTCGACCTGCTGAGGGCGGGTGCTGCGGCGATCTACGCGTCGGGGCTGCAGATCTACGGGCTCGACGTCGACGAGCAGCTCATGGCACTCGCGGTATCGTCGTGACCATGACCGAGCCCGAGATCGCGACAGAGCCCGACGAGGCGCTGCTCTCGCGGCTCGCGCTCATCGACGAGCGGCCGCTCGGCGACCGCGCCGCGGCGTTCCGCCAGCTGCATGACGAGCTGCGCCTGCAGCTCGAGGCGACCGACGGCGACGCCGCACGCTCCTCCTGATGGCTGCCGTGCCCGAGCCCCCCGTGCCCGAGCCCGCCGCGGCGGAGCCTCCTGCGGCGGAGCGGTCGTCGCAGCGGCTCGACCTCGCGCTCGTGGAGCGCGGGCTCGCGCGATCGCGCACAGCGGCCCGTGCCGCCATCGAGGCCGGCCGCGTGTCGGTCGACGGGCGCGCGATCGTGAAGCCTGCGCATCCCGTCGCCGCGACCGCCCGGATCGAGGTCGACGGCGATGACCGCTACGTCAGCCGGGCCGCCCTCAAGCTCGTGGCAGCGCTCGATGCCTCGGGCATCGACGTGCGGGGGATGCTCGCGCTCGATCTCGGAGCGTCGACGGGAGGCTTCACGCACGTGCTGCTCGAGCGCGGATCCCGCTCGGTGATCGCGCTCGATGTCGGGCACGGACAACTGGCGCCCGAGCTGCGCGCCGACGCCCGCGTCGTGGTCGTCGAGGGCGAGAACGCCCGCGCGCTGACTGCCGAGCGCCTCGCGACCGTGAGCGGGGTCGCCGAGCGCCCCGACATCGTCGTGGGTGACCTGAGCTTCATCTCCCTCGCGCTCGTGCTGCCGGCGATCGTCGCCACCGTGGGCACCGAGGTGCCGATAGTGCTGTTGATCAAGCCGCAGTTCGAGGCCGGGAGGCAGGGCATCCGCGAAGGCATCGTGCGCGACGCGGTCGTGCGCGAGGACGTGATCATGGCGGTGCTCTGGGCGGCGGGCGATCTGGGGCTCCACGCGAGCGAGCTGCTCTCCTCCCCGATCGTCGGCACGGGCGGCAACCATGAGTATCTCGCCGTCTTCCGGCCGGGTGTCGCGGTGCATCCGACAGAATGGAGGGCGCGCGCCGCAGAACTGGCGCTCGCACACGTTCCCGACCGCACTGCCCCTGACCGCATCGTTCCCGATCGCACTGCCCCTGACCGCACCGTTTCTGACGGAACCGACTCTGCCCGACCTGCCGACAGCCCTGAGAAGGGGTCTCCGTGACTGACCGCCGCATCCTCGTCGTTGCCCACACCGGTCGACCCGAGTCGCTGAGCGCCGCCGTCGACGTCGTGCGACTGCTGCGGGCCGCCGGTGTGCACCCGGTGGTCGACGACGAGTCGCACGACGATCTCCTCGCCGCGACCGGTGAGGGCACACTGCTCGTGCTCGGGCGCGACGTGGAGGTGGGCGAGCTCGAGCTCGCCATCGTGCTCGGCGGCGACGGCACGATCTTGCGCGCGGCCGAGCTCGCGCGCGGCGGCTCGGCGCCCCTGCTCGGCATCAACCTCGGGCACGTGGGCTTCCTCGCCGAGAGCGAGCGCGACGACCTCGCCTCGGCCGTGGGCCGGGCGCTCGAGCGCGACTACCTGGTCGAAGAGCGCATGACCCTCGCGGTTCGGGTCAAGCTCGGCGCCGAGGTCATCTACGAGACGTGGGCGCTCAACGAGGCCACGGTCGAGAAGGCGAGCCGTGAGCGCATGCTCGAGGTCGTCATCGAGGTCGACGGCCGGCCGCTGTCGAGCTTCGGCTGCGACGGCGTCGTCATGTCGACGCCGACGGGCTCGACGGCCTACGCGTTCTCGGCGGGTGGCCCCATCGTGTGGCCGAGCCTCGACGCCCTTCTGCTCGTGCCGTTGAGTGCGCACGCCCTCTTCGCGCGCCCGCTCGTGGTCGGCCCCAACAGTTCCCTGGCCGTCGAGGTGCTCGACCGCACGCAGGGCGTGGGCGTGCTGTGGTGCGACGGCCGCCGCGCCGTCGACCTGCCGCGCGGTGCACGCGTCGTCGCCCGTCGCTCGTCGACGCCCGTGCGGCTCGCACGTCTGCATCCCGGCCCGTTCACCGACCGGTTGGTCAACAAGTTCGCCCTGCCCGTGCACGGCTGGCGGGGCCCCATCGACGAGGAGGGCCGCGGCGCGTGATCGAAGAGATCTCCATCCGCCATCTCGGGGTCATCGGCGAGGCGCGCCTGCCGCTCGGGCCGGGGTTCACGGCCCTCACGGGCGAGACGGGCGCGGGCAAGACGATGGTCGTGACGGCGCTCGGCCTGCTGCTCGGCGATCGTGCCGACACCGGGGCGATCCGCTCGGGCTCGGGTCAGGCGCTCGTCGAAGGTCACTGGCATGTCGACGAGCACGGGCCCGTCGCCGAGCGCGTGCGCGACGCCGGAGGAGACCTCGACGGCGGCGCGCTCATCCTCAGCCGCTCGATCTCCCAGGAGGGCCGCTCGCGGGCGGTCGTCGGTGGGCGTTCGACGCCCGTGGGCGTGCTCAACGAGATCGGCCAGCAGCTCGTCGTCGTGCACGGGCAGAGCGACCAGATCCGTCTGAAGTCGGCCACCGCCCAGCGTGAGGCCCTCGACCGCTTCGCGGGGCCCGAGCTGTCGACCGTGCTCGGCGACTACCACGAGGTCTTCCGGCGCTGGAACGAGGCGCAGTCCGAGCTCGACGTGCTCGTCGCCGAGCGCGACCGCCGCGCACGCGAGGCGGAAGACCTGCGCCTGGCGATGACCGAGATCGAGTCGGCAGCGCCGCGCCGGGCAGAAGATGTCGAGCTCGCCGAGCGCGCCGACCGCCTCACCAACATCGAAGACCTGCGCCTCGCCGCCGCGCAGGCGCACGAGCTGATCTCGAGCGAGAGCCTCGATGAGGCGCGGGATGCCCTCTCGCTGCTCGACAGCGCCCGACGCACGATCGACCGCGTGTCGGGGCACGACCCCGAGCTCGTGCCGATCGCCGAAGCCATCGCCAATGCGGGCTTCGTCGTGGGCGAGCTCGCCACGCAGCTGTCGTCGTACCTCGCCTCGCTCGACAGCGACGGCGGGCGCGAGCTCGAGACCGTGCAAGAGCGCCGAGCCGAGCTCGCCGTGCTCATGCGCAAGTACGGCCCCTCGCTCGACGAGGTCATCGACTACCTCGACTCGGGCAGCGGCCGGCTCATGGAGCTCGACCACGACACCGACCGCATCGAGTCGCTGCGTGCCGAGGTCGACGCCGATCGGGCCCGCGTCATGATGCTCGCCGACCGGCTGAGCGATCTGCGGCGTGTGGCGGGCATCCGGCTGTCGGAGCGCGTCACCGGAGAGCTCGCCGCTCTCGCGATGGGCTCGGCGCGCATCACCGTCGAGGTGACGCAGCGCGACGAGTACACGGCGAGCGGGCGCGACGTCGTGGCGATCCTGCTGCAGCCGCATCCCGGGGCCGAACCGCGCCCGCTCGGCCGGGGCGCGTCGGGAGGCGAGCTCTCGCGCGTCATGCTCGCGCTCGAGGTCGTCATCGCGGCGACCGACCCCGTGCCGACCTTCATCTTCGACGAGGTGGATGCCGGCGTCGGCGGCGCGAGCGCCATCGAGATCGGGCGGCGTCTCGCGCGCCTCGCGCAGACGGCTCAGGTCATCGTCGTGACGCACCTCGCCCAGGTCGCCGCCTTCGCCACGAACCACCTCAGGGTCGTGAAAGACAGCGACGGCACCGTCACCGCGTCGAGCGTGCAGCAGCTGCAGGGCGACGAGCGCATCGCCGAGATGGCGCGCCTGCTGAGCGGACTGCCCGACAGCGAGTCGGGGCTCACCCACGCCCGAGAGCTCATCGAGACGGCGCGCGAACTCGTCGGTTGAGGCCCGGTCGAGCGGTCAGTCGGCGATCGGGATGCTGTACAGCAGGCTCGCTGCGTCGCGCTGCTCGATCGTGATGCCGAGCACCACGGTGCCGGCATCGAGACCGTCGGGTACGGCGAGCACGTGCGTGGTCGGCGCGAAGTCGGCCGTGCAGGCCTGCAGAGGCAGCGCCCCGAACACGAGGGCGAGCTCGGCAGGCGATACGACACCGAGCGAGAGCGCGGGCGGCGGGCAGCTCGAGCTGCCCCAGGTGATGACCCGCAGCGAGTCGCGCCCAGCACCCCAGAACGCGAGCGGATCGCCCTTGTCGAGTGAGCCCTCGGGCAGCGTCACGTCGTCGGGTACGCCACGGGTCACCGTGACCGCGATCGACTCGTCGGTCGGCAGCGGCCACAGGGCGACCGTCGAGAGCACGGGCTCGGTCGACCCGAAGGCATCGGTGAAGCGGGCGACGACGGCCGAGTATGGCCCCTCGCCTGCGCCCCAGCCGTCGGGCACCGCGAGCACATGAGTGCGCGGTGCCAGATCGTCGGTGCACGCCTGAGCGGCACCCTGGCGCAGCTCGATCGACACCTCCGACTCGTCGACGACCTCGATCGCGGTGGCGAGGTACCGGCACGACGAGCTGCCGTAGCTCACGATCGTGATCGTCTCGCGGTCGTCGGCGAGCCAGCCGACGGGCTGACCGCGCCAGTCGTCGTCGAACAGCGGTTCGGCGATCGGCGCGTCGACGGGAAACCCCGGAGCCTCGGAGAGCGCGACCGAGACGGGCGCGCCAGCGGGTCCCGCGCACCCGGCGGACGCGACGGCCACGAGCGATGCCGCGGCGATGCAGGATGCCCGGCGCAGCATCCGGAGGCCCGATCGGGGCGCGCTGACGCTCATGGCCGCCACTGTACGCTCACGGCGTTGCGCGCGTCGAGACCGAGGGGGCCTCGCGTCGGATACGATAGAACCCCGTGGCGGACACTTCAGATTCTGGTTCTACCGGACGGATCACCAAGCACATCTTCGTGACCGGAGGCGTCGTCTCTTCTCTGGGCAAGGGCCTCACGGCCGCGAGCCTCGGCAATCTGCTGACCGCGCGGGGCTTGCGCGTCGTCATGCAGAAGCTCGACCCGTACCTCAACGTCGATCCGGGAACCATGAACCCGTTCCAGCACGGCGAGGTCTTCGTGACCGACGACGGCGCCGAGACCGACCTCGACATCGGCCACTACGAGCGTTTTCTCGACATCAACCTCGATCAGGCCGCCAACGTCACGACGGGGCAGATCTACTCGCAGGTGATCGCGCGCGAACGCCGCGGCGAGTACCTCGGCGACACCGTGCAGGTGATCCCGCACATCACCGATGAGATCAAGCGCCGCATGCGCCTGCAGGCGCAAGACGAGCTGCAGCCCGACGTCATCATCACCGAGATCGGCGGCACGGTCGGCGACATCGAGTCGCAGCCGTTCATCGAGGCCGCGCGCCAGGTGCGCCACGAGCTCAGCCGACGCAACGTGTTCTTCGTGCACGTGAGCCTCGTGCCGTTCATGGGCGCGAGCGGCGAGCAGAAGACCAAGCCCACGCAGCACTCGGTCGCCGCGCTGCGGTCGATCGGTATCCAGCCCGACGCCCTCGTGCTGCGCAGCGACCGGCCGGTCTCGAGCGCGAACCGGCGCAAGATCGCGCTCATGTGCGATGTCGACGAGGCCGCCGTCGTCAATGCGGTGGATGTCCCCTCGATCTACGACATCCCCTCGATGCTGCACAGCCAGGGCCTCGACAGCTACATCATGGACCAGCTCGATCTGCACGCCGGAGAGGTGCAGTGGGATCGCTGGAAAGACCTGCTCACCGCCGTGCACGAGCCCAAGCGCGAGGTGACGATCGGCCTCGTCGGCAAGTACATCGACCTGCCCGACGCCTACCTGAGCGTGACCGAGGCGCTGCGCGCCGGCGGCTTCGCGCACCAGGCGAAGGTGCTCATCCGCTGGATCGCGAGCGACGAGTGCGAGACGCCCGAGGGCGCCGCGAAGCAGCTCGCCGACCTCGACGGCATCTGCGTGCCCGGCGGCTTCGGCGTGCGCGGCATCGAAGGCAAGCTCGGCGCCCTGCGCTTCGCGCGCGAGAACCGCATCCCCGTGCTCGGCCTGTGCCTCGGGCTGCAGTGCATGGTCATCGAGTACGCGCGCGATGTCGCGGGCCTGCCCGGAGCATCCAGCACCGAATTCGACCCCGATACCGAGTTCCCCGTCATCGCGACGATGGCCGAGCAGGTCGACATCATCGCCGGGGGAGACCTCGGCGGCACGATGCGCCTCGGGCTGTACGAGGCCGCTCTCGCGCCGGGCTCGATCGTCGAAGAGCTCTACGGTGCGCCCGTGTCGCACGAGCGCCACCGCCACCGCTACGAGGTCAACAACGCCTACCGCGAGCAGATCGCGGCGGCCGGCCTCGTGTTCTCGGGCACGAGCCCCGACGGCACGCTCGTCGAGTACGTCGAGCTGCCGCGCGACGTGCACCCGTTCTACGTCGCGACGCAGGCGCACCCCGAGCTGCGGTCGCGACCGACGAACGCGCACCCGCTGTTCCGCGGGCTCGTGGATGCGGCGATCGAGCGCCAGCGCGCCTCGAAGCTGTTCGACGATGAGACGAGCGAGGTCGAGCTCGTCGCCGCAGCTGTGACGGGCGCCGTGGCGGGCTCGCCCGAGTGAGCGAGGCGGCTGCGGGGCTCGACGGCGTCGATCGGCTCACGGACGAAGGGTTCGGCGTCGAGGTGCTGCAGAGCGACGTGGCCTTCGCCGGCGTGGTGTGGGACATCCGCCGCGAGCGCTTCGCGTACGGCGACGGTGCCCTCACCCGCGAGTTCATGGAGCACCCCGGCGCCGTGGCCGTGCTGGCCGTCGACGCCGACGATCGCGTGCTGAGCATCCAGCAGTACCGGCATCCCATCCAGATGCGCAACTGGGAGCTGCCCGCGGGTCTGCTCGACGTCGAGGGCGAACCTCCGCTCGAGGCCGCCCAGCGCGAGCTCGCCGAAGAAGCCGACCTCGTCGCCGCAGACTGGCAGCCGCTCATCACGATGCACACCTCGCCGGGCGGGTCGGACGAGGTGATCCACGTGTTCCGCGCGACGGGGCTGGCGGCGGCGCCCGAGGTCTTCGCTCGCGACTCGGAGGAGGCCGACATCGTGCTGCGCTGGGTCGCGCTCGAAGAGGCAGTGGATGCTGTGCTCGCCGGCCGTGTGCACAACGGCATCTTCCAGGCCGCCGTGCTGGCCGAGCACGCCCGGCGCTCGCGGGGCTGAGCGGTGTCGCCCCGCCCCGGAGATGACGGCGGCACGCCGGTGGAGGGCCGCGACAGGCCGGTGGTGGGCCGCGACACGCCGAGTGGCGCAGCTGAAGTCCGGGTGGTTGCGACAGCACCGCACCTCGCGGCGGCGGCAGAGCGGGCTGTGCCCAGTGCGCTCAGTGCGGCCGCCGAGCGGTACCTCCGGCACGTGCAGCTCGAGCGCGGACGCTCGCCGCACACCGTCTCGGCCTACCGGCGTGACCTCGCGCGCTACCTGCACCACCTCACCGCGCGCGGCATCGGTGACCCCGCGGAGATCGCCGAAGCCGACGTCTCGGCCTTCGTCGTCGCCGTGCGCGAGCCGCACGACGGCCGCGCAGGTGTGAGCGCGTCGAGCGCCGCGCGCATGCTGTCGAGCGTGCGCGGCTGGCACCGGTTTCTCGCCGAGGAGGGGCTCGCCGACCGCGATGTCGCGGCCGAGCAGCGCCCCCCGAAGCAGCCGAAGCGCCTGCCGAAGGCGATCACCATCGACGAGGTCGAGCGCCTGCTCGAGGCCTGCGGCGGCGACGATCCGATCGCACTGCGCGACCGCGCCCTGCTCGAACTGCTCTACGCCACGGGGGCGCGGGTGAGCGAGGTCGTCGACCTGGCCGTCGACGACGTCATCGGCGACGGATCCGCCGCGGGCGGCCGCGTCACCGTCGGCGATGCCGTGCGGCTGTTCGGCAAGGGCCGCAAGCAGCGCATCGTGCCCCTCGGGCGCTACGCGCGCGAGGCGCTCGAGGCCTACCTCGTGCGCGCGCGGCCGCTGCTCGCGCCGCGCGGAGCGTCGACGCCGGCGCTCTTCCTCGGGGCGCGCGGCGCGCGGCTCTCGCGGCAGAGCGTCTGGCTGGTGATGCGGGATGCCGCGGCGCGGGCATCCCTCACCGCCGACCTCTCGCCGCACACCCTGCGCCACTCGTTCGCGACCCACCTGCTCGAGGGCGGAGCCGACGTGCGCGTCGTGCAAGAGCTGCTGGGCCACGCGAGCGTCGCGACGACCCAGCTCTACACGCTCGTGACGGCCGATGCCGTGCGCGAGGCCTGGGCGACCGCCCACCCGCGCGCGCTCTAGCCCGCAGGATCCGGCTCCGTCAGCAGGGTCTCGACGAGCACCGTGTCATCTGGCCGCCACTCGAACAGCACCGTGCCCGAGGTCGATCGCGCCTGGGCGACGAGCCCGCCGCGCTCGAAGGGCTCGCGGCCCGCGCACGTCACGCTCGCGCCCAGGTCGGCACGCGGGTCGTCGGCGCGCGCGAAGAGGTGCACGCAATACGACCAGAGCCCGGTCGCGGCGGAGGCGACGAGGGCACCCACCGCGACCCAGTCGGGCGTGCTCGACAGCACGCGCACCAGCAGCCGATCATCCGGGTGCAGGGCGCGCAGCAGCGTGGCGTAGGCGACGTCGTCGGGGCGCGGGGCATCAGTGGAGAACGCTTCGGCGGCGAGCGAGCGCGGCTGCGCGATCGTCGCGTCGGTCGCGGCGAGCACCGAGACCGTCGGCGGCCCCGTCGGGCCCCACTGCACGAGGTAGCGGCCCGACCGCCCCGCGAGGCTCGCCAGCAGGCCGTCGCGCTCGACGATCGTCCGTTCGCCGCAGCTCGGGGCCCCGAGGGCGCGCTCGGCGACGGCGATGAGGCACACCTCGTTGCGCGGCCGTTCGCTCGGGTCGTTCACGACGACGCGGTAGGCGACGATCTGCGCTCCGTCGCGCTCGGCGATGATGCGCGGCACGACACTGAGCCGCAGCCCGTCGCGCTCGAGCTGGACGCTCAGCGCACGCTCGGCGTCCGTCGCCTCGCGCGCGAACACATCGAGCGACGATGGCGCGTCGGCGGCGGGCAGCGTCGGCACGCCGGTCGTGATGATCGTCAGAGCCAGGATGCCCGCCGCGCCGAGCGCGAACACCCGAGCCCGGCGCGACCCGGTCGACCGGTCGGGGCGGGGCCGAGCATCCGCGCCGCGCGCTCGATCCCGCGGCGCGACCTCGGGGTTCGCCGCCGTCTCGCCGCTGCGCGCGACCACGTCGGCGTGGCGCCGGGCCAGCTCGCGCACGGCCGCGGCAGCCGTGGCGCGCTCGGCGGGAGACTCTGCGCGCCCGAAGGCGAGCCGTTCGAGCTCGCCGTCGAAGAGGTGGGTCACGACGTGGTCGAGCGCGTCACCGGCAGGAGGTGGCGCATCGTGCTCGTCGGGCGTCGTCGACACGAGTACCAGTAAACCGCGCTGTGCCTCCGTCGGCAGCACGGAACGTGTCGGCCCGCCGGAGGCGGTCGGTACCGATGCTCACGACCCGCTCCCGGTCGTCGGCGGTGACGGTGTCGTCGCGGCGAGGCCTACCCGCCCGCCCCCGGTGCGGCGCCCCGGCGTCGAACGGCGCGGTCACTAGACTGGGGCGTTATGAGCGGCGACAACGACAGCGGAGCAGAGCTCGCGGGCTTCGACGCGCTCATGCCCGGCCCGACCGGCCGGCCGCTGCGCGCGTTCGCCGAGCCGAAGCCCCTGAAGGGCCACGGCCCGGCCCGCATCATCGCACTGTGCAATCAGAAGGGCGGCGTCGGCAAGACGACGACGACCATCAGCCTGGGCGCCGCGCTCGCCGACTACGGCCGCAAGGTGCTCGTGATCGACTTCGACCCGCAGGGCGCGCTCTCGGCGGGCCTCGGCATGCAGAGCCACGATGTGCCGACCGTCTACGACCTGCTGCTCGGCCGCGAGACCGACCCCCGCAAGGCCATGCAGGCGACCGCGACGAAGAACCTGCACCTCATCCCCGCGAACATCGACTTGAGCGCCGCCGAGGTGCACCTCGTCAACGAGGTCGCGCGCGAGCACATCCTCGCCCGCGTGCTCAAGCCGATCATGGACGACTACGACGTCATCCTCATCGATTGCCAGCCGAGCCTCGGCCTGCTCACCGTCAACGCGCTCACCGCGGCGCACGGCGTGCTGATCCCGCTCGAGTGCGAGTACTTCGCGCTGCGCGGCGTCGCGCTGCTCGTCGAGACGATCGACAAGGTGCGCGACCGCCTCAACCCGGCGGTGCAGCTCGACGGCATCCTCGCCACCATGTACGACGCGCGCACCCTGCACAGCCGCGAGGTGCTCGAGCGCGTCGTCGAGGTGTTCGGCGAGAAGGTGCTCGAGACGGTCATCGGCCGCACCGTGAAGTTTCCCGACGCCTCGGTCGCGGGTGCCCCGATCACGAGCTTCGCGCCCGACCACCCCGCCGCGGCCGCGTATCGCCAGCTGGCCCGAGAGCTGATCGCGCGTGGCCAGGTCGCCTGAGCCGGCGGCCGGTTCGGCGACATCGAGCGGGCAGACGGCCGGCACGAGCTCGACTGCCGCGGCGACGATCGAGCGGGATGCTCCTCCCGCCGGTTTCCGCGTCACCCTCGACGACTTCGACGGCCCGTTCGATCTGCTGCTGAGCCTCATCACCAAGCGCGAGCTCGACATCACCGAGGTGAGCCTCTCGGTCGTGACCGATGAGTTTCTCGCCTACCTGCGGGCGATGGAGAACGACGGCACGGTCGATGCCCTCGACCAGGCGAGCGAGTTCCTCGTCGTCGCCGTGACGCTGCTCGACCTCAAGATCGCGAGCCTGCTGCCGCAGGGCGAGCTCGTCGATGCCGAAGACGTCGCGCTGCTCGAGGCCCGCGACCTGCTCTTCGCGCGCCTGCTGCAGTACCGCGCGTTCAAAGAGGTGTCTTCGTGGTTCGCCCGCAGCATGGCTGACGAGGGCGAGCGCCACGTGCGCTCGGTGCGGCTCGAAGACCAGTACCGCGAGACGACCCCCGAGCTGAAGTGGACGCTGAGCCTCGACGACTTCGCGGCCCTCGCCCTGCTGGCGCTCACGCCGAGAGAGATCCCGGTCGTCGGGCTCGACCACCTTCATGCCCCGCTCGTGTCGATCCGCGAGCAGGCCGCGCATGTCGTCGCCCTGCTGCGCCAGGGCGAACCCGTGACCTTCCGCCAGCTGATCGCCGGGGCCGACGCCAAGGGCGTCATCGTCGCGCGCTTCCTCGCGCTGCTCGAGCTCTACCGCCACGCGGCCGTGGGCTTCGAGCAGCTCGAACCCCTCGGCGAGCTGACGGTGCGGTGGACTGCCGAGAACTGGACGGACGAGAACCTCGTGAACCTGGGGAACGATTATGGCCAGTGACAGCGTGACGACCGACGAGCCGGTCATGGATGCGGCGCCCGGCGCGATCGACGCCGACAGCGACGAGGCGCCCGAGCGCGGCATCCCGCACGGCATCGAGGTGGCGCGCGCGCTCGAAGCGATCTTCATGGTCGTCGACGAGCCGCAGAGCGTCGTGGGGCTCGCGAGCGCCGTCGGGCGGCCCGTGAAGGAGGTGCGGGCGGCGATCGCCGAGCTCGTGGCCGACTACGACGGGCTCGCCGCTGCGGGCGGGCCCGCGGGGCCGCGGCGCGGCTTCGAGCTGCGCGAGGTCGGCGGCGGGTGGCGCATCTACGTGCGCAGCGAGCTCGACGAGGTCGTGCGCGACTTCGTGCACACGCAGAACCCCTCGAAGCTCTCGCAGGCGGCGCTCGAGACGCTCGCCGTGATCGCCTACAAGCAGCCGATCAGCCGCGGATCGATCGCGTCGATCCGGGCGGTCAACGTCGACTCGGTCGTGCGCACGCTGCTCGGCCGCGGGCTCATCACCGAGGCGTTCACCGACAGCGAGACCGGCGCGATCCACTACGAGACCACCGATCTGCTGCTCGTGCAGCTGGGCATCAACTCGCTCGACGAGCTGCCGAAGATCTCGCCCCTGCTCGACGACGGCAGTGAAGGGTTCGACGATGTCCGATAACCGCAGCTCCGACCGGAGATCGGGTCGCGACCGGCCCGCCACACGCGATACCCGCAGCGACCGCGACCTCGTACCCGATGTCGTCATCGACTGGTCGGGCCCCGATACCTCGAGCAATCAGCGCGCGGGCGACTCGCCCACGAGCGAGCGACTGCAGAAGGTGCTCGCCGCCGCGGGCGTCGCGAGCCGGCGCGTGTGCGAGAACCTCATCGTCGCGGGTCGCGTGACCGTCAACGGCGAGGTCGTGACCGAGCTCGGCTCGCGCGTCGAGCCCGCGACCGACCTCGTCGCCGTCGACGGCGTCGCGATCCAGCTCGACACGACGAAGCGCTACATCATGCTCAACAAGCCCACGGGTGTCGTGAGCTCGATGGCCGACGAGAACGGCCGCCGGGACCTGCGCGAGTTCACGCGCGAGTACGAGGAGCGCTTGTTCAACGTGGGCCGCCTCGACGGCGAGACGAGCGGACTGCTGCTGCTCACCAACGACGGCCCCCTCGCGAACGTGCTCGCGCACCCGCGCTACGGCGTCGAGAAGACTTACATCGCCAAGGTCACCGGCTCGGTGCAGGCGCCGACGCTGCGCAAGCTCAAAGAGGGCATCGAGCTCGACGACGGACCCATCGCGGTCGACGCCGCACGCGTGCTCGGCGCTCCGAGCAAAGGCCACTCGATGGTCGAGCTCACCGTGCACTCGGGTCGCAACCGCATCGTGCGGCGCATGATGGCCGCCGTCGGGCACCCCGTCGTCGAGCTCGTGCGCCGGCAGTTCGGCCCGCTGCACCTCGGCACGCTCGCCTCGGGCCAGACGCGCGAGCTCACGGATGCCGAGCGCGGCGTCCTGCTCACGATCGCCCGGCAGCACGAGCAGGCCGGCCCCGCGCCCGACGACGACGTGGCCGCCGCCGACCCCGCCGCCGCCGACCCCGCCGCCGCCGACCCCGCCGCCGCCGACCCCGCCGCCGCCG
>CAZILZ010000022.1:0-17879 GCA_964540305.1 uncultured Microbacteriaceae bacterium | reverse complement strand
CGCCGCGCTCGTCGCGGCCGCCGCCGCGGCGATCCCGCTCGTCTACCTGCTCGTGCGGGCGACCGAGTCGGGGCTCGCGACCATCGTTGCGACGCTCTCGCGGGGCCGCGTGCTCGAGTACGCCGCGAACTCGCTCGGCCTCGCCGCGGCGACGACGGCGACCGCGCTCGTGCTCGGCACGGCCGTGGCGTTCGTGCTCACTCGCATGCGGGTGCCCTTCGCGCGCACATGGCTGCTGATCTCGGCCCTGCCGCTCGCGGTGCCGTCGTACCTCGCGGGCTACGGGTGGCTCGTGGTGATCCCGGGCCTCAACGGGTTCGTGCCGAGCTGGCTGCTGCTGACGGCGGTGACGGTTCCGTATGTGACGCTGCCGGTGGCCGCCGCCTTGCGCGGAGCATCCGGCGATCTCGAGGGCGTCGCGCGCACGCTGGGCCGGGGCCCGCTGCGGGCGTTCCTCGTCGCGACCTGGCCGAGCGTGCGCCCCGCCGCGATCGCGGGCTCGCTGCTCGTCGCGCTCTACGCGCTCAGTGACTTCGGGCTCGTCGCGATGATGCGGTTTCCGACGCTGACGTGGGGCATCAACGCCGCCTACTCGGCGAGCTTCGACCGCGCGCAGGCGGCGACGCTCGCGCTGCTGCTCGTCGTGCTCGCACTCGTCGTCGTGGCGGGCGAGCGGGCCGCGCGGCGCCAGCTGCCGCGCGCGGCCGCCCGCGCCGTCGCGCCCCGACCCGTCGGCCGCGGGATGCTGATCTCGCTGCTGCCCGTCGTCGCCGTCGCACCGCTCATCGGTGTTGCGGTGCCCATGCTGGGGCTGCTCTCTCGGCTGCTCGAGGCGGCTACCCTGCGCGAGATCGACGTGCCCCGGCTGCTCGAAGCGCTCGGCTCGACGGTCGGCGTCGCCGTGGCCGCCGCCGTGCTCGCGGTGCTGCTCGCCCTGCCGATCGCGGCACTCGCCGCCCGCTACCGCGGCCGGCTCGTCACCGCGATCGAGTCGGTGGGCTACCTCGGGCACGCGCTGCCCGGCATCGTCGTAGGCCTCTCGCTCGTGTTCTTCTCGCTCGCGGTCGTGCCGGTGCTCTACCAGAGCGTGGTCGTGCTCGTCTTCGCGTACGCCGTGCTCTTCATGCCCAAGGCGATCGGCACGATGCGCGCGGGCCTCGGTGATGTGCCGCCGCGGCTCGTCGCGGTCGCCCGCACTCTCGGCCTCTCGCCGGCGCAGGCCTGGTGGCGCGTGACGGTGCCGCTCGCCCTGCCGAGCGTCGGAATCGGCGCCCTGCTGGTTGCCATCGCGACCATGAAAGAATTGCCCGCGACGCTGCTGCTGCGCCCGACCGGGGTGCAGACGCTCGCCACCGAATTGTGGAACCGCACGGTGGTGTTCGAGTTCGGCGCCGCGGCCCCCTACGCGGCGCTGCTCGTGCTCGTCGCGGCGGTGCCCGCGGTGATCTTGTCGGGTGTGCGCAGTTCAGCCAAGGAGGAGTGGTGAGCGACCTCGTCGTCGACGGTGTGAGCGTGACCCACGGGTCGACGCTCGCGATCGACGACGTCTCGCTGAGCATCCGCAGCGGTGAGCTCGTCGCCGTGCTCGGCCCGTCGGGCTGCGGCAAGACCACGCTGCTGCTCGCGATCGCCGGGTTGCTGCCCGTGCAGGCGGGGTCGATCGCGATCGGCGACCGCGAGATCTCGCGCCCCGGCCGCACGGTCGCGCCCGAGAAGCGCGGCGTGGGCTGGGTGCCGCAAGAGGCCTCGCTCTTCCCGCACCTCTCGGTCGGCGAGAACATCGGCTTCGCGGTGCCGCGCGGTCGCGGGGCCCGACGTCGGTCGAGCTCCTTCCACTCCGAAGTTGTGGAAGGCGCGGGCACGGGTCACGTCGCCCCCTCGACGCGCGCGGCCCGTATCGCCGAGCTCGCCCGGCTCGTCGGCCTCGGCGACCTCACGGGCCGTGCGCCCAACCAGCTCTCGGGCGGGCAGGCGCAGCGCGTCGCCCTGGCCCGCGCCCTTGCACCGCGGCCCGACCTGCTGCTGCTCGATGAGCCCTTCGCCGCCCTCGACACCCAGTTGCGCACGGGCTTGCGCCGCGAGGTCGCCGAGCTGCTGCGCGACCAGGGCACGACGTCGCTGCTCGTGACGCACGACCAGGAGGAGGCCCTGACGCTCGCCGACCGTGTCGCCGTGCTGCGCGACGGGCACCTCGAGCAGTTCGGCACGCCGGAAGAGATCTACCAGCAGCCCGCGAGCGACTGGGTGGCCTCGTTCGTCGGCGACGTCGTCGAGCTGCCCGGGCAGTGGCGCGGCGGCCGCGTGCTGTGCGCGCTCGGCTCGGTGGAGGCGAGCGCCGTGGGCTTCACCCCCTCCGACGGCGACACCGTGCGGCTCATGCTGCGCCCCGAGTGGATCGTGCCGCGCCCCGACCTGCTCGCCCAGGCGGCCGCGGGCGCCGACGCGCGCGTCGCGAGCATCTCGTACGCGGGCCACGACGCCATGATCACGGCCGACCTCGTGGGCGGCCCCTCGGTGCTCATGCGCATGGCCGCGGTCGAGCTGCCCGAGGTGGGCGACGACGTGCGGCTCGCGGTGCAGCGCCCCGGCCTCGCCTTCGCCGCCCAGTAGTCGCCGCAGGTACCGGGTGCGTGCATCCGAGGCATCGATCGGTCCCGTATTGCAGCCTGTCGCGCCAATGACCGCATTATGGGACCGATAGACGGTCATCGTGCCGCGGCTAGGCTCGCCGCATGAGCTCGAACCCTGCTGAACTGCGCGCCCGCGCCGCCGTGCTCGACGACGCCGACCCGCTCGCCGCGCACGTTGCGCACTTCGTGCCGGGCGACGACCTCGTCGCCTACCTCGACGGCAACTCGCTCGGGCGCCCCGTGGCGAGCGTGCCCGCCGCCCTCGACGCCTTCGTGCGCACGGAGTGGGCCGGGCGGCTCATTCGCGGCTGGGACGAGCTGTGGCTCACCCGCCCGGCCGAGCTGGGCGACCGCATCGGGGCGGCGTGCCTCGGCGCAGCATCCGGTCAGACGATCGTGGCCGACTCGACGAGCGTGCTCATCTTCAAGCTGCTGCGGGCCGCGATCGCCGCGCAGCGGGCCGCCGACGCGCATGGCACAGGCACGGCCCGCGACGAGCTCGTCATGCTGCGCGACGAGTTCCCCACCGACCGCTTCATCCTCGAGCGCCTCGCCGACGACCACGGGCTGACGGTGCGGTGGGTGGATGCTCCGCTCGACGCCGGCATCACCCCCGAGCTCGCCGCTGCTGTCGTGGGCCCGCGCACCATCGCCGCGCTGTTCAGCGGGGTCGCCTACCGCAGCTCGTGGTGGGCCGACATGCCCGAGGTGACGCGCGTGGTGCAGGCCGCGGGCGCGCTCGTCATCTGGGATTGCTCGCACGCCGTCGGGTCTGTTCCGCTCGAGCTCGATGCTTGGGGCGTCGACTACGCCGTGGGCTGCTCGTACAAGTACTTGAACGGCGGCCCGGGCGCCCCGGCCTGGGCCTACGTCGCCGCGCGGCACCACGCGACGCTGCGCAACCCGATCCCCGGCTGGCTCGGGGCGGCCGCGCCGTTCTCGATGACCGAGGGCTACACGCCCGCACCGGGCATCGGCTCGCTCGTGAGCGGCACGCCGCCCATCTTGACCATGGTGGCGCTCGGCGAGATGCTGACCCTCATCGAGGCCGCGGGCATCGCGGCGATCCGCGAGAAGTCGGTCGCGCTCACGAGCTACGCGATCGAGCTCGTCGACGCGCTCATCCCCGGCGCGACCGTCAGCACGCCGCGCGAGACGGCCCGGCGCGGCAGCCACCTGACGGTCGACCACCCGAACTCGCGCGTCGCGGTCGAGCGGCTGTGGGCGCAGGGGGTCATCCCCGACTTCCGTCACCCGAGCGGCGTGCGCATCGGCCTCTCGCCGCTCAGCACGAGCTTCGCGGAGCTCGAGCGCGGCATCCGCGCCCTCGCCGCCGCGCTCGCCTGACCTGCCGTTTTCTCCCAGATCTGGGCCACAACGGCGCAAGCGCGACCACGATGTGCCCTTTTGCCCCAGATCTGGGGCAGGAGGGCGCGCGCGATCAGCGCGAGAGGGTCGCGAACTTGCGGATCGACAGCGGCACGAACACCAGCAGCAGCACCGTCACGCCGATGAGCACCGTGGCGATGGGGTTCTGCGCCGTCCACGCGTCGCCGACGGGGGTGCCGGGCGGCACGTTGCCGAAGAGTTCG
This sequence comes from uncultured Microbacteriaceae bacterium, assembly GCA_964540305.1. Lineage (GTDB taxonomy): Bacteria > Actinomycetota > Actinomycetes > Actinomycetales > Microbacteriaceae > Microcella. Next base: position 13,657 of record CAZILZ010000022.1, on the reverse strand, counting down.
CGCGCCGACTGCACGAGCGACGAGACGGGGTTCCACTCGGCAAAGATGCGCAGCGGGGTCGGCAGGTTCTCGCTCGGCACGAAGGCGTTCGAGATGAAGGTGAGCGGGAAGAGGATGAGGAACGAGGCGTTGTTGATGATCTCGGGGCTCTTCACCGCCATGCCGAGGAACGCCATGACCCACGAGAAGGCGTAGGCGAAGAGCAGCAGCAGCGCGACGCCGGCGAGAAACTCGAGCACCGACGAGTTGACCCGCCACCCGACGAGCCAGCCGGTGAGCATCATGACGATCATCGACAGCGCGTTGATGACGAGGTCGCCGTTGGTGCGCCCGACGAGCACGGCCGCGCCGCTCATGGGCAGCGTGCGAAAGCGGTCGATGGTGCCGTCTTTGAGGTCTTGCGCCATCGCCGAGCCCGAGTAGGTCGAGCCGAACACGACCGTCTGCGCGAAGATGCCCGCCATGAGGAACGACGTGTAGCCGTCGCCGGGAATATCGATCGCGGCGCCGAAGACGTAGGTGAACAGCAGCACGAACATGATCGGCTGAATGAGGCTGAACAGCAGGATCTCGGGCACCCGGATGATCTTCATGAGGTTGCGCCACGTCGTCACCCAGCCGTCGCTGAGAAACCGCGAGACCGCGGTGCCGGGCAGCGGCTGCAGGGTGGTGGATGCTGCGCTCGAGGTAGTGGTCGCGCTCATGCCGCACTCTCCGAGGTCTCGTCGGTCGCTTCGGCCACGTGGCCGGTCAGTTGCAGGAACACGTCGTCGAGGGTCGGGCGGCGCATGCCCGCGTCGTGCAGCGCGATGCCCGCGGTCGACGCCGCGGCCATGATCGCCGCGAGGGCGGCGGGGCCGTCGTCGACGGGCACGACCCAGGTGCGGCCACCCGTCACGACCGGTTCGCCGGTGCCGTGGCTGGCGAGCAGGCTGCGCACGGCATCCCCGTCAGATTCGTCGACGACGGTGAGGGCGACCCGCTGCCCGCCGACCGAGGCCTTGAGCTCGTCGGCCGTGCCGCGCGCGATGACCTTGCCGTTGTCGATCACCGAGATCGAGTCGGCGAGGCGGTCGGCCTCTTCGAGGTACTGGGTGGTGAGCAGCACGGTGGTGCCGTCGGAGACGAGCCGCTCGATGACGTCCCACAGCCCGAGGCGGCTGCGGGGGTCGAGGCCCGTCGTCGGCTCGTCGAGAAAGAGCACGGGCGGCTTGATGACGAGCGCGCCCGCGAGGTCGATGCGACGGCGCATACCGCCCGAATAGCCCTTGACCGGGCGGTTCTGCGACTCGACGAGGTCGAACAGCTCGATGAGCTCGGTCGCCCGCTGCCGCGCCACCTTCGAGCCCAGGTGGTAGAGCCGGCCGACCATCATGAGGTTCTCGAGGCCCGTGAGGTTCTCGTCGACGGCGGCGTACTGCCCGCTCGCCCCGATCATGCGGCGGATCGCCTGCGGATCGCCTGCGGGTCGTCGAGCACGTCGACGCCGTCGATCACCGCGCGACCGGAGTCGGGGCGGATGAGCGTCGTGAGCACTTTGACCGTCGTGGTCTTGCCGGCGCCGTTGGGGCCGAGCAGCGCCGTCACGGTGCCCTGCGGCACCTCGAGGTCGAGCTCGTCGAGCGCGCGCACGACCGGCGCACCCTTAGGGCTGTAGGTCTTGACGAGCCCATGGGCTTCGATGAATGCCATGGGCGGGATGCTACTCGCCCGAGACGACGCTCAGCACCGCGATCGCGGCCGCCGCCGACCAGGCCTGCGGGCGGCAGGATGCCGGATAGGGCACGGGTCTGGCTGTGCTGCTGGCGGGGTCGCCCGAGTGCAGCTCGGGCATCCGGAACCCGAACGATTCGGCGGCGCGCAGCAGGCCTTCCGCGAGCGAGGCCGCGACGTCGCGGTGGCCCGCGCGGGCGAGGCCCGTGATGGCGATCGCGGTGTCGTGGGTCCAGACCGAGCCGCCGTGGTAGCTGAGCGGCCAGTAGCCGGCCGAGTCGGTCGACATCGTGCGCAGGCCGAAGCCCGAGTCGAGCTCGGGCGAGCCGAGGCGCGCGGCGACGAGGGTCGACTGCTCGGTGTCGAGCAGGCCCGTGCCGAGCAGGTGCCCGAGGTTGCTCGTCACGGTGTCGACGGGGCGCTTGTGCACATCGAGCGCGATGGCGGGATAGGGGCCGAGCGCGCCGGTGGCCGCGGGGTCGGTGATCCAGAACCGCTCGTGGAAGGCCGTGCGCAAGCGCTCGGCCCAGGCGCGCCATTCGTCGCCGCCCGGGCGCTCGAAGGTGTCGAGCAGGGCGGCGCCGCCGACCGCGGCCTCGAAGGCGTAGGCCTGCACCTCGCACAGCGCGATCGGCCCCTCGGCGAGCGCGCCGTCGCGCCACTGCACGCTGTCGCCCGAGTCTTTCCAGCCCTGGTTGGCGAGGCCGTGGCCGCTCTCGTCGATGTACTCGAGCAGGCCGTCGCCGTCGGCGTCGCCGCTGTCGCGCATCCACGCGAGGGCGGCCTCGAGGTGCGGCAGCAGCGCGCGCACCTCGTCATCGGGCAGGCCCGCGCGCCACGCGTCGTGCAGCAGGCACACCCACAGCGGGGTCGCGTCGACGGTGCCGTAGTAGAGCGGGGGCAGCGTGACGTCGTCGTCGATCACGAGCGACTGGCGGCGCAGCTCGTGCATGATCTTGCCGGGCTGCTCGGCGGTCGCGGCCTCGGTGCCGGTGCCCTGCAGCCGCGCGAGCACGCGCAGAGTGTCGCCAGCCAGCCGAGTGCCGAGCGGCAGCATCATGCGGGCCGCCCACAGCGAGTCGCGACCGAAGAGGGTGAAGAACCAGGGGGCGCCGGCGGCCAAGAACTGCTGATCGGGATGCCCGACCACGGTCAACCGCAGCGCGTCGAGGTCGGTCAGCGCGCGCTCGACCCATCGGGCGAGCCGCGGGTCGACGCGATCGAGGGCGAACCCCGCCTCGGTCGGCGTGCTCCACGGCGCGGGGCCGGTCGCACCGCGCACCGCGCCGATCGCATCTGTCGCGTGCAGCTGCCACCCCACGCTCACCGAGCCGCGCGGCGGCACGACGACGTCGGCGCTCAGCAGCAGGCCGCCCGGGCGCTCGGTGAGGCGCAGGCCCGTGGTCGCGAGGCTTGCCGTCACGTGCTCCCCCGACCAGCGGGCGGTGCCGTCGTCGAGCTGCACGGCGACCGTGGGGGTGGGGGGCAGACCCTGCTTGAGGGCGTCGATGGGTGTGGCGTCGAGGTCGAGCTCGATCTCAACGGTGGTGGCGATCGCTGCGTCGTGCCGGGTCGTGAGTGTGAGCGTCTCGGCGCATCCTTCGACGACGACCTCCCGGTCGATGCGCACGCGCACGCCGGGGTCGGGGGTCGGGTCGTCGAGGTGGCGCAGCAGCGACTCGATCGAGACCCGATCGGCTGTGCGCCCGCTCGACACGAGATGCTCGGGCGGCACCCCGCCGACGCGTACCCGAAGGCCGCGCACCACGCGCACATCGGAGTGCGCGATGCCGTGGATCGGCGCGGTGCCGATCGTGCCGTCGGGGGCCGACCACACCTGGGTGGGGGCGCGCTGCACGACGAGTTCGTCGTGCAGGAAGGGTTGCAGGGGGTGGGTCATGAGAGCTCCAGAATGACGATGCGGCCGGTGTCGACGCGCATCGCGAGGTCTTCGTCGAGGCTCGCCATCGCGACGGCGATGCGGTGGGCATCGGGATGCGCGGGATCGGCGTGCGCGGGGTCAGCGTGCGCGGGGTCAGCGTGCAGGGGGTCGGCGTGCGCGGGGTCGGGCAGCACGGCGCAGTCGTAGACCCCGAGCGGGCCGGCTCCGGGGCCGGCGGCGATCGGCTCGGCGTAGTAGACGATCGTGGGCTCCGCATCCGGCCCCGCCTTGCGGTCGTCGCCGGCGATCGGGGCGAGGCGCGCGAGGGCGCCGACGAAGGCGAGCGCGACGTAGACGGTGCCGTCGGGCGCGATCGACAACCCGTCGGGGCCGCTGCCCGCGGCGAACCGCGCACGCGATGTGACCTCGTTGTCTTGTGACAACAGCGACACACTGTCGGCGAAGGTCTCGGCGACCAGGAGGGCGCCGCTCGCGTCGCGCTCGCAGCCGTTGGGGAAGACGAAGACGGATGCCGTGGTCGAGACAGCGCCGTCGGGCGCCACGCGCACGAGGGGCGAGGGCACCGGCTCGTCGTTCTCGGGGTCGAAGCCGTAGCCGCCCACCCAGGCCGTGCCGTCGGGGTCGACGTGCATGTCGTTCGCGGAATGCGTCATGACGTGAGCAAGGTCGGCGTGCACGCTCACGTCGCCCGCGGCTCGCCCGGCGGCGTCGACGGGCAGCCGCAGCACGCGGCGCCGCTCGCAGTCCACCACGAGCAGGTCGCCGCGGCCGTGAGCGTCGTCGGGCAGCCAGCCCAGCCCGCCGGGCACGGTCGGCCCGCCGCCGGCGGCATCGAGCACGACTGTCGGCGCCGAGCCGGGTACCCAGCGCAGCACGCGCGAGCGGAACATGTCGCTGAACCACAGAGCGCCGTCGCGCCAGCGCAGCGCTTCGGGGAAGCCGAGGCCGTCGAGCGCCGTCATGATCAGAAGGTCATGGTGAGTCCGCCGTCGACGGTCACCACCTGGCCGGTCGTATAGCTGTTGTCGCGCGAGCTAAGGAAGTCGACGACGGGAGCGATCTCGGCGGGCAGCGCCGCGCGGCCGAGCGGCAGCTTGCCGCTGGCCACATACTGCTGACGGAATGCGTCGGTGTCGGTCTCGTCGGTGCCGTCGGGCAGCAGGCTCATGCGCGTGCGTACGAAGCCCGGCGCGACCGCGTTGGCGAGCACGCCGTGCGCAGCGAGGTCGAGTGCGGCCGAGCGGGTCGCCGCCTCGAGGCCCGCTTTCGACACGTCGTAGGCGAGGCAGCCGGGCTGGGCCTGGCGAGCGTGCACGCTCGTGATGGTGACGATGCGGCCGAAGCCCTGGGCCACCATGCCGGGCGTGAGCAGCCGCATGAGGTCGAGCGGAGCATCCAGGTTCACCGCCCACACCGCCCGCCAGTCGTCGAAGCCGCTGTCGTGAATCGAGCCCTGCCGAAAGATGCCGGCCACGGTGACGAGCACGTCGACGCCGCCCAGGCGCTCGGCCGCGATGGCGGCGCCGCGCGCGCGGGCCTCGGGGTCGGCGAGGTCGGTGATCACGACATCCTGACCGTCTTCGCGGTCGAGGCCGATCACGTGATCGCCGCGCGCCCGCAAGCGGTCGGCGATCGCGGCGCCGATGCCGTTGGCCGCGCCGGTCACGATCGTGCGCAGCGGAGCGTGAGCAGAGTCGGTCATGGTGCCTCCGTCGAGAGCGGGTGGTCTGATGGGGGGCGGGATGCCCAGTGCACGCTCAACGCGACGCCCCACTCGAGCGTGCCGCCGGGCGGCAGTCGCACGAGGCCGTCGTCGAGCGCGGTGCCTGCGCCGTGCGGGGTCGAGGTGGGTTCGATGCCCAGTGCGACGACCTGCCCGTTCCAGGGCTGCTCGGTCGAGACGCCGAGCTCCTCCCAGAGCAGCGCGTGGGGCAGGGCGGAGCCCTGCCACTCGACGAGCACCTCGACGTGCTCGCCGCGCGCGCCGACGCGCTGGGGTCGCACGGCGGCGAGCCCCGTGACGCGCGCGGGGGTCGCCGCGTCGACGACGCTCCAGCGGTCGGCGGGGTCGCCCGGCCACGGCAGCAGGGCACCCTCGGGCAGGCCCGCATAGTCGAGGGGCCGCAGCAGCGAGCCGTCGGGCACCTCGAGAGCGAGCTGCCCCGCGAGCACGTCGCCGCCGATGATGAGGTGCTCGGCGATGACGAGCACGCGCACCTCGGGCCCGGCGTTGTGCACGCGCGTCGCGACCGCCGCGCCGTCGTCGGTGAGCCGCCACACGCGTTCGGCGCTCAGCCCGTCGCGGTCGGCCCAGCCGAGCGCAACGGTGTCGGCGCTGCGAGCCACCTCGAGCCAGGGCGCCTGCGAGGCCGCGCCGTGAAAGCCTTCGGGCACCGCGGCCGCAGGGTTCGGCTGGCCCGCGGTCGGAAAGCACAGTTGCCAGCCGCCGCGCCACTGCCCGACCCACTCCGCTTCAGAGCGTGCGGGGCGCGGCGCGGGCTGCACGCCCGACGCCCAGGGCGTCGAGGCGAGCACGGGCCGGCCGTGCACGAGAAGGTCGAGCAGCACGCCGCCCTCGTCGGGCAGCACGCGGGCACTGATGCCGCCGCGCTCGAGGCGCACCGCGGGCTGCGCGGTCATCCCGAAGCCCCCGAGGGCTCAGGCAGCGCCAGCGCCATCGCGCTGCTCGCTGAGGGCCTTGATGAGCGCGTTCTTGCCGTCGAGCACGACGTGCAGCATGGCTTCGGCGGCCTTCTCGCCGTTGCCGCCGTTGATGGCGCGGAACACGGCGGCGTGGGTCTCGGCGTCTTCAGAGAAGACCTCGTCGTCGGCCGCGGTGGCCTGCTGCACCGTGAACGAGGCGTACATGAAGTCGGCGACGACGCTGCCGAACTGGCGCAGCAGCACGTTGTGCGAAGCGGCGTAGACGGCGAGGTGAAACTCGACGTCGGCGTGCGCGTAGCCCTCGCGGTCGGTCGCATTGGCGACCATCGCGGCGAGCGCGTCGTCCATGCGCCGGAGGTCGTCCATCGATGCCCGGCCGGCGGCGAGGCGTGCGGCCGCGGGCTCCATGATCTGCCGCACCTCGACGAGGTTGCGCATGATCTCGTCGCCGTGGCCGACCTCGGTGTGCCAGCGCAGAATGTCGCTGTCGAAGACGTTCCAGTTCTCGGGCTGGCGCACGCGCGTGCCGATCTTCTGGCGAATATCGACGAGGCCTTTCGCGGCGAGCACGCGCATGCCCTCGCGCACCGAGGTGCGCGAGACGCCGAACAGCTCGGTGAGCTCGGCCTCTTTCGGCAGCAGGTCGCCGGGCGCGTAGTCGCCGCCGATGATCTGGCGGCCGACGCCATCGATGACCCGGCCCTGCAGCCCGCGCATCGAGTAGCCCGCACCGCGATCGATATCAGCGACGATCTCTGCCACGTGCCAGCCTCCTTGCCTCTAGACGACGTGACTCACCCTATGCGGCACCTCGGGGCTCGTGTACACGCGCTCGTGGTCGATCGAGATCTCGATGTGCCGCAGGTAGGGCGCGAGCGCGGCGAGGTCGACCTCGATGCCGAGGCCGGGGGCATCCGGTGCCCGCACTTCGCCGTTGTCGTCGAGCACGATGGGCGTGCTCGAGATCGCGAGCGCCACGGCCTTCGGCTCGACCGGGTACTCGCAGATGCGGTGGTCGGCGAGGCCCGCATAGGGCTGCAGCGAGGCCGAGAGCGCGAGGTGCGAGGTGAAGGTGTGGTTGACGAAGGTGACGCCATGGCGCACGGCGTGATCGGCGACGGCCTTCGCGGGCCCGATGCCGCCGATGCGGCCCGCATCCACCTGAATGAAGCGCACGCCGCCGTAGTCGATGAGATTCGTGGCCATGTGCACGGTGTGGGCGCCTTCGCCGCCCGCGATGCCGACGGTGCGGGCGCGCGAGGCGAGGGCCGCGTGCGCGACGTAGGCGTGCGGCACGAAGGGCTCTTCGAGCCAGGTGGCGCGCGCCTGTTCGAGTGCGTCGAGGCGCGCAAGGGCGGCGTCGACGTCGTCGCCCCAGATCTGGCCGGCATCGATGAGCAGCTGCGCGTCGTCGCCGAGGCCTTCGCGCGCCGCGGCGACGTGGTCGGCGTCGTCGGCCGCCGAGCCGGTGCCGTAGCTGCCCCAGCCGAACTTCACGGCACGAAACCCGTTGCTGCGGGCGAGGCGGGCGCGATCGAGCGTCTCCTGCGGCGTGACCCCCATGAGCATGGAGGCGTACGGCAGCTTCGCGTGGTTCTCGGTGTAGCCGAGCAACCGCCAGACGGGTTCGTCGCGCACGCGCCCGAGCAGATCCCACAGCGCGATCTCGATGCCCGACCAGGTGTGGCCGGCCTGCAAGAGGTCCATGCTGTTGCGGCCGACCAGGCGAGCGATGCGGTGGATGTCGCCGGGGCCGTCGAGCCGTTCGCCGATGACGGATGCCGCGACGGGCTGGCACACCCCGTGCGAGCGCGGGGTCACGAACGCGGCGATGGAGGTGAGCGGCGAGGCCTCGCACTCGCCCCAGCCGACGTGGCCGTCGGCGACGACGCGCACGAGCAGGGCATCTTGGCTGCCGTCTGCCTCGAGGGTGATCTCGGGCATCGCCGCGTAGTAGAAGTCGACGGAGTCGATGTTCATGTGCCGTGTGCCGCCTTCGCGATGGTCAAGTGGTGCGTGCTCCCCGCGTGGGGGATCGGGCTCTCGCCCGTGACCGCCACCGCGCGATGCACCGTTACATCATACGTTACACCCGACGCGAGCCGTCAGAGCGGTAACGATTGCATATCCAGTCTTGCGCGGTAGGTGCCTAGGTATGATGTAATGACTCCACGAACATGGCTCATGCCATGGTGCGAAGAAACGGGACGATGATGTCGCAGCAGCTCCAGAGCCCTCCGGCCACTGCCGGCGCTGCTCGCCTGCGCGCTCCCTCCCGCCCTCGCCCCTCTCGCCCTCGCCCCTCTCGCCCTTCGGCGGGCTACCCTGCCCGCCCGAAGCTCGCCGCAGCACCGACGGCCCGGCGACGTGCCGTCAGCCTGCGCGCGATTCCCGACACGGCCGGGGCCACCCGGTCGTGTGCTCCGATAGGAAGGACACAGCAATGACAAAGCGACAGGTGGGGGCGATCGTCCTCACGGCGAGCCTCATCGCAGGACTCTCCGCATGCGCGCCCGCCGCCGAGCCGGCCGACGACCTGGGCGGCGAGCTTCTCGTCTGGGACACCGGCATCCTCGGCCGCACTCTCGAGAACGGCGACGCCGACCTCGAGAACTCGTTCATCGATCAGATGGCGGCGGCGTTCGAAGAGGCCAACCCCGGCACGAGCATCGAGGTCGTGCAGCAGGGCGGCGACATCACCTCGGCCGCTGCGCAGTTCCAGGCGGCGTCGATCGCCGGCGACGGCCCCGACATCCGCATCCAGTACGCGGGCGGCCCGACGATCTCGTTCGGCGACTTCTTCGCCGACCTCGACGAATTGATCGAGGCGGATGTTCTCGCCAACCTCGCGGGCGTCAACGTCAACCGCGAGGGCTACAGCCCCGACGGCCGCCTGCTCGGCATGCCCTACGGCGCCGGCAACCTCTTCACGGTCTTCCAGAACCACGCCGTGCTCGAAGAGGCCGGCCTCGACCCGGCCAACCCGCCCGCCACGTGGGAGGAGATGATCGAGAACGGCCAGCAGGTCGTCGACAACACCGACAAGAACGGCTTCTGGGTCGCCAACCTCGAAGGCTACGTCGGTGCCTGGATGATCTCGGCGCTCGTCGGCGGTCAGCTCGGCGAGTCGGTCTTCACGCAGATGTATGCGGGTGACATCCCGGTCGACGACCCGGCCATGGTCGCCGCCTACGAGGCATTCGCCGAGTGGGGCGCGAGCGGGCTCACCAACCCCGACGCCGGCCAGGTGTCGAACGGCGAGTCGACCGCGGGCTTCGTCAACGGCAGCAGCGCCTACTACCTCGTCGGCAGCTGGGAGAACAACAACATGCTCGACGCGTTCGGCGAAGACGGCGTGAGCTCGTTCTTCATCCCGACGCTCGAGGGTTCTGACTACCCGGCCATGGGCGCGGGCGGCCCGGAGATCGCACTGTCGATCACCGAGTACAGCGAGAACAAAGAGCTCGCCGCGGCGTTCCTCACGTTCCTCGCTCAGGCTGAGAACCAAGACGTGTTCGTCGAGCTGTACCAGACGCAGGGCTCGAACCACGTCGACGGCGACCCGTCGAAGATCGAGAACCCGCTGCTGCGTCAGCAGTTCGAGCAGCTCGCGGCGGCGACCGACGGCGTCACCTTCGCCTTCGACTCGGTCATGCCGCAGGCGACGATCGACCTCTTCTACCGCGTGAACGCCGGAGTCTTCATCGGCAGCATCACGCCAGAAGACGCGGTCGCGCAGTTGAAGGCCTCGTACGAAACCGAGATCGCGAACCAGTGACCTCAGCTTCTCTGACCTCGCGCGTGGGCGCCGCTTCGGCGGCGCCCACGGGCGGGGCCCTCTCGCCCCGCAAGCCCGGAGGCATCCGCCGGCGTGACCGTCTGGTCGGTCTGCTCGCGGTGCTTCCGGCCTTGCTCGTGGTGGTCGGCTTCATGGCCTTCCCAGTCGCGTTCGCGCTGTTCATCTCGTTCACGAAGACCAACGGTCTGAAGTTCGAGTGGCGCTGGTTCGACAACTACATCGCGCTGCTGAGCGACCCGATCGTGCACCAGGTGTTTCTCAACAACCTGAAATTTCTCATCTCGGTGCCGCTCGTCATCTTCGTGGCGCTCATCGTCTCGGTGCTGCTGTTCGAGCGAGTTCGCGGCTGGAAGTACTTCCGGGTCATCTTCTTCCTGCCCAACGTGCTGTCGGTCGCCGTGATCGGCATCATGTTCCGCAACGCCTTCGGGTACTACGGCGGTGTCAACCAGGCGCTCGGGCTCTTCGGCATCGAACCGATCCAGTTCTTCACCAACGGCACCACCGCCATCGCGATCATCATCCTGGCGCTCGTCTGGGCGGGCTTCGGCTACCAGTCGCTGCTGCTGCTCGCAGGCCTCACGGCCATCAACCCCGCCGTCTTCGAGGCGGCCGCGATCGACGGGGCCGGCTGGTGGAAGCGGCTCTGGTACATCACGCTGCCGAACATCCGTCGCGTGCTGGGCTTCGTGTTCATCATCAACGTCATCTACACCTTCTCGTCGCTCTTCGGCTTCATCTACGTCATGACCGCCGGCGGCCCAGGGTTCGACACCACGACGATCGACTACCTGGTGTACCTGCGGGCGTTCTCGAGCACGAACCTCGGCTCGGGTGCGGCGCTCGCGGTCATCCTGTTCCTCTTCATCGGCATTCTCACCCTCATCCAGAACCGGGTGTTCAAGCTGGGAGAGGAGGACTGACCGTGGCAGAAGAAGACGTCGTCGTCAGCAAGCGCATCTCGGCAGGGCGCGGTCAGGTTCCGATCTTCATCGCACTGCTCGTGGTGGCTGCGACGATCATCTACCCGCTCTACTTCGTGATCATCACGTCGTTTCGACCCAACAGCGACTACCTGCAAGACCCGTTCGGGCTGCCAGGCGAGTGGACGTTCGAGAACTACCTCAACCTGGCCAACACCTACGGCATCGGGCAGGCGTTTCTCAACAGCCTGTTCGTCGGCACGGTGTCGGTGAGCATCATCCTCGTGCTCGCCTCGCTCGCGGGGTACGCACTGGCGAAGCTGCCGGTGCCGGGGCAGAAATACATCACGGCCACGTTCGTGTCGGTCATGCTGCTGCCCGGTCCCGTGCTGATCATCCCGATCTATCTCATGCTCGCGCGCCTCGAACTGGTCGGTAGCTACACGGGCCTGATCCTCGTCTACGTGGCGACCGGCCTGCCGTTCGCGACGTTCTTCTTGACGCTGTCGTTCCGCGGCATTCCCGACGAGGTCATCGAGGCGGCGCGCATCGACGGCGCCGGCTTCTTCCGCATCATGTGGTCGATCGTGCGCCCGATGGGGTCGAGCGGCCTCGCGACGCTGGCCGTGCTGCAGTTCTTGGGCGCGTGGAACGAGCTGATCTTCGCGGTCATCCTCATTCCCGAAGAGTCGATGCGGCTGCTCACGCCGCAGCTCGCGAGCATCGGCGAGCGGTTCTTGACCGATCAGCCGCTCGTCTCGGCGGGCCTCTTCATCACGGCTTCGGTGCCGCTGATCTTGCTGGCCTTCGCGTCGAAGTACATCATGCAGGGCCTGCAGGTCGGCGTCAGCCGCTAGGTCGCACACGCTCTCGCGGGGCCGGGCTGCCCGAGCGCCCGGCCCCGCGAGCCTCTTGGCTATCCGGACTTCCGAGGCGGGCCCGATGATGGGTATCCCCGAGGCGAGGTGCCATGAAAGGTTGATGTCATGATGACTGGCGCCGAGTACGAGGAGCACCTTCTTCGGCTCGCGATGGGTTTCGTGAGCCAAGAGAGGTTCTACCTGTCACGTCCTGATCGGGCCGCAAGGCTCGCGAACGCGGGTTCAGAACAAGAAGACCTCTGGGGCGAAGTCATTGGCGAGTTCATCGGGTGCACGGCCAAGTCGGACGAACTGCTCATTCTCATCCTTCGCCACCACGACGAGGATCTACTGGCCCTTTTCGGCCAGGGGTACATGCAGCCCTGGGTGGAGAAGGCGAGTGCGGAACGCCTCGAGTGGCTGGCCGAGTTGGTGAGAACGGATGAGCGCGCCCGACGAGCGATCAGCGGTGTTCGTAGACCCCCCGAAGCAAGACCGGAAAGCTCATTGTGGGGACTCATCGCTGACCCACCCGAGTGGCGTCGATGACCGCAGCCCCGAGCGCAGAATCGACTGATCGTGGCTGGTTCGACGCTGCTAGTGGGCTTCACGGTGTGGTGGTCGCAGAAGCGAGGGGCCGCTTCAACGTACAGACCACGGCACGAAGGCCAGGCAAGAGCATGCAGCTCGCCGCAGCGTCCACTCAACTTGGATGGACTCGTTGCCAGAGCGGCGCGCGAAACCAGGCCGTCCGTTCCAGATTATTGAACCGTCTCCAGGTCTCCGACGCGAGTTCATCAGAAAGCCATGACTTCCAGTGAACATCGCGAAACGGGGCTGCTTCGCAACGCATAACCTTCATCGCGTCCGCCGTTGAAGAATGCCCAAACGCAAAAGCCTTGCTCCTCGAGCATTTCCAGATCGTGATGCCATCAGCGACTGCGGTCACCACCAAGACTTTCACAATCGCGAGACTCTGCGTCCCCTGGAGGCTCAAATCGAGTGACAAATGCCGCCCGATCGAGAGTTGACACTCGTTATTTCCGAAGACAACCTCGATGCCGTCCGCACCGAGTGAACCTGGCTTGCTCAAGTACACGATGCTTGCACTGGCCAAGTCCTGCCAGTCCGATTCGACTTCAGGTCGCCAAAGCTCGCACACTTCGATAAAGAAATCCCTCAAGTTGAGTTCATCATTGCGCATATAAAGAAGGCCCCCTGAACACATTGAATTTCTGTTGTCCCACCGCGACCCGGAACACTGAATGAGTCGTTGTGCCAGTGACCGTTCGGTTGAGAGTCGACCAACCTATGCGCACATGAGCGTCAGCTCGATTGAGAAGTCCCGAACGAGCGCCCAGGTTTGCGCTGCCAAACAACCTCGAACTATAGCCGACCATCACCGAGGTGACCGCGCGAGCCGTGACGGACGGAGAGAGGACTACAAGAGATTGCGCTCCGGTTGCTCGGATTGATTGAAAAGTGATGTTTGGTGTAAAACCCGCCGCCCTGGCTCCAAGAGACGGAATTCCTAGCCCCGGAATAAACAAGGATGCGATGGTGAGATTCGCTTGTCGCTCCCATAGTTCGGAGGTGGTCCGCGCGTAAGGAGAGCAATAGGCATTCCATGAACCACACGTCCCCTGCCCTCCACCTCCGCCGATGTAGTCACTGACCATCCCCGTGAGGTCGAGTTTGTTCACCGGATCCGTCGGATAGACGTAACTGTTATCCACACCACCCTCGACCGGATCCACACTCAAGAACCGGCCCAACGCCGGCACGAACACCCGTG
>CAZILZ010000021.1:0-26237 GCA_964540305.1 uncultured Microbacteriaceae bacterium | reverse complement strand
CACGGGTGTTCGTGCCGGCGTTGGGCCGGTTCTTGAGTGTGGATCCGGTCGAGGGCGGGGTGGACAACAGTTACGTGTATCCGACGGATCCGGTGAACAAGACCGATCTCAGCGGGATGATGCAGGTCGGGATGATGATCGACGGGGTAGCCATGACTCCGACGGGGATGCGTGCTCAGAGTGCCGCGGTTACGAGCGGGCAACCTGTCACTCCTCCTCGAAACCAGGCCCCATGCTCGAGCCGCGCTTGTACGGGCGGGGGAAACACAGGAGCCATTCCGATATCAACACTTACGGCACAAGAGATTAGGCAGGGCAGGCAGGACGCGGCCGATGCGTTTGGTTGGCTTTCAATCGTCGTCGGTGGCGCCGCCCTATACCTGGTTGTTACTGGAGCTGGTGCGCCAGCGGCGGCCGTGTTGGGCATCGTCGCGTTGGCCCTCGGCGGCATTTCCACGATGTTGACGTGCGCGAATGGCCCCTCCGTAAGCTGCGGCATCGGTGTCTTCACACTGGGGCTTGGCGGAGTCGGCGCCGCCGCGCGTCCTCTAGGAAGGGCTATGTCGTTGACGGAGAATCAAACGGGCCGCCTCGGCATCACTGTGGAGGCTCCGGCACTTCTCCTAGACACCGGAGTTCAGGCGTTTGATCGATAGGTGATTGTGGCAAGCGTTCTATCGGCGTGGCCAACCGTCTCGACGAAAGGAAGATGAAGTGTCGAAACCCAAGGAAAACCGAACAGTGCCGGAAAAGAAGATTCTGATCTTGCTCACGGTTCTCCTTGCCGTCGGTCTTGTCGTCATCTTCCTGAGCCGATGGATCCGAGCCGAGTTCGGAAGAATAATCTACGGAGGAAGTGAGGCTCGGCCATTCATTCTTGACACCACGATTCTTGGAGTTGGCTCTGCGATCGTTCTTGTCGCAATCATCGCCATGTTCTTCTCGATACGCATCGGCCGACGACTTTCGAGGGCCATCGAAGATGTCGGAACCGAAGGAATCGCTTTTCCGGCGGAAAGAATTTCACGATCTCTTTCTGCTGCGACTGATCAGCGCATAGATGGTCTGCAAGCGCTTCAAGAACTTCCCTACTACCTCGCGGTCTCCCTATCTCGATCAAGCATCGACATTTGGGGGAAGGAGATCAAGCCCATAGCTCGCATCAGACTAAGCAACGTCAGTAGCGTAAGGATCGCGAGAGATGGGGCTCCCTCCGCTCGGCGAGTTATGTCCATCTCCACCACAACTGGAGGCCCCGAATTCTCTGTCAGTGTGATGTCGTCTCAGTGGCTGATTCTTCCGGAGACGAATGAAGAACGTCTCGACGAGATTCAGAGGCTCGCAAGAAAGTCTCACCTCGAATCAGAATGATCTTTGCGGCTAGGCGAACTTGAGTGCGGCATTCGCTAATCGAACTTGATTCATCCCACAGAGGTGACATCACCCTTCCGTCAACGCGGAACCCGAAGATGGGATGAGATGCCCAGGGACACTAGCTCGTCGCGTCGAACCAGCCGCGCGGGTGGAAGGTCGCGTCGAGGGCGGGGCCGCGGCGCGTGGGGGCGGCCCACTGCACGCCGTTGGCGAGCACGCGGTGGATGCTCGGGTCGTGGTACACCGGGTACTCCTGGTCGCCCGGCGAGAAGTAGAAGACCCGCCCGTGGCCGCGAGTCCAGGTGGCGCCTGAGCGGAAGACCTCGCCGCCGGAGAACGACGAGATGAAGACCAACTCCTCCGGCGTCGGGATGTCGAAGAACTCGCCGTACATCTCTTGAGCCTCGATGACGAGTGGGTCGGGCACGCCCTGCGCGATCGGGTGGGTGGGGTCGACCGTCCACACCACTTCGCGGTCGCCGTCGTTGCGCCAGCGCAGCGAGCAGCTCGTGCCCATGAGTTTCTTGAAGATCTTCGAGTAGTGGCCCGAGTGCAGCACGATGATGCCCATGCCGCCCAGCACAGCGTCGTAGAGGCGGTCGACCACGGCGTCATCGACCTCGGGGTGGGCCTCGTGGCCCCACCACAGGAGCACGTCGGTCGTGTCGACGACAGACTGGGGCAGGCTGTGCTCAGGCTCATCGAGCGTGGCGGTGCGCACCTCGACAGCGTCGCCGAGCAGCGAGGTGAGCCCGGCGGCGATCGCGCCGTGCATCCCCGTCGGATACAGCTTGGCGGTGAGCGAGTCGGGGTAGTTCTCGTGCCGGTTCTCGTTCCACACGGTCACCCGCAGGGGCGCGGTGGTCATCAGAGGCGCAGCAGTCATCAGGGCTCCAGTCGAATCTCGCGGCCTTCGGCGGCCGAGCGGTAGCAGGCGTCGAGCACCGCGGTGCGATGCAGGGCGAAATCGCCGCGGTGGGCATCCCAATCGCCGCCCCGAACGGCGTCGACGAATTCGCGGATGACCAGCGGATGCTCTCCGCCCGGCACGTGCACCTCGGGCTCGATCGTCACGGGCGCGCCGGCCACGTCGCGAAAGATGCGCAGCGTGCCATCGCTCGCATACCGGGGCACGAAGAGCCGCACGCCGCCGTCGACGCCGAGCAGCTCGATCGCGATGTCTTCGTCGTCGACCGTGTGGCCGGCCCAGCTGATCTCGAAGGCCACGCTCGACCCGTCGTCGAGACGGAACAGCGCGCTCGCGAGGTCTTCGACCTCGAAGGCGCCGGTGGCGCTCAGCATCTGTTCGGCGCGATCCATGGCCCCGTACCCGGCGCGGCCGAGCTCGTCGTGCGTCACGGCGCTCACGGCGACGACGCGCGGCTCGCCGAGCAAGAAGAGCAGCGAGTCGAGCACGTGGGGGCCGAGGTCGATGAGCGCGCCGCCGCCCGCCATGGCCTTGTTCGTGAACCACGAACGCAGGCCCGGAATGCCCGCGCGCCGCTTCCACGAGGCGCGCGCGTGGTAGACCCGGCCGATGCCGACCTCGTCGAGGTAGCGCTTGGCGTACTGCACGTCGGCGCGGCGCCGGTGGTTGAAGGCCACCTCGAGCACGCGGTCGTGATCGCGCGCCGCCTGCACCATCTCGCGCGCGTGCGCGGTGTCGATGGCGATGGGCTTCTCGCAGAACACGTGCTTGCCCGCGGTGAGGGCGGCGATCGCGATGGGGTGGTGCAGGGCGTTGGGGGTCGCGATGCTCACGGCGTCGAGGTCGGGCAGGGCGACGAGGTGCTGCCAGTCGGGGAACAGATGCGGCACGGCGTACTGGGCGCCGAGCTCAGCGAGCCGCGCCTCTTCTTTGCCGGCGAGGGCCACGACCTCGACGTCGGGCATGGCGGCGTAGGCCTCGAGGTGCACCGAGCCCATGCCGAGGCCGACGACGCCGACGCGCAGCGGGGTGGTGGGGGAGGGCGGGGTGGTCGCCGGGCCGGCGGAGGGGGAGGATGCCACGGGCGGATTCTTTCGACGAGAGGAGCGGCTGCGGGGTGCCGCGAAGCGACGCCCTTTAGGTATGATGTAAAGCCTACAGGTGAGGACCTCAGGATGACCGACGCAACGTTGCGCGCCCGCCCCGACGACGGCGGGCGGCTCACCGTCGCCCTCGCCGACACCATTCTCAGCGATGCCGCCCCGCTTCTCGTGGAGGTCGACCGTCGGCCGGTCGACCGCTGGGTCGCGCCGCGCATCGCGGGCGACGCCGAGCACCTGACGATCGACGGCGCGCTCGAGAGCACGACCCTGCACGCTGCGTGGAGTGCGCGCCGCGTGGCCGGCCAGCCCGTGTGGGAGTTCGCGCTCACGCTGCGCAACGACGGCGAGCATCCCGTGACGATCACGCGCATGGACCCGCTCGCGCTCGCCGCCGGCCCCGCCTGGCGCACGCACGGCTTCCACAGCGCGTGGGGCGACGAGTTTCGCCCCCTGCACGGCCACGCGGGCCACCACCTCGTGCTCGAGAGCCGCTCGGGCCGCAGCTCGCACGGCCAGATTCCGTGGCTCGGGCTCGAGCGCGGCGGCAGCGGCACGGGCCCCGGCGCCGGGCAGACGCCGGCCGCTCTGACCGTCGCCCCCGCCTACAGCGGCAACTGGCACATCCACGCCATGGCGGGCGGGCACATCACCGCCGGCATCTCGCCGTGGCAGTTCTTCGTCGAACTCGCCCCCGGTGAGACGGTGACGGCCCCCAGCGTGGTGCTGACGGTCGCCGCGTCGGTGGATGCGGCCAGCGCGGCCCTGCAGCGCGCCGTCGCCGCCGACTGGATGCCCCGCACCCCGTTCACCGACTCGCTGCCCGTCGAGTGGAACCACTGGTGGCCCTACGAAGACCAGGAGGTCGACGAGCGGGTCATCGCCGACAACGCGCGCATCGCCCACGAGGTCGGCATCGAGATCGCCACGGTCGACGCGGGCTGGTTCGGTGCCGCCGACCCCACGAGCTATTGGCAAGAGCAGCGCGGCGACTGGGCGAGCGTCAACACGGCGCGGTTCCCCTCGGGGCTTGCGGCGCTGGGGCAGAGCATCCGCGATGCGGGCGTGCTGCCGGGCATGTGGATCGAGGCCGAAGCCGTCGGGGCGCACTCGCTGCTGCGCGCCGCGCACCCCGAAGCGATGGCGCACTCGGTCGAAGGCCGCCGCGCCGACCCCTCGTACCGCGTGCAGACCGAATCGCTCGACCCGGCCGACCCCACCTTCTTGGGCTACGTCTGCCTCGGCTCGCCCGCCGGGCGGGCGCACGTGCTCGAGTCGATGAGCACCCTCATCACGACGACCGGCGCGCGCTGGATCAAACTCGACTTCAACATCGACCCCGATGCGGGCTGCACCCGCACCGACCACGGCCACGGGGCCGGCGACGGGCTGCTGCGGCACTACGAGGGCCTCTACGCCGTGCTCGACGAGGTGCGCGAGCGGCACCCCGACCTGCTGCTCGAATCGTGCTCGTCGGGCGGGCTGCGCATCGACCTCGGGCTCGCGCGCCACGTGCACGGCTTCTTCTTGAGCGACCCCGACTACACCGAGCACCACCTGCAGGTGCTGTGGGGCGTGCGGCACCTGCTGCCGCCGATCGGCATTCTGCACTGGTCGTGGTCTCAGTGGCGCGGCGACTACCCGCCCTCAGACCTCGACTGGGCGAACCTCAGCGCCGACGACTTCGACACCACCCTGCGCGCGGCGATGCTGCATCGCTTCGGCGTGAGCCTGCGGCTGCCCGAGCTGCGGCCCGACCTGCTCGAGCGCTTGCGCGTGCACGTCGACCTGTTTCAGCGCGAACTCGAACCCTTCGTGCGCGAGGGCGTGCTGCAGCCGCTCACTGAGAGCCCCGAGCGCGGCGGGTTCGGGCAGCGGGCGCCGAGCATCCAGCTCAGCCACCCCGACGGCCGCGTGCTCGTCGCCGCGTTCGTGCTCGAGGGCGGGGCGCGGCCGACCGCGCTGCGGCCTCGTGGGCTCGACGCCGACGCCACCTACGCGGTGACCGACCTCGCCGACGGCGACCTGCGCCGCACCTCCGGAATCGAGCTGCTCGACGAGGGGCTCGTGCCGCTCGGCGACGACGGCGTCACCTCGTGGCTGCTGCTGATCACTCCTGTGTCGTAACCCCTCCCATCGAAAGCGCCCCATGCACAACGACCACGCTCTCGTCGAAGCCCGCCTCGATCGCTTCGTGCGCGATCACCTGACGCCCGCGCTGTACCGGGATGCCCGCCCGCTCGCCGCGACCGCGTGGCAGGTAGAGCGCGAGCCCGTGCCCTTCGAGACCGCCGTGCAGCAGTCGTTCGAGCCCGTGCCGCTCGGCTGGCGCTGGGGCCGCGCGTGGTCGACCGTGTGGCTGCGCGTCACGGGCGAGGTGCCCGGCGAGTGGCTGCCGCACCCGCCCGAGGGCACGCGCATCGAAGTGCTCGTCGACTTCGGCTACAACCGCTCGCGCTCGGGGTTTCAAGCCGAAGGCCTCGCCTACCGCCCCGACGGCACGCTCATCAAGGCCATCTCGCCGCTCAACTCGTGGCTGCCCGTCGCGCCCGGCGAGGCCGCAATCGACGTATTTCTCGAAGCGGCCGCGAACCCCGACGTCGCGGGCGACTACACCTTCGACCCGACGCCCTACGGGCAGTGGGAGACCGCTCCCGACGAGCCGCTGTACTCGCTGAAGCAGCTCGAGGTGGCCCTGCGCGACGACACCGTGTGGGAGCTGCTGCAAGACATCTGGACCCTGCGCGGCCTCATGGCCGAACTGCCCGAGGGCTCGTCGCGCCGCCACGAGATTCTTCGTGCGCTGGAAGACATGCTCGACGTTCTCGATCCGGAGGGCATCCCGAGCACCGCCCCGGCCGGCCGCGCCGCGCTCGCCGACGTGCTCGCGAAGCCCGCCCATGCGAGCGCGCACCGTGTGCTCGCCACCGGCCACGCGCACATCGACTCGGCGTGGCTGTGGCCCCTGCGCGAGACCGTGCGCAAGTGTGCCCGCACCTTCACGAACGCGATGGCGCTCATGGACGAGTACCCCGACTTCGTGTTCTCGTGCTCGTCGGCCCAGCAGTACCGCTGGATGAAAGACCACCACCCGCAGGTCTTCGACCGCATTCGCGAGAAGGTCGCGGCGGGGCAGTTCTCGCCCGTCGGCGGCATGTGGGTCGAGAGCGACACCAACATGCCCGGCGGCGAGGCCATGGCCCGGCAGTTCATCGCCGGCAAGCGCTTCTTCCTCGACGAGTTCGGGGTCGAGTGCCGCGAGGCCTGGCTGCCCGACTCGTTCGGCTACTCGGCGGCGCTGCCGCAGATCGTCGCCGCGGCGGGCTCGCAGTGGTTCTTGACGCAGAAGATCTCGTGGAACCAGTACAACAAGATGCCGCACCACACCTTCTGGTGGGAGGGCATCGACGGCACGCGCGTCTTCACGCACTTTCCGCCCGTCGACACCTACATCAGCGAGCTCAACGGCCGCGAGCTCGCCCACGCCGAGCGCAACTTCTCAGAGAAGGGTCGCGCGAGCATCTCGCTCGTGCCCTTCGGCTGGGGCGACGGCGGCGGCGGCCCGACGCGCGAGATGATCGCGGCCGCGCGCCGCACCGAAGACCTCGAGGGCTCGCCGACCGTCGTCATCGGCACGGCCGAGCAGTTCTTCACCGAAGCCCAGGCCGAGTACCCCGAAGCGCCCGTCTGGCGCGGCGAGATGTACCTCGAGCTGCACCGCGGCGTCTTCACCTCGCAGCTGCGCACCAAGCAGGGCAACCGCCGCAACGAGGCGCTGCTGCGGCAGGCCGAGCTGTGGGCGGCGACGGCCGCGCTGCGCACGGGCCTGCCCTACCCGGCCGCCGAGCTCGAGCAGGCCTGGCACACCGTGCTGCTGCTGCAGTTCCACGACATCCTGCCCGGCAGCTCGATCGCGTGGGTGCACCGCGAGGCCGAGCAGCGCCACGCGGCCGTGACGGCCGCGCTCGAAGGCATCATCGAGGCCTCGCTCGCGGCGCTCGCCGGGTCGCCCGCTGACGGCGGGGTCGACCTGCTCGTCAACGCCGGGCCGTTCACGCGCGCGGGCGTGCCGGCGCTCGGTGCGGGTCAGTACGACGCGGCCAGGCTCGCGGCATCGCATCCGGAGGTCACCGCCACCGAGGCCCCCGACGGCGCGACGATTCTCGACAACGGCATCATCAGGGCGGTCGTGGATGCGCGGGGTCACGTCACCTCGCTCGTCGCGCACGCCGACGGTCGCGAGGCGATCCCGGCCGGGCACCCCGCGAACGTGCTGCGCCTGCACCGCGACCTGCCCAACCTCTGGGATGCGTGGGATCTCGACCAGCACTACCAGCGCACCGTCACCGAGCTGCTCGACGTCGACGAGCGGCGCGTGCGCGCGACCGCAGAGGAGGCGACCGTCATCACCGTGCGCCGCGTCGGGGCGTCGGGGGGTCAGCAGAGCACCATCGAGCAGCGCCTGATTCTGCGCGCGGGCGCCACCGCGCTCGAGATCGAGAACCGCGTCGACTGGCGCGAGCGCGAGAAGATTCTCAAGCTCGCCATGCCGCTCGACGTGCACGCCGAGCAGATCGCGGCCGAGACGCAGTTCGGCCACCTCTACCGCGCCACCCACACCAACACGAGCTGGGATGCCGCGCGGTTCGAAGCCTGCCAGCACCGCTTCGTGCACCTCGGCGAGCCCGGCTACGGCGTCGCGATCGCCAACGACTCGACCTACGGCTACGACGTCGGGCGCGACACCCGGGCCGACGGCGGCACGACCACGACCGTGCGGTTCTCGCTGCTGCGCGCCCCGCTCTTCCCCGACCCCGAGAGCGATCAGGGCGAGCACCTGCTGCGGTTCCGCATCGCGCCGGGCGCCACGATCGGCGACGCCGTCGCCCTCGGCTACGACCTCGCCACCCCGTTGCGGGCCGTGCGCGCCGCCGCCCCCATCGCGCCGCTCGTCACGAGCAGCGACCCCGCCGTCGTCGTCGAGACCGTCAAGCTCGCCGAAGACGGCTCGGGCGACCTCGTCGTGCGCCTCTACGAGTCGCGCGGCGGGCGAGCGCGCACCGTGCTGACGCTCGACGGCACCGCCGCCGCGATCGTCTCGACCGACCTGCTCGAGCGCGAGCTCGCCGACGAGCCCTCGGCCGCGGGGGCGAGCCTCGAGCTGCCCTTCCGGCCGTTCCAGCTGCGCACCGTGCGCTTCCGCGAAGCGAGCGCCCGATGACGGATGCTCGGCCGGCCGCTCCTCACCCCCTCGACGACCCGCGCCCGGCGCCGGGCAGCCTGCCGCCGGCATCCACCCTCGACACCGATGCGCGCGTGCTGAGCCTCGACGGGCAGTGGCGGTTCCGGTGGGCGCCGAGCGCGCGGGCGGCGCAGGTCGATCGCGACGGACGCAGCGTGGAGCATCCCGCATTCGACGACAGCGACTGGGGCGCGATCGCCGTGCCCTCGAGCTTCACGATGCCCGTGCACGACGCCACCGTGTCGACCGGAGATGACGGCGGGCCGCACGGCGCACCCGCGTACACGAACGTCAAGTACCCGTTTCCGGTCGACCCGCCGCATCCGCCCGACGCGAATCCGGTCGGCGACCACCGGCTGCGGTTCCCGCTCGAGAGCGTGCCCGAGCGCGCCCACCTGCGCTTCGAGGGCGTCGAGGGCGCGGGCGAGGTGTGGCTCAACGGCGCCTTCGTCGGCTCGACGCGCGGCAGCCGCCTGCCGACCGTGTTCGAGGTCGGCGACCTGCTCGCGGCGTCGAATGTGCTGGTGGTGCGCGTGCACACCTTCAGCGCCGCCTCGTACCTGGAGGACCAGGACGAGTGGTGGAACCCCGGCATCATCCGCTCCGTCACCCTGCGCGAGCGGCCAGAGCTCGCCATCGACGACGTGCACGCGGTCGCCGCGTGGGGGCCGAGCGGCGCGAGCCTGCGGGTCGACGTGCGCGCGGCATCCGGTGCCCCGATCACAGCCGAGCTCGTCGAACTGGGGCTCAGCGTCGCGCCGGGGGTCGACGTCATAGTTCCGGATGCTCAGCCGTGGTCGGCCGAGAGCCCGCAGTTGTACACGCTGCGGGTCGCCACAGCGCACGAGACCGTGACGACGCGCATCGGCTTCCGCTCGATCGCCATCGTGGAGGGTGAGTTCACCGTCAACGGCGCGCCCATCCAGCTGCGCGGCGTCAACCGGCACGAGCACCACCCCGATCTCGGGCGGGCGGTGCCGCGCGAGACGCTCGAGCTCGACCTGCGGCTCATGAAGGCGCACAACATCAACGCCATCCGCACGGCGCACTACCCGCCGCACCCCGAGCTGCTCGATCTCGCCGACGAGCTCGGCTTCTGGGTCATCGACGAGTGCGATGTCGAGACGCACGGCTTCGGCGACGTCGGTTGGCGCGGCAACCCCACCGATGGTGAGCAGTGGGAGGCGGCGCTGCGCGACCGCGCCGCGCGCATGGTCGAGCGCGACAAGAACCACCCGAGCATCATCATGTGGTCGCTCGGCAACGAGGCCGGCACGGGCCGCAACCTCGCCGCGATGGCCGCCGAGATGCGCGGTCGCGACGCCACGCGGCCGCTGCACTACGAGGGCGACCAGGAGTGCCGCGATGTCGACGTGTGGAGCCGCATGTACGCGCCGCACGACCAGGTGGCGAAGATCGGCTGGCACGAAGAGCCGACCCTCGACGACCCCGCACTCGACGCCCGCCGTCGCGCCATGCCCTTCGTGCTGTGCGAGTACGTGCACGCGATGGGCACGGGCCCCGGTGGCATGACCGAGTACCAGCAGCTGTTCGACGGCCACCCGCGGCTCATGGGCGGCTTCGTGTGGGAGTGGCTCGAGCACGGCATCCACCGCCCTCTGCCTGAGGGGGGAGTCGGCACCTTCTACGGCGGCGACTTCGGCGAGCCCGTGCACGACGGCAACTTCGTCATCGACGGACTCGTCGCCGCCGACCGCACCCCGCGCGCGCAGCTCGCCGACCTCGCGGCCGTCTTCTCGCCGGTCGTTCTGTCGGTGGATGCTGAGGCCGGGGTGCTGCGCCTGCGCAGCCGCCTCGACCACACCGACACGAGCCGGTACCAGCTGAGCTGGCGGGTTGCCTCGGCCGCATGGTCGGTCGACGGTGACGGGCTCGACGGTACTGGTCTCAACCGCGACGGCGTCACGCAGGGTCGCGCGGGAGTGTTCGCCCACGCGCCCGTGCCGCCGCGGGGCACCGCCGAGATTCCGCTGCCGCCGCCGCTGCTCGACCTGGTCGCGCGCACGCCCGGCGTCGTGGTCACGGTCGAGGCGATCGAGATCGACGACACACCGTGGGCGCCGCGCGGCTGGGTCGTCGCCCGCGCGCAGGTCGTGACCGTCGGGGCCGATCAGGTGCGGCCGGCCGAGTTGCCCGCGCCGCGCATCCACACCCTTCATGACCTGCACCTCGATGAGGCGACGGGCGCGGTCATCGCGATCGGCGACCAGGCTGTGGCGGACTGGCGGCTCGAGCTGTGGCGCGCGCCGATCGACAACGACTTCGGCATCGGATGGGATCAGCCCGACACGCGCCCCAACGCCGAACGCTGGGCCGCCCTCGGCCTCGACCGACTCATCTCGCGCCTCGTGTCGCTCTCGCGCACGGATGACCGCGTCGAGGTCGTGACGCGCATCGGCGCCGCGGCGACGGATGCGGCGGTCACCGCCCGCTGGACGTGGACGATCGAGGCGGGTGGCCTCGCCCTCGCGCTCGAGGTCGTGCCCGACGCCACGCCCGACGGCGTGCCGCCGTACGACTGGGCGCGCGTCGGGGTGTCGTTCGCGCTGCCCGGCGCGGCCGAGCAGGTGCGCTGGTTCGGCCGCGGCCCCGGCCCGGCCTACCCCGACACCGGGCAGGCCGCGCACGTCGGCTGGTTCGCGCGCACCCTCGACGGCATGCTCGAGCGCACGGTGCGCCCTCAGGAGTCGGGCGCGCGCGCCGCCGTGCGCTGGGCGCGGCTCGAGCTGCCGGGCGCGCGGGCGCTCGAGATCGCGGCGACCGAGGCCGTCGCGCTCACCGTGCGGCCGTGGTCGACCGAGACGCTCGCCGCGACGACCCACGACCACCTGCTGCGCGCCGACGGGCGCACCCACGTCGTGCTCGATCTCGCGCAGCACGGCGTCGGCTCGGCCGCGTGCGGGCCCGGGGTGCTGCCGCCGTACCAGCTGACCGCGCGCACCGTGCGCGGCAGCATCCGCTTCACCGTCGATCAGGAGGCACCATGACGGAATCTGACCTCATCGCCACGGGCGTCGACGGCATCACCGTGACGCTCGTACCGACCGAGCGCTTCACGTTCGGCAGCTTCGTCGACTGCAACATGGCCACGGCGTGGGTCGGCGACCGGTTTCGCATCTTCCCGGGCAAGTACGGCGAAGACCCGGTGTGGGGGCAGGCGAACGAGTTGAAGCACGCCGACGGGGCGACCGTGACCGAGGCGTTCTCGCGCCGGCCCGAGCAGTTCGTCGAGCCCGCCATGCCCCCCAACACCCCGCCGGGCGAACCCGGGCTGCACGGAGCCGTGTGGTTCGAGACGGTCTACCAAGACCCCTCCGACGCCTCGGGCCGCACGCTGTATGCGCTGTACCACAACGAGAACTACCCCGAGACGCTGCCCTTCGACCCGGCGACGGGGGAGGGGCTGCGAGCCGACGACTGGCCGCCCGGGCTCACAGGCCCCGAGTCGGTGCAGGCGGTGCCGCGCATCGGCATCATGAAGTCGGTCGATGGCGGAGAGAGCTGGGCCAACCACGGCATCCTGCTCGAAGACCGCGACGAGCGGATGATCCGGCTACCGGTCAACCGCAACAACTGCTTCCCCGGCGGAGTCGGCGACCCGAGCGCCGTCGCCTCGGGCGATCACCTCTACGTGTTCTACGGCGAGTACGCCTACCCCGAGACCTGGGATGCCCGCACGTGGTCGCGCGAGACCGAGGCCGCGGCGCAGTGCGTGAGCGTGGCCCGCGTACCGCTCGCCGCGCTCGACGAGCCCACGGGTGCCGCGCGGCGCTGGAGCGGCACCGCCTTCGATGCGCCGTGGAACGGCGTCGGGCAGCCGATCGCGAGCCTGCGCATCCCGTTCTCCGACGGCGGGGGCGCGGTCTCGCAGGGTGACGAGCAGTACTACTGGGGCCCCTCGGTGAGCTGGAACGAGCACCTCGAGGCCTGGGTCATGCTGCTCGGCCGAGTCGACGGCAGCTTCTGGGTGGGCGACAGTCTCTTCCTCTCCATCAACCCGCACCGCGACCTCGGCGAGGGCGACAACGCCCAGCAGTGGTCGACCCCGGTGCGCATCGTGCACCGCCCCGGCCACACGCTCTGGTACCCCTCGCTGCAGCCGACCGACTCGCCGGAGGATCTCGCGGCGAAGCGCACCTGCCTGCGCCTGGGTCGTGAAGCGCGGCTGTTCTTCAAAGACATGACGCAGGAGGAGCACGTGTACATCAGCGACTACCGGGTCTCGTTCGACCGCGCGGCGGTGCCGGCGTGAGCGCCGCGCGGCGCGCCCTCATCACGGGCGGGGCGAGCGGGCTCGGGGCCGCGGCGGCCGAGCGGCTGCGCGCCGACGGCATCGAGGTCATCACGGTCGATCTCTCCGACGCGGCAGACCACCAGGTCGACATCTCCGACGACGCGGCCGTGCAGGCGCTCGCGTCTGCGGTCGGTACGGTCGACATCCTCGTCAACTGCGCGGGCATCGTCGGGCCGAACAAGCCGCTCGTCGAGACGACGGCCGACGAGTGGCGGCGCACGGTCGACGTGAACCTCATGGGCACGGTCTCGACCATCCGCGCGTTCGCGCCGGGCATGGTGGCGAAGGGCTGGGGCCGCATCGTCAACCTCGCCTCGATGGCGGGCAAAGACGGCAACCCCAACCTCGCGGCCTACTCGGCCACGAAGGGCGCGGTCATCGCGCTCACGAAGTCGGTCGGCAAAGAGCTCGCGCAGACGGGCGTGCTCGTCAACGTCATCGCACCGGCCGTCATCGACACCCCCATGAACGCCAAGACCGACCCCGGGGTGCTGCAGTACATCACCGACCTCATCCCCATGAAGCGGGTCGGGCGCGCCGACGAGGTCGCCGAGCTCATCGCGTGGCTCACCTCCGATCGCGTCAGCTTCTCGACCGGCGCGGTCTACGACATCAGCGGCGGCCGCGCCACCTACTGATCCGCTTCCACAACTTCGGAAGGGGAGCCGCGCGCGATCCGGCCCCGCTTCCACAACTTCGGAATGGAAGGCACCTCGATGAAACTCATGCGTCTCGGCCCTACGGGCCACGAGAAGCCCGTCGTGCGTGTCGACGAGGGGCACTTCGTCGACGTCTCCGACGTCGTTGCCGACTTCGACGAGCGGTTCTTCGGCGAGACGGCAGCCGGGGGCGGGATGCTCCGTCTCGAGCAGGTCGTCGCTGAGCGCATCGCGGCCGGCAGCGTGCATCCGTTCGTCGGTGCCGACGGAGCCGTGGAGCGGGTGGGGGCGCCGATCGCGCGCCCGCACCAGATCCTCTGCATCGGGCTCAACTACAGCGACCACGCGGCCGAGTCGGGCATGCCCGTGCCCGACGAGCCGATCCTGTTCACGAAGAGCCCGAACACCCTCGTCGGGCCGAACGACGACGTCATCATGCCGCGCGGGGCGACGAAGCTCGACTGGGAGGTCGAGCTCGGCATCGTCATCGGTGCGCGCACGAGCTACCTCGAGAGCCCCGAGCAGGCGCGCGAGCACATCGCCGGCTACGTCGTCGTGAATGACGTGAGCGAGCGGGCGTTCCAGATCGAGCGCGGCGGGCAGTGGGCGAAGGGCAAGTCGGCCGAGACGTTCAACCCGGCCGGGCCGTGGCTCGCGACCCCCGACGAGCTCGACGACGTCCTGCAGCTGGGCATGTGGCTCGACGTCAACGGGCAGCGGCGGCAGACCGGCTCGACCTCGACGATGATCTTCGACCCGTGGGTCATCGTGCACTACCTGAGCCAGTTCCTCGTGCTCGAGCCCGGCGACCTCATCAACACGGGCACACCGCCCGGCGTGGGGCTCGGCATGACGCCGCCGACCTACTTGGCCGTCGGCGACGTCATGACCCTCGGCATCGACGGGCTCGGCGAGCAGCGGCAGGCGGTCGCGCCGCCGCGCTAGGGCTGGGTCGCCGGCCTAGCTTGCGGGGCGGGTAGCAACCTCGAGCAGCTCGAGCACGTGCCGGTACTGCATGCCGGTCGCGCGGCTCATGCCGAGCTCGCACGTGCGGTTGGCGCTCACGGCGTGGTCGAAGTCTCCGCCCTCGCGCTGCAGCCGATCGAGGTCGCGCACCTCGTCGGCCGTGGCCGCCGCCGTGAGCTCGGGGTGCAGCATGCCGCGGTCTCCGGCGAAGGCGCAGCATCCCCAGGCCTCGGGCACGACCGCCTCGTCGGCGACGGCGCGCGCGATCGTCACGAGCGACTCGGTCGCGCCGAGCGCCTGCGTCGAGCACGTCGGATGCACGGCCACCCGCCCCTGCCGCCGCAGCACCTCCAGCCGGGGCAGCAGGGTCTCGGCGGCGAACGTCACGGCGTCGATCACGCGGTGCGGTGCCGGGTCTGACGCGAGCAGCCCTGCGAAGCCCTCGGTGCACGAGGCCGCGTCGCTCACGATCGGCAGCCCGGCCGCTGCGGGGCCGAGCGCCTCGACGGCCTCGCGCACGCGGTCGCGCATGGCGGTGTGGCCGGCGGTGTGGCCCTTCGACTTCCAGGGCGTGCCGCAGCACAGGCTGTCGATGCCCTCGGGCACGAGCAGCGTCACCCCGGCGCGCTCGCACAGGGCGAGCAGCGCGGCCGTCGCGCCGCCGGCGCCCTCGGCCGCAGCGTCGTCGGGCCCGAACATCGTGCCGACGCAGGCCGGCAGGTAGATCGCCGTGTACTGCGTCGCCGCCACGGGGGCCGCGAACCGCACGGCGGCTGAGGCCTCGAGAACGCGCGAGCGGCGAGCGCCACCGCGCGGCAGGCCCGCCTCGTAGCGCGGCACGACGTCGGCGCCGAGCACCGCGCGGGCGGCCGAGCTCGCCGCGCGCACGAGGGGGGTCGGCAGGGCATCCGCGACGCTCAGAGCGGCGGAGGCGGTGCGGGTCGTGGCATCCCAGCGCTCGGCGGCGGCGTTCCACACCCCGCGGCCGGGCGTGCGGGTCTCGGCGCGCAGCCGGCGCACGAGATCACCGGTGTTGATCGAGACGGGGCAGGCGATGCCGCAGAGCCCATCGACCGCGCAGGTCTGCACGCTCTCGTAGGGTTCGTCGACGAGCAGCGCCTCGACGAGCGCATCGTCTCCGCGGGCCTCGGCGGCGGCGAGCTCGCGGCGCACGACGATGCGCTGCCGCGGCGTGAGCGTCAGCGAGCGGCTCGGACACGTCGGCTCGCAGTAGCCGCACTCGACGCAGCGGTCGACCTCGGCCTCGACGGTCGGCGTAGTCTTGAGGTGCTGCAGGTGCGCCTGCGGGTCGTCAGTGATGATGACACCGGGGTTGAGCACGCCCGCCGGGTCGCACAGCCGCTTGAGCTCGCGCATGACCGCGGTGAGCTCAGCGCCGTACTGCCGCTCGACGAACGGCGCCATGATGCGGCCCGTGCCGTGCTCGGCCTTGAGCGTGCCGCCCTGCGCGAGCACGAGCTCGACGATCTCCTCCGTCACGGCGGCGTAGCGCGCGACACCCTCCGGGGTGTCGAATCGCTCGGTGAGCAGGAAGTGGATGTTGCCATCTTTCGCGTGCCCGAAGATCACGGCGCTCTCGTAGCCGTGCCGCTCGAACAGCTGCTCGAGCGCCTCGCACGTCGGCAGCAGGTTCGCCACGGGCACGGCGACGTCTTCGAGCAGCGCCGTCGTGCCGCTCGGGCGGGCCTCGGCTACCGCGGGGTAGAGGCCCTTGCGCACGTGCCACAGCGCAGCCCGCTCGGCGGGCTCGCGCGAGAACGCGAAGGGGGCGGCGAGGGGCAGCCCGGCGATGGCGCGGTCGGCGGCGGCGAGGCCGAGCGCGAGCTCCGCATCCGTTGCCGCATGCACCTCGACCAGCAGCGCCGCGTGCCGGTCGATCGTGAGGGCGGTGATCGCCTCGGGCGCGTCGGAGAGGGTCTGCGCGACGCGCAGCGATGTGGCGTCCATGAGCTCGATCGTTGCGAGCCCCGCGTCGACGAGCGCGGGCAGTGCGGCGGTCGCGGCGGCGAGGGTCGGGAAGACGAGCAGCCCCGTCGAGACGAGCGGCGCGACCGGCACCGTGCGGAACACCGCCTCGCCCACCCAGCCGAGAGTTCCCTCGCTGCCGATCATGAGCCGCACGAGCAGGTCGAGGGGCCGCTCGTGGTCGAGGAAGGCGTTGAGGCCGTAGCCCATCGTGTTCTTCATCGCGAACAGGCGCCGGATGCTCGCCACCGACTCCCCGTCGGCCAGCACCCGCGCCCGCAGGGCCGACAGCCCGGCCCACAGCTCGGGGGCCGCAGCTCGCAACTGCTCATCAGCATCGCTGGATGCGGAGTCGATGGTCACCCCGCTCGCGAGCACGAGCGTCATCGACTCGAGCGTGCGGTACGTATTCTGCTCGATGCCGCACGCCATGCCGCTCGAGTTATTGGCGATGACCCCGCCGATCGTGCAGGCGATCTCGCTCGCCGGGTCGGGGCCGAGGCGCCGGCCGTGCCGCGCGAGCCGGGCGTTGACCTGGCGCACGGTCGCGCCGGGCTGCACGCGCACGCGCTGACCGTCGTCGAGCACCTCGATGCCGCGGAAGGCCGCGCGCGTGTCGACGAGCAGCTGGTCGGTGACGCCCTGCCCCGAGAGGCTCGTGCCGCCGGAGCGGAACGTCAGCGGTTTCGTCGTGCGCGTCGCCTCGGCGAGCAGCTCGGCGACCTGCGCGATCGAGGTCGGCGTCGCGACGGTGTGCGGGCGCAGCAGGTAGTGGCTCGCGTCGTGCGCCATTGCCACGAGGTCGATCGCGCGCTGCGAGGTGCTGAGGGCGGCGGCGATCACGGGCGGCTCAGCTCTGGTTCGAGAAGGCGGCGTCGAACGACTGCTCGGGGAGGTCCCACAGCAGCGAGCGCACGAACTGCACGGCCTCGGCGGCGCCGTGCAGCCGACTCATGCCCGCGTCCTCCCACTCGATCGAGATCGGGCCGGTGTAGCCGATCGCCTTGAGAGCACGGAACGAGTCCTCCCACGGCACGTCGCCGTGCCCGGTCGAGACGAAGTCCCACCCGCGCCGCGGGTCTCCCCACGCGAGGTGCGAGCCCATGACGCCCGCGCGGCCGTTCTGCGGCCGCAGCCGAGTGTCTTTGCAGTCGACGTGGTAGATGCGGTCGGCGAACTCGACGATGAACCCGACGGGGTCGATGCCCTGCCACATCATGTGAGACGGGTCCCAGTTGAAGCCGAAGGCCTCGCGGTGGTCGATGGCCTCGAGCGCGCGGCGGCTCGTCCAGTAGTCGTAGGCGATCTCGCCGGGGTGCACCTCGTGGGCGAAGCGCACGCCCTCGCTGTCGAAGACGTCGAGGATGGGGTTCCAGCGCCGGGCGAAGTCGTCGTAGCCCTCGTCGATGCGCTCGGCGGGAACGGGCGGGAACATCGCGACGTACTGCCAGATGCTCGAGCCCGTGAAGCCGACGACGGTGTCGACGCCGAGCCGCCGGGCGGCGCGCGCGGCGTACTGCAGCTCGGTCGCGGCGCGCTGGCGCACCCCCTCGGCCTCGCCATCGCCCCACACGCGGCTCGACAAGATGGCCTGGTGCCGGAAGTCGATGGGGTCGTCGCACACGGCCTGCCCCGCGAGGTGGTGCGAGATCGCGTGCACCTGCAGCCCGTGGCGGTCGAGGATCGCGCGACGGTCGGCGAGGTACGCGTCGTCCTCCACGAGGCGCTGCACGTCGAGGTGCTCGCCCGAGGCCGCGATCTCGAGGCCGTCGTAGCCCCAGCCCGCGGCGAGCTCGGCGACCTCCTCGAGACTCAGGTCGGCCCACTGGCCGGTGAACAGGGTGACGGGATGCGTGCTCATCGTGACTCCTCCTCTGCTGGTACATCGACCCAGGCACCGAGCGCGGCCGACTCGAGCACGGCCTCGGTGAGCCGCGCGGCGCGCACGCCGTCGGCGAAGACCGGCAGCCCGGCGACGGGCGCGCCCTCCGCGATCGATCGCGCCGTGTCGGCGACGAACGCCGTGAACGCGTCTTGATACCCGAGCGGATGCCCGGCCGGCAGTGTGCTCAACCGCGCGGCGTCGCCCTGCAGCTCGTCGGGGTTGCGCAGCTGCAGCAGGCTCTCGCGCCGCCGGCCGATCCACAGCTCCTCCGGCCGTTCCTGCTCGAAGCGCAGGCTCTCGCCCTCGCCGTGCAGCTCGAGCACGAGCCCGTTTTTGCGGCCGGGCGCCACTTGCGACACGAGCAGGCTCACGAGGGCGCCGCCCTGCAGCTCGGCGAGCATCCCGACCAGGTCTTCAGTCTCGACCGCGTGGCCGCCGCGCTCGGCATGCACCGTGCGCGTGCGCGCGACGAGCCGCGTGATGCGCTCGCCCGCGATGAACTCGAGCAGGTCGCACAGGTGGCTGCCGATGTCGGCGAAGGCGCGCGAGGCACCGCCCTGGCCGGCGTCGACGCGCCAGTTGTCGTCGGCGGCGGCGAGCAGCCAGTCTTGCAAGTAGGCGCCCTGCACCGAGAGCAGGCGGCCCGTCTCGCCCCGAGCGATGCGCTCGCGGGCAGCCCGCACCATGGGGTGGAACCGGTAGACGAAGGGCACGGCGGCGATGAGGCCGGCGCGGGATGCCCGGCTCGCGAGCGCGGCGGCGTCAGCGGCCGTCGTCGCGAGGGGCTTCTCGCACACGACGTGCCGGCCCGCGTCGAGCGCCGCGGTCGCGAGCGCGGCGTGCGTCGCGTTGGGCGTGAGCACGTGCACGAGCGTCACGGCCTCGTCGGCGAGCAGCTCGTCGACGTCGGCGTAGGCGCGGGCGATGCCGAGGCGCTCGGCGGCGCGGGCGGCGCTCGCGGGCGACGACGACGCGACCCCGACGATCGGGATGCCCACGGCTCGCAGCGCGTGCGCGTGCACTTGCCCCATGAAACCCCCACCGACGAGCGCGGCGGAGACCGCCCCACTCACAGCGTCGCTCCCCAGGGGTCGAAGCCGTCGGGCATCGCGGGCGCGGGCGTCGCGGTCGTCACGAGCGCGATCGGCGCGCCCGAGGCGGCCGACTCTTCCGTGCTCTGCATGATGTCGAGCACGTGCAGGGCGAGCTCGCCGCTCGCCCGCTCGGGCACGCCCGCACGGATCGCGCGCGCGAGCTCGACGACGCCGAGGCCGCGCGTCATGCCGTGGCCCGTCGTCTCGTGCCGCTCGGGCTCGTCGTCGGGCATCATGCCGGCGCGCCAGATGGTGATGTCGCCGTCGAACATGTTCGGGTCGGGCAGTACGAGCGTGCCCTCGGTGCCCGTGATCTCGACGACACCGATGCGCGGGCGCGGCGACTCGAAGCTGAAGGTGCTCTGCGCCACCTGCCCGGCGGCCGTCTCGTACAGGGCGGCGACGTTGGTCGGCACCTCGACGGGGAAGCGCGTGCCGGCCTTGGGGCCCGAGCCGATGACGCGCTCGGTGCGCGCGCGGGTTCCGCGAGCATCCACCCGCGCGATCGGCCCGAGCAGTTGCACGAGGGTCGTCAGGTAGTACGGCCCCATGTCGAAGAGCGGGCCGCCGCCGCGCGCGTAGAGGAACTCGGGGCTCGGGTGCCAGGCCTCGGGGCCCGAGACCTGGAACATCGTGAGCGCGCTCACGGGCTCGCCGATCGCACCCTGCTCGAGCAGTCGCCGTGCGGTCTGCACGCCCGGGCCGAGCACGGTGTCGGGGGCGCACGCGACGCGCAGCCCGCGCTCGGTGGCGAGGTCGAGCAGCCGCTGGCCCTCGACGCGGTCGAGCGCGAAGGGCTTCTCCGTCCAGACGTGCTTGCCGGCCTCGACGCAGCTTGTCGCGACGCTCGCGTGCACGGCGGGGATCGTGAGATTGAGCACGATGTCGATGTCGTCGCGCGCGAGCAGCTCGTCGACCGAGCCGGCGCCCGCGATGTCGTACTCGTCGGCGCGCGCACGGGCCCGGTCGAGATCGAGGTCGGCGATCATGCGCACGGCGATGTCGGATGCCCGGCTGAGGTTGTCGAGGTACTGCGTGCTGATGACGCCGGCGCCGATGACGCCCACGCCCACGGGCCCGCTCATCGCGCACCCTCCTCGGCGACGAGCGCGGCGACGAACCCGGCCGAGGCGGCGATGGCCTCGAAGCCCTCGCCCGGCACGATGTCGAACTCGACGACGGGGCGGGCGTGCGGCGCGGCGGCGAGCACGGCGGCGAGCGGCACCGAGCCGAGGCCCGCGGGAACCTGGGCGTCGACCCCGGCCGCGGGGTCGCCGTCTTTCACGTGCACGGCGACGAGCCGGTCGCCCAGCGCGGTCGCGATCGCCGCCCCGTCGACGCCCGCGACGGCCGCCCAGTAGGCGTCGAGCTCGAAGACGACGCTCGGGTCGGTGAGCTCTGCGAGCAGCAGCAGGGGGGCGAGGCCGTCGATGCTGCCCCGCAGCTCGGCGTCGTGGTTGTGGTACCCGACGGCGATGCCGTGCGCGGCGGCGGCGGCTGCGGCCGCGTTCAGCTCGGCGGCGACGGCCGAGACGCCGGCCCGGTCGGCGAAGCGCGCGGGGTCTTGGTAGGGCTCGATGATCGTGCGCACGCCGAGTGCGCTCGCCGCGACGAGGGTCTCGTCGGTGCGGCTGAGGATCGACCCGTGAGCGGTCGGCGTCGTGAGCCCGTGGGCGGCGATCGCCGCGCGCACCGCCTCGGCCAGGTCGGGCAGCCCGAACGGCTCGACGGCGGTGAAGCCGAGCCCGGCGAGCGCGGCGATCGTGCCCTCGGGGTCGGCCGCGAGGCGATCGCGCACGGTGTAGAGCTGAACAGACATCTCGGGTCGCATCATCGGGTCCTCCGGCTTGCTCGGGCGCACTCGCCCGGGCGTCAATCATATGATGTAAGGCTCGGCAGGCCAGAGGCGTCGAGCCCGAGCGCCCGGGTAGCGTGGGCGGTGTGGACGACTCGAGCGTACTGACCCCCGACCTGCTCGCGCGGGTGCGCGAGCGAGCCCCGGGCTACGACGAGCGCAACGCGTTCTTCGCCGACGATCTCGACGAGCTGCGCGCCGCGGGGTATCTGGGGGCGCGCGGCCTCGAGCGGGCATCCGCCGACCAGCGCCTGCTCGCCGCCCACGCGCCCGCCACTGCGCTGGGTCTGACGATGCACCTCGTGTGGATGGGCGTCGCGCGCGACCTGCTCGCCACCGGCGATGCGAGCCTGCAGTGGGTGCTCGACGACGCCGAGCGCGGCGAGCTCTTCGCCTTCGCGATCAGCGAGGCGGGCAACGACCGTGTCATGAGCGACTCGCTCACCCGGGTCGACAGGGTCGACGGCGGCTGGGCCTTCACGGGTACGAAGATCTTCACGACCCTCTCGCCCGCGTGGACGCGGCTCGGCGTGCTCGGCCGGCACGACCCCGCCGACGGCTCCGCCCCGCAGATCGTGCACGGGTTCCTGGCCCGCGAGGCGGGCGGCGAAGCACCCGGCGTGACGATCACCCCCGACTGGAACACCCTCGGCATGCGCGCGACGCAGAGCCACACGACCCGGCTCGAGGGTGCCGTCGTGGCCGACGAGCGCGTGGCGCGCATCCTGCCGGTCGGGCCCAGCGGCGACGTCTACACGCTCGCGATCGCCGCCAACTTCCACACCCTCATCGCGAGCGTCTACGCCGGGCTCGCCGACCGCGCGCTCGAGCTCGCCGTCGAGAGCGCCCACCGGCGCACGAGCCTGCGCGCCGGGGGAACGCCGCTGGCACACGACCCCGACATCCGCTGGCGCATCGCGGATGCCGCGCTCGCGCTCGACGCGCTCGCCCCGCAACTGCAGGCGGTCGCGCGCGATCGCGACCAGGGTGTGCATCGGGGAACCCGGTGGTTCCGCGACCTGGCGGGCCTCAAGCACCGCGCCGTCGAGACTGCGCGGCACGTCGTCGACCAGTCGATGCGCATCGCGGGCGGCGGTGCCTACCGCGCTTCGGCCGAGCTCAGCCGGCTGCAGCGCGACGTGCTCGCGGGCATCTACCACCCGAGCGATACCGAGGCCGTGCACGGCACCGTCGCCGCCGACCTGCTGGGGCCGCTGCCGTGAGCGACGCGACCGACCTGCCCGCCGACGAGCTCTCGGGCCGCATCGAGCTGCGGGTCGGGGCCTACGCGATCGTGCACGACGAGCGCGGCGTGCTGCTCGCGCACTGGCAGGAGGTCGGCGCGGGCGGATGGACGCTGCCCGGGGGCGGGATGGAACCGGGAGAGCATCCCGAAGCCACCGTCGTGCGCGAGGTGCTGGAGGAGACCGGTTACACGGTGCGCGTCGATGCGCTCATCGGGGTCGGCTCGATCGTGATCCCGGGCGCGAACCGGCTCTCGGGCGCGAACCGGCCGCTGCAGGCCCTGCGCATCGTCTACCGCTGCACGATCGTGGGCGGCGAGCTCGCCGTCGAGCAGCATGGCTCGACCGATGACGTGGGGTGGTTCAGTCCCGCCGCCGTCGCGCGGCTCGACCGGGTCGCCCTCGTCGACGAGGGTCTCGCATTCGCGGGCATCGCCCTGCCGACCCCGGTGATCGACCCGACCTGGAAGTGACCGTGATGACCGAGATCCACGAATTCGACCTCACCCTGCCCGATGGGCGCACGCTGCACGGCTACGACACTGACGGCGACGGCGTGCCCGTCATGTGGCACCACGGCACGCCCAACGTCGGCACGCCCCCGAAGCCCTTGTTCGCCCTGGCCGCCGAGCTCGGCCTGCGCTGGGTGTCGTTCGACCGCCCCGGCTACGGCGGCTCAATTGCGCACACCGGCCGCACGGTCGCGAGCGTGGCGGCCGACGCCGCGGCGCTCGCCGATGCGCTCGACCTCGAGCGCTTCGCCGTCGTCGGGCACTCCGGCGGCGGGCCGCACGCGCTCGCCTGCGCCGCCCGGCAGCCCGCGCGCGTGATCGCCGCCGTGAGCCTCGGCGGCCTCGCGCCGTTCGACGCCGAGGGTCTCGACTGGTTCGCGGCCATGGGCCCCACGAGCCATGCCTCGCTGCGCGCCGCCGCCGCGGGCATCGAGGGCAAGCGCGCGCACGAGCAGGAGCACGCCGACGCGCCCATCGACTTCACGGCCGACGACTGGACGGCGCTCAGCGGGCCGTGGGGCTGGCTCGGCGAGGTCGCCGCGGCAGGCATGGCCTCGGGGCTCGACGCCCTCATCGACGACGACCTCGCCTACGTCACGCCGTGGGGCGTCGACCTCGGGGCGATCATCGCGCCCGTGCTGCTGGCGCACGGCGCCGACGACCACGTCGTGCCGCCGAGCCACTCGGCCTGGCTGGCCGCGCACATCTCGGGGGCCGAGCACTGGCGGCTCGAGGGCGAGAGCCACATCTCCTCCCTCGCAGCCGAGCACCACGGCGCCGACGACGCGCTGCGCTGGCTCGCCGACCGCGTGCGGGAATACGGTGCGGCTCGCGGGGCTTGAGTGAAGCATCCCTCGAGGGAACACGCCTATCGCCTGTGTAGCGAGTCCTTCACACGAAAGGTGCCGAGATGAACGGCAGTGCTCCTGTGGTCGAAGTCGTCCACATCGCCGAGTGCCCCAACTGGGCTGACACTGCCCAGGACCTTCGTGAGCTGTTGGCCGAGTTGGGCCACGCAGACATCGCGGTCGGGGTTCGCACGGTGGTGTCGGGCGATGACGCTCTTGCGGTGAGATTTGCCGGATCGCCCACTGTGCTCATCGATGGGGTCGACCCCTACCCCCATGGCGAGCCGACCGGCGACCTGGCGTGCAGGGTGTACCTCACGGAGGTCGGGCTTCGCGGCCGACCCAGTCGCACTCAACTCCGGCAGCTGCTTGTCGAACGCCTTCCTCACGCCACTTCATGACCGTGCAGTTCGGCGTCTTCCTCACCCCGACCGCCGCCGACCCCGCGCGGGTCGTCGACCTCGCCGTCACCGCCGAGGGGGCGGGCATCGACCTCGTGACGGTGCAGGACCACCCGTACCAGCCGGCCTTCCTCGACGCGTGGACGCTGCTGAGCGTCATCGCGGGCCGCACCGAGCGAGTGACGCTCTCGGGCAACGTGCTCAACCTGCCGCTGCGGCATCCGGCGATGCTCGCGCGCAGCGCCGCGAGCCTCGACCTGCTCACGGGCGGGCGCGTGACGATGGGCCTCGGCGCGGGGTTCTTCTGGGACGGCATCGCCGCGATGGGCGGGCCGCGCCGCACACCCGGCGAGGGCGTCGACGCCCTGAGCGAGGCCATCACCGTCATGCGCGCGCTGTGGAGCACCGAGCCCGGCGGCGTCGTCCTCGACGGCCCGCACTACCCGATCACCGGCGCGAAGCGCGGCCCGGCCCCGGCGCACCCGATCCCGATCTGCGTGGGCGCACTCAAGCCGCGCATGCTGCGTCTCATCGGTCGGCAGGCCGACGGCTGGTGGGCCTCGCTGAACATGCTGGCCGACGAGACCGAGCTCGCGACGAGCGGCGCGATCATCGACGAAGCCGCGCGCGCAGCCGGGCGTGACCCTGGCGCCATTGCGCGCATCCTCAATGTGGGCGGGGCGGATGCCCACCCCGAGCGCCTCGTGCACCTGGCCCGCACCTCCGGGGTGTCGACCTTCGTGCTCGCGGGCGACGACCCGCGCGCGATCGAGCGCTTCGGGTCGGAGGTCGCGCCAGCCGTGCGCGCTGAGCTCGGTCAGTAGCAGTCGAAAGTTTCATCCAGAAGCCTCGACGGTCACACATGTCGGTTGGCAGCGTTGTGCAATTCTCGCGGCTGAAGTGACGCATGACCCCGAGAGGTTGCGGGTCTCTCGATTCGCAATGTAAGCGTGCCGGTAGCCGTTAGCCGTTGCTACTGCTTGGGTCGAAGTCATGGCTTACGGATGGCAACGTCCACCCGCTAGAGCTCAAGAACTCTAGGGTGAGCCGATTGCTCGCGTGGCGTTGCAGAGCAGATTGGACGATTTGTCTAGAGCCTCCAGCGGCGAGTAGCCCCAAGGCCAAGACGCGCAATAACAACGGGTCAGCTGTTCGATCGATTCGACGGGCGATCGCTGTACGTGCAGAGCTTGTTGAATCTCGAGTTAGGCGTTGAGTTGCAATAGCAACCTGTTGCAGTGAGTCACTCTGCTCGAGCCAACTCTTCCAAATCGCCGATGATTCGACATCGGCCTCTTCCGATGCAACCGCGATGCTGTGTTGAGCCCTAACCCAATCCAAATGTGGCCAGTCATCGTTCTGAGTCTCTTTGAACCAGGCAACCGTGTCGGGGGGAAGGAACGAATCTTCCCGGGCCTCAACGATGAACCGGCTGAGGTGGTCAGCCGCGTGAGGAAGGTAACGGGCAGCTCTCATCCACTCCCAAGACCGCTCATAGGCCGAGTAGTAGCGCAAGCTTCTCAGTACAAGGCCGGCTTCATTGCGAGAGGACAGCATCGGTTGTGACAGAATTTGCTCCTCCGCCTGCGCTAGGTCGCTTCCTTCGATGAACGTGTCAAACAGGTCGGCGTACTCGTCCCTTAGCGTGGAATCCAGACGAGGCACCCGGATCAGTTTCTGTCGTTCACGCTCTAGCTTCTCCGCTAGTTGCGGCCCCTCAAGGACCATGGTCTTAGACGTGTTGATTTCGAGACCAACCTGACGTCCGTGTTCTGGGTCTGCTGCACGGATAGGTGACAGGTTGTAGTCACGCCGCCAGTGCGGCTGG
>CAZILZ010000020.1:0-27277 GCA_964540305.1 uncultured Microbacteriaceae bacterium | reverse complement strand
ATCGTTCCGGAGGTCTTCGCTACCTCAAACGTTCACAACGTCCCGGGGAACTACAGCTAGTCGAGGCTGACGCGCAGCGCGCCCACCTCGCGGTCGCCCGCGAGGACGCGCTCGCTCGTGAGCGCGATGAGGTCGTCGGCCACCTCGGTGCCGATCGCGCCGACGGAGGCCAGCAGGGCGAGCGCGACGGGCGTCGTCGCGCGCATCGATCCGTCGAGCACCTTGACGGCGACGGCGGCACCGTTCGGAGTGCCGATCACGACGAGCCCTTCGGCCCCGAGCTTGGCAATGCCGCCCAGCCGCTCGATGACGATCGTGTTGGCGCGGCCCCGGCCGTCGATCGCCCAGGGCTCGGCCGTGATGGCCGACATCAGCCTGCGCGCTTCGGGTGTCGAGCCCGACGACGTCGTCGCGATCGCCCGGGCGAGGCCGGCGAGCGAGGTGGCGTGCAGGGGAGCAGCGCAGCCGTCGTGCGCGGTGCGGTGCACGGGTTCTCCGGTGTAGCGCTCGACCACGTCGGCCACGTGGCGCTGCACGGGGTGGTCGAGGTCGAGATAGTGGTCGGCGTCGCCGCCGACGGCGTCGCTCGCGCGCAAGAACCCGGCATGCTTGCCCGAGCAGTTCATGGTGATGCGAGCGGGGCTGAACCCGGCGGCCTGCCGCGCGGCGCGCTCAGCCGCGCCGAGCGGCCACTGGGCGGGGCACTGCAGGGCATGGGCGTCGCGCTCGTCGTCATGCAGCATCCGCTGCACCACCGCGACATGCTCGGGGCTTCCGCAGTGGCTGGCTGTCGCGAGCACGAGCTCGTCATCGGCGAAGCGCGCCCCGAGCTCGAGCATGGCGATGGCCTGCAGCGGCTTGAGGGTCGACCGCGGATACACGCTCGCACCGATGTCGCCGACCGCTCGCAGAACGGCGCCCGAGGCGTCGACGACAGCGGCAGCACCGAGGTGCCGCGACTCGATCAGGCCCTCGCGGTCGAGACGGGCGAGTTCGACCGAACCGTCCGCGTCGAGCGGGCGGTGACCGGTCGCGTTCGCATCGCGAAGGGGCGTGCGCTCAGACGTCACCGCGGAGGTCAGGCCGACAGTGCGGCGTCGAGCACGCCGACGGCTTCGCGCAGCAGCTCGTCGCTGATGGTCAGCGGCGGCAGGAACCGGATGACGTTACCGTAGGTGCCTGCGCTCAGCAGCAGCACGCCCTGCTGGGCGGCGGCCGCGACCGCGCGCGAGACGATCGCGGCGTCGGGCTCGTGAGTCTCGGGGTCGAGGAACTCGATCGCGAGCATGGCGCCGATGCCGCGCACCTCTGCGATGCGCGGGTGCTTCGACTGCAGGTCGAGCAGCAGGGGCATGAGCACCGACTCGATGCGCCGAGCTGCGCCCAGCAGATCGCGCTGCTCGATCTGCTCGAACACGGCGATCGCCGCGGCGCACGCGACGGGGTTGCCGCCGTAGGTGCCGCCGAGGCCACCCGCGTGCGAGGCATCCATGATCTCGGCGCGGCCGACGACGCCCGCCAGCACCATGCCGCCCGCGATGCCCTTGGCCGTCGTGATCATGTCGGGCACGATGCCGAAGTGCTCGCTCGCGTAGTACGCGCCCGTGCGGGCGACGCCCGACTGCACCTCGTCGGCGATGAACACGATGCCGTTGGCGCGGCACCACTCGACGAGTGCGGGCAAGTAGCCCTCGGCCGGAACGATGAAGCCGCCCTCGCCCTGGATGGGTTCGACGACGAGGCACGCGAGGTCGTCGGCGCCGACGCGCTTCTCGAGGTACGAGATGGTGCGCTTCGCCGCCTCGGCGCCCGAGAGGCCATCGTGCAGCGGGTACGAGCTGGGGGCGTGGTACACGTTGCTCGCGAAGGGCCCGAAGCCGAGGTTGTAGGGCATGGCCTTGAAGTTCATGGCCATGGTCAGGTTGGTGCGGCCGTGGTAGCCGTGGTCGAGCACGGCGACGCCGGCGCGGCCGGTGTGCTTGCGCGCGATCTTGACCGCGTTCTCGAGGGCCTCGGCGCCCGAGTTGACGAGCACCACCTTCTTGGCGTGGTCGCCGGGGGTGTGCTGCACGAGCAGCTCGGCGACGCGCACGTACGGCTCGTACGGCGTCACCGTGAAGAGCGTGTGAGTGACCTTCGCCACCTGCTCCTGCACGGCCGCCACGACGGCGTCGTTGGTGTGGCCGGCGCCCATGACGCCGATGCCGCCGCCGAGGTCGATGAAGTGGTTGCCGTCGACGTCGACGACGATGGCGTCGTGCGCACGGTCGATGTAGACGGGCAGCGCGGTGCCGACGCCTGCACTGACGACCGCCAGGCGGCGCTCGTGCAGGGCCTGAGAG
Source organism: uncultured Microbacteriaceae bacterium (assembly GCA_964540305.1). Taxonomy (GTDB): domain Bacteria; phylum Actinomycetota; class Actinomycetes; order Actinomycetales; family Microbacteriaceae; genus Microcella. The sequence goes on along the minus strand of CAZILZ010000020.1, from coordinate 24,935 downwards.
GCCGGGCCGGGAATCGCGGTGACGACGCGGCGCTCTTGGGCGACCGTGGTGGTCGACCCGTGCGAAGTCAGTGATGCAGGCGCAGGAAGAGTGTCAGTCATGGTGTGATGAGTGTACTCCCGGCCCCTGCGCCGGGCCCTGGTTCGGAGGGAGCCCCCATGGCTCATGATCAGCACGGCTACGCCGTCGAGGTGCACTGGACGGGCGACCGGGGCGAGGGCACGGCGACGTACCGGTCGTACGGTCGCGACCACCGCATCCACGCTGCCGGCAAGCAGCACGAGATCGCCGGGTCGAGCGATCGCGTCTTCCGCGGCGACGCCGACCGCTGGAACCCTGAAGAGCTCGTCATCGCCGCGCTCGCCCAGTGCCACATGCTCAGCTACCTGCATGTGGCGGCGGTCAGCGGCATCGTCGTCGTCGGGTACCGCGACGCGGCGAGCGGCACGCTGTGGCAGGAGGGCGACGGTGGCCGGCTCATCGAGGCGACGCTGCGGCCCGTCGTGACGCTGGCGTCGCATCACGGAGACGAGGATGCGCGCCGGGCCGAAGAGCTGCACCATCGGGCGAGCGAGCTGTGCTTCATCGCGAACTCGGTGAGCTTCCCGGTGCGCCACGAGCCCACCACGCTGAGGGCGCCTGCCGACGCGGAGGCGTAGAGCCGAGTCCAAGACACGGCGTGGGAGGATGGAGACTTCGTGCCCTTCCCATCGTGAGGATCCTCCCGTGCGCCGCCGTACTGCTCTGCTCTCTTCCGGCCTCAGCGCCGCTCTTCTCGTCTCTCTCGCCGCGTGCGCCCCGGGCGGAACCGCTCCGGCCGACGGCGATTGCGCCCCCTCGGGTGCGGCATCCGACGCCGTGAGCGTCGAGGGCGGCTTCGGCGAGGTGCCCACGATCGAGTTCGACGGCCCGCTGACCTCCGAGGCCACCCAGCGCACGATCCTCGAGCAGGGCGAGGGTGAGGCCGCCGCGAACGGCGACACCGTCGTCATCGAGTACACGGTGCTCAACGGCGAGACGGGCGCCGAGCTCGCGACGACCGGCTTCACGGGCGACAACGCCGAGCGGTTCCCGATCGACACCGAGAGCGTGCAGCTCGTCGGCTTCTCGCTGCTGCTCGACTGCGCCACGCCCGGCACACGCCTCGCGGGCGTCATCCCGCCCGCCGAGGGCTTCGGCGACGCCGGGGTCCCTGAGCTGAGCCTCACCGGAACAGAGGCGCTCGTCTTCGTCATCGACGTCGTGAGCATCGTGCCGCCGCCCCTCGAGCGCGCGGAGGGCGAGTCGCAGGATGCCCCTGAGGGCTTCCCGACCGTCGAGCTGGCCGAGAACGGCGCACCGACGATCACGCTGCCCGGGGGCGAGCCGTTCAGCGAGTTCGACCTCGCCGTGCTCATCCTCGGCGACGGACCCGTCGTGGAGGATGGCCAGACGGTCACGGTGCAGTACACGGGCATGAACTGGAACACCGGCGAGATCTTCGACTCGAGCTGGGAGCGCGGCACGCCCGCCGATTTCCCGACCAGCGGAGTGATCCAGGGCTTCCGCGACGCGCTCGTCGGGCAGACCGTCGGCTCGCAGATCATCGCGATCATCCCGCCCGACCTGGGCTACGGCCCGTCAGGCGGCACGCCCGACGGCTCGATCGGCGCGACCGACACGATCGTCTTCGTCGTCGATATTCTGGCGGCGTCGTAACGCTGCGGATGCCCGCTCGCCGTCAGGCATGATGAACACCATGCGCGACATCATCGTTCTGGGGTCGACGGGGTCGATCGGCGTGCAAGCGCTCGAGGTCATCGCGGCGAACCCCGACAGGTTCCGCGTGGTGGGGCTCGCCGCCGGCAGCAACCGCGCGCTCGTCGACGAGCAGGCGCGAGCCCACTCCGTGGAGCATGTGGCCCTCGGCGCCGAGGCCGCGGCCCAGCTCGTGAGCGACGTGCACTGCGACGTCGTTCTCAACGGCATCACCGGGTCGGTCGGGCTCGCGCCGACGCTCGCGGCGCTGCAGGCGGGGCGCATCCTGGCCCTCGCGAACAAGGAGAGCCTCATCGTCGGCGGCTCGCTCGTCACGAGCCTCGCCGCGCCCGGGCAGATCGTGCCCGTCGACAGCGAGCACTCGGCGATCGCGCAAGCGCTGCTCGCGGGCGAGCCCCACGAGGTGCGGCGGCTCGTGCTGACGGCGAGCGGCGGGCCGTTCCGCGGCCGCTCGCGCGCATCGCTCGAGAGCGTGACGCCCGCGGAGGCGCTCGCGCACCCCACGTGGGACATGGGCAAGGTCATCACGACGAACTCGTCGACCCTCGTCAACAAGGGGCTCGAGGTGATCGAAGCGCACCTGCTCTTCGACGTGCCGTACGAGCGCATCGAGGTCACGGTGCACCCGCAGTCGATCGTGCACTCGATGGTCGAGTTCGTCGACGGCTCGACGATCGCGCAGTGCTCGCCGCCCGACATGCGGCTGCCGATCTCGCTCGGGCTCGACTGGCCGCACCGCGTCGCCGGAGCGGGGGCGCCGCTCGACTGGAGCACGGCATCCACCTGGACCTTCGCCCCGCTCGACGACGAGGCCTTCCCCGCCGTCGCCCTCGCGAAGCGCGTGGGGGAGGCGGGCGCGACGTTCCCCGCCGTGTTCAACGCCGCGAACGAGCAGGCCGTGCACGCCTTCCACGACGGCGAGCTGGGCTACCTCGACATCGTCGACACCGTGCGCGCGGTCGTCGACCGGCACGAGCCGCACCCCATGACGCTCGAGGGCGTGCTCGAGGCCGAGGCCTGGGCGCGCCGCGAGGCCGACGCGCTCATCGCGGCGCGGTAGACCCCAAGGGATCGGCACCGCGCGCTCACCGCTCGCGCCGAGGACCCGGCGCTAGAGTGACCGCTCGTGGAGACCGTGCTGCTGTACATCGTCGGCATCCTCGTCGTGGTCGTCGGGCTCATCGTGTCGATCGCCCTGCACGAGCTCGGGCACTTCGTGCCCGCGAAGCTCTTCGGCGTGCGCGTGGGGCAGTTCATGATCGGCTTCGGGCGCACGATCGTCTCGTGGCGCCGCGGCGAGACCGAGTACGGGTTCAAGTGGATCCCGCTCGGCGGCTACATCTCGATGGCGGGCATGTACCCGCCCGTCGCGGGGCAGCGCGCGCGCACGGCCTCGACCGGCTTCTTCGACACGCTCGTGCAAGACGCCCGCAGTGCCTCGGCCGACACCATCCCCGAGGGCGAGGAGCACCGCACCTTCTACCGCCTCGCGGTGTGGAAGCGCATCGTCATCATGCTCGGCGGCCCCGTCATGAACCTTGTGATCGCGATCGTGCTCTACGCCGTCGTGCTCATGGGCTTCGGGGTCGCGCAGCCGTCGACGACCCTCGGCAGCGTCAACGAGTGCGTGCTGCCAGCGACGAGTGAGCGCCAGGAGTGCGCGCCGGGCGACGCGCTCGCCCCGGGCGCCGAGGCGGGCCTGCAGCCGGGCGACCGCATCGTCGCGATCGAGGGCGAGCAGATCGAATCGTGGGATGCCGTGCTCGCGATCGTGCGCGAGGCCGCGGGCGAGCCGCTCGCGGTCGAGGTCGAGCGCGACGGCGCCGCGGTGCGCACGAGCGTCACGCCCCTCCTGACCGAGCGCTACGTGCTCGACGATCGCGGCCGCATCGCCGAGGGCCCCGACGGCGAGCCGCTCACCCAGCAGGTGGGCTTCATCGGCATCGCCCCCGCCTACGAGACCGTGCAGCAGCCCGTCACCGCCGTCCTCCCGGCGGTCGGCGACAACGTCTCGGCGGTCGTCGGCATCATCCTCAACCTTCCGCAGCGCATGATCGACGTCGCCGAGGCGGCGTTCGGGCCCGAGGAGCGCGACCCCAACGGCCCCATCAGCGTCGTCGGCGTCGGCCGCATCGCGGGCGAGATCGCGAGCATCGACACGATCCCGGTGCTCGAGCGCGTGTCGTTCCTCACGGGACTGCTCGCCTCGCTCAACGTGGCGCTCTTCGTCTTCAACCTCATCCCGCTGCTGCCCCTCGACGGCGGCCATGTCGCGGGGGCGCTGTGGGAGGGGCTGCGGCGCTGGTTCGCGAAGCTGCGGGGCAAGCCCGATCCGGGCCCGATCGACACCGCGAAGCTCGTGCCGATCACGCTCGCCGTCGTGCTCGTGCTGGGTCTCATGAGCGCGCTGCTCATCTACGCCGACATCGTGAAGCCCATCAGCCTCTTCTGACGCGGGCGCCGTCGCGCAGTGAGTCAGGCGCGCTCGAGCACGATCGCCTGGCCCTGGCCGCCGCCACCGCATAGCGCGATCGCCGCGTGCCGCGCGCGCCCGGCGGCGATCTGGTGGGCGGCGTGCGCCACGAGCCGGGCGCCGGAGGCGCCGATCGGGTGGCCAAGTGCGATCGCGCCGCCGTCTGGGTTGACGATCGCCGGGTCGAGCCCCAGGTCGCGCGTCGACTGAATGGCGACGACCGCGAATGCCTCGTTGATCTCGACGAGATCGAGTGACTCGAGCGACTTGCCAGCTCGCGTCAGTGCTGACGTGATTGCTCGCGAGGGCTGGCTGTGCAGCGAGGTGTCGGGTCCTGCGACCTCCGCCCACCCCGTGATGCGGGCCAGGATGCTCGCACCCTGCTCACGCGCCCACGAGCCGCGCGCCACGATGACAGCGGCCGCGCCATCGCTCAGCGGTGAGGCGTTGCCCGCCGTGATGGTGCCGTCGGAGGCGAAGGCCGGGCGCAGCATCCCGAGGCTCTCGGCGTCGGAGTCGCGGCGCACACCTTCATCGTGCTCGATGCGCTGCAGACCGCGACGATCGGTCGTCTCGACGACGACAAGCTCGGCGGCGAACCGTCCGGCATCCGCTGCCGCTGCGGCGCGACGGTGAGACTCCGCGGCGAGTTCGTCTTGCTCGCGACGAGTGATGCCGAGGCTTCGAGCATGCCGCTCGGTGGCCGCACCCATCGAGTCGTTCTCGAACGCATCGGTGAGCCCGTCGTGAGCAGCATGGTCGAGCGCGCCGACGGTGCCGTACGCCCAACCGAGACGTGCTCCGGGCAGCAGGTGAGGGGCATTCGTCATCGACTCCTGCCCCACGGCGAGCACCGCGTCGGCCTCGCCGAGCGCAATCAGCCGCGCAGCATCGACGACCGCGCGAGCACCTGAGAGGCAGACGCTGTTGACGGCGTGCGCGGGGGTAGACCAGGGCAGCCCTGCGGCGATCGCCGTCTGCCGTGCCGGGTTCTGCCCCGCGCCGGCCTGGAGCACCTGACCGATGATCGCGGCGGTGATGGCGTCGCGGGGCACGGTGCTGCGGTCGATCGCGGCGCGCGCGGCGAGTCCGCCCAGCTGAACGGCGGCGATGTTCGAGAGTGCGCCGCGGGCGCGACCCTGCGGAGTGCGTGCTGCGCCGAGGATGACGATGTCGTCGATCATGGTGGTTCCTTTGCCCTGGAGCGAGGCCGCGTGCGGCGACGCGTGTTGACAGTGCACTATCGTGCCAGTACGTTTACTGAAACCTGAATCGTCTGTCAGGTTAGCAGTCACATCTCCTTCTACGGCAGCAGGAAAGGCACTCCCATGCGAACGACGAAGTTCCTGGCCCCGGCGCTCATCGCGATCGTCGGCCTCACGGTCGCGGGCTGCGCGCCCACGGCCGCCGAACCGGATGACAGCGGAGCAGATCTCGCTCCCGTCTCGGTCGGCATCATCACCTCCGAGACCGGTCCGCTCGCGGCCTACGGGGCCGCCTACCTGGCCGGGCTCGAAGCCGGGCTCGACTACGCCACGGACGGAACAGGAACCGTCGACGGCCGAGAGATCGAGCTCACGATCTCTGACGACGCCGGTGACTCCGACACCGCGGTCAACATCGCGCGCGACCTCATCGGCCAGGGCGTGAAGATCATCGCCGGTACCGTCTCCTCCGGCATCGCTCTCGCGCTCGCCGAGCAGGCCGCCCAGAACCAGGTGCTCTACATCTCTGGCCCGGCGGCCGCGGATGCGATCACAGGCATCAACGACTACACCTTCCGCTCGGGTCGCCAGACCTACCAAGACGTCGCGACCGCGGGCACCTTCATCGGCGATCCCGCTGGCCAGAAGGTCGTCGTCTTCGCGCAAGACACGGCATTCGGGCAGGGCAACCTCGCGGGTGTTGACGCCGTGCTCGGCGGCGCCGGAGCGACTGTGGAGGGCATCCTGGTGCCGGAGGACGCGACCGAGTTCACGCCTTTCGCCCAGCAGATCCTCGCGGCAGAACCCGACCTCGTGTTCGTCGCGTGGGCCGGTGCCACGAGCGGCGCAATGTGGCAGGCTCTTGACCAGCAGGGCATCTTCGACGCAGTGCCGGTCGTGACCGGTCTCGGTGACGTGGCCACCTTCGGTGCCTACGCCGAGGCAAGCGACCAGATCAGCTTCCTCAACCACTACTTCGCCGGCGCCGCGGGCACTGAGGTCGAGGCCGCGATGCTGGATGCGCTCGAGGAAGCTGGCGCCCAGGGCGATCTGTTCTCGCCCGACGGTTTCGTCGCGGGGCAGATGATTGTGCAGGCCATCCGCGAGGGCGGCGGCGATGATGTCGACAGCATGGTGGCAGCGCTCGAAGGCTGGACCTTCGAAGGGCCCAAGGGCACCATGTCCATCCGGGCCGCAGACCACGCAATGCTGCAGCCGATGTTCCAGGCGCGACTGGTCGAGCAGGATGGCGCCTGGGTGCCCGAGCTCATCGAGGTCGTCGACGCCGAGACGGTCGCTCCGCCGGTCGCCGGCTAAGCAACCGGAGTCTCGAGACATGACCGACCGACCCGTGCTCGCTGTCGAGCACCTCGTCCTGCAGATCGGGGGCGCATGCATCATCGATGACGTGTCGTTCGCGGTCGCCGAGGGCGAGATGCTGGGAGTGATCGGCCCCAACGGGGCCGGCAAGACGACGCTGTTCAACCTCATCTCGGGGGTGCTTCCGCCCACTAGCGGGCGCGTGCTCGTGAGGGGCGACGACGTCACGTCGCTCTCGATTCAGCGGCGAGCACGGGTCGGCCTCGGTCGCACCTTCCAGACCTCGAGCCTCTTCGCGGGCCTCAGCGCAACAGAGAATGTTCGCCTCGCGGCACAGGTCGCGCTCGGGGGCGAGCTGTCTCTCCTGGCAGCGCCCCGCGCCTCCGACGCCGCGACCGTCTCGGCGCTCGAGAAGCTCGACGAGGTCGGTCTCGCGCACCACTCCGCGACGGTCGCGGGCTCGCTGTCTCACGGAGACAAGCGCAAGCTCGAAATCGCCATGCTCCTGGCGACCAACCCGAGCGTCATCTTGCTCGACGAGCCCATGGCGGGGGTGGCGTCGGGCGATGTGCCCGGTCTTGTTGACGTCATCCGCCGCGTGCACCGGAGCGGGCGCACCGTGCTCATGGTCGAGCACCACATGGATGTTGTGCTGGGCCTTGTCGACGCTGTCGCGGTCATGCACCACGGCAGTCTGCTCGCGCACGACACCCCCGACATCGTCATGGCCGACGCCACCGTGCAGGCCGCTTACCTGGGAGAGTCGATATGAGCGTCGAACAGCCGTCGACGAACGACCCGATCCTGCGCGTCCTCGGCCTCACCGCGAGCATCGACGGCCAGCAGGTCGTCGAGCGGGTCGACTTCGAAGTGCCTGCCAGGGGGGTCACCGCGGTGCTCGGCCGCAACGGGGTCGGCAAGACGAGCACCCTCAAGGCGGTACTCGGCCTCATCACCCGAACCGGCGTCGTCGAATTCGAAGGTGTCCGCATCGACACCGAGCGCACCCATCGCATCGTGCAGCGCGGCATCGGCTACGTTCCCGAAGATCGTGAGGTCTTCGCATCGCTCACCGTCACGGAGAACCTCCGTCTCGCGGCACGCGGAGGCACCCCGCACCGCGACATGGTCGACGAGCTCTTCCCCGACCTGCTCGCGCGGGCGGGCCAGCGGGCCGGCTCGCTGTCGGGCGGGCAGCAGCAGATGCTGTCTCTCGCCCGCGTGCTCATGAACGACAACAGTCTGCTGATGGTCGATGAGCCCACGAAGGGCCTCGCACCTCGCATCGTGACCGAGGTCGCGATCGCCCTCGAGCGGGCGGCGACCGTCACGCCCGTGCTGCTGGTCGAGCAGAACCTTCCGGTCGTCCGCCGACTCGCCCACACGGTCGTCGTCATCGAGGGCGGCCGTGTGATCCACGCTGGTCCGGCGGCCGAGCTGCTCGACGACGATGACCGCACCCAGAAGCTGCTCGGGGTGCACTCCACCGACCACCCCTCATCGACGAGAACTGACGACACCCGCGAGGAGGCGCCATGAGCACGGTGCTGCTGTTGCTCATCACCGGTCTCGGCTTGGGAGCGCTGTACTTCCTCGTTGCGAGCGGGCTTTCGCTCATCTACGGGCTCATGGGCGTGCTCAACTTCGCCCACGGTTCCTTCCTGACGCTCGGGGCGTTCCTCGGCTGGGAGGTCGCTCGACGCATGGAGGACGGCTCGTGGCTGACCTTCGGTATCTCGATACTCGTCGGCGCGGTGGTCGGTGCCACCGTGGCCGCGCTCACCGAGCTGCTGCTCATCCGGCCGCTGTACCTGCGGCACATCGAGCAGGTGCTCGTCACGGTCGGGCTCTCGCTCGCGACCGTGGCGCTGTTCGAGGGCATCTGGGGCGTCGACCCGATCTACGTCGTCGGTCCTGAGTGGCTCAACGACACGACCGACATCGCCGGAGCCCTGATACCGAACGATCGGTTCGTGCTCATCGCGGCGGCTGCCATCGTGCTGCTCGGGCTGGTGGTCTTCTTGAAGCGCACGCGCTACGGCCTCATCATCCGTGCGGGCGTCGAGAACCGCGCCATGGTGACGGCGCTCGGCGTCGATGTGCGTCGCGCCTTCACTCTCGTCTTCGCGATCGGCGGTGCCGCGGCGGGCATCGGCGGCGTGCTCGCCTCGCACTACTTCGGCTACGTATCGCCGCTCATCGGCGGCTCGCTCTTGATCTTCGCCTTCATCGTGACGGTGATCGGCGGCCTCGGCTCGCTCACCGGTGCGGCGATCGCCTCGGTCGTGGTGGCGGTGCTGCAGCAGTTCGCCAACTTCTATCTCGGAGGCACGGGCGACTTCATGGTCGTCGCGCTTCTCGCCGTGGTGCTGCTCGTCAAGCCCACCGGACTCCTCGGGAGCAAGGCATGACCATGATCCGCCGACTGCGCACCTCGCCGATCACTCCCTGGGTCATCGGCGGCGTGCTCGTTCTCTTCGTCGCGCTGCTCCCTCTGCTCGACCTGACCCTGCCCGGGGTCCTACCCGGGTCGACGTACACCCCCGGCACACTGCAGTTGCTGGCGTTCGCGATGGTCTTCGCAGCGCTCGCGCTGAGCTACCACCTGCTTTTCGGTGTCGCCGGACTGCTCTCGTTCGGCCACGCGCTCTATTTCGCTCTCGGCGCCTACGGGCTCGGCATTGTGCTGCGCGACACCGAGCTCGCGCTCGTGCCCGCGATGGCCATCGTGCTGCTCGGGGCGATCGCGATCGCCGCGGCGCTGGGCGCCCTGAGCCTCCGTGTCTCGGGCATCGCGTTCGCCATGGTCACGCTCGCTTTCGCGCAGGCGGGTTCGGTGCTCGTGCGCCGCAACGCGTCGGTGACGAACGGCGAGGAGGGGCTGCCGCTGCGCGTCGACAACATTCCCGCGGAGCTCGTCGGGGTGCTCAACACCCGCAACATCTACTGGCTCGCCCTCGTGCTGCTCATCGTCGTGTTCCTCATCGTCGCCTGGTTCGAGCGTTCGCGCGCCGGCCATGTCGTCGCGGCGACGAGGGAGAACGAGTTGCGAGTGCAAGTGCTCGGCATGACGCCGTTCCGCGTCAAGCTCATCACAGTCGTGATCGCCGGTGGCCTCGCGGCGCTCGTCGGCATGGTCTACCTGCTGCTCCAGAGCGGTGTGACGCCCGCGGTCACCACCCCCGACTTCACGCTCACCCTGCTCGTCATTGTCGTGCTCGGCGGGGTGGGCTCGCGGTGGGGTGCTGTAGTCGGCGGGCTCATCTACACGCTGCTCGATCAACGGCTCACGGCACTCGCACGCTCGGAGGTCATCCAGGATCTGCCTGAGTTCCTGCGCATTCCCCTCAGCGAGCCGCTGTTCATCCTCGGAACCCTCTTTATCCTGGTCGTGGTGCTACTGCCGGGTGGTCTGGCGGGCGTTGCCCGCCGAGCCCTCGCGCGCGCCGACTCCGCCCGCACTCGCGCCGGGCGCAGTCTCGACGAGGAGGCGACGCCATGATCCGGACCCCGAGCACGAGTGAGCGGGCGCACGGCCTGCACACGCTCGGGCGCTGGACGGCCGACCGTGCGATGGCCACGCCCGACCGCGTCGCGATCGACGACCGAGGCGTCGTGCTCAACTATCGCGATCTGCATGACCGCAGCACGAAGCTCGCTGCCCGTCTCGAGCAGGCCGGCTACGGTGTCGGCGATCGCATCGCGACCCTGACCGGCAACAGTGCCGACCACGTGGTGCTCTTCTTCGCCTGTGCTCAAGCGGGCCTCGTGCTCGTGCCGATCTCGTGGCGGCTGTCTCCCCGCGAGATCGCCCAGCAGCTCGAGCTCGCCGAGCCCATGGCGCTCGTCGTCGAAGACGAGTTCGCGTCGCTCGGGGCCGCTGCGGCCGAGCGGTTGCTCGACCCGCCACCGCAGGCGGCCGCCGGCATGCGCGGCATCGAGCGCACGCCCCCGGCGCCACGCCGATCGAGCCGCGAGAGCACGCCCGAGCACCGAGCCGTGCACGACGACGACCCGTTGCTCATCATGTTCACCTCGGGCACGCAGGGCGCACCGCGCGGGGCGATCCTGACCCATGCCAACTGCTTCTGGACCAACCTGGCCCTCTCGCGCACGATCGAGATCACGAGCAACGACGCCGTGCTGGCGGTCATGCCGCAGTACCACGTGGGCGGCTGGAACGTGCAGCCGCTGCTCGCCTGGTGGACAGGCGCGACCATCGTGCTCGAGCGCACGTTCGACGCCGGCCGCGTGCTGCACCTCATCGAGGATCGCGGCATCACGACGATGATGGGAGTGCCGGCCAACTACCTGCTGCTGGCCGAGCACCCCGCGTTCGCCCGCACCGATCTGTCGACGCTGCGGCACGCCGTCGTGGGAGGAGCACCGATGCCCGAACCGCTGCTGCGCACGTGGCACTCCCGCGGCGTCGCCCTCGTGCAGGGCTACGGGCTCACCGAGGCCTCGCCCAATGTGCTGTGCCTTCCCGATGAGGATGCCCGCTCGAGGGTCGGCTCGGCCGGCCGGCCGTATCCGCACGTCGAGGTGCAGCTCGTCGACCCGGTGACCGACGAGGTCATCGAGGGGGCGGGCTCGGGTGAGCTGGTCGTGCGCGGCCCCAGCGTGTTCCCCGGCTACTTCCGCGACGAGCTGCGCACGGCGGAGGCCCTGCGGGGCGGCTGGTTGCGCACGGGCGACCTCATGCAGCGCGATGCCGACGGCTACTACCGCGTGGTCGATCGCCTGAGCGACATCTTCATCACCGGGGGAGAGTCGGTGGCTCCCGCCGAAATCGAGCGCGTGCTGTTCGAGCATCCGGCCGTGGCCGATGCGGCCGTCGCCGGCGTGCCCGACGACCGGTGGGGCGAAGTGCCCGAAGCGTGGATCGTCGCGCGGCCGGGCGTGCCCGTCGACGAGACAGCCCTCATCGAGCACTGCGCCGCGCGCCTGGCGAAGTTCAAGGTTCCGCGCCGCGTGCGCCTCGTCGACCGCATTCCGCGGTCGGGCACCGACAAGGTGCGCCGACGCGAGCTGCTCGAGCTCTGGCACCGAGAGCAGCTCGAGGGCACTCCTGTGGCGAGCGACCCGGTGACCTCGTGAGCGCGGCGCCGCGCACCGCGAAGGGCGAGCGCACCCGACGCGCTCTGCTCGACGCCGCTGAGGCGATCTTCGCCACGCACGGCTACTCCGACGCCTCGATCGTGCGCATCACCGAGCGCGCGGGCGTCGGTCAGGGCACCTTCTACCTCTACTTCGACAGCAAGCTGCAGATCTTCGAAGAGCTCGTCGACGACCTGAACCGTCGCGTGCGTCACGCGATGACTGAGCGGGCGACCGAGAGCATGACCCGCATCGAGCGCGAGCGCGAAGGGTTCCGGGGCTTCTTCCGCTTCACGGCCGAGCATCCTGCGCTGTACCGCATCGTGCGCGAGGCCGAGTTCGTGTCACCGCGGTCACTCCGCCTGCACTACACCCGCATTGTCGACGGCTACATCGACGGGCTCGAGTCCGCGCGCGATCGCGGCGAGATCGGCGACATCGATCCCACCGTCGCAGCCTGGGCACTCATGGGCGTCGGCGAGATGATCGGCATGCGGTGGGTGCTCTGGGGTGGGCAGGGTGAGCCGGGGGATGCCGCCGATCCGCTCGCGAGCGGCACCGCCGAGATTCCCGACGAGGTCTTCGACCAGATGATGCAGTTCATCGAGAACGCCTTGCGCGCGCAGCGCCCCGAGATCAGCACCGCCGAGCCCGTGACAACGTCAGACCAGAAGGGCTCATGATGAGCAGTTCGACACTCACCGGCCGGCGCGCCATCGTCACGGGCGCCGCGAGCGGCATCGGCGAAGCGTGCGCGCGTGCCCTCGCCGACCGAGGGGCGACGGTCGTCGTCGCCGATCGCGACGACGACGGCGCTCGCCGCATCGCGGCCGAGATCGGCGGCGAGGCGTGGTCGATCGATCTGGCCGATCTGGATGCTCTCGCCGAGGTCAGCCTCGACGCCGACATCCTCGTCAACAACGCCGGCATCCAGACGGTGAGCCCGATCGTCGACTTCGACCCGGCTCGCTTCCGCCTCATCATCGACCTCATGCTCGTCTCGCCGTTCTTGCTCACGCGCGCCGTGATGCCCGGCATGATCGAGCGCGGCTGGGGCCGGGTCGTCAACATCAGCTCGGTGCACGGTCTGCGGGCGAGCGCCTTCAAGTCGGCGTACGTCTCGGCCAAGCACGGCCTCGAGGGGCTCTCAAAGGTGACGGCCCTCGAGGGCGGCCCGCACGGCATCACGAGCAACTGCATCAACCCGGGCTACGTGCGCACGCCGCTCGTCGAGAAGCAGATCGCCGATCAGGCGCGCGTGCACGGCATCCCCGAAGACGAGGTCGTCGAGCGCATCATGCTGACCGAGAGCGCCATCAAGCGCCTCGTCGAGCCGACCGAGGTCGCCTCGCTCGCCGCCTGGCTCTGCAGCGACGACGCCGGCATGGTTACGGGCGCGTCGTACACGATGGACGGCGGGTGGAGCGCACGATGATCGAACTCAATCCTCCTCGCATAAGCGTGGCGGTGCCGGGCGGCGACATCGCCGTGGGCATCTACAACGCCGCCGCCGCCGACGGCGTGCCGGTGCTCGCTGTGCACGGCATCACCGCGAATCATCGGTGCTGGCCCCTCGTCGCCGAGGCCCTGCCCGAGGTGCGTATCATCGCTCCCGACCTGCGGGGCCGGGGGCGCAGCAGCGCTGTCGAGGGTGCGGCCGGTCTGCGTCGCCACGCCGAAGATCTCATCGCCGTGCTCGACGCGCTCGATACGCCCGCGGTGCACGTCGTCGCGCACTCGATGGGCGCCTTCGTCGCGGTGCTGCTCGCAGCACGCCACCCCGAGCGCGTGCTCTCGCTGACACTGATCGACGGAGGGCTGCCGCTCGATCCGCCCGCGGCAGGCACCTCGGTGCTCGGCCCCGCGGGCGACAGGCTGAGCATGACCTTTGCGAGCGTCGACGACTACCGCGATTTCTGGCGCCGCCATCCCGCCTTCGCCGACCACTGGTCGCCGACGGTCGAGGGCTACGTCGACTACGACCTGCTCGGCAGCGCTCCGAACCTGCGGCCTTCGGGGGTGCTGGCCTCGGTCGAGACCGATGCCTCCGAGCTCTTCGGACCCGACTGGTATCTCGAGGCGATGCAGGCGGTGGATGCTCCCGCCGTGTTCCTGCGCGCCCCCCGTGGCCTGCTCGACGAGCCTCGGGCGCTCTACGCCCCGGGCCGCGCCGACGCCGAGACCCGGCTGCGCGGCATGCGGGTCGACGAGGTCGACGACGTCAATCACTACACGATCGTTCTGGCGCGCGAGGGCGCCCGAGCGGTCGCCGCCGAGGTGCGGCGCACGATCCAGAGTGCACACACGATCACGGAGGGAATCGCATGACGATCGACAAGACAGTGCCCGACGTCGAGACCGCCGTCGCCGGCATCAGCTCAGGTTCGAGCATCGCCGTCGGCGGATTCGGTCTCTGCGGCACGCCCATGGAACTCATCCGCGCGGTGCTCGCGAGCGGTGCCGACGGTCTCAAGGTCGTCAGCAACAACTGCGGTGTCGACGACTGGGGGCTGGGTGTTCTGCTCGCCGCGGGCCGCATCGCGAAGATGACCTCGTCGTACGTCGGCGAGAACAAGGAATTCGAGAGGCAGTACCTCTCGGGTGAGCTCGAGGTCGAGCTCACGCCCCAGGGCACGCTCGCCGAGAAGCTGCGCGCGGGCGGTGCGGGTATCGCCGCGTTCTTCACGCAGACGGGGGTGGGCACGCAGGTCGCCGAGGGCGGGCTGCCCCGGCGCTACGCGACCGATGGCTCGATCGCCGAGGCCTCGCTCGCCAAACCGGTGCAGACCTTCTCGATGCACGGGGTCGAGCGGCAGTACGTGCTCGAAGAGTCGATCACGACCGACTTCGCTCTCGTGCACGCGGCGGTGGCCGACCGGCACGGCAACCTCATGTTCTCGCGCTCGGCCCGCAACTTCTCGCCGCTCGCGGCGATGGCGGGCCGGGTCTGCATCGCGCAGGTCGAGCGTCTCGTCGAACCCGGCGAGCTCGACCCCGACGCCGTGCACCTGCCCGGCGTCTTCGTCGACCGAGTGGTCGTCGTCGGCGAGAGCGTCGAGAAGCGCATCGAACGGCGCACCGTGCGGTCGAGCGAGGGGAGCTGATCTTGGCGCTCACGAGAGACGAGATGGCGGCGCGAGCGGCCGGTGAACTGAGCGACGGCAGCTACGTCAACCTCGGCATCGGCCTGCCCACACTGGTGCCCAACCACGTGCCAACCGGCATGACGGTGGTGCTGCAGTCAGAGAACGGCATCCTGGGCGTCGGCCCCTACCCGGTCGAGGCCGACGTCGATCCCGACCTCATCAACGCCGGTAAAGAGACCGTCACCGTTCTGCCGGGTGCCGCGTACTTCGACTCGGCCGTGAGCTTCGGCATGATCCGCGGCGGCAAGATCGACGCCGCCATCCTCGGTGCCATGCAGGTTTCGGCGGCGGGCGATCTCGCCAACTGGATGATCCCCGGAAAGATGGTCAAGGGCCCCGGCGGGGCGATGGATCTCGTGCACGGCGCCGCGCGTGTCATCGTGCTCATGGAGCACGTCGCGAAAGACGGCACCGCGAAGATCGTCAACGAGTGCTCGCTGCCGTTGACCGGCAAGGGCGTCGTCGATCGCATCATCACCGATCTCGCGGTGATCGACGTGACCGCGACCGGGCTGCAGCTCGTCGAGTTGGCGCCTGGTGTCACGGTCGATGAGGTCGTCGCCGCGACCGAACCGCCGCTCAGCATCCCCTCGTCCCTGCGCGGGCCGTAGCCCGCCTTTCCAGCCCGATCACCCTGTGTCATCCCCCGAGAAACGAAGGAGTCTCTTGCCATGACCGATCACCTGTTGCCGGGCATCCATGCCCACGATGTGTCGACGCCGCGACTGCGTGCGCGCGTGCTCGAACGGCCCGCCGGGTCAGACGCCACGGCCACCGTGGTGTTCGTGCACGGCAACGTGTCGAGTTCGCTGTTCTACCAGCCGACGATGCTCGCGCTCGAGCCCGGCGTGCGCGCTCTCGCCGTCGACCTGCGCGGCTTCGGTGAGAGTGAGACGCTGCCCGTCGACGCCTCCAGGGGCTTGAGCGACTTCGCCGACGACATCACCTCGGTGCTCGATGCGCTCGGGGTCGACAAGATGCACCTCGTCGGGTGGAGCATGGGTGGAGGCATCGTAATGCAGCTCATGCTCGATGCGCCCGACCGCATTCTCAGCGTCACCCTCGAGTCGCCCGTCTCGCCCTACGGCTTCGGCGGTACGGCGCGCGACGGCTCGTTGCTGACCCCCGACGCGGCAGGAACGGGCGGTGGGGGAGCGAACCCCGACTTCGTCGCCCGTCTCGAGTCGAACGACACCTCGGCCGACGAGGCCACGTCGCCCCGCTCGGTCTACCGCTCAGCCTATGTCGCCGCGCCCGATGCGCTCGAGCACGAAGACCTGTGGGTCGCGTCGATGCTCACGACCGCCACGGGCCTCGACAACTACCCGGGTGACAGCACGCCGTCAGAGAATTGGCCTGGCTTCGCGCCCGGTGGGCGCGGCGTGCTCAACACCATGGCACCCACGCACTTCAACGCGAGCGGCATCGTCGACCTCGCGCACAAGCCGCCCGTGCTCTGGGTGCGGGGCACGGCCGACGCGATCGTCTCAGACACGTCGTTCTTCGACCTCAACATGCTCGGTCAGGTCGGCGCGATTCCGGGCTGGCCCGGAGCCGAGGTCGCGCCGCCGCAGCCGATGGTGTCGCAGACGCGCGATGTGCTCGAGCGCTATGTGGCGCAGGGTGGCCGCTATCGCGAGGTCGCTCTCGAAGGGTGCGGGCACTCGCCGCACCTCGAGCAGCACGACGCCTTCATCGAGGCACTGAGCGCGCACCTCACGACCTCGGCGTGACCGACCACGGGGGCGGGTGCGGCGGCCGGATGCCGCACCCTCCCCCGCGGCGCGTGTTCAGGGCGATTGCGTAGACTGACGCCCGTGCCTGCTGTCAATCTCGGAATGCCCAAGGTCCCTGAGACCCTCGCCCCCCGCCGCAAGAGCCGCCAGATCAAGGTCGGCAAGGTGCTCGTCGGCGGTGACGCGCAGGTCAGCGTGCAGTCGATGGCGACGACGCCGACGACCGACATCAACGGCACGCTGCAGCAGATCGCCGAGCTGACCGCCACGGGGTGCGACATCGTGCGCGTCGCCGTGCCGAGTCAAGACGACGCCGACGTGCTGCACATCATCGCGAAGAAGAGCCAGATCCCGGTCATCGCCGACATCCACTTCCAACCGAAGTACGTCTTCCAGGCCATCGACGCGGGGTGCGCCGCCGTGCGCGTCAACCCGGGGAATATCCGCAAGTTCGACGACCAGGTGGGCGAGATCGCGAAGCGGGCGAAAGACGCCGGGGTGAGCATCCGCATCGGCGTCAACGCCGGCTCGCTCGACCCGCGCCTGCTGCAGAAGTACGGTAAGCCCACCGCCGAGGCCCTCGTCGAGAGCGCGGTGTGGGAGGCGAGCCTGTTCGAAGAGCACGACTTCCACGACTTCAAGATCTCGGTCAAGCACAACGACCCGATCGTCATGGTCAAGGCCTACCGTCAGCTCGCCGAGCGCGGCGACTGGCCGCTGCACCTCGGCGTGACCGAGGCGGGCCCCGCCTTCCAGGGCACGATCAAGAGCGCGACGGCCTTCGGCATCCTGCTCGGCGAGGGCATCGGCGACACGATCCGCGTCTCGCTCTCGGCCCCGCCCGCCGAAGAGGTGAAGGTCGGCCTCAAGATCCTCGAGAGCCTCAACCTGCGCGAGCGCAAGCTCGAGATCGTCTCGTGCCCCTCGTGCGGCCGCGCCCAGGTCGACGTGTACACGCTCGCAGAAGATGTGACGAAGGGCCTCGAGGGCATGACCGTTCCGCTGCGCGTCGCCGTCATGGGCTGCGTCGTCAATGGTCCGGGTGAGGCGCGCGAGGCCGACCTCGGCGTCGCCTCGGGCAACGGCAAGGGCCAGATCTTCGTCAAGGGAGAGGTCATCAAGACCGTGCCCGAGAACGAGATCGTCGCGACCCTCATCGAGGAGGCGAACCGCCTGGCCGCGTCGATGCCGGATGCTCGCGTCGGGTCGCCGGAGGTCGTCACGGCCTGATCGGCGCGCGGCGCGCCGGTGCGAGGATCGTGCCTGGTGTGAAGTGGTTTCATACTCTACACTCGGCATGATGCCGTCATCCGCGACGGTCCCGTTGACCCGAGAGGCCACCCCCGTGATCCGTACGTCTCGACATGTCCTTGGCGCGAGTGCTGTCGCTCTCGCGGCCGCGCTCGCCTTCGCGCCCGCCGCCGCCAACGCCAACCAGCCGATCGACGAGCCGCCGGTCCTCCGGCCGGCCGCGGCGCCCCTCAACAACCCGCTCGAGTCGGGCACGTACCCGGGCGACACCGTCGACGGCCCCGTCATCGTCGTGTTCTCGAACGGCTCCTTCACTGATCCTTTCGAGGAGGACTGGGACATCACGACCGTCCTCCTCCCCACGGCGAGCGAGATCCGCGTCACCGATGGTGGCGACGGTTCGGCTGGTGTCTGGACGACCCTGCTGACCGGCGCCGATGTTCTCGTGCTGCCCGAGGGCGGCAACTGGGAGCCCGGCGGCACGTCGGCCATCAGCGACGCCGCGCTCGAGGTCATCCGCACCTGGGTGTCGGCCGGCCGACTGATCCTGGGTACGGGGTCGTACACCCACGGCGATATCGTCAGCGAGCTCACGGGCGTCGACTTCACGAGCGAGTTCGGGAACAACACCGGAAACGGTCCGTGGCAGCGCGTCTCCTCCGACGTCTCGCTCCCTGCCGAGGTGCCGAACGCCAACTACGCGGGCGGCCTGAGCGACTACTCGATGTTCTCGGTCGGGCAGAAGGCCCTCATCACGCCGGTCTACCAGAGCCTCGCCAACGACAGCCTCGGCATCGCGTCGTTCCGCATCGGCACGGGCGCGTACCTCTACCAGGCCTACGACTGGTTCCCCGACTCGGAAGAGCTCGACAACGGCGTTCGTGACGTGTGGAACGGTGCACTCGTTCTCGCTGCCGGTGGTGACCTCACCGACCCGGTTGTGCCCGACCCGGAGCTCGCCGCGACGGGTACCGACCTGTCGTCGACCATCACTCTGGGTGCGGGCGCGCTTCTCCTCGCCGGCATCGCCGTTCTCGTGATGGCCCGTCGGCGCGCTCAGGCGTGACCTTCTGACACCGCTCGACTCGACGCCCCTCGCCTTCTCGGCGGGGGGCGTCGCTCGTGTCCCCCCATCGGGGGACTGACCCCCGTTCCGCGCCCGTCACTACGCTGAACCCAACGGCCGGGGGAGCCGACTGGCGGCACCGGGGGGCGGTGCTCGACCCGCGAGGGTCGTACAGGGGGGTCTTCCGTCGTGCGGGTTTCCCGTCGCGCGACGTTTCGCGAGACGGGAAGGGCCTGCGAGCGATCCAAGCCCCCCTTGCCATCGCTCGCAGGCCTGTTTCCATTCTGGCCCCCGAACGGGGGGCATCGCGACCGTGAAGCTGACGGCATGTCGCCGCCCAGTAGTCTTTCCCGGTGACCACGCGCCTCTCGCAGCTCTTCCTCCGCACCCTTCGCGACGACCCGGCTGATGCCGAAGTGGCGAGCCACCGGCTCCTCGTGCGTGCCGGGTACATCCGTCGCCAGGCGCCGGGGGTCTTCGCCTGGCTGCCGCTCGGTCTGAAGGTGCGCCGGCGCATCGAGGCCGTCATCCGCGAGGAGATGGCGAACGCGGGCGCGCAGGAAGTGCACTTCCCCGCCCTGCTGCCGCGCGAGCCCTACGAGGCGACCGGCCGCTGGGAGGAGTACGGCGACGGCATCTTCCGGCTGAAAGACCGCCGCGGCGCCGACTACCTGCTCGCCCCCACGCACGAAGAGGTGTTCACGTTGCTCGTGAAAGACCTCTACAACAGCTACAAAGACCTGCCGCTCGCGATCTACCAGATCCAGGACAAGTACCGCGACGAGGCCCGTCCGCGAGCCGGCCTCCTGCGCGGTCGCGAGTTCTCGATGAAAGACGCGTACTCCTTCGATTACACGGATGCCGGGCTCGACGCCGCCTACCAGGCCCAGCGCGACGCCTACGAGCGCATCTTCACGCGGCTCGGGCTCGAGTACGTGATCGTGCAGGCCGACGCGGGTGCCATGGGCGGCTCGCGCAGCGAGGAGTTCCTGCACCCGATCGCGATCGGGGAAGACACGTTCGTGCGCTCGGCGGGCGGCTACGCGGCCAACGTCGAGGCGTACCGCACGCCCCTGGCCGAGCCCGTCGACGCGGCGGGGGAGCCCGCGGCGGTCATCCACGACTCGCCCGAGACCCCCACGATCGCGACGCTCGTCGCGCTCTCGAACGAGCGCTACCCCCGCGCCGACCGTCCCTGGGCGGCCGGCGACACCCTCAAGAACGTCGTGCTGCGCCTGACCCACCTCGACGGCGCGAAGGAGCTCGTCATCGTCGGCGTGCCCGGCGACCGCGAGGTCGACATGAAGCGCGCCGAGGTGGCCTTCGCCCCCGCGCAGGTCGACGCCGCCGATGAGACCGACTTCGCTACCGCGAAGGGCCTCGTGAAGGGCTACATCGGGCCGTGGAGCCCGAGCGGCCCCGTGCTCGGCGAGACCTCGGCCACGAGCATCCGGTACCTGCTCGACCCCCGCGTCGGCGACGGAACCTCGTGGGTCACGGGCGCCAACGAGCCCGAGAAGCACGTCTACCATCTCGTCGCCGGTCGCGACTTCGTCGGTGACGGCCGCGTCGACATCGCCGAGGTGCGTGCGGGCGACCCCGCCCCCGACGGCAGCGGCCCCGTCGAACTGGCGCGCGGCATGGAGATCGGGCACGTGTTCCAGCTCGGCCGCAAGTACGCCGAGGCCCTCGGGCTGCAGGTGCTCGACGAGAACGGCAAGCTCGTGACCGTGACGATGGGTTCGTACGGCATCGGTGTCACGCGCATCCTCGCCGTCATCGCCGAGAACGCGCACGACGAGAAGGGCCTCATCTGGCCGCGCGAGGTCGCGCCGTTCGACGTGCACGTCGTCGCCGCCGGCCGCGACGAGCTCGCCTACACGGTCGCCGAGTCGCTCGTCAGCGAGCTCGACGGTGCGGGCTTCGACACGCTCTACGACGACCGGCCGAAGGTCTCGCCCGGCGTGAAGTTCGGCGACGCCGAGCTCATCGGCGTGCCGCTCGTGGTCGTCGTAGGCCGCGGCGCCGCCGACGGCGTCGTCGAGTTCTGGAACCGGGCGACGGGTGAGCGCACCGAGATGCCGATCCATGAGGTGCGGGGGATGCTGGGGCGCTGACCCGGCACCGTCGCGCGGCGAGGATACACGAGGATTCCTTCACCGCTGGACGGTACCGTCGATCCCGCTCGGTCCGCTAGCGTGAGCATGTCCTCCGACCCGAAGTTCTTTCAGGAGCCCTCATGCTGGTTGCTCGACGCTTGCCTCTCGCCTCTGTGCTCGGTGGGGCTCTGCTCCTCGGGGTGATCGCGGTTCCCCTTCCTGCGGCGGCCGCGCCCGGAGACGATGTGCTCGTCTTCTCGAACGGGAGCGTCGTCGACACCAGTCCCGGTGTCGACGGGGGCGAGTACGAGTGGATCTCCGCAGCGCTCACGGCCGGCGGCTACGACGTCGTGCCGTTCGATGGCGGAGACGGCTCTGACACCGCGTGGACGGCGGCTCTGACCGACATCGAGGTGTTCGTTCTGCCCGAGCAGGAGAACGGTGACTTCTTCGACCCGACTTCGCCTCCTGCCTGGCTCAGCACGGCCGCCAAGGATGTGCTCGTCGACTGGATCCAGGCGGGTGGCGTGATGCTGCAGAGCAGCGCGTGCGACCCCGTCGAGGTCTCGGTGATGAGTGAAGCGGTGGGGGTCGACTACGCCGACGTCGTCGACTGCAGCGCCGCCGAGCCGGCACCGCGGTGGATCGACGATGCGGCGCTGCCGGCGGCGCTCGACAATGCCAACGGCACCTACGGCTTCGCGCTCAGCGACATGACCGCCGAGCAGCTCGCGCCCCTGACCGTGTGGTACGCGGGTACCGAACTCAACGAGTGCAGCGGTGAGCTGTTCGAGTCGCTCGCGGTCGGAGTCTTCGACGCCGGCACCGGTCGCGTCGCGTTCGAGGGCTGGGACTACTACAACGACACGAACAACGACCAGGTGGCGTGGAACCAGGTGCTCGCCTCGCTCATCGACGGCAACCCGGCGGCATCGACCTGGGTTCCGGCGATCGTGCCGGCCCCCCCGGGCCCGAAGGCGCCCGTCACGAACACCACACCCTCGGGGGAGTGGCTCTTCACCGTCAGCCCGGCGAACACGTGCGACGTCGAGCACCAGGTGTTCCGCGTCGACCCCGCCACGGCGATCGCCTCTCCGGTCGGCACCGATCAGATCGTCGGCGATGCACGCCAGGGCGCCTGGAACCAGGCGACGAGCAGCGGGTACTTCCCGTTCGAGGACGACGACTCGGGCGATGAGTTCCTCATGAGCGTCGACCCGTCGACGGGCACCTTCAGCACGGTCGGCGAGTTCACGACGCCCGACCTCGACTACTTCGATGAGGTGTTCGCGCTCGCGATCGCGCCGAACGGTGCGGCTTACCTGATGGCGCAGCTCTCGGTCGACGGCACGTTCTACGAGCTGGCCCTGCTGTCGCTCAACCTCTCGAACGGCGCCTTCACGATCATCTCGAGCGTCGACGACTCGCAACTCGACGAGCCGAACGGGTTCGCGATCGACCCGAGCACCGGTCTCGCCTACGCGTTCGAGGAGGACACGCAGGAGCTATTCCGCGTCGACCTCGCGACCGGTGCGCTCACGTCGCTCGGCGTGCTCGACACCGCGTCGGTGCAGGGCTCTTCCGACGTCACGGCGCTGCAGATCGCCACGGACGGCACCTTCTGGGCGGTGTTCGATGACGCCACCAGCACGCTGGTGGAGGACGCCGGCATGCTCATCAGCTTCACGCTCGCCGACATCACCGCGGGCACTATCGCCGCCACCGAGCACGGCATCCTCACCGACGACGAGATGCCGTCGTGGTCGCTGCTGCTGACGCCCTCGCTCGAGCTCGCCGCGACGGGTGCCGACCCCCGAGGGCTCATCGGCGGTTCGCTCCTGCTCCTCGTGCTCGGCGGTGCCGTGCTCGGCGCTCGAGCCCTGCGCACGCGCACCCGGGCCGTCTGACCGTCGGGTATCGTGGGGGCTCGCACTGCGCGAGCCCCCCGGTTCGGCGCGCAGTCTCAACCGAATAGCGGAGGTACCCCACGTGGACATCGACCTGAGCATCCTGAGGATGATGGAGCGCGAGCGGGAGATCCCGTTCGATGAGCTCGTGCAGATCATCGAGCAGGCCATCCTCACCGCCTACCTCAAGCACACCGACCACGACGAGCCTCGCGACTCTGAGCAGCCGCAACCGCGCGTCGAGCTCGACCGCAAGACCGGGCACGTCACGGTCTACGTGCCCGAGTTCGATGACGAGGGCATGCTCATCGGCGAGGCCCCCGACAGCCCCGACGACTTCGGCCGCATCGCCGCCTTCGCCGCGAAGCAGGTCATCAATCAGCGCCTGCGCGACATCGGCGACGACCGCGTTCTCGGCGAGTTCAAGGGCCGCGAGGGCGACATCGTCGCGGGCGTCATCCAGCAGGGCCCGAACCCGCGCATGATCCACATCGACCTCGGCGCGGTCGAGGCGATTCTGCCGCCGGAGGAGCAGGTGCCCGGCGAGGAGTACACGCACGGAACGCGCATCCGCGTCTACGTTACGAGCGTCTCGAAAGGGCTCAAGGGCCCGCAGATCACGGTCAGCCGCACGCACCCCTCGCTCGTGCGCAAGCTCTTCGCTCTCGAGGTGCCCGAGATCGCCAACGGCGTCGTCGAGATCACGGCGCTCGCCCGTGAGGCCGGCCACCGCACGAAGATCGCGGTGCGGTCGCTCGAGCCCGGGGTCAACGCGAAGGGCGCGTGCATCGGCGAACTCGGGCAGCGCGTGCGCGCCGTCACGGCCGAGCTCGGTGCCGAGAAGATCGACATCGTCGACCACAGCGACGATCTGGCGACCTTCGTGGCCAACGCGCTCTCGCCGGCGAAGGTGTCGAGCGCGTTCGTGATCGACCCGGCCACGAAGGCCGTGCGCGCGCTCGTGCCCGACTACCAGTTGTCGCTCGCGATCGGCAAGGAGGGCCAGAACGCCCGACTCGCCGCGAAGCTCACTGGCGCCAAGATCGACATCCAGCCCGACTCCGTCATGGAGGAGTAGGGCAGGGGGTAACATGGAACCCGTCAGAACCTGCCTCGGCTGCCGCCAGCGCGCACCGCGATCCTCTCTCGTGAGGGTGGTGGCGCACGACGGAGCGGTCGTGGTGGATGCCCTGGCCCGGTTTCCGGGGCGGGGCGCGTGGGTGCACGGCACCCGCGACTGCGTCGAGACCGCCACCGTGCGGCGGGCCTGGGCCCGCGCGCTGCGAGTGGCGGGCCCTCTCGACGCGGCATCCGTCCTGATGACCATTTCATCGTCCGAAGAAAAGGCTGATCGGCACATGGACAACTAATGAGCGGCTCGAAATGAGTTCCGTCCAGCACTAATGGTCTGCCCCTGTCCGGGTGCAGGCCCAGACAGGAGAATTGTGGCTGCGAAACCACGCGTGCACGAGATCGCGAGCGAGCTCGGCATCGAAAGCAAGGTCGCCCTCGAGAAGCTCAAAGAGCTCGGCGAATTCGTCAAGGGTCCGTCTTCGACGATCGAACCCCCCGTCGCGCGCAAGCTGCGCGCGGCTCTGGAGGCGGAGGGCATCACCGCGCCCCCGGCCCCCGCCGCGGCGCCTGCCGCGAAGGCTCCCGCCAAGCCGGCTCCGGCTCCGGCGCCCGCTCCGGCTCCCGCCGCCCCTGAGCCCGAGGCGGCCGCTCCCGCGGCGCAGCCCGAGGCCCCGGTGGCGCCCGCAGCGAGCGACGCCGACGGCGACGGTGCCGCGCGCCCGGCCGCAGCATCCGGCCAGCCGCGCCCCGGCAACAACCCGTTCGCCTCGCAGCAGGGCATGGCCCGACCGGGCACGCCC
>CAZILZ010000019.1:39019-51330 GCA_964540305.1 uncultured Microbacteriaceae bacterium | reverse complement strand
CCTGAGGCTCGCGCAGCCGTGCGAGCTTGTCGGCGAGCGTCGGGCGCCGCGCCCCGATCTGGTTCGCGCCGTGCTGGCGGTAGTCGATGAGCGGCTCGGGCAGCAGCCGCACGCGACCCACGGCGGCCGCGATCGCCGCGAGCCACTCGTCGTGCACCCACTCGGCCGGCATCGGCGCGGCGCTCTCGAGCAGGGTGCGGCGCAGCATGACCGTCGCGCCCGTCACGAGGTTGCGACGCAGCAGCACCGGCAGGGCCTCGCCCGCGGCGAGGCCCGCCCGCTCGCCCTCGGTCGCGTCGAGCGCCTCGAGCAGGGTCAGCCCGAGGGATGCGCCGTCGGCGTCGACGAGCCGGGCATCGCTGTGGGCGAGCAGCAGCTCGGGGTCGGCCGCGAAGGCCGCGGAGAGGGTCGCGAGCTTGCCGGGCATCCACTCGTCGTCTTGATCGCTCAGGGCGATGAGGTCGCCTGCGCACCCTGCGAGGGTGGCCGCGAAGTTCGCCGTCACGCCGAGCGCGGGCCGGCGGCGGATGATCGTGAGCCGAGTCTTCAGCCCCGGGTCGGCAGCCAGGGCCTCGGCGTGCACCCGCTCGATGATCGCGAGGGTGTCGTCGCTCGAGTCGTCGTCGCCGACCACCAGTTCGAGCGGCGCGGGGCGCTGGTTCAGGATGCTCGCGACCTGCCGCGCGACGTGCGCGCCGCCGTTGCGCGTGCCGAGAGCCACCGAGATGCGCGCGTCTGCCACCCCGTCAGCCTAGAGCCGCCGACGCGCGCGGCTAGGATCGACCCATCATGAGCGGGGGCGACGAGCGGCACGGGGGCGAGGGCGCGAGCGTCGCCGTCGTCACGGTCGCGTACCGCTCGAACGACGTGCTGCCCGGCTTCCTCGACTCGATCGCCGCGGCGAGCGCCGCCGAGGTGCGCTGCGTCGTCGTCGACAACCGGCCGGGCGAGGGCTCGCTCGCGGCCGACCTCGCCGCGCAGCACGGCGCCGACTACGTCGCCCTGCCGAGCAACCCCGGCTACGGCGGCGCGATGAACGCGGGGGTCGCGGTGCTTCCGGCGACCGTGCGCTGGGTGCTCATCAGCAACCCCGACGTCGTGCTGCACTCCGGGGTCATCGACGCCCTGGTGGCCGTCGGCGAGAGCGACCCGCGCATCGCCGCGATCGGCCCCGCCGTGCTCAACCCCGACGGCAGCGTGTACCCCTCGGCGCGGCGGGTGCCCTCGCTGCGCACGGGCGTCGGCCACGCCCTCTTCGTGAACCTCTGGCACGACAACCCGTGGACCCGCCGCTATCGGCAGGACGCCGACGAGGCTGTCACCCCGCGCGACACCGGCTGGCTCTCCGGAGCCTGCCTGCTCGTGCGCCGCGACGTGTTCGACGCGATCGGCGGCTTCGACGAGGGCTACTTCATGTACTTCGAAGACGTCGACCTCGGCTACCGCTTCGGCAAGGCCAGGTACCGCAACCGGTACGAGCCGGGCGTCGCCGTCACGCACGTCGGCGGGCACACCGCGGCACGCGATTCGGCCGTCATGATTCGCGCCCACCACACCTCGGCCCGGCGCTTCATCACCCGCAAGTACGCGGGCTGGCACCTGTGGCCCGTGCGGGTCGCCCTGTCGGCCGGGCTCGCGGTGCGCTCGGCGCTGCTGCAGCGGCGCGCGCGATAGCGGTCGGGTCGCGAGTCGCCGCTCAGCTCGACTCGGCCTCGATCGAGGCCCGGTAGGCGTCGACGACTGCGGCGGTCGGGCCGAGCGCGCGCACACGGCCCTCGTGCATCCACGCCGTCTGCTGGCACATCTCGGTGATCTCGGAGAGCGCGTGCGAGACGAGGATCACTGTGCGCCCCTGGCCCGTGAACTCGAGGAACTTCTTGCGCGACTTCTCACGGAAGGCCCCGTCGCCGACGGAGAGGATCTCGTCGACGATGAGGATGTCGGGGTCGGTGTGCACGGCCACCGCGAACCCGAGACGCACGTACATGCCCGACGAGTAGTTCTTCACGGGCTGATCGATGAACGCCTCGACGCCCGAGAAGTCGACGATCGCGTCGAAACGGGCCGTGACCTGCTTGCGCGTGAGACCGAGGATCGAGCCGTTGAGGAAGATGTTCTCGCGCCCGCTGAGCTCGGGGTGGAAGCCCGAACCGACCTCGAGCATCGACGAGACGCGGCCGTTGAGCACGACCCTGCCCGCGTCGGGCTGATAGATGCGGGCGAGCATCTTCAGCAGGGTCGACTTGCCCGAGCCGTTGCGCCCGATGAGCCCGAAGGTCTCGCCGTGCGGCACCTCGAACGAGACGTCGCGCACCGCCCAGAAGTCGTCGGCCACGATGCGGCGGCCGCGCATGATCGCCGACTTCAGGGTCTGGTTGCGCTCGTGGAACAGCCGGAACTTCTTCGACACCCCGTCGACGACGACGGCGGGCCCGCTCGCCGCGCTCACAGCAGCTCTGCCAGTCGGGGCTCATGGCGCGCGAACACGAGCGAGCCGAGGCCGAACACGAGAGCAGCGGCGGCGGTCGCGGCCAGCCAGTCGAGCGGGCCCGGCAGGGCGTTGTCGTACAGCAGCGTGCGGAACAGCTCGATGATGTGCAGCATCGGGTTGAGCTGGAACACCGTGACGATCCACTCTCCCGAGCGCGCAGCCGCCTCCTGCACGAGCGTGAAGGGGTAGATGATCGGCGTCAAGAACATCCACATCGGCAGCAGGATGCCGACGAAGTGCTGCGTGTCGCGGAAGTGCACGTTGACGATCGCGAGCATCATCGCGAGCCCCGTGGCAAACATCGCGAGAATCACGGTCGCGACGAGCACGAGCGGCAGCCAGAGCAGCGGCAGGCCGCCGAAGAGCAGCAGCGCGAGCGTGAGCACGAGCAGCTCGATGCCGAAGGTGATCGCGGTCGAGAGGGTGACCGACAGCGGCAGGTGCATCCGGGGGAAGTAGACCTTCGTGATGAGGCCCGCGTTGTTCGTGATCGAGGCGACGCCACCGTTCACGACCCGCGTGAAGTACGTCCACGGCAGCAGGCCGCACATGAGCCAGAGCGCGTACACGTCGAGGCCGCTCGGATCACCGGGCGGCGGCGGCACCCGCAGCAGCAGCGAGAACACGAGCGTGTAGACGATCATCGTCGCGAGCGGGTTGATGATCGACCACAGCTGGCCGAGCACCGTGCGGCGGTACTGCCCCTTCACCTCGCGCATCGTGAGGTTGAGCAGCAGCTCGCGCGTGGCGAGCAGCTCGCGGCCGTACGTCAGGGCCACGACGAGCTACCGGGCCAGCAGGCGCTGCAGGTAGGTGCCGTAGCCGCTCTTGGCGAGCGGAGCGGCGAGCGCCGCGAGCTGGGCGTCGTCGATCCAGCCGGCGCGCCAGGCGACCTCTTCGATGCAGCCGATCTTGTAGCCCTGGCGGTCTTCGATGACGCGCACGTACTCGGAGGCCTGCATCATCGACTCGAACGTGCCCGTGTCGAGCCACGCCGTGCCGCGGTCGAGCGCGTGCACCTGCAGGCGCCCCGCGTGCAGGTAGTGCTCGTTGACGGTCGAGATCTCGAGCTCGCCGCGCGCACTCGGGCTGATCGACTTCGCCACCTCGATGACGCTGTTGTCGTAGAAGTACAGCCCCGGCACGGCGTAGGTGCTCTTGGGCGCCGCAGGCTTCTCTTCGATCGACACCGCGCGCCCTTCTGCGTCGAACTCGACGACGCCGTAGGCCTCGGGGTTCGCCACCTGGTAGGCGAAGATGAGCCCGCCTTCGATGTCGGTGTAGCGGCGCAGCGCCGAGCCGAGCCCCGAGCCGTGGAAGATGTTGTCGCCCAGCACGAGCGCGACGCTGTCGTCGCCGATGAACTGCTCGCCGATGAGGAAGGCCTGCGCGAGCCCGTCGGGCGACGGCTGCTGGGCGTAGGTGAGCGAGATGCCGAGCTCGCTGCCGTCACCGAGCAGGGCCTCGAACTGCGCCCCGTACTCGGGCGTCGTGATGACGAGGATCTCGCGGATGTCGGCCATCATGAGCGTCGACAGCGGGTAGTAGATCATCGGCTTGTCGAAGATCGGCATGAGCTGCTTCGAGATGCCCTTGGTGATGGGCCAGAGGCGCGTGCCCGAGCCGCCCGCGAGGATGATGCCCTTCATCGCCCGGCCCACCGCTCGTCGAGCGACCGGGTGAACGCGCGCTCCGCATCCCACGACGGCAGCAGCCCCTGCGCCTCGGCCTCGGCCAGCGTGGGCGCCTGCAGGTCTTTCTCCGACAGCACGAGCTGCTCGAGCGGCAGAGGCATCTCGAGCCCCACCGTCGCATCGAGCGGCGTGATGCCGTGCTCGCGCTGCGGGGCAAAGACCTCGCTCACGAGGTAGGTGACGGCCGAGTCGTCGGCGAGCGACACGAAGCAGTGCCCGAGCCCCTCGCCCACGTAGATCGCGCGGCGGTCGACCGTGTCGAGCAGCACCGAATCCCACTGGCCGAACGTCGGCGAGCCGACGCGGATGTCGATGACGAAGTCGAGCACGGCGCCGTGCGTGACCGTGACGTACTTCGCCTGGCTCGGGGGTACATCTGCGAAGTGGATGCCCCGCACGACGCCCTTGCGCGAGACGGAGGCGTTGCCCTGCCGCAGGTCGAGGGGGTGCCCGACCGCGTCGGCGAGCGCGTCGAAGCGGTACCACTCCCAGAACGTGCCGCGGTCGTCAGGAAACTGCCGGGGGGTGACCTCGAAGGCTCCGGGCACCGACAACTCGCGGATCAACACGGTCGACAGCCTAGCAACGGGGCACTGGTGCCCCGGCGGGTGCGCGTGCCAGGGTGAGGGCATGCCCAGGGCGACCGACGGCCCGCGCCGTGAGCGCGTGCTCGTGCTGCTCGACGCGACCGCGGCCCGCGCGCACGACGCCGAGCTCGCCGCGTACGTCGACGCGGTCGTGCGCGGCCTCGACTCCGAGCTCGTCGTGGCCTGCCGGCCCGACGACGCCGAGCACTACCGGCGACTGGCCCCCGGCGCGGCGATCGAGGTGGGGCCGGCGGCGCTGCGCTGGCGGGGCATCCGGATGCTGTGGCGCCAGTTCGCGCTGCCGCGCATCGCCCGGCGGCACGATGTCGACGCCGTGCACTCGCCGCGGCCGCCCGTGCCGCTCATGCTCGCCCGCCCGCGCGTCGTGACGGTGCACAGCATGAGCTGCTTCGACGCCAGCACCCCCGCCCGCCCGGGCGACGCCCTGCGCCGCGCGGCCGCGCGCACCGCGGTACGCACCGCCGACGAGGTCGTGGCGCTGCGCCCCGAGGTGGCGGCGGCGCTCGAGACGGCCCTCGGCTTCGCGGCCGACGACGTGCTGGTCGTGCCGCCCGCCGCCGGCGACCTCGACCGCTTCGCGGCCGCCCACCGCGTCGCCTACCGCGCGGCCGCTGCGCTCGTGCCGGCCGAGACCGGGCCGATCACGCTGCCGATCGCCCTCGACGAGGCGCAGCCCGACCCGGGCCACCCCGGGCCCCGTCACTAGAATCGAGGGGTGAGACTTCTCGTCACCGGCGGCGCCGGCTTCATCGGCTCGAACTTCGTGCACCACGTCATCGAGCACACCGACCACCACGTGACCGTGCTCGACAAGCTCACCTACGCGGGCAACCGCGCCTCGCTCGCCGGGCTGCCCGACGACCGGCTGGCGTTCGTGCACGGCGACATCGTCGACGCCGCCCTCGTCGACGGGCTCGTCGCCGATGCCGACGCGGTCGTGCACTACGCCGCCGAGAGTCACAACGACAACTCGCTCGACGACCCGCGCCCCTTCGTCGACACCAACATCATCGGCACCTTCACGCTGCTCGAAGCGGCACGGCGGCACGGCACGCGCTTCCACCACATCTCGACCGACGAGGTCTACGGCGACCTCGAGCTCGACGACCCCGCGCGCTTCACCGAGACGACGCCGTACAACCCCTCGAGCCCCTACTCGTCGACCAAGGCGGGCAGCGATCTGCTCGTGCGCGCCTGGGTGCGCTCGT
Source organism: uncultured Microbacteriaceae bacterium (assembly GCA_964540305.1). Taxonomy (GTDB): domain Bacteria; phylum Actinomycetota; class Actinomycetes; order Actinomycetales; family Microbacteriaceae; genus Microcella. The sequence continues at coordinate 45,329 of CAZILZ010000019.1, read as the reverse complement.
TCGACCTGCCGGCGACCCTCTCGAACTGCTCGAACAACTACGGGCCCTACCAGCACGTCGAGAAGTTCATCCCGCGCCAGATCACCAACGTGCTGCGCGGCGAGCGCCCCAAGCTCTACGGTTCGGGCGAGAACGTGCGCGACTGGATCCACGCCGACGACCACTCGGCCGCCGTGCTGCTGATCCTCGAGAAGGGCGTCGTCGGCGAGACCTACCTCATCGGCGCCGACGGCGAGAAGAGCAACAGAGAGGTCGTCGAGCTCATCCTCACGACCCTCGGCCAGCCCGCCGACGCCTACGACCACGTCATCGACCGCCCCGGCCACGACCTGCGCTACGCGATCGACTCGAGCAAGCTGCGCCGCGAGCTCGGCTGGGCGCCGCGCTTCGCCGACTTCACGGCCGGGCTCGCCGACACGGTGCAGTGGTACCGCGACAACGAGGCCTGGTGGGCACCGCAGAAAGTCGCCACCGAGGCCCGCTACCGCGCGCAGGGGCAATGACGGGCTCGCCGCGCTACCTCATCACGGGCGCGGGCGGGATGCTCGGGCGCGACCTGCAGACCGCCCTCGCCGACCGCAGGGTCACCGCGCTCACCCGGCTCGAGCTCGACATCACCGACCCGCTCGCCTGCGCTGACGCGGTCGCGGGCCACGATGTCGTGCTCAACGCCGCGGCCTACACGGCCGTCGACGCCGCCGAGACCCACGAGGCCGAGGCCACCCTCATCAACGCGACGGGCGCCGAGAACCTCGCCCGGGCATCCGCCGCTGCCGGCGCGGTGCTCGTGCAGTACTCGACCGACTACGTCTTCTCCGGCGACGGCACGGGGCCGTACGCCGAAGACGCGCCGCTCGCGCCGGTCAGCGCCTACGGCCGGTCGAAGGCCGAGGGCGAGCGCCGGGCGCGCGCCGCGCATCCCGAGGGCACCATCGTGCTGCGCACCGCCTGGTTGTACGGCGAGCACGGCCCCAACTTCGTGCGCACGATGATGCGCCTCTACGCCGAGCACGGCACGCTGACCGTCGTCGACGACCAGCACGGGCAGCCCACCTGGACCCGCGACCTCGCCGAGCAGACGGTGCGGATGCTCGACGCCGGCACGCGCTCCGGCACGCTGCACGGCACCAACGCCGGGGCCACCACGTGGCACGGGTTCGCCCGAGCGATCGTCGAGAACCTCGGCGGCGACCCTGCTACAGTCGTGCCGACCGACAGCGCGCAGTTCGCGCGCCCGGCTCGACGCCCCGCCAACTCCGTGCTCGCGCACGACGGGTGGGCCCGCCTCGGCCTCGCGCCGATGCGCCCCTGGCGCGCGGCGGTCGACGACGCCATGGCCGAGGGAGTGTTCACGTGAGCCTCACCACGCTGCGCGTCGTGCTCGACCAGGTCGGCGACCCGGTGCCGAGCGGCATCGGCCGCTACGCCCTCGAGCTGACACGCGCGCTCATCGAGACGGCCCCGCGCGGCTGCGACGTCGCCGGCATCGTCGCCTCATCACCGCCCAGCGAGTACGCGCGCATCGAGCACGAGCTGCCCGGTCTCACCGAGCTCTTCAAGAGCGCCCTCGACCGCCGTCAGCTCGCCGCCGCCTGGCAGCACGGCTTCACGCGCCTGCCCGGCACGGGCATGGTGCACGCCCCCAGCCTCTTCGCGCCGCTGTACCGGCACGACCGCGTCAACAACCCCGGCGAGCAGATCGTCGTCACGATCCACGACGCCGCGGCCTTCACCCACCCCGACGGCCTGCCGGGTCGAGCCGCCGCGTGGGCCCGTGCCATGGCCCAGCGCGCCGAGCGCTACGCCGACGCCATCGTCGTGCCCACCCACGCCGTCGCCGACGACCTCGCCGGCGCCCTCGACCTCGGCGACCGCGTGCGGGTCATCGCCGGCGCCGTGAGCCCCTCGCTCGACCCGGGCCCCAGCGTCGACTCGCGCGCCGCCGCCCTCGGGCTGCCCGACCGCTACGTGCTCGCCGTCGGCGGGCTCGACGGCGTCAGCGGCATCCCCGCCCTCGTGCGCGCCGCCGCCGGCGGGCACGCGCCCGACGTGCCGCTGCTGCTCGTGGGCGTGCACGCCGACGAGCTCGACGCCCTCGTGCGCTCCCTGCCCGGGCTCGACGGCGGGCTCGAGCCCGACCGCGTGCGCGCCCTCGGCGTGCTCGACGAGACCGACCTCGCCATCGCCTACTCGCGCGCCGCCGTCGTCGCCGTTCCCGCCCTCTCCGCCGGCTCAGGGCTCGTCGCCCTCGAAGCGATGAGCCTCGGCGCTCCGGTCGTGCACTCCGACGCCGCCGCGCTGCTCGAGGTGTGCAGCGACGCCGGGGTGGTCGTCGCCCGCGACGACGCCGACGGCTACCCCGAACGGCTCGCCGACGCCGTGCGCTCCGTGCTCGACGACCCCGCCCTCGCGGCCGAGCTGGCCGTGCGCGGACGCGACCGGGCGCGCGCCTTCAGCTGGCGCGACTCGGCCGAGAAGGTCTGGCAGCTGCACGCGGACCTGTAGCGCAGCATCCCCCTCGACCGCTACGGCGTGGGCGTGGGGCTCGGCAGCGGTGCGACCGCCGCGGCGACGCTCGCCCGCACGAGCGCGAAGTCGGGCCGCACGTTGTCGACGAGCGGCGGCACGAGCTCGAGGCGCCGGATCTCGTGGTCGCGCGAGAGCACCGCGAGATCGCTCAGCACCCCGAGCATCGACTGCGGGATGTCGGTGCGCACGAGATCGCTCGACGCCTCCGCGATCGCCTGGAACCGGGTCAGCACCGTCGCCGGGTCGAGCTGGCGCAGCATCGCCTCCTGGATGTCGCGCTGGTGCTCCATCCGGTCGAAGTCGGTCAGCTCGTAGCGGCTGCGCGCGTACCAGAGAGCCGTCCAGCCGTCCATGCGCTGCTCGCCCGCCGCGATCTGCCCCACCACCGGGCCGCCGTTGATGCCGAGCGTCACCGGCTCGTCGACCGTCACGACCACGCCGCCGAGCGCGTCGATGAGCGACTCGAAGCCCGCCATGTCGATGAGCACCGTGAACTGCACCGGCAGGCCCGTCACCCCCTCGACCGCGTCGCGCATCGCCTCGATCGCGGGCGTGCTGCCCTGCTCCTCCGCCTCCGGATACAGCTCGGGGTGCTCTGCGGCCCATGGGTAGAGGTACGCGAGCAGGCAGTCGTCGCCGCAGTCGTAGCCGGTCGGCCAGGCATCCCACAGCGGAGAATCGTCGCTGAACGGCACGGTGTAGAGATTGCGCGGGATGCCCACCATCGTCACCGCGCCCGACCCCGCGTCGATGCTGACCAGCGTCATGCTGTCGGGCCGCAGACCGATGCGGTCGGCCCCAGCGTCACCGCCGAGCAGCAGGATCGTGTACCGGCCGTCGATCGGCTCCACGATCGACCCGCCCGCGAACACCTCGCCGAGCGCATCGCGCCCCACCCCCGTGAGCAGGGCCGCGTACCCCGCCGTGCCCGTCGTCAGCACGAGGCTCAGCACCGCGAAAGCCGCGATCGGCAGGCGCGCGCGCGGCGCCGTGCGCACCAGCCGCACGAGCGTGAACGCGTTGAGCGTCGTCACCAGCCAGAGCACGGCGTAGAAGAGAAGGCCGAGCTGCGCGACCCACAGCACGACGACGTTCGTCGCGAGCGTCAGCGCCGCAGGGCGCCACAGCACGAACAGCAGCAGCGCGCCGAGCGCCACGGCCCACAGCGTGAACGTCGCCCCGACCGCGAAGCGGCCGAGGCGCCGGTCGCCCGCGAGCAGCTGCGCGCTGCCCGGAACCAAGAGGTTGAGGCCCAGCAACCACCAGGCGCGCCGGCTCATCGCGGCAGAGTCGCGCGGGTCGGGATGGCGCAGGGGCGACGTGTGGCTCGTCGCCGCCGCGGTTCGGCCCGACACGGCGCCCGACGGTGCGCGGGTGCTCACCGAGCAGCGGCGGCGCCGGGCTCCGGCGCCGCGGGGCTCTGACCGATCGCGGCCTTCAGGGCGGCGTTCTTCTCGGCGACGGTGCGCTCGAGCTCTGCGGCGAAAGCAGAGAGCCGGGCGGCGACGGCCGCATCCGTCGACCCGATGATGCGCGCCGCCAGAATGCCCGCGTTGCGCGCCCCGCCGATCGACACGGTCGCCACGGGGATGCCGGCGGGCATCTGCACGATGCTCAGCAGGCTGTCGAGGCCGTCGAGCGTCGCGAGCGGCACGGGAACACCGACGACCGGCAGCGTCGTGACGCTCGCGATCATGCCGGGCAGATGCGCGGCGCCGCCCGCCCCGGCGATGATGACTCGGATGCCCCTGCCGGCGGCCGCACGGCCGTACGCGATCATCGCGTCAGGAGTGCGGTGGGCGCTCAGCACCTCGACCTCGTGCGCGATACCCAGCTCGTCGAGCGCGGCGGCAGCGAGCTGCATGACCGACCAGTCGGAGTCGGAACCCATGACGACCGCGACGAGGGGAGAGTCCATGGGTCAAGGGTAGGCGCGCGCGGGGTGCGGGAGCGGGAGTGGCGCGCGGCCGGGGCCACTCCTCCCTCACAGGCGAGGCTCGACACGGGTTCTCCGGAGATTGCTCCAACGCTCTAGAACATACGTTCGAATCTTGGGAGAATCGAGGCATGTCCTCCTCCCTCGTCGACTCCCTCGCGGACGCGCATCGCGCGCTCGCGGCGAGCACCGGTGGGTGCGATGCCGAGCTGTTGACGCTCGGCGATGAGGCGCTCCTCGAGGCCCTTGATGCGGCGGCCGCCGTGCGCCGCCTGGTCGATGCCCGCTCGGCGCTGCTCGCGGGCGAGGTCGCCCGGCGATCTGCACCGCACCTCGCGCACTCCGGTCTCGCACAACGGCGAGGGCATCGCACGCCCGAAGAACTGGTGCGCGTGACGACCGGGTCGTCGCGGCACGACGCCCGGGTCGCGGTGCGCGCCGGGGCGATGCTGCGCGATGCCGTCGGGGGCATCGGCTCGATCGGGGGCGACGGGGCCGCAGGGGCCGCCGGTGCGACGTCGGCTCTGCCCGAGTGGGCGCACGGGCTCATCGCGCCCGTGATGCGGGGCGAGCTCTCGACAGCCGGTCTCGAGGCGATCCGCTCCGGGCTCGGCGACACGAGTGACACCGTGAGCGGAGACGCGCTCGCCTCGGCCGTCGCCCAGCTCGTCGCCGAGCTCGGGTCGCTCGACGTCGATCGACTCGGCCGTCGAGCACGGCAGCTGCGCGACGACCTCGACGTCGCCGGGATCGCCGAACGCGAGCGGGCTCGACGCGATGCCCGGTCCTTGCGGGTGTTCCGCACGGACGACGGCATGACGCGCGCCACGTGGGTGCTCGATCCCGAATCCGCGGCGGTGATCACCGACCTCTACGATCGCGCGACCTCACCGCGTCGCGGCGGACCTACTTTCCTGGGCGCGGAAGACGCGGCGCTCGTCGAGCGGATGCGGGCCGACGACCGCACGCCCGAGCAGTACGCCTCCGACGTGTTCCTCGACCTGCTGCGCGCCGGCGCCGAAGCCGACTCCCGTGCGCTCCTCTCGAGCGGCGCGCCGGCGGTGCGGGTCGTCGTGACGGCTCACGACCTCCGGGAGGGTTCCGGCAGCGCGCAGATCGAGGGGCAGCCCGACCCGGTCTCGCTGCCGACCGCGCAACGGCTGATCTGCGCGGGCGCACAGATGCCGGTATTGCTCGCGTCGACCGGCCAGCCGCTCGATGTCGGCCGATCGCAACGACTGTTCACGGCGCGCCAGCGCATCGCCCTCGCCGTGCGCGACGGCGGCTGCCGCTGGGCGGGGTGCGAGCGGCCGCCCTCGTGGTGCGAAGCGCACCACATCGAGCCCTGGGGGGCGCGCGGCGGGCGCACCGACGTCGCCGACGGAGTGCTGCTGTGCCGACATCATCACTTGCTCGTGCACAACAACGGCTGGCGGGTCGAACGACATCGACGCCCTGATGGCATCGACGACTACCGGGCGATACCACCCGAGTCGATCGACCCGCGACAGCAGCCGATCGCCATGCCGAGCGGCAGCGGGGCCCACCGGCGCGCCCTGCCCGTCGCGGGCAGCGTCACCGCGGCCTGAGTGCGCGCGAGATTGAGGGCGCAGAGGTTGAGGGCGCGGGAGCCTGAGGGCGGGGGGCTGAGGGCGGGGGCTGAGTACGCGGGGGCAGGGTGCGCAGCGGCGTGGGTGCGCAGCGTGCGGGGCACGGGGAACACAGGGCCCTGAGCGCCGGGCCGAGCGGGCTGAGCGGGCCGAGCGGGCCGAGCGGGTGGGCGCGGTCGTGAGCGGGTGGGCGCGGTCGTGAGCGGGTGGGCGCGGTCGTGAGCGGGTGGGCGCG
>CAZILZ010000019.1:0-38919 GCA_964540305.1 uncultured Microbacteriaceae bacterium | reverse complement strand
GTCGTGCTCGGGTGGGCGCGGTCGTGCCCGGGCGGCCGCGACGATGCCGGAACCTAGTCGCTGTCGAAGTGGGCCGCCGCCGCGCGCGCGCGGTACGCCGCGTCGTCGAGGTCGTCGCCGATCACGGTCACGTGCCCCGCCTTGCGACCCGCCCGTGGGCCCTTGCCGTACGCGTGCACCTTGGCGCTCGGCTGATGCCCGAGGGCGGCCGCGATCTGCGCATCGGGCAGACTGCCGAAGACGTTGATCATGACGCCCCACGGCGCGATCGCACTCGTGTCGCCGAGCGGCCAATCGAGCACCGCCCGCAGGTGCTGCTCGAACTGGCTCGTCACCGAACCGTCGATCGTCACGTGACCGCTGTTGTGCGGGCGCATGGCGAGCTCGTTGACGAGCACGCGCCCGTCGGTGGCCTGGAACAGCTCGACCGCGAGCACTCCCGTCACCCCGAGCCCGTGCGCGACCGTCGTGGCGATCTCGGCGGCCGCACGCTCGACGGCATCGGTGGTCTGCGGCGCCGGCGCGAGCACCTCGGCGCACACGCCACCCCGCTGCACGGTCTCGACCAGCGGCCACGGCCGGGCATCCCCGCTCGGACGCCGCGCGATCAGCTGCGCGAGCTCGCGCTCGAACCGCACGAGCTCCTCCGCGAGAACAGGGCCGTCGGCCAGCCAGTCGTCGGCGCCGTGCGCGTCATCGACCACGCGCACGCCCTTGCCGTCGTAACCGCCGCGCGGCGTCTTCACGACGGCGCGGCCCCCGTGGTCGGCGAGGAATCCGGCCAGATCGTCGGCCGACTCGACGCGCGCCCAGTCGGGCTGCGGCACGCCCAGCCCGGCGAGGCGCTCGCGCATCATGAGCTTGTCCTGCGCGTAGAGCAGGGCATCCGGGCCCGGGCGCACCGCCGCGCCGGCCGCCACGAGCGCCCGCAGAACCTCCTGCGGAACATGCTCGTGGTCGAACGTGATCACGTCGCAGCCCTCGGCGAACGCGAGCACCGTCGCGGCATCGCGGTAGTCGCCGACCGCGGTCGCCGCGAGCCGCGCCGACGAGTCGGGCGCCTCCGCGAGCACGCGCAGCTCGATGCCGAGAGCCACCGCGGCGGGAATCATCATGCGCGCGAGCTGGCCTCCTCCGATGACGCCGACGACGGCCATGGATGCTCCCTCACTAGACTGCGGACGACTCGCTACCATTCTGGCCGACCGCGAGCGCGCCGGCCTCCGCCCCCGAGGACCGATGCGCACACTGCTCCCCCAGCTCGCCCGTTTCGGCACGGTCGGCCTCGTCGGACTCGTCGTCGATGTCGCCCTCTTCAACCTGCTGCGCGTCACCGTGCTCGCCCCCGAGCTGATCGCCGAGGGGCCGGTCATCGCGAAGATCATCTCGACCTCGGTCGCGATCGCCGTGAACTGGGTCGGCAGCCGGTACTGGACCTTCCGCCTCGAGCACCGTCGTCCGGCCGCGCGCGAGGCGCTCGAGTTCGCGGTCGTGAGCATCGGCGGGCTGCTCATCGCTGTCGCCTGCCTCGTCGTCTCGCGCTACGTGCTCGGGTTCACGAGCCTGCTCGCCGACAACATCGCGACCAACGTGATCGGGCTCGCGCTCGGCAGCGCGTTCCGCTTCGTGCTCTACCGGGCCTGGGTGTTCCACCCCGGTCGCGTCACGCAGTCGTAGCGCCGGGCGTCGCCGGCCTCAGCGGTCGGTGCGCGAGCGCCGCAGCGCCGGATCGCTCGACTCGACCGGGCGCCGCACGGTCGCGATCGAGGTGGTGCTCGTCTCCATCACATCGCCGAGCGCACGCTGCACGAGATCGGCGTGCGGCACATCCCTCAGCACGACCGGGCGGTCGAGCCCCGTGTTGATGAGGACATCGCCCGAGCGGAACATCCCCTGGAAGCCAGCCTGCCGCACGGCCACGTCGTAGCTGCGACTCAGCAGAACCTCTTGCCGCGTGCGCACGAACAGGCCGCGGCGCAGCACGACCCGCCGTGTCGTGATGAGGTACTGCGTGCTCAGCCAGCGCAGCAGCGGCAGCACCCAGAGCAGGCCGACCGCGACCACGGCGACCAGCAGCACGGCGAGGCTCTGCCAGAGCTCGTCGAGCACGAACGCCCCGAACGACGCCGCCCCGACGATCGACACGAGGGCGAACGACGGCAGCACGAGCGCCCGCGCGTGCGGACGGAGCCGGGCGATCGCCCGCTCCGGCACGCGGTTCTCGCCCGTCATGCCCTATTCATACCGCAGATGCGTCACGTCGCCCGCCGCCACGGCGACGAGTCCGTCGACAGGCTCAGCCGATCGCACGCGCAGTCGCCCATCGTCATCGAGGCACTCGGCCGTGCCCAGCAGCGGCGGCAAGCCGGGCCGGTCGACGCGCACCGCTCGGCCGAGGGTCTGCAGCTCGGGCTCGACGACGGCGCGCAGCATCGCCGGGTCGTCCACCGTGCGCCACTCGGCCACGAGGGCGAACAGTTCACGCAGGTACGCGGCGAGCGCGCGATCGGCGAGCGCGGCATCCGTCGGCACGCCCTGCAGGGCGAGGGATGTCGCGGTCGGCACGGGCAGGTCGTCGTGCGACATCGAGAGATTGAGCCCCGCTCCGACGACGACGCCGTGATCGGTCAGCTCGGTGAGGATGCCGCTGAGCTTGGCGCCGCCGACGAGCACGTCGTTGGGCCACTTGAGCCCCGCATCGTCGACTCCGAGCCTGCGCACTGCCCGCGCCATCGCCACCCCGGCGACGAGGGGCAGCCATCCGAGCCGCCGCGGTTCGGGCGCCCCGGTGTGCCGCACGAGCACCGAGACGGCGAGCGCCGACCCCCGTGGAGCCGACCACACGCGGCCCAGGCGACCACGGCCCGCCGTCTGATCGGCGGTGGCGAGCACGGCGAGGTCGGGCAGCTGCGCCGCTCGGGCGACGAGGTCGCTGTTGGTCGAGGGGCAGCTCTCGCGCCACTCGAGGTCGGGGCTGACCGCGCGGCTCTGCGTCAGGGGCGGGGGCGAGGCCATGCGCCCAGGGTAGAGGCGCGGGCCCACTTCTTGTAGCTCATCGCCAACGGTCGCCCGCGGGGTGTGGTCGATAGGCTGACACGGTGACCGACCACACGAGCCCCCCCGACCTCTCGACGACCGCCGGCAAGATCGCCGACCTCAAGATCCGCTACCACGAGGCCGTGACCGCGAGCGGCGAGGCGGCGATCGAGAAGCAGCATGCCAAGGGCAAGATGACCGCCCGCGAGCGTATCGACACGCTGCTCGACCACGGCAGCTTCGTCGAGATCGACGAGTTCGTGCGCCACCGCACCCACGCTTTCGGCATGGACGCGAAACGCCCCTACGGCGACGCCGTCGTGACGGGCACCGGCACCGTGCACGGTCGCCAGGTCGCTGTCTACAGCCAAGACTTCACGATCTTCGGCGGCTCGCTCGGCGAGGTCGCGGGCGAGAAGATCATCAAGGTCATGGAGCTCGCCCTCAAGACGGGTGTGCCGATCATCGGCATCCTCGACTCCGGCGGCGCGCGCATCCAGGAGGGTGTCGTCGCGCTGGGCAAGTACGGCGAGATCTTCCGCCGCAACACGGCCGCGAGCGGAGTGATCCCCCAGATCTCGATCATCTGCGGCCCCGCGGCGGGTGGCGCCGTGTACTCGCCGGCTCTCACCGACTTCGTGATCATGGTCGACAAGACGAGTCAGATGTTCGTCACCGGCCCCGACGTCATCAAGACGGTGACCGGCGAAGACGTCGGTATGGAGGAGCTCGGCGGGGCTCTCACCCACAACCGCACCTCGGGCGTCTCGCACTACCTCGCGAGCGACGAGCACGACGCGTTCGACTACGCCCGCTCGCTGCTGAGCTACCTGCCCGACAACAACCTCGCCGAGCTGCCGCAGTACGCGGCCGAGGCCGAGCTCGAGATCACCGACACCGATCGCAAGCTCAACTCGATGATCCCCGACAGCGCCAACCAGCCGTACGACGTCATCGACATCATCGACCACGTCGTCGACGAGGGTTCGTTCCTCGAGGTGCAGCCCCTGTTCGCGCCCAACATCGTCATCGGCTTCGCGCGCGTCGAGGGGCGCAGCGTGGGCGTCATCGCGAACCAGCCCAACGCCATGGCGGGCACGCTCAACATCGACGCGGGCGAGAAGGCGAGCCGCTTCGTGCGGTTCTGCGACGCGTTCTCGATCCCGATCCTCACCCTCGTCGATGTTCCGGGCTACCTGCCGGGCACCGACCAGGAGTGGACCGGCGTCATCCGCCGCGGCGCCAAGCTGCTCTACGCCTACGCCGAGGCCACCGTGCCGCTCGTCACCGTCATCACGCGCAAGGCCTACGGCGGCGCCTACATCGTCATGGGCTCGAAGCAGCTGGGCGCCGACATGAACCTCGCGTGGCCGACGGCCGAGATCGCCGTCATGGGCGGGCAGGGCGCGGTGAACATCCTGTACCGCGACCAGATCAAGGCGGCCGAAGCGGCCGGCGAGGATGTCGCGGCGGTGCGCACCCGCCTGGCCAACGAGTACACCTACAACGTCGCGAGCCCGTTCCTCGCGGCCGAGCGCGGCGAGCTCGATGGCATCATCGAGCCGGCCGCGACGCGCGTGGCGATCATCAAGGCGCTGCGGGCCCTCAAGGGCAAGCGCGCGAGCCTGCCGCCCAAGAAGCACGGGAACATCCCGCTGTGAGCGCCGGCACTCGCCCCGCGGCGACGGATGCTCCGGCCGCCGCCATGCGCATCGTCGCGGGCAGCCCCACCGACGAAGAGCTCGCCGCGGCGCACTCGGTCATCGTCGCCGTGCTCGCCGAGCAGGCCGCCCGCGGGGCCGAGCTGCTCGAGCCTCCTGTCGACCGCTGGCGCGGCGGAGCGCGGGCGATGCGCGGCCCGCTCGCCCCTGGGCCGGGCGCCTGGGCGGCGACCTCCGGCATGCGGGGCTGCTGACTTCGGCGCTTCACACCCTCACGACAACGAAATCCGAAGGAGAATGCCGCGGATTCCGCGGCGAAAAGTCGTGAACGCTCCCAGAATCCCCCCTTTCGGGGGGAATGTACCCTGAGATTCGTACGTGGACTGCGTGAAAAGCCCGGATTTCCGGGGTTCTCGATTAAGCGGGGTACGAATCGTGTACCCCGTTGTCCCCCAAAATGACGACTGCACTGTGGCGCTCCAGTCGGCAGTATTACTGATGTCAGGTGATGCTCATCACGAGCTCACCACCGATCACCACAACCGCACGGGTAGCGGTTCTGTGATTGGGGGGCGAGGTAGGTCGACATTCGGGTTGTGGGTCTACCTCGATACGTTGCGAAGGGCCGGAGCTGGGTACTCCGGCCCTTCGATCGTTAACCCGAGGCCTACGGGTCGAGGGGGCCGCTCGGCGCCCAGGCGGGCTCGCTGCGAGCAACTGCCACGCGACATGCGCCCCAGCGAATCGCTCCGCGATTCGCCTTCAGGGGCTGGTCCGCTCCGCGATTCGCCTTCAGGGGCTGGTCCGCTCCGCGATTCGCCTTCAGGGGCTGGTCCGCTCCGCGATTCGCCCTCAGGGGCTGGTCCGCTCCGCGATTCGCCCCTAGGGGCTGGTCCGAGGGATCTCGAGCCAGAGGTCGACGGAGTCGTCCTCGTCGTCGTCCGACTGGCCGAGCTCGCGAGCGCGACCGTCGCCCGACGGGGTCAGGCCCACGACGGTGACCGCGACATCCGAATCGGGCGGAGCGGTGCGCGCGATCACGCGCATCGCCGTCGTCGTGCGGATCGCCTCGGCGAGTGTTCCGAGCACGTGCGCGAGGGACGAGTCGTCGAGCTCGTCGAGCCCGCCCTCGTCGAAGAGGTTGACCGAGACGCCGCGCCGTCGCGCCGACATCACCTCGCGCCGCACCGCGTCGTCGAGCAACCGACGACCGCGGATCTCGTCGCGGATGGCGCCCTCGAGGTGCAGGCACTCCTGCCGCTGCTCGTCCGTCAGCTCACCGCTCGACTGCTCGATGATGCGCAGCATGGGCACGGCGGTCGTGCCGGTCTGCCCGAGGCGGAACTGCCGCTCGTACAGGTGCGCCTCTTGCGCTGCCTGCCAGTCGGTCGCCTCGCGCTCGGCGCGCGCGAACCGTGCGGCGTCACGAGAGGCCTTCGCGAGCGCACGAGACAGGATGTGCGAGACGGCCACCCACGCGGCGCTGCCGATGACGCCGATCCCGAGCAGGGCGCCCGGGCCGCCCCAGATCACCGTCTGGATCACGAGGGCGGCGATGCCGATCCACGCGAACAGGTGCCGGCGCCGCGTCGAGGTGATGGTGAGCAGCGTGCCGACGGCGGCGACGTACCAGGTGGAGTATCCGAGCGCTGGCGCGTCGGGGCCGATGTCGAGCTGGGGCGTGATGAGCACCGTCATCGCGATGCACACGACCACGTTACCCGCCGCCATCACCGTGGGCATGCGCTCGGGCTGTCCAGGGAGCAGGCTCACCGTCGTCGCCGTCGCGTAGAGCACCATCGCGGCGAGCACCGGCAGGGGGTCAGCGGGCATATCGATCGTGTAGAGCCCGAGCACGATGTGGTACGCCGAGAAGATGGCGGCCATCGTCACGATGAGCGCGCGGGGGACGCCGATCCTCATGCCTCGCCCCTCTCGTGGAGCGCGGTGTCGTCGTCGCGCGCCTCGCCCTCCACGAAGACGGGCCACGACAGCACGACGACCGAGCCGCGGCCGATCGCCGCGCGCACCTCGGCGTGACCTCCGGCATTGGCCGTGCGCTCGACGATAGAGCGACGCACTCCGAGCCGTTCGTCGGGCACCGCGGCGGGGTCGAAGCCGACGCCCGCGTCACCGACCTCGATCTCGACGGCGCCGCCGTGCACGCCCGCCACCTTGAGCCAGCGCCGCACATCGGGCCCGCCCGCGTGCTGCACGCTGTTCATCATGGCCTGCACCGCGGCGGAGTAGAGCGCCTCAGCCTGGGCCGAGGGGATGACACGCGTATCGAGCGAGCGCACGCGCACGGCGAAAGGCACCGGCATCTGGCGGGCGGCCGTGACGATGCGATCGGCCAGCTGCCGGAACCGCACGGTCGTGCCGTCGTCGGGCGAGACGAGGGCGGCCTCACGCAAGTGGCGCATCGCGTTCGAGGCCATCTGCGCCGCCAGCGTCTTCTGCGCGGGCGTCTCGGCCCGCGCGGCGCTCAGCAGCGTCGTGAGCACGCTGTCGTGCACGATCGAGTCGACATGCACGCGCTCGACCTCCGTGGCGTGCTGGCGCACGGCACGGGCGTAGCGGTCGAGCGCGGCCCCCTGGGCCTCGTCGACGGAGGTCGCGGCTACGCGCGTCATGGTCACGATCACGAGCACGGCGCCGCCGAGGATGATCGCGTAGATCGCGTTGAAGAGCCCGAGCTCCCACGGGCCGCCCCCGCCCTGCGGGGTGGCCCTGATGATGCCGTAGATGAGCGGCACCACGATGAGGTACGCGAGGGCGCCGCGCACCCGGAAGCCGATGGCCGCCGTCGCGGTCGCGACGGTGGTCAGCTGGTAGAGCCAGTGATCGCCCTGCTGCGGCACGGCCGGGTCGGCGAGGAAGAACGGCCAGGTGAGCAGCGCCACGACGTAGACGAACGAGACCAGGAGGTGCGAGCCGATCACCCAGCGCTTGATCGTCGAGCACAGCAGGGCGAGCAGCAGCGAGCCGTACATGGCGCCGACCGCGATCGCCGACCAGAGGGGCTGGCCGAGGGCGTACTGCCCGAGCAGCGAGGGCAGCGCCTGCAACCCGAACACGATGCCGAACCAGGCCACCGAGCGCGACACGACGGTATCGACACGCTTGCGGCTCAGCGGACTGCGCTGCTGCTTCGCCGATGCGCCCTTGCCGGGCGGCGCCTCGGCAGCCGCGGCGACAGGCACGGCTGCGGGGGCGTCAGGCGGGCTCATCGCCGTCGGGGTCGAGGCCGGGGAGGATGCCGTCTTCGACGGCGCGCCGCAGCAGGTCGACCTTGGTCGGCGCGGGGCGGCCCACCTCGACGTACTTGGCACGGATGCGGTCGAGGTACTCGCGAGCCGTCGAGTAGCCGATGCCGAGCTGCTCGGCCGCGAGCTTGAGCGGCAGGCCGCTCGCGTAGAGGTGCAGGATCTCGCGCTCCCGCCGCCCCAGCTGGGCCTTCGCGAAGTCGCGGTCGGCGTCGATCGCGCTCGCCCACTCGAGGTTGTTGAGCACGTCGCCCCGAGCGACGGTCTCGGCCGCCGCGATGACGGTGCTCGTCGCCGACGACTTCGGGATCACGCCGGCGGCGCCGGCCGCGAGCGCCTCGCGCACGCTCGCGACGCGATCGGCGATCGAGTGCACGAGCACAGCAGCGCCGAGCGCCTGCACGGCTTTCACGTTCTCGGTGACGCTCGAGCCGTCACCGAGCGACAGGTCAAGCACGACGACGTCGAGCTCACGACCGTCGAGCGTCTCGACGAGCTCAGGCACTCCGGCCGCGGTCGCGACGACGTCGAACCCGGCGTTCGTGAACGCCGCCTGCAGACCGAGACGCACCGACTCGTGATCGTCCACGATCGAGACACGTACCTGCTTGTTCACCGGTGCAACCACGAGAGCGGAACCCACACCCTTCATCGATCGGGAGAGCGACGTGCCGGGATGCCGGTCGCGCCTCTCATGCTAGCCGCGCATGCACCCCGGAAGGGGGTCAGGGCGCGCCGCGATTCGGCCCGAGAGCCGCGGAATCTCAGCCCTGAGTCACCCTCGGATCAGGGTCGCGACCGCTTCGACGTGGTGCGTGTGCGGGAAGAGATCGAAGGCCCGGATGCGCGCCAGCCGGTACCCGGCCTCGGCGGCGAGAGCGACATCCCGTGCGAGCGCGACCGGGTCGCACGCCACGTAGACGAGCTGCGCCGGCGCGAGCCGCCCGAGCACCGTCATGACGTCGGATCCGGCGCCCGAGCGCGGCGGATCGAGCACGATCGTGGCCGCGCGCAGCCGGTCGCGGTCGGCGGCCGAGGCGCCGGAGTCGAGCTCGCGCAGCCAGCGGTCGACGCGGCCCGTCTCGGCCGAGGCGCCGAGCCACTCGGCGAGGTTCTCGCTCGCGTGGTCGGTCGCGCGCTCGTCGGATTCGACGCTCGTGATGCGCGTCTCGGCACCGAAGCGGTCGGCGACGGCGGCGGCGAGCAGGCCGACCCCGCCGTAGAGGTCGAGGTTCTCGGCGCGCGGGTCGAACAGCGCCGGATCGATGGCCTCCTGCACGGCGCGGGTGAGGGCGACGGGGGCCGAGCGGTGCACCTGCCAGAAGCCCGTGTCGTCGAGCCGGAACTCGCGCTCGCCGACGAGCTCGCGGATGACCGTGGGCTTCTGCTCGCCGATGACGAGCCGCGGCTCGGCCGTGGAGGGCGCGATGACATCGAGGGTGCCGAGGCCGACGAACCGCTCGGCGAACGGCGTCGCGGCCTGCACCGCGGCGGTCGCGAGGGGAACATCCTGCACCGGGATCACCGAGTGCGAGCGCGACGCCATCGGTCCGAGGCGACCCTGCTCGTCGACGTGCAGGCGGATGCGCGTGCGCCACCCGAGGCCGTTCACGGCCGGATCGCCCGGCAGGGGCTCGACGACGACGTCGCTCTCGATGCCCGCCATGCGCTGCAGCGACTCGGCGAGCACCTGGCGCTTGAGCTCGCGCTGATGGGCGAGGGCGATGTGGCCGAACTCGGCGCCCCCCGCGCGACCCCGGGGGTCGCGGTCGATCGCGGCGGCCGACCAGACGTGCTCACGACGGTGCTCGCTCGGCTGCAGCACCTCGACGGCGTCGGCGCGCCAGAAGCTCTTCTTGCGGTCGTCGCTCACGCGGGCCCGCACCGTCTCGCCGGGGATCGCGTCGCTCACGAACACCACGCGGCCGTCGAGCCGCCCGACGGCGATGCCGCCGTGCGCGATCTTGTCGACGGTGAGTTCGATGATGCTGCCGATGTGCTCTGCCATGCGGTCAGCCTATTGTTCGCCACTCATGCTGAACGGCCGGTCGTGCGCACGTACTGCGTCACCGTGGCCGATACAGCCTGAGTTGCGAACACCGCCGTAGCATCGAGCCGTGCGCCTCTACCTCGCCTCGACGTCTCCGGCTCGGCTCGCGACGCTGCGGGCCGTCGGCATCGAACCGGTCGCGATCGCCCCCGGGGTGGATGAGGAAGCTGCGGTGGATGCGGCCGCGGCCGCGCATCCCGAGGGCCGCCTGCCGGCCGCCGAGATGGTGCAGCTGCTCGCCCGGCTCAAGGCCGAGGCCATGCTCGACCCCGCCGTGCTCGCGCTCGCCGGGCTCGCCCCGGCCGACATCGACGGCTTCATCCTCGGCGGCGACTCGGCCTTCGAGCTCGACGGCACCGTGTACGGCAAGCCGCACGAGCCCGCGATCGCCCGTGAGCGCTGGCTCACGCAGCGTGGGCGCAGCGGCGTGCTGCACTCGGGCCACTGGCTCATCGACCACCGGGGCGGGGCGGTGCGCGGGGCCGTGGGCCGGGCATCCCGCGCCACCGTGCACTTCGCCGACGACATCGAGTCGGCCGAGATCGACGCCTACATCGCGACCGGCGAGCCGCTCAAGGTCGCCGGAGCGTTCACGATCGACTCGAAGGGCGCCGGCTTCATCGACCGCATCGAGGGCGACCCGCACACGGTCGTCGGCCTCTCGGTTCCCCTGCTGCGCAAACTCGTGCACGAGCTCGGCGGGCGCTGGACCGATCTCTGGAACCGCTAAGCGATCTGCGCCCCTTTTGTGGAGCCTCGCCAAACGCGGGGGCCGCGCGCACCCCTAGGCTGAGGAACCATGGCCCGCATCACGAAGATCCTCATCGCCAACCGAGGCGAGATCGCCGTCCGCGTCATCCGCGCCGCCCGTGATTCGGGCATCACCACGGTGGCCGTCTACGCCGATCAAGATCGGGATGCCCGGCACGTGCGCCTCGCCGACGAGGCCTACGCCCTGCACGGCACGACGAGCGCCGAGACGTACCTCGTCATCGACAAGCTGCTCAGCATCGCCCGCCGGGCCGGAGCCGACGCGGTGCACCCCGGCTACGGCTTCCTCGCCGAGAACGCCGACTTCGCGCGCGCCGTCATCGACGCGGGCCTCACCTGGATCGGACCGTCTCCGGAGGCGATCGAGAAGCTCGGTGACAAGGTCAGCGCCCGGCACATCGCCGAGAAGGTCGGCGCCCCTCTCGCCCCCGGCACCCTCAACCCCGTCAGCGGGGCCGACGAGGTTCTGGCCTTCGTCGACGTGCACGGCCTGCCCGTGGCGATCAAGGCCGCGTTCGGCGGCGGCGGGCGCGGGCTCAAGGTCGCCCGCACGCGCGAAGAGATTCCCGAGCTGTTCGACTCGGCCACGCGCGAGGCCATCGCGGCGTTCGGCCGCGGCGAGTGCTTCGTCGAGAAGTACCTCGACAAGCCGCGCCACGTCGAGACCCAGTGCCTCGCCGACGCGCACGGCACCGTCGTCGTCATCTCGACGCGCGACTGCTCGCTGCAGCGCCGCCACCAGAAGCTCGTCGAGGAGGCCCCCGCGCCCTTCCTGACCGACGAGCAGACCGAGCTGCTCTACCGCTCGTCGAAGGCGATCCTGAAAGAGGTCGGCTACGTCGGTGCCGGCACGTGCGAGTTCCTCATCGGCGCCGACGGCACCGTCTCGTTCCTCGAGGTGAACACGCGCCTGCAGGTCGAGCACCCGGTCTCGGAGGAGGTCACGGGCATCGACCTCGTGCGCGAGCAGTTCCGGCTCGCGGAGGGCGAGGCGCTCGGCTACGACGACCCCGTCGCGCACGGGCACTCGTTCGAGTTCCGCATCAACGGGGAGGACCCCGGGCTGAACTTCATGCCCATGCCCGGCCCCGTGCACGCTCTGCGGTTTCCCGGCGGCCCCGGCGTGCGCGTCGACTCGGGCGTCACGACGGGCGACGTCATCTCGGGCGCGTTCGACTCGCTGCTCGCCAAGCTCATCGTCACGGGCAAGACGCGCGACGACGCCCTCGAGCGCTCGCGTCGCGCGCTCGCCGAGTTCGAGGTCGCGGGCCTGCCGACCGTGCTGCCCTTCCACCGCGCGATCGTCGACGACCCGGCGTTCGCCCCGGCCGACGGCGCCCCGTTCACCGTGTACACCCGCTGGATCGAGACCGAGTTCGACAATCAGCTCGAGCCGTGGAGCGGCTCGCTCGCCGAGCCGATGGCCGAGCCCGCCGCGCGGCACACCGTGGTCGTCGAGGTCGCCGGCAAGCGCCTCGAGGTCTCGTTGCCCGAGACGCTCGTGCCCGCATCCACGTCGCGCGCCTCGACCGCGCTCGCGGCGGCGCCCAAGCGTCGCTCGGGCTCGGCCGTCGCGGCCGGCGCCTCGGGTGACGCCGTGAAGAGCCCCATGCAGGCCACGGTCGTCAAGCTCGCCGTCGCCGAGGGCGACAAGGTCGTCGCGGGCGACCTCGTCGTCGTGCTCGAGGCCATGAAGATGGAGCAGCCGCTCACCGCGCACAAAGACGGCGTGGTCGCGAGCATCGGCGCCGCGGTCGGCGAGACGGTGGCCTCGGGCCACGTGCTGCTCACCATCACCGGCTGAGCCGCACGCCGCGCGCGCCACACGACACCCGCCGCACGCCGCACGCGCCGGCCGGGCTAGTCGCGGGGCGCGTGCATCGCGCGCGCGGCATCCGTGATGCCGCCCGAGAGCGAGGGGTACACCGAGTACGCGCGCGCGAGCTGATCGACGGTGAGCCGGTGCTCGATGGCGAGGGCGATCGGCAGGATGAGCTCCGAGGCGCGCGGCGCCACGACGACCCCGCCGATGACCGTGCCCGAGGTCTTCGCCGCGAAGAGCTTGATGAAGCCGTCGGTGACGCCCTGCATCTTGGCGCGCGCGTTCGTCTCGAGCATGAGCTTGTGCACGATGCCGCGCGTCTCGCCGTCTTCGATCTGCTTCTGCGAGAAGCCGACCGTGGCGATCTCGGGCGCCGTGAAGATGTTCGAGGTGACGTTGCGCAGCTTGATGGGCGTCACCGCGTCGCCCATCGCGTGGTAGACCGCCGTGCGGCCCTGCATCGAGGCGACGGATGCCAACGGCAGCGAGTCGCTGCAGTCGCCGACCGCGTACACGCTGGGCATCGAGGTGCGCGCCACCTTGTTGACCGCGATGTGGCCGGAGGCCGTGAGCTGCACCCCGGCCTCCTCGAGCCCGATGCCTGCCGTGTTGGGGATCGAGCCGACGGCCATGAGGCAGTGCGAGCCGTCGATGACGGTGCCGTCGCTCAGGGTGACGGTCACGCCCTCACCCGTGTTGACGACGGAGTCGGCGCGGCTCTTCGCGAGCAGCGTCATGCCGTTGCGCCGGAACACCTGCTCGATGAGCTGCGCGGCATCAGCATCCTCACCCGGCAGCACCTGATCGCGGCTCGAGATGAGCGTCACCTGGGCGCCGAGCGCGCGGTACGCGGAGGCGAACTCGGCGCCGGTGACGCCCGAGCCGACGACGATGAGGTGGTCGGGCACCTCGCTCAGCGTGTAGAGCTGGGTCCAGGTGAGGATCCGTTCGCCGTCGGGCTTCGCGGTCGGCAGTTCGCGCGGTGAGGCGCCGACGGCCACGATGACCGTGTCGGCGTCGCACTGGTCGAAGTCGGTGCGCTTCTTGCCGTGGCCGGTCGCGACGACGATGCGGTTCGGGCCGTCGAGCCGGCCGTCGCCCGCGATGATGCGCACGCCGGCCTCGAGCAGCTGCTCGCGCATGTCGTCGCTCTGCTCGTGGGCGAGCCGCAGCAGGCGCTTGTTGACCTGGGCGAGGTTGACGGCGACCTCGGGCTTGAGTGCGCGACCGCTCTCGCCGCGCGCGAAGAACTGCACGCCGAGCTCTCCGGCTCCTTGGATGGCGCCCGCGGCCTCGGCCGTCGCGATGAGGGTCTTCGAGGGCACGACGTCGGTGAGCACGGCCGAGCCGCCCACGCCGACGCGCTCGACGAGGGTGACGTCGGCGCCGAGCTGAGCCGCGGCGAGCGCCGCCTCGTAGCCGCCGGGCCCGCCTCCGAGAACGGCGATGCGGTGCTTGCGGTCGAAGAGGGTGGTCATGCGTCTATCCTCCCGCATCTGCGCGGTTTGCGGTTCAGGATGCCCGCTCGCCATCCGGTCGACCCGCCGAGCACGGCATCCGCATGCGCGCGAGTGCGCGCGCCATTCCTGAACCGCGTGCACGACGCCCTCAGTAGGCTGGCGGCATGAGCCACACCGCTGTGAACCCTCTCGACGCGCTCGACGCCGACCCCTTCGCGATCGCGGCTCAGGCCGCCGCGCAGCTCGCCGAGGCGACAGGAGTCGACCGGCACGACATCGCCCTCACGCTCGGATCGGGCTGGGCCAAGGCCGCCGACCTCATCGGCGAGACGACGCACACGATCGCGGCGACCGAGATCGCGGGCTTCAGCAAGCCCGCGCTCGAAGGCCACGTCGGCACGCTGCGCTCGGTGCTGCTGCCGAGCGGCAAGCGCGCCCTCGTCATCGGCGCCCGCACCCACTACTACGAGAACCACGGCGTGCGACGGGTGGTGCACTCGGTGCGCACCGCGGCGGCGGCGGGGGCATCCGTCATGATCCTCACCAACGGCGCGGGCGGCATCAAAGACCACTGGACCCCCGGCACCCCGGTGCTCATCAGCGACCACCTCAACCTGACGGCGAACTCGCCGCTCGAGGGCGCGACCTTCATCGACCTCACCGACCTGTACGCGCAGCGCCTGCGCGACCTCGCCCGCACGGTCGACCCGGGCCTCGACGAGGGCGTCTACGTGCAGTTCCGCGGGCCGCACTACGAGACCCCGGCCGAGGTGCAGATGGCGAAGACGATGGGCGGCCACATCGTCGGCATGTCGACGGCCCTCGAGGCCATCGCGGCCCGCCAGGCGGGCATGGAGGTGCTCGGGCTCTCACTCATCACCAACCTCGCGGCGGGCATCTCGCCCGAGCCGCTGAGCCACGGCGAGGTCATCCAGGCCGGCAAAGACGCCGAACCGGTCATCAGCGCCCTGCTCGCCCGCATCGTCGCCGAACTGTAAGGGGCTCGCATGACCACTCTCGATCTGGCCAAGTCGTGGCTCGAGCAAGACCCCGACCCCGTGACGCGCGCCGAGCTCGAGGCGCTCATCCCGGCCGCCGAGGGCGGCGACGGGGCGGCGATGGATGCCCTCCGCGACCGCTTCGACACCCGCCTCACATTCGGCACCGCGGGCCTGCGGGGTGAGCTCGGCGCGGGCTCGAACCGGATGAACCGCGTGCTCGTCTCACAGGCTGCGACCGGTTTCGCCCGCTGGCTGCTCGCGCGCGACGAGAACGCGAGCGTCGTCATCGGCTACGACGGCCGCGTCAACAGCGACGTCTTCGCGCGCGACTCGGCCGAGCTCATGACCGGGGCGGGCGTGCGCGTCGTGCTGCTGCCGCGCGCCCTGCCGACCCCCGTGCTCGCCTTCGCCGTGCGCGAGCTCGGCCTCAGCGCGGGCATCATGGTGACCGCGAGCCACAACCCGCCGCGCGACAACGGCTACAAGGTCTACCTCGGCGGCCGCGATGGCGGCTCGCAGATCGTCGCACCCGCCGACGAGGCGATCCACGCCGCGATCCTCGCGGTGGCCGACACGAGCGTCGTCGGCGAGCTGCCGCGGTCGACCGCGTACGAGACCGCCGACGAGTCGATCATCGACGCTTACATCGCCCGCACCGCGGCCCTCGTGACGCACACGCCCGAGTCGGCCGTCATCGAGCCGGTCTCCTTCGTCTACACTGCCCTGCACGGCGTCGGGTGGGAGGTCGCGCAGCGCGTGTTCCGCGACGCCGGGCTCGGCGAGCCGACCGTCGTCGCCGAGCAGATCGCGCCCGACGGCGCCTTCCCGACCGTGGCGTTCCCCAACCCGGAGGAGCCGGGGGCGATGGACCTCGCGTTCGCGACCGCCCGGGCTGCGGGTGCCGAGCTCATCATCGCCAACGACCCCGACGCCGACCGGCTCGCCGTCGCGATCCCCGACGCGTCCACCCCGGAGGGATGGCGGCGCCTCAGCGGCAACGCGGTCGGGGCGCTGCTGGGATGGCGGGCCGCGGAGCGCCTGCAGCGCGAGGGGCGGCAGGCGAAGTTCGCGGCATCCCTCGTCTCATCGCCCGCGCTCTCGGCCGTGGCCGCCGCCTATGGCGTGAGCTACAGCGACACCCTCACGGGCTTCAAGTGGATCTCGCGCGTCGGCGGCCTCGGCTACGGCTTCGAGGAGGCGCTCGGCTACCTCGTCGACCCCGACAAGGTGCGCGACAAAGACGGCATCTCGGCCGCCGTCGACTTCCTCGCGCTCGCGGGCGAGCTCAAGGCCGCGGGCCGCACGCTCGAGCAGCACCAGCGCGACTTCGACGAGCGCTTCGGCGCCTTTGCGAGCGGCCAGGTCTCGCTGCGGGTCACCGACCTCAGCCGCATCGGCGCCATCATGGCCGCGCTGCGCGACAACCCGCCGAACGAGATCGGCGGCGTGCGCGTCGATCAGGTCGACGACTTCATCGGCGGCTTCGGGGTGTTCCCTCCCGGTGACATCCTGCGGTTCTGGATGCGCGGCGGCGCCCGCGTCATCGTGCGGCCGAGCGGCACCGAGCCCAAGGTAAAGGTCTACATCGACGCCTCGTCGACGCAGGGCTCGGTCGACGAGCGCCGGGCGGCCGCCGAGGCCGAGGTCGCGTCGCTCGAGGCGGGCATGCGCGCGCTCATCGTCTGAGCGCGCTGGAGCACGAGAGCGACGGCCATTCCTGGCCGTCGCCGCGACGCCAGCGCCGACGGCCGTCCCGGTCGTCGGGTTTCGTCACGTAGCGCCGCGCGTGTTCGTAACTCAGGCTGAGGTGCCGAATGTGACGCGATCAGGCGCAGTTCAGCCCGGTACAGCCTGAGTTACGAACAGGGCCGCGCGCATAGGGTGGAGGGCGTGACGACCCCGACGCCCGCGCCCGCGCGCTCGCCGTACGAGGGGCGCGACCGGCCACCGCTGCTGCCGACTTCGGTCGTGGTGCTGTGGTTCGTGGCGCTCGTGAGCTGGGCATCCGGTCAGACGCTCGCGATTCTCGGCGTGTTCGAGCTGCCGGACCCCGTCGGTGACCTCGGCGACGGCGGCCTCATGGGCGACGAGCAGTGGCTCGCTGCGGCCCGGCTGCTGAGTGCACTGCAGTCGCTGCCGACGACGATCGCCGTCGTGCTCGGGGCGATCGGCCTCGGGATGCTCTACCACCGCCGCGGCTTCGACCGGTTGACCCGCACCCCCGCCGTCTCGGCCATCGTCATGGCGATCGCGAGCGCGATCGCCGCGGTCGGCGTGCTCGCCCTGCTCACGATCGGGCCGGAGCGCCCCCTCGGCATCGTCGACGTGCAGGTCGGCGCGGTCGTCGCGATCACGACCGCAGCCGCCTCCGCCTCCGCCGTCGTCCTCATCCGCCCCTACGTCGACCCGATGGTCGCCCACGTCTGGGCGGGCATCGCCGGTGCCGGTCTCGCGCTGCCGTTCATGATCGCCGGCATCAGCCCCGCACTCGTCATGGCCGGCGCGATCGGGCTCGGCATCGTCGATCGCGTGCGCGGCGCGCGGTTCGAGCGCGAGGTGGCCTTCCGCAAGCAGCTCGAAGCCGAGTATGCGGCCGAGCATGGCGACGGAGGGCGCGGCATCGGCGTATCGGGGCTGCCCGGCATGCCGCCGCTGCCGCGCGCACCCCGTCCGCACCGGCCGTGGTCGGAGGGCGAGCGCCGACTCAGCATCTGGCTCGGTGTCGTCGCAGCGGCGATCGTCGCCCTCGCCTGGACGATCGGCACAGCCGCCGCCGAAGCCGGAATGCTCGTGCCGGGGCAGGGCTTCGCGTACGCCTCGCTCGGTGCCGTGCCGCTGCTCGTGCAGGTCGCCGTGCTCGCGCGGGTCGCGACGCCGCTGCGCGAGGCGCTCGCCGTCGCCGGTGGTCTGCTCGTCGCCGCCACGGTCGCGATGATCACCGCGCCCGTGTCGATCGTCATCGCGATCTCGATCGCCGTGCAGGCGCTCGCCATCGCCATCATCACGGCGCTCATCGTGCGCAGAGCGACCGCCGCGCGCGCGGGCGCCGCGCTCATGCTCAGCATCACCGCCGCCATCGTGTGGGTGCTCGTCGTGCTGCCGAGCGGCGCGCTCGTGCTCGCCTTCGTCGCCGTCGTGACGACCATCCTCGCCCTCCGTCGAAAGGCCCGCCCATGACCGATTCCGCCGCCACCGCGCTCGCTCGGCTCGCCGGGCCCCCGAGCCGCATCGCCGGGCTCGTCGCCGCGCTCACGGCCACCGCGATGATGCTCATCGGTGTCGTTCTCGTGCCGACGCTCGTCCCGGCGCCGGTCGAGGCCACCGCGCCCCTGACCGATGAGGTCGCGCGCGCCCTCCTGCTCGGCAACGCCCTCGCCTTCCTCGGCTTCGTGCCGCTGCTGACGGCGACCCACGCGGTCATCGGCCGCCGCGCGCAGCCCGTCGGCCTGCTGCTCGCCGCCTACCTCGTGCTGCTCATCCGCCCGCTCGCCCTCGTCGTCGAGGCGCTCGCCCTGCCGGGCTCGGCGCTCGTGCCGCTCGGCCCCCTCGTGCCGTGGGTGCTGCTCGCCACCACCGGGGTCGCCGCAGCACTCGCGGCCGCGGCCGTGCTGCCGCTCGCGCAGAGCGCCGTGAGCACGGGTCGCCGCGCAGCCGTCGCCGCCGGGGTCGGCCTGCTCGTCGCGCTCGCCCTGTTCTCGTTCGCGCCCTACATCGCGCCGCTCAGCGCCCTCGGCGTCGCCGTGGCCCTGTGGATGCGCACGGGCACGAGTGGCGCAGACCGCGCGAACGGCCCGGCCGGGCAGAGCTGAACCGCGGGATGCCCGAGCACGGCATCCCGAACCGGTAGCGGCGCTCAGCCGATCGCGGCCTCGAGCTTCGCGCTCAACTCGTCGGTGTCGAAGTAGTTGTCGATGACGATGACGTCGGCGCGCGTGGGGCCGATGGCCTCGACGAACTCCCCGCTCGTGAGGATCACCTGGGCGTCGGCGGCCACGCGATCGACCGAGGCGAGGTCGGCCGCGACGACTGTGGCCGTGAGGCCGAGGCGCTGCAGCACGCGCTCGGCGTTGACCTTGAGGATGCCGCTCGAGCCGATGCCCGCCCCGCAGATCGTGACGATCTTCACGCGATGCCGCCACCCGCGAGGATCGTGCGCACGGCATCCCGTGTCGTCGCCGCCGCGAGGGCGGGGATCGCCGCCGCGTCGTTGAAGGCGTTGGCGAGCTGCGCCACCGCCTCGAGGTGGCCGTCGGCCGCGACGCCCGCGAGGCCGATGACGACGCGCACGGGGTCGTTGTGGGCGTGCCCGAACTCGACGGGCTCGGCGAGGGTCACGACCGAGAGCCCGTCGCAGCGCACCTCGGGGCCGGGGCGGGCATGGGCGAGGGCGAGGCCGGGCGCGATGACGATGTACGGCCCGTGGTCGTCGACCATGCGGATCATCGCCTCGGTGTACTCGGCCGTCGTGCAGCCGCTGTCGACGAGGGCATCGCCGGCGAGGCGGATGGCATCGCGCCAGTCGGCGGCTCGCGCGTGCAGCACGATCGCGCGGTCGGCGAGGGCGGGCAGGCTCACAGCGCGGCCTCGAAACCCTCGATGAGGGTGTCCATGAGCGCCTCGCGGTCCTCCACCGGCAGGAAGGCGGCTTGCGCGGCGTTGAGCTGCAGGGCGAGCAGGTCGTCGAGGTCGTAGCCGAAGGCCTCGGCGACGAGGCGCAGCTCGCGGCTGAGGGTCGTCGCGCTCATGAGGCGGTTGTCGGTGTTGACCGTGACGCGGAACCCCAGCTGGTAGAAGAGGTCGAGCGGGTGATCGATGAGCTGGTCGCCCCACGCCGCGATCGCCCCCGTCTGCAGGTTCGAGCTCGGGCTCGTCTCGAGCGCGATCTGGCGGTCTTTCACCCACTCGGCGAGCAGGCCGAGCTCGGCGATCGTCGCGCCGCCCTCATCGCGCAGCGTGATGTCTTCCGCCAGACGCACGCCGTGACCGAGGCGCAGCGCGCGGCCGTCGAGCAGGGCGCCGCGGATCGACTCGAGTCCGTCGGCCTCGCCCGCGTGGATCGTCGCAGGGAAGAAGCTCGCAGCGAGCAGATCGAAGGCGTCCTGCAGGCGACTGGGCGGGAAGCCCGCCTCGGCGCCCGCGATGTCGAAGCCCACGACGCCGCGGTCGCGGTGGCGCAGGGCGAGCTCGGCGATCTCGAGGCCGCGATCGGCGTGCCGCATGGCGCTCACGAGCTGGCCGACGCGGATGCTGTGACCGGCCCCGCGCGCCTCCTCGACCCCGGCATCCAGACCGGACTGCACGGCCTCGACCGTCTCGTCGAGGCTCAGCCCGCGCGTCAGGTGCTGCTCGGGGGCCCAGCGGATCTCTCCCCACACGACGCCGTCGGCCGCGAGGTCGAGCACGAACTCGCGCGCGACGCGCTCGAGGCCCTCGCGCGTCTGCATGACGGCGGTCGTCACATCGAAGGTCTTCAGGTACTCGACGAGCGAGCCCGAGTCGCTCTTCTCGGCGAACCAGGCGCCCAAGGCCGCGGCATCGGAGGCCGGCAGCTCGAGGCCGATGCCATCGGCGAGCTCGATGATCGTCTGCGGCCGCAGCCCGCCGTCGAGGTGGTCGTGCAGCGACACCTTCGGCAGCGACTCGATCGCCAGATCGGTGCCGGGCAGGAGGTTCGCAGTCGCCGTCGTCATACCGTCAAACCTACCGGTTCGTTACCGAGTCGTGACCCCGGCGCCGTCGCTCATCGACTCGCCCAGACGCTGCCCGATCGCCGCGACCGCCGCCCGCGCGCGGGCCACCACGGCCTCGTGCGCCACCGTGCTGAAGCTCGTGCTGACGTAGGGCACCGTGAGCGCCGCCACGGTCGAACCGTCGGGCGCGCGCACCGCGACCACGACGTCGGTGATGCCGGGCTGCAGCGCATCGGCCCGCACCACCTCGGCGGCGCCGCGCAGCACGGCACCCGTCGCCGTCGTCGCCGCGTCGAACAGCGCCCCGACCCGCACCCGGTAGCCGAAGTCGGCGGGCGACTCGACCTGCGCGACCACGCGCACGCGATCGCCGTCGAGTACCGCGAGGTTGCAGCTCTGCCGCACCTCATCGGCCAGATCGTGCATGATCGGGAGGGCGGCCGCGCGCAGACCGCGCAACGGCTCGTGCCGGTGCGCGAGGTCGAAGAGCCGGGTGCCGAGCAGGTAACCGCCGCCCCGCTCGCGCACGAGGAACCCCCGCCGCTCGAGCGTCACGAGCACGCGAAAGAGCTGCCCCACGCTGCGGCCGGTCGCCTCGGCGATCGCGGTCTGCGAGAGCGGCTCCGGGGCCTCGGCGAGCAGTTCGAGGATGTCGAGGGCCTTGTCGACCGCGGGAACGCTGTACTCCGGGGCGGGAACACTCATCGGTGCGCGCCCATCGCGGCGAGCATCCGGCGCGCGATCTCGCGCTCGATCGCATCGGGAACCGGCTGCGCCCCCGCGACCAGCGATGCGGGATCGCGCACCACCCGTTCGAGCGAGAGCGCCTGCAGCAGGAACCCGAGGTCCATCGCCTCGATCGAGTTGCCCTTCGGTTCGCGGCCCGCGAGGTTCATCATGCGCCCCTCGGCGAGCAGCACCACGTGCCGGCCGTCGGCCAGGTCGATGCGCTCGATGGCCTCGTCGAGAGTCGTGCGCCGAGTCGCGGCGGCGTACAGCGCCGGCACATCGATCTCCCACGGGAAGTGTCCGGCGTTGGCGAGCACGGCGCCGTCGGCGAGCGCGTCGACGACCTCGGCCGTCACCACGTCGGGGTGGCCGGTCGCCGTGATGACGACCTCGGCCCACCCCGCGAGGTCGACGATGCCGCCCACGCGGTAGCCGTCCCACGCCGCCTCGAAGGCCTTCAGGTCGTCGATCTCGGCCACGGCCACCTTGCCGCCCATGGCCCGCAGGTACTGGGCGATGCCCCGACCGCACCAGCCGTAGCCCGCGACGACGAACCGGCGGCCGGCGATGCGCAGGTTGGTGATGCGCATGATGCTCTCGACCACCGACTGGCCGACCGAGTGCTTGTTCTCGCCGATCGCCTTGAGCAGCGAGTCGTTGATCACGATGAGGGGGAAAGGGATGCGCCCGGCGAGCTCGGTGCGCAACCGCATGCCACCGCTCGTGGTCTCCTCCGTGCCTCCGAT
Organism: uncultured Microbacteriaceae bacterium; assembly: GCA_964540305.1. Taxonomy (GTDB): domain Bacteria; phylum Actinomycetota; class Actinomycetes; order Actinomycetales; family Microbacteriaceae; genus Microcella. The sequence continues at coordinate 16,687 of CAZILZ010000019.1, read as the reverse complement.
GATGCCGGTGCCGCCGGTCGGGTCGCCGGCTGCGAGGGCCGCGGCGTCGATGCGGGCGGCGGCGAGCGCGGCGAGGTCGGCCCCGTTATCGAGCAGGATGCTCGGCCGTGCCGCATCCACCGCGGCGACGTTCGCGTGGTGCTGCTCGAGGGTGTCGGCGCGCGAGCCGTGCACGATCATGCCCTGACCGCGCAAGTGGGCCACGATGTCGTCTTGCGTCGAGCCGTGATTGCCCGTCGCGACGATCTCGGCGCCGCCCGCCTGCAGGGTCTCGAGCAGCACGGCGGTCTTGGGCTCGAGGTGCAACGACATGCCGATGCGGTGCCCCGCGAAAGGCCGCTCGTCGGCGAACCGCGCCCGCACGTCGGCGAGCAGGATCATGCGCGAGCGGATCCAGTCGATGCGCGCGGCGCCGCGGGCGGCGAGGTCGGCGAGGTCGGGGGTGCGAGTGCTCATGAACGAACTGTACACATGCGCAACATGTTTTCATATATGTCGAACTGCGATAGGCTCGCGGCATGCCGCTCCCCACACCCGAGAAGATCATCCTCGACTGCGACCCCGGCCACGACGACGCGGTGGCGATGCTGCTGGCCCACGGCTCCCCCGCCATCGACCTGCTGGCCGTCACGACCGTCATGGGCAACCAGACCATCGAGAAGGTCACGCGCAACGCGCTCTCGGTCGCGCGCGTCATCGGCATGGATGCCGTGCCCATCGCCCGCGGAGCCCACCGCCCGCTCGTGCGCACCGTCGAGACGGCGCCCGACATCCATGGCGAGTCGGGGCTCGACGGCCCCGTGCTGCCCGAGCCCGTCGTCGAGCTCGACCCGCGCCATGCCGTCGACCTCATCATCGACACCGTCATGAGCCACCCGCCGAAGACCGTCTCGCTCGTGCCGACGGGGGCGCTCACCAACATCGCCCTCGCCGTGCGGAAGGAGCCGCGCCTCGCCGAGCGCGTGAAGCAGGTCGTGCTCATGGGCGGCGGCGTGCACGTCGGCAACTGGAGCGCCGTCGCCGAGTTCAACATCATCATCGACCCCGAGGCCGCCCACATCGTCTTCAACGAGCCCTGGCCGCTCACGATGATCGGTCTCGACGCCACCCACCAGGCGCTCGCCACCGACGAGGTCGCCGCGGCGATCGCCGCGGTGGGCACCGCCCCCGCACGCTTCGTCGGCGAGCTGCTCGAGTTCTTCGCGCACTCGTACAAAGACGCGCAGGGCTTCGACCACCCGCCCGTGCACGACCCGTGCGCGGTCGCCTACCTCATCGACCCCACACTGCTGCGCGTCGTGAAGGCCCCGCTCGATGTCGAGCTGACGGGCGGGCTCACGCTCGGCATGACCGTGGCCGATCTGCGCGGTCCGGCCCCCGAGGGATGCACCACCCAGGTCGCCCTCGACATCGACAACGACCGCTTCTGGGCGCTCGTCATCGACGCCCTCGTCAGAATCGGCGAGGTGGAGGCCTAGTCGACGACGCCCGCCACGAGCGGCCCGCCCGTGACGACCTCGTCGCCCGCCGAGCCGATGCGATAGCCGCCCTCGAGCGCCTCGAGCGCGCGGTCGAACCGCGCGGCCTCGTTCGTGTGCATCGTGAAGAGCGGCTGGCCCTTCGTGACGGTGTCGCCGGGCTTCGCGTGCAGGTCGATGCCGGCCGCGTGATCGACCGGGTCCTCCTTGCGGGCGCGGCCAGCGCCCAGGCGCCAGGCCGCGATGCCGAAGGGCAGGGCGAGCTGCTCGACGAGCACGCCGTCGCGGTCGGCCGTGACGACGTGGTGCTCGGCGGCCTCGGCCATGGATGCCTCGGGGTCGCCGCCCTGCGCGCGGATCATCGCGTTCCAGGTGTCCATCGCCTGACCGTTCTGCAGCGCGCCCTCGACGTCGACGTCGGTGACGCCGGCGAGCTCGAGCATGTGGCGCGCGAGGGTCACGGTCAGCTCGACGATGTCGGCGGGGCCGCCACCGGCGAGAACCTCGACCGACTCGCGCACCTCGTTCGCGTTGCCGATCGCGAGGCCCAGCGGCACGTTCATGTTCGTGAGCACCGCGCGCGTGGCGACGCCGGCATCCTCACCGAGACGCACCATGACCTTGGCGAGCTCGCGCGACTGCTCGATGTCTTTCAGGAAGGCACCCGAGCCGAACTTCACGTCGAGCACGAGGGCGGCGGTGCCCTCGGCGATCTTCTTCGACATGATCGACGAGGCGATGAGCGGGATGCACTCGACCGTGCCGGTGATGTCGCGCAGGGCGTAGAGCTTGCCGTCGGCGGGCGCGAGGCCCGAGCCCGCGGCACACACGACCGCGCCGGCGCTCTCGAGCTGAGCCATCATCTCGTCGACGGAGACGTTCGCGCGCCATCCCGGGATGCTCTCGAGCTTGTCGAGCGTGCCCCCCGTGTGGCCCAGCCCGCGGCCACTGAGCTGCGGCACCGCGACGCCGAACGAGGCGACGAGGGGTGCGAGCGGCAGCGTGATCTTGTCGCCGACGCCACCCGTCGAGTGCTTGTCGGTGGTCTTCTTCGACAGGCCCGAGAAGTCGAGGCGCGTGCCCGTGGCCACCATGGCCAGCGTCATGTCGCGCACCTCTTCGCGCGTCATGCCGTTGAGGAAGATCGCCATCGTCATGGCCGACATCTGCTCGTCGGCGACGTAGCCGCGCGTGTAGGCGTCGATCATCCAGCCGATCTGCTCGGTGGTGAGGGCGCCCTTGTCGCGCTTGGTGCGGATCAGGTCGACGACGTCGAACGGCTCGACAGCCATGGTGGTCTCCTTAGGGGCGCTCAGGCGCCAGCGTTGCCGGTGCCGTCGTGGAAGGCGGCGAGCGTGCGCGGCCCGAACGCGTCGGGCAGCACCTCGTCGATGGTCTTGATGCCCGACACGGTCTCGAGCAGCATGCCCTCGGCCGAGTGCTCGAAGAGCAGTTGCCGGCATCGGCCGCACGGCATGAGGGCACCGCCATTGCCGTCGACGCACGTGAAGGCGACGAGCCTGCCGCCGCCCGTCATGTGCAGGCTCGAGACGAGAGCGCACTCGGCGCACAGCGTGAGCCCGTACGAGGCGTTCTCGACGTTGCAGCCCGAGATCACTCGCCCGTCGTCGACGATCGCGGCAACCCCGACCGGAAACCTCGAGTACGGCACGTAGGCGTGCGACATCGCCTCGAGGGCGACGGCGCGCAGAGCATCCCAGTCGATATCGGTCATGAGCGCGCCCCTGCTACTTGATGTACGGCTTGCCCGAGGCTGCGGGCGGCCGCGAGAACCCGACGAGCCCGGCCACGGCGAAGATCGTGACGAGGTACGGCAGCATGAGCATGAACTCGCTCGGCACGGGCGAGCCGACGATCGAGAGCGTCGACTGCAGGTTCGTGGCGAAGCCGAAGAGCAGGGCCGCGAGGGTCGCGCGGATCGGGTTCCACTGCCCGAAGATGACCGCGGCGAGCGCGATGAAGCCGGCGCCGTTGGTCATCTCCTTCGTGAACGAGCCGATCGCCGCGAGCGTGAAGAACGCACCACCGCCACCGACGATGAGGCCCGCGAGCAGCACGTTCCAGAAGCGCGTGCCCCGCACGTTGATGCCCACGGTGTCGGCCGCCTTGGGGTGCTCGCCGACCGACCGCAGCCGCAGGCCCCAGCGCGTCTTGAAGAGCGCGAACCACACCGTCGGCACGAGCGCGAACATCAGGTACACGATGATCGTCTGGTTGAAGAGGATCGGCCCGAGCACGGGGATATCGCTCAGCAGCGGGATGGCGATGCGCTCGAAGCGCTCGGGCTTGTTGAAGAGCTCGGGGTCGGCGGTCATGACCGTCGAGTACAAGAAGCTCGTGAGCCCGATGACGAGCACGTTGAGCACCACGCCGACGATGACCTGGTCGACGAGGTACTTGATCGCGAACACGGCGAGCACGGCCGAGACCGCGGCGCCCGCGAGCATCGCCGCGAGCAGACCGACGATCGCCGAACCGGTGAAGGTCGCGACCATCGCCGCGACGAAGGCGCCCGCGAGCAGCTGCCCCTCGATCGCGATGTTGACGACGCCGACGCGCTCGCTGATGACGCCGCCGAGCGAGCCGAAGATGAGCGGCGTGCTCACCGTCAGGGCGCCCGCGAGGAGGCCGACGAGCGGCACGGTCGACCCCGCGGCGGCCCATGTGAGGAAGCCGACGAGGAAGAGCACCGCGAAGATCGTCGTGAGCCAGAGCGGAACCTTCTGGGCGCCGCGCACCCGCAGGAACGCGTACACGGCGATGACCGCCAGGAGCACGACGACGACGACGCCGGTGGCGTCGGCGGGCAGCACGATCGACGGCAGCACGATCGCGTCGGTGTCGTTGCTCAGGCGGTACGTGGTGTCGCCGCCGCGGGCGAGCGCGATGAACAGCACCGCGCCGACGACCGTGAAGATCGCGAAGGCGATGGGCGCCTTCCAGCTGCGCACGGCGAGGGCGGTCGGGGTGAGGCCCGATGCCGACTCGCGAGTCGTGGTCACGACGCTCACTTGGTCACCTCCGCCTTGCGGGCGAGCTTCGGGGTCCGCCATTGGAAGAGCGGATCAGGGGTGGGCAGGCGGAAGATCGAGCGCACGAGGGGCGGCGCCGCGATGAAGAGCACGATGAACGACTGCACGACGAGCACGATGTCGACCGGGATGCCCTCCGAGGCCTGCATCGTGTAGCTGCCGGCCTTCAGGGCGCCGAATAGGATGCCCGCGAAGAAGACCCCCCACGGCTTCGAGCGGCCCAGCAGCGCCACGGTGATCGCATCGAAGCCGATGCTCGCATCGAGACCCGAGGCGAAGCCGCCCGTGAAGTTGCCGAGCACCTGGTACACGCCCGCGAGACCGACGAGGGCGCCCGCGATGAGCATGACCTGCACGTAGACGCGCTCGACCTTGATGCCGGCGACGCGCGCCGCGTTCGGGTTCTCGCCGACCGCCCGGAAGCGGAAGCCGAGAGCCGAGCGGTTGAGCAGGTACCAGACGTAGATCGTGGCGACGATCACGAGGATGAACCCGAGGTTGAGGTTGTACTGGTCGCCGAGGAGCGGCGGGAACTGCGCCGTCTCGAGGATCGGACCGCTCTTGGGGTTGTTCTGACCCGGCGCCTGAAGGGCACCGGGGGTGCGCAGCAGGAACGAGACGAGGTAGAACGCGATGTAGTTCAGCATGATCGTCACGATCACCTCGTGCGCACCGGTACGGGCCTTGAGAAGACCCACGATGCCTCCCCAGAGCGCACCGCCGATGAGGCCGACCACGAGCGCCACGACGAGGTGGATGACCGGGGGCATGGGGATGTACGCGCCCACGTAGCCGGCCGCGGCCGCCGCGATGAGCATCTGCCCGCGACCGCCGATGTTGAACAGGCCGACCCGGAAGGCGAGCGCGACGCCGAGACCGGCCGCGATGAGCGGGGTCGCGTTGGCGAGCGTCTCGGTGAGGGGGCGGAAGGCCACGGTGAGGTCGTCGGCGCGCAGGTAGTTGAACACCGAACCGCGGAAGAGCGCCGAGTAGGCGCCCGCCACGGCGTCCCACATCGCCGCGAGCATGTCGCCGGGCCGCGAGAAGAAGTACGCGCTCGTCTGCGCGACGGTCTCGTCGGTGAGCACGATGAGGATGCCGCCGAAGACCAGCGCGAGCACGACCGCGAGCACCGAGATGGCCGCGCTGCCGCCGAAGATCTCTTTCACGATCTGGTTGCTGCGGGGCACCGGGGGCTCGGATGCGTCGCGCCCGGTCTCGTGCGCCACCACCTGCTCGTGCACCGCCTGAGCGGTCTTCTCGTCAGCCGACTCGGCCGGTGTCGGGTTCTTCGTGTCGTCGCTCATGCGGCCACCTCCGCCGGGGTCTCGCCGGCCATCATCAATCCGAGAACATCACGGGGGGTATCGCCCGGCACGATGCCGATGATGCGCCCCCGGTACATGACCGCGATGCGGTCGGCCAGCGCCGCGACCTCGTCGAGCTCGGTCGAGACGACGATGACGGGGATGCCGGCGTCGCGGGTGGCGACGATGCGCTTGTGCACGAACTCGATCGAGCCCACGTCGAGCCCCCGCGTGGGCTGGGCGGCCACGAAGAGGGCGAGCTCGCGGCTCAGCTCGCGGGCGAGCACGACCTTCTGCTGGTTGCCGCCCGAGAGGCGGCCCGCAGCCTGCGTGATGCCCTGCGTGCGCACGTCGAACTCGTCGACCCGCTCGGTCGCGAAGCGCGCGAGCTCGTCGAGCTGCAGCGTGCCCCACTTCACGAAGGGCTCGCCGGTCGAGCGGTCGAGCATGAGGTTCTCGGCGATCGAGAAGGTGCCGACGAGACCGTCTTCGGTGCGGTCCTCCGGCACGAAGCCGACCCCCGCATCCAGCACCTGGCGCGTGGAGTCGCCGACGAGCTCGTTGCCCTCGAGCGAGATCGAGCCGTGCACCTTCGCCTGCAGCCCCATGATCGCCTCGGTGAGCTCGGTCTGGCCGTTGCCCTGCACGCCCGCGATGGCGAGGATCTCGCCGCGGTGGAGGGTGAACGAGACGTGGTCGACGAGCACCTGGCCGTGCGGGTCGGTGACGACGAGGTCGCTGACCACGAGCGAGGGCTCGCCCGGCGTCGCGGGAGACCTGTCGACGGTCAGCTCGACGGCACGGCCGACCATGAGCGAGGCCATCTCGGCGTTCGTCGCCGTGGGCGACGCCTCTCCGACGACCTTGCCGAGACGGATGACGGTGATGCGGTCGGCGACCTCGCGCACCTCGCGCAGCTTGTGGGTGATGAAGACGATCGAGGTGCCCTCATCGCGCAGCTGGCGCATGATGCCCATGAGCTCGTCGGTCTCTTGCGGCGTCAGCACGGCCGTCGGCTCGTCGAACACGAGCACGTTGGCGTTGCGCGAGAGGGCCTTGATGATCTCGACCCGCTGCTGCACGCCGACGGGGAGGTCTTCGATCTTGGCGTCGGGGTCGATGTCGAAGCCGAAGCGGCTCGAGATCTCGCGCACCATCGCTCGGGCGGCGTCGAGGTCGAGAAGGCCGCCCGTCTTGGTCTTCTCGTGGCCGAGCATGACGTTCTCGGCGACCGTGAACACGGGGATGAGCATGAAGTGCTGGTGCACCATGCCGATGCCGGCGTTCATGGCATCGCCGGGGCCGGCGAACTTCTGCACGACGTCGTCGAGCAGGATCTCGCCCTCCTCCGCCTGGTAGAGGCCGTAGAGCACGTTCATCAGAGTGCTCTTGCCGGCGCCGTTCTCACCGAGCAGGCAGTGGATCTCGCCCGGCTCGACGACGAGGTCGATGTGGTCGTTGGCGGTCAGCGCACCGAAGCGCTTGGTGATGCCGCGAAGCTCGAGCTTCATGCTCCTTGGCCTTCCTGCGCCGGCGACGGGGGCGGCGCGGTAACGGATGCGGGGTGCGCGCTCACTCGGCCGCCCGAGGCGACCGCGATGTGCTCGTGACACCACTGTAGGGGAGAGCGGATAACGGAATATGAGCGCACCTGTGCGCATCTGAGCACATCGCGGCGGGCCGTGGCAGAGGGGGAAACGGGCCGGGGGAGGCCAGCAGCGCTGGCCTCCCCCGGGTGGAACCGTTGGTGACTACTGGCCGGGCGACGCCGGCGAGGTGACCTCGATCGAGCCGTCGATGATGCCGGCGATCAGGGCCTCGATCTCACCCGCGAGCTCGGGGTCGACAGCCGACTCGAAGTCGTGGAACTCGGCGACGCCGACTCCACCGTTCTCGAGCGTGCCCACGTAGGGGCTGGCGTCGAACTCGGCCGTGGCCGCACCGGTCACGACGTCGTAGACGGCCGTGGCGATGTTCTTCAGCACCGAGGTGAGCACCAGGTCGGCGATGTCGGGGTCGGACACGAAGATGTCCTTGTCGACGCCCATGAGGGCGATTTCGCGACCCGAGTCGCGGATGGCCTCGGCAGCGCTGAAGTAGATCGGGCCACCGACGGGCAGCAGCACATCAGCGTTCTGGTCGATGAGGCCCTGGGCCGTCGTGAGCGCCTCGGTGCCGGGGGCGAAGCCACCGGTGAACGCGCCGGTCTGGCCGGCGAGGTCCCATCCGAGGGCCTGAACAGCGGTGCCCTTCTCCGAGTTGTAGTAGTCGACACCCTGCACGAAGCCGTCCATGAAGATGGTGACGGGCGGGATCGGGATGCCGCCGAAGGTGCCGACGACGCCGGTCTCCGAGTAGCTCGCCGCGACGTAGCCGGCGAGGAACGCCGCCTCGACCGTGTTGAACTGGATCGGCTTGACGTTCGGGGCATCGATGAACTCGTCGATGATCGCGAAGTTGATGTCGGGGTTGGCCGCGGCGGCGTTCGTGGTCGCCTCGGCGAGCAGGAAGCCGACCGTGACGATCAGGTCGCAGCCCTGGTCGACGAGCTGCTGCACGTTGGGCTCGTACGCGTTCTCGTCGGCCGACTCGACCGCGACGTACTCGACACCGAGCTCAGCGGCGGCCTCTTCGATGCCATCGAGAGCGGCCTCGTTGAACGACTTGTCGTCCCAGCCACCGGCGTCGGAGACGATGCAGGGAAGGAAGTCGAGCGCCTCGGTCTCTTCGGGCGCCTCCTCGGGGGCTGCGGCGCAGCCGGCGAGCACGAGCGCGCTCGCGCCGAGCAGGGCAAGCCCGCCGAGGGCGCGCTTACGGGTAGTGATGATCACTGTGTCCTCCAAAATTGCTGCCCAGCAGGACGCTGGAGCGAATTGGCTCCACGTTAGCGAACTCACCACATCTTCAGGAGTGCCGAAGGGCCCTGGTGATGCAAGCGTTACGAATCCGGGACGCGCCCGTAATCCCGCGGAAATGCTGGGGACGACCGACCATGTGCGCGCGAAGGTGCGCGAATGAGCAGAGTGGATGCGCGGCCCTTGCCGCTCCCGGCCCGCGCCCGGCGGCTAGAGCAGGTCGTCGCGCCCCGCCTGCTTGATGGCGTCGACGACGCTCTTGACGCGCTGCGCGTGCTCGCGCGTGGTCACGAGCAGGGCATCCGGAGTATCGACGACGACGATGTCGGTGACCCCCACGAGCGAGATGAGCCGGCCGCTCTGGCTGACCACGACGCCGCTCGACGAGTCGGCGAGCACACGAGCGCCCTCGCCGAGGATGGCGAGGTCGCCCGGCCGGCCGCCCGAGAGCAGCTTGGCGAGCGACGAGAAGTCGCCGACGTCGTCCCACGGGAACTCGCCGCGCACGACCGCGAGGCGCCCGGCCGCGGCGGCGGGCTCGGCGACGCTGTAGTCGATCGCGAGCTTGGGCAGCAGGGGCCAGACCGCGTCGACGACGAGGTCGCGCTTCGAGGTGTCCCACGCCGCGGCGATCTCGAGCAGGCCCTCGTGCAGCATCGGCTGGGTCTCCGCCAACTGCGCCAGGAGCTGGTCGGCGCGCGCGATGAACATGCCGCCGTTCCAGAGGTAGTCGCCCGAGGCGAGGTAGCCCGTCGCGGTCTCGAGGTCGGGCTTCTCGACGAAGCGCTGCACGAGGTGCGCGTGCGGTGCCCCCTCGATGTCGAGCCGCTCGCCGCACAGGATGTAGCCGAACCCCACCGAGGGCTCGGTCGGGGCGATGCCGATCGTCGTGATGTAGCCGGCGCGCGCCACGGCGACGGCCTCCGAGACCGCGTGGCGGAACCGCTCGCCGTCGGTGATCACGTGATCGGCCGCGAACGAGCCCACGATCACGCCCGGGCGGCGCCGCTGCAGGATGGCCGCCGCGAGCCCGATCGCCGCCGACGACTCTTTCGGCTCGCTCTCGAGCACGATGTTCGCCTCGGTCAGGTCGGGCAGCTGCTGCTGCACCGCCGCACGGTGCGCGCGGCCGGTGACGACCATGATGCCGGCGCTGCCCGCGAGGGGCAGCACGCGGTTCCAGGTCTCGCGCAGCAGGGTGTGCCCGCTGCCCGTGAGGTCGTGCAAGAACTTCGGGGCCTCCGCGCGCGAGAGGGGCCACAGCCGGGAGCCGACTCCCCCCGCCGGGATGATGGCGTGGAAGTCGGGAAGCGCGCCCTCGATCGACTGCATGCGCGTCACCCTATCGGGCGGCCGCGCGCGCATCCGATGCGCCGTTCGGAGCACTCAGAAAAGTCGACGTAGACTGCGTGTATCGGCGACCACCAAGTCGAGAATCGGAATCCAGCCGGAGTCCACGAGCGCGAGCGATCGCGCGCGTCGTCACTGCCCTGAGGAGGGTTTCTCGTGCCAGCGAAGGCATCGGGAGCCGGAGCGTCGAGCTCGTCGGCAACCATCGAAGTACCCGCTCCCCGTCGCTCGGTCATTCCCGGCGGCACGCTCTACCGCGGGAATGAAGGCATGTGGTCGTGGGTGCTGCACCGCATCACGGGTGTGGCGATCTACTTCTTCCTGCTCGTGCACATTCTCGATACCGCGCTCGTGCGGGTCAGCCCCGAGGCGTACAACGTCGTCATCGGCGCGTACAAGACCCCGATCATGGGTCTCGGCGAGCTCGCACTCGTCGGCGCGATCGGGTTCCACGCGCTCAACGGCCTGCGCATCATCCTCGTCGACTTCTGGGGCGTCGGCACCCGGCACCAGAAGACGATGTTCTACGTGGTGCTCGGCGTCTGGCTCGTCCTGATGATCGGCTTCACCCCTCGCCACCTGATCAACGTGTTCGGAGGCTGATCATGACGACCGAACTCACCCTCGACGCCCCGCGCGCCCCTCACGCCCGCACGAAGCGCGGCATCAACTGGGAGAAGTGGGGCTGGATCTACATGCGCGTCTCGGGCGTGCTGCTCGTCGTGCTGATCTTCGGCCACCTCTTCGTCAACCTCTTCCTGGGCGACGGCGTGAGCCAGATCGACTTCGCCTTCGTCGCCGGCAAGCTCAGCGACCCGTTCTGGCAGTGGTACGACTTCGCCCTGCTCGTGCTCGCGCTCGTGCACGGCACGAACGGCATGCGCACGATCGTCAACGACTACGTCGCCAAGGCGAGCGTTCGCCGCATCCTGCACACGGCCCTCGTCGCCTCGACGGCTGTGCTGCTCGTGCTCGGCACGCTCGTGCTGTTCACCTTCGACCCCTGCCCGGCCGGGGCCGACCCCGAGCTCGTTGCTTCGTTCTGTGAGGACATCCTGTGAGTAGTACTGAGACCATGAGCGCGCCCGCCGCGCCCACCGTGCACCAGCACCAGTTCGACGTCGTCATCGTCGGCGCCGGCGGCGCCGGCATGCGCGCGGCCATCGAGGCCGGGCCCAACGCCAAGACAGCCGTCATCTCGAAGCTCTACCCGACGCGCTCGCACACCGGTGCGGCCCAGGGCGGCATGGCCGCCGCCCTCGCAAACGTCGAGGAGGACAGCTGGGAGTGGCACACCTTCGACACCGTCAAGGGCGGCGACTACCTCGTCGACCAGGACGCCGCGGAGATCCTCGCGAAGGAGGCCATCGACGCGATCATCGACCTCGAGAACATGGGCCTGCCCTTCAACCGCACGCCCGACGGCAAGATCGACCAGCGCCGCTTCGGCGGCCACACGCGCGACCACGGCAAGGCTCCCGTTCGCCGCGCCTGCTACGCGGCCGACCGCACTGGCCACATGATCCTGCAGACGCTGTTCCAGAACTGCGTCAAGCTCGGCATCGAGTTCTACAACGAGTACTACGTGCTCGACCTCGTGATGAACGAGGGCAAGGCTGCGGGCGTCGTCGCCTACGAGCTCGCGACGGGCGACCTGCACGTCTTCCACGCCAAGAGCGTCGTCTTCGCTACCGGCGGCTTCGGCAAGATCTACAAGACCACCTCGAACGCGCACACCCTCACGGGTGACGGCGTCGGCATCATCTGGCGCAAGGGCATCCCGCTCGAGGACATGGAGTTCTTCCAGTTCCACCCGACCGGGCTCGCCGGCCTGGGCATCCTGCTCACCGAGGGCGCCCGCGGCGAGGGCGCGATCCTGCGCAATGCGAGCGGCGAGCGCTTCATGGAGCGCTACGCCCCGACCATCAAAGATCTCGCGCCGCGCGACATCATCTCGCGCTGCATGGTGCAGGAGGTCGCCGAGGGCCGCGGGGCCGGGCCGAACAAAGACTACGTTCTGCTCGACTGCACCCACCTCGGCGCCGAGGTGCTCGAGACCAAGCTGCCCGACATCACCGAGTTCGCGCGCACCTACCTCGGCGTCGACCCCGTCGTCGAACCGGTGCCCGTCATGCCGACGGCCCACTACGCGATGGGCGGCATCCCGACCAACATCAAGGCCGAGGTGCTGAGCGACAACGACACCGTCATCCCCGGCCTCTACGCCGCCGGCGAGTGCGCGTGCGTGTCGGTGCACGGCTCGAACCGTCTCGGCACCAACTCGCTGCTCGACATCAACGTCTTCGGCAAGCGCGCCGGCCGCTACTCGGTCGAGTACGCGAACAGCGCCGAGTTCGTGCCCCTGCCCGCCGACCCCTCGAAAGAGGTGCGCGAGCTCGTCGAGCGCCTGCGCACCTCGAACGGCACCGAGCGGGTCGCGGCGATCCGCAAGGAGCTACAGGAGGAGATGGACAAGAACGCGCAGGTGTTCCGCACCGAGGAGAGCCTCGAGAGCGTGACCAACACCATCCAGCGCCTGCGCGACCGCTACCAGAACATCGGCATTCAAGACCGCGGCAAGCGGTTCAACACCGACCTGCTCGAGGCGATCGAGCTCGGCTTCCTGCTCGACATCGCCGAGGTCGTCGTGTACTCGGCGCGCAACCGCAAAGAGAGCCGCGGCGGCCACATGCGCGACGACTACCCCGACCGCAACGACGCCGACTACATGCAGCACACGATGGCCTACCTCACGGGCGACGCGCACAGCGCCGACGCGAGCGACCACATCCGCATGGACTGGAAGCCCGTCGTGATCACGCACTACCAGCCGATGGAGAGGAAGTACTGATGTCGACCGCGACTGACCAGGCCGCCGAAGTCGGAGCCGTTCAGGAGTTCACCGTCACGGTCATCATCCGGCGCTTCGACCCGGAGAAGGATGCCGAGCCGTACTGGCAGGACTTCGACGTGCAGATGTACTCGACCGACCGCGTGCTGGATGCCCTGCACAAGGTGAAGTGGGACCAAGACGGCACGCTGTCGTTCCGCCGCTCGTGCGCCCACGGCATCTGCGGCTCCGATGCCATGCGCATCAACGGCCGCAACCGCCTGGCCTGCAAGACGCTCATCAAAGACCTCGACATCACGAAGCCCATCTACATCGAGGCCATCAAGGGCCTGCCGCTGGAGAAGGACCTCATCGTCGACATGGAGCCCTTCTTCGCGTCGTACCGCCAGGTGCAGCCCTTCCTGCAGTCGAGCTCGAAGCCCGAGAAGGAGCGCATCCAGTCGATCGAGGAACGCGCGCGCTTCGACGACACGACCAAGTGCATCCTGTGCGCGGCATGCACCTCGTCGTGCCCCGTGTTCTGGACCGACGGCCAGTACTTCGGCCCGGCCGCGATCGTCAACGCGCACCGCTTCATCTTCGACAGCCGCGACGAGGCCGCCCAGGTGCGCCTCGACATCCTCAACGACAAAGAGGGCGTGTGGCGCTGCCGCACGACCTTCAACTGCTCGGAGGCGTGCCCGCGCGGCATCGAGGTCACGAAGGCGATCTCTGAGGTGAAACAGGCCATCCTGCGGGGCAGGCCGTAGTCTCGACCTCTATGGGATGGTGGTCGCGCACGATTGAGCGCGTGACCGTGATCGTCGAGCGCGTCATGGCGTGGAAGCCCGTCAAGGTCTTCATCGTCTTCGGCGAGAAGCGCGGCTACCTGCTGTCGGCAGGGCTCGCCTACCAGTCGATCTTCGCCGTGTTCGCGGCGCTCTGGGTCGGGTTCTCGATCGCGGGGCTCATCGTGTCGGGCAGCCGCGACCTGCAGCTCGCCCTCATCGAGGTGCTGCGCCAGACCGTGCCGGGGCTCATCGACCCCGACGGCAGCGGCGAAGGCATCATCGACCCCGAGCTTCTGCTCGAGGCGACGATCTTCGGCTGGACGGGCGCCGTCGCGCTCATCGGCCTCTTCCTCTCGGCCCTCGGCTGGATGGCGGGAGCCCGCGACGCGATCCGCATCATGTTCGACCTGCCGGGGCCGCGCACGAACTACTACCTGCTGAAGCTCAAAGACGCGGGGCTCGCACTCGGGTTCGGCGTGCTGCTGCTGGTCTCGGCCGGGCTCTCGGTCAGCGGCACGGTCGCTCTGGCCGGCGTGCTCGAGTGGCTGGGCATCCGCGACACGACCGCGACGACCGCGCTGGGCCGCACCGTCACGCTCGGCGTGATGTTCGTCCTCGATACGGTCGTGCTCGGGATGCTCTACCGGGTGCTCTCCGGAATGCGCATCCCGATGCGGCGCCTCGTGCCCGGCGCGATCCTCGGCAGCGCCGCCCTGGGCGGGCTCAAGGTGCTCGGCACGACCCTCCTCGGCGGAGCCAGCACCAACCCGCTTCTCGCCTCGTTCGCGGTGTTCGTCGGCGTGCTCATCTGGTTCAACTTCGTGAGCCAGGTCATCCTGCTCGCCGCGATGTGGATCGCGATCGGCGTCGCCGACGACGGCCACGTGCTCGACCCCGTGTACGAGGCGAAGCGGCTCGAGGCCGCGCGAGCGTACGTGGCCGCCCACGAGCCCGAGCCCGAGCCGGTCGCCGAGCCGTGGTACCGCCGACTCTTCGGCCGGCGCGACTGATTGAACTCATCGTGCGTCTCGGCGACCTGTCGGTCGCCGCTCCTAGACTGTGGGCATGCCGACCACCGTGCGCATCGCCTCCGTCAACGTCAACGGCATTCGCGCCTCGTACCGCAAGGGCATGGGCGACTGGCTCGCGAGCCGCGATGTCGACGTGCTCGCGATGCAGGAGGTGCGGGCATCGACCGACGACGTCACCGGGCTGCTCGGGCCCGAGTGGCAGGTGCTGCACGACGCCGCCACGGCGAAGGGCCGCGCGGGCGTCGCGATCGCCGCGCGCCGCGAGTTCGCCGCGCACCGCGTCGCGCTCGGCGCCGACGACTTCGACTCGGCCGGCCGCTGGCTCGAGGCCGACCTCGACATCGGCGGCACGACCCTCACGGTCGTCAGCTGCTACGTGCACTCGGGCGAGGTCGACACCCCCAAGCAGGTCGAGAAGTACACGTTTCTCGAGGCGATGACCGAGCGGCTGCCGCTGCTCGCCGCCCACTCCCCCTACGCCCTCGTCGTCGGCGACTTGAACGTCGGCCACCGCGAGCTCGACATCAAGAACTGGAAGGGCAACCGCAAGAACGCGGGCTTCTTGCTGGAGGAGCGCGCCTACTTCGACCGCTTCTTCGGGCCACTGGATGCTCCCGTCGAGTGCGTCGACGGCGTCACCCGCCCCGGCCTCGGCTGGGTCGACGTGGGCCGCGTGCAGGCCGGCGAGGTTCCCGGCCCTTACACCTGGTGGTCGCAGCGCGGCCAAGCCTTCGACACCGACACGGGCTGGCGCATCGACTACCACGTGGCGACGCCCGCCCTCGCGGCGACCGTGCAGTCGTACGCCGTCGACCGCGCGCCCTCGTGGGACACCCGGTGGAGCGACCACGCGCCCGTGGTGGTCGATTACGAGTTGCCCTGAACTCAGTTCGAGCATCCCAATGAAAGACTGAACGCATGAGTCTTCCGCGCCTGTTCTCGGGCATGCAGCCCTCCGCCGCCAGCCTGCACCTCGGCAACTACGCGGGGGCCCTGCTGCAGTGGCGTGACATGCAGGCGACCCACGACGCGGTGTTCTGCGTCGTCGACCTGCACGCCATCACGGTGCCGCAAGATCCGGCCGCCCTGCGCGAGCAGACCCGCCGCACGGCCGCGCAGTACATCGCGGCGGGCATCGACCCCGAGCACTCGACCCTGTTCGTGCAGTCGCACGTGGCCGCTCACGCGCAGCTCGCCTGGGTGCTCAACACCATCACGGGCTTCGGCGAGGCGTCGCGCATGACCCAGTTCAAAGACAAGTCGGCTCGCTCGGGAGCCGACGCGGCGTCGGTCGGGCTGTTCACGTACCCGATCCTGCAGGCCGCCGACATCCTGCTCTACGACGCCGTCGTCGTGCCCGTGGGGGAAGACCAGCGGCAGCACATCGAGCTCACGCGCGACCTCGCCGCCCGCTTCAACGCGCGCTTCGGCGACACCCTCGTCGTGCCCGAGGTGCGCATCCTTCGCGAGACGGCCAAGGTGTACGACCTGCAGAACCCGGGGTCGAAGATGTCGAAGTCGGGTGAGAGCCCCGCGGGCATCCTGTGGCTCATGGACGAGCCGTCGGTGCTGACCAAGAAGGTGAAGTCGGCGGTGACCGACTCGTCGGGCGTCGTCGCCTACGACCCGGTCGAGAAGCCGGGGGTGTCGAACCTCCTGTCGATCCTGTCGCTGCTGACCGGTCAGGGCATGGATGCTCTCGTCTCGTCGTTCGACGGCCTGCAGTACGGCGCGCTCAAGTCGGCGGTCGCCGAGGCCGTGGTCGAGGCGTTCTCGCCGATTCGCGAGCGAACTCTGGAGCTGCTCGACGACCCCGCCGAGCTCGACCGCCTGCTCGCCCTCAACGCGGCGCGCGCCGACGAGATCGCCGACGCGACGCTCGCGCGCGTGTACGACGCGCTCGGGTTCCTGCCGCGCGCGTGAGCGTCGCCCGCGACCCTGCCGCGCGCGTGAGCGTCGCCCGCGACCCTGCCGCGCGCGTGAGCGTCGCCC
>CAZILZ010000018.1:0-51735 GCA_964540305.1 uncultured Microbacteriaceae bacterium | reverse complement strand
AGCGTCGCCCGCGACCCTGCCGCGCGCGTGAGCGTCGCCCGCGACCCTGCCCCGCGCGACGCCCTCGCCCACCACCGGCAGATCACGGTCGTGCTGTTCGACCTCGACGACACGCTCATGGCCAACACCCGAGCCGTCGACGAGGCGATCGCACTCGCGCAGTCGACGGCGGTCGGGGCGTTCGCGGCCGACGACACCTCGGCCGTGCAGCGTCGCTGGGCCGCGCTCGAAGAGGTGCACTACACGCGGTACCTCACGGGCGAGCTCACCTACCTGGGCCAGCGCGTCGCCCGAGCGCGCGACCTGCTCGCCCCCTACGGCATCGAGGTCACCGACGCCGAGGCGCTCGACTGGTTCGACCGCTACCTCGTCGGCTACCGCGATGCGTGGCGGCTGTTCGACGACGTGCTGCCCGCTCTCGACGCGCTACACGGCCTCCGCGTGGGCATCATCACCAACGGCGACCTCGAGTTTCAGACCGACAAGCTGCAGCGCATCGACCTGTGGGATCGCCTCGACCTCACCGCCGTGCGCGCCGACGGCTCGATCGACGACCCCGCCCGGCGGGGCCGCGTCATCGCCTCGGGCGAGCTGAGTGTCACCAAGCCCGACCCGCGGATCTTCCACGCCGCGGCCCGCGCGTTCAGAGTCGAGCCCGCGCAGTGCGCGTATGTGGGCGACCGGGTGCGCACCGACTCCGTCGGTGCGCACGATGCCGGCATGCTCGGCATCTGGCTCGACCGCGGCCGCGATCGCAACCCGATGACCGACCACGCCGAGGGCGATGCGCCCGCGGGCGTGCCGAGCATCCCGACCTTGCTCGCCCTCCCGGCCCTGCTCGCCCTGCCCGCCCCCTGAGCGGCCGCCCTCCCGGCACAGTCGGGGGTGTTGTTCGTAACTCAGGCTGAGACGTCGGATGTGTCGAAGTACGGGCGCAATTCAGCCGGCTCAGCCTGAGTTACGAACGCCGATGCCGACGTGCAGCGCCAACCGATCGACTCGTCCGCACAGCGCACTCGACAGCCGCGACCACCGCATCGCGCCCGTTCATAGCCTGGTCGTAGCGCACGCGCACCACAACGAACCCCAGGCGGTGCAGCTCAAGGTCGCGCCGGGAATCCTCGGCGCGTTGCTCAGGAGTCGAGTGCCATCGCTCACTGTCGACCTCGACGACGACCCGGGTTCCGACGAGGAGGTCGACGAAGCCGACACCAGCGATGTGGGCTTGCGGCGTGACGCGGAACCCCGCGTCGTGCAGCGCCAGCCGCACGAGCGACTCGGTGCCCGAGCCTGCGCGCGCGTCCGCGAGGGACACCCACGGGCGTCGGTCCGTCGGGAGTGCAGCCTCGAGTCCGGGCAGTTCGTGCGCGCCGACGATGCCGACGCTCAAGGCGCTGTCGAGCACCGCGATGGCGAGTTCGCGCGGGAGGCACCGCACGCATTGCGCGACAGCGTCAAGCTGGCCGACGCGCCAGGAGTTTGCCGCGCGCGGGTCTGCCAGCGGATGCCAGTGCGTGCGGAGGCGAGTCCGGTCGGCGAGGGCCAGGGGAACCCGACGGCTGTGGGCACTGCGGAGCCGGGATGCCTGACGCGGCAACCACACCTCCGTCAGTCTGTGCTCCGGAATCCAGAGACCGAAGCACTCTGCCGCCGTGGTGCAGGCCGCGAGCCCACCGACACGCAGGGCGCGGACGACGTGGGGCGGCGCACTGGCCGGGGCGTACACACCGCGACGCGCGCGGATCACCAGCCCGGCGTGCACCGAGGCTGCAATGGAGCGCGGCGACACGCCGAGGGCGAGCAGCTCGGCTCGCGTGAGGCAGAGGGTCGAGCGCACGGAAAACGCTGTGAGGGCATCCATGCCGGCACTGTGACGGCAAGCAGGTGTCGACCATCCGCCGCTCCTGACGACCGGGGACAACAGCGTCCGCGGGCATCCTGTGGCGGGGTGGTGTTCGCAACTCATGCTGAACCGGCCGATGTGTGGCGTTACCCGATCACAATTGGTCGCTCAGCATGAGTTGCGAACCCGACCGTGCGCGGGAGCGGAGTTCGAGTGCGCGGGAGGGGGGTTCGAGTGCGCGGGAGAGCGCCGGGGACTACGTGGAGGTGTCGTCGTCGACCCAGTCGAGGGTGCGGGTGACCGCCTTCTTCCAGACGCGCAGGCGGCGCTCGCGCTCGTCGGCGGGCATCGCAGGCAGCCAGCGGCGGTCTTCGTGCCAGAGGGCGGTGAGCTCGTCGCGCGACGACCAGAATCCGACGGCGAGGCCGGCGGCGTACGCGGCCCCGAGCGCGGTCGTCTCGATGATGCGCGGACGCACGACCGGGATCCCGAGGATGTCGGCCTGGAACTGCATGAGCAACTCGTTGCCCGTCATGCCGCCGTCGACGCGCAGCTCGGCGATCGGCACGGGGATCTCGCCATCAGCGGCGTCGAGCACCTCGCGCGTCTGGAAGGCCGTCGACTCGAGGGCCGCGCGGGCGATGTGCGCGCGCGTGATGAACCGGGTGAGGCCGACGATCGCGCCGCGAGCATCCGGTCGCCAGTAGGGGGCGAAGAGCCCGCTGAAGGCCGGCACGATGTGGGCGCCGCCGTTGTCGGGCACCGAGGCGGCGAGCGTCTCGACCTCGCCCGACGAGGAGATGAGCCCGAGGTTGTCGCGCAGCCACTGCACGAGCGAGCCCGTGACGGCGACCGAGCCCTCGAGCGCGTAGCGCGGGGCCTCGTCTCCGAGGCGGTACGCGACGGTCGTCAGCAGCCCGTGCTGCGAGGCGACGATCTGCTCGCCCGTGTTGACGATGAGGAAGTTGCCCGTGCCGTAGGTGTTCTTCGACGCCCCCGCCTCGAAGGCGGCCTGCCCGAACGTCGCCGCCTGCTGATCGCCCAGGATGCCCGCCACGGGCACCTCGCGCAGCAGCGAGCCCGGGTACGCGTGGCCGAAGACCTCGGCCGACGAGCGGATCTCGGGCAGCATCGCGCGCGGCACGCCGAAGGCGGCGAGCAGCGAGGCGTCCCAGTCGAGCGTGCGGAGGTCCATGAGCAGGGTGCGCGAGGCGTTCGTGACGTCGGTGGCGTGCACGCCGCCGGTGACGCCTCCGGTGAGGTTCCAGAGCAGCCAGGTGTCGATCGTGCCGAAGAGCAGCTCGCCCGCCTCGGCCCGGGCGCGCGCCCCCTCGACGTGGTCGAGGATCCAGGCGATCTTGGTCGCGCTGAAGTAGGTGGCGAGGGGCAGGCCCGTCGTCTCGGCGAAGCGGCGCACGCCGCCGTCGGCCGCGAGGGCGTCGACGAGATCCTGCGTGCGCGTGTCTTGCCAGACGATGGCGTTGTAGACCGGCTTCCCGGTCGAGCGGTCCCACACGACAGCGGTCTCGCGCTGGTTGGTGATGCCGATCGCGGCGACGTCGTGGCGCGTGAGCCCGGCCTTGCCGAGGGCCATGCCGATGACCTCTTGCGTGTTGTGCCAGATCTCCATGGGGTCGTGCTCGACCCAGCCGGCCTTCGGGAAGATCTGCTCGTGCGGGTGCTGCCCGACCGAGACGATCGCGCCGGCGTGGTCGACGACGACCGCCCGCGTGCTCGTGGTGCCTTGGTCGATCGCGACGATGTGCGTGGTCATGGTCAGCCCTTCCGCGAGCGCGCCGGTGCGCCCGTCGTCTCTGCCGGCGCGAGGGAGATTCCGTGCCGGTCGGCGAGGTACAGCCTGGCATCGTCGCGCTCCTGGGTGCGGCGCGACGCCGACCAGCCGAGCGCCTCGCCGAGAACCTCGGCGAGCTCGTCGAGCAGCGCCTCGGTGACGAGGCCGCGGAACGCGAGCGAGGTGCGCCGCAGCAGCAGGTCGACGAGGCGCACGACCTGCTCGGTCTCGGCAAGGTGCACGATCTCGGCGCGCGAGTAGTCGGGTACGGCGGCGAGGGGCGCATCCGGAGCGCTCTCGATGCGGCGGATGATCGCCTCGGCGCTCGTGCCGTAGCGCTCGAGCAGCGCCGCGGCGCGCTCGGCGCCGACGGCCGCGCCGTGCGTCGCGAGCCAGCGCTCACGGTCGGCGTCGGTCGTGGGGTAGCCGACCGCCCCGCCGATGAGGCGCCCGTCGGTGCTCACCGCGCGGGTGCGACCGAGCAGGGCGAGCACGCGGCCGCCGAGCTGCTCGCCGAGGGCGCGGAAGGTGGTCCACTTGCCGCCGACGAGGCTCAGCACGGGCACGCCGCCGCGCTC
Source organism: uncultured Microbacteriaceae bacterium (assembly GCA_964540305.1). Taxonomy (GTDB): domain Bacteria; phylum Actinomycetota; class Actinomycetes; order Actinomycetales; family Microbacteriaceae; genus Microcella. Next base: position 47,522 of record CAZILZ010000018.1, on the reverse strand, counting down.
GCCCTCCTCGACCCGGTAGTCGCGGCTGATCTGCGCGTTCGAGGCCGCATCCTGCCGCGGCAGCGGGCGCACCCCCGAGAAGCGGAAGACGATGTGCGAGCGGTCGACGGGGATGCTCGGGAAGACGTACTTCACGACCTCGAAGAAGTAGTCGACCTCCTCCTCGGTGCACCGGATCGGCTCGGCCATGTCGTGCGCGATGTCGGTCGTGCCGATGAGCACGCGCCCCTTGAGCGGGTAGATGAGCACGATGCGGCCGTCGGTGAACTCGAAGAAGATCTCGCGGCCGTTGCACGCGGCGAGCAGCTCGGGGTGGTCGACGACGATGTGCGAGCCCTTCGTGCCGCCCATGAACTGCGAGGTCTCGCCGAGGGCGGCGTTGGTGAGGTCGGTCCAGGGGCCGGAGGCGTTGACGACGACGCGCGGCCGCATCGCGAAATCCTCGCCCGTGATCGCGTCGCGCAGCAGCACCGCGCCCTCGGCGTCCATGCCCGCCGCTTCGACGTAGTTGGATGCTCGCGCGCGGTCGCCCGCGGCGACGCCGTCCATCAGCACGTCGAGCGCGAGCCGCTCGGGGTCGTGCATCGAGGCGTCGTAGTAGGTCGCCGTCCACTTGACGTCGCGGCGCAGCGCGGGCAGCAGGGCGCGCGAGGCCTTCGCGCCGCGGAACTGGTGGCGCGGCACGCGGCCGCCGTCGCGCGAGAAGAGGTCGTAGATCGTGAGGCCGACCTTGATGATGAGCGCACCGCGCTCCTTCTTGCCGCGGGTCTTCACGCCGATGAATCTGAGCGGCGCCGAGAGCAGGCTCGAGAACGTGGAGAAGATCGGGATGGTCGTCGGCAGCGGCCGCACGTAGTGCGGAGCGAGGCGCAGCAGGGCGTTGCGCTCGTGCACCGACTCCTTGACGAGCCGGAACTCGCCGTTCTCGAGGTAGCGGATGCCGCCGTGGATCATGTGCGACGAGCCCGATGATGCCCCGGCGACGTAGTCGTCGCGGTCGACGAGCACGACATCGACGCCGTTGAGCGCGAGGTCGCGGAAGGTCGCGATGCCGTTGATGCCCGCTCCGATGATGAGCACCTCGCACTCGGGCCGGGCGCGGAGGGCCTCGACGGTGGAGCGGGAGGAGCGGGGCGAGGTGCGGGTGGGCATCGTCGGTGGAACCGTTCTGTCGGGATTCGCGGGCCGTCGCGCGCGCGGTGTCGCCTCCATCCTGGGGGCGGGGCGACAAACTTGCCAGGCCTCTGCACAAACGTGCAGGGCATCCGGAACCCCGGATCAGTGCTGCCGCTGGGGGGCGCCCGCCGGACGACCCGCGGGAGGGGTATCACGGGCGAGGGCGGCGGCGAGGCTCTCGTCGAGGATGAGGTCAGTGATGAGGCCCGCCGCGAGCGCCCCGCGAAGGCTCGGCAGCTTCTGCACGCCCGAGACGACGCAGATGCGGCGCGCGACGCGGCGCAGGCGCTCGAGGTTCGGGCCCGAGGCGCGCGCGTTGAGGTCGATGTCGGCGAAGGTGCCGTCGCCCCGGTAGAAGACGGTCGCGATGTCTCCCACGACGCCGTCGGCGCTCAGGCTGCGGTAGTCCTCGGCATCGAGGTAGCCGCCGATGTAGACCTGGCTCGGCACCTCGGCGAAGGGGGAGCCGAGGCCGAACACGGCGACATCCATGCGCGACTGGATATCGAGGAGGCGCCGCGTGCTGCGCTCGCGCCAGAGGCCCTCTTTCGTGCGCGGGTCGTCGAAGAAGGCGGGCACCGGGAACTGCTGCACCTGCGCGGAGAACGCCTCGCCGAAGCGGTGCAGGATCTCGCTCGCGTAGTCGATGCCCGTCGTCTGGGTGTTGCCGGCGCCGTTCATCTGCACGACGGTCGAGTTGTGCGTCGGCTTCTTGACGAGGTGCCGGCTGATCGCGCCGAGGGTCGAGCCCCATGCGACGCCGACGACCATGTTCGAGTCGACGAAGCGGCCGAGCAGCCGACCGGCCGTCATGGCCACGCGCTCGAGACGGTCGATGTCGCTGATCGACTCGGGCATGGGCACCACGTGGGCGACGACGCGGTGCCGGGTGTGGATGGTGTGCTCGAGCTTGATGCCGCGGTCGAAGGGCGAGCGGATCTGGATGTCGACGAGCCCCGACTCGCGCGCGAAGGTCAGCAGTCGCGAGACCGACGAGCGCGAGGTCGAGAGCTCGCTCGCGATCGCGCCCATCGTGAGGTCTTGCATGTAGTACATCTGCGCCGCCGTCAGGGCGGCGACAACCTTCGCGTTCTCCGGATTGCTCTCGGGCATCGACCTCTCCCGCTTCGTGGGCATTCGTGCACGCCGCCTGGACGGGGGTGCGACTCCCCACGGTACGACATGCCCATGGCCGCGCGGGTGCCTCCGGCGAGCAGGTGCACATGTGTGCAGATTGCTCAGTTCGACGCGCATCGGCATTCGTGTGACCAATAGTCTGCGACCGGCAGGCGCACCACCCACGCCCTTCGCCATGTCGCTCGACCACCCCCGCGCGGCGCCCTCGGCGCCCGCACTGGTTCACAACAAGGGAGTTTGAACTGCAATGAGATCCGCATTGATGAAGCGCAACGGCTTCTGGCTCGTCATCGCCCTGGTGCTCGCCCTCGTCTCCGCCATCGGCGCCTCGCTCGTGCAGACGAGCGCCGGCGCCGTCACGGTGAAAGACCTGAAGTGGGAGACCGCGAGCGGGCGCATGATGAACGCACTGCTGTTCACGCCCGAGACGGCCACGGCCGACTCCCCCGCCCCCGCGATCGTCGTCAGCCACGGGTGGTGGAACAACCGCGAGATGCAGTCGGCGAACTACGTCGAGCTCGCGCGCCGCGGCTACGTCGTGCTCTCGATCGACATGTACGGGCACGGCAACTCCGACCCGCTGCCGGCCGATGAGCTCATGGTCGGTGGCACGGGCATGTACGACGCCGTGCTGCTGATGGCCGACCTGCCCTACGTCGACGCCGACAAGATCGGCATCACGGGCCACTCGAACGGCGCGCGCGCCGCGAACTTCTCGATCCCGCTCGATGACGCGGCGGCCGAGCAGCTCATCGCCTCGGTGCTGCTCGTCGACTACGACCCGATCTACACCGACGCCGAGGGCGCCTACGTCAACGCGTACGGCACGCGCGACGTGGGGCTCATCCAGGCCCAGTACGACGAGTTCTTCTTCCGCAGCTACAGCCCCGAGGGCGTTCCGCTCACGGCGCCGCGCGACTACCTCGGCACGCCCAACGCCCAGTCGTTCCTGCACTTCGGTGCAGCGCCCGATGACATCGCCGGCGACGTGCGCGAGCAGGGCGAGGTCTACACCGAGTCGATCGACGGTACCGAGGCGATGCGCGTCATCTACTCGCTGCCCCAGACGCACCCGTGGACGACCATCTCGAGCACCGCGGTCGGCCACCTCGTCGACTTCTTCGACGAGTCGCTCGGAGCACCGACGCCTGTCGACGCGGGTAACCAGATCTGGCAGCTCAAGGAGTTCTTCACCGCCCTCGGCCTGATCGCCTTCGGAATCCTGCTCGTGACGGTGCCGCGCGCCCTGCTCGGAACGCCCGCGTTCCGCGCGCTCGCGACGCCGGCGGCGCCCGCGACGGCGCTCAGCGGGCGCATCCCCGCCATCTGGTTCTGGGGCGGGATGCTCGTCTCGGTGCTGATCTCGGGCATCAGCTACGTCTGGCTCAGCCAGCAGCTGCCCGTGCTCGGCATCACCTTCAACGCGGTGCCCTCGATCGTTCCGCAGGGTTCGGTGTTCTTCATCGCGGTCTGGGCGGCGATCAACGGCCTCGCGGCGATGATCATCATGGCCGGCGCCTACCTGGCGTTCGCGAAGAAGGGCGGCATGAGCCTGCGCGACTCGGGCGTGCTGCCCGGCTGGCGCGCGTTCTTCCACGGCATCGGGCTCGCGCTGACCACGGTCGTCGCGGTGTACGCCGTCGTGTTCGTGCTCGACTTCCTCTTCAAGACCGACTTCCGCCTCTGGGTCATCGGCGTGAAGTGGTTCTCGGTCGACAAGATCGGGCTCGCGCTCTTCGTGCTGCCGCTGTTCCTGATCTACTTCGTGGCGAACTCGGTGGCGATCAACGCCTTCAACCGGTTCACGATCGCCGGTCGCGAGTGGGTCAACACGGCGGTGCTCGCGGTCGCGAACTCGCTCGCCCCGCTCGTGCTCGTGATCGCCCAGTACTCGGTGTTCGCCGTCTCGGGCGAGCTGATCCCCGGGTTCGGCGGCATCTTCAGCATCTGGCTGTTCCCGGTCATCGTGATCCTCGCGGTCACGGCGATCGTGTCGCGCAAGCTCTACCGCGCGACGGGCAACCCGTACATCGCGGGCTTCCTGAACGCCGCGATCGTGGCGCTGGTCTCGGTGTCGAACTCGCTCGTCATCACGTACTAGCCCGCTACCGGAACGGCCCCCGCGCACCTCGCGCGGGGGCCGTTCTGCGCACGCCATTCCCAGCCAACGTTCGGGAATACTCCAGGGCCGCGGCGGTTGACTACTCTGACAGCAGTACGTGTTCCGGGGTCGGTGAAAATCCGAGCCGGCGGTGAGAGCCCGCGACCCGCGATCGAGGCGACTCGAGAGCGGTTGAACCGGTGGAATTCCGGTGCCGACGGTGAAAGTCCGGATGGGAGGAGCACGCGGGCGGCAGCATGCCGTTCGCACGCGCGACCCCGGATGCGTCCCGATCGACTCGAGGACCCCGGATGACCCGCACCGCCGCACCGCACGCCGACGAGGCTCTCGTCGCGGCGATGCGGCGCGCCCTGAGCCTCGCGACCCACGGCCCCGCCGTCGGCGAGAACCCCCAGGTCGGCTGCGTGCTGCTCGACGCGGCGGGCACGGTCGTCGCCGAGGGCTGGCACCGCGGGGCGGGCACCGATCACGCCGAGGTGGATGCTCTCTCTCACGTCGCGGATGCCACAGGCCTCACGGCCGTCGTCACGCTCGAGCCCTGCAACCACACGGGCCGTACGGGCCCCTGCGCGCAGGCCCTCATCGATGCCGGGGTCGCCCGCGTGATCTACGCGCTCGACGACCCGAACCCGATCGCCGGCGGCGGCGCCGACCGGCTGCGCGCCTCGGGCGTCGAGGTCATCGGCGGCGTGCTCGCCAACGAGGCCACCGAGCTGCTGCGCCCGTGGCTCACGAGCGTGCGCCTCGGCCGCCCCTTCGTGACGGTCAAGTGGGCCTCGACACTCGACGGCCGCGCTGCCGCCGCGGACGGCACGAGCCAGTGGATCACCGGCACGGCCGCCCGCCAGCGCGTGCACGAGCAACGTGCCGCCCACGACGCGATCGCGGTCGGCACGGGCACGGTGCTCGCCGACGACCCCTCACTCACCGCGCGCGGCGACGGCGGCGAGCTGCTGCCGCACCAGCCGATCCCCGTCGTGTTCGGCGGCACCCCGGTTCCGGGCGATGCCCGGCTGCGCGAGCACCCGGCCGGCCTCATCGAGATCGGCCACCGCGACCTCGCCGCGGCGCTGCACGAGCTGCACGAGCGCGGCATCCGCCGGCTCTACGTCGAGGGCGGCCCGACCCTCGCGAGCGCCTTCCTGCGGGCCGGGCTCGCCGACGAGGTGCTCGTGTACCTCGCCCCCCTGCTGCTCGGCGGGCCGAAGACGGCCCTCGACGACCTCGGGGTGACGACGATGAGCGAGGCGCTCGCGCTGCGCATCCACCGCATCGAGACCCTCGGCGACGACCTGCTGGTCGTGGCCCGCCCGCACGACCCCCGCCCCACCACGAAGGATTGACGACATGTTCACCGGACTGATCGAAGAGCTCGGCGCGATCGTGCGCTGGCAGGCCGCCGGCGACGCCGGCCGGCTGACCGTGCGCGGGCCGCTCGTCGTGAGCGACGCCGCGCACGGCGACTCCATCTCGGTCAACGGCGTGTGCCTCACCGTCGTCGATCAGGGTGACGACTGGTTCACCGCCGACGTCATGGGGCAGACCCTGGCGATGAGCACGATCGGTCGGTGGGCCGAGGGCGAGCCCGTCAACCTCGAGCGCGCGGCCGCGGTCGGCGATCGCCTCGGCGGGCACATCGTGCAGGGCCACATCGACGGCACGACGACCGTGCTCGACGTGCGGCAGAACGACGCGTGGCGGGTGCTGCGCTTCTCGCTCGATCCCGCCCACGCTCCCCTCGTCGTCGACAAGGGCTCGATCGCCGTCGACGGCGTGAGCCTCACGGTGAGCGCGGCGGGCGACGACTGGTTCGAGGTCTCGCTCATCCCCGAGACGCTCGCCGTGACGACGCTCGGCCGCAAGCAGGTGGGCGACGCCGCCAACATCGAGACCGACATCCTGGCCCGCCACGTGGCGCGGCTGGTGCGCTTCGGCGCTGCCGACGGAAGGACCGCATCATGAGCATCGGAACGATCCCCCAGGCGCTCGCCGCACTGCGCGAGGGCAAGCCCGTGCTCGTCGCCGATGATGAGAGCCGTGAGAACGAGGGCGACGTCATCATCTCGGCCGAACTCGCGACGCCGGCGTGGATCGCGTGGACGATCCGCCACACGAGCGGCTTCCTCTGCGCGCCCATGACGAACGAGATCGCCGACGAACTGCAGCTGCCGCTCATGGTGACCGACAACCAAGACCCGCGCCGCACGGCCTACACGATCACCGTCGACGCCGCCGACCGCATCACGACGGGCATCAGCGCGGGCGACCGCGCGCACACGCTGCGCACGCTCGCCGACCCGGCCTCGACGCCCGCGAGCCTCATCCGCCCCGGGCACGTGCTGCCGCTGCGCGCGGTCGACGGCGGCGTGCGTGAGCGCGCCGGGCACACCGAGGCCGCGGTCGAGCTCATGCGCCTCGCCGGGCTGCGCCCCGTGGCGGCGATCGGCGAGGTCGTCGCCGAGGACGGCGACATGATGCGCCTGCCCGAGCTCATCCGGTTCGGCGAGCAGGAGAGCGTCGTCGTCATCACGATCGTCGACCTCATCGCGTACCTCGAGTCGGGCGAGGACTTCGCCGCCTCCTCCCCCGCCCGCACGGCCGAGCGCGCGAGCAGCGTGACCTTCGAGGTCGCGACGACCGTGCCGACGACGCACGGCCCGTTCTCGATGCGCGCCTACCGCGACCGCAAGACGGGCGCCGACCACGTGGCGATCGTCAGTGGGATGCCCCACGACGACATGATCGTGCGCGTGCACTCCGAGTGCCTCACGGGCGAGGCCTTCGGCTCGCTCAAGTGCGAGTGCGGCCCGCAGCTCGACGCGGCGCTCGACGTCATCCAGCGCCAGGGCGGAGCCGTGCTCTACATGCGCGGCCACGAGGGCCGCGGCATCGGGCTCATCAACAAGCTCAAGGCCTACCGCCTGCAGGAGGACGGCTACGACACGCTCGACGCCAACCTCGCTCTCGGCCTGCCCGCCGACGCGCGCGACTACGAGGCCGCGAGCGACATGCTGCGCGACCTCGGCGTGACACGCGTGCGGCTGCTCAGCAACAACCCCGAGAAGCTGCGGCAGCTGACCCAGTACGGTATCGAGGTGAGCGCGCTCGTGCCGCTCGTCGTCGGCGTCGGCGACGACAACGAGGGATACCTCTCGGCCAAGCGCGATCGGATGGGTCACCGCCTGCCCGAGAGCATCACGAGCGCCCCGGTGTTCGCGAAGATCGAAGGGAAGACCGCATGAGCGGCGCAGGATCGCCCCAGCTCACCGTCGACGGCACGGGCCTCACCGTCGCCATCGTGGCGGGCCAGTGGCACACCGTCATCAGCGAGGGGCTCAAGGCGGGCGCGCGGCGCGTGCTCGAGGCATCCGGCGCCACGATCGTCGAGTACGCCGTGCCCGGCTCGTTCGAGCTGCCCGTCGTGAGCAAGGCCGCCCTCGAGGCGGGGGCGGATGCCGTGGTCGCGCTCGGCGTGATCATCCGGGGCGGCACGCCCCACTTCGAGTACGTGAGCGCCGCCGCGACCGACGGCCTCACGCGCGTCGCCCTCGACGCGGGCAAGCCGGTCGGATTCGGAGTGCTCACGCTCGACACCGAGCAGCAGGGCATCGACCGCGCCGGGCTGCCCGGCTCGATCGAAGACAAGGGCGCCGAGGCGGCCGAGGCCGCACTCGCGACCGCGCGCGTGCTGCAGCAGATTCGCGGCTGAGCCGAGCGCACCCCCTGTTCGGGGCGCGACGCTCGGTCGGGGCGCTCGCGGCACTACTCTGGCGCCTGTGAGCACGCCGCCCCCGCCTCCTGCCTTCACCCCGTTCGCCGAGCCGACCCGCAAGGTCAGCGCCCGCTGGATCGCCCTCTTCGCCACCGCGTGGCTCGGCATCTGGATGGCTCAACTGACCCCCGTGCAGCTGCTGCTGCCGCAGGAGGTCGACGCGCTCGCAAGCGGAGACGACTGGACGCAGAGCGTGGTCGCGTTCGGCATCATCTCCGCCATCGCGGGAGCCTGCGCCCTCATCGTCTTCCCCCTCACGGGCGCGCTGAGCGACCGCACGACCTCGCGATTCGGCCGCCGCAAGCCCTGGATCCTCGCCGGCACCCTGCTGTTCGCCGCCGCCCTCATCGCGCTCGGCCTGCAGACCTCCCTCGTCGGCATCGGCGTGGCCTGGTCGCTCGCCATCAGCGGCTTCTGCATGGCCTCGGCGGGCATCACCGCCACGATCGCCGACCAGGTGCCCGTCGAGCAGCGCGGCTTCGTCTCGGCCTGGGTCTCGGCGCCGCAGGCGATCGGCACGGTGCTGGGCATCGTGCTCGTGCTGATCCTCGGCCTCGGCCTGTTCGGGGGCTACGTGCTCGTCGCCGGGCTGCTCGTCGTGCTCGTGATGCCGTTTCTGCTGGGGGTGCGCGACGAGGCCCTGCCGCGCATCCTGCGACCGGCCTTCCGGCCCCGGATGCTCATCACGGGTCTCTGGATCAACCCGGTCGCCCACCCCGACTTCGCCTGGACCCTCGTGAGCCGCGTGCTCGTCAACATCGGCAACGCGCTCGGCACGACGCTGCTGCTCTACTTCATCCTCTACGGGCTCGGCCGCACCGGCACGGCCGAAGACGACCTGCTGCTGCTCACCGTCGTGTACCTCGTGTTCTTCACGGTCGCCGCGCTCGGCTTCGGTCGCCTGAGCGACCGCTTCGGGCAGCGCAAGCCCTTCGTGTACGTCGCCGCCTACCTGCAGGCCCTCGCCGCCCTGCTGCTCGCGGTGGCCCCCGACTACACGATCGCGATGGTCGCCGCGGCGTTCCTCGGCATCGGATACGGCAGCTTCATGGCCGTCGACCAGGCGCTCGCGACCCAGGTGCTACCCGACCGCCACACGCGCGGAAAGGACCTCGGCATCATGAACGTCGCGCTCGCCGTGCCGCAGGCCGTCGCGCCGCTCATCGGTGCGCTGCTCGTCGCGGCGACCGGCGGCTTCACGGCGCTCTTCATCGCCTCGGCCGTCGCGGCGACGCTCGGCGGGCTCGCCGTGCTGCCCGTGCGCTCGGTGCGGTAGCTACTTCAGGAAGAGCGCCCGCAGCCGGTTCGTCGTGAAGACGACCCCGATCGCGATCATCACGAGGTAGTAGCCGACGTGCACGAGCATCATGCTCGACAGGGCGCCCGTCGTGAGCCCGCGCACGAGCTCGACGCCGTGCCACAGCGGCAGCGCCTGGATCACCCACTGGATGGCTTCGGGGTAGACCGTGATCGGATAGAACGTCGCCGAGAACAGGAACATCGGCAGCATGATGAACGTGACCCACTCGATCTGCTGGAACGTCTTCATGTAGCTCGTGATCGCCATGCCGAGGCTCGCGAAGCCGAAGGCGATGAGCAGCACGGCGGGCAGCGCCAGCAGGGCCGTCCAGGCGAGGTTGAGCCCGAAGGCCTGCATGATCACCATGAAGCCGACGGCGTACATCGCACCGCGCAGCAGGGCCAGGAAGATCTCGCCGAGGGCCACGTCGAGCGGGCCGAGCGAGGTCGTGAGCATGCCCTGGTACAGCTTCGAGTAGTTGAGCTTGAAGAACACGTTCCAGGTCGAGTCGTACACCGCGCCGTTCATGGCCGACACGGCGAGCAGCGCTGGGGCGATGAAGGCGGCGTACGGCACCTCCTGGCCCGTCGAGGTCTGCACGGTGCCGACGAGGGCCCCGAAGCCGATGCCGAGCGACAGCAGGTAGAACACCGGCTCGAAGAACCCGCTGAGCACGACGAGGTAGTTCGTGCTGCGCGTCGCGAGCAGGCCCCGATGGATGACCGCGCGGGTGTTGCCCGCGTACAGGGCGCTGCGGCGCGGCTGCAGGGCCGGGGCGGCCGTCGTGGTGCTCACTTGTTCAACCTCCGCACGAAGTGCTTGCGGGTCGCCCACAGGCCGACGACGAGCAGCGTCGTCAGGTAGCCGACGTGCGTGACCGTGAGCCAGATGGGCTCGTCGGCGCCGTAGGTGAGCACACGGCCGAGCTCGGTGCCGTGCCAGAGCGGCGACGCCCAGCCGATCGGCTGCAGCCAGACCGGCAGCTGCTCGAGCGGGAAGAACGTGCCCGAGAACAAGAAGAGCGGCGTGATGCCGAAGCGCTGCAGCATCGCCATCTGACCGCGATCCTCTTCGATCGTCGAGGTGTAGGTCGACAGGATGACGCCGATCGCCATGCCCGTGAGGGTCGCGGCCCCGATCGCGAGCCAGCCGATGCCCGACGGCACCGCCCCGAACAGCACGATGATGCCGAAGTAGATCGAGACGGTCACGAGCACGCGCAGAGCGATGTGGATCATCATGCCGTTGACGATCTGACCGCCCGAGATGGGCGAGGCGTTCATGCCGAAGAAGATCGGGTTCCACTTGAACCCCATCATAATCGGGTAGCTCGTCTCGTTCGCCGCGACGGTCATGGCCGCCGTCGCCATGAGCGCGGGCGCCACGAACTGCAGGTAGCTGACCTCGCCGATGCCCTGCGGCACGAGGCTCGCGAGCCCCACCCCGAGGGCGAAGAGGTAGATGAGCGGGTTGCCGAAGCTCTGGAAGATCGCGTCGCCGGCGTAGCCCTTCATGGCACGGATGCGGTGCTCGGCGATGTACCACGAGCCCCAGCGGCGCGGGGCGGCGCCGCCCGCGAGCGCGCGCTGGGCATCCTGATTCGTCGACTGAAGGGTCATTCGATGAGGCTCCGCCCGGTCAGGCGCAGGAAGACGTCTTCCAGGCTCGAGCGGCGCACGAGCGAGGTGATGGGCTCGAGACCTCGGTGCGTGATCGCCTCGAGCGCGGCCTCGCCATTGTCGCTGTAGACGAGGATGCGGTCGGGCAGCACCTCGAGACGCTCACCGAGCCCCGCGATCTGCTCGGCGACCTCGGCGTTCTTGTCGCTGCCGAAGCGCACCTCGAGCACCTCTTTGCTGGAGTACTCGCGGATGAGCGCGGCGGGCGAGCCCTCCGCCATGATCCGCCCCTTGTCGACGACGACGAGCCGGTCGCAGAGCTGCTCGGCCTCGTCCATGTAGTGGGTCGTCAGAACGAGCGTCGTGCCCTGCTCTTTGAGACGGAACAGGCGATCCCAGAGGATGTGCCGGGCTTGCGGGTCGAGGCCCGTCGTCGGCTCGTCGAGCAGCAGGATACGCGGCTCGTTGATGAGCGCGCGCGCGATGGTCAGGCGGCGCTTCATGCCGCCCGAGAGGTCGTCGACCTTGGCCTTCTTGCGGTCGGTCAGCTGGGCGAACTCGAGCAGCGCATCCGCCCGCTCGGCGACGACCGCGCGCGGCAGGCCGAAGTAGCGCCCGTAGACGAGCAGGTTGTCGCGCACGCGCAGCTCTTGATCGAGGTTGTCTTGCTGCGGCACGACTCCGAGCTGAGAGCGGATGTCGGGGCCGTGATCGTTCGGGTCGAGCCCCAGGATGCTCAGGGCCCCGCTCGTACGCGTCGACACCGCCCCGACCATGCGCATCGTCGTCGACTTGCCCGCGCCGTTGGGGCCGAGCAGCCCGAACGACTCACCGGGAGCGACCTCGAAGTCGATGCCGTCGACGGCCGTGAAGTCGCCGTAGGTCTTGGTGAGCTGGGTGGCAGTGATGACGGGCTGGGGCACGAGAGAAGAGCCTATCCCCGTCGCACGGCCGGCACCGAGGAGGGCTCGGCCAGGATGGAGTCATGAGCACGAGCGCACCGACCCCCCGCCGCCGCTTCGGCCGCCCCGTCGACGACGGGCCCCGCGCCACCTTCCGCCAGCTGCTGCCCTATCTGCTCGAGCACCGCGTGGTGCTCGGCTGGGTGATCGTCATCAGCATCGTCGGCGCGGCCGCCTCGCTCGCGCAGCCGCTGCTCGTCAGCCAGGTGATCACCGTCGTCGAAGACGACGGAGACCTCGGGCCCCTCGTCGCGCTGCTCGTCGCACTCGTCGTCGTCGGGGCGCTGCTGAGCGGGTTCGGGCACTACCTGCTGCAGCGCACGGGTGAGGGCGTTGTGCTCTCGAGCCGCCGCGCGCTCGTGCGGCGCATGCTCAACCTGCCCATCAGCGAGTTCGACCAGCGCCGCACGGGCGACCTCGTGAGCCGCGTCGGCAGCGACACCACCCTGCTGCGCGCCGTGCTCACCCAGGGGCTCGTCGAGGCCATCGGCGGCAGCCTCACCTTCCTGGGCGCGCTCATCGCCATGATCATCATCGACCCCGTGCTGCTCGGGCTCACGGTGCTCGTCATCGCCGTGTCGGTCGTCACCGTCGTGCTGCTCTCGCAGCGCATCCGCGTGGCCAGCCGGAAGGCGCAGGAGAAGGTCGGCGACCTCGCGGCGGCCGTCGAGCGCTCGATCTCGTCGGTGCGCACGGTGCGCGCCGCGAACGCGACCGAGCGCGAGATCGTCGTCGTCGACCAGAACGCCGTCGGCGCGTGGGAGCAGGGCATCAAGGTCGCGAAGATCTCGGCCCTGGTCGTGCCGATCTCGTCGATCGCGCTGCAGGTGTCGTTCCTCGTCGTGCTCGGCGTGGGCGGCTTCCGCGTCGCCGCGGGGGTCATCGGGGTCGCCGACCTCGTGGCGTTCATCCTGTTCCTGTTCCTGCTCATCGGGCCGCTCGGGCAGGCGTTCGGCGCCATCACGAGCGTCAACTCGGCGCTCGGCGCGCTCGGGCGCATCCAAGAGATCATCGGGCTGCCGAGCGAGACCGAGGGCGATGCCCAGGTCGTGCCGGCCGCGTCCACCGACTCGCTCGCGGCGGTCGAGTTCGACGATGTGCACTTCCGGTACCCGGAGGCGGCGCACCGCACCGAGGAGGAAAAGGTCATCGCGGAGGTCGTGGGCGAGCATCCCCGAGACAGGGCCGTTCTGGCCGGCGTGAGCTTCGCCGTTCCCGTCGGTTCGCGCACCGCGCTCGTCGGCCCCAGCGGTGCCGGCAAGAGCACGGTGCTCTCCCTCATCGAGCGGTTCTACGACCCGACCGAGGGCGTCATCCGCACGAGCGGTACCGACATCCGCGCCCTCGACCGGCACGAGCTGCGCGCGCAGATCGGCTATGTCGAGCAAGACGCGCCCGTGCTCGCCGGCACGCTGCGCGACAACCTGCTGCTCGGCACCCCCGAGGCCAGCGACGAGCAGTGCGTCGCCGTGCTGCGCTCGGTCAACCTCGGCGAGGTGCTCGACCGTGACGAGCGGGGGCTGGATGCGCAGGTCGGGGAAGACGGCGTCATGCTCTCGGGCGGCGAGCGCCAGCGCCTGGCGATCGCCCGCGCGCTGCTCGCCGCGCCCCCGATCCTGCTGCTCGACGAGTCGACATCGTCGCTCGACGGGGTCAACGAGCAGCGCATGCGCGAGGCGATCGACGCGGTCGCGGAGGACCGCACGCTCATCGTCATCGCCCACCGGCTCTCGACCGTCGTCGACAGCGATCAGATCGTCGTGCTCGACCATGGGCGGGTCGTGGGCGTCGGCACGCACAGCGAACTCGTCGCCTCGACGCCCCTCTACCGCGAGCTGGCGAAGCACCAGCTGCTGGTCTGAGCCGTCGCCGTCAGGGCGCGGCGGGCTCGACCGTCGCACCCGCTGCCGCGAGCTCGCGCAGGGCGGCTGCGCTCGACGCCGGGGCGACCCCTGCCACGAGGTCGCTCAGCACGCGCACGCGCCGACCGGCGGCGAGGGCATCCAGCGCCGACGCCCGCACGCAGTAGTCGGTCGCGATGCCGACGACGTCGACGTCGGTGACCCCGAGATCGTCGAGGGCCGCGACGATGCGACGACCGTCGTCGGTGACCCCTTCGAAGATCGAGTAGGCGGGCACGCCCTGCCCCTTGCGCACGTGGATGTCGATGAGGCCCGTGTCGATCGCCGGGTGGTACTCGGCGCCCTCGGTGCCCGCCATGCAGTGCCGCGGCCAGGTATCGATGAAGTCGGGCGGCCCGTCGAGGGCGAAGTGCCCGCCGTTGTCGTTATCGGCGTCGTGCCAGTCGCGCGAGGCGATCACGACATCGTAGGCATCGGGGTTCTCGCGCAGGTGCTCGGTGATGGCGGCGGCGACGGCCGCTCCGCCTTCGACGCCGAGCGCCCCGCCCTCCGTGAAGTCGTTCTGCACATCGATGATCACGAGCGCGCGGGCCATGTCGCCTCCGGTGCGGGAAGGGGTCAGTTGTTCGAGAGGTTGTCGCCGCACGTGAACACGCCCGTGGTGAGCGTGTCGAGCGCGGCCTTCGCGTCGGCCCCGATGCCGTCGCGGATGGCGTAGAACGCGAAGGTCAGCACCGAGCCGTCGGCCGCCCGCACGATGCCGCCGAGCGAGTACGAGGTGTCGATCCACCCGGTCTTGGCGAGCACGGCGCCGCGCGCGACCGCGTTCGAGCCGGTGAACCGGCTCGCGAGGCTGCCGCTGACACCGGCGACGGGCAGCGCCCCCGTGATGATCTCGAGGTTCTGGCCGCCACCGTTGATGACCGCGAAGAGCTCGGCGACATACTGGGCCGGCACGGCGTTGAGGTGGCTGAGGCCCGATCCGTCGCGGATGCTGATGCCGGTGGTCGGCACGCCGTACACGTTCAGCACGCCCGTGAAGGTCTGGCTGAGCGAGGCCGCCGAGCCGTCGAGCCCGATGACTCGCGACGAGACCCGGGCGAGCATCTCGGCGAGGGTGTTGTCGCTGCTCGGCAGCATCTGGCCGATGAGCGTCTTGACGGGTTGCGACTGCACCTGGGCGAGCACCGTGGTGCTCACGGCCGAGCCGAGGCTGGTGGTCGGCGTGCCCGCGGGGTTGCCCGCGTTCGCGAGCGCGGCGGCGAACGCGGCACCCGCGCGGCCGACGGGGTCGGTCGACCGCGGGCTCGTGGTCAGCCAGGGCTCGCGGCGGTCGCCGTCGACCTGCAGGGCGGTGACCTCCGAGTGGTACCCGATGGTCTGCTCGCTGCGCGCCCACGACGAGTCCCACTTGTCGGCGCTGCTCCAGTAGGTCGAGTCGAGCACGACCTCGGTGATGCCGGGGGCGTCGGGGTTCGCGGCGGCGTAGGCGGCGACGGTCTGCGCCGCGAGGTCGGCGAGCTTCGGGGCACCCGGGTAGACGCTCTCCTGGCCGGCGGGCAAGCGGCTGAGCGTCGCGTCACCGCCGCCCACGAGCACGACGGAGCCGGGCGTCGTTCCTGGCACGACCCGCGTCGTCATGCGGTAGTCGGGGCCGAGGGCCGACAGGGCGACGGCGGCCGTGAGCACCTTGAGCACGCTCGCCGTGCGCGCCGGAACCGCGGCCTGGCGATCCCAGAGCAGCTCGCCCGTCGTGGCGTTGATGACCGAACCGAAGAGGGTGGTGAGCCGCGGATCGCGCGCGAGCGCGTCGACCGAGCACGTGCGCAGCCGGCTGGGCGCCGCGATCGCCGCCGGCAACGGGCGCGGATCGGGCTCGGGCGTCGCCGACACGACGGGGTCGGGCTCGACCGCCGAGGCCGAGCCGATCGACACCCCGGCGAACAGCGCACCGGTCGCCAGCAGCAAGAACCCCACCGAGAGCGCCGTGGTCAGGATCGCCCGAGGATGCCGTTTCACGAAGGCGCCGATGCCGCCCGTCGCGGCCTCGTCGGCGGCAGGACCACCGGTAGCGGCATCCGGCGCAGCGGTCGCCGGCGCGCTCGAGGCCGATGCCCGTCCGCTCGCCTTCGCATCGCGCAGGGCACGTCGGCTCAGCGGCTGCTCGGGCTCGGTCATGGGCTCATGATACCGAGCGCGCCCACGAGCTACTCGCCCGGGTAGCGCAGACCGATGAGCCCGCGCACCTCATCGAGCACGCCCATGATGGCGACCGACTCGTCGATGGGTAGCGAGGTCGGCACCCCGCCCGCAGCACGGCGCTCGAGCTCCGCGGCCTGGAAGTGCATGCCGCGCGTCGCCACCGGCTGCGTGAAGCGCTCGACGACCGCCCAGTCGCGGTCGTACCGGGTGAGCACGGTGGGGGTGTACCAGACCCGGTCGAGCTCGATCGCGCCGGCCGTGCCCAACACGACGGCGCGGTTGGAGCCCGCCGTGTCGAGGGCGCACTGCAGCACGGCCTGCCGACCGTCGTCGTAGCCGAAGATCATCGCCGTCTGCCGGTCGACGCCCGTCGGCGTCATGGCGGCGTGCGCGAGGATGCTCGTCGGCAGCCCGAGCACGTCGACCGCGAACGACACCGGGTAGATGCCGAGGTCGAGCAGGGCCCCGCCGCCGAGGGCGGGGTTCTGTAGCCGGTGCTCGGGGTCGGTCGGCAGCGCCTGCGTGTGGTCGGCGATGACGGTGCGCACGTCGCCGATGGCGCCCGCGGCAATGAGCTCGCGCAGGTGCACCATGTGGGGCAGGAACCGGGTCCACATCGCCTCCATGGCGACGACGCCGCGCTCGGCCGCACGATCGGCGATGCGCTGCGCATCCGCCCGGTTCAGGGTGAGCGGCTTCTCGATGAGCACGTGCTTGCCCGCGTCGATCGCGAGCAGGGCCGCGTCGAGATGGAACGGGTGCGGCGTCGCCACGTAGACCACGTCGACCTCGGGGTCCGAGACGAGCTGCTCGTAGCTGCCGTGCGGGTTCGGGATGCCGAACTCGGCCGCGAACGCCTCGGCCGCGCCGGGCGCGCGCGACCCCACCGCGGTCATCGTGAACCCCGCATCCGCGAGGTCGCGGGCGAAGGTGCGGGCGATGTGGCCGGTGGCCAGGATTCCCCAGCGCAGTGCAGTGCTCACGAGCGTGTCCCTCCCCGAGGGCCGCCGTGGCGCCCGGTGGCGTCAGCCTACCGAGCCGGGCCGGGCACGGGTCAGCAGGTGACCCAGCGGGCAGCGGCGCGGGTGAAGGCGTAGGGCTCGTTCGGCACGCCGCCGTGCGTCATCGAGAACAGGATGCAGACGCCGGTGGTGCTGCCCGTGAAGGTGGGCTTGTAGAGCGACGCGCGGTGCGCGGTCGAGTCCCACCACTTCTGAGCGACGGTCGCGCCGGTGTTGCCCGACCCGCCGGCGAGGTTGCCGTCGCAGCCGACGCTCGGCACACCGTCGCTGCGCACCGAGCCGATGTGGCCCCACGCGCTCATCGGGTCGGTCGAGGGGTCCTCCGCCATCCAGAACAGGCGGTCCTCCATGCAGGAGTCGTAGCGGATGTTCGCGAACGGCACGGGAGCGAGGCAGTTCGCGACGCGGATGGCGTTGTAGGCGACGGCGAACGACTGCAGGTCGGCCGAGGTCGTGCCGGCCACGCCGAGCGGCGAGGTGCGGCTCGGGGCGCCCGGAGTGGTGCCGGTGATGGCCGCGGGGCAGCCACCGCTCGAGGTGGGCGAGGCGCTCGGCGCCGGCACGATCGCTGCGGGCTGGGCCGCGAGCGGCTTCGCGGGCGCGGTCGCCGCCGGTCGACCCGCGCTGCCGGCGGTGACGGAGGTGATCGCGGTACCCGAGCCGGTGCGCTCGGGCTGCGCCTGGGCGCTGGCCACGGGCGTCGGCGAGGCGACGGGCTCGAACGGCGTCGCGTCGGGCTCCGCGGTCGGCGCGAGCTGCTGATCGGCGGACTCTGCGGTGCCGCCGCTCGTGCTGGCGTCGACCGTGGAGCCGTTCGCGGCACTGCTCGCCGCAGCGATGCCAACCGTTCCCGGCGCCGAGACGACGGGCACGGCGAGCCCGATCACGACGGCGAGCGCCGCGACAGCAGTGGTCGTGCGGTAGTCGATCCCCCCGATGCGCATGATCCGTCTCCGCTCAGCAGGTGACCCAGCGCGCAGCCGCGCGGGTGAAGGAGTAGGGCTCGTTCGGCACGCCGCCGTGCGTCATCGAGAACAGGATGCAGACGCCGGTGGTGCTGCCCGTGAAGGTGGGCTTGTAGAGCGACGCGCGGTGCGCGGTCGAGTCCCACCACTTCTGAGCGACGGTCGCGCCGGTGTTGCCCGACCCGCCGGCGAGGTTGCCGTCGCAGCCGACGCTCGGCACACCGTCGCTGCGCACCGAGCCGATGTGGCCCCACGCGCTCATCGGGTCGGTCGAGGGGTCCTCCGCCATCCAGAACAGGCGGTCCTCCATGCAGGAGTCGTAGCGGATGTTCGCGAACGGCACCGGAGCGAGGCAGTTCGCGACGCGGATGGCGTTGTACTGCTGAGCGAAAGACTGCAGGTCGGCCGAGGTCGTGCCGGCCACGCCGAGAGGCGAGGTGCGGCTCGGGGCACCCGGCGTGGAACCGCCGATGGCTGCGGGGCACGCGGGAGCACTCGGGGCCGGTGCGCTCGGAGCGGGTGCGCTCGGAGCGGGTGCGCTCGGGGCAGGGGTGCTCGGAGCAGGGGCGCTCGGGGCGGGCGCGGAGCCGCCGGTCGAGCCGCCCTCGGTGGTGCCGCCGGACGTCGTCGATCCCGCACCTGCGGAACCGGCCGACTCTTCGGCCGAGGTCGTCGTGCTGCCGTCGCCGTTCGAGGCCGCGTCGTCGGCCGACTCGGCGTCAGCCGCCGCCTGCCGCTCGACGATGTCGATGAGCGGCACGATCGAGTCGTCGCCGGTCGCCGTGCTTACGGCTTCATCACTGGCGGACCCTGCCGAGAGCAGGTTCGAGAGATCGGAGCCGGTGCTGCCCAGGAAGGGCATGACGACCAGCATCACCGCGGTCAGCGCGGATCCGACATAGACAGAACGCAACACGTGACACACCCCCCGAACGTGTGGTCTCGACAGCCCCCCGGCTGTCTGGTTTCACGGTATGCCCAGGCCGCGGTGCGGCCAAGTACGCATAGTCGAAAAACGAACGAATGCCCCGCGAAGTGGGGGGCGTGTCGCGCCTTTTTCGCCCCCGGTCGGGGGTATTGACGATTCGGAGCGCATGAGCATCCGGTTTGCCGCGATGTGCAGAGAGCCGACTGCGGGACTTGAACCCGCAACCGCCCGATTACAAGTCGGGTGCGCTACCAATTGCGCCAAGTCGGCGTGGCCGCGAACGGCCGGGGCGCGTGGCCCTCCTCCAGACTACCGGCGCTACGGCGTCGGGGTGGGGGTGGGCGTCGGCGTCGGGTTGGTCGCGAACTCGTCGCCGGCCGCCTGCAGCACGAACTGCGCGAACTCGCCCTGATCGAACGGGTAGGTGTACTCGTAGACCTGGCCGTTCACGAAGATCGTCGGGGTTCCGACGATGCCCTCGATCTCGACGTCGCGGATGGGGAGCGGGCCGGTTTGGGCGCGGGTCGTCGCCGCCTTCACCCACGACTCGAAGGTGCGCTCGGTGATGCAGTCCTCGATTCCGCCCGCGGTGGTCGCGACCCCTCCTGCCAGCTCGATGAGCCGGGCGTCGTCGAGCCCCGGCGTGCCCTCCTCAGGCTGCTCGGCGAAGAGGCTCGCGTTGAAATCGAAGAACGCGTTAGGGCTGTAGTTGGCGACGCACGCGGCGGCATTGGCGGCGCGCAACGAGTACTCGGTGCCCGCGGAGCGGCTCGTGAGGATGGCAATCGGCCGGTACTCGACGGTCGCGGCACCCGACTCGACGAGGGTGCCGATGAACTCTCCGTTGGTCGCCTCGAACTCGCCGCAGATAGGGCACAAGTAGTCGAGGACGATCTGGATGTCGACGACGCCGTCGGGGTTCGCCTCCGACACGACCGGCCGGTCACCCGCGGGCAGTGCGGGCGTCGGGACGGCCGCGAATGCTTCGCCGATGCGGATGCCGTCGCTCGCCATGTTGCGCGGGCCCGGGCCCTCGGGTCGCACCGAGTTGACGAGGACGAGCGCGATGACGGCGATGATCGCCACGGCCGCGAGCGCGATGCCGCCCTGCAACAGCAGGCGGGTGCGGCGCTCTTTCTTCTCGTGCTCCTGGCGCAGCTGGCGAGCCTTCTCACGGGCCTCGGCACGCCGCTCATTCTTCGACGGCCGCTCGTGCGCGGATCGCTGGTCGCTCATGGAACCTCATTCGACGTCGAGGCGGTTCGGCCCCGGTACACGGTGAAGGGCGCACACGGCGCCCCGCTTGATAGTACGACGTGGGCCTATGCAGTGGCCAGGTGAGACCCCGGAATGGGCCCCGAGCGAGGGAGATGGCATACTGAGGGTCGGTGGTCGACGATGCCCACCACGCCTATTCGGCACATCCATTCACTACGGATCGTCCGGCACGTACCTGCCGGTGAAGGAGAAGATCAGCATGGCTACTGTGACCTTTGACAAGGCCACCCGCCTCTACCCGGGTTCCACGGTTCCCGCGGTCGACGCGCTCGACCTGCACGTGGGCGATGGCGAGTTCCTCGTCCTCGTCGGCCCTTCGGGCTGCGGCAAGTCCACCTCGCTCCGCATGCTCGCGGGCCTCGAAGAGGTGAACGACGGCAACATCTTCATCGGCGAGCGCAACGTCACCGACGTGCCGCCGAAAGACCGCGACATCGCGATGGTGTTCCAGAACTACGCGCTCTACCCGCACATGACGGTCGCCGAGAACATGGGCTTCGCGCTCAAGATCGCCGGCATCAACAAAGACGAGCGCGCGACCCGCGTGCTCGAGGCCGCCAAGCTGCTCGACCTCGAGCCCTACCTCGACCGCAAGCCGAAGGCGCTCTCGGGCGGCCAGCGTCAGCGCGTCGCCATGGGCCGCGCGATCGTGCGCCAGCCGCAGGTGTTCCTCATGGACGAGCCGCTGTCGAACCTCGACGCGAAGCTGCGCGTGCAGACCCGCACCCAGATCGCGTCGCTGCAGCGCCGCCTCGGCGTCACGACGGTCTACGTCACGCACGACCAGACCGAGGCGCTCACCATGGGCGACCGCATCGCGGTGCTGAAAGACGGCATCCTGCAGCAGGTCGGCACGCCGCGCGACCTGTACGAGACCCCGAACAACGTCTTCGTGGCCGGCTTCATCGGCTCGCCCGCGATGAACCTGTTCCCGGCCGAGGTCGCCGACGGCGGCGTCAAGTTCGGCACGGCGATCGCGCCCGTCGCGCGCGACGTGCTCTCGTCGACGAGCGAGAAGATCGTGACCGTGGGCGTGCGCCCGGAGGACATGATCGTGAAGACGAGCGGCGACGGCCTGCCGGTCGAGGTCGAGATCGTCGAAGAGCTCGGCGCCGACGGCTACCTGTACGGCAAGACCGAGGTGCAGGGCCAGCGCGTCGACATCGTCGCCCGCGTCGACGGCCGCGTGCACCCGCACAGCGGCGACACCGTCTACATCACGCCCGAGCCGAAGCACGTGCACGTGTTCGACACCGCCTCGGGCCTGCGCCTGAACAAGGAGCCCGTCTCGAGCTGAGACGCCGCGTGATCCACCGGCGAGGGCGGGCGTGCTGAGACCAGCACCCCGCCCTCGCCGCATTCAGCCGGTCCCCCTCCCGCGACAGGAGCCCGCATGAGCGCCTCGCTCTCGATCACCTCGGCCCTCACCGACCCTGCGCTGCTCGATCTGCCGTGGCAGCTGCCCCTCGAGCTCTGGCCCGACGACGCCATCGCCTCGCTGCCGAAGGGCATCTCGCGCCACCTCGTGCGCTTCGTGCACATGAGCGACTTCGTGGTCGCCGTGAAAGAGACGACGGAGGAGATGGCGCGGCGCGAGTACGACATGCTGCGCACGCTGCAGCGCCTCGACATCCCCTGCGTCGAGCCCGTCGCCGTCATCACGGGCCGGGTGAGCGCCGAGGGCGAAGAGCTGCTGCCCGTGCTCGTCACTCGTCACCTGCGCTTCTCGCTGCCCTACCGGGCCCTCTACTCGCAGACCCTGCGGCCCGACACGGCGACGCGCCTCGTGGATGCCCTCGCCCTGCTGCTCGTGCGCCTGCACATCATCGGCTTCTTCTGGGGCGACGTCTCGCTCTCGAACACGCTGTTCCGCCGCGACGCGGGCGCATTTGCGGCCTACCTCGTCGATGCAGAGACCGGCCAGCTGTATGAGGGCGGGCTCTCGAACGGCCAGCGCGAGAACGACCTCGAGATCGCGCGCGTCAACATCGCGGGCGAGCTGCTCGACCTCGAGGCCGGCGGCCGCCTCGACGAGAGCGTCGACGCCATCGAGACGAGCAACGGCATCATCGAGGCCTACCGGTCGCTGTGGAAGGAGCTCACGGGCTGGGAGTCGTTCGACCGCTCGGAGCGCTGGCGCATCAACCAGCGCGTCGAGCGGCTCAACGACCTCGGCTTCGACATTGAAGAGCTCGCGATCACGACCGACGGCGAGAGCACCGAGGTGCGCATCCGCCCCAAGGTCGTGGATGCGGGACATCACACGCGGCGCCTGCTGCGGCTGACCGGCGTCGATGCGGAGGAGAACCAGGCGCGCCGCCTGCTCAACGACCTCGACTCGTACGCGGCATCCAACTACCCCGATCGGGAGGCGGATGAAGAGGTCGTGGCCCACGAGTGGCTCGCGCGCGTGTTCGAGCCCGTCGTGCGGGCCATCCCGAAAGACCTGCGCGGCAAGCTCGAGACGCCCGAGATGTTCCACCAGCTGCTCGAGCACCGCTGGTACCTCTCGCAGAACGAGGGCCGCGCGATCCCGCTCGCAGAGGCCCTGAGCTCGTACATCGACACCGTGCTGCGGCACCGGCGCGACGAGGCGACCATGATCGCCCCGCCCACCGAGACGATCGCGCTGCCGCCGCTCGACACGAGCGAGATCGAGATCGTCGAGGGCGACGACGCTCCGACGGGCAGCTGGCGCGACAAGGTCTGAGCCGCGCCCGAACGCCGACCGCCGCACGGCCCGAGGGCGCGTGCGGCGATCGGACGGGCATCCGGCGTCAGAGGTTCTTGACCGCCGTGAGCACCTTCGTCAGCGAGTCTTTCGCGTCGCCGAACAGCAGCGTCGTTTGCGGCTCGAACAGCAGGTCGTTCTCGATGCCCGCGAAGCCGGGGCGCATCGAGCGCTTGAGGAAGACCACCTGGCGTGCCGACGCGACGTCGAGGATGGGCATGCCGTAGATCGGCGAGCCCGGGCTCGTCTTGGCGGCCGGGTTCACGACGTCGTTCGCCCCGACCACGAGCGCGACGTCGCAGTTCTTGAACTGCGGGTTCACCTCGTCCATCTCGGCGAGCACCTCGTACGGCACGTTCGCCTCGGCGAGCAGCACGTTCATGTGGCCGGGCATGCGGCCCGCCACGGGGTGGATGCCGAAGACGACCTCGATGCCTTTCGCCTCGAGCGTCGTGGCGAGCTCGGCCATCGTGTGCTGCGCCTGAGCGACGGCGAGACCGTAGCCCGGCACGACGATGACGCGCTGCGCGTAGCCGAGCAGGATGGCGACGTCCTCCGCGCTCGAGCTGCGCACGGGGCGGTCGCTCTGGGCGGTCGAACCGGCGCTCGACCCGCCGCGGAAGGCGCCGAACAGGGTTCCTGCGACGCTGCGCCCCATGGCCGAGGCCATGGCGCGGGTGAGGATGGTTCCGGATGCTCCCACGAGGGTGCCCGCGACGAGCAGCAGCGTGTTGCCGAGCACGAGGCCCGAGGCCGCCACGGTGAGGCCCGTGAACGCGTTGAGCAGCGAGATGACGATGGGCACGTCGGCACCGCCGACCGGCAGCACGACGAGCACGCCGAGCGCGGTGCCGAGCGCGAGCAGCACGTACGCCGCCGTCGTGTCTCCCGAGAGCACCAGCCACACGGCGCTCGCGAGCGAGCCGAGCGCGACGAGGCTGATGACGACGGGAGCGCCGGGGAACACGATGGGCCGCGTCGGCATGAGCTCTTGCAGCTTGGCGAAGGTGATCGCCGAGCCCGAGAACGACACGGCGCCGACGAGCACCGTGAACGCGACGGCGATGACGCTGCCGAGGTCGTCGACGTGCGTCAGCTCGAGCAGCGCGACGAGCGCGGCAGCGCCGCCGCCGACGCCATTGAAGAGGGCGACGAGCTGCGGCATCTGCGTCATCTTGACCATGCGCGAGGCGGGCACGGCGATGACGGTGCCGACGGCGATGACGCCGAGGATGAGCGCCACGTTGTCGAGCTCGGTCGAGAGGAAGACGACGACCATGGCGAGCAGGGCACCGAACGCGCCGATGAGGTTGCCGCGGCGCGCCGACTTCGGCGAGCTGAGGCCCTTCAGGGCGAGGATGAAGCACACGGCCGCGATCAGGTACAGCACGGCGGTCCACTCGGGGCTGAGCAGCATCACTTCGACTCCTCGCGATCCTTCGCAGCGGCGGGCTTGCGGCCGCCGAACATCTCGAGCATGCGGTCGGTGACGACGAAGCCGCCGACCAGGTTGACGGTGGCGAGCAGCACGGCGACGAGCGCGACGACGAGCACCGGGATGCTCTCCGCCTGCCCGGCGACGATGACCGCGCCGACCAGGATGATGCCGTGGATCGCGTTGGCGCCCGACATGAGCGGGGTGTGCAGCGTGCTCGACACCTTCGAGACGACCTCGAAGCCGACGAACACCGAGAGCACGAAGAGGGTCAGCAGGGTGATGGCGTCCATCAGTTCCCGCCCTTCCGGTCGGCGATGGCGGCGGCGGTCGGCTCGTGCCGCACCGCCCCCTCGTGAGTGAGGCACGCGCCCGCGACGACCTCGTCGTCGAAGTCGGGTGCGAGGGTGCCCCCGTCGCGCGTCATGAGCGCGACGAGGTTGGCGATGTTCTGGCCGAGCAGGCGCGAGGCGTCGAACGGCATCGTCGACGCGGCATCCTTCATGCCGACGATCGTCACGTGACCACCGGTGACGGGCACCAGCACGTCGTCGCCCGGCTTCGCGCCCTCGACGTTGCCGCCGGTCTCGGCGGCCAGATCGACGATGATCGACCCGGGGGCCATGCCCGTGACCATGGAGGTCGTCACGAGGCGCGGCGCGGGGCGGCCGGGGATCGCGGCCGTCGTGATGATGATGTCGGCATCGGCGATGTACGGCGCGAGCAGCTCGCGCTGCCGGTCGGCCCGATCGGCGGCGAGCTCTTTCGCGTAGCCGCCCGCGGCGTCGGCCGCGGCATCGAGGTCGAGGTGGATGAACGTGCCGCCCATCGACTGCACCTCGTCGGCCGAGGCCGAGCGCACGTCGTAGGCCGAGACCTTGGCGCCGAGGCGCTTGGCGGTCGCGATCGCCTGCAGCCCGGCCACGCCCGCACCGAGCACGAGCACGCGCGCGGGAGGGATGGTGCCGGCGGCCGTCATGAACAGCGGCAGGAAGCGGGGGAAGCGCATGGCGCCCTCGAGCACGCAGCGGTAGCCGGCGACGAGGGCCTGCGAGGTCAGTGCGTCCATCGACTGGGCCCGTGAGATGCGGGGGATCAGCTCGAGCGAGAACGCCGTGATGCCCCGGGCGGCGAGCGCGGCGACGCCGTCGAGCTCGCTCGCGGGCGAGGCGAAGCCGATCGTGATGGCGCCCTTCGGCAGCTTCCCGATCGTCTCCGCATCGAGCGGACGCACGTGGATCAAGACCTCGGTCGTCTTCAGGGGGATGCTCGCGACGAGCTCGGCCCCTGCCTCGGCATAGGCGGCGTCGGCGTAGCCGGCCGCGATGCCGGCCCCCTTCTGCACGGTCACCGCGTAGCCGGCGGCGACGTACTGGGCGACGGCCGCGGGAGTCGCGGCGACGCGCCGCTCCCCCTCGATCGGCTCGCGCCTGATGGCGATCTTCATGAACTCTCCCGTTCAGCTGGTACAGCAAACAGTGGAACAGTATCGGTTTCAGGGTGCCTGGAGGCAGTTATGCCGCGTTTGACGCGTGAAAGAATCTGCGTTCTTTGCAGGAACGCAGGAGCGCGGGAGCGCTCACGCGCGGGAGGCGCGGCCGCGCGTCAGGCGAGGATCGAGACCGGGTTCTCGATGCGGGCGACGAAGGCGGCGAGCCAGCGCGCGGCGAGCGCGCCATCCAGCACCCGGTGGTCGGCCGACAGCGTGACCGTCATGAGGGTGCCCACGGCGAGCGCGCCGTCGACGACGATCGGCGCCGGGCGGGCCGCGCCCACGGCGAGGATTCCGGCCTGCGGCGGGTTGATGATCGCGCTGAACGCCGGCGTGCCGAACATGCCGAGGTTCGACACGGCGAAGCTGCCGCCCTCGATCTCGTGCTGCTTGAGGCCTCCGCTGCGGGCGCGGGTCGCGAGATCGGTGATCGCGGCCGAGAGCGCCGTGACGCTGAGCGACTCGACGCCGCGCACGACCGGGGTCACGAGGCCGTCATCGAGCGAGACGGCGATCGCGATGTCGGCCGTGCGGTGGCGCAGCATCCCCTCATCCGTCCAGGTCGTGTTGGCCTCGGGAACATCGACGAACGCCGCGGCGACCGCCTTCACCACGAGGTCGTTGACCGAGATCTTCACGCCGTCGATCGCATTGATCTCGCGGCGCAGCTCGAGCAGGCGGTCGACGCGGCAGTCGGCCGTGAGGTAGAAGTGCGGAACCGTGCTCTTGCTCTCGGTCAGGCGGCGCGCGATGGTCTTGCGCATGCGCGAGGTCGGCAGCAGCTCGGGTTCGAGGCCCGCGGGCGCCGCGGCGGGCGCCGCGGCAGCGCCCGGGGCTGCAGCAGCCGGGGCGGCGCTCGGGCCGGCGGCGAGCAGCGCCTGCACGTCGCGCCGCACGATGCGACCGCCGGGGCCCGAACCCACGACACCGGCGAGGCTGAGTCCATTCTCGCGCGCCAAGCGGCGCACGAGCGGGCTGACGAAGCGACGCGCGCCGGAGTCGTCGGAGACGGGCGCGGCGGCGGGAGCGGGGGCCGCGGCGGGCGCCGCAGGCGACACTGTTGCGGCGTCCGACGGGGTCACCACCACAGAGCCCCCGTCGGACGCAGCGGCAGACGGATCTGCCGCGGGAGAGGCAGGGGCCACCTCCCCTGCCTCTCCCACGATGGCGATGGGAGCACCGACGTCGACAGCGTCGCCCTCCCCGATGAGCAGCTGCAGCACGGTACCGGCCGTCTCGGCCATGTACTCGACGACAGCCTTCTCGGTCTCGATCTCGGCGAACGGCTGCCCGACGGCGACCTCGTCGCCGGGAGCCACGAGCCACTTCTGCACGGCCGCCTCGGTGACATTGGCGAGCACCTCGGGCATGCGGATCGTCGTGGCCATCAGGCACCCGCCCCGTTCGCGACGACGGCGGTGAGAGCCGCGACGACCTCTTCCGTGCGGGCGATCGCCGCCCGCTCGAGCACGCGCGAGATCGACGGCGACGACTCCTGGCCGGTCACGCGCTGCACCGGCTGATCGAGCCAGTCGAAGTACCGGCGCTGGATCTCGTCGGCGAGCCACGCACCGTAGCTCGTGCCCTGAGCACCCTGCTCGACGATGAGCACGGCGTTGGTCTTCTTCACGCTCGCCTCGATGGTCGCCCAGTCGATCGACGCGCGGTCGAGCCAGCGCAGGTCGATGAGCTCGGCGTCGACGCCGGTCTGCTCGATCGCCTCGAGGCTGTGCTTGACCATCGAGAGGTAGCTGATGACCGTGACGGCCGAGCCCTCGCGGCGCACGGCCGCGGTGCCCGGCGGGATGATGTAGTCGAGGTCGCCCGCGATGATCTCGTCCTTCTCGGCGTACAGGTCCACGTGCTCGATCACGAGCACCGGATCCTGCAGCGCGAGGGCCGCGTTCATGAGCCCGACGTAGTCGGCCGCCGACGACGGGGCGACGATGCGCCAGCCCGGGCTCGTGGCGAAGATGCCCGCCGGGTCCATGAGGTGCTGCGAGCCGTAGCCCGAGCCCATCGCGACCTTCGTGCGCAGCACGAGGGGCACGGGGTTGTCGCCGCCGAACATGTGCCGCGCCTTGCCCACCTGGTTGAAGACCTGGTCGGCGGCGACCCACATGAAGTCGGGGTACATGAACTCGACGACGGGGCGGTAGCGGCCGTCGAGCGCGAGCCCGCCGCCGAGGCCCATAAAGGCGTTCTCGCTGATCGGGGTGCCGAGCACGCGCTCGGGGAACGCCGTCGAGAGGCCCTTGGTCGCGCCGTTCGTGCCGCCCTTGAGCCGGTGGATGTCTTCGCCCATGATCACGATGCGCTCATCCTCGGCCATCCGGCGCTCCATCACCGCGGCGACGGCGTCGACGAACTTGATCTCCTCGCGCGCGGCGTCGGATCGGCTCGGGTCGAGCACGCGCAGGGCGTCCAGCTCGCTCGCGTCCCCGCGCACGCCCACGTTGACGAACGCCGTGTCGGGCCAGAGCTCGGGGCGGATGCGCCGGCGACCTTGCTTCTCGGGGTCGGCCTCGAGCAGTTCGGCGGTGGCCGCATCCATCGCCGCGATCGACTGGGCGCGCACGCTCTCGATGCCGGCGTCGTCGATGAGGCCGAGCTTCTTCATCTCGGCGGCGACCCGGTCGAGCGGGTCGCGCTTCTTCCACTCCTGCTCCTCCTCCTTCGTGCGGTACCCGAAGGCGCTGCCCGGGTACGGCCCGTTCTGGTGGAAGAAGCGGTAGACCTCGGCCTCGATGACGACGGGGCCGGCGCCCGAGCGCATGTGCTCGACGGCCTCCTGCATGGCGAGGTGCACGGCGAGCGGGTCCATGCCGTCGACGCGCCACGAGGGGATGCCGAAGCCCTGGCCGCGCACCGAGAGGCGCGTGTCGGCGACCGACTCGTCGATGTGGGTCGCGACGGCGTAGAGGTTGTTCTCGATGAAGAAGGCGACCGGCAGCTTCCAGGCCGCGGCGAGGTTCATCGATTCGAGCACCGAGCCGATCTGCGCGGCGCCGTCGCCGAAGTAGTTGATCGTGAGGTCGGTCGTGCCCGCGTGCTTCTGGGCCCAGGCGTTGCCCGTGGCCATGGGGGCGCCGCCGCCGACGATGGCGTTGGTGCCGAGCGCACCGGCCTCGAACCACTGCAGGTGCATCGAGCCGCCGCGACCGCGGCAGTAGCCCTGCGCGAGGCCGAGGATCTCGGCGAGGGTGCGCTGCAGCACCGTCTGGATGTCGGCGGTCACGAGCGCGTCGAGGGCGAGGCCGCCCTGCGCGACGTGCGTGAGGGCCTTGGCGAGGAACTGGTGGTGGCCGCGGTGCGAGCCGTTGACGGCATCGGTCGAGCGCAACGTGACGATCGATCCGACCGCACCGCCCTCCTGGCCGATCGACGAGTGGGCGGGGCCGTGCACGAGGCCCTCGGCCGCGAGGTCGAGCACGCGTTCTTCGAAGGCGCGGATGAGGTGCAACTGCCCGAGCATGGTGGCGAGCAACGCCGGGTCGGCCGCCTTCCAGTCGGCGGGCGTCGTCGTGAGTTCAACCCACGCAACCTCAGTCTGCAAACGTCGTTGTTTCGCCATGCGGTCGAGAGTAGACAAGATTGCATCCAATCGCAATGTTCTGTCGGCAGGAAACCCTGCAAATCGACTGAATCGCGCTATATTGCATCCACTGCTGTCGCAATCGCCCCCTGGAGGCACTCATGGCCCTGCCCGGATTACGCGGCACCGAGCACATCGGCTTCACGGTACCCGACCTCGACGAGGCGCATCGGTTTTTCGTCGATGTGATCGGGTGCGAGTACGTCTACACGCTCGGCCCGTTCGCGCGCGATGACGAGTGGATGCACGAACACCTCAACGTGCACCCCCGCTCGGTGATGCGCGAGTTGCGCTTCTACCGCTGCGGGCACGGCCCGAACTTCGAGGTCTTTCAGTGGGAGCCGGCCGACGGCCAGGCGCCGCAGCCGCGCAACAGCGACATTGGTGGTCACCACCTGGCGTTCTACGTCGATGACCTCGATGCGGGGGTGGCGCACTTGCTCGACCACGGCATCCGCGTGCTCGGTGAACCGACGGCGAGCCGCAACGCGAGCGAAGGCCAACGGTGGGTCTACTTCCTCAGCCCCTGGGGCATGCAATTCGAGCTCGTCAGTTTTCCGAACGGCAAGGCCTACGAGCGCAACGCTGACGTGGTGCTGTGGCATCCCGCACGTCCGGCAGAGTAGAGGCATGACTCCGCCTCGCGAGCACGGTGCCGCCGCCGCGCACGTCGCCGATCGCATTCGTGAGGCGATCATTCGGGGCGAGTACCCGCCCGGCACGCGCATTCGTCAAGAAGAGCTCGCCGTCGACTCCGGCGCGAGTCGTGTTCCCGTGCGCGAAGCGCTGCGCATGCTCGAAGCCGAAGGGCTCGTCACTCTCGTGGCCAACACGGGAGCGTGGGTGTCGTCGCTGAGTCTGGCCGAGTGTCAAGAGATCTACCGCGTGCGCGAGCGCGTAGAGCCCTTACTGCTGCGCATGAGTGGACCGAGCCTCGATGACGCTACGCTCGACCGCCTCGACGCTCTCGCCGGGCGGATGGCCGAGACCGACGACGCCGAAACCTTTCTCGAGCTCGACCGCGAGTTTCACCTGCTGACCTACACCGGCACCGAAACGGTCGTGCTCACCGACCTCGTGCATCGGCTCTGGAACCGCACGCAGTCATACCGCCGTGTCTATACGGGCCTGATGGATGCTCGCGCGAGCCGCACCGTGCACGACGAGCACCGCCTCATCGTCGGCGCCCTGCGCGACCACGACATCGACGCGGCCGAGTCGTTGCTCGCCGGCCACATCCGTCGCACGCGCCGACAGCTCGCGAGCCACCCCGAAGTGTTTGCCGACCGCGAGGGCGACGGATAACCCGATCGCGCTAGCGTCGCGGCTCGGGCCGCATCGACTTCATCGCCTGCAAGACGTCGACGGCCGACGAGATCGACCGCACCTCAGCCTCGTCGTCATGGCCGAGGTCGCTTAGCGACTGGTACGCCATGTCGCGGCGACCAATAACGAACCAGATTCCGCGCGCGGGAACGTCACCCGCGTTGATGTAGAGGTGCGGGCGCGAGGCGTCAAAGCAGAACGAATCGCCCGGCTCGAGCTCGTAGGCGTCGAAGTCGATGCGCAGCGTCAGCCGGCCTTCGAGCAGCACGCCATATTCGAGCGCCGCGTGGCGCATCATTTTGCCTTCGACCGACGACGACGCCGCGGGCGCGTAGGTCACGATGAGCGGGTCGGCGATCGTCGTGTCGCCGACGGCGAGTCGCTCCCACGTCACGCCGTTTTCCATCTCGATGACGGGGTTGTCTTCGCGGCGTTGCACGACCGCGTCACTGCGGCGATCACTGTCAATGGCGGCCGTCGAGTCGACGGCGCTCAGTGATGACAGCCCGACGGGGGCCGCAGAACCGCGAGTCGTGCCCATCAAACCGTCGAGAGAAATGCCGAGGTGGTTGACGAGTGCATACAGCGTGCTGACCGACGGCTGGGTCTTGCCCGTCTCGACTTGAGACAGCAAGCTCGCCGAGACGCCCACCGCCGAGGCCACAGCCCGCAAGCTGAGCTTCTTCGATTCCCGCACTCGACGCAGTTCGGTGCCGACTTCGAGTTGCATCGGTCGCACCTTTCTGCCGTGAAGACGATCGCCATCGATCGACAGCCTCGCTGAACACGAGAATGTGATTTCAGCATAACCGACCGGCTCTCAGGCACCTTTCGGCCACGAATGAACGCACAGCATGGCCCACCTGTGTTGTTCACTCAGGTGTCAAGCATTACTGTACAAGAGCCGTCGCCGCACCGCGATGGCGCGACCGACAGGAGACCTGCCATGACCTCGCCGACCGCCCCCGGGCATCCCGCCATTGCATTCCTCGGGCTCGGGGCCATGGGATCCGGCATGGCGACGCGGATTCTCGACGAGGGCTATGCCGTCACCGTCTGGAACCGCAGCGCGCAGGCCGCTGAGACGTTTGCCGAGCGCAACGGCGTCGATCGCGCTGACTCGGTCGCCGAGGCGTTCGCCGCCCGGGCGATCGTGCACTCGATGCTGACGGATGACCGCGTCATGCTCGACGTGTTCACCGATGCCCTGCTCGCCTCGGTGCCGGCCGGCCGTGTGCACGTGAGCCACGCCACGATCAGCCCTGCCGCGGCCGCAGAGCTCGCCGAGCGGCACGCCCGCCACGGCGTGGGATACGTGTCGGCGCCCGTACTCGGCCGCTCAACGATCGCCGCCACCGGCGCACTGCTCGTCGTCGCCTCCGGTGACCCCGCCGCCGTGGAGGCGGCAATGCCCTCGCTGCAGAGCCTGGGCGCTCGTGTCTGGAATCTCGGCACTGACCCGCGCCTCGCCACCGTGGTCAAGATCGCCGTGAACTACTCGATTCTCAATGCCCTGCAGTCGATCACCGAGTCGGTCGTGCTCGTCGAGTCGGCCGGCATCGACCCGAGCACCTTCGTCGACATTCTCACGCACACGGCCTTCAGCGGCTCAGCCCACAAGGGCTATGGCCCCATCATCGCCGAGAAGCGTTACCAGCCCGTGGGCTTCGCGATGTCGCTGGGGCTCAAAGACCTCACGATCGTCGAGAACGCGGCGGCCGAGCTCGGGGTCACTCTGCCCATGGCACCGGTATTGCACGACCTCTTCGAAGCAGCGCTCGCCGACTCGGCGCTTGCCGAACTGGACTGGTCGGCAGTTGCCGAAGTCACCCGGCGGCGCTCGGGCCGCTAGCCCCGCACCGCACGGGCGCTACTTGCCGCCGCGGCCGTCGAGAGTGTTGAGGTGCGACTGCGAGTCGCGCAGCGTGCTGAGCTCACCGCCGACCGAGTAGTAGCGCTTGCCCGCGACGAGCAACTCTTCGGCAGGGAACTTGGTAATGACTTCGCACCCCGTGGCCGTCACGACGACCTCTTCTTCGATGCGCGCAGCACCCCAGCCGTCAGCGGCCGGCCAATACGTCTCGAGGGCAAAGACCATGCCCTCTTCGATGAGCTCGGGGTGATCGAACGAGGTGAGGCGCGAGAAGATCGGCTTCTCCCAAATCGAGAGGCCGACGCCGTGGCCATACTGCAGGGCGAACGCGGCCTCTTCGTCGGCGAAGCCGAACTCTTCGGCCTTGGGCCACACGGCAACGATGTCGGCCGTGGTCGCACCGGGCTTCACGAGCGCGATCGCGCGATCCATGTATTCGCGGGCACGGGTGTAGGCGTCTTTCTGCGCCATGCTCGCCGAGCCCACCGCGAACGTGCGGTAGTAGCACGTGCGGTAGCCGTTGTAGCTGTGCAAGATGTCGAAGAACGCGGGGTCGCCGGGGCGGATGAGGCGGTCACTGAACACGTGCGGGTGCGGCGAGCAGCGCTCGCCCGAGATGGCGTTGACGCCCTCGACGTATTCTGAGCCGAGGTCGTAGAGCGTCTTGGCAACGAGGCCGACGGCCTCGTTCTCGCGCACGCCGGGCCGCAAGAATTCGTAGAGGTTCTCGTAGGCCGCATCCACCATCGACGCCGCTTGCGTCAGCAAGCGAATCTCGTCATGCGTCTTGATGCGGCGTGCTTCGAGGAAAATCTGCTGGCCGTCGACGACCTGGATGCCCTGCTGCTGCAGCGCGAACAGAATCGGCAACTCGATCACATCGACGCCGAGCGGCTGGTCGGCAACGCCAAACTTCTCGAGCTCGCGCTTGATCTTGCGCGCGACCTCTTCGGCGATATCCGCGTTGGGCGGGAAGGCACCGCGCAAGGTTGAGATGCCGGCGCGCGCACCGCTCTCGAGCCGCGGACGCTTGGCGCCCTCATGCGGCGAGTGCGGGTCGGCGTCCATCTCGGACGTCGTGACATCGAGCCACGGGTTGTAGAGCTTGTGGTGCTTCGCCGCCGAACCGAAGTCCCACGAGATGGGGTCGGTGTTGCGCGTTAGCAGGCTGAAGCGAATGAGCTTGTCCATCGCCCACGTACCGATGTGGGTGGCGGTCATGTAGCGGATGTTCGAGAAGTCGAACGCAAGCAGCGCGCCCACGTCAGAGCGCTCGAGTTCGGCCTTGAGCTTGGCGAGGCGGTCATCCCGCAGGCGGTCGAAGTCGACGCGCGCCTCCCAGTCGACCGCGTTGGTGCCGGTCGTGCCAGTGTTCTTCATCAGACCCTCTCAGACGTTAGTAGCGGATCGACAGACACTCAGAACATCTCGCTGAACTTCGCCAGCGAGCGGTCGAGTGCTTCGTCGTAGGACAGTTCTGCAAGTTCGTACAGCGATGGGCGTCCCGCAGCGACCGCAGCGCCGCCTCGGGCCGCATTCCCCAGCCAACCGGCGAGGGCTGAGTCGAGGGCAGGTCCCTCGGCGACGACGTTGACCAGTCCGAGTTCCTGCGCTCGCGTCGCAGTGAAGGGTTCTCCCGCGCCGATGTTCTCCATCGCGAGGCGCGCGCCCATCCGCTGGATGAGGGGCACTTGAGCAACCATCGGCCAGATTCCGATGCTCACCTCGAAGGTTCCGATCCGTGCCGAGGGCACCGCCGCGGCGTAGTCGCACGCCGCGACGATCGAGGCGCCCGAGGCCACGGCATCCCCATTGACCCGCGCCGCAATCGGTTTGGTCAAACGAGGGAAGATCTTCAGGAGCGCGACGAGGGCCGTCGCGAATTCCACCGGGTTGGCCCCCGCCCGAATGGCCCCGACATCGAGTCCACCGCAGAAGACGTCCCCGGCGCCCGTGATCAGGATGCCCGTGACCGCGTCGTCCTCATCGGCCGATCGCAACTGCTGAGCAATCTCGGCCATCACGCTCGGGTTGAGTAGGTTGCGTTCGGGGCCGTTGAGGGTGACCTGGGCGATGCCCTGGAACGAAGGTTCCACGGGGAGTTCCTCTCGACGTCGTCGTCACGAAGTTGGTTCCATCAGAGTGATCGACCGCGCGACGAACGCCGACGGTCATGCACCCGAGTACCAGTGTATATGAAATATCGTTCATTATTGATGGAATCGCCATAATTGACACCGCGCCCCGATCGACACTCTAGAATTGAGGCTGTCCCGCCGCCTCGAAACAGGTCCCGATCAATCTCCGGCGACGGAACGGACGACTACCGAGGGCACGGAGAGGCAGAAGATGTCCGCTGAGACGACGTCCGTGCGCAACGCCCGGGCGGTCAGCCCCGAGGCCGCAGGTCGTCGCGCACGCAAGGCTGAGCGCACCCGGCGCAGCATCCTGGATGCCGCGCGGGCCCAGATGGCCGACGGTGGACCAGAGTCGGTCACGATCGCCGCCATCACCGACCGGGCAGATATCGGTCTCGGCACCTTCTACAACTACTTCAAGTCGCGAGACGAACTGATCGACGCCGTGATCTTCGATGTCGTAGAGAGCCTCGGCCGGCGCCTCGACGCGCTCACCCGGGACATGGATGACGCCGCCGAGGTCTACTCGTTCTCCCTCCGCCATCTCATGCACACTGCGGTGTCCGACCCCGTGTGGGGCTGGTTCGTCGTGCGCCTCGGGATCGCCCAGGAGGGACTGCTCAAAGCTCTGGGCCCGCGCGCGTCGCGCGACATCCAAATGGGCGTCGACCGGGGTCGCTTCGACGTCACGGATGTCGCCCTCGCCTCAGCGATGACGTTCGGGTCGCTGCTGGCCGCGATGCACAATTATCTCGATGACGAAAGCGCTGGTGACCCGAGTCAGCTTTACGCGGAGAACCTATTGCGCATGGTCGGAATCTCCGCCACCGAAGCGCATCGCGTGGCAAACCTCCCACTGCCGCCCCTGCCCGAACTCGATCCCGACAGCGACTGAGGACGATCTGCCCGACTCCGGGGATGCGGGACCCCGCGGGACCAGAGCGGCCCGCCGGGTCCCGCATCCGCTCAGACGCGGCTGAGGATGCTGCTAAGAACGACGTCGAAGCGACTGCGGAGCTGCTCCGGCGAATCGGCCGTGGCCGCAACGTAGAAGTCCGGACGGGTCAGCACGTAGCTGACGCCGTGCTCCGTGAGCCACGACGTGTACTTGGCCTCGACGTCGATGACATCCGCCCCGGATCCCGTCGCCCCGATCGTGACGACCCGGCCGCCGAGCGACTCGAGGAGGTCGGCCCGGGACGCGTCGAGAGCGTCCGACGGCGCGTCGACCGAGGCCAGAACGAACCATCCGCGCCCGACGACGTCGTCGAACCGCCCGGTGCGACCCCGATGGGCGACTCGGCCCTGGATCGACGGCTTCCCGGCGAGCGGATCGTCGCCGAACCAAGTTCCCTGTCCCAGCAGCGCCTCGTGTGATCCGACCGGACCGATCTTGGACTGCTCGGCGTGCTCGGCCTTGAGGCGTTCGTCCCGCTCAGCAGCCTCCGCGGGGTCGGTCACACAAATGACCCGACCGAGATTGGCCGAGAACGTGATGTACCACTTCGCCTGCTCACGTCGTTCCGACGACCACTCGTCGAGCAACTCGGTGCCGGCCTTGCCCGAGAGGACCAGGTCGAGCCGCCAGATCATGTTGACGACATCGCGAAGGCCCGCGCACATCCCCTCGCCGGCGAAAGGCGGCATCAGGTGAGCCGCGTCACCCGCGAGCAGAGCGCGACCGGCGCGCCAGTTCTCAAGGTACTTGGCCTGGAAGCGCCAGACGACGGCGCGTTCCAGCGTTGCGTTGTCGGCGCTGAGACCGAACGGCTCGAGCAGCTGCCAGACCTTCTCCGGCTTCGCGAGCTCAGTCGTGTCCTCTCCGGGCAGCGCCATGAACTCCCAGCGCCGGCGACCCGGGCCGCCTGGCACGACGGTGGTCGGCCTGACCGGGTCGCAGACCTGGTAGTGCGCGGTCATGTAGGTGGGCATGACATCCGGCTTGACGTCCACGACGAGCCAGTCGTAGTAGAACTCCATGTCGGTGAACTCGAGCTCCAGCGACCGACGGATGAAACTGTTGGCGCCATCGGACCCGATGGCAAACTTCGCGTGCACTTGCCCGGATGCGCCGCCCGCCTTCTCGACCGTCCGCACGCCCTCCTGCAGGACCTCGAGGTAGTCGACCGTGACTCCGTGGTCGTCTTGCACGAACTTAACGACCTCGTTGCCCGGCATGAGGGTCACGTTCGGCAGCGAGGAGATGATCGTGCGCAGACGATCCTCTAGCTCGGGCTGGCTGAACCAGTAGCGGTTGCGCCAGCCATCGTTCGCCTGGGAGATCCAGTCCACCTCGAGGAGGACCTCCTTGGCCGCGTTGATCCAGTAGTAGTGATCATCGTGGTAGTCGATGGTCGGGTCGTTGTCGGCGTCGATTCCGATGAGCGAGAGAATGCGCGCGATCTCATGGTCGAAGGTGACGGCGCGAGGCTGACCGTACGGCGACGGCCAGCGCTCGAGACCGATCACGCGGTAGCCGCGCTGACCGAGCAGAATACAGGCCATGAGGCCGACCGGGCCGAGGCCCACCACGACGACGTCCGATTCGAGGACGGCAGGGGAGGACGGGAAAGTTTGCGACATCGGAAACTCCAGTTTATGAATATGGGTTCATTATTGAACGTAGTACCACTTTATGGTGCACGTTCAGTTTGTCAAGAAGAACCCCTGCGTCAACGACCCGCGGTCTCCGGTACCGGCTCAGACGCATCATCCGACGCACGCCGACGCCCCAGGGCATGGCGTGCCGCGCCGAGACCCCGCCCGAGCACGCCCACCAGCCCACCGGGAACGAACCGCACGACGAGCACCACGATGGCCGCCTCGATGAGCAATGCCAACTCAGAGAAGTCAGCGGAGTAGAAGCGCAAGTAGAAGACGATGATCGCGCCGAGGATCGGGCCCGAGATCGTGCCCAGCCCGCCGAGCACGCAGATGATCACGGCGTCGAGACTGAACTGCACGCTGAAGGCCGAATCGACCGTGAGGTTGCCCCGTTGCATGGCATACAGCGCGCCCATGAGTCCCGTGAGGAATCCGCTCAAGGCCCACACCGGGATGAGCGTGCGCACGCGACGAACGCCAAGGCTGGCGGCGCCTGCCTCGTCGTCGCGTAACGCGACTAGGCGCAGACCGAGGGGGGAGCGCACGAGGACGATCACGGCGATGAGTGCGGCGAGTGCGAGCACGACCGAGAAACGGAACAAGGTGGCGATATCGAGCAGCGCCTCGGTCGGGATGTTGTAGCTCGACGAAGCCTTGGTGAAGTCCCAGTTGATCATCCAGCCGTAGGCGGCGAGCGCCATCCCGAGGCTTCCCACGGCAAGGTACGGCCCTCGAAGGCGCAGAAGCGGATAGGCGAGCAGCACTCCGATGAACGCCGACAGAAGTCCTGCCGCGAGAAGCGTGGGGATGAGCGGGGTTCCGAAGGTGCGCAGGATCACGGCGAGGGCGTAGGCCCCGATTCCGACGAAGATCGAGTGTCCGAGCGAGAACTGGCCACCGAAGCCGCCCACGAGATTCCACGCGAGGGCGAGGGTCATGAGCAGCAACAGCGAGGTGAGTTGGTTGGCCACTCCGAGCGTCAGGGCGTCGCCCCCGATGAGGGCGACGGTCGCAACGACGATCGCCGCAACAACACTCCATACGCCGCGGCTGCGAAGCAACGGGTGCACGCGAGACTCGGTCATGATCGAACCGCCTTCACAAAGAGGCCGTTGGGCCGGACGATGAGGATGAGCACGAGGAACCCGAAGACGATGAGATCGCGGTACTGGGGACCAACAACCACGGCGCCGAGGGTCTCGACGACGCCGACGATGATCCCTCCGTAGATCGTGCCGGGAAGTGACCCCAATCCCCCGATGACGATCACCGTGAACGCCCGGAGCAACCATCCCGTGCCTGATGCGGGAGCAATGGAGAACGACAGTGCGATCA
This sequence comes from uncultured Microbacteriaceae bacterium, assembly GCA_964540305.1. Taxonomy (GTDB): domain Bacteria; phylum Actinomycetota; class Actinomycetes; order Actinomycetales; family Microbacteriaceae; genus Microcella. Next base: position 8,648 of record CAZILZ010000018.1, on the reverse strand, counting down.
GCACGCCGCCGATCGCGGCGGTGCCCGCCGAGATCGCCATGACTCGGGCATAGGTCTTCTTGACATCGATCCCGACGAGACCTGCGGCTTCGGCGTCAAGCGAGGCGGCTCGCACCTGCCGGCCGAACTGGGTCCGCTTAAGGAGGAGCACCAGAGCGACCACGATGACGATGCCGATCGCCGTGGCAATGAGGAGGGACAGCCGGATGCCGATACCGGCGACTTCGATCTGTGCCGTGGCGTACGGCGCGTTGATTGAGCGGGGGTTCGCGCTGAAGATCAACAGCAGCACCGTCTCGATCGCGATTCCGATCCCGAAAGTCGCCGTGATCGGTGCCTCTTCGCCCTGCGACATCACCGGCGTGAGCACGTAGCGCTGCAACGGGTAGGCCAGCAGTCCGATCACCACGGCGACGGGAACTGCCAGAAGGAGCGGGTCACCACCGATGGTGACGACCAAGATCGACGTGAGGTACGCGCCAGCGACCAGGAATTGACCGTGCGCGAGATTGACGAGCTTCATCGTCCCGAACACGAGCGACAGGCCCAGCGCGGCCGTGGCATAGAGCCCGCCGAGAAGGATTCCCTGAATCAGTGTTTCCATGACGCGTACCTCACGTTGTGATCGTCGGTTACTGCAGGCCGGGGACCGGAGCAGTGATCGGGTTGGCGGCGGCGCCGTCGGTGGTGAGGACCATGATCTGGTCTGCGCCGACCCACTGCGTCTGCACGACGGGCATGGCCGAGGCGTGGTCACCGTCGAAGACGATGCGACCGGCCGGGTAGTCGGCATCGGTGGCTCCGATGGCGGTGTTCACCGCATCCGCCTCGGTTGAGCCAGCGGCCGAGATGGCGTCGAGCAGAACCTTCGCGATGGAGTAGCCGTAGACGATCGTTCCGAGGTTGGAGTTCACGCCACCGGCCGCGTCGGCGAAGTTCTCAATGAACTCGGCCTCACGGTCGGTGCCGATGCCCTCGGCGAACCAGTTCGCCGCGAGCACGCCCTCGGCGAGACCCTCCGTGATCTCTACGAAGCCACCGGTGTTGCCGGCCTTCTCCATGAAGACGAGCTTCGGGTCGAACGCCTGAGCCTTCATCTCCTTGAGCAGCGCGATGCCGTCCGGGGGGATGATCTGGGCGAGGATGATGTCGGCACCGGAGGCCTTCGCCTCGGCCACCTGGCTTGAGAAGTTGGTGTTGCCGACCGGGAACTCGATGTGCGCCACGACCTCGTAGCCGTAGGTCTCCGCGTAGTCCTTCCAGAGCTGGCCCTGGATCGGTCCGTCTTCCTCGGTGTCCGTGAAGATCACGACCTTCTTGTTCGTGTCGACGAGGTCGGCAGCCTGGTACTGGGTCTGCGTCATCTGCACCTCATCGAAGAACACGTCCCACGAGTAGGCGTATCCGGCATCGGTTCCGCTGAGCCAGCCCTTGATCGGAGTGATCGTGCTGATGAGCGGCACCTTGAGCTGCTCGGCGACCGCGGAAACGGGGATCGTCAGCGGCGGCGTGGCCGGGCCCAGGAGCGCGATCGCCCCGCTGTCGAGCACGAGCGAGCGAGCCTGCTCGCCGGCCTTGTCACCGTCGGACGCGTTGTCCTGCACGACGAGCTCGACCTCGCGGACAGTGCCGCCGACGTCGAGTCCGCCCGCCGCGTTGACCTCGTCGATGGCCGCTTCGTAGCCGGTCTGAAGGGAGGTGCCGAAGGCCTGAAGAGGGCCGGTGAGGGGAACGCTGGCCCCGATGACGATGGGCTCACCGCCTGAGATGTCGCCCCCGGTCGCGGTGCAGCCGGTGAGCGCGAGGGCTCCCGCGGCCACCATCGCGGCGACGACGAGGATTGGTTTCTTCACGAGCGAACTCCTTTGTTTGAGCTGTGCAGCGGACTGTGAGCGGTCAGGACGCACCGAGGTACGCACTGGCCATCTCCTCTTCGGTGAACCCGGACGGATCGCCCGAGAACACGACCTCACCCCGGCGGAGGACGATGATGCGGTCCGCCAGAGCGAGAGACTTGTGAACGTTCTGCTCGATGAGGATCACCGAAGTGCCCCAGTCGGCGATGCGAGCCACCGCGTCGAGCATGCGATTGACGATGATCGGCGCGAGGCCGAGCGAGAGCTCGTCAAAGATGATGACCTGGGGCTCGCTCGCGAGCGCCCGGCCGATAGCGACCATCTGCTGCTCGCCACCCGAGAGCGCTCCAGCGCGGCGGTCGTTGAGTTCGACGAGCTTTGGGAAGAGTTCGTAGACACGATCGAGAGGCTCCGGATGCCGCGCCGATGATAGACCGAGCTGCAGGTTCTCCCGCACACTCAGTTCGCTGAACAAGCGCCTGCCCTCGGGCACGAGCGCGATCCCGGACCGCTGGCGCTCGAACGCCGGCTGCGAGGTGATGGTCGTGCCATTGAAAGTGACCACACCCGCTCGGGGCCGGATCAGTCCCTCGATGGTCTTGGCGAGCGTCGACTTGCCGGCGCCATTGGGGCCGAGTACCGCGAGGATCTCGCCGGGCCGCACGTCGAGGTCGACGTTCTTGAGCACGGTCACCGGGCCATAGCCGGCGCTGATGCCCGAGAGCGACAGGCGGGCGGACTCGTCGGCCGGCTTCTGGGTGCGCACCGGGAGGGACTCCTCGCCCTGAGCGCCGAGGTAGATCTCGACGACACGGGGGTCGTTGGAGACCTCGGCGGGGGTGCCCTCCATGAGCTTCTCGCCCCACTCGAGAACCACGACGCGCTGCGCGAGTTGGTGGATGACCTCTTGCACGTGCTCGACGAGGATGACGGACGCGCCCTCCCGGTGCACCGCGCGCACCAGCGCGATGAGTTCGTCGAGGTCGGATCCGTTGAGTCCAGCCGCGACTTCGTCGAGCAAGACCAGCTGCGGGTCGATCGCGAGCACACGGGCGATTTCGAGCCGCTTGAGTTCGAGGAGGCCCAGTGAGCCGGCAACCTTGCGGGCTCGATCGGCCATGCCGCTGAGCTCGAGCGCACGGTCGATGATCTCCTTACGACGCGAGCGCGCGACGACGTAGGACGCAATCTCGACGTTCTCGCGCACCGTGAGCTTACGGAACGGCTTCGGGATCTGGTGCGCGAGGCCGACTCCGATGTGGGCCGCATCACTGTGCTTGATGCGCGTGAAGTCGCGGCCGCAGACCTCGAGACGTCCGCTACTCGGTCGGCGAGCCCCGGAGAGCAGCGACAGCAGGGTGCTCTTGCCCGCGCCATTCGGTCCCATGATTCCGAGGAGCTCACCCGGGAACACCTCAAGGCTGACCTGATTGACGGCAGTCACGCCACCGAACGTGCGCGAGACATTCTCCGCTCGCACCAGGTGGGCGCCGGTACCCGCGGTCAGGCGCGTCGGCCCGCCCTGGGCTGCCGCGGCGGCGGCGTCGGACGACATGTCACGTACTCCCTTGTAGTGATCGGGTGATGCGTCGAGTGCATCGATGGTCGGGCGCTTCTCGCCCTACGGAACGGAGTCCGTCGAAACCGACGGTGCTCGTTTCTCCGCGAGGGTCTGGCCCCCGGATCCCCAATGGGTGTGGGCGACCTCGGTGACGATCACCTTGATGGTGTCGAGCGGTGCGTCGAGAGTGACGGAGGCAGCCTGGGTGACCTCGCGAATGAGCGCGATGATCTGCTCAGGCCGCCGACCCGCGGCGATCGAGATGGAGATGATGGGCATCGGGTCACCGGCTTTCTCGTGCGAGGGGAGCGGGTTGGGTGCACCGCTCCCGGTGGTCGGGGTGTCGCGTGGCCTCATGAACACGCACCCGGGCCCTCGATCGCTCAGCGCCACAATCTGAATAGATGTTCATCAGTGAACCATGTCCCACTTTAGATGTGTCGTTCAGTTTGTCAAGTGCTTGGCGTCGGAGTGCCGCCGAGCAGCAACTGCGCTTCGGCCTGGATGTACCGGTTTGGCGTGCGGTAGTTGGTCGGGTGGTGGTTCGGCGTGCCGTATGTGTCGAATTCGGCCGGCAACGGCGAGCCCTGCCAGATGATCGCGCTGTCGAGCGTGTCCTGGCGCCAAGCGACCGGCTCCCATGACGGATCGAACACCTGGTAACCGAGCTGGCCCACGAGCTCGATGCGGTTCCCCCCCGGCTCGAGGACATAAAGGAACTGTGCCTGGCTGATACCGTGCCGGGCGATTCCGGCCTCGATCTCGAGACCGTTGTCGATGAGCACGTCCGCGGCATCCTCGAGGTGTTGGGTCGTGCCGTAGGCGAAGGCGACGTGATGCAGGCGCCCGCCCTCGCCAGTCGCGTCCTTAGTGAAGGCCACGTCGTGGGAGCGGGTCTGCAGTCGCAACCACGCTCCGCCCTCGATGTTGTCGCTCATCACGATGTGCTCGCTGAGCTTGAAGCCCAGCACGTTGGCTGCGAAGTTCTTGTTGTCGGTGACGTTCTTCGCGAGCATGTTGATGTGATCGAGGTGCTTGAGCGGCACCCCGGTAAGCGGTCGCCGTTGACGACGGTTGAGCAGAACCGACTGGTTGTCCGGCTCGGCACGGTAATAGTCGACCTCCCAGTTGAGGCGCTGGATGCTGCCGTCAGGAGTGGTGAACTCGAACGCCGGCCCCATGCCCACTTCGCCCTCGACCCAGCCCCGGCCGAGCCCGGCGTCGGTGATGGCCGCGACGCGGCGATCGAGCGCTTGCGGCGACATCGCCCTCCAGCCCGCGTAGCCCATGCCCGGCTCCTCACGCTCGGTGATCTTGAGCGAGTGCTTGTAAGAGTCCTCCCATCCGCGCAGGAAGACGGAATTGCCGGAGCGCGCCGTCTCGGTCATCCCGAGGAGATCCTTGAAGAACCAAAGCGTCTCGTCCACACACGGCGAAAAGAGCTCGAACGACGCGAACTCGGCGACGTCGTGAATCGGCTCTGCGGGGTACGGGGAACTGCTCGTCATGGTCGTGTCCTTGTCGTCGTTGACTATTCGGCGGTGACCGTCAGGCCACCAAGGGTGGTGAATTCGGCGCTGATGTGCACGCCCGGCCCCAGGGGGACCGCGTCCGTCAGACCTCCGGTGAGCACGATCGCCCCCGCCTCGATGAACTCTCCGCGTTCCGCAAGGGCATTGGCAGCGAGCGCGAGGGCCTCAGCGGGATGCCCCTGCACGGCGGCGCCCGTCGCCGTCGCAACGACCTGCCCATCGACGCTCAGCACGACGGCTTCCATGCTCAGGTCGAGATCGCGGGGCGAGACGCCGACCGGCCCCACGACGAACTTGGCGCTGGAGGCGTTGTCGGCCACGACATCCGCGAGCGCGAAGTCGTAGTCAATGAACCGGCTGTCGATCACCTCGAAGCCGCCGTACACCGTCTCCACGGCATCGAGCGCGGTCGCCGCCGTGATCCCGGGGCCACGCAGTCGACGGGCCATCACGAACACGATTTCCGGCTCGACGCGCGGCTGGATGAGCTGCGCGAGGGGCACGGGCATGTCAGCCGGGAGGATGTAGCTCTCGAGGAGCACGGCGGTGAGAGGGGACGATATCCCCATCCGCTGCTGCTTCGCGCGACTCGTCAGGCCGAGCTTCACTCCGATCACCGAGTCGCCACCGGCCACCTTGGCGTCCACCGTGAGGCGCTGCACGCGGTAGGCAGTCACAACATCGAGGTCGGCCCACTCGCGGGTGATCCTTCCGCGGGCGGTGCGCTGAGTCTCGGCCGACTGGAGCGCCTCGGACGCGGAGGCGGCGTCCGAAATCGTCATCGCGTGCTCCCGGCGTCGGCCGCGGCGAGCTCGATCGCGACATCGATGATCATGTCCTCCTGGCCGCCGACGTACCCGGCCTCGCCCACGGCCTTGAGGATCAGGTGAGCAGGGACACCGTAGCGCTCCGCGGCACGTTGAGCATGCAGGAGGAAGGAGTTGTAGACACCGTAACGACCTTGGATGATCGCGTCACGATCGATCGCGGGGAAGGCGGGAGCGATTGTGCTGAGCACGTCCTGTGCAGCGGCCAGGATGCGCGGGAGGTCGATCCCGGTGCGGATCCCGCTCGAGTCGAGAGCCGCTACGAGCGCCTCCGTCGGAGTGTTTCCTGCCCCGGCACCGAGGGCTCGCAGCGTGCCATCGATCTGACGTGCGCCGGCCGCATAGGCGGCGAGGGAGTTCGCGACTCCGAGGCTCATGTTCTGGTGTCCGTGGAACCCCACCTGCGCGTCGTCCCCGAGCTCGGCGACGAGAGCGGAGACTCGGTCTGTGACGCCGTCGGGCAGCAGGGCGCCTGCCGAGTCGACGACGTAGACACACTGGCAGCCGGCATCCGCCATGATGCGAGCCTGACCCGCGAGAGTCTCGGGATCGGTGCGGTGAGAGAGCATGAGGAACCCGACCGTCTCGAGCCCGAGTGCGCGTGCCGCTCCGAAGTGCTGGATGCTCACGTCGGCTTCCGTGGAATGCGTTGCGATCCGCGCGATGCTCGCCCCGGCGTCGGCCGCCTGAGTGAGGTCGTGCACCGTCCCGAGCCCAGGCAGCAGGAGAGCCGCGATTCGGGCGTGAGTCACGACCTCGGCCGCGGCGGCGATGAGCGTGAGGTCGGGCACCTTGCTGAATCCGTAGTTGATCGATGACCCGGCGAGACCGTCGCCGTGGGTAACCTCGATGACGGCGACCCCGGCGGCGTCCAGCGCCGCGGCGACGCGCCGCACATCGTCCTCAGTGAATTGGTGGCGCACGGCGTGAGAGCCATCGCGCAGGGTCGTATCCGTGATTCGAACGTCCCGATCGATCGTCGTCATCGGGTCACCTCTTCCTGAAGAGCACCCGCGAAGAGCAGTTCGGCGGTGCGGTTGGCCGCGGCGGTCATGATGTCGAGGTTGCCCGCCCACGCCGGGAGGTAGTCGCCGTTGCCGGTGACCTCGAGGAACACCGCCACCTGGCCCTGGCCACGGGTCGCCTCGGAGGGGTCCGTGAACTGTGGGTCAACCTTGAGGCGGTAGCCCGGGACATAGGTCTGAACCTCGGCGACCATCTCGTGGATGGAGGTCGTGATCGCGTCGCGATCGGCATCCGGGCTCACTTCGACGAAGACAGTGTCGCGCATGACGAGCGGCGGTTCGACCGGATTGAGGATGATGATGGCCTTGCCCTGTGCCGCTCCCCCGACCTTCTCGATCGCGCCCGCGGTGGTCTCGGTGAACTCGTCGATATTGGCCCGGGTGCCCGGGCCGGCGGAGCGGGATGAGATCGACGCGACGATCTCGGCGTAGCTCACGGGGGTGACCCTCGATACCGCGTGGACGATCGGAATCGTCGCCTGACCGCCGCACGTGATCATGTTGATGTTGCGCTCCCCGCGGAGGGCGCCGAGGTTGACAACCGGGCATACGTAGGGCCCGACCGCCGCGGGAGTGAGGTCGATCGCGAGGATGCCCGCCTCGGCATAGCGAGGTGCGTTGACCTTGTGGGGGGTCGCCGCCGTCGCCTCGAAGACGACGTCGGGGAGCTCGTCCTGGGCGAGGAGCCAGTCGACGCCCTCGGCGGAGGCCTCGAGACCGAGGCGCTTCGCGCGAGCGAGACCATCGGAGGTCGGGTCTACGCCGACCATGTAACGCACGTCGAAGACGCCTCGGCGCTTGAGCTTGATCAGCAAGTCGGTTCCGATGTTTCCGGGACCGACGATGGCGGCGATCGGTCGACGATCAACCAGGGACTCAGTCATGCGTTCTCTCCAGTTCGACGGTCGGATGAGGTGTCGGGGCGAAGGCGGCGGTCACGGTCCCGAGACCCGCGAAGGTCGCGGTCACGATGTCGCCGGGACGCGCCGGAACCGTCGCCGTGACGGCGCCGGGAAGCACGACCGACCCCGCCCGCAACGGCGTTCCCCGCCGTCCGAGCGTGTTGGCGAGCCACACGAGCGAGGAGATCGGCGACCCGAGCACGGCCGCACCGGCGCCGGTCTGCTCGATCCGGCCGTTGCGACGCAGAACCACCCCGGTGAGGCGGAGATCGGCTGCGTCGATCCTCATCGGTCGCGTGCCGAGCACGACTCCGCCCGAGGAGGCGTTGTCGGCGATGGTGTCGGCGAGAGTGATCTTCCAGTCGGTGATGCGGGAGTCGATGATCTCAAGGGAGGCGAGCACATAGTCCACCGCTCCGATCGCGTCAGCGATCGAGAGGCCAGGCCCGATGAGGTCCTTCTTGAGCACGAACGCGATCTCGGGCTCGACCCGAGCCTGCATGTACACATCCGGCGCGATCGGCTCGCCGCTGAGGTGGAACATATCGTCGAAGAGATGTCCGAAGTCGGGCTGCGAGACCCCGAGCTGGCGCTGCACCGCGACGGACGTCAGGCCGACCTTGTGGCCCGCGATACGGCGGCCTGCGTCGACCCAGTGATCGACCTGGGCGAGTTGGATGGCGTAGGCGTCATCCACATCAACGCCAGGAAACGTCTCACTCAGCGGATCGATCGGCGTCGCGAGCTCGTAGGCACCCAGCAACGCCTCGACGGCCTGAGTCCGGGTGCGGTCGAGCATGCGTCGTCCTCCTTGACGTGGGGATGTTCGGTGGTGCGTGTTGACAGCATGGGCCGCGCGCCCGAATACTCCAAGGATGCGTTCCACTGAGTGTCGACGACGTTTGAAAACGAGGCCATAGCGACGGGCGAAAACGAGGCCACCCA
>CAZILZ010000017.1:0-56815 GCA_964540305.1 uncultured Microbacteriaceae bacterium | reverse complement strand
GCGCCCGCGCCCGCAACGCCAGCGCCCGCGCCGAGCGCCGCGGCCACGGCCGGGCCGCACCCCGAGCCTGAGCCCGCCCCGGCACGAGAAGTCGCGGAGGCGCCTGCGCCTGCGCCGCTCACGATCGCCGCGCTGCGCGACGCCTGGCCCGCTGTGCTCGACGCCGTGCAGCAGGCGAAACGCAGCTCGTGGACGGTCGTCTTCGGCACCACTCCCTTCGCGCTCGACGACGACGTGCTCACGATCACTTTCCCCACCGAGGCCGATGCCGCAGCTTTCAAGCAGCGGGCGGCGCCCACCGACAGCGTCAGCGAGCACGTGCGCGCGGCGATCCAGTCGGTGCTTGGCGCGCGCGTCAAGTTCCGCGTGCGGGTCGAGTCGACGCCGGATGCGCGCCCTGCCGCGCCCTCCGCCCCCGCGGCGGCCGACACCCCGGCGGATGCCCCCGCCGACCCCGACCCGGCTCCTGCCGCCGCCCCCGACCCGGCTCCTGCCGCCGCCCCGCGCGCCTCTGCCTCGGCGTCCGCATCCTCCTCCGCACAGAGCGCGGCGGTGACCGACTGGGTCGTGACGGCGATCCCGGGCGCGGTCGCGGCGTCGGCGAGCATCCCGTCGCCGGAGGCCCCGTCGGCCGACAGCCCGCCCTCGCCCGCCGAGCCCGAGCCCGAGCCCGAGCCCGCCGCGCCGCCCGCCGCCGTGCCGCATCCCGCCGACTCGACCGGGCGCCAGCGCTACGGCGAAGCCGTCGTGCGCGAGGTGCTCGGCGCGACCTTCCTGATCGAGGAGGCCATCGAGCCGCTCGTGAGCGCTGACCCGGTCGACCTGTTCGCCGAGCCCGCCACCGCGGCGGCTCCGCGCGACCCCGACCGACCGTCGAGCGCCGACGCCCCCGACCCCCTGCGCGACGAGTATTAGGCCTGAGAGCCGAGAGAGCAGAGCTGACGTGTACGACGGCATCATCCAAGACCTCATCGACGAGTTCGGGCGCCTGCCCGGCATCGGCCCCAAGTCGGCGCAGCGCATCGCCTTCCACATCCTGCAGACCGAGTCGTTCGATGTCGGCCGCCTCGCCCAGCTGCTCGTCGACGTGCGCGAGAAGGTGCGCTTCTGCGAGATCTGCGGCAACGTCGCCGAAGAGCCGCAGTGCTCGATCTGCCGCGATGTGCGGCGCAGCCCGACGACGATCTGCGTGGTGGAGGAGGCGAAAGACGTCGTCGCAATCGAGCGCACGCGCGAGTTCCGCGGGCTGTACCACGTGCTCGGCGGCGCGATCAGCCCCATCGACGGCATCGGCCCCGACGACCTGCGCATCGCGCAGCTGCTCGCGCGCCTGCGCGACGGCACGGTCACCGAGGTCATCATCGCGACCGACCCGAACCTCGAGGGCGAGGCGACGGCCACCTATCTGTCGCGCCTGCTCGTGCAGCCGGGCCTCACGGTCTCGCGCCTCGCGAGCGGCCTGCCCGTCGGCGGCGACCTCGAGTACGCCGACGAGGTCACGCTCGGCCGCGCCTTCGAGGGCCGACGCACGGTCGAGCGCTGATCGTGACGAGCGTGAAACAATCAGGGCATGGGGGCAAGGGTGGGCGTTGTTGGGCTTGGCTATGAGGGCCTGACGATCGACGAGTTCTGCGATGAAGTCCGTCGTCTCGAGCTGAAGATCGTCGTGGATGTTCGCCTGAACGCTCTTTCTCGGAAGGCTGGGTTCTCAAAGAACGGCCTGCGTGCTGCTCTCGCCGAGGTTGGAGTCGACTATCTACACTTGCCGTCGCTCGGAAACCCCCGAGACAACCGTGACGGCTTCGCGGTTCCAGGTTCGCGCGCGGGCGACGCCGCGCGTGATCGATATCGCTCATCGCTCTCTGGCCCCGATGCTCATCGAGCGATCGAGACTATTGCGGACTACGCGCAAGGGGTCGACGTCGGTCTGCTGTGCTTTGAAAAGAACGAGCGCGAGTGCCACCGTGAGCTAGTACTCGAGCAGCTCGAAGCTCTTTTCCTCGCCTGTGGCTGAGGCTGGGCCTCTAGAAAAGTGGTAACGACTCGACGTCCCTGAGTCGCGGGTACCACACCCCGAGCACGCTGAACTTGTCGCGCTTCACGGGGTTCTCGAAATTGCCCATGAAGAAGTGGGTGTCGCGCCCGGACGCAAACATCTCTCCGAGGAACTTTTCTTCAATGACGCGCCTGAGCTCGCCGTCCGTCGATGCGCGGTAGCGCTGCTGCAGCGCGGTGAGTTCCCAATCAAGGATCTGGCCACGATGTCCCGGACAGGTCGGGCCCGTACAGCGGTAACGATAGGTGGCGACGAGACGTGGTGGCTCAAGCTTCTTCGGTGTGAGCCCCGAGCCAAACAGGTCGACTTCCTCAAGAGCACGGCTCAGGATCGCCCTCTGCTTCTCGTTCCACCCAGGGTGGGGTTCGAAGGTCAACCCAGTGAGATCCGCGACTCCACCGAGCCCGAGCGAGGGGGCGGCGTGATCCGATTTCGCCGCGGCGCTGAGTTCACACGTGTTGGTGAGAGGGAGATCCCGAAGCGCGTCGACCCTTCTCTCCCATGGGTCAAAGTGATCCACCCGGCGCACCGACGACCAGTCCGGTGAGTAGCTCTCGCTCCGAGAGTCTTCGTACCGTCGTCTGATCTCTAGTTCGATCACGTCGTACTTCTTGAACTGGAGGTCAGTCTCGAGATGACGGAACGGGATCGGGTAGAGCCGAATCCACTGAGGTGCATCGCCATCGAGTCGCACCCCGGCGGTGCAGACCGTGTCCTTGTACTTGGTGGAGGGTTGCGGGCTTGTCTTCACCGTGATGAGAACTCTCGCCATCTCCGCGATCACTTTCATGGCCGAACAGTAATCCTCACCTCCGACACTGGCGGACCTACGGCCGACACGTCGGCCCTCTGCGACAGAATGGCCGCATGCTCGATGCGAAGATCTCCCAACTTGTCGCTGACTACGGCGTCGAGGTCAAGGCAAAGCTTGCGGGCACGGGCGAGCCGGAGGAGGCATTGCGCGTTCCCATCGAGCACCTCGTGACCGCGGTAGGCGAGTTCGGCGGCAAGAAGACCATCCTCGACGGCGAGGCTCACCTCACCGAGCTGAGCTCGCGCCCCGACTTCGCCGTGCGAGTGAAGGGCGCGGTTGTCGGCTACATCGAGGTCAAGAGGGCGGGGCTCTCGCTCGACCCGGGCACGTTCTCGGGCCACAACCGCGACCAATGGAATCGCCTGAAAGACCTGCCGAACCTCATCTACACGAACGGCTCAGAGTGGCGCCTCTACCGCGGCGAGCCGCAGCCAGCGCTCGTGGCGCAACTCTCCGGCGGCCCGCTCGATGTGGCCGGTGCCGCACTTACCCCCGACTCGAACTTCGCGCACCTCGTTTCTGACTTCTTGAACTGGTACCCCGTGCCGATCAAGACGGTGCCCAAGCTCGTCAGCACGATCGCTCCGATCACACGGATGCTGCGCACCAAGGTCATGGAACAACTCGCCCTCGAGACCGCGCGGGTCAAGGCGGGTGCGCCGAAGCACGAGCAGATGTTCTTGGGTCTCGCGAACGACTGGCGCTCCCTGCTCTTTCCTGACGCCAGCGACGACGTCTTTGCCGACGGCTATGCCCAGACCGTGACCTTCGCACTGTTGCTCGCTCAAACGGAGGGTATCGACCTCGAAAAGACAAGCCTGTACGAGATTGGCCAGCAACTCGGCGCCGACCACTCGCTGATGGGCAAGGCTCTTCAGTTGCTGACGAACGATGTGAAGGGTGACTTCGTTCCGACGATCGACCTGCTGCGCCGCGTCATCGGCGCTGTGCAGTGGGATGCCGTGCGCAAGAACAAGGACACCTACCTGCACCTTTACGAGAACTTCCTGGCCGAGTACGACCCCGAGCTGCGCAAGGCGACGGGCACCTACTACACGCCGCACGAGGTCGTCGATCAGATGGTGCGCCTCGCCGAGGAGGCGCTGGTTACCAAACTCGGTAAGCCCAAGGGCTTTCTCGACCCGAGCGTGACGACGATCGACCCCGCGATGGGCACGGGCACCTTCTTGCACTCGATCATCGAGCACGTCGCCGAGAAGGTCGAGCACACCGAGGGCCCGGGAGCCGTGCCCGGCACCATCACCGAACTCGCCTCCCGACTCATCGGCTTCGAACTGCAACTCGGCTCGTACACAGTCGCCGAGCTGCGCACCACCGACCTGCTGCGCAGCTACAAAGCCAACCCGCCCAAGGGTGGCATGCGCATGTTCGTCGCCGATACGCTCTCTGACCCGGATGCTGTGACGACCAGCATCGCGTCAAACCTCGCGGCGATTTCAGAAAGCAAGGCACAAGCGAATCGGATCAAGGCTGACGTCCCCGTAACTGTCGTCATCGGCAATCCCCCGTACGGCGACAAGGCGGAGGGACAGGGTGGCTGGATCGAAAAGGGTTCTGATGCAACTGGGAATGACAAGGGAGCGAAGGTGGCGCGGAATGCGCCCCTTGATGTGTTCCGCGTCAAGGGCAATGGGCTGACCGAGTTCATCCTCAAGAACCTCTACATCTACTTCTGGCGCTGGGCCACCTGGAAGGTCTTTGAGTCCATTCCTGCCAATCAATCCGGGGTTATCTGTTTCATCACGAGCAGCGGATACTTCACGGGTCCAGGAACTAAGGGATTCCGGAAGTACCTGCGCCGAGAGAGTTCGGAAGGTTGGGTCATCGATCTGACGCCGGAAGGGAAACGACCACCGGCGAAGACTGCAGTCTTCAACATTGAGACGCCCGTTGCGATTGCGATCTTCGTCAGGCGGGACGATGTAGATCTCGAGAGCCCTGCCCCAATTCACTACGTGTCACTGCCCGGAACTAGGGGCGCTAAGTTTCAGGCCCTGGCTGATCTGCGCCTCGCGGACAGCGCGGCCTGGAGCCTGGCGAGTGAGTCGTGGACGGGGGCGCTCGCGCCCGAGGGGCAGATTGCATGGACGGGATCGCCGGCGCTGTCCGACTTGTTCGCATGGGTGGGTCCAGGAATTGCTGCAAACCGAAACTGGCCGTGGGCGCCAAACGCAAAGATTCTCAGGGAGCGCTGGGTAGCCCTCGAGGGCGCACGTTCACGAGACGCGAAGGCCCGGCTTTTCAAGGAGACCGTAGACGCGCGATTGGACAAGATCCCCAAGGCCCTCGTGGGCGGCGACACTCAGCCGTTTGATGGATCTTTCGGGGATTACCAGGGCACCTTTGTCGGGCCCGTGAGAGCTGCATTTCGATCTTTTGACCGCCAGTGGATCATCCCGGACCCACGAGTTCTGCATCGCCCATCTCCATTGCTGTGGGAAGCGCGAAGTCCGCGACAAGTGTTCGTGGGAGAACAACACTCTGTGCCGGTCAGTGCAGGCGCGATCCCGATCAGCATGACGCCGCTGGTCGTTGACTTGAACTACACAGATAACAGAGGTGGGCGGGTGCTCCCGCTCCTGCACCCCGACGGAACCCCGAACCTCGCGCCGGGACTGGTGGAGGGGCTCGCGGCCGAGGCGAGCATCCAGGCCGACCATGAAGACCTGCTCGCCTACGTGGCCGGAGTCGTCGCGCACCCGGCGTTCACGGCGACCTTCGTCGACGAGTTGACGACGCCGGGCGTGCGGGTTCCGATCACGCGGGACGCCGCGCTGTGGCAGAAGGCCGTCGAGCTCGGCCGCGAGGTGATCTGGCTGCACACCTACGCCGAGCGGTACGTCGAGCCGGCCGCAGGGCGCGAGGCCAGCAATGTGCGCAGTGGCTGGCCGATGGATGCCCAACCCAAGTCGCTCGAAGCCGTCACCACCATGCCGGTGAAGCTGCAGTACGACGAGGTGCGCGGGCAGGTCGTCTTCACCGACGACGACGGCGGTCGTAACGGAGCCTGGGGGCCGGTGTCGCGCGAGGTCTTCGACTACACGGTCGGCGGCATGAACGTCATCGGCAGCTGGTTCAAGTACCGCAAGAAGAACCCCGGCGGTAAGAAGACGAGCCCGCTTGACGACATCCACGTCGACGAATGGCCGCACGAGTGGACCCTCGAGTTCACCGAGCTGCTGACGGTGCTCGCGCGGCTCGTGAGCTTGGAGCCCGCGCAGGCGGAGCTGCTCGAGCAGATTCTTGCTGGCTCGCTCGTGACGAAAGACGAGCTGGCGGCAGCGGGCGCGAAGTGGCCCGAGACGCGTGACGACCGCAAGCCCCGCCGCAAGGTGGCCGCCGACACGCTCGACATCTTCGGCGACGAGGGCGACTGACTCGCGTGATCAGTCGTCGTCACGAAGCAGCAGCGCGTTGACGGAATCGGCAAGACTGCGCTTGCATCGACGAGCGTCGGCGTGAATCGTGCCCGACACGGCGATCGCGACGCCTTCGAGGAGCGCGAGCCCGCCGTGGACGGCGATCAGTCGCCCGACCAGGGCGGATGCTCCTTCAGAGTCGTCCGCTGCCTCGAGAATCCCGTTGACGGCCGCGTGAGCCTCCTTGCTCCAGGGGGCCAACCGAAGGGCGAATACCGAATCACGAGTGGCGTCGTCAGTGACCCAGGCATCGATGAGGTCGAGCCCGACGGCGATGACGTGCGCGACCGAGGCGTGCTCGTCGTTCTCTGGTTCGGGTTTGACGCCCCAGATGATGGCCTGAGCTAGTTCACGTTGGCGATCGTGCAGTGCCTCGGTGACGAGGCGCAAGACGGTGAGAGCGTACGACCGCTGATCAGGCGTCGGGTCGAACAGCGCAGCGTTGCGACGCTCGACTGCTCGCCCGAGCGCGTGATTGAGGGATTCGAGGTCATCGAACGACGTCGTACGCAGATCGATGCCGTCGTCGAGCAAGTACGGCGCAAGTTCAGCCAGAAGCTCGTCCGCCATGCCCGGCACCTGCGCGACTCTGCGCTCGCCGAAAGCTCCTCGATCACCCACATCTCTATTGTGCATCGAGTGATCACAAACTAACGCAACTGTAGTTGCGCAATTCGACTTCATGCCATAGTGTCTTTATCGCAACAGAAGTTGCATTAGAGAGGATGCCCCGCATGACCCCCGCCGACACCGTCACCTCGACCGCCTTCCGCGTCGAGATCACGACGAGCATCGAAATCGACCGACCCGCCGCCGAGGTGTGGGCCGCGCTCGTCGACCGCGACGCCTACCCGCACTGGAACACCTTCATCCGCTCGTGGCAGGGCGAGCTCGCGATGGGCGAGCGCCAGACCGTGCGCATCGAGCCCACCGACTCGAGCGGCCAGACCTTCCGCCCGCGCATCGTCGAGCTCGAGCCCGGGCGGCTGCTCGTCTGGCTCGGCCGCGTCGGCATCCCCGGCGTGCTCGACGGCCGGCACCGCTTCGAGATCGTGCCGATCGACGCGAACCGCAGCCGGCTCGTCCACAGCGAGGTGCTGTCGGGCGTGCTCGTGCCCGCGTTCCGCCGCATGCTTACGGTCGACACCCCGGCCGCCTTCGCCCGCATGAACACCGAGCTCGCCGCGCGGGTCGGCGCGTGAGCGCCGCGACTGATGCGAGCGGCCGCGTGAGCGCCGTTGCCGAGCCGCGCCGCCGCGGGGCCGCCCTCGAGTCGACGGTGCTCGACACGACAATCGCGCTGCTCGCCGAGCGGGGCGCGGCCATCACGGTCGACGACATCGCCGCCGCGAGCGGCGTGCACAAGACGACGATCTACCGGCGCTTCGAGACCCGCGAGCTGCTCGTCGCCGCCGCGATCCGCCGCCTCGGCGAGCAGGTGGTGCCGCCCGTCGATGCGACCGACCCACGTGCGGCCCTCGAGTCGCTCGCGGTCTCGGTCGCCGCCGCGCTGCGCAGCCCGCAGGCCGGCAACATCCTGCGGGCCGCGATCTCCGCCTCGGCGGCGACGCCCGAGCTCGTCGCGCTCGCCGACGAATTCTTCCGCGATCGCTACGAGCTCGCGCGCGAACCGCTGCTGCGGCTCGTCGAGGCCGCCGAGGTGCGCAGCGATCTCGACCCGATCATCGTGTGGGAGCAGATCGTGAACCCCATGCACGTGCGCACGCTGTGCGGTCGCAGCACGAGCGATGACGAGGCGAGGCAACTCGTCGAGCTCGCCGTGCGCGGGGCCCGGCCGTGAGCGCGGTCGCGCACCGCGGCGCGACGGCGCCGCGGATCGTCGCCGGACACCGCGTTCGCCCGCTGCTGCTCGTCGTCGCGATCCTGTTGCTCGCGGCGACGATCGTCGCCGCGACCCTCACCCAGACCTCGGGATGGTGGGTCGCCGTCGGGCTGCTCGCGCCCGACCTCGTGCCGCTCGTGCGGTTCCGGCGCCCCGACGAGCCCGGGCGCATGCCCGCGAGCATGGTCGGGCTCTACAACGCGACGCACGCCCTGCCCGGTCCGTTCGTGCTCGCCGGCATCGGCATCCTCGTGGCGCAGCCCGTCGCGGTGGTCGTCGCGGCGGCCTGGGCGACCCACATCGTGAGCGACCGCGCGGTCGGCTACACCTTGCGCGACCGCCATGGCGGGATGCGCGGGGCGGCGCCCGCCCCTGCCGCTCGGCAGCATGCCGAGGCAGGCATGCCGCGCCGCTAGAATCGAGCGGTCGGCCTCTCGCCCGCGCCGTCGTCTCGCCACCGATCCCAGGAGTCCCTTCGTGAGCCTCATCGTGCAGAAGTTCGGCGGATCGTCGGTGGCCGACGCCGAGAGCATCAAGCGCGTGGCGAAGCGCATCGTCGAGACCCGCAAGGCGGGCAACCAGGTCGTCGTGGCCGTGAGCGCCATGGGCGACACGACCGACGACCTCATCGACCTCGCCCACCAGGTGGCGCCGCTGCCCGACCCGCGCGAGATGGACATGCTGCTCACGACCGGCGAGCGCATCTCGATGGCGCTGCTCGCGATGGCCATCAAGAGCATGGGCCACGATGCGCGCTCGTTCACGGGCAGCCAGGCGGGCATGATCACGGATGCCCGGCACGGCGCCGCCCGCATCGTCGACGTCACCCCGGTGCGCGTGCAAGAGGCGCTCGACGAGGGTGCCATCGCGATCGTCGCGGGCTTCCAGGGCTTCAACCGCGACAGTCGCGACATCACGACGCTCGGCCGCGGCGGCAGCGACACGACCGCGGTCGCGCTCGCCGCCGCGCTCAAGGCCGACGTGTGCGAGATCTACACCGACGTCGACGGCGTGTTCACCGCCGACCCGCGCGTCGTGAAGAACGCGCGCAAGCTCGACCGCGTCACGACAGAAGAGATGCTCGAGCTCGCCGCTGCGGGCGCGAAGGTGCTGCACATCCGCGCCGTCGAGTTCGCGCGCCGCAACGGTGTCACGCTGCACGTGCGCTCATCGTTCTCGCCCAACGAGGGCACCTGGGTCGTCACCCCGAAAGAGGGAGAAGTCATGGAAGAGCCGATCATCACCGGAGTCGCCGGCGATCTCAGCGAGGCGAAGATCACCGTCGTCGGCGTGCCCGACACCCCGGGTATGGCCGCCGACATCTTCACGATCGTCGCCGAGACGGGCGCCAACATCGACATGATCGTGCAGAACGTGTCGACCGCGGCGACGAGCCGCACCGACATCAGCTTCACGCTGCCCAAGAGCGACGGCGAGAAGGTGCTCGCCGCACTGCGCGCGACCCAGGCGTCGCTCGGCTTCGAGTCGCTCGCCTACGACGACCAGATCGGCAAGCTCTCGGTCATCGGCGGCGGCATGCGCACGAGCGCGGGCGTCTCGGCCCAGCTCTTCACGGCGCTCAAGAACGCGCGCATCAACATGGAGATGATCAGCACCTCCGAGATCCGCATCTCGGTGGTCATGCGCGCCGACATCCTCAACCACGCCCTCCAGGTCGTGCACACGGCTTTCGGGCTCGACGGCGAGGCCGAAGCGATCGTCTACGCGGGAACGGGGCGCTGATCATGGGTTGGACGGTCAACATCGGGGTCGTCGGCGCCACCGGTCAGGTCGGCGCGGTCGTGCGCCAGCTGCTTCTCGAGCGGCACTACCCCGTGGGCGAGCTGCGTTTCTTCGCCAGTTCGCGCAGCGCGGGAACGGTCATCCCGTGGGGCGATCGCGAGATCGTCGTGGAGGACGCCGAGACGGCCGACCCGAGCGGGCTCGACGTCGCGATCTTCAGCGCGGGCGCGACGCTCAGCAAGGCGCAGGCTCCCCGCTTCGCCGCGGCGGGCGTGACGGTCGTCGACAACTCGTCGGGCTGGCGCATGGACCCGGAGGTACCCCTCGTCGTCAGCGAGGTCAACCCGCATGCCATCGACGACGCGGTCAAGGGCATCATCGCGAACCCGAACTGCACGACCATGGCGGCGATGCCCGTGCTCAAGGTGCTCGACGCCGAGGCCGGGCTGCAGCGCCTCATCGTCAGCACCTACCAGGCCGTCTCGGGCGCGGGCCTCGCGGGCGGCGAAGAGCTGCTCGAGCAGGCGAACGCCGTGATCGTGCAGGATGCCCTGGGTCTCGTGCACGACGGAGCCGCGGTCGAGTTCCCGCCGCCCGTGAAGTTCCCGAAGAACATCGCCTTCAACGTCATCCCCCAGGCGGGCAGCTTCGTCGACGACGGTCTCGGCGAGACCGATGAAGAGAAGAAGCTGCGCAACGAGTCGCGCAAGATCCTCGAGCTGCCCGAGCTGCTCGTGAGCGGCCTGTGCGTGCGCGTGCCCGTGTTCACGGGCCACTCGCTCGCGATCAACGCCGAGTTCGCGCGCGCGATCAGCCCCGAGCGCGCCCGCGAGCTGCTGAGCACTGCGCCGGGCGTTCAGCTGATGGATGTTCCCACCCCGCTCGACGCCGCCGGCGCTGATCCGAGCCTGGTGGGGCGCATCCGCGCTGACGAAGGCGTGCCGGGCGGTCGCGGCCTCGCGATGTTCATCAGCAACGACAATCTGCGCAAGGGCGCGGCCCTGAACGCCGTGCAGATCGCCGAGCTGCTGGCCGCACGGCTGGTGACCGCACCCGCGACGGACTGAGCCGAGCGATGCCGGTCGGCGCCGCACCCGTCACCAGCTACGCCGCGATCGGCGACAGCTTCAGCGAAGGCATGGGTGACGAGCGGCCCGACGGCACGCCGCGCGGCTGGGCCGACCTCGTCGCGGCCGGGCTCGCGCACGCCGCGGGCGGCACGATCGGCTACGCGAACCTCGCCATCCGCGGGCGGCTGCTCGAGCCCATCCTCACCGAGCAGCTGCCGGCGGCGCTGGCCCTGCAGCCCCAGCTGCTGAGCATCAACGGCGGGGGCAACGACATCCTGCGCCCCTCGGTGTCGATCGAGGCGGTCGCCGACCGCCTCGTCTCGGCCGCTGAACGCGCCCGCGCGTCGGGCGCCCGCGTCATGATCGTGAGCGGCGGCGACCCCACGCAGCACCTGCCGCTCGGTTCGGTCTTTTCGCGCCGCGGCGACGCGCTCGCCGTGGCCGTCGAGCATCGGCTCGCGGGCGTCGACGTGCTCTTCGTCGACAACTGGGGCGACCCGCGCCTGCCCGAGCTGCGCTACTGGTCGGTCGATCGGCTGCACCTCAACGATCAGGGTCACGCGCTCGCGGCCGCCAACGTGCTCGCCGCGCTCGGGGTGGCCGTGCCGCCTGCCCCTGACGCCCCCGACGCGCGCGACGACGTCGAGCGCCCGCGCACCGCCGAGTACTGGCGGAGCTACGTGCTGCCGTGGATCGGGCGCCGCCTCACCGGGCGCTCGTCGGGCGACCACCGCCAGCCCAAGCGGGCGGTGCTCGAGCCGTTCGGCCCCGAGCAGGCCTGACGTGCCGCGCGGCGTGCGCGGGCATCCCGGCGAACCGTCGGGCGGACCGCGTCGAAGAGAGGGCATGATCGCCCGACGCCCCGCCCTCGCCGCCCTGCTCGCCGCACTCGCCACGGTCACCGCGCTGGCGGGATGCTCGCTCGCGGCCGCACCCTCGGCCGGCGCTGGCGTGCCCGAGGGCGACGGGCCGCTCGTGGCCTTCTACGGCGACTCGTACACGCTCGGCACCGGGGCGAGCGACCCGAGCCTGCGCTGGTCGACGCAGATCGCCGAGAGCCGCGGCTGGCGCGAGGTCAACCCGAGCGTCAATGGCCTCGGCTTCGTCAACAACCGCGGCACCTACGGCGAGGGCGACCTGCCCGATCAGATCATCGCCGTGCAGCCCGACATCGTCTTCGTGACGATGGGGCTCAACGACAACTTCTCGTTCGCCCGCGCGGCCGATGAGATCGAGGCGCAGATCGCGATCGACCTGCGACGGCTGCGCGAGGGGCTGCCGGATGCCCGCATCATCGTCGTCGAGCCGTTCTGGTACACGGCCGAGCAGCCGGAGTCGCTCGGCATCATCGCGGGCTGGGTCGAGCGCGAGGCGGCGAACATCGGCGCCGACCACATCGCGGGCGCCTCCGACTGGATCGCGGGCCGACCCGGCGAGATGGCGGCGGACGGACTGCACCCCAACGATGCGGGCTACGCGCTCATGACCAGGCTCATGGACGAGGCGCTCGTCTCGTTGGGGCTGTAGCGGGCAGCGCTCACGGCAGGAGGCCGCGCAACTCCCTCGCGGCGGCATGAATCGCGTGCGACACGTCACGGACCGACTGCTCTGTTGCGCGGGCGTGGGGAATGACGACCATGAGGAGGTCGGAGAGCTCGGGGTGTCCCACGCCGATCGGAGCAATCAATCGAACCGAGTCGAGGTCGTCGATGACGCTCACGTGGTCACCTCGCAGCTCTCCGGCACCGCGAAGATCCTCCGTGGCCGATGTGCCCTCGACCACAGAGAACCGGATTCGGCGGGAACTCTCCGCGACGATCAGGTGCTGCTCATCTCCGATGCGGGATGTGATGAACGAGACGGTCTCATCGACGTCGTCACGGAGTCGCTGGACGATCGGGCGGGCGACCGACCCGGTTCCGTCGTGTGCTCTCAGGCGCATTGCGAGTGCCTTCAGCCGGACCCCGGGAACGTACGGGCCGAACTCGGTCTCCTGCGACGCGAATCCCGTGTCGCGCAAGGCGGACAGCACGCGGCTCGCCGCGCTGCGGTCGACCCCGGTCGCGCGGGCGATCTCGCGGGGGCCCGTGCCGGCGGGATGCTTCGACAGCTCCTCCAGCACAAGAGTCACTCGATCGATCGTGCTCGTGCTGCTCGAGCGGCGCAGGGGCGAGGATTCAGCCACGGTGACCCATCTTCTCGGCGGACGACTCGGTACACACTGTAACGAGGCATCCCGAAACGGTCCGTGCTGTCTGCGCGGGGTTGGTCCGGCTCAGTCGCGCGGCCGCACGGGCCGCAGGGCCATCTGCACGATGACGCCGAGCAGCAGCGCAGCGAACAGCCAGCCCGACACCTGCGGGGGGATGAGGAAGGCGAGCCACACCCCGACGAGCGACATCGTGGCGGCCGCCCCACCCATCGTCAGGGCCTCCTGCCAGCGCACGAGCCCCGCCCGCAGATTGGGCACGGTTCCGGCGATCGCGCCGGGGATCATCGCGAGCAGCGACGTGCCCTTGGCGAGCAGGTCGCCCACGCCGAACACGGCGATGAGCACGGGCACGGCGACGATGCCGCCGCCCACCCCCAGCAGTCCGGCGAGCACCCCCATGAGCACGCCGAGCGCGATGAGGCCGAGCACGGTCACGATGCCCTCGTCGAGCGCGCCGTCGCGTGCCGGCACGACGATCGCGAGGCGCACGGCGCTCGCGAGCAGCCCCGCGATGAACAGCCACTTGAGCCAGACGAGCGAGATGCGCCGCAGCAGCAGCGCGCCGAGCGGGGTGCCCGCGATCGCGCCGACCGCGATGATCGCGGCGGCGATCAGGTCGATCTGCCCGCGAGAGCCGTAGAGGGAGGCGCCCAGCACGGCCGGCGGGAGGATCGCGAGCAGCGAGGTGGCGGATGCCCGGCGCTGGTCGAAGCGCAGCCACGCCATCATGAGCGGCACCATGATGAACCCGCCGCCCACCCCGAAGAGACCGGAGAACAGGCCCCCGATTGCGCCGATCGCAAGAAGGGGCAGAATCACCTCGCCAGCCTAACAGGGCCGCGAGCAACCGCTGTTGAGCCAGACTAAACTGGGGCCGTGACTGAACCCATCGACGTCGTCCTCATCGGCGGCGGCATCATGAGCGCGACCCTCGGCACGATGCTGCGTCAGCTCGAGCCCGAGTGGGACATCCGCATCTACGAGCGCCTGAGCGATGTCGCTCTCGAGAGCTCGAACCCGTGGAACAACGCCGGCACGGGCCATGCCGCCCTGTGCGAGCTGAACTACACGCCCGAGCGGCCCGACGGCTCGATCGAGATCACGAACGCCGTCAAGGTCAACGAGCAGTTCCAGGTCTCGCGACAGTTCTGGTCGTACCTCGTCGGCAAGGGCCTTCTGCCCGAGCCGAGCGCCTTCCTCACCGCCACCCCGCACATGAGCCTCGTCTGGGGCGAGGCCAACGTCGAGTACCTGCGCAAGCGCCATGAAGCGCTGAAAGACCACCCCCTCTTCGCCGGCATGGAGTTCAGCGACGACGCGGCGGTCATCCGCCGGTGGGCGCCACTCGTCATCCCGGGCAGGGCCAAGTCGCAGCCGATCGCCGCGACGCGCATGGCGGCCGGCACCGACGTCGACTTCGGCGCGCTCACCACGCTGTTGATGAACGGCCTCGTGGCGAGCGGGGCGACGCTGCAGACAGAGCACAGTGTGACGGGCATCCGGCGCACGAAAGACGGGCTGTGGAAGCTGCGCATGCGGCAGGAGGTCGGCACGACACCCGTCGAGGTCACGGCGCGCTTCGTCTTCGTCGGCGCCGGCGGCCACGCGCTGCCGCTGCTGCAGAAGAGCGGCATCCGCGAGATCCGCGGCTTCGGCGGGTTCCCGGTCAGCGGCCAGTGGCTGCGCACCGACAACCCCGCCGTCGTGGCCCAGCACCACGCCAAGATCTACGGCAAGGCCTCGGTGGGCGCCCCGCCTATGTCGGTGCCGCACCTCGACACGCGCGTCGTCGACGGCCAGCCGAGCCTGCTCTTCGGCCCCTATGCGGGCTTCACCCCCAAGTTCTTGAAGACCGGGTCGTGGTTCGACCTGTTCGGCTCGATCCGCTGGCACAACCTCGTGCCGATGCTGCAGGTGGGCCTCAAGAACTTCGACCTCGTGCGCTACCTCGTGGGCGAGCTGCTCGCCTCGCGATCGCAGAAGCTGGATGCCCTGCGCGAGTTCTACCCGGGCGCCGACGGCGCCGACTGGTACCAGCAGACCGCCGGCCAGCGGGTGCAGATCATCAAGAACGTGCCCGGCAAGGGCGGCACCCTGCAGTTCGGCACCGAGGTCGTCGCCTCGGCCGACGGCTCGATCGCTGGGCTGCTGGGCGCCTCGCCCGGCGCATCCACCGCGCCCTCGATCATGATCGACCTCATCGAACGGTGCTTCCCCGAGAAGCTCGAGAGCTGGAAGCCGGGGCTGCTCGCGATGGTGCCGAGCTACGGCCGTCAGGTCTCCGACGACCCGGCGCTCGCCGCCGAGCTGCTCGAGAGCACGGCCGCGACGCTCGCGATCGCGCGCTGAGCCCCGCCCGACGCCGAGAGCCCGCACCGATGCCGCTGCGCGAGATCACCGAGCCTGTCGACCTCTGCCTGCCGAACGGCCGGCTCAACCCCGCCGCGGTCGGCCGCACCCGCACGCCCCTGCACCGCTCGCCCCTGCGCGGCTGGGGTCGCACGAAACGCTGGGAGTACTGGGGCATCATGACCCCCGACTGGTTCGTGGGCCTCACGGTCTCGAGCCTCGATTACGCGGCCGTGCCCTCGATCTACCTCGTGAACCGCGCGAGCGGAGAACATCGCACGATCGGCGGGCTCGTGCCGCTCGCGCGCGGCACGAGAATCCCCGACACGCTGCCGCCCTTCGAGGCGAGCACCCGGTGGGGGCGCGGGAACGAGCTGCGGATGACCTCCGCGGACTCGGCCACGAGCATCCAGGGTACGGCGCCCGGTTTCGCGATCGACGTGACGAGCACCGACGCCGGTGACGCGCTCGGCGTGGTCGTGCCGTGGAGCGACCGGCTCTTCCAGTACACGCTGAAGGACGTGGCCCGCCCGGTGTCGGGCACGATCACGGTCGACGGCCGCGACTACCCGGTCGGCGAGGGCGGCTGGGCGGTGCTCGACCGCGGGCGGGGCCGCTGGCCGTACCGCATGACCTGGAACTGGGCCGCGGGCTCGGGGCTCGTCGACGGCCAGCGCATCGGCCTGCAGCTGGGCGGGAAGTGGACCGACGGCACCGGCTCGACCGAGAACGCCGTCTTCGTCGACGGCGTGCAGCACTACCTCGACGAAGAGCTCACCTGGCAGTACGACCTCGCCGACGAGCACTCGCCGTGGCGCATCGTCGGCGAGCACGCCGACGCCACGCTCACGCCGTGGCACCGCCGGCTCGAGCGCACCAACGCGGTCGTCGTCGCGAGCACCATCCACCAGGCGCTCGGCACCTGGAGCGGGTGGATGCTCGACTCCAGCGGCACGCGCGTCAGCGTCGACGGCCTCACCGGCTGGGCCGAGCAGGCGCAGAACCGCTGGTAGCGGCAGAGCTGTGGACACCACGACCGGCCGTGTATCACCGGTGATACACTTGGCCCATGAGCTCGGTGACGGTGCGTGAACTGCGCAACAACGGCAGTGAGGTGCTCGACCGCGTCGTCCGTGGCGAATCGTTCGTCGTCACGCGAGACGGTGCTCCCGTCGCAGAGCTCGCGCCACTGCGTCGTCGGAGCGCGCCCGCGTCCGAGCTGATCGCTCGTCGCCGTCTGCTGCCCTCCGTCGACCCCGCCGCGCTGAAGCGTGACATCGACACCGTTATGGACCCGTCGCTGTGACCGCACGGCGCGGCCTGCTCGATACGTCGGCGGTCATCTTGCTCGGCCGCGTGGGTGACCCGGCGCAGTTGCCTGACGACAGTGTCGTGAGCGCCATCACGCTCGCCGAGCTCTCTGTCGGCCCCCTGGTCGCCACGAGCGATAGCGAGCGAGTGGCACGCCAGGCCCACCTCCAGCAGGCGGAGAGCGACTTCGAGGTGGTCCCCTTCGACGCCGCCTCGGCACGGGCGTTCGGGGCGGTCGCGGCGGGGCTCCGTGCCTCGGGACGAAAGCCGGCGGCCCGCGCCTACGATGCGCTGATCGCCGCGACGGCGATTGCGCACGACCTGCCGCTGTACACCCCGAACCCGTCCGACTTCGCCGGCATCGACCGGCTCGACGTTCGCGTCGTCGAGATCGACGACGCTCTCTAGTTGCGGGCGGCCCCGTCGGAGGCCGTGACGACGAAGGTGTCGGGCTGCCCGAAGGCGTGCTCGCCGAAGGCGTTGTCGACGGCGACCTGCACGCGCGAGAGGTCGTCGACCCTGACGAGGGCGATCGCCGCACCGCCGAATCCGCCCCCCGTCATGCGGGCGCCGATCGCGCCCGCGCCGACCGCGGTCTCGACGGCGAGGTCGAGCTCGGGCACCGAGATCTCGAAGTCGTCGCGCATGCTGCGGTGCGAGGCATCCAGCAGCTCGCCGATCGCCGATGCGCCCTCGGCCCGCAGCACGGCCACGGTGTCGAGCACGCGCTGGTTCTCGGTGATGACGTGGCGGATGCGCCGGAACGTCTCATCGTCGAGCAACTGCTGCGCGCGCGGTAGGTCGTCGACCGTGAGATCACGCAGTGAGGATGCGCCCATGGCCGCAGCCCCGCGCTCGCACGCGGCACGGCGCTCGCCGTACCCGCCCGTGGCGTGACTGTGCTTGACACCAGTGTCGATGACGAGAATCGCCAGGCCCGCCTCGGCGAGGCCCAGCGGCACGAGTTCGCTCTCGAGCGAGCGGCAGTCGAGAAACACCGCGTGGTCGACCTGGCCGAGCAGTGATGCCGACTGGTCCATGATGCCCGTGGGGGCGCCGACGGCCACGTTCTCGGCGCGCTGGCCGACGCGCGCGAGCGTGCGACGGTCGAGTCCCAGTTGCCACACGTCATTGAGCGCGAGAGCGACGGCGCTCTCGATGGCGGCCGAGCTCGAGAGACCCGCGCCGACGGGCACGTCGGAGTCGATGAAGAGGTCGACCCCGGGCACGGCGGCTAGGTCGGCGCCGAACTCACTAAACGCCCAGGCCACGCCCAGCGGGTACGCCGACCAGCCGTCGAGCGCCTGCGGGGTGAGGGCATCCAGATCGATCTCGGCCAGCTCATCGGCGAAGGTGCTCGCGACGCGCACGCGACGGTCGCCACGCACGCCGAGGGCGACGACCGTGCGGCGGTCGATCGCGAAGGGCAGCACGAAGCCCTCGTTGTAGTCGGTGTGCTCGCCGATGAGATTGACGCGGCCGGGGGCCGACCAGAGACCATCGGGAGCGCTGCCGAAAACGGCCTCGAAGCCCTCGCGGGTGTCGTCTCGGATGTCAGTCATTGCCGGTCTTCTCGATTCCCTCGCGGATGAATGCGGCCTGGGCTTCGGGGGCGACGTCGCCGATGAAGGCGCCCATCGCGGCCTCCGAGCCGGCCAGGTACTTCAGTCTGTCAGCGCCGCGCCGCGGGCTCGTCACCTGCAGCATGAGGCGCACGGTCTCGCGCCCGACGTGCACGGGCGCCTGGTGCCACGCGGCGATGTAGGGCGTCGGGGTCGGGTAGAGCGCGTCGATGCCGCGCAGCAGGCGGCGGTAGAAGGGGGCGAGCTCGTCCTTCTCCGCCTCGGTCAGCGCGGCGAAGTCGGGCACGTGCCGGTGCGGCAGCACGTGCACCTCGATGGGCCAGCGGGCGGCGAAGGGCACGAAGGCCGTGAAATGCTCGCCGCGCAGCACGACGCGGTCGCCGGTCTGCTCGTGCTCGAGCACGCGCGCGAAGAGGTCGGGGCCGACCGCGTCGATCGAGCGCAGCAGCGTGCGCGTGCGCGGGGTCACGAAGGGGTAGGCGTAGATCTGCCCGTGCGGGTGCGGCAGGGTCACACCGATCTCGGCGCCGCGGTTCTCGAAGGGGAACACCTGCTGGATGCCCGGCATCGCGCTAAGCGCGGCCGTGCGGTGGGCCCACGCCTCGATGACGGTGCGCGCGCGGCTCACGGTCTGCGAGCCGAATGAGCCCTCGTGGTCGGGCGAGAAGCACACGACCTCGCAGCGGCCCACGCTCGTGCGGCTGCGGCCGATGCCGATCTCGGCGAGGTCGGCGAGCCCGGCCGGCGCGTTCTCGTGCGTCAGCGCGGGGCCGAAGCTCGGCGAGCGGTTCTCGAACACCGCGACGTCGTAGTTGCTGGGGATCTCGCTCGGGTTCGCCGCGCTCGCCGGCGCGAGCGGGTCTTGATCCGGTGGTGGCATGAACACGCGGTTCTGCCGGTTGCTCGCGATCGACACCCACTCGCCCGTCAGCACGTCTTGTCGCATGCTCGCCGTCTCGGGCCGCGGGTCGAGCACGCGCCGGTCGATCGAGCGCTCGGGCCCGAGCGTCGTGTCGGCGTCGTCGACGTAGATGAGCTCGCGGCCGTCGGCGAGTGTCGTGGAGTGGAAGCGGATGGTCACCTCCCGATGCTACGGCCGGATGCTTGCGAAACCGTAAGCGGTACGCTTTCGATATCGACAGAATCCGAAAGGGGCCGACCATGGATGCCGCACCCGTGCGCCGCGATCGCATGGCGGCATCCGTCGCCCGTCGGGGCTTCGCGCGCGTCGCCGACCTCGCGCGCGAGCTCGGCGTCAGCGAGGTGACGGCGCGCACCGACCTCGCCGCGCTCGAAGCCGACGGCCGCGTCACGCGCGTGCACGGCGGCGCGATGCCGCGCGGCCTCGTCGCCGAGCGCGAGAGCAGCCTCGAGCAGTCGCGCACCCGGCTCACGAGGGCCAAGCAGGCGATCGCCGCCGAGACCGCCGCGCGCGTGCACTCGGGTGAGAGCATCCTGCTCGATGTCGGCTCGACGACGCTCGCCATCGCCCAGGCCCTCGTCGACCGCGCCGACCTCGACGAGGTCGTCATCGTGACCAATGGGCTCGCGATCGCCCTCGCGCTCGAGCCGGCGATTCCGCGCTTCACGGTCGTCGTGACGGGAGGCACCGTGCGCTCGCTGCAGCACTCGCTCGTCAACCCCCTCGCGACGACCCTGCTCGACGACGTGCGCGTCGACCTCGCCATCCTCGGCGCCACCGGCATCGAGGCGGCCGCCGGCGCGACCAACGTCAACCTGCCCGAGGCCGAGGTCAAGCGCCGCATGGTCGCGTGCGCCGCCCGCCGCGTGCTCGCGGCCGACTCGAGCAAGGTCGGCCAGGTGCACCTGGGGCGCGTCGCGACGCTCGACGAGCTCGACGAGCTCATCACCGATGATGGGGCGACGGATGCCCTGCTCGCGCCCCTGCGCGACGCGGGTCTCACCGTCACCACGGTGGCCGTCTCGCGCGTACAGTGACCGCATGAGCACTCCTCCCACGGGCGAGCAGTACGCCCTGCACCATGACGGAGCACACGGCCCGGTCGAGGCCGTCATCACCTCGGTGGCCGCGGCGTTGCGGCTGCTCACGGTCGACGGGCACGACCTCGTGCAGGGCTTCGACGAGCACGTCAGCCCCCCGTTCGGCTGCGGCATCGTGCTCGTGCCGTGGCCCAACCGGGTGCGCGACGGCCGCTGGGTGCACGGGGGCGCCGTGCAGCAGCTCGACCTCACCGAGGTCGACCGCACCAACGCGATTCACGGCCTGCTGCGCAACACCCCGTACCAGCTGGTCGAGAAGTCGGACGACGCCGTGACCCTCGGCGCGGCGGTCGTGCCGCAGCACGGCTACCCCTTCCACCTGTGGACGACCGTCGAGTACCGGCTCACCGGCAACGGCATCACCGTGACGCACGCCGTCACGAACCTCGGCGATCGCCCCGCGCCCTACGCCGTCGGCACCCACCCGTTCCTCCGGGTGGGCGCGCATCCCGTCGACGAGCTCACCCTCACCGCGCGCACGGTCGAGCACGTCATGGTCGACGAGCGGCTCAACCCCGTCGGGTTCGAGCCGTCGGTCGGGGCGTGGGATCTCACCGCGGGGCGCCTCGTCGGAGAGCTCGCGCTCGACGACGCCTTCCGCGTGCAGCCCGACGACGACGGCATGGTGCGCACCGTGCTGTCAGCCGCCGACGGCACCGAGACCGAACTGTGGCAAGACGGCGACTGGGAGTGGCTGCAGCTGTTCATCACCCGCAGCTTCCCCACTGCTGACGAGCCCGTCACCGCGATCGCCGTCGAGCCCATGACGGCCCCGGCCGACGCGCTGAACTCGGGAGTCGGCCTGCGGTGGATCGAGCCCGGCGCCTCGTGGTCGGGCAGCTGGGGCATCTGCCGCCCGGCCTGAGCGCCGCATCCTGACGCTGTCGGCGGTGTTCGATCAGCGAGCGCCCGTGAACGGGGGGTGCCGCGCGCACTAGGCGATGCGGGATTCTGCTGATTGGATGGCGGCGGGGGCATTCGGGGCTCCCTGCGCGCACCCCGCGCACCCTCTGCAGCCGGAGCCGCTCATGAGCATCCCCCCCAAGACCATCGCCCTCATCGTCGGCGGCGTCGTACTGGTCGGCGGGGCGTTCTTGGCTGCGCCGGCGCTCGGCGACCTGTTCTCGGCCCCGCTCGCGAGCACCGCGCCCGCCGCCGGCGATCCGGTCGAGTTCCCGGTGAACGACGCGGGTGAGACGTACGGCAGCCCGGTGGGCGGCTCGGTGCCGAAGCTCATCCCCGCCCGTTCCGACGCGGGCGACATCGGCTATGTGCGCGTCAGCGAGCTCGACCAGCAGCGCAACCTCGCGAAGTCGACCACCAACCCCGACGCGGTGTTCGCGGTCGACGTCTACGAGGTCGACGGCGAGACCGTCATCGGGTCGCTGACCGTGACGGCCGAGACGCCCGGTGCGCGCGATGGGCTGAACAACTAGGAGTAGGCCCCGTCGGGCTCGAACCCGTGAGCGCATCGCGCTCACGCGCGGACGAGTAGGCCCCGTGGGGCTCGAACCCACGACCCGCGGATTAAAAGTCCGCTGCTCTACCAACTGAGCTAGAGGCCCGTACCCCTCCAATCTATCGTGTGTGCGACCTGCGCGCGCCGGGCTACCGTGGAGCCCATGGTCGATCGCCCTCGCCGCCCCGTGCGCCTGCCGAGCGACGCGTTCGACGTGCAGGAGGGCGGGCTCGATCCCGCGGTGATCCTGCGCATCGCCCACGACTCGGCGCGAGCGCTCGTGCACCGGGTACGGGCGAGCGACGATCCCGACCTCGTCGAGCGCATGGTGGCGTACACCGACGAGCACGGCCTCGAGACCCTCGCCGAGCTGTGGTCGCGCGCGGGCGCCCGCACGCTGCCCGGTGCACTGTGGCGGCTCTCGCTGCTGCGCGCGCTCATCCGCGCCGACCCGGCGGGGGTGGCCCTGCTCTTCCAGCGCGGCAGCGAGGTGCTGTCGACGGCCGACGTCGTCGTCGCGGGGGCCGAGAGCCCGACGGGGCCCGACGAGATCCGCGCGCTCGCCGATGCCGTGCTGCGCGGCGCCTATGTCGGCGACGTGGCGGTCGCACTCGACCGCGCGGCCGCCTTCTGCCGCACCGCCGCTGCAGGAGCCGCCGACCTCGCCGACGACGCGGATACCGCCGTCGACGACGCCCGCGCCGCCGAGCTCACCGCACGAGCCGCTCGGCTGGCGGCGAGCGCGCGCGACTTCACGGCCTGCGCCGCCCTCGAGCGCACAGGGTCCCTCGACTGAGCGCGGGCATCCGGATGCCCCGGGGGAATGCCGCGCAGGGCGACCCGGTTACACTGCTGTAGCCGGGCCGCAGTAACCCCGGGCTCCATTTTTCGCCGCTACGAGCGGCCACTCGCCGAGAGGCGTTCTGCGGCCCGGCTTTCGCATGCCCCTGAGCGTCGCGCCAGCAGGAGCACCCTGCCCGGCGCTGACACCGCGAACGCTGCGAACCTGACAGTGCGCTGAGTAACGTCGACCCGGCCAAACCCCGCACCCCGGGGTGCCGAACACCAGGCATGTCACCGACCGCACGCACTCTCCGCTCGAGCATCGCGCTCGTCGCCCTTCCGGCCCTGCTCGCCGTCCTCGTGGGATGCACCGGGAACACCCCGGCCATCATCGCCACGTCGACCGGGCTGCCGCAGGCCGACGAGCAGTCGCTCGAGGCGGGCCCGAACGAGGTCATCACGATCGGACTCCGGTTCATGCCGGAGGACATCACGGTGCCCGTCGGAACCACGGTCACCTGGCGCAACGGCGAGACCATCGGGCACACGATCACCTCGGGTGCCTGGGGCGACGTCAATGAGAGCACCGGGCTCCGCGGAACGCAGTCGGCCGACGGCCTGTTCGATCACGCGCTCGCGCCGATGGGGCAGGAGGGGGACACCTTCTCGTTCACCTTCACCGAGCCGGGGGAGTACCTGTACTTCTGCCAGCCGCACCTCACGATGAACGCTCGCGTCATCGTCGAGGGGTAGCTGTCGAGGGCTCAGGCGCCCGGCCCGCACCGCACACCGCACCAACACCAACCGCACCGACACCAACTAAGGGGAATCACATCATGCGCAAGACCATCGCATTCGCCGGCCTCGGCCTGGCTGCCGCTCTCGTTCTCTCGGGATGCTCGACCGCCGCCGAGGCGGAGGCCCCCATGGAGGAGGCCGCCGTCATCGACACCGTCAACAGCGACGGCGCGGGCCTCCGCGCTCAGCTGACCGCCCTGCTCGCCGACCACGTGTACCTCGCCGGTGCCGCGATCGACCAGGCGCTGCAGGATGGCGGCGACCTGACCACCGCCAACGTGCAGGCCGCTGTGGCCGCGCTCGACGAGAACTCCGTCGAGGTCGCCGCGCTGGTCGGTTCGGCCTACCCCGACGCGGAGCAGCCGTTCCTCGACTCGTGGCGCTCGCACATCCCGTTCTTCGTGAACTACACGCTCGGCAAGGCCACGGGCGACCAGGCCCTCGCCGACCAGGCGGTCGCCGACCTCGGTGCCTACGCCGTGTCGTTCGGTCAGCTGATCAACTCCGTCGTGCCCGAGCTGCCGGCCGAGGCCGTGCAGGCCGAGCTCGAGATGCACGCCGTCACGCTGCTCGCGGCGATCGACGCGAACATCGCGAACGACCCGGCGTACTTCGACCTGCTCAAGGAGGCCGCGAGCCACATGCCGATGACCGCGACCGCGCTCGCCGGCGGCATCGCGACCAACCTGGGTATCCAGTAGGTCGCATCGCGTGACCCAGTGCGCCGCTCGATGAGCGAACCGCGCTGACCACCGGCCGGTGGAGAGGGGACCCGAGCCCCGCTCCACCGGCCGTACGCGTTCACCGACCATCGCACCGCCTCTCGAAAGGGCCCGACCCATGCGCGCACTTCGCATCGCACTCCTGCTCGTGTCCGCCGCCGCGCTCGTCGTGAACGCGGTCATCCACCTCCGCCTCGCCGGCCCGTTCGACGCG
Source organism: uncultured Microbacteriaceae bacterium (assembly GCA_964540305.1). GTDB lineage: Bacteria > Actinomycetota > Actinomycetes > Actinomycetales > Microbacteriaceae > Microcella. Next base: position 32,396 of record CAZILZ010000017.1, on the reverse strand, counting down.
ATCACGGGCACGCTCGTGAGCCAGGGCTCCCTCTTCCGCATCCAGGCCGCCGTGAACATCGCCGCCGCCGCGCTGCTGGTCACGCGCAGGCGCTGGGCGGCCATGCTCGCCGCGCTCGTCGCCGCGGGCGGCCTCGGCCTCGTCGTCATCACGACGCTCGTGCCTCTCGACCTCACGACGATCGGGCTGCCGTTCTTGTTCGAGCCGATCTGGTACGCCGACAAGATCGTCTCGGCTCTCGCACAGGCTCTCGCGCTCGTGTCGGCGCTCGCCGGCGCGCTGCTCGCCCGGCGACCCGCAGGGCCCGTTCAGCCGTAGATCAGGCCGAGTCCTGCGATGCTTGTACTCGTGCCCCCAGAAATCGCGCTCGACGACGTCGCCCCTGCCGCTGACGTCACGGTCGAGACCACGAACGCCCTCCTGCTGCGGGTCGCCACAGGCGACCAGCGCGCCTTCAGCGAGCTGTACGACATCATCGCCCCGCGCATGCTGGGCCTCGTGCGGCACGTGCTGAAAGACCACGCGCAGTCGGAGGAGGTGGTGCAGGAAGTTCTCCTCGAGATCTGGCAAACCGCGCCACGCTTCGATCCGAATAAGGGGAAAGCGGTGACCTGGATGCTCACCATGGCCCACCGGAGAGCGATCGATCGCGTACGCAGTGCGCAGTCGTCTCGCGACCGGGACACCAGGATCGGCATCCGCGATCTCGACCGGGACTACGACTCGGTCGCGGAGAGCGTGGAGATCCGCATCGAACACGATCGAGTGGAGAAGGCCTTGGGCCGGTTGACCGAGCTGCAGAGACAAGCGGTGGAGCTCGCCTACTACGGCGGGTACAGCCACAGCGAGGTCTCCGACATGCTCGGGATCCCGATGGGCACGGTCAAGACTCGACTGCGCGACGGCATGATGCGGTTGCGCGAAGAACTGGGGGTGGCGTCATGAGTCAGCACGACAGCGACGCGAACACGAACGGCACGATGAACGACGACCCGATGACCGACGAGCGATTCGCCGACGTGCAAGCGGCCCTCGGGCTCGCCGTGGCGCCGGTCGCCCCGTCGACCGGCCTGAAGGCCTCCGTCATGGAGGCGATCGCGCGCACGCCGCAGGTGGCGCCGCTCGCGCCCGTCTCGGCGATCGCGCCGGTTCAGGATGCTGCCGCCGAGGCTCCGCGCGGCTCGGCGGCCGCGCGCGCCGAGGCGCGGTGGTTCTCGCGCCCCGCCCTGGTCGTGACGGCGGCCGCAGCGGCCGTCGCCCTGTTCTTCGGGGGCGTCGCAGCCGCGGGCCTCGTGAACCCGACCGCACCGACCGCGTCAGATCAGCTCGCGGCGATCGTCGCGGCGCCCGACGTCTCGACCGTGGTGTCGCCCGTCGCGGGTGGCGCCACGGCCACGCTCGTGTCGAGCGCCTCTGTCGGGCTGTCGGCCATGGTGTTCGACGGCCTCGAGCCGTTGAGCGACGACGAGCGCTACGCCCTCTGGTACATCACCGACGGCGTGCCGGCGCCCGCGGGTCTCTTCGCCGTCGAGGGCGAGGGCGCGATCGTGCAGGTGCTCGACGGCGCCTTCGAGGCGGGCACGGTGGTGGGCGTGACGGTCGAGCCCGCGTCGGGCAGCCCGGCGCCGACGACCGACCCGATCGTGGCGATCGCGACGGCCTAGAGCGGAGAAGCGACGAGAGGGCCCCGTGCGTGCACGGGGCCCTCTCGTGATTACGGGCGACGGCGGGCGAGCATCCTGTTGCATTATTGCTATGTAGTAGTTATGCTACGGATATGGGACGCAAACCGAAGTCGGAAGACCCCGTCTACACCCGCATCGAAGAGCACCGGATGCGGGCCGGGCTGAGCCGGCAAGAACTCGCCGACGCCGTCGGCGTGCACTACCAGACCGTCGGGTACCTCGAGCGGGGCGAGTACGCGCCGTCGCTCGCCCTCGCGCTGCGCATCGCGCAGCTCATCGGCGTGCCCGTCGAGCACCTGTTCTCGCTGACCCCCTGGGTCAGCACCGACCCGTCAGAGGAGGAAACCGCATGACCGAGAAGAAGCTCACCGCCCGCGAGCGCAACGCGCGGGCCGTGGCCGAGATGGCCGACACTGTGATGCGCGACACGCGCTGGGACTGGATGCGCACGCGCGGCGCTCGCCGCGGCATCGTCGCGCTCATGATCGCCCTGCTCGTCGCGATGCCCGTCGCGTGGCTCACGCTGCCCGCTCTCGCGGCGCTCGGCGTCGTCGGCCTCGCGGCCGTCGCCTGGTGGGCGCTGCGCATGTCGGTGCGGGTCGTCGCCGACCTGCCCGACGAGTTCCTCGACGAGCGGCAGGCCAGGGTGCGCGACCGCGCGTACCTCGATGCCTACAAGTGGTTCGCCAGCCTCACGCTGCTCGCGGCCACCGTCGCTCTCATCTGGTTCGTGATCGTGAGCGAGAACGACCTCGTGACGATCGAGCTCAGCTGGGGAGGCGCCATGGCGATCTTCTGGGCGTTCGAGGGCCTCGCGCTCGCGCTGCCCTCGATCGTGCTGGCGTTGCACGAGCCCGACCGCACCTGAGCGGTGAACGTCGACGGGCCCGGGGCGAAGCCGCCCCGGGCCCGTCGCTGCTCGGAGCGATCAGCGCGCGGGGGCGATCTCGGCGACGAGCGCCTCGACGCGGCGCTTGATGTCGTCGCGGATGACGCGCACCGAGTCGATGCCCTGACCGGCCGGGTCTTCGAGCTCCCAGTCTTCGTAGCGCTTGCCGGGGAAGATCGGGCACGCGTCGCCGCAGCCCATGGTGATCACGACGTCGGAGTCGACGACCGACTGCACGGTGAGGATCTTGGGCACGTTGTTCGCGATGTCGATGCCCTCTTCAGACATCGCTTCGATCGCGACGGGGTTGATCTGGTCTTTCGGCTCAGAGCCGGCGGAGAGCACGGTGACGCGGTCACCCGCGAGGTGCTGCAGGTACCCGGCGGCCATCTGCGAGCGGCCGGCGTTGTGCACGCAGACGAAGAGCACGGTGGGCTGGGGGGTGGTGTCGACGTTCTTCTTCATGCCCAAAGTATAGACACACATCTATGCATTGCGGAAGGCGAGCTCGCCCAGCAGCCCTCGAACGCGCGCATCGATGTCGTCGCGGATCTCGCGCACGCGGTCGAGAGGCTGGCCAGCGGGATCGGCCACCGACCAGTCGAGGTAGCGCCGGCCGGGGAAGACCGGGCACGCGTCACCGCACCCCATCGTCACGACGACATCCGCGGCCCGCACCACATCGTCGGTGAGGGGCTTCGGGAACTCGCCGCCGAGCGGCACGCCGATCTCGTCGAGCGCCGTGACGACGGCGGGCCGGATCGCGTCGATGGGTGCCGAGCCGGCCGTGCGCACGCGCACGCGGTCGCCGCCGAGGTGCCGCATGATGGCGGCGGCGAGCTGCGAGCGGCCCGCGTTCTGCACGCACACGAAGAGCACCTCGAGCGGAGCCCCCGGCGCCCGGTCGCCCTCGTCGGCGCTCGACTGCTGCGCGCTCAGGCGCTCGGCCGCGAACTGCGCCGTGGCCGACGGCAGGGCGCGGGCGCCGCCGTCGCGCGCTCGCAGCAGGTCGTAGCTGTCGAGCACGACCCGCTGCACGGTCTCGCGCGAGAAGGTGCCCGCGAACCGAGTGCCGAGGTCGTCGATGATGCGCCCGAGCAGGGCCCCGCTGATCGACTCGGCGGCCGCCTGGGGCGCCCACTCCTCGAGCCGCGCCGCGACCGTCTCGGGCAGCGAGTACCAGACCTCGCGGCCCCGCGGCTCGCGCTCGACGAGCCCCGCCTCGTGCAGCACGCGCAGGTGGTGCGAGACGGTGGGCTGCCGCAGCGCGAGCGACTCCGTCAGCCGGCCGACCGTGAGAGCGTGGTCGTCGGCCTCCAGCAGCAGGCGCACGATCGCCCCCCGGGTGCCGTCGCCGAGGGCGGCGAGCTCTGGCGCCACCGTGCTGCGCGGTCTCATAGACCCGAGTCTATGCGATGGCTTAGGGTGTGGTCGTGACCGACGACCGCCACGCCGCCCCCGACCGCCCGGCATCCCTGCGCTCCTTCCCGATCCGGATGCTCGCCGAAGCCCTCGGCAGCGCCGGGCTCGCGGCCACCGTCATCGGGTCGGGCATCATGGCGACCCGCCTGACCGACGACGTCGGGGTGCAGCTGCTCATCAACGCCGTCGCGACGGCCGCGGCCCTCGTCGTGCTCATCGTCGTGCTCGGGCCCGTGAGCGGTGCGCACCTCAACCCCGTCGTGACCGCCGCGCTCGCGATGCGGGGGCTCGTGCCCGCCCGCGAGATCCTGCCGACCGCGGCCGCCCAGGTGCTCGGCTTCGCCGCGGGCGCGGTGCTGGCCAACCTCATGTACGGCGGCGCGGCCGTGTCGATCAGCACGACGGTGCGCGCCGAGCCGGGGCTGCTGCTCGGCGAGGTCGTCGCCACGGCGGGGCTCGTGGCGGTCATCCTGACCCTCGTGGCCCGTGACCAGCAGGGCTGGGTGCCCGCCGCGGTCGGCCTGTACATCGGCAGCGCCTACTTCGTCACGAGCTCGACGAGCTTCGCCAACCCCGGCATCACGATCGGCCGCATGTTGAGCGACAGCTTCGCCGGCATCGCACCCGAGAGCGCACCCGCGTTCATCGCGGCGCAGGTCGCGGGCGCCGTACTGGGGGTGCTCGTCGTGCGGTTCGTGCTCGTGCCGCGTGCGCGCGCTCTGCCGTCAGCGGGGCGACCCGAGGCCTAACCGGCGTCGACGTCGAACTCGCGCGCGAGCGCCTGCACATGCTCGGCGATCTGGTCGCGCGTGTGGCGCAGCCCTTGCCGACCGCTCGTGCTCTCGAGCATGATGCTCCAGGTGCGGAAGGCGCGGCCCTCGAGCGCGTCGAGGCGGTCGTCGCAATTGAGCACCACGATGTGGTCGGCCGCGGCGACGAATTCGGGCGTGACGGGCTTGGGGTACTCGCCGAACGAGGGGATGCCGAGCTCGTCGAGCGAGTCGGTCACGGCGGGCAGAACCCGGGCGGCGGGGGTCTCTCCAGCACTCAGCACGCGTGTCGTGCGCGTCGCGGTCGCGCGCATGAGGGCGGCGGCGAGCTGCGAACGGCCCGCGTTGCCCGAGCAGACGAAGAGGAACGACGGCGGCGTCGAGCGCTCGGAGCCCTGCCGGGCGCTCCAGCGCAGCGCCGTGAGACGGTCGGTGGCGAGCTGCGCGGCGAGCGCCCGACCATGGCTCGACGGGTGGTCGAGGTGGCGGTAGCGTCGGAAGCTGTCGAGCACGAGGGCGCGCACGGTCGACTCGTCGACATCGTGGGCGTGCTGGTCGGCGAGCCTCCGCGTGACCTGCTCGATGATCTCGAGGGCGTGGGGAGCATGCACGGTCATCGCTCGCCTCCCGTGCGTCGATCGCTCTGCCTGCCTGCCACGTGTCTAGAGAACGGGCCGCGCGTGAACGGCCGGTGAACGCGTCAGGGCGCAGGCAAGGCCGTTGGGCGATTCCTGCCACAATGGGCCGCATGCACGACGACGGGCTCACAGAAGCCGGCTACCAGGTCGATGGCGGTGTGGGCGGCGACTTCCTCGACGACTACGACGAGTCGACGAGCGTCGACGACGGCACGCTGCCCGCCGACCGCTACCTCGACCGCGAGCTGAGCTGGCTGCGCTTCAACCAGCGCGTGCTCGAGCTCGCCGAAGACGAGGCCGTGCCGCTGCTCGAGCGCGTCAACTTCCTCGCCATCTTCGCGAGCAATCTCGACGAGTTCTTCATGGTGCGCGTGGCAGGACTCAAACGTCGCATCGTTACGGGGCTCGCGGTGCCGACCAACACGGGTCGGGCGCCCGCCGACGTGCTGGCCGACATCAACGCGCTCGCGCTCGAGCTGCAGGTGCGGCACGCGCGCGCCTTCCACGACCACGTCAAGCCCGCTCTCGATGCGGCGGGCATCCACGTCGAGTCGTGGGCCGATCTCAGCGAGTCCGACCGCTCGCGGGTCGACGAGATCTTCTCGACGCAGATCTTCCCCGTGCTCATGCCTCTCGCGGTCGACCCCGCGCACCCGTTCCCCTACATCTCGGGTCTGTCGTTGAACCTGTCGGTGCGAGTGCGCAACCCAAAGACCGATCGGGTCGAATTCGCTCGGCTCAAGGTGCCGCAGGTGCTGCCGCGCTTCGTGCAGCTGCCCGACGACGGCTCGGGCCGCGTGCGCTTCCTGACTCTCGAAGACCTCATCTCGAACCACCTCGACGAGCTCTTCCCCGGCATGCAGATCCTCGAGCACCACGAGTTCCGCGTCACGCGCAACGAAGACGTCGAGGTCGATGAAGACGAGACCGAGAACCTCATCCAGGCTCTCGAGCGCGAGCTGCTGCGGCGTCGATTCGGCCCGCCGATCCGCCTCGAGATCACCGATGACATGGATGCCGTGACCCTCGGTCTTCTGGTGCGCGAGCTCGGCATCACCGAGCAGGAGGTCTACCGCCTCCCGGCGCCGCTCGACCTCGGCGGCCTCTTCGAGATCTCGAAGCTCGACCGGCCGCACCTCAAGCACCCCAAGCACGTTCCCGTGACCCCCGTGCAGCTGCAGCCCGCCGAGCCCAACGCGGCGCCCGACGTGTTCGCGTCGATCGCGCGCGGCGACATCCTCGTGCACCACCCCTACGAGTCGTTCGCGACGAGCGTGCAGGCCTTCCTCGAGCAGGCCGCGCGCGACCCCAATGTGCTCGCCATCAAGCAGACCCTCTACCGCACGAGCGGCGACAGCCCCATCATCGAGGCGCTCATCGACGCGGCCGAGGCGGGCAAGGCGGTGCTCGCGCTCGTCGAGATCAAGGCGCGGTTCGACGAGCAGAACAACATCGAGTGGGCGCGAAAGCTCGAGAAGGCGGGCGTGCACGTCGTGTACGGGCTCGTCGGCCTCAAGACCCACTGCAAGCTCGCGCTCGTGGTGCGGCAGGAGAAGGGCGGCGCGCTCAAGCACTACGCGCACATCGGCACGGGCAACTACAACCCCAAGACGAGCCGCATCTACGAAGACCTCGGGCTCTTCACGGCCGACGACCAGGTCGGCAAAGACCTCACGCGGTTGTTCAACGAGCTCTCGGGGTACGCCATCGAGAAGAAGTTCAAGAGGCTGCTCGTCGCTCCGCGCTACCTTCGGCGCGGGCTGCTCAAGCTCATCCATACCGAGACCGAGAACGCGCGCGCAGGGCGTGCGGCGGGCATCCGCATCAAGGTGAACTCGCTCGTCGACGAGGCGATCATCGACGCGCTGTACCGGGCGAGCGCCGCGGGCGTACCCGTCGACATCGTCGTGCGGGGCGTGTGCGCCCTCGTACCCGGGCGCGAGGGGCTCAGCGAGTCGATCCGCGTGCGCAGCGTGCTCGGCCGCTACCTCGAGCACTCGCGCATCTTCGCCTTCCACAACGCCGGCGATCCGCAGGTGTACATCGGCAGTGCCGACATGATGCACCGCAACCTCGATCGCCGCATCGAGGCGCTCATCCGGCTCACCGAGCCGGCGCATCTGGCCGAGATCGGCGACCTCTTCGAGACCACCATGAGTGACCGCACGGCGTCGTGGCACCTCGAACCGGGCGGCGACTGGCAGCGCGTCCATCGCGATGAGCGCGGCCGACCGCTCGCCGACCTGCAGAATGTCGTCATGACCGCGATCGCGAGCCGCCGCCGGGGGAGCGCTGCGCGCGCATGACGCCCGTCCCCTCGGCCACCGCGACCGCCTCCGACATCGTCGAGGCGGCCGGTGCGGTGGTCTGGAAGATGGTCGACGGCAAGGCGCGCATCCTGCTCGTGCACCGCACGCAGCACAAAGACGTCTCGCTCCCCAAGGGCAAGGTCGACCCGGGTGAGACCCTGCCGCACACGGCAGTGCGGGAGATCGCGGAGGAGACGGGCTTCGATGTCGTGCTCGGGGCCCCCCTCGGCACCGTCGAGTACCGGTTGCCGAACGGACGCGACAAGGTCGTGCACTACTGGTCGGCCGAAGTGGATGCGGGCCAGGCCGAGCGGCACAGCTACGAGGCGAACGGCGAGATCCGCGCGCTCGAGTGGGTGCCGCTCGCGAAAGCCGCCAAGCACCTCACCTACTCGCATGACGCCGACGTCGTCGAGCGCTTCGCGGCGCGCATGGATGCTGGTCTCGCGCGCACGTTCGCCCTGGTCGTGCTGCGCCACGGCAAGGCCATGCCGCACGAGCAGTGGGACGGCCCCGACCACACGAGGCCGCTGCTGCACCGCGGGCTCGAGCAGTCGCGCTCGGTAGCGGGCGGCATCGCGGCCTTCGGCCCGGTCGTGCTCGTCAGCAGCACGGCCGCACGGTGCGTGGCCACGATCGCGCCCACGGCCGAGGCGACGGGGCTCGAGGTCAAGCAGTCGCGGGGCCTCAGCCAAGACGCCTATGCGGGCGACGCCGCGCGCGTGCGGCGCCAGGTCGAGAAGCGTCTCTCGCGCCGCACCACCGCGGTGCTGTGCAGCCACGGCCCGGTCATACCGCAGATCATCGCCGCGGCCGCGGAGTTCGTCGGCGCCACCGTGACACCCGAGGTGCGGCGCAGTGCGGCCCTCGCCACCGGCGAGTACACCGTGCTGCACTTCTCGCACGATGCCGAGCGCCCCACTCTCGTCGCGATCGAGACGCACGCGCCCGCCGTCGACGCCTGAACGGATTCTCGGCGCGTTAACCTGCCGTTCACCCGACGGGCGGAGCCTGGACACCGACGCTCTTTAGCGTGGCATCGCCCGGCCTCCTGCGCCGTGCATGCACTCCTGACATCCATCCCCGAAGGGAACACAGTGAACATCACGCGTGTCGGCAGCTTCGCTGCCATCAGCGTCGCCGCAGCGCTCGTCCTCAGCGCCTGCGCCACCAACGAGACCCCCGCCGAGGAGACGCCCAGCGCGCTCGCCGGCACCCTCGTCGGAGCCGGTTCCTCGGCTGTCGGCGCGGCCCAGGAGGTCTGGATCGCCGAGTTCCAGACCGCCAACCCCGACGTCACCGTCACCTACGACCCGACCGGCTCCGGCGCTGGCCGCGAGACCTTCCTCGGCGGCGGCAGCGACTTCGCCGGCACCGACCGCGCCTTCAACGACGAGGAGGTCGCCGCTGGCGGCTTCGCCTCGTGCGCCGAGGGCTCGGGCATCGTGCAGCTGCCCCTCTACGTCTCGCCGATCGCCGTGATCTTCAACCTCGAGGGCATCTCGGAGCTCAACATGAGCGCCGACGTCATCGCGAGCATCTTCGCGGGCACGATCACGAACTGGAACGACGCGGCCATCGCCGACCTCAACGAGGGCGTCGAGCTGCCCGACCTCGCGATCACCGCCGTGCACCGCTCGGACGACTCGGGCACCACCGAGAACTTCACCGACTACCTCGCCCAGGCCGCTCCGTCGGTGTGGACCTACGAGGCCGACGGCGTGTGGCCGCTCGAGTCGGGTGAGGCTGCCCAGGGCACCTCGGGTGTCGTCGACGCCGTCACCAACGGCACCGGCACCATCGGCTACGCCGACGCCTCGCGCGCCGGTGACCTCGGTACCGTCGCGGTGCAGATCGGCGAGGAGTTCGTTCCGTTCTCGCCCGAGGCCGCTGCCGCGGTCGTCGACGCCTCGCCGTTCGTCGAGGGTCGCCCCGACTTCGACCTGAGCATCGAGCTCGACCGCACGCCCGACTCGGCCGCCTACCCGATCGTGCTCGTCGCCTACCTGGTCGGTTGCGAGACCTACCTCGACGCCGCGCAGGGCGAGCTCGTCAAGGCGTACTTCACCTACATGGCGGGCGAGGCCGGCCAGGCCGCCGCGGCCGCTGGCGCCGGCTCGGCTCCGATCTCGGCGACGCTCTTCGAGCGCGTGACCGCCGCGATCGACGTCATCAGCTAGTCAGCATCACCCGAACGACGCCGTGGGGTGCGGGAGCAGTTGCCCCCGCACCCCACGGCCGTCAGACTGGGGTCGGGCATCCCGAACCCGGTCACCCCACCGTCACGCAGCACCCCCCTGAGCCACCCCGATCTGCGGAGGAACCGAGTCGATGACCGCGACAGACCCGAAGGTACGAGCAGTCGGACCGCAGGGGAAGCCGAAGCAGCGGCTCGGCGACATCGTCTTCTCCCGCACCTCCCTCATCTCGGGGTCGGCGATCCTCGCGATCCTCGCGGCCGTCGCCATCTTCCTCGTCGGGCAGAGCCTCCCCGCCTTCGTCGCCGATCCTGAAGAATTCATCGGGTCGCCCGCGAGCTTCTGGGACTACGTCTGGCCCCTCGTGTTCGGCACGCTCTGGTCGGCGTCTCTCGCCCTCCTCCTGGCTCTGCCGCTCGCCGTGGGCATCGCCCTCTTCATCTCGCACTACGCGCCGCGGCGCCTCGCCCAGCTGCTCGGGTACGTCGTCGATCTGCTCGCCGCCGTGCCGTCGGTCGTCTTCGGCCTCTGGGGAATCGGCGTGCTGGCCCCCGCCGTGCTGCCCGCCTACACCTGGCTCACCGAGAACCTCGGCTGGATCCCGCTCTTCGCGCCGCCCGTCTCGGGCACGGGGCGCACCATCCTCACCGCCGCGATCGTGCTGGGCGTCATGATCCTGCCCGTCATGACCGCCATCTGCCGCGAGATCTTCATCCAGACCCCCGTGCTGCACGAGGAGGCCGCGCTCGCTCTCGGCGCGACCCGCTGGGAGATGATCACGATGGCGGTGCTGCCGTTCGGCCGGCCGGGCATCATCTCGGGCGCGATGCTCGGCCTCGGCCGAGCACTCGGCGAGACCATGGCGGTCGCCATGGTGCTCTCGGCGACGGGCGTCATCACGATCAACCTCGTCAGCTCGGTCAACCCGTCGACGATCGCGGCCAACATCGCCCTGAGCTTCCCCGAGGCCTACGGCATCAACGTCAACCTGCTCATCGCGACCGGCCTCATCCTCTTCCTCATCACGCTCATCGTGAACTCGATCGCCCGCTACATCGTCAACCGCCGCAAAGACTTCTCAGGAGCGAACTGACATGACTGCGACGACCATGCAGCCGGCCATCGCCAACTCGCTCACGCAGGGGCAGCTGCACCCGCGCACCCCCTGGGTCGTGCTCGGCCTGGCGCTCACCGCCGCCGCCGGAATCGTGGCGCTCATCACGAGCTCGACCGCGTCGGAGTTCTCGCTCGTCGGCACCATCGCACTCGGCGCGCTCTTCTACCTCGTGGCCATCATCGTGATCAGCCGCCTCGTCGAGGGCTCGCGCAAGGCGACCGACCGCTTCGTCACCGCGCTCGTGAGCGGGGCTTTCCTCATCGCGATGGCACCGCTCCTCTCGCTGCTGTTCACGGTCGTCGTGAACGGCTCGGCGCGGTTCGACATCGAGTTCTTCAGCAGCTCGATGCGCAACGTCGTGGGCGAGGGCGGCGGCGCGTCGCACGCGATCGTCGGCACGCTGCTCATGACGGGCACCGCGGCCCTCATCGCTATCCCGATCGGCCTCTTCACGGCGATCTACCTCGTGGAGTACGGTCGCGGCCCGCTCGCCCGGGCGATCACGTTCTTCGTCGACGTCATGACGGGCATCCCCTCGATCGTCGCCGGTCTGTTCGCCTTCGCGCTCTTCGCGATCTTCTTCGGCCCCGGGGTGCGCATGGGCTTCGCCGGCGCGATCGCCCTCGCCGTGCTCATGATCCCCGTCGTCGTGCGGTCGTGCGAAGAGATGCTGCGCGTCGTGCCCAACGAGTTGCGCGAGGCCTCGTTCGCGCTCGGCGTGCCGAAGTGGCTCACCATCCTCAACGTCGTGCTGCCGACCTCGGCCGCGGGCATCGCCACGGGCATCATGCTCGCGATCGCGCGCGTCATCGGCGAGACCGCGCCGCTGCTCATCGTCGCGGGCTTCACCGCGAGCATGAACTGGAACCTCTTCGCCGACCGCATGCAGTCGCTGCCCGTGTTCGTGTTCACCTCGTACGCGAACCAGGGCGTCGACACGCAGGCGTACCTCGACCGGGCGTGGGCCGGTGCGCTCACGCTCATCCTCATCGTGATGCTGCTCAACCTCGCCGCTCGCCTCATCGCGCGCGCGTTCGCCCCCAAGCTCGGCCGCTGAGCCCCGAACCGACCGAAGGAATACCGACACCGTGTCCAAGCGCATCGAAGTCAACGACCTCAACGTCTACTACAGCAAGTTCAAGGCGGTGGAGGGCGTCAGCATGGTCATCGAGCCGCGCAGCGTCACGGCGTTCATCGGCCCGTCGGGCTGTGGCAAGTCGACCTTCATCCGCACGCTCAACCGCATGCACGAGGTCATCCCCGGCGCCTATGTCGAGGGCGAGGTGCTCATCGACGGCGACGACCTGTACGGCCCCGGCGTCGACCCCGTGCTCGTGCGTCGCCAGGTGGGCATGGTGTTCCAGCGCCCCAACCCGTTCCCGACCATGTCGATCCGCGACAACGTGCTCGCGGGCGTCAAGCTCAACAATCGCCGCATCAGCAAGACCGACGCCGACGGGCTCGTCGAGAAGTCGCTGCGCGGCGCGAACCTCTGGAACGAGGTGAAAGACCGGCTCGAGCGGCCCGGCTCGAGCATCTCGGGCGGCCAGCAGCAGCGTCTCTGCATCGCCCGGGCCATCGCCGTCGAGCCCGAGATCATCCTCATGGACGAGCCCTGCTCGGCCCTCGACCCGATCTCGACGCTCGCGATCGAAGACCTCATCGAAGAGCTCAAGAAGGACTACACGATCGTCATCGTGACCCACAACATGCAGCAGGCCAGCCGCGTGAGCGACAAGACCGCCTTCTTCAACATCGCCGGCAGCGGCAAGCCGGGCAAGCTCATCGAGTACGACGACACCTCGGTGATCTTCTCGAACCCGAGCGTCAAAGACACCGAAGACTACGTCTCGGGCAAGTTCGGGTAGCACGACGCCCGAGGGGCGTCGTGAGACCTAGACGCTCGAACGGGTCTCGGCCTGCGCCGGATCGTCTTCGTGCACCGTGAAGCGGTAGCCGACGTTGCGCACCGTGCCGATGAGCGACTCCATGTCGCCGAGCTTGGCGCGCAGGCGCCGCACGTGCACGTCGACCGTGCGCGTACCGCCGAAGTAGTCGTACCCCCACACCTCGCTGAGCAGCTGCTCGCGCGTGAAGACGCGGCTCGGGTGGGTGGCGAAGAAGCGCAGCAGCTCGAACTCCTTGAAGGTGAGGTCGAGCGTGCGCCCGTGCACCTTCGCCGAGTAGCTGGCCTCGTCGATGACGACACCGGATGCCCGGATCATGCTCGACCCCTCGTCGTGCGACTGCCGGCCGATGGCGAGGCGCAGCCGGGCATCCACTTCAGCGGGCCCCGCCGTCTCGAGCAGCACGTCGTCGATGCCCCATTCGGCGTTGACAGCGGTGAGGCCGCCCTCGGTGAGCACGACGATGAGGGGAGAGCCGGCGCCCGTGGTCGTCAAGATCTTGCACAGCGACTTGGCGCTCTGCAGATCGGCACGGGCATCGACGATGATGACATCGGCGGGGGGCGCGCCGACGAGAGCCGCCGGTTCCGCCGGAATTCGGCGCACCCGGTGGCTCAGAAGCCCTAGCGCGGGGAGAACGTCGGTGTTCACCTGCGAGGTCAGGATCAGAAGCTCCGCCACTTGTCCTCCACGGTGTCCCGCTCAGTGTACAAGCGCCCTAGCATGGGGGCATGTCCCGCACCATCGCGACCGCGCTGCCCGTCTGGCTCGCCGTCGTCGCCGCGGTCATCGTGGTGGCCCTGCTGCTGCCGTCGACCGAGTGGTGGGCGGTGCTGCCGGCCATCGCCGGGGGGGCGATGATCATGACGTTCGTGATCCAGGTCAGCCTGCAGTCGAAAGACGGCCTCGTGATGCGCATGCTCGTCACCGTCACGGGCGCCATCCTGCTGCTGGTGGCGGCCTCGATCGTGACCCTGCTCGTGACGACCCTCTAGGCGTTCTCCCCGCTCGCACCGTCGTACACTGGAACCATGCTTCTCGCCCTTGAGATCTTCTTCCTCGGCCTGCTGGGTCTGGCGACCCTGTCGATCGGATTCGTCTCGGTCGTCGTGCTCGTCAACCTGTACCGCGGCCAGCGCTGATTCCGCGCAGCGCCGTGTTCTCCCTCGACACGAGCCTGCCGGCCGAGCTCGCCCCCCTCGCGTGGCTCATCGGGGTGTGGGACGGCACCGGTGTCGTGCACTATCTCGACGGCGACCGCACGCGGCAGCACGAGTTCGGGCAGCGCGTGAGCTTCAGCCACGACGGTCTGAACTACCTCAACTACTCGTCGCACAGCTGGCTGCTCGATGAGGCGAACACGCCGTTGAGCGCCGAAGCCGGCTACTGGCGGCTGCACCGGCCCGCGCAGCCGGGCGACCCCGGCCCGGGCATGCTGCCCGGCGAGGGCCCCCGCCCCTTCGCGACGGCCGAGCAGGTCGAGACGCTGCGCGCACCGCACGGCGGCTTCGACGTCGAGGTCGCCCTCATCCACCCCGGCGGTGTCAGCGAGCTGTACCTCGGCCGCGTCGCCGACGCCCGCATCGACTTGCAGACCGATGCCGTCATGCGCTCGGCGAGCGCGAAGGAGTACGCGGCGGCGACGCGCATCTACGGCCTCGTCGAGGGTCGCCTGCTCTGGGCGTGGGACATCGCCGCGCTCGGCAACGACCTGCGCACGCACGCATCAGGAACCCTGCATCGTGATGCCTGAGTCGCGCCCCGTGAGCTCGCTGCTCGCCCTGCCCGGGGCGATCGCCCTGGCGGCCGACGGCACCGCGGTCGCCGCGGGCGCCGACGCCTCCACGACGGTCGCCGCGCACTACGGCGACCCCGTCGCCGAGCAGCGGATGCTCGCCGCGGGCCGCGCGATCGTCGACCTCTCCGACCGCGGGGTCATCACGGTGACGGGGCCCGACCGGCTCACCTGGCTCGACTCGCTCACCTCGCAGTCGCTGGCCGGGCTCGCGCCGGGCCGGTCGGCCGAGACGCTGCTGCTCGACCCGAACGGGCGGCTCGAGCACAGCATCCGGATCATCGATGACGGCGTCACGGCGTGGCTTCTCGTCGAGGCGTCGCAGTCGGCGCCGCTCGCGGCGTGGCTCGACCGCATGCGGTTCATGCTGCGCGTCGAGGTCGCCGACGTCACCGAGCAGTGGGCGACGCTCGGGCAGCTCGTGCCGTCGGGTGCCGCGCTGCTCGTCGAGCCTGCCGCGCCGAACGGGGTGCCGCTGGCGTGGCACGACCCCTGGACGGCCGTGCAGTCGGGCGGCTGGCAGTATGCGGCTGAGGAGGCGCACCCCGGTGCCGAGTTCCCGGCCGTCGAGCTGCTCATCGAGCGAGCGCGTCTGACCGAGGTCGTGACCGCCGTGCGTGCGGGTGCCGTCGGAGTCGCCGGTTCGCTCGCCCTCGAGGCCCTGCGCATCGCGGCGTGGCGCCCGCGCTTCGGAGCGGAGGTCGACGACCGCACGATCCCGCACGAGCTCGACTGGCTGCGCTCGGCGGTGCACCTCAGCAAGGGCTGCTATCGCGGGCAAGAGACCGTGGCGAAGGTGCACAACCTCGGCCACCCGCCCCGTCGGCTCGTCATGCTGCACCTCGACGGCTCCGATGCCCTGCTGCCCGGCCACGGCGCCCCCGTGCAGCTCGAGGGTTCCGTCGTCGGCACGGTCACGTCGAGCGCGCGGCATCACGAGCTCGGCCCGATCGCGCTCGCCGTCGTCAAGCGATCGCTCGACCCCGGCGCGGCGCTCGTGGTCGAGACCGACGGAGTCGCCGTCGCGGCCGCCCAGCAGGTCGTCGTGCCGCCCGATGCGGGGGCGACGGCCGGGGTGCCGCGCATCCCGCGTCTGGGTGCCGTGCCCCGTCCGCAGGCCTGAGCGCGGGCGCATGAGCGAGCAGGGTGCGTCGCTGCGGCGGCTGGAGCGCAGCATCCGGCGGCGATTGGATGCCCGCGCCGCGCTCGACCGCGTGGTGCGCTCGCTGCCCGCCATCGTGCAGATCGTCGTCGCTGCCACGGCGGCCTACCTGCTCGCTCGCGGGCTGCTCGGGCATGAGGTGCCTCTCGTCGCGGTGACGGTGACGATCGTGTCGCTCGGGCTCGCCCGCGACGCCACCCCGCGCCGTGTCGTCGAGACCGTCATCGGCATGAACATCGGCATCGTGGTCGCCGCCCTGCTCGTGCAGGTGATCGGCCAGGGGGCGTGGCAGATCGCGGTCATCCTCGCCCTCACGCTCGTCGTCGCGCGCGCCGTGTCGCCGTCGGCGCCGTTCGCGATCGCTGCGGGAGTGCAATCGATGCTCGTCGCCGTGCTGCCCGCCCCCGACGGGGGAGTCTTCGCGCGCAGCCTCGACGGGCTCATCGGCGGGGCCGTCGCGCTCATCATCACGGCGCTCATCCCGCGATTCGATCTTCTGCGACCGCGCGGCGAGGCGACGGCTCTGTTCTCGCTGCTCGACCAGGCGCTCGTCGGGTTGCGCGACGCGCTGCGCTCGGGCGACGGAGCCGCCGCCGAGCTCGCCCTCACGCGCAGCCGCCGCAGCCAGGTGCTCATCGACGACTGGGGTCGCACGCTCGAGAGCGCCCGCGGCGTCGCGGCCGTCTCGCCGTGGCTGCGCGCCCGCCGCGCCCCGCTGGCGGACGAGGTGCGGCTGCTCGCCGTCGCCGACCTCACCACGCGCCACGTGCGCGCGATCGCGCGTCGCGTCGACGTGCTCGTGCGCGACGGGCAGCCGCGACCGGTGCTCGCCGACCTGCTCGACTCGGCCGCCGAGGTCGTGCGCTTGCTCGGCCGCAGCCGCGATGACGAGGCCGCCCGCTACGCCGCCCGCGCGGTGGCTGCCGGGCTCGCCGCACGCTGCGCGCCCACCGCCGTCGACGGTGTCGGCGACCAGGTCGTCGTCGTGCTGCTGCGCCCCCTCGCGTTCGACGTGCTCGTGCACCTCGGCACCCCGCCCGACGAGGCCCGCGCCCTCCTGCCCCCGCTTTGAGCACGAGCGTCACCCTCCGCAACGCCCCCTGCACCAAATGACGGAATTGTGGCTCAGGTGAGCGATCTAGGGCCGGTTTGATGCCGCCGCCTCCGTCATGTGGATGGCGCGGGGGCGTCGACTCCATCACAGGAAGTCGTCCGGGTCGTCGACGAACGGACGGGGCACAGGTGGGTCCGCGTCGGTCAGGCGCCGGTCATCCTGCCCGCATGCGTGACGTCAGCACCCTCGACAACCTTCGTGCCCTCGCGGCTGAGCGCGGCGGGATCATCCCGACCTTCCGCCTCCGCAGCGCCGGTTTCGGCCCCTCGGTGATCTCCGCGCTTCGTCGTCGCGGCATCCTCGTCCGGGTGCGGCAGGGTTGGTATGCGCTTCCCGGGCTTGCCGATGACGCGATGCGAGCCGCTCGCGTCGGCGGGCAGGCAACGTGCCACACCGCCCTACGACACCACGGGGTGTGGGTGCTGCCGGATGCCCGGCTCCATGTCGCTCTGCCCGCACACGCTGTGCGTCCTCGAGATCCCGACGACCACCGACGCCGCCGCGACCCGTCGAGTCGAGAGGTCGCCGTGCACTGGCGCGGTGCTTACTCGGTCGTCGACCGTCCGATCGCATCGGTAGTGGAGGCGCTCGGAGACCTCGAACGCTGCGGCCCGTTCGAGTCGTTCGCGGTTGGGCTGGATAGTGCTCTCCACCTCGGTCTCGTGACCGCCGAGCACGAACTCGCGAAGCGCCACGCTGCGGCAGGGATCACCGGGGTCTGCGAGTCGGGCATCGAGACCCTCTTCTGGCTGCGGCTCCCTGCGCTCCGGCGGAGCATCCGACGCCAGGTTGATATCCCCGGTGTGGGCCGAGTCGACTTCCTGATCGGTCTCCGTCTCGTCGTCGAGGTCGATGGCCGCGAGCACCACGCGAGCCCGGAGTCATTCGAGAGGGATCGCGCGCGAGACGCCCACCTGGCGCGGCTCGGTTACCGGGTGGTGCGATTCAGCTACCGGCAAATCATGCACGAGTGGGGCACCGTGGAAGCAACGGTTCGCGGCCTCGTCGCACAGGGCGAGCACCGCGCACGTCGCGGATCGCCTCTCGCTCGTGCCGAATGACGGAGTTGGGCGCTCAATCTCGCTGTACATGGGTGCCAGCCAGCCGATCCTCCGTCATTCGGTGAGGAAGCGCGGGAGAGCCCGGTCAGGGCAGCGGCGCGACCGCCGACCACGGCACGGTGAGCTCGCCGAGCCGCCAGCGCGCGGGGCCGTCGAGCACGGGCCACCCGGCAGCGCGCAGACCGTGCGCGGCAGCGATGAAGCGCTGGCGGGGCGAGAAGGTCGAGAGGGGCGCCTGCCGCGCCCACTGCGCGTCGAGGTCGCGCAGCAGGGCGTGCACGGGCTCGCCCGGCACGTTGCGGTGGATGAGCGCCTTGGGCAGCCGCTCGGCCACGACCGACGGGCCCCCGAGCTCGTCGAGCGAGGCCAGGTGCACCGCGAGCGTGAGGGAGACCGGACCGGAGGGGTCGAGAGCGACCCAGCTCGCCACCCGCCCGACCTCGCTGCACGTGCCCTCGAGCAGCAGCCCTCCCGGCTGCAGGCGAGCCCGCATGAGCGCCCACGCCGCGGGCACGTCGCTCTCGTCGTACTGCCGCAGCACGTTGGCGGCGCGGATCACGGCGGGCCGGGCATCCCCGTCGAGCGGAACCTCGAAGCCGCCCTGCCGGAAGCTGAGCCCCTCGCGGGCGAACGCGGCGGCCGCGCGCACGCGCTCGGGGTCGATCTCGATGCCGACGACCCGCGCATCCGCTCGCACGCGGCGCAGCCGCTCCAGCAGCTCGAGCGAGGTCCAGTGCGCGGCCCCGTATCCGAGGTCGACGATGAGGGGGTCGGATGCTCGCCGCAGGGCGGGCTGCGCCGCGAGCCAGCGGTCCATGCGCCGCAGACGGTTGACGCCCGTCGTGCCGCGCGTGCTGCGCCCCTCTGCCATCTGACCATTGTCGGCCCTCGGTAGGCTGGAGGCATGACGCACACCCTGATCCTGCTCCGCCACGGCCACTCCGTCTGGAACGAGAAGAACATCTTCACGGGCTGGGTCGACGTGGGGCTGACCGAGCAGGGCAAGGCCGAGGCGGCCCGCGCCGGCGAGCTCATCAAGGCCTCGGGGCTCGCCCCGCGGGTGCTCTACACGAGCCTGCTCAAGCGCGCCATCCACACGGCGAACATCGCCCTCGAGGTCGCCGACCTCGACTGGCTGCCGGTCAAGCGCAGCTGGCGCCTCAACGAGCGCCACTACGGCGCTCTGCAGGGGCTCAACAAGGCCGAGACGCTCGCGGCGCACGGCGAAGAGCTCTTCATGACGTGGCGCCGCAGCTTCGACACCCCGCCGCCGCCGCTCGCCGACGACGCCGAGTTCAGCCAGGTGCACGACCCGCGCTACGCCGGCATCGACGGCGAGGTGCCGCGCACCGAGAGCCTCAAGCTCGTCATCGACCGCATGCTGCCCTACTGGCAGAGCGACATCACGCGCGACCTCGCCGCGGGCCAGACGGTGCTCGTGACGGCGCACGGCAACTCGTTGCGCGCGCTCGTCAAGCATCTCGACGGCATCTCCGACGACGCGATCTCCGAGCTCAACATCCCCACGGGCATCCCGCTGGTCTACGAGCTGGGCGACGACTTCATGCCGGTGAAGCCGGGCGAGTACCTCGACCCGGAGGCCGCTGCCGCGGGTGCCGCGGCGGTCGCCGCGCAGGGCAAGAAGTAGCCGAGAAGGGCCTCAGTCGGCCGGAACCCAGTCGCCCGTAGCGAGGTACTGCACCTTCTTCGAGATCGAGACGGCGTGGTCGGCGAACCGCTCGTGGTACCGCGAGGCGAGGGTGGCGTCGACCGTGTCGATAGCTTCGCCCTTCCAGGTCTCACCGAGCACCTTGTCGAAGACGCTGAGGTGCAGGGCGTCGATCTTGTCGTCTTCGTTGCGGATGTGCTCGGCGATCGCGACGTCTTCGGTCTCGAGCAGCTCGACGAGCTTGCGCGCGATCTCGACATCGAGCGCGCCCATCTCTTTGAAGGTGCCGCGCAGGCTCTTCGGCACGACCTTGTCGGGGAACCGGTAGCGAGCGAGCTGGGCGATGTGCTCGGACATATCGCCCATGCGCTCGAGCGAGGCGCTGATGCGCAGCGCGCTCACGACGACGCGCAGGTCGCGGGCGACAGGCTGCTGGCGGGCGAGGATGTTGATGGCCAGTTCGTCGAGCTCTGCCGCGGCGGCGTCGATCTTCGCGTCGTCGGCGATCACGGTCTCGGCGAGCGACACGTTCGACTCGTTGAAGGCCCGCGTGGCGTTGTCGATCGAGACGGCGACCAGGCCGGCGATCTCGACGAGCCGCTCTCGCACCTCTCGCAGCTCCTGCTGGAAAACTTCGCGCATCTGGACTCGTCCTCTGTTCTCGGGGCCTGCGGCACAATCTCTCTCACCGTGCCGTTCGACGGTGAACGGTCGCTGGCCCGCAGGTGAATTCTCGGCGACGCCGGGCTCGCGGGGCCGTCACCGGGCCGGGGGGTGGGCGTCGGTCACTAATCTAGTCCTCATGGACTCGGCACTGCTCGTGCCCCTCGCGCTCGCCCTCGGGGCGCTGCTCGGGGGTGGAGCTGTCGTCACCGTCATCGCGGCGGCGCGGCGCGGGCGCATGGCCGCCGAGGTCGCGTCGACGACGGTGCCCGACGGCGTCGATCAGGTGATCGAGGCCCTGGAGTCGGCCGGCGTCGTGCTCGACCCCAGCAACAACGTCATCAAGGCTTCTCCGCGGGCCGTGACGCTCGGCCTGGTCTGGCACCGCACGCTCGTGCACCCGCGCCTCGTCGAGATCGTCGATCGCGTGCGCCGCAGCGGCGAGGCGGTGACGGAGGAACTCGAGCTCAGCCGGGGGCCGCTCGGCGATGCCGCACTGCACCTCTCGGTGCGGGTCGCACGCCTCGGCAGCCGCTTCATGCTGCTGCTCGCCGAGGACCGCACCGAGTCGTATCGGCTCGACGCCGTGCGGCGCGACTTCGTTGCGAACATCAGCCACGAGCTGAAGACCCCGATCGGCGCGATCGGGCTGCTCGGCGAGGCGCTCGGGCACGCGGCCGACGATCCTGTGCAGGTGCGCCGCTTCGCGGAGCAGCTCACGAAAGAGTCGTCGCGCCTCGCGAGCATGACGCAAGAGATCATCGAGCTCTCGCGGCTCCAGGCCAAAGACGCCCTCTCGCACCCCGAGATCGTCGAGCTCGATCATGTCGTCTCGGCCGCGATCGACCAGAACCGCGTGCACGCCGAGGCGCAGCGCGTCGCCCTCGCCAGCGGCGGCACGAAGGGACTGCGCGTCTGGGGCGACGAGGCCATGCTCATCACGGCCGTGCACAACCTCATCCTCAACGCCGTGCAGTACTCGCCATCCCCTTCGCGCGTGGGCATCGGCGTGACGGCGGCCGACGACGTCATCGAGATCGCCGTCACCGATCAGGGCATCGGCATTCCCGAAGACGAGCTCGACCGGGTGTTCGAGCGGTTCTTCCGCGTCGATCAGGCGCGCTCGCGCACGACGGGAGGCACGGGCCTCGGCCTCAGCATCGTCAAGCACGTCGTGCAGAACCATGGCGGCGACGTGCGCGTCTGGTCGCAGCCCGGCCGGGGCTCGACGTTCACCATCCGCCTGCCTCGGGTTCTCGAGCCGGCGCTACCCCTCCTCACGAAGGCACGGTCATGACCCGCATCCTCATCGTCGAAGACGAACCCGCTCTCTCCGAGCCGCTCGCCTATCTGCTGACCCGCGAGGGCTACGAGACGACGGTCGCGACCGACGGGCTCGAGGCCCTCACCGAGTTCGATCGTGCCGGCGCCGACCTCGTGCTGCTCGACCTCATGCTGCCGGGGCTGCCGGGCACCGAGGTGTGCCGCGAGCTGCGGCAGCGCTCGGCGGTGCCGATCATCATGCTGACGGCGAAAGACAGCGAGGTCGACATCGTCGTCGGGCTCGAGCTGGGGGCAGACGACTACGTGACGAAGCCGTATTCGACGCGCGAGCTGCTCGCCCGCATCCGGGCCGTCATGCGGCGGCAGACCGACGTCGGCGACCTCGACGACGCCATCCTCACCGCCGGCCCCGTGCGCATGGATGTCGAGAAGCACCAGGTGACCGTCGACGGCGCCGTCGTCGCTATGCCGCTCAAGGAGTTCGAGCTGCTCGAGCTGCTGCTGCGCAACGCCGGCCGGGTGCTGACGCGCGGGCAGCTCATCGATCGCGTGTGGGGCGCCGACTACTTCGGCGACACGAAGACGCTCGATGTGCACGTCAAGCGCATCCGCTCGAAGATCGAGCCCGACCCGTCGAATCCCCGGATGCTCGTGACCGTTCGCGGCCTCGGCTACCGCTTCGAGGCCTGACCGCTTCGATCACGGCGGCGCTTCAGCAGCGGGTGAAGCTCTCGACCGCGGGAGTCACCACTCCCGTGCCGCCCAGGATGACGATGCGGTCGACACCGTGGCGCCAGGCGCCGTGCAGCGCCGCGGTCGGCACGCATTCCGGGCGCACGAGCGAGAGCGGCGCGCCGTCGTCCGTCGCGACCGTGATGCCCGCGAGGGCGTCGGGAAAGTTCGAGCCGGTGGCCCAGTAGGTCGCGACCGAGGTGCGACCGTCGAACCCGAGCTCGGTGACGGCGGCCGAGGTGGCGTACCGGTCGGCTCCGGCCGCGCGCACGACCGTCAGGCCGCCGAGCAGCGTGAGCTGGTTCTGAATGCCCGCCGTCATGACCCCGGTGCCTCCGACGAGGATCACCCGGTCGGGCTGCAGGTCATCGATGAGGGTCAGCGTCGCTGCGGGCAGCGCGCTGGCCGAACCGTCGACGAGGAGCATCGGCATGCCGTTGACCCCTGCTGCCGGCCCCGCGCTGAGGGCGTCGGGGAAGTTGCGGCCGGTCACGAGGTAGAGGTCGGTGTAGCCAGACGGGCTCGTGAAGAACTCACGCACGATCTCTCGCGATGTCTCGTAGCGGTCGGGCCCCGAGAGCCGCACCACCGTGGCGCCGGTGGCCTGCAGCTGCTGGGCGACGGTGGCCGAGATGACGCCCGTGCCGCCGGCGATGTAGACGGTGTCGGGGTTGAGGCGCTCGACTTCGGCGAGCACATCTGCCCGCAGGGTGCTCTGCGGGTTGAGCAGCAGCGGACCTCCGAGGGCAGAGACCCCGGGCGCGATCGCGAGCGCGTCGGGGAAGGAGGTTCCGCTCGCGATGAAGAGGTCAGGGGTCGGGCCGGAAGGGTATGCCGCGGTGGAGATCTCGATCGCGGTCTGGTACCGGTCGCTGCCGAAGATGCGGTCCATCTCAAGCTGCGCGACCTCGACGGCGTCGCCGCTGCGGGTCACCGTGTAGACGGCATCGCCTCGCGGCGACAGGGCGATGGCGTTCGAGCTTCCCGAGATCGCCCACCCCGAGCGGATGCTGTCGGTCTCGAGGTCGTAGACGTAGGCGTCGTCGTTCGTCGCGATGAACAGCAGGCGGCCGTCGAACGACGGGGCCATGGCGTTGGGCTGCGAGTCGATGGACACCGTGTCGACGAGCGTGTCGGTCGTGAGGTCGACGACGGCGAGCGAGGCGCCGAAGAACAGTGTGACGTAGGCGCGGTCGCGCGCAGCGTCGATGTGCACACCGACGGGGGCGCTGCCGACGGCCACCGACGTGACGGCGCTCGTGTCGAGGTCGACGAAGCTGAGGGTGCCCGCGACCTGTGCGGCGATGACGAGCCGGTTGCGCTCGGCGTCGACGCGCACGTCTTCGGGGCCGTCGCCCACGCTGATGGTGTCGAGCACGGTGCGGTTCGCCGTGTCGATGATGAGCACCTCGTCGGTGTTGTAGCTCGTCACGTACGCGCGCGACCCGTCGGCCGAGAAGTCGATGCCGTTGCCCGACGCCGGCAACCCGGTCACGGTGCCGATCACCTGGTTGGTGGTCGTGCTGATGATCGAGATGAACAGGTCTTGATAGTTCACGACCCACAGCTCGACGCTGCCGGGCCGCAGGGCGACGGCAATCGGGTCGACGCCGACGGCCACCACACTCGACGTCTGGGTCTCGAGGTCGATGATGCTCACGCTGTTGCTCGCACCGTTGCCCACGTACGCCGTCGCGCCGTCGGCACTCAGAGCGATGCTCGCAGGGCCGTCGCCGACCGGCACGCTGTCGACTTGCGAGATGCCGAGGGCAGGGGCCGTGCCGAGCGTGACGGCGATCGCCGTGGCGGCGAACATCGCGAGCGAGGCGGATCGAACGCGGGTGGTCGGCGAGACGGTCATGAGGGGGCTCCTGGTGGCACAGCGTCGGCACAGCGTCGGCGCACCAGTCGAGAACGCTTGTGCGAGGTGTTTGGAACGCTATCCGCGCGACCCCAGAAAGTGAAGAGTAATTCCTACTCGCTGTCCATGCCGCTCGCGCCCGTTAAGCAGCCGGCGCGCGCACGAGGGGCCCGTCGACGATGTCGACGGGCCCCTCGGCCGGTGGCGGGCTCCCCTCCTCGAGCGCCCGCGTCGCTCAGCTGCAGGGAGTCAGGTCCTCCACCGCGGTGCTCAGGCTTCCGGTGCCGCCGAGCAGGAACAGGTAGGTCGCCTGCCCCTCGTAGACGGCGTCGATGCCGCCGGCCGTGACGCATCCGGGCTCGACGAGGTAGACAGGAGCATCCGCGCGACCGGCGAAGGCCGCTCCGGCGAGCGCGTCGGGGAAGGAGGTTCCCGTGGCGTAGATCACCCCGGTGTTGGTCGGGTACGCGTCGAGGTTGATCGCCGTCGAGGTCGCGTAGCGGTCGGCGCCCGCGAGGCGCCGTACCTCGGCACCCGCGAACTGGCTCGTGAGCTGCGCCATGATGCCGGCGCTCACGACGCCCGTACCGCCGGCGATGGTGATCTGGGCGGGGGCGAGCTCGGTGATGAGGGCGAGCGTCGACGCGGGCACCGTCGACAGGTTGCCATCGACGAGAATCACGGGGATGCCTTCGCCCGCGGCGACGGCGCCCGCGCTCAAGGCGTCGGGGTAGTTGCGGCCGGTGGCGATGAACACCTCGGGAACCGTCTGGCCGCTCCAGGCCTCCTGCACGATGGCCGCGCCGGTCTGGTACCGGGAGGCGCCCGCGAGGCGGATCACGTTCGGCTGGAGGGTCTTCAGCGCCGCTTCGACGGATGCCGAGACCGCGCCCGTGCCGCCCACGACGTAGATCGTGCTCGGGTTGAGGCGAGCGATCTCATCGCGCACGACCGAGGGCAGCGACGTGGGGTTGGTGAGCAGGAGCGAGGCGCCGAGCGTGCCGGCCGCGGGCCCGGCAGCGAGGGCGTCGGGAAAGTCGAGGCCGTTGGCCACGAAGACGACGTCGGCGCCCGAGGGGAAGCCCTTCTGCGAGATCGCGACGGCCGTGGCGAACCGGTTGGCGCCCGCGAGGCGCTCCTGCTCGAGGCCGATCAGCTCGGCCACATCGGTGAAGTACCCCAGAACGAGAAGCTTGCCCGACTCGAGCAACATCGCCGTGGAGGGAGCGTTCATGGCCGCGATGGGCACGATGATCTCGCGAGTATCGACATCGACCAGCACGATCGTGTCCGTGGTCTCCGCGACGAGGTACGCCAGCTCGCCGTCCGCGCTGAACACGACGTCAGACAGCTTGCCGACGACGGGGATCGTGTCGACGACCGAGAGCGTGGCGACATCGATGACGGTCACGAGCTGCTCGTTGTAGGAGGGCACCCAGATCTCTGTCCCGTCGGGGCTGAGTGCCATGCCGTAGTGCACCAGGCCGGTGGCGATGCGGCCGTCGAAGTCGGCGACGCCGGTCGCCAGCGTCATCGGGATGACTCCTGTCGTGCTCGTCGAGGCGAGGTACAGCATCGACTCGTCGGCAGAGAGAACGCCGTACGTGATCTGACCGAGGCTGGAGGCGATGACGCTGACGTCGCCGGTCGCGATGTCGACCTGCTGCAGCGTTCCGCTGCCCCGGTTCAAGACGAGCGCGCGCTCGCCGTCGGCAGTGAAGAGGATCTGGCGGGGAACACCGCCCGTCGTGATCGTGTCGACCACGGTGTTCGTCGTCGGGTCGATGATCGAGATCGTGCCGCTGCCTGCATTCGATACCCACACCTGCGAGCCGTCGTTGGTCACGCTGATGTTGTAGGGCAGCGACTCGACCGTCACCGTCGTGACCGGCGAGAAGTCGGCGGACGAGAACACCGACACGGTTCCGGCCTCGGCGTTCGAGACGTAGACGGAGCCGCCGACCTCGGCAGAGTCGGTCGGAGTATCGCCGGTCGCGAAGGTGCCGAATGAACCGTGGGCGTGAGCCGATTCGGCGGGGCCGAGATCGGTTGCGGTGAGCACGCCGGCGAGGAGGGCGGTGGCCGCGAGGGTGGCGACGAGCGAACGCGAATGCGCTCGTGACGAGGAGCGAGAGAACATGGCAATCTCCGGGTTCGAGGAGGGGGATGCCAGCCCGGTCGGGCCGACACCTCCACGCTAGGAACCCGCGCCCCGCATCCCACTACTCAAAGGGCGTGCCCGTTACTCAGAAACGCACTTCGCCTACTCACCGCGACGAGCCAAGGAATGCGTCGCCCGCAGAGCGAGCTAGGGATTCGTCGCCCGCAGGGCGAGCTAAGGAATTCGTCGCCCGAAGGGCGAGCTAAGGAATTCGTCGCCCAGAGGGCGAGTCAAGGAATATAGAGCTCGTACTCGGGCAAAGCGCCGTCGAGCACAGGCACGAGCACCTCGACGCCCTCGGCGCCGTTGTACGCGAAGAACACCGGCACGAGGCCGCCGATCGCCGCGCCGCTGCCGGTGATCACGATCTGGTTCTCGTCGTCAGGCCCGCCCACGCGCGTGCGGTCGCCCGCCGCGACGACGATCGCCTCGGTGACGCGCTCGCCGTCGGCCTCCCATTGCACGGTGAGGCGGCGGTCGACGTCGGCCGAGCTGGCGATCGTCATGACGAGGTTGAGCTCGTCGCCCGTCTCGCCGATGAGCAGGGCGTTGCGGATCGCGAGCTCACCCACCTCGGCGCCCACCCCGTCGCTGGGGTCGTAGTCCTTCTCCGTGGCGATCTCGGCCCCGAAGGTGCACCCCGTGGTGCCGACCAGCAGTGCCGCGGCAAGGGCGATCGACGCCAGTACGCGAGAGTTCACGAATCGTCTCCTTCAGACCGTCGGAGTTCTCGCCCGCGCACCCGAGAAGATGCCCGCGAGAGCCCGATCGAGTCTACTCTAGCGAGCGCCTCGACCCCTGCCGGCGCCCGCTCCGCGGCCGCCCTCGCCCCGATTCTCTGTGAGATCGCTGTGGTAGACTGGCAGTTCTGCGGAAGGACCACCATCCATGCTTTTCCAGGTCGGCGAGACGGTCGTTTACCCCCACCACGGTGCGGCGACGATCATCGAAGTGAAGAACCGAACCATCCGGGGCGAAGAGAAGCTGTACCTCAAGCTCAACGTCACCCAGGGCGACCTGACGATCGAGGTCCCGGCCGAGAACGTCGACCTCGTCGGCGTGCGCGACGTGATCGGCCAGGAGGGCCTCGACAAGGTCTTCGAGGTGCTGCGTGCCCCGTTCACCGAAGAGCCCACCAACTGGTCGCGCCGGTACAAGGCCAACCTCGAGAAGCTCGCGTCGGGTGACGTCATCAAGGTCTCCGAGGTCGTTCGCGACCTGTGGCGCCGCGATCAAGACCGCGGCTTGAGCGCCGGCGAGAAGCGCATGCTCGCCAAGGCCCGTCAGATCCTCATCAGCGAGCTCGCGCTCGCCGAGAAGACCGACGAAGAGAAGGCCTCGACCGTTCTCGACGAGGTTCTCGCCTCCTGAACGCCACCGTGCCTCTGGGTACGTCGGTGCCTGTCGCCCCGCGCCTCGCGATCGTCGTGGTCGCGGCCGGCAGCGGCACGCGGCTCGGCCTCGCCCAGCCCAAGGCCTTCGTGCCCGTGGGCGGCCGCACACTGCTCGAGCACGCCCTCGCCGGTGTCTTCGCCCAGCCCGAGCCGGCGCAGGTCGTGGTCGTCGCCCCCGCGAGCCATCGCGGTGAGGCGGTCGCCATCGGCCAGCGGGTCGCCGGTGCGGCGCGGGATGCCCTCACGGTCGTGACCGGAGGCGACAGTCGCGCGGCCTCCGTCGCTGCCGGGCTCGCCGCTGTGGCCGCGGGCGTCGACGTCGTGCTCATCCACGATGCGGCGCGGGCACTGACCCCGCCCGACGTCTTCACCCGCGTCGTGCAGCGCGTGCGCGCCGAGCAGGTCGGGGTCATCCCCGCGCTACCGGTCGTCGACACCATCGCCCGCCGCGACGCCACCGGCGCCGTGCTCGGGCAGGTCGACCGCAGCGAGCTCGCGGCGATCCAGACCCCCCAGGGTTTTCCGCTCGACGCCTACCGCGCCGCGCTCGCGGCGATCGTGCCCGGTGCCGAGCACACCGACGATGCGAGCGTGTTCGCCGCGGCCGGGCATCCCGTGGTCACGGTGCCGGGCGATGAGCGCGCCTTCAAGGTGACCACCCCGTGGGATCTGCGGCGGGCCGAGCACCTCGTCTCGGGCGGTCGGCCGTCGCTGCGCACGGGCGTCGGCATCGACGTGCACGCCTACGACGAGAGCCAGCCGCTCTGGCTGGGCGGGCTGTACTGGCCCGACGAACCGGGGCTCGCCGGGCACAGCGACGGCGACGCCATCAGCCATGCCATCTGCGACGCGCTGCTGTCGGCCGCAGGGCTCGGCGACATCGGCTCGCGCTTCGGCGTCGACGACCCGCGGTTCGCTGAGGCGCGCGGCGAGGTGTTCCTCACCGCGACGCTCGAGCTCGTGCGCGACGCGGGCTTCCAGGTCGTCAACGTGGCCGTGCAGGTCGTCGCCCAGCGCCCGCGCTTCGCCGCTCGGCGGCACGAGGTCGAAGCGCTGCTGACGCGCACTCTCGGTGCTCCCGTGAGCGTCGCCGCGACGACGTCGGACGGCCTCGGCTTCACCGGCCGCGCCGAGGGCGTCGCCGCAATCGCCACGGCACTGTTACATTCCTGATCGCGCCGCCGCTCCTGCGGCGCGATGCGGCTCCGCCGACGAGCGCGGTCGTCGGCTTCGCCGCCCGCAACGTCGAGGCGAGCACCCCCGTCGGCTTCGCCGCTCGCAACGTCGAGGCGAGCACCTCCGCCGGCCGAGCGCTGTCGCCCGGCTACGCCGCGGCCCGGGCAATACGGCCCGCCGGTAGGCTGGGCCGGTGACCGTGCGCCTCTACGACAGCCTCAAGGCGGCCGTCGTCGACCTCGAACCGCGCGTCGAGGGGCAGATCGGCATGTATGTCTGCGGGCCGACCGTGCAGTCGGCGCCGCACATCGGCCACTTGCGCAGCGCGCTCGTTTACGACCTGTGGCGGCGTTGGCTGACCGCGCGCGGCTACGCAGTGACCTTCGTGCGCAACGTCACCGACATCGACGACAAGGTGCTCGCGAACGCGAGCGACACCGAGCCGTGGTTCGCCGTGGCCTACCGCGTCGAGCTCGAGTTCACCGCCGCATACCGGGCCTTAGGCATCCTGCCCCCGACGTACGAGCCGCGCGCGACCGCGAGCATCCCGCAGATGCATGAGCTCATCGAGCGTCTCATCGCCGCCGGCCACGCCTACGCGGCCACGGATGCCTCGGGCGACGTGTACTTCGACGTGCGCAGCTGGAGCCGCTACGGCGAGCTCACCCGGCAGAGCCCCGACGACATGGAGGACGCGGGGGATGCCCCCGCGCGCGCCAAGCGCGACCCGCGCGACTTCGCCCTGTGGAAGGGCGCGAAGTCCGACGAGCCGCCCACGGCGCGGTGGGACTCGCCGTGGGGTGCGGGCCGACCGGGCTGGCACATCGAGTGCTCGGCGATGGCGGCGCGCTACCTCGGCCCGGTTTTCGACATCCACGGCGGCGGGCTCGACCTGCGGTTCCCGCACCATGAGAATGAGCTGGCTCAGTCGGCCGCGGCTGGCGACGCCTTCGCGCGCCACTGGGTGCACAACGGCCTCGTGACGGTCGGCGGGCAGAAGATGTCGAAGTCGCTCGGCAACTCGGTGTTCGCCGCCGACCTGCTTGCGAGCCATCGGCCGGCCGTCGTGCGCTACTGGCTCGGCTCGGCGCACTACCGCTCCAGCATCGACTACACGCCGACCTCGCTCGATGAGTCGCAGTCGGCGCTCGAGCGCATCGAGGGCTTCCTCGCGCGGGCGGCGCGCCGCATTGCCGGCACGCGCTTCGCCGAGACCGAAGCCGAGCTGCCCGACGAGTTCGCCGCGGCGCTCGACGACGACCTGGCGGTGCCGCAGGCGCTCGCCGTGCTGCATGACCGTGTCCGGGCCGGCAACGCCGCACTCGACGATGACGACCCGGCGGCCGCCGCGCGCGCCCGCGCCGAGGTGGCGGGCATGGTCGCCGTTCTCGGCTTCGATGCGGCCGAGGGGGATGCTCGCGACGACGACCCCGCCCGCCGAGCCCTCGCGACCCTCGTCGAGCGCTTGATCGACGAGCGCCGCACGGCCCGTGACGCTCGCGACTTCGCGACCGCCGACCGCATCCGTGACGACCTCGCGGCCGCGGGCATCGTGCTCGAAGATTCACCGACCGCAACTGACTGGAGTATCGATGGCTAAGCCTGGGCGCCCTGGCGCAAGCAACAAGAAGAAGGGCCCCACCGTTGGTTCTGGCGGTCAGGGTCGGCAAGCCCTCGAAGGCCGCGGCCCCACGCCGAAGGCCGAAGACCGCAGCTGGCACCCCGCTGGTAAGCGCAAGGCCGCTCAAGAGCGCCTTGCCGCGGCCAAGACACGAGCGGGAGGCGGCAACGGCGGCGGGCAGCAGTCGAACCGCTCGCGCGCGCCGAAGAAGAGCGCCGACATCGAGGTCGTGAGTGGCCGCAACTCGGTGCTCGAGGCGTTGCGCGCCAAGATTCCGGCGAGCACGCTGTACATCGCGTCGCGCATCGAGATGGATGATCGCGTCAAGGAGGCGCTGTCGCTCGCGACGAAGCGCGGTATTCCCGTGCTCGAAGTCATGCGTCCTGAACTCGACCGCATGACGGGCGAGAACTCGGTCAATCAGGGCATCGCGATCAGCGTGCCGGCGTATGAATACGCGCACCCGATGGATCTCATTACGCGCGCGGTCGATCGCGGACACACGCCGCTGCTCGTGGCACTCGACGGTGTGACCGACCCGCGCAACCTCGGGGCGATCATCCGCTCGACCGCCGCGTTCGGCGGCCACGGCGTGATCGTTCCGCAGCGTCGCTCGGTGGGCGTCACGGCCGCGGCCTGGAAGACCTCGGCGGGCGCCGCGGCGCGCACTCCCGTGGCGATGGCCGCCAACCTCACGCAGACGCTCAAGGCGATGAAGGCCGAGGGCGTGTTCGTGCTGGGTCTTGACGGCGATGGCGACATGTCGTTGCCGAAGCTCGAGCTGGCCGACCGACCGCTCGTGATCGTCGTCGGCAGCGAGGGCAAAGGCTTGTCGCGCCTCGTGACCGAGACGTGCGATGCGATCGTCTCGATCCCGATCTCGTCGGCCACAGAATCGCTCAACGCGGGCATTGCGGCGAGCGTGACGCTGTACCAGATCTCGACGCTGCGGGCGCGCTGACGTCGTGACCGCGGGTCAGCCCAGTTGACGGCTCAGGGCTCGTGCCGCAGTGGAGACCGCAGGCCCCATCTTGGTCACGTCGGTGAGGGTGAGGTGCACCGAAACGGATATTGCTGCGATCGCTGACCCTTGGGAGTCCAGGATCGGCGCGGCAGCGCAGGCCACGTTCGCGGCCGACTCCTCGACCTCGTAGGCGAGGCGGTTCTCGCGAATCGCCGTGAGCTCCCGTTGGAGTCGGGCCGGGTCCACAATCGTGCGGGGGCCGATGCGCTCGAGTTCGATCTCGAAGAGCTCATCGAGAACCGCCGAATCGGCATAGGCGAGAAGCGCCTTCCCGACCCCCGTGGCGTGAGCGGGCAACCGGCCGCCCACCCGGGACGGCAACGGAGGTGTCAGTCGACTGCGAAGAATCTGGACGTAGACCACCTCGTGCCCCTCACGCACGGCCAGATGAACCGTCTGCCCGGTGGCCTTCATGAGCTCGCTCATCGTCGGGAACGCCGCTCGCCGCAAGTCGGTTGACCGGCTCGCCTGCTGTCCGAGCTCGAATAGGCGGATCCCGAGGCGCAACTGGGCGCCGTCCCGCTCGAGCAAGCCGTGTTCGACCAGCTCGGCTGCGATCCGAGAGGTCGACGCCTTGGGGATGCCCGTGCGCCGGCTCAGCTCAGAGACCGTGAGTTCCCGTTCGTCATGGGTGTACGCCATCAACACGGTCGAGACCCGGCCGATCATCGTCGAGTTATCTCGCTCAGTGTCGACGGCGCTCGAAAAGTGGGCCATAGCGACGTTTGAAAACGGGGCCACTTG
>CAZILZ010000016.1:0-58453 GCA_964540305.1 uncultured Microbacteriaceae bacterium | reverse complement strand
CGGAGGCCTCACACCCTCAGCCCGCGTTCACAACCTCACGGGGAACTACAACTAGCGCGCCTCGCCCATCCACCCGCGCGACGTGCGGCCCGCCGCAGCCCTGCGCGACGGGTGGCGTGCATCCGGCGAGTGATCGCTAGGCCGCTTTCGCCAGCCGCCGCCGGCGCGCGGCCGCCGAGAGCTGCGCGATGAGCACGAGCGCGATCGCGAAGAAGAACACCGCTGACGCGATGACGTTCGCCTCAGCCGGAATTCCGCGGGCGGCGGCCGTGTAGACGTAGCTCGGGAACGTCACCTCGGCGCCCCTGTTGAAGTTCGTGATGATGAAGTCGTCGAAACTCAACGCGAACGACAGCAGAGCGGCGGCGACGATGCCGGGCAGCAGCATCGGGAAGGTGATGCGCCAGAACACCTGCGTCGGGCTGCCGTAGAGGTCGCGGCCGGCCTCCTCGAGCGCCGGGTCGAGGCTCGCCACACGGGCGCGCACCGTGACCACCACGAAGCTCAGGCAGAAGAGCGTGTGGGCCAGGATGATCGTGCCCATGCCCTTCGGAACCCCCGCCTGCAAGAACTGCGCCGCGAGACCCGCACCGAGCACGACCTCGGGGGTCGTCATCGGCAGGAAGATCAGCAGCGTCGTCGCGTTGCGGAACCGGAAGCGGTAGCGCACGAGCGCGATCGCGATCATCGTGCCGAGCGTCGTCGCCAGGAGCGTCGCCACGACGCCGATGATCACGCTGTTGCCGAAGGCCTGGCAGACGGTCTGCGCCTCGCACACCGTGAACCAGTTCTCGAAGGTGAAGCCCGACCAGATGATGTTCGTGCGACGCGAGTCGTTGAACGAGAACGCGACCGTGTACGCGATCGGGATGAGCAGGAAGATGAACGCCATGACGGAGTAGACCCAGATGGCGTACTTGCCGAAGCCCCTCACAGCAGCTCCTCCGTTCCGCTGCGCTTCACGTAGAGCGCGACGAGCACGAGGATGAAACCCATCAGCAGCAGCGAGAGCGCCGCTGCGGCCGGGAAGTTCTGCAGCACGAGGAAGTTGGTCTCGATCACGTTGCCGATCATGGTCGTGTCGGCCGAGCCGAGGAACTCGCGCGAGGCGTTGATGTAGTCGCCCGCGGCCGGGATGAAGGTGAGCAGCGTGCCCGACATGACCCCGGCGGCCGAGAGCGGGAGCGTCACGGTGCGGAAGGTGGTCGCCGGCCCGCCGTAGAGGTCGTTGCCGGCCTCCAGCAGCCGCAGGTCGAGCGACACGAGGGTCGCGTAGATCGGCAGCGTCATGAAGGGGATGAAGTTGTAGGTCAGCCCGAAGACGACGGAGAACGTCGTCCCCGTGATCGACTCCCCCGGACCGAGGATGCCGATCGACGACAGGATGCCCGACACGGGCCCCTCAGTCGAGAAGATCTGCTTCCAGGCCAGCGTGCGCAGCAGGAACGAGATGAAGAAGGGCGCGATGACGAGCACGAGCGCGAGCGACTGCAGGAGCGGGTACGGCCTGAGCGTGATGCCGATGAAGTAGGCGAGCGGGAACCCGATGAGCAGGGCGAAGAACGTCGCGAGCGCCGCATAGCCCGCAGAGCGCACCGCCTGCTCGCCATAGGTCTCGATGACCGTCACGTAGTTCTGCCAATTGAAGGCGTTGACGAACTGCCCGAAGATCAGCGGATCGGGTGCCTGCAGGCTCGTGATGATGAGCGAGATGAGCGGTGTGACGAAGAACAGGATGAGGTAGAAGATGCCGGGCAGCAGCAGGAAGAGCGCGATGGGGCTCTTCCGTCGGACGACGGGCTCGGCCGCCGCCGTGGCACCCGAGAAGGCGGTGAAGGCCATGGCCTAGGCCTCCTCGAGTTCCGCTTCGAGGTCTTTGCGGGACTGCACAGCGATCATCGAGGTGTCGAGGTCGGCGTGGAAGCGCGAGACCGGCTCGCTCTCCGCCTCATCGGCAAGCCCGAAGGCATGATCGACGGCCCAGCTGAGCCACACCGTGTCGCCGTCGCGGTGCAGCGACGAGATCGAGGTGTTTTGCACGAACACGGTGATGGCACCGTGGTGCGGCACCGTGACTTCGTACTGCGTGCTCACGCCGCTGAACGAGACATCGGTCACGCGGCCGGGGCCGATGACGCTGCGGCCCGATGCCGCCTTCGGCTCGCTGTCGTGCAATGACACCTTCTCCGGCCGCACGCCGACGGTCACGTGACCGCTGCTGCGCTGGGCGCGCGCGAGCGGCACCTCGATCTTCGTGCCGGCCGCATCGATCACCATCGACGTGCTCGAGCTCGAGACCACGTCTCCGGAGAACAGGTTCGACTGACCCAGGAACTTGGCGA
The DNA here is from genome assembly GCA_964540305.1 of uncultured Microbacteriaceae bacterium. Classification (GTDB taxonomy): domain Bacteria; phylum Actinomycetota; class Actinomycetes; order Actinomycetales; family Microbacteriaceae; genus Microcella. Next base: position 56,111 of record CAZILZ010000016.1, on the reverse strand, counting down.
CGAAGGCCGTGTGCGGAAGCTCGTACAGCTCTTGCGGAGCACCCATCTGCTCGATACGGCCCTTGTTCATGACCGCGACCGTGTCGGCCATGGTCATGGCCTCCTCCTGGTCGTGGGTCACGTGCAGGAAGGTCAGGCCGACCTCGCTCTGGATGTCTTTCAGCTCGACCTGCATCTGCCGGCGCAGCTTGAGGTCGAGCGCGCCGAGCGGCTCGTCGAGCAGGAGGAGCGCCGGGCGGTTCACGACGGCGCGCGCCAGAGCGACGCGCTGCTGCTGGCCACCCGAGAGCTGAGTGGGTTTGCGGCCCGCGACGTGGTCGAGCTCGACGAGCCGCAGCGCCTCATGGGCGAGCGGATCGGCGTTCTTGATGCCTCGCCGCTTGAGGCCGAACGCGACGTTCTCGAGGATCGTCATGTGCGGGAACAACGCGTAGCTCTGGAAGACCGTGTTGACGGGGCGCTGATACGCCTTCGTCGCGGTGACGTCCTTCCCGCCGATGAGGATGCGGCCCGCGGTGGGCTCCTCCAGACCGGCGATGAGCCGCAGGGTGGTCGTCTTGCCGCACCCCGACGGGCCCAGGAGAGCGAAGAACGAGCCTGCCGGAATCGTCAGGTCGAGCTCCTCGATCGCCGTGAAGCCGGGGAAGCGCTTGGTGATGCCGACCAGTTCCAGATCGGCACCCGCCTCGGCGAACCCCCCCTGCGGAACATCGTTGTTCGTCACCTCGGTGGTACTCCTTCTGGTGGGGTGGGTCAGGCGCCGAGCAGGATCGCCTGGAAGGCGGCCTGGTACTCGTTCTCCTCCTGGGCGGTGAGCCCGCGGAACACGCTCGCCTGGGAGAGGGTGTCGGCGTCAGGGAAGATGAGCTGGTTGTTGGCGAGCTCGGGGTCGATCGCGATCGCCGCTTCCTTCGCACCCTCGACCGGCGTGATGTAGTTCACCCACGCGGCCACCTCGGCGGCGACCTCCGGCTCGTAGTAGTAGTTGATGAGCGTCTCGGCGTTGGTCTTGCGCGGCGAGCCGATCGGGATCATGAAGTTGTCGTTCCACAGCGTGGCCCCGCCCTCGGGCAGCACGAACTTCCACTTCTCGTAGCCGGCCTCGAAGTTGAGCAGCGTGATGTCGCCCGACCAGCAGATCGCGGCGAGCGTGTCGCCGTTGACCAGGTCTTCGGTGTACGCGTTGCCGCGCACGTTGCGCACCTGGCCCGCCTCGACCTGCGTGCGGAAGATGTCAAGCGCCGCGTTGAACTCGTCCGCGGTGAAGTCGCCGGCGATGTCGACGCCGTTCTCGAGCATGATGACGCCGATCGTGTCGCGCATCTCGGAGAGCACGCCGACGCGGCCCGCGAGGTCGGGGCGCCACAGGTCGCTCACCGATCGCACTTCGCTGGTCTGCTCGACGTTGTAGGCGATGCCGGCGAAACCGCCCTGCCACGGCAGCGAGTGCACGCGGCCGGGGTCGAACGAGGGGTTCTGCAGGCTCGCGACGAGGTTGCCCGCGTTGGGGATGTTGTCTTTGTTGAGCGCCTGCGTGTAGCCCAGCTGGATCCAGCGGTAGACCATCCAGTCGGTGAGGCAGACCGTGTCGGCCCCGATGTCCTGACCGAGAGCGAGCTGGTCGCGCACCGTGGCGAAGTACGAGTTGTTGTCGTCGACCGTGACGTTGTAGGCGACCTCGATGCCCGTCTGCTCCTGGAAGGCGATGAGCGTCGGGTAGCCGCCCTCGTCGTCCTCGTCGATGTAGAACGGCCAGTTGGCCCAGTTGAGCGACTTGTCGGTCGCGGAGATGTCTTCGGCCGGCGTCAGCTCGGTTCCGCCTCCCGTCGTGCACGCCGCGAGAGCGAGGGCGGTCGCACCGGCGCCGGTGCCGGCGAGCATCGTGCGGCGAGTGACCTGAGCACGCTTCGCCTGCGCGATGAGGCTGCGGATCATCGGGTCTTCGGGAAGGGGACGGTTCATGGCGTGCTCCTTAGACGATTGCCGGTACATCGGTGTCCGAACCGCGCGAGGCGGTGCGTCGATACTGTCACACGCCCTAGGCACAATGCACGCCTGAACGCTCGATTCATCCATCCTGAAACACGAATGTCACGAAATCAGCACTTCCAGGCAAAAAAGAGTGCGGAATCCATTGCGCTGAGCCGCTACGCTGGTGCAGCAACGCAGCGCGGCGGTGCGGATTCCCCGTCGCGCGTCCATCGCGAGGAGAACTGATGAGAATCGCCGTACCGACCGAGATCAAGAACAACGAGTCGCGGGTCGCGATCACACCGCCCGGCGTGCACGACCTCGTCGCCGCTGGCCACGAGGTTCTTGTCCAGGCGGGCGCGGGCATCGCCTCGTCGATCTCCGATGCGGAGTACACGGCTCAAGGGGCGCGCATCGTCCCCGACGCGGCCACCGCCTGGGGCGAGGCCGACATGGTGCTCAAGGTCAAAGAGCCCGTCGCCTCCGAGTACGGCTACTTCCGCGACGGTCTCGTGCTGTTCACGTATCTGCACCTCGCGGCCGAGAAGGACCTCACGGACGCCCTGCTCGCGAGCGGCGTGACCGGTATCGCCTACGAGACCGTGCAGCTGCCGTCGCGAGCGCTGCCCCTGCTGGCCCCCATGAGCGAGGTCGCCGGTCGGCTCGCTCCCCTCGTCGGGGCGACGGCCATGTTCCGGCCCGCTGGTGGCCCCGGCCTCCTGGTCTCGGGAGTCCCCGGCACGCATCCTGCGAACATCGTCGTTCTCGGCGGCGGCGTCGCGGGCACGAATGCCGTCGCGATGGCGGTCGGCATGGGGGCGCAGGTGACCGTGCTCGACACCAACGTGCAGCGCCTCCGCGAGCTCGATGCGCTGTACTCCGGTCGGGTGCGCACGATCGCCTCCAACGGCTACGAGATCGAGAAGGCCGCCGTGCAGGCCGACATGCTCATCGGCTCGGTGCTGATCCCCGGGGCGAAGGCGCCCAAGCTCGTCAGCAACGAGCTCGTGTCGCGCATGAAGCCGGGCAGCGTGCTCGTCGACATCGCCGTCGACCAGGGGGGCTGCTTCGCCGACACCCGCCCCACGACGCACGCGGATCCCACCTTCCGGGTGCACGACAGCATCTTCTACTGCGTGGCGAACATGCCGGGCGCGGTTCCTGCGACCTCCACCTACGCCCTCACCAACGCGACGATGCCCTACGTGCGCGCGATCGCCAACCACGGCTGGAAGGCCGCGATGCAGGCCGACGGCTCGCTCGCCCTCGGCCTCAACACGCACGCGGGCCACGTCACGAACGACGCGGTCGCCACCGCGCACGGTCGCGACTCGTTGCCGCTCGCGAGCGCGATCTCTTGACCTCGCCGCGGGCTGACACCTCGACCGTCAGCCCGCGGCGAGGGTGGTCCAGCTCCGCCGCCGCACCGGCTCGCCGGGCTCGACCACCCACACCTCGCCCTCCCTCTCGTCGAGAGGCGGGGGCGTCGTGCGCTGCCCGAGCAGCGCTCTCAGATCAGCGGCCTCAGATCGCGCGACCACGACGGGTGCGGTGCGCCGGAGGCTCGTGAAGAGCGCCCAGGCCGACTGCCAGCCTTCGGGGTCGGCGATCAGGATGCGCGGCGCGAGCTGCACCGTCTCGATGTGCGGCGCGGTCGACAGATCCGCGGCACCCTCGAGCGGCTCTCGTGCAGGGTCGATCACCACGCGATGAAGCGGATGAGCCTGCTGGACGGCCGCCGCCATGGAGGCGACGCGACGCGTCACGACGACGACGTCGCGATCGGCTGGGGGCAGCCATGGCACGGCGGGGCATCGCGTCGGTACGAGCGCCTGCAGCGGCGCCTCGACCACCTGCACCTGACGGTCTGTCCACCAGCCGCGGCCGGGAGGTGCCGCACGATCGAACAAGCCCCGCGGAGCCCCCGCGAGCTGGTGGTCATCGGCATCGAGGCAGCGCAGCAGCAGTCTTGACTCGAAGCGAGCTCCGAGAAGACCGCGCGCCGAGCTCGCCGGCCCGATGGTGGCCGCCGCCCCGCCGCCGGCGCGCCGCATCGCCCGCACCGCGGCATCCCATCGGGCCAGAAGCTCAGGCGCGAGGTCGCCGGCATCGGCGAGCAGCAGATCGAGATCGTCGGCGAGCAGCAGCCCTGCCTCGATCGGCTGCTCGCCGAGCGACTCGAGCAGTGCCCAGGCCTCCGTCACCGAACCCGGCAGCACCGTCACCGCCGATCCGGCACGTCGCGCCGACTCCGTCAGGGCCGCGAGCGCCGTCGAGCGCCCGCTGCGGGGCGCGCCGACCACGGCCAGCGCCCCGTCGCGCGCCGAGTGCCAGGCAGCGGGCAGCCGCCGCTGCTCGGCGGGGTCGTCGAGCACCCCGAACGCGAGAGCTGGCACGGCCACGGCGTCCGACGGCTCGAGGGAGGACGACGGGGTCGCACCCTCGTCGACACCCCCGCGGTCGGCGACGGCCTGCTCGAGCTGCGTCAGGTCGAGGCTCTCGGGCAGCGGAGGCGCCCAGGGGCTGCTGGCCGGCGCGACGCCAGCCCACCGCTGGCGCACTGCCGCAATGTCGTCATCGTCGATCGTCGCGATCTGCACCGTGCGAGCCCCCTCCGCGGTCACGATGACGGCTCGCCCGGCCGGCGCACCGGCGAGCTCGCGCCCCTCGGCCCCGATGAAGCCGGCTCCGGCTGTCGCGGAGAGCCGGAAGGCGATGCGCACGGCGCAGTTGGCCGCGACCGCGTCGCGCACGGCGCCCGCGGGGTTCTGCGTGCACAGCACGAGATGCACGCCGAGCGACCGGCCGCGCGCCGAGAGATCGGCGAACGGGGCATGCAGTTCAGGAAAGGCGTCGATGAGCGCGGCGAACTCGTCGACGAGAACGATGAGGCGCGCGAGCAGCTCGGGTTGCTGGGCGATGTCGCGCAGCCCGGCCTCGGCCAGCACCCGCTCGCGGCGCCGCAGCTCGGCTCTCAAGCTCAGCAGAGCACGCTCTGCCACGAGCGGGTCGAGGTCGGTCACGAGCCCGACGGTGTGGGGCAGGTCGGTGAGCCCCGCGAACGTCGCACCTCCCTTGAAATCCACGAACAAGAGCGTGAGCTCGCTCGGTGACCGGGTCGCCGCCCACCCGAGCGCGAGCGCGCGCAAGAACTCGCTCTTGCCGCTGCCCGTCGTGCCGCCGACGAGGGCGTGCGGGCCCTCGCGCTCAAGATCGAGCAGCACGAATCCCCCGCCATCGAGACCGACGGGCACTCCGATGCCCGTCGGTGCCCTCTCGCCCATCGCGACCGTCGAATCGAGGTCTCGCCACCGCACCGACCCGGGCGGGTCGCGGTGCAGGCGGCTCGAGCGCTGGGCGGTGGCCGCCGCGAGCTGCGGGCGACCGATGAACTCGGGCACCGCGGTCACGCTCCCCCCGTCAGCGGTCGTGATCGTGACGTCGGTCGCGGAACGCACCCGCACGAGCACGGCACCGGGCGGGGGATGCTCGCCCTCCGCAAGGCGCACCACCGCCACCCCCGGCTCGGCCGTCAGCCGCCGCACGATCGCGTCGGCAGCGAGCCCTGAGCCGTTCACGGCGACCGGACCCCGCGGGACGACCACCGGGAGGCCGTCGTGGCGGCGCGCTCGCGCGATCATCGCGCGCAGGCGCACCTCGTCGGCCGAGTCGCCCGGCAGCAGCACCTCCTCCGGAGCCGCGGCGCTGCGCGCGGGCGCCGTGCCGAGCCGCACGGCCCGGCTCTCGTCGTGGGCCGCGGCCGCGAGCGGATGGCGCGCATCAGCTTCGGCCCGCTCGACCGCGTGGGCCCGTGCGATCGCGACCGAGTACGCCCGGCACTCGCGGTCGAAGCGCTCAGCCTCGTCGCGGCGCTCGCGTCGAGCGGCACGCCGCCCGTCGAGCACCGTCGCGATGGCGATGAGCGGACTCAGCACCGCGAAGACAAGCACGAAGGGCGAGCCCGTGACGAGACCGATGACGACGGCCCCGATGACAGGGGCGACGACCGCGATCAGGGGGAATCGGATGCGCGCGGGCGGACGGGGCAGCGTGGGCGGAGGCGGGAGTCGATGCACGAGGAGCACATCAGCACATGCCGAGCCCGAGGGGAGGTCGGCGCGGCGGACGGAGGGCATCCGGAGCCGGAGACCGGCGATGGGGAGGAGCGGTCAGCTCACGACGACGAACTGCTCGCCGATATCGATGCGCGTGCCGCGCACCACCGGGTATCGACGCCCCGGCTCGCAGGGCCGAGGTTCGGCTCCCGGTTCGCGCAGGATCGAGCCGTTGCCCGAGTGCCGGTCGCTGAACCAGAAGACACCCTCCTGCTGCCCGAACTCGAAGTGGGTCTTCGAGACGGAGCGACCAGGATCGACGATCGTCACGAGGTGATCGACGTACTCCCCCGGCTCTGGATGCGGGTTGCGGCCCGCGAGGCCGGTACCGAGCACCGTGTAGCTCTCACCGGTGCTGAACTGCAGCACGAAACGAGCGCCGCCGGTGCCCCGCGGCACGATGCGGGTGCTCTCGACATCGGGCACGGTGGGCCACGGGGCGACGGGCACGGGTACCGGCACAGGTTCGGGCACGGGCACCGCCGCCGGCACGGGTTCGGGCACAGGCACGGGTTCGGGCACAGGCACGGGTTCGGGCACAGGCACAGGCGCCGGCTCAGGCTCAGGCGCGGGCAACGGCTCAATGACGCGCGTGTCGCCGGGCAGTGGCCGACCGCACTCGGCGCAGTAGAGGTCGTCGGGCTCGGGCATCGTGCCGCACGTCGTGCAGCGCGCGAGGGCGGCTCGCGGGGCACCCGGTGACGGCGATGCCTCGGCGGCCGGCACGAGTGCCGCGATCGACGGCGCCGGGGCGGAGGCGGGCGATGCGCTCGACGGTGGCGAGTCGACCGACAGTGGCGAGTCGACCGACAGCGGCGAGTCGATCGACAGCGGGCCGTCGGCCGACCACGGCTGAGCATCTGGAACGACGGGCAGCGGGGTGGGGATCGGCATGGGCATCGGGACCGATGCCGGTGAGGCTGCCGGGTGCGGCGCGGCTGCGTCCGTCGGCGCGGTGGCCGGGGCGACGGGCCGCTCGACGACGGGCGGCACGACGACGGGAGCCGACACCGATCGGCCGCACTCGCCGCAGAACAGGGCGAACGGCGGCAGCGCGGCTCCGCAGTGCTGGCACGTCACGCGTCTCGACCCCCCGTCGACCTTCGACGCCCACGATACCGTCGCAACGATCGGGGCGAGATCGCTGCTCCCCAGCGCTCTCGACGCGTGCGGCCTTCGGCGAGGGATGCCCGCAGCGCGTCGGCCGTCGCCCACACCCGCTCCGCCTCGAGCAGGTCGGGCTCTTCGGGGGCGTAGACCGCTCGATCCGCGACCCGGGCGAGCACGAGTGCCTGAGGCCGCCCGATCTCTGCGGCGATCTCGGTGCGGGTGCCCGCCGCGGGCAGGTTCAGGCCGAAGTCTCGTGCCTCGTCGGTGACGTCGCGCCACCCGCCGAGGATGCGCGTCGTGGGGTCGCCCGCCGTGCGCCGCCGGCGACGGCGACGCAGCTTGGCGGCGACGATGCCGAGCAGGGGCGAGACGAGGAGCCCGGCGACGAGCAGCACGGTGCCGACGACGCGCAGCACGGCGAGCACGGCGGCCCAGAAGGGATCGAGCGAGGTGTCGTCGAGCTGCTCGATCTCGGGCGGGGCCAGCTCTTCGAGCGGCGGCGGGTCGTCGACGGGCGGCTGCACCGCGTTCTGCGGCCGCGAGACGGGAATCGGCTCATCGGGCTCGGTCGGCGGCAGTTCGCGCCGTTCGGGCACGACGTCGACGGGCACCCACCCGCCGGCCGCCGTCGAGATCTCGACCCAGGCGGTGCGGTCGCTCTCGGCGAGCGACTCGACTGCTGAGCCTTCGAGGGGCCCGTAGCCGAGCACGACCCGAGACGGGAATCCGAGCTCGCGAGCGATGAGCGCGGCGGCGGCCGCGTACTGCTCGGCGTCGCCCACCATCGGGCGGTCGGTGAAGAGCGACTCGAGCCGCTCGACCGAGTGGCCCGACCGGCTGGGCGCCTCGTCGTCGGCGATACCGTGGCTGAGGAAGCCCTGCGCGCGCAGCGACTCGAGCGCACGCTCCAGGCGGGGGCCCGAACCCTCGACGCCGGCGAGCACCTCATCGAGCCAGGTGCTGAGCGCGTCGGGCACCGCGGTGATTCCCGGCACGGCAGCCGAGCCGGGTGCCGCCCCCGCGAGGGTCGGCGCGGTATCGGGCGGCACGACCGCCTCGATCGTGTACTCGAGCCCGACAGGCACTCCGCCGACGAAAGCCGCGGCGCCCGTGACGGCGTTGTAGACGAAGCGGTCGCGCAGGTCGGCGGCGTCGTCACCGGCGATCGCGATGCGACCGAACTCGCCGATCGTCGGCAGCCAGACGCCGGTCTCGCGCCGGACGACGAACGTCACGGTGACCGGATCGCCCGAGACGTCGGCGAGGTCGCGCCCCGTCGGGATGCGCACGAAACGACCGGAGGCGCTGTCGACCTGATCGCTGCCGACCGCGAAGACCGCACCGTCGTAGCTGTCGAGCACGGCGAGTCGGATGCGCGCCCCGGACGGCGCTCCGGTGACGGTCAGCGCGGTCTCGCGCGCGACATCCGGCGCGAACGACGCGCGATAGGCGGCGAGCGGGCTGGGCTGATCGAGCGGGTCGAAGGGGCGCTCGACGATGGTGCGCAGCACCGTGCGGTCGCCCGCCGGCGGGATGACGGCGACCGTCGCGGTGCCGATGCCGCCGGCCACGAGCAGCAGGGCGACGCCCGCGGCGAAGGCACGAGCGCCGAGCCAGCGCGAGTCGCTCGACCCTGCCGCGCCGACGGCGGCCGCCCGCCGATGGCGTCGCCAGATCGCCATCCACAGCAGCAGGGTCGTCGCGAGGGCGATCGCCGTGCCGATCGGCAGCGGGGGCCGCTCGGGCCCGAGCGCGACCGCGAGCGGGAAGGCGGCGAGGGGCACGAGCGCGGCGAGCTCGCCGCGGGCGGCGCGCAGGGCGAGGGAGAGCGTGACGACGGGCCCGACGAGCAGGAGCACGAGAGCGGGCACCAGGAGCGCCTGGTAGGTGCCGACCGGCAGGTCGATCGTGAGCAGCTGCCGCCAACCGAGCGCGACGCCCGCGTACAGCTCGAGCAGCCCCGCGGGCTCCGGCAGCACTCCGTACACGGTGCGCGCGGGCACCGCGAGGGGCACACCGACGACGGTGAACGCCGCGACCGTCGCGACGAGCACGCCCCACGCCGGCCACCGCGCGATCGCCCCGACGAGCGCGATCGTGACCCCGAGCGCGATGCCGACGACGGCGAGCACGACGAACGCGGGGTCGCGGTAGATCGGCCACAGCACGACCGCGATGATCGCCCACGCGATCACCGTGACGATGCTCGCCGACGCCATGACACTGCGGGGCGCCCGCGGTCGCGCGGGCGCGCGACGGGCGGTCGGTCGCCGTGTGGTCGGGGATGCTCTCACCACGATTGCGCCCCCCGCATCGCCCGGCGCAGGTCAGAGAGCGACCCGATCGTGACGACCGTGAAGGCGCCGAGCCGACGCCGCCCGGGTACATGCTCGGGGTCGCACAGGATGACGACGACCTCCACCGCCGGCGGGAACCCGGCGGCCGCGGTGCGCAGACGCGCGGGCGTCACGGTCGACCCCACGACGAGGAAGGCGACGGAGACGCCGCGCGCGCTCTCGCCGGCGAGCCGGGCCACATCGAGGATGCCGAGCGCGGCCGGGCCGTGCTCCACGACGGCCAGATCGTCGAGCAGGCGGGCGGGCGTCAGGGTGGCGAGCGGGCGGAGGGCGAGCACGGCGCGCTTGGCGAACTCGGGCGTCACGGCGCTCACGACGACCGACACCTCGCGGGCATCCCGGATCGCCCGGGCGCCGAGGCTGCCCGTGACGCTCACGGCCAGCTCGAACTCGTCATCGGATCCGAAGTCGATGCTCGCGATGCTGAGGGCGACGATGAGGTGGCTGCGCCGGGTCTCCTCGAACTGCCGCACCATGAAGGTGCCGGTCTTCGCCGTCGACTTCCAGTGGATGTGGCGTCGGTCGTCGCCCGGCACGTACTCTCGCAGGGCGTGGAAGGCGAGATCGCTCGGGGTGAGGTCGCGCGTGGGCTGGCCCTCGAGGTCGCGCACGAGACCGCTCGAGGTCGAGGGGATGTCGATCGTGCGGGGATGCACGATGAGTTCGAGGGCGTCCGTCCACACGAGTTCGCGGCGCACGAGCCCGATGGGATCGGCGCGCACCGTGCGCACGGGCCCGAGCGGAAGCCGCCCGCGCCGGGAGGTGGGAACGATGAGCTCGCGCTCGATCGACGCGCCGGGCATGAGGCCGGGGATCGAGACGGGCACGATCTCGGCCCCCACGGGAACGTCGACGATCTGGCCGAACGACCGACGTCGCGTCGGGTTGCTCACCTGCAGGCGCGCGAGTGCCGGATCTCCGACGGCCACGCGTTGCGGCGGCGGGGCGAGCACGACCGCGAGTCGCGTGCGGCCGATGAGATAGACGGCGGCGACAGCGCCGAGGGTCGCACCGACGACGCCGAGCACGACGAGCTCCGACCAACCCCACGCATACCCGGCGATCAGGGCGACCGGCACGAGACCGGCGATCGTCCAGCCCAACGGCGTGACGACCGACGAGATCGACAGCAGCACGCGCGAGACGACGCCGCGCCCGGCACGACCGGCGCGCACGATCGCGACGACCGAGTCGGCGGCCCATCCGGTGCGCTCGCCGACGATGCGGGTGCGCGCTGTCGTGACGGTCGACCCGATGGTCGACTCGTCGACGGTGCGCCGCGCGCGGTCGGCGACCGGGGAGGCATGAGCGGCAGCCGCGCGCTGCCGGTCGGGCGGGGCTGCGGTCACACGGCGACCCGATCGCTCGGCGGCGGGGTCTCGACCACGATCTGCGCGATGACCGTGGGAGCCGTGACGCCGTCGAACTCCGACTCGGGGTCGAGGCCGAGACGGTGGGCGAGCACGGGCTCGGCGAGCGCCTTGACATCGTCGGGCACGACGTAGTGGCGCCCCTGCATCGCCGCGAAGGTCTTCGCGCAGCGCACGAGCGCGAGGGCACCGCGCACGCTCGCCCCGAGCCGCACGTCGGGGTGCGAACGGGTCGCGTCGACGAGGCGGGCGACGTAGTCGGTAATGACGGGGTCGATGTGCACGGTGCGCGCGACGGCGATCATGTCGCGCACGACGTCGAGCTCGACGACCGGTTCGAGCACGGTCGCCCGCGGCCCGCCGGCGGCATCGAGGATGCGCACGGTCGCGGCGTGATCCGGGTACCCGATAGCGGTCTTCATGAGGAAGCGGTCGAGCTGCGCCTCGGGCAGACGGTAGGTGCCCGCCTGCTCGATCGGGTTCTGCGTCGCGATCACGAGGAACGGCGCGGTGACGGGGTGGGTGACGCCATCGATCGTGACATGCCCCTCCTCCATGACTTCGAGAAGAGCAGACTGCGTCTTGGGGCTCGCGCGGTTGATCTCGTCGGCGAGCACGATCGTGGCGAAGACAGGGCCGCGGTGAAACTCGAACTCCCCCGAGCGCTGGTCGTACACGGTCATGCCCGTGATGTCGCCGGGCAGCAGGTCGGGCGTGAACTGCACGCGGGTCGTGGTACCCCGGATGCTCTGCGCGAGCGCCCGTGCCATCGAGGTCTTGCCGGTGCCGGGTACGTCCTCGAGCAGCAGGTGGCCTTCGCTCAGCAGCGCCGTGAGGCTGAGCCGGATCACGTACGACTTGCCCAGCACGACGTGCTCGACGTTGGCGACGATGCGTTCGGCGATGTCGGCGAACCAGGAGGACTGCTCGGGGGTCATGGTCATGGTCGGTACTCCCGGGTGTAGGTGACGGCGTTCTCGGTGACGGTGACGACGAGGCGCGGATCATCGGAGGGTGCGGCGGTGACGAGGCACGAAGAGGCGGTGGGGTAGTCGATCGGGTCGCCGCCGGCGCACTGGTGGTCGACGGCGTCGTAGTCGCCGAGGTCGACGGGGGTCCACCCGATCGAGATGCTGCGGTCGTTCGGTGCCTCGCCGAGGGCGACGATCGTCGGCTGCACGTCGATGAGCACGGCGACTCCGAGGGCGAAGGGGGTCGACCACGGCCCGCAGAGCAGCTGCTCATACTGCACGCAGCCGCGCACCTCGACCTCTACCGTTCTGCCGTAGTGGCTCGTACCTGCCGTCAGTGCGGTCGGCAGGGCGGCCGGCGCCGATTCGGCGGGGTCGACGCCGGCGCCGATGAGCCGGTACTGCACCGAGTCGAGCGGCTCGCCGCCCGCGGTCGTCACCCCGAGCAGGCGGAAGTCCCAGCGGCCCTCGCCGGTGGTGACCGGTCCGTCGACATCGATGGCGGTGATCGCGGTGGGGCGCTCACGCGGCGTCGCGGCGACCTCGGCGCTCTCGGTGCATCCCTGGCCGTTGTAGGCGTAGACGACGACCCGGTACGTCGTGTCGGCGGTGAGCCCGCTCACGACCGTCGACGTCGTGTCGGCGGGGAGCGTGGTGACACCCGGCGGCGGCGTGTGCTCGGGCGATCCGGTGTCGACCCCGGTGACCGTGCAGGTCGGGGCCGATCCCGAGCTCGCGATCCACAGGTAGTGGGCCTGCACGGGGCGGCCGTTGCCGGCGAACACACCCGCCCAGTCGACGCTCACCGAGGCGTCGCCCGCGCCCGAGTCGGCGGTCGACCCGAGCGCCGTGGGCGTGGCCAGCACGAGCGGCGCCCCCGCGGGCGTGCCCGTCGTCGTCGCGGTGTTCCACGAGGTGAGGGGGTCGAACGAGTCGTTGCGCGCACTCACGCCCACCGTGTAGGCGGTGCCGTTGTCGAGCGCGCCAACATCGACGACGTTGAGCCAGTAGACGGTTCCGGCGGGGTCGTCGACCGGCACGGTCACCGTGCGCACGACCGGCCCGACGGTCACCCGGTAGCTGCGGATCGCCGACGCCGCCGCTTCTTGAGCGGGCTTCGCCCAGCCGATGCGCAGACCGTGGTCGAGAGGCGACACCCCGAGCAGAGCGGGCGAAGGCGGCACGAGGTCGCTCCAGACCACGTCACCGAGCAGGGTCGGCGCCGAGGGGCCCTGCGCGTTGACGGCGATGACGCTGATGCGCACGCGGTTGTCGGGCCCGTTGGCCTGCGTCGGCACGGCGCACGGCGACGAGGCGCAGACGGTCGTGCTGCTCGCGCCATCGCTCACGCGCGTCACGGTCGCCTCGAAGCGCTCGATCGGCGAGTTGTTCGACGAGCCCGGCGCCCACGCGATCGTGAGGGTGCGGTCGCCGAACGACTGCACCCGCAGGTTCGTGACGGGGTCGGGCACGTCTTGCACCGAGATGCGGATCGACCCCCATACGAACCGTTCGGGATCGTTCGTGGCATCGGCCACCTGGTACTCGAGGTTGGTGTCGACCGGTTCGGCCGAGGCCGCGATCGTGGCGAGCAGGGTCTGACCGTCGGAACTCGGCACGATGCTGACACCGTCGGGCAGGGTGCCGCTGTCGAGCCCGCGCACCGCGACGACCCGCAGCGGCTGCCCGGGGAAGGGGTTGGTGGCCTCATCGTTGTCGAGCACGCGCACCGTCGTGGTCTCGGAGCGCGGCGCGATGACCGCGTCGGGCGCCGGTCGCGCGAGCGGTCGCGTCGAGGGCACGACGGTCACCTGGATGCGGCCCGCGGTGCCCTGCGCCGCGTCATCCCGAACTCCGAGCGTCACGCCCGTCGTCGTGCCGCGCGGAGTGCCCTCGGGCACGCGCACGCGCAGCGACTGCCCCGACAGCTCGACCTCGAGCCCGGGTGTCGCCGTGTCGATGATCGAGAAAGCGAGCTCGTCGACGTCGTCGGGGTAGGGGTAGGCGGTGACCCTCACGAGGTCGATGAGGCGCTCCTGCCCCGGCTCGAGCTCGAGCGACGCGCCGATGAGCACGGGAGGCTGGTTCTCTCGCGCCGTCACCTCGATCGGCAGCACGATCGTGGCGACGCGGCCGTCGGGGTCGGTCGCCGTGGCACCGTCGGTCACCTCGAAGGTCACGGATGCGGGGCCGAAGTAGAGGTCGGCCGAGGTGAAGCGCAGGGTGTCGTCGTCGACGACGAGTGCATCGCCGTTCGACTGCGTCGCGCTCACCGTCGCCGAGTCGGTCAGGCGCACGGGCGCTCCCCCGACCGCGAGCACATAGTCGTTGATGTCGATCGTCACCGTCTCTTCACTGATGACCTCGATGCGAGGGGCGCGCCGGTCGAGCTGCGGGAGGGCGTCGTCGGTGCCCGGCACCCAGATGAAGGCCGTCGAGCGCACGGTCGGGTCTGCCGGGTGCACGACCTGGAAGGGGATGATCTGGCGCTGCTCGCCGACCTGCACACGGATGCGGCGGTCGGGCTGCACGCTCGCCCCCGACTCGTACCCGGGCACGAGCTCAAGGCCCAGTTCGGCCACCTCGCCTTCGGAGAAGAACACTCGCGAGAGCACGTCGACATCGAGCTCGTCACGATCGAGGATGTCGGTGAGCGAGAGCACGGTGTCGCGGGCGACCGGTGCCGCGAGCGGGGCATCCGGGCTCACGGTGATGGTGATGAAGGCCTGCGAGCCGCCCGCGAGCTCGTTCTCGATCGAGTAGACGAGGCCGTACTGCCCGGGGATCGTCGGCGGTACGACGCGCACGTACTGGCCGTCGACGACCTCGGCGGTCACCTGGGCGGTGTTGGCCTCGACCCCGGTCACCGTGAGCGCCGAGCCGTCGGGGTCGGTGTCGTTGTCGAGCACGGGCACGAGCACCGTGAACCCGGGTCGGATGAGCACCTGGTCGTCGTTCGCGACGGGATTGCGAGCGCCCTCCAGCCGCGGACTGATGCCGATGCGCACGGTGCCTGACGAGCGCGCGCCGAGCGCGTCGACCACCGTGTAGCGGAACTCGTCGGTGCCCGCCGAGTAGCTGCCCGCCTGGTAGTCGAGGTAGTCGAGGCCGGTCTCGACGACCGCGCCCTTCTCGGGGCTCGACTCCTGACCGATGACCTGCACCGAGTCGCCGTCGGGATCCATGCCGTCGACGGGGATGCGCACGCGCACCGTATCGCCCGCGATCACGCGCGCCGTCACGGTGCGCGTGAGGGGCGCCTGGTTGGTCGCCTCGTTGACTTCCCGCACGCTGATGCGCACCGACGCTTGCGCACGCTCCTGTCCGAGCGGCCCGAGCACCTCGTACACCGCCGTGAAGTCGCCGGGCTGGTCGGGAGCGAGGTAGCGCAACTGATCCCCCGCGACGAAGAGCAGGCCCGACTCTCCGGTGAGCCCCTGCACGAGCGCCGGCGAGAGCGTGATGGGCTCGTCATCGGGATGCTCGTCATTGGCGAGCACGGGGATGGTGACGGCGTCGCCCACGCGCACCGTGATGGCGTCGTCGACGGCGACAGGCGGCTGCAGCCGGTCGGGGCGGGGGATCTCGATGACCGTGATCTCGCCGGTCGTCTCGGCGAGCCCGTTGCTGATGCGGTAGCTCACCGTCTGCGGGCCGTCGAGCGGGCGCGTGAGGGTGATGCGCACATCGCGCTGGTCGAGCACTTCGGCGCGGATGCCGCTCGAGGGCGGTACGCCGACGATGCCCGTGACCACGAGCACGCCACCGCCGGGATCGATATCGACGGTCGCGACGGCCACGGTGGCATTGCTGAGGGTGCGCACGAAGGCCGTCTTCGGCACCGTGATCGGGGCCGAGCCGGCGGCGGGCGGCGCGGCGACATCCACTCTGATGATGCCCGTCGCCGTCGTCGCATTATCGGTGACGACGTACTCGAGGTAGTGCGTGCGCACCTCGTCGCTCACGAAGCGGAACACACCGCGATCGAGGCTCGGCGTGATCGTCGCGCCGCTCTTCTCGGGCACGGCGCTCAAGCGGATGGTGCCGGTACCGCCGCGCACGTGCACGAGCGGCTCGATGCGGACCTCCTGCCCCGCGTAGGCGAGCACGACGAAGGGCTCGGCGATGATGGGCGCCTGGCCAGCGGGCCGCACCGTCACGGCGAGCTCGCCGACACCGCTCGCGCGTCCGTCGGTGACCGTGAGCGTCACCGTGCGCAGCGTGCCGGCCCCGCCGGCCTCCGACACGGTCACGCGTCCGTCGGGTCGGAAGGTGACGACGTCGGGGGGCGGGATGCTGGCCCCCTGCAGGTAGATCGGGTCGCCATCCGGATCGAACCACTCGCCGAGAACGGCCGCCGTCGCCGTACCCCCCTCGGCCACGGTGGTCTTGCTCGCGCGCACCTGCACGGGAGCCGCGTTGTCGCCCGCGCCGCGCACGATCACCCGCACGACGGCGGTGTCCGAGCCGCCGCGACCGTCGGTGATCGTGTACTCGAAGGTCACGACGCCGCTCGCGCCGCCCTCGAGGGTCAGTTGCAGCTGCTGGGCGCTGCCGATGAGGTCGAGGCGACCGATCGCCGGGTCGATCGGAGCGACCTCGCTGATGACGAGCACGTCGCCGTTCGGATCGGTGTCGTTGAGCAGAACGGGCAGCACGCTGCCGCGCCCCGGTCGCGCGCCGAACTCGTCGTCGACCGCGACGGGCGGCAGCTGGGTGCGCTCGAGCTCGGGCGGAGTATCGAGCTGATCGAGCTGCTCTTCGCGCTCGTCCTCCTGCTCGCGGATCAGGTCGTCCCAGTTGTCGATGAGCCGGCCGTCGCTCTGCACCGCCCACGACGAGCCTGCTCGCCGGTCGTTGAGCACGAGGCGGTCGTCGCGCACGGTGAACGCGAGCTCGGCGGCGGCGGGCACGGCGCTGAGCGGCAGCTCGCGCACCTCGGTACCGCATCGGCGCCAGGCGAGCCCGTCCGTCCAGGCGGCGAAGGCGCAGTCGCCGACGACGACGGGCGGTGCCGGCGAACCCTGCCGATCGGTGACGAGCTCGGTGATGCCGCCACCATCGAGGGCGACCGAGACGAGGCCTCCGCGGTGCGCGACGAGAAGCTCCGCGGCATCCTCGCTCGCTAGCGCGAGCCGGGGGTCTGCCGAGGCCGCGATGACGCCCGAGAGATCGATGACGCCCCCCTCGGTGTGCAGCAGGCGCGTGCCCGCATCGAGCACTGCCCAGCGGTCGCGCGCGACCGTGATCTGCAGGTCTGCGGTGTCGGCCACGTCGATGCTCCAGGTGCGCTCGACCCGGTCGACCCGGTCGGGCGCCACGCGGTACACCTCGCCGAGACCGGGCGACACGGCGACGATGCCGTAGCCGTCGGTCGCCGCCACCGCGCTGTCGGGGCCGAACTCGAAGGTCGCGACGGCCGAGGGATCGAAGTCGGAGAAGAGCGTGCGCGCGGTGACCCAGGTCTCGCCCGAGCCGCCGCTGTGCACGACGACGCTCGAGCCCGCGAGCATGAGCTCGGGCTCGTCGGGCGGCAGTGGCACCGACTCGAGAACCTCCGAGCGCGCGGGGTCGACGAGCTCGGCCGTGGCGTTCACCGCGTCGACGACGATGACGTCAGACCCGCGTTGCACGAGCTGCAGCTGCTCCCCCTCGCCCGGGATGACCGAGTCGAGCACCCCCACCTGCAGGTTGGCCCGGCCGACCGCCTGGCGCTCCCCGTTCACGACCCACACGGCGCCGTCGTTGAGGTCGAGCCGCTGGGCCTCGAACCCCGGGTACACGAAAGCGAGGGTGGCGACGGTCGCGGCGACGATCCCGCCGCTCACGGCGGTGAGAGCGGCGGACCGGTGCTGCGCGAACCAGCGGCGGATCACACGGTCACTCTCCTGCGACCTCGGCGCACTTCTCATCGCTCGCCGCCCCGAGCCGGCCCTCGCGAGCGACGCGCACCGTCACGCACACCCGATCGCCCGCCGCAGCGGCGACGGCGAACTCGGTCGTGCGTTGAAACGTCTCGCCGCCCCCCGCGACCCGCACCTGATAGGTGTCGTCGGCAGCGAGGCCGGGGTCGTTCCACGAGAACACCACGGTCGTGCCGTCGAGCACGGCCTCGACGTTGCTGACGCGCGGCAGATCGCCATCGCCGCCCTGGATGGCGACGAGCGTCGCGGTCGCGCCGAGTGCGATCACGGCGAGCGCGACGAGCACGAGCCCGCCCGCGAGCAGGCGGCTGCGGCGGGCCACGCGCCTCGTGGCGGTACCGACGGGCGCGGGCGAGGTCTCGGCGATCGCAGCCTGCGCGCTCGCGACGCTGCGACGCCGACGACGGCCGCCCGACGAGCCCGAGGCCCGCGGGGAGATGGCGCGAACGATCGTGCGGTCGCCCGGGTCGCCGATGGTCGCGAGCGCCCAGTCGTCCATGGCGACATCAGCCTGCGTCGGCACGAGACCGAGTTCGACCTCGACCCGCTGGAGGTCGCGCACGAGCTCGAGCGCCGACTGCGGGCGCTTCTGCGGATCGCGGCTGAGCGCCCGGCGCAGCACCGTCTCGAGAGAGGCCGGAACGTCGTCGCGCTCGATCGCGGGCACGCGGGCGCGCGCGATGCGGCCGATGAGCTCGTCCGAGCTGTTCGAGCCGTCGAGAACCTCGAAGGGCGAGCGCCCGGCGAGGAGCGTGTAGAGGGTCGCGGCGAGCGACCACACCTCGCTCTGCACCGATCCGGGCGTCTCGTCGAGCAGCACCTCGGGAGCCGACCACGGGATCGACATGCCCACCGAGTCGGTCGCGCTCGCCGCGCTGAGCGACGACGCGATGCCGAAGTCGCTCAGCACCGGGTGGCCATAGGCCGTCATGAGGATGTTCGAGGGCTTGATGTCGCGGTGCAGCACACCGCTGCGGTGGGCGGTCTCGATCGCGCTGCCGATCTGCACCCCGATGCGCAGCACCTCGGGCACGGGGATGCGCTCGGCGCGATACCGGCTCGCGAGCTGCGAGGAGCAGAGCTCCATGACGAGGTACGGCCGGCCGTCGGCCGAGATGCTCGCCTGGTACACGGTGAGGATTCCGGGGTGCGACGACAGCTGGGCCATGAGGTTCGCCTCGACCTGGAACATCTGCCGCACGTGCTCGGTGACGACGTCGGAAAGCATGACCTTGACGGCCACCTGGCGGCGCGGCATGTTCTGCTCGTAGAGGAACACATCGGCGAATCCGCCGCTGCCG
Organism: uncultured Microbacteriaceae bacterium; assembly: GCA_964540305.1. Classification (GTDB taxonomy): domain Bacteria; phylum Actinomycetota; class Actinomycetes; order Actinomycetales; family Microbacteriaceae; genus Microcella. The sequence continues at coordinate 36,992 of CAZILZ010000016.1, read as the reverse complement.
AGCAACCGCACATGACTGAATCCGGGCAGGATGGGAGGCTCAGACGGTCGACGCCGCGTCATGGTTCCCCCTCCCGAGCGATGTCACCCCAGTGTAGGGAGTGCGAGCCGTCAGGAGCCGGGGGCGCGCACCACGTCGACGACGATCACGGTGATGTTGTCGCGCCCGCCCTGCGCGAGAGCGGCATCCACGAGCGCGTTCGCGGTCTCGCGCGCGCTCAGGCGGGCCGCGAGGTGCAAGCGGAGCCGCTCGAGCGGCACCTCCTTGGTGAGGCCGTCCGAGCAGATCAGCAGCCGCATGCCCGGCTCGAGGGGCAGCACCCGCAGGTCGACCTCGGGCTCGACCGAGAACCCGACGGCGCGCGTGATGACATTCGAGTCGGGGTGGTTCTCGGCCTGCTCGGCGCTCAGCTGCCCGGCCTCGACCATCTCTTGCACGATCGAGTGATCGGTCGTGACCTGCGTGAGCTCGTTGCCCGAGAACCGGTACACGCGCGAGTCGCCGACGTTGAAGGTCGTGAGCTGGGGATGCCCGTCGACGAGCGAGAGCGCCACTCCCGTCACGGTCGTGCCGATGCCGTGGTCGGCGTCGTCGAGCTGATGGATGTCCCAGGTCGCCATGTTGAGGGCGTCGACGATCGCCGCGGGGGCGATGAAGTCGCCGTCGACAGCGGCCTGCAGCCGACGCACGACCGCGTCGCTCGCGCGGTCGCCGTGCGAGTGGCCGCCCATGCCGTCGGCCACCGCGAAGAGCGGCACATCGGCCAGGTAGCTGTCTTCGTTGCCCGCACGGCGGTACCCGGTATGGGTGACGCCGTGCCACGAGAGCTCGACGACCTCGCCGCGCTCCGGCAGCGCGACGATGTGGCGAACGCTGCTGCGGCCAAGGGCGGTCACGGATGCTCCGACGGTAGGGGTGTGGGCGACGCGGTCGGGGCGACGAACTCGATCTCGACACCGTCGCCCAGCACGATGATCGCGTCGGGCAGCACAGCGCACGACTCTGTCGGCCTCAACCGAAGACTCGACCCCGTCGACCAGTGTACGACCACGCCGTTGGTCGACCCGAGGTCGCTGACCACGAGCGATGCGCCCACGAGCTCGATGCGCGCGTGCCGCGCCGAGACGTCGGCCCGGTCGGCGGGGATCACGAGCCTCCGCGGAGTCGGATGCTCGGTCGGCCGAGGCGCTCCGGGCCGCCTCCCGATGACGACCGGCACGTCGAGGGGCACGACCGCCGTCGTTCCGCGCACGCGCATGCCCCACGCGAGGGGCGGCGCGGGATCGGCGTCTCGAGCAGAGTCGACCGCACCCTCGTCCGCCGCGGCGGGCATGCCGACCGGTGGCCGCAGGTCGAGCGGGCGAGCGCGCGGTGGCGCGGGCTCGACGAGCCGGATGACCGTGTCGTCGAGGTCGGGCTCGGGTGCTGGGGCATCGCGGCGCGGCGCGCGCGGGCGCACGACGGTGTCGTCGACGTCGCTCGGTCGATCATCCATGGCGCCCCCCGCCCCTGCTCCGACGCTACCCGCTCCCCACTAACCGCCGATGTACGACATCACATGCTTGAGGCGCGTGTAGTCCTCGAAGCCATAATGCGAGAGGTCTTTGCCGTAGCCCGAGTGCTTGAAGCCGCCGTGCGGCATGTCGGAGACGAACGGGATATGCGTGTTGATCCACACGCAGCCGAAGTCGAGGTCGCGTGCGAAGCGCATCGCGCGGGTGTGGTCGCTCGTCCACACCGACGAGGCGAGGGCGTAGCGCACACCGTTCGCGAGTGCGAGGGCCTCGTCGTCGGTGCGGAAGGTCTGCACCGTGAGCACGGGGCCGAAGATCTCCTCCTGCACGGCCTCGTCGTCCTGCCGCATACCCGTCACGATCGTCGCCGGCCAGAAGTAGCCGCGGTCGCCTTGGCGCGCTCCGCCGGCGACGATCTGCGCGTGCGCCGGCAGGCGGTCGACGACGCCGGCGACGCGCTCGAGCTGCGCGGCATTGTTGAGCGCCCCGTAGAACACGCCCTCCTCGCGCGGCCCGCCGGTCACGGCGTGCGTCGCGACGCGGGCGACGAGGGCCGCAACGACCTCGTCGTGCACCGACTCGTGCACGATGACGCGCGTCGCCGCGGTGCAGTCCTGCCCGGCGTTGAAGTAGGCGGCGAGCACGAGACCCTCGGCGACCTTGTGCGGGTCGGCGTCGGGGAACACGATCGCCGGTGCCTTGCCGCCGAGCTCGAGGTGCACGCGCTTGAGATCGCTCGCGGCCGCCTTCGCGACCTCCATGCCGGCGCGCACCGAGCCCGTGATCGCGACCATCTGGGGGGTCGGGTGCTGCAGCAGCGCCGCACCCGTCGTGCGGTCGCCCAGCACGACGTTGAGCACGCCCGCGGGCAGCACGCCGGCGGCGAGCTCGGCGAACCGCACGGTCGAGAGCGGAGTCGTGTCTGACGGCTTGAGCACGACCGTGTTGCCCGCCGCGATCGCCGGGGCGATCTTCCACACGGCCATGTTGAGCGGGTAGTTCCAGGGAGTGACCTGCCCGATGACGCCGATGGGCTCGCGGCGCACGTAGGAGGTGTGGTCGGCGAGGTACTCGCCCGCCGATCGCCCGTCGAGGTCGCGCGCGGCCCCGCCGAAGAAGCGCAGCTGGTCGACCGATTGGTCGATCTCGTCGGCGACGAGGCTCGCGCGCGGCTTGCCCGTGTCGAGCGACTCGAGGTCGGCGAGCTCCTCCGCATGCTCAGCCATGACGTCGGCGAGCCGGAACAGCGCGAGCTGCCGTTCGGCGGGGGTCGTGCGGCCCCAGTGCGCGAAGGCGCCTTCGGCGGCCCGGTAGGCGGCGTCGATCTCGGCCGGCGTGCTCACGGGCGCGTGCCCGTAGACCTCTTCGGTGGCCGGATCGATGAGGTCGAGGTGGGTGTCGGCGGTGCTCTCGACAGACTCGCCGCCGATGACGTTGCGGAGGATGCGGGCGCTCATGGCGCCACTGTAGCGCGCACAAGGCGCAGCATCCACCGCCGTGGCGACGGAATCCGTCGCCTGCGGGCGCCAAAGCCTGCGGATTCACTTGTATTCCTCGATGAACACTGTCAGAATCGGCCCATGGCCTCCCGAAGCAAGCCGGTGCACCTCGATGACGTGTCGAAGGCCATCGTCGAGCAGTTGCAGACCGACGGCCGCCGCTCGTACGCCGAGATCGGCAAGGCCGTGGGGCTCAGCGAGGCCGCCGTGCGCCAGCGCGTGCAGAAGCTGACGGATGCCGGGGTCATGCAGGTGGTCGCCGTCACCGACCCGATGCAGCTCGGCTTCTACCGGCAGGCCATGATCGGCATCCGTGTCGTCGGCGACACGACGCACGTCGCCGAAGAGCTCAGCAGCATGCGCGCCGTCGACTACGTCGTGCTCACCGCCGGCAGCTTCGACATCCTCGCCGAGGTCGTCTGCGAAGACGACGACGACCTCATCGACCTGCTCAACAGCCGCATCCGTGCGATCGAGGGCGTGCAGTCGACCGAGACCTTCGTCTATCTGCGACTGCAGAAGCAGTTCTACAACTGGGGAACCCGATGAGTATCTTCCGCAAGAAGTCCGCAATCGCGACGATCAGCGCGCCCACGAAGCACGCCGAGCCGACGCACCACACGAAAGAGCACACGATGACGATCGACACCCACCTCGCGCCCGCGGGCGCCGCCCTGGATGCGGCCACCGAGGCCGACCTGCAGCAGAAGGCGAAAGACCACCTCTGGATGCACTTCGCCCGCCAGTCGGGCATGGAGTCGGGCGCCGGCGTGCCGATCATCGTGCGCGGCGAGGGCCACCACGTCTACGACTCGCACGGCAAGAAGTACATCGACGGCCTCTCGGGCCTCTTCGTCGTGCAGGTGGGCCACGGTCGCGAGCGCCTCGCCGAGGCGGCCCGCAAGCAGGCCGAAGAACTCGCGTTCTTCCCGCTGTGGTCGTACGCGCACCCCACCGCGATCGAGCTCGCCGACCGTCTCGCCGACTACGCGCCGGGCGACCTCAACCGCGTGTTCTTCACCACCGGCGGCGGCGAAGCCGTCGAGTCGGCGTGGAAGCTCGCGAAGCAATACTTCAAGCTCACCGGCAAGCCCCTGAAGCACAAGGTCATCTCGCGCGCCATCGCTTACCACGGCACGCCCCAGGGCGCCCTCGCCATCACGGGCATCCCCGGCATGAAAGAGATGTTCGAGCCGCTCACCCCGGGCGGGTTCCGCGTGCCGAACACCAACTACTACCGCGCGGAGGAGATGGGCTTCCACGGCTCGCTCGAGGAGTTCGGGCAGTGGGCCGCCAACCGTATCGAGGAGGCGATCCTCTTCGAGGGTGCCGACACCGTCGCCGCGGTCTTCCTCGAGCCCGTGCAGAACTCGGGCGGCTGCTTTCCGCCGCCCCCCGGCTACTTCACGCGCGTGCGCGAGATCTGCGACAAGTACGACGTGCTGCTCGTGAGCGACGAGGTCATCTGCGCCTACGGCCGCATCGGCGAGATGTTCGCCTGCACCGCGCTCGGCTACGTGCCCGACATCATCACGAGCGCCAAGGGCCTCACGAGCGGCTACTCGCCGCTCGGCGCCATGATCGTGAGCGACCGCCTCTACGAGCCCTTCAAGCACGGGCAGACGGCGTTCTACCACGGCTACACCTTCGCCGGGCATCCGGTGTCGGCCGCCGTCGCGCTCGAGAACCTGAACATCATGGAGGAGGAGGGCATCCTCGAGAACGTGCGCGAGAACTCGCCCAAGTTCCGCGCCGCGCTCGAGCGGCTGAAAGACCTCCCCATCGTGGGCGACGTGCGCGGCGAAGGCTACTTCTTCGGCATCGAGCTCGTGAAGAACAAAGAGACGAAGGAGACCTTCTCCGACGACGAGGCCGAGCGCCTGCTGCGCGGCTTCCTCTCGAAGGCGCTCTTCGATGCCGGCCTCTACTGCCGCGCCGACGACCGGGGCGACCCCGTCATCCAGCTCGCTCCCCCGCTCACGATCGGCCCGGCCGAGTTCGACGAGATCGAGGCGATCCTGCGGGCAGTGCTGACCGAGGCCTGGACCCGGCTCTGACCGAGCAGCGCGACGACCGGCGCCTGAGCTTCTGGCACGCGACGGTCGATGACGATCTGGCACCCCGCGCCGCCCTCGAGGGCGACATCGACACCGATGTCGCCATCGTGGGCGCCGGGCTCACGGGCCTCTGGACGGCGCACGAGCTGCTCAAGCGCGACCCCGGGCTGCGGGTGACGCTGCTCGAGAAGAACATCGCGGGCTTCGGCGCCTCCGGCCGCAACGGTGGGTGGTGCAGCGCGCTGTTCCCGGCATCGACCGCCGCCCTCGAGCAGCGGCACGGCCGCGAGCCCGCGCTCGCGATGCGTCGCGCCATGGTCAGCACGGTCGACGAGGTCGGCGCCGCGGCCGCCGCGGCGGGCATCGACTGCGACTACGTGCGCGGCGGCACGATCGTCTTCGCCCGCAGCGGCACCCAGTGGCGGGCCGCGCAGCACGAGGTCGAGCAGGCGCGCGGCTACGGCGTCGACGCCCTCGAGCTGTGGGGCGCCGATCGAGTCTCTGCACGGGATGCCCGGGGCGCGGTCTACGACCCGGCGTGCGCCCGCGTGCATCCGGCCGCCCTCGTGCGCGGGCTCGCGCGCACCGTCGAGCGGCAGGGTGCGGTCATCCACGAGCAGACCGCTGTCGACAGCTGGCGACAGGGATCCGTGACCACCGATCGTGGCACGGTGCGCGCCCGGCACATCATCAGCGCGCTCGAGGGCTACGGCGCCACGATCGCCCAGTCGAGGCGGCGCATCCTGCCGCTCTACTCGCTCATGGTCGCGACCCAGCCCCTCGACGACGAGGTCTGGCAGTCGATGGGCATCGCGCACGGGCAGACGTTCTCCGACGGCCGGCACCTCGTGATCTACGGTCAGCGCACCGCCGACAACCGCATCGCCTTCGGCGGCCGCGGCGCCCGGTACCACTGGGGCAGCGCCATCCGCGACGAGTACGACCGGGTCGATCGGGTCTTCGCGCACCTCGTCGCGACCCTGCACGATCTCTTCCCCCAGCTGCCGGCGCTCGAGGTCGAGCACGCGTGGGGCGGCCCGCTCGGGGTGCCGCGCGACTGGCACGCGAGCGTCTCGTACGACGCGGCCACCGGCCTCGGGTCGGCCGGCGGCTATGTCGGCGACGGGCTCTCGACGACCAACCTCGCGGGGCGCACGCTCGCCGACCTCATCACAGGGCGCGACACCGAGCTGACCCGGCTGCCATGGGTGGGGCATCGTTCGCCCTCGTGGGAGCCCGAACCCTGGCGGTTCATGGGGGCCAACGCCGGCCTCATCGCGATGACGGCGGCCGACGGTGAAGAGCGCGCGACCGGTCGCGGCTCGATCATCGCCCGAGCCATGAGCGGGCTCATCGGTCACTGACGTCGCTGAGGCGGCATCGATGCATCGTGCAGTCGATCCGCAGGATGCTCGGAGCATCGCCGTCTACTCTCGCGGAAGCGGAAGGAGGGCAGCTATGACGTCGACGCGATCGTTCGACGGCACCGCCCACGGCGTCCCCTCCGCGTACCGCATGGCCGCCCGTCCCGCGGCGGCCCCTGTGGTCGCCGTCACGGCACCGGCCTCGACGGCCGCCGCCGGGGGGCCGGCATCCCGCAGCGGCGCCCGTTCGGTGGTCGCGCTCCTCGCGCTGCTGGGCATCGCCGCCGCCGTCGCCGCGTTCGGCTCGCTCATCTCGGCGCCCGCGATCGAGGGCTGGTACTCCGAGACGCGCACGCCCATGTGGAACCCGCCGAACGCCGTGTTCGGTCCCGTCTGGACGATCCTCTACACGCTCATGTCGGTGGCCGCCTGGCTCGTGTGGCGGAGCCCCGACTCCGAACCGCGCACTCGGGCCCTGCGCCTCTACGTCGTGCAGCTCGCGCTCAACGCCGTGTGGACCCCGGCGTTCTTCGGCCTCGGAGCCCTCGTCGGGGCTCCCGGCGTGTGGGTCGCACTCGGCATCATCGTCGCCCTCGACATCGCGATCCTCGCCACGATCATCCGCTTCGGCGAGGTGAGCCGCATCGCCGCCGGCCTGCTCGTGCCCTACTGGTTCTGGGCGCTGTTCGCGACGACACTCAACGCCGCCATCGCGGTGCTCGCGCGCTGAGGCCGCGGCCGCCGCTAGCGTTGACGCATGACCGGTCTCGAGCACTCCGACGCGCCCGCCGCCGGTCGCTCGCGCGGCGCTCGCATCGGCCGGGGCATCCTGATCGGCGTCGCCGCCGTGTGCATCGCCGCCCAGTCGGCGCTGCTCGCCTCCGCCGGCTGGGCGGTCGCCCACCCCCGCGCCGTCACCGACGCCGTGACCGTTTGGCGGTACGACGCCACCCCGGCGATCTCGGGATACGCGACGCGCGCCGCGATGAGCGAGCGCGGGCGGTTCCTGTTCTACGCGAGCGTGCCCGAGATCGTGCCCGGCGACGCCTTCGACGCTGTCTGCTCGCGCGATGAGCCGGATATCGGCGTGCTGGGCTGCTACACCCTTGCCGACGGCCGCATCTACCTCTACGACATCACCAACCCCGACCTCGACGCCTTCGAGGTCGTCGTCGCCGCGCACGAGATGCTGCACGCCGCGTGGGATCGCCTGTCGCCCGAGCAGCAGTCGGCACTGACCGAGCCGCTCGAAGAGGCCTTCGCCGCGGTCGGGCCCGAGAGCGAGCTCGTCGAGCGCATCGCCTCGTACGAGGAGTTCGACCCCACCTCGCGCATCCCCGAGCTGTACGCGATCGTGGGCACCGAGCTCACCGACCTCCCGCCCGAGCTCGACGAGCACTACGCGCAGTTCTTCGACGATCGGCAGACCGTCGTCGCGCTGTGGAAGCAGGTCGAGGCGATCTTCGTCGAGCTCGAGGCCGAGCTCGACCGACTGAGCGGCGAGCTCGACCGGCTCGCAGCCGAGATCGACGCCGAGCAGACCGCGGCCGAGCAGACCGCGGCCGTGCTCGAGGCCGACATCGCAGCGTTCAACGCGCGCGCCTCGCGGCCAGGCGGCTACACGAGCCAGTCGGCCTTCGAGCGCGATCGGCAATCGCTCATCGTGCGGCAGACCGCACTCACCGCGGCGATCGACGCGACCAATGCGAAGGTCGACGAGTACAACGCCCTCGTCGACGAGTTCACCGCGCTCAACGAGCAGGCCGCCGCCCTCGACAAAGACCTCAACATCGACCCGCAGCGACTCGAGACGAGCGAGTAGCCGCTAGACCCCCGGCGGGAACAGCGCGTCGATACGTGCGAGCGCATCGACGTCGGGCGTCCAGGCCGACGCCGCCGCGGCGTTCTGCGCGACCTGCTCGACGGTCGTCGCGCCCGCGATGATCGAGGCCATGGTCGGGCGGCTCAGCAGCCAGCCGATCGTGCCCTCGAGCATCCCGACGCCGTGCTCGGCGCACAGCGCCGCGAACGCCTCGATCTCGTTCCAGGGCGCGGTCTCGACGATGTGGGGGCGCTGACGCATGATGCGCGAGTCGGCGGGGCCGCCGTCGCGCGAGAACTTGCCCGTGAAGAGCCCGTTCGCGAGCGGGAAGTACGGCAGGAGGCCGAGCCCGCGGCGCTCGAGCGCAGGCAGCAGCTCTGCATCGGCCCCCCGTACGAGCGGGCTGTACTCGTTCTGCGCCGAGATGAACCGGGGATGCCCGCCGTCGGTCGCCGCCCCCGCGGCCTCCTCGACCTGCGCCGCCGAGAAGTTCGAGTGGCCCAGATGCCGCACCTTGCCCTCGTCGACGAGCTCGTGCAGCGCCGCGAGGGTCTCCTCGATCGGGGTCTCCGGGTCGGGCGTGTGCAGCTGGTACAGGTCGATGCGGTCGGTGCGCAGGCGCCGCAGCGAGCCTTCGATGGCCGCACGGATGTAGGCGCGTGTTCCGTGGTTGACCCCTTGCAGCTCGGGGTTCTTGACGTCGACGTGGCCGAACTTCGTCGCGAGCACGACGCTGTCGCGGCGGCCGACGAGCGCCGCACCCATCATCGACTCGCTGCGGCCGTGCGCATAGCCGTACATCTCAGCCGTGTCGAGCAGCGTCACGCCGTGATCGATCGCCGCGTGCAGCACGCGGTCGGTGCCTGACTGGTCCTCCGTCGCGGCGCCGGGTCGGCCGAAGTTGTTGCAGCCGAGGCCCACGGCCGAGACGAGCAGGTCGGAATCTCCCAGGGGGCGCAGCGGCATGGCGGTCATGCCCCCATCCTCCCCCGTCCCGCGTGCGGCACCGTCATCCCCGTGTCGCAAAACCGCCAGTGGCCGGATGCCCGCTCCCGTTAGCCTCGGACCATGACACCCCGCACCGCACCCGCCGTCGGCCTGCTCACCCTCGACTCGCCGCTCGGCCGCATCGCCCTGCACGCCGAGGGCGACGCCGTGACCCGGCTCGAGATCGCGACCGCCGGCCGCCTCTCGACCGACGGCCTGCCCGACTCCCCCACCCCCGTGCTGCGTCGCGCCGCGACCGAGCTCGGCGAGTACTTCGCCGGTCGCCGCACCGCTTTCACCGTGCCGGTACGCGTCGCGGGCACGCCCTTCCAAGAGGCGATCTGGCAGCACCTGCGCACGATCCCGTTCGGGGCCGTCCGCGGCTACGGCGAGCTCGGGCGCGCCACCGGCCGCGCCACCGCGGGCCGCGCGGTGGGCGGCGCCGTCGGGGCGAACCCCGTGCCGCTCCTGATCCCCTGCCATCGTGTGCTCGCGAGCGACGCCCGCATCACGGGATACAGCGCGGGCGACGGCATCCCCACCAAGGTGTGGCTGCTCGACCACGAGGGCATCGCCCACCGATGACAGGGGCCTCGCTCCGGGTCGCCGACGACGGCCGGTCACGCTGCGCGTGGGTCGGCACCGATGAGCTCTACGCGCGGTACCACGACGACGAGTGGGGGGTCGAGCTGCGCGGCGATCGTCCGCTGTTCGAGAAGCTCACGCTCGAGGCGTTCCAGAGCGGGCTGTCGTGGATCACGATCCTGCGCCGTCGCGAGGGTTTCCGGCAGGCGTTCGACGGCTTCGAGTGGCACCACGTCGCGCGATACGACGATGACGACGTGCAGAGGCTCATGACCGACGAGGGCATCATCCGCAACCGCGCCAAGATCGACGCGACCATCGCGAACGCCCGGGTGCTCGTCGAGTGGCTCGAGAACGAACCAGGCGGGCTCGACGCACTCATCTGGTCGCATCGACCAGCCCCGCGCGCGTTCCGGCCGGCGTCGCTCGCCGAGGTGCCCGCGCAGACCGACGAGTCGCGCGCCCTGGCCCGCGCGCTCAAGGCCCGCGGGCTGCGCTTCGTCGGCCCCACCACCGCCTATGCGCTCATGCAGTCGGCCGGCCTCGTCGACGACCATGTCGCCGGGTGCTGGCGCGCAGACTGACCGGCGCCGCTCAGCGCAGGCCGACGAAGGCCACGCACGGCTCAGCGCGGGGGCAGCGTGCCCGGCACGACGAGCTCGAGCTCGGCATCCCCCGATCGCCGCATCGGCCAGCCGAGTGCCGTCGAGGCGGCGCACAACGCGTCGATCGACTCCGGCACCGGCCCGGCCCCGAGCAGCGCGCGCAGGTACTCGCCCTTGCCCTTCTTGTTGAAGTGGTTGAGCGCGCGGGCCACGCCGTCGTCGCCGACCGCGACGACCCGCACGAACAGGGCATCGGCGCGCTCGGGCAGCGGGCCGAGGGCACCGTAGCCCTCCGACCTCAGGTCGACGAGGGGGCCCTCGATGTCGGCGAGCACGGCCGCGTTCGCGGCGGCCCAGTGCGCGCGCAGGCGCAGGCCGGGCAAGCGGCTGTCGTGCGAGAGGCGGTACGCGGGAATCTCGTCGTCGGCAGCGAGCAGCCCGAACAGGGCCGAGTGCACCGCGAGGTGACGGGATGCTCGGCGACGAGCATCCGCTCCCCATTCCCGCACCGCCAGCGCGTCGTAGAGCACCCCGGTGTAGCGCTCGATCGCGGGCATCGTGGCACTCGTCGTCACCGCGCGGTTGCGCCCGAGCTCGGCCTCGAGAGACCTGGCTCCGACCTTGAGAGCGCGCGCGGCCCTCTCGGCGTCGGTGCTGAGCGCCGCGAGGGCGTCGAGCACTGCGCGCCGAGCGTCGGTGAGCGACGTGTGCGCGAGCGAGTCGAGGGCGAGCGCGGGGCCGGGGCCTCCGTCGCGCTTGGTCTCGGAGGGTGGGAGCAGGAACAGCATCAGGAGCGCAAGAAGTCGAGGGCCTGCTCGACGAGCTGCGGTACGGGCGCCACGGTGTCGAGCGTGAGCCGTGGCCGCGCTTCGGCGAGCCCCGACCACGGCGCGTACTCGTCGAGGCTCTGCTCGACGGCGTGCCACGTCGGCTCGGCGATGTGGAGCAGATCGCGGCGGCGCTCCTCGAGGCGTCGACGGTGCAGGGCGCGATCGCTGCACACCGTCTCGACGAAGCGCACCTCTACGCCGAGGCGCTCGCCGAGCAGCACCCACTGGTCGCGCGCGGGAGCGACGGCGTTGACCGCGTCGACGATGACGCCCTGGCCCGAGCGCAACACGGCGTCGGCGATCGTCTCGGCGACGAGGTACGCCGCGAGACCCGTCGGCTGGTCGGCGTCGATACCCGCGCGCAGGATCGACGACTCGAGCGGGTCGACCGACACCACAGGGATTCCGAGCGCGCGCGCGAGCTGCTCAGCGACGGTGCTCTTGCCCGATCCGGGCAGGCCCGCCATGGCGACCAGCACGGTGCTACGACCGCACGCGGCTAGACGAGCGCAGCAGCGCCCGCGACGATCGTCACGGTGTCGTTCTCGACCGAGAGGAAGCCGTCTTCCGCCTGCGCGACGATGACAGCACCCTCGGTCGGCGTGATGCGCACCTCGCCGGCACTGAGGATGCCCAGCAGGGGCTCGTGACCGGGCAGGATGCCGATCTCGCCCTCGGTCGTCCGTGCGACGATCTGCTTCGCCACGCCCGACCACACCTCGCGGTCGGCCGAGACGACGCTCACCGTGAGCTCGGCCATGACTAGCCGTTCTCCTTCTGGATCTGCGCCCAGCGCTCTTCGACGTCGCTGATGGCGCCGACGTTGAAGAAGGCCTGCTCCGCCACGTGGTCGAACTCGCCCTTGGCGATCGCGTCGAACGACTCGATCGTCTCCTTGAGCGGCACGGTCGAGCCCTCGACACCCGTGAACTTCTTGGCCATGTAGGTGTTCTGCGAGAGGAACTGCTGGATGCGGCGCGCACGCGACACCGTGATCTTGTCCTCCTCCGACAGCTCGTCGACACCGAGGATCGCGATGATCTCCTGCAGCTCCTTGTTCTTCTGCAGGATCTGCTTCACGGTCGTCGCGACGCGGTAGTGGTCCTCTCCGATGTAGAGCGGGTCGAGGATGCGGCTCGTCGAGGTGAGCGGGTCGACGGCCGGGTAGAGTCCCTTCGATGCGATCTCGCGGCTGAGCTCGGTCGTCGCGTCGAGGTGCGCGAAGGTCGTCGCCGGGGCCGGGTCGGTGTAGTCGTCGGCGGGCACGTAGATGGCCTGCAGCGAGGTGATCGAGTGACCGCGCGTCGACGTGATGCGCTCCTGCAGGATGCCCATCTCGTCGGCGAGGTTCGGCTGGTACCCCACCGCGGAGGGCATGCGGCCGAGCAGCGTCGAGACCTCGGAGCCCGCCTGGGTGAAGCGGAAGATGTTGTCGATGAAGAGCAGAACGTCCTGGTTCTGCACGTCGCGGAAGTACTCCGCCATCGTGAGGGCAGAAAGGGCGACCCGCAGACGGGTTCCCGGCGGCTCGTCCATCTGGCCGAAGACGAGGGCGGTCTTGTCGAAGACGCCCGCCTCCTCCATCTCGTGGATGAGGTCGTTGCCCTCACGGGTGCGCTCACCGACACCGGCGAACACCGACACACCGCCGTGGTCTTGCGCCACGCGCTGGATCATCTCCTGGATCAGCACGGTCTTGCCGACACCCGCACCGCCGAAGAGGCCGATCTTGCCGCCGAGCACGTAGGGCGTGAGCAGGTCGATGACCTTGATGCCGGTCTCGAAGAGCTGCGTCTTCGACTCGAGCTGGTCGAAGGCCGGGGGCTTGCGGTGGATGGGCCACCGCTCGGAGACCTCGATCTTCTCGCCAGGGGCGCCGTTGAGCACGTCGCCGGTGACGTTGAAGACCTTGCCCTTGGTGACATCGCCCACGGGAACCGTGATCGGCGAGCCCGAGTCGCGTACCTCTTGACCGCGGACGAGGCCGTCGGTCGGCTTGAGGGCGATCGCACGCACGAGGTCGTCGCCGAGGTGCTGAGCGACCTCGAGGATCAGCTCGGTCGAGGTGCCGTCGATGGTGATCGTGGTCGAGAGCGCGTTGTAGATGCCGGGGATGGCATCGTGCGGGAACTCGATGTCGACGACCGGGCCGGTCACGCGGGCGATGCGGCCGATTCCCGCCGTCGCAGTGCCTGCTGCGGCCTTGGTCTTGGTTGCGGTAGCCATGGTTTCTCTTCCTGTCGTCTGTGTCTGCGCTGGTGCGCGGTCGAGCCGCGGTTACTTCGTGCCGAGAGCGTCGGCGCCGCCGACGATCTCGGAAATCTGCTGGGTGATCTCCGCCTGGCGGGCGTTGTTCGCGAGTCGGGTGTAGTCGGTGATGAGCTTGTCGGCGTTGTCGCTCGCCGACTTCATGGCCTTCTGGCGCGCGGCGTGCTCGGAAGCGGCCGACTGCAGCATGGCGTTGAAGATGCGGCTCTCGATGTAGACCGGCAGCAGCGCGTCGAGCACCTTGTCGACTTCGGGCTCGAACTCGTAGAGGGGCAGCACGTCGGTCGAGCCGGGCTCGTCGACGCCGTCGACGACCTCGAGCGGCAGCACGCGCACGATCTCGGGCGTCTGCGTGACGAGGCTGACGAAGCGGTTGTACACGATGTGGATCTCGTCGACCCCGCCGTCGGTGCCCCCACGCACGAAGGCCTCGACGAGCGTGTCGGCGATCTCCTTCGCCGTGGCGAATTCGGGCTGGTCGGTGTTGCCCGTCCAGGCCTGTTCGACCGGGCGGCGCCGGAACGCGTAGTACGACACGGCCTTGCGCCCGATGAGGTAGTTGACGACCTCGCGGCCCTCGTCCTCCAGCCGCGTGCGCAGCTCGTTCGCCTCACGGATCGCTTGCGAGCTGAACGCCCCCGCGAGACCGCGATCAGAGGTGAAGACCACGACGGCGGCACGCGCGGGGTTCTCGCGCTCGGTCGTCAGCACGTGGTCGACGTTCGAGTAGGTGGCTACGGCCGAGACGGCGCGCGTCACCGCGCGCGCGTACGGTCCGGAGGCCGCCATCCGCGCTTGCGCCTTCTGGATCCGCGAGGCGGAGATGAGCTCCATCGCGCGCGTGATCTTCTTGGTCGTCTGGGCAGAACGGATCTTCTGCCGGTAGACCCGAAGTTGCGCTCCCATGGTTGGTTTCCGTTTCTTGGTCGGTGCTGTCGTAGTCGATGCGGTCGTCGTCGACGATCGTCGGTGCCGCGAGGCAGGATGCCGGGCGCTGCGCGCCCGGAGCCCTACTTCTTGCGGCGAACGATCTTCTCCTGGTTGATGTCGTCGGCCTCGACGGCCTCGAACTGCTCGTTGCCGGCGTGCACGCCACCCTCTTCGCCGCCCTGGAAGGCGACGACGAAGGCGTCGACGGCCTTCTCGAGCTCGGCCTCGGTCGCGTCGTCGAGCACGTTCGTCTCGCGCAGCGTCGTGAGGATCGAGGTGTTGCGGCGCAGGTGGTCGAGCAGCTCGGCCTCGAACCGCAGCACGTCATCGACGTCGACCGTGTCGAGCTTGCCCTTGGTGCCGGCCCAGATCGAGACGACCTGCTCTTCGACCGGGTACGGCGAGTACTGCGGCTGCTTGAGCAGCTCGGTCAGGCGAGCGCCGCGCGAGAGCTGACGGCGGCTGGCCGCGTCGAGGTCGCTCGCGAACATCGCGAAGGCCTGCAACGAGCGGTACTGCGCGAGCTCGAGCTTCAAGGTTCCGGAGACCTTCTTGATGCTCTTCACCTGCGCATCGCCACCGACGCGCGAGACCGAGATGCCGACGTCGACCGCGGGGCGCTGGTTGGCGTTGAACAGGTCGGACTGCAGGAAGATCTGCCCGTCGGTGATCGAGATCACGTTGGTCGGGATGTACGCCGAGACGTCGTTCGCCTTGGTCTCGATGATCGGCAGGCCGGTCATCGAGCCGGCTCCGAGCTCGTCGGAGAGCTTGGCGCAGCGCTCGAGCAGACGGGAGTGCAAGTAGAAGACGTCGCCCGGGTAGGCTTCGCGCCCCGGCGGGCGGCGCAGCAGCAGCGAGACGGCGCGGTAGGCCTCGGCCTGCTTCGACAGGTCGTCGAAGATGATGAGCACGTGCTTGCCGCCGTACATCCAGTGCTGGCCGATGGCCGAGCCGGTGTAGGGAGCGAGGTACTTGAAGCCGGCGGGGTCGGAGGCAGGAGCGGCGACGATGGTCGTGTACTCCATGGCGCCGGCCTCTTCGAGGGCGCCCTTCACGGCCGCGATCGTCGAGCCCTTCTGACCGATGGCGACGTAGATGCAGCGCACCTGCTTGTTCGTGTCGCCCGACTCCCAGTTGGCCTTCTGGTTGATGATCGTGTCGATCGCGATCGCCGTCTTGCCGGTCTGGCGGTCGCCGATGATGAGCTGGCGCTGGCCACGGCCGACGGGGATCATGGCGTCGATGGCCTTGATGCCGGTCTGCAGGGGCTCGTGCACGCTCTTGCGCTGCATGACGCCGGGCGCCTGCAGCTCGAGCGCGCGTCGGCCCTCGCTCGCGATCTCGCCGAGACCGTCGATGGGCGCGCCGAGCGGGTCGACGACGCGACCGAGGTAGGCGTCGCCGACGGGCACCGAGAGCACCTCACCCGTGCGGGTGACCTCCATGCCCTCGACGATGCCGGTGAACTCGCCGAGCACGACGACGCCGATCTCGTTCTCGTCGAGGTTCTGGGCGAGGCCCAGCGTGCCGTCGGAGAAGCGGATGAGCTCGTTCGCCATGACGCCGGGCAGGCCCTCGACGTGCGCGATGCCGTCGGCGGCATCGATGACGTGACCGACCTCGGTGGCGACGGCCTTGCCCGGGGCGTAGGACTTCGCGAAGTTCTTCAGCGCGTCGCGGATCTCATCCGGGCTGATCGTGAGTTCTGCCATGTTCTTCCCTTTTCGTTCGAGCACCCCTGCGGCTGCTCGTCTGGTATCTGGTGGGCTGCGCCTAACCGGCCAGCTGAAGCTTCACATCGGCCAGTCGCGAGGCGATGCTGCCGTCGATGACCTCATCGCCGACCTGCACGCGCACGCCGCCCACGAGGGAGGCGTCGACGACCTGGTTGACGACGTGCTCGCGGCCGTAGCGGCGCGCGATGCTCGCCGTCACCGCCGAGAGCTGAGCCGCCGAGAGCGGACGAGCGACCGTGACGGTCGCGACGCCCTTGCCCGCGGTGTCGGCGACGGTCGCCGCCGCGCTGCGCACGAGCTCGCCGATGCGGCGGCCGCGCGGCTGCTGCACGAGGTGGCCCGCGATCGCGAGCGTCTGAGCCGAGGCGCCGCGGGCGAGCAGGCTCTGCACGAGGCTGAGCTTGCCGGCCGCGGAGTCGCGCTTGCTGCCGATCGCGAGCTCGAGCTCGGCATCCGAGGTCACCGCGCGGGCGAATTCGAACAGCTCGGCCTCGATCGCGCCTGGCGTCGTCGCCGTGGCCGCGATGGCCCGGATGCCCAGCTCTTCGAGACCGGCGAGGAGGTCGTCTCCGCTCGACCAGCGGCTGCTCACGACCACGTCGACGAGGCCGCGAGCGGTCGGGCCGATCTCGCCGAACACCGCGGCGACGAGCGCCTTCGTGCCCGCGGCATCGCCCGAGGGGTTGGCGAGCGCGCCGAGAAGCTGTGTCGAGCCGCCGATCGTGCGCGCGGCGGCAAGCAGCTGCTCGCCCGTCGCGAGATCGACGCCCTTCGCGGCGGCCAGCGCTGAGCGGGCCGTCTGGAGGGCACTGCGCGTCGCGGAACCCATCGCTACTTGGCCGCCTTCTTCGAGGTGGCCACGTCGTTCTCGAGGTCGGCGAGGAAGCGGTCGACCAGCGCGGTCGCACGCTTGTCGTCGGCGAGGCTCTCGCCGATCACGCCGCTCGCGAGGTCGAGCGCGAGCGAGCCGACCTCTGCGCGCAGCGAGACGAGCGCGGCCTGCCGCTCGGCCTCGATCTGCTGCTGGGCTGTCGCGGTGACACGAGCGGCCTCGACCTGCGCGGCCTCTTTGAGCTCGGCGAGGATCGCGTTGCCCTCGGCACGCGCCTGCTCGCGGATCTTCGCCGCCTCAGCGCGACCCTCGGCGAGCAACGCGTTGTACTGCTCGAGAGCGGCTTTGGCCTCGGCCTGCGCCGACTCCGCCTTCTCGATGCCGCCCTCGATGAGCGACGCGCGCTCGTCGAGCATCTTCTGCATGCGGGGCAGCACCACGCGCCAGAAGAGCAGCAGCATGAGGATGAACGGGATCAGCGAATAGGTGATGTCGTACCACGCCGGGATCAGCGGGTTCGGCGCCTCTTCGGCCGCGATGATGAGCTCTGAGAGCATGACGGGCGTCCTTAGACGAAGATGAAGTACGTCGCGATACCGATGAACGCGAGCGCCTCGGTGAAGGCGATACCGATGTACATGAGCACCGTGAGGCGGCCCTGCAGCTCGGGCTGGCGGGCGACCGACTCGATCGTCTTGCCGACGACGATGCCCACGCCGACACCGGCACCGATGGCCGAGAGGCCGTAGCCGACGGTCGCGATGTTGCCGTTGATCTCGGCGAGAACCGTGTTTGCGTCCACGAGGGGTGTTTCCTTCCGTTTCAGAAGACGCGGGCGGGTGCCCGCGCCGGGGTTGCTAGTGCTCGTCGGCCAGCGCGAGCTGGATGTAGACGGCGGTCAAGAGGGCGAAGACGTAGGCCTGCAGCACGGCGACGAGGATCTCGAAGAACGAGAAGGCCGTGCCGAAGGCGAGGGTCACGGCGCTCGCGGCGATCCACCAGCCGCCCAGATCGACCATGAAGAAGGCGGTGGCCGAGAAGAACAGCACGAGCAGCAGGTGGCCGACGATCATGTTCATGAGCAGTCGGAGCGTGAGCGTGACCGGCCGCAGGATGAACATCGAGATGAACTCGATGGGCGTCACGATGATGTAGAGGAACCACGGAACGCCGGGCGGGAAGAGCGAGTTGCGCAAGAACGCCCACGGGTGCTTGCGGAGCCCCGCGTAGATGAAGGCGATGTAGGCCGCGACGGCGAGCACGAGCGGCAGCCCGATGACCGAGGTGCCGGCGATGTTGATGCCCGGCACGATGCCCGTGAGGTTCATGAAGAGCACGAGGAAGAAGATCGTCGTGATGAGCGGCAGGAAGCGCTTGCCGTCTTTCTCACCCAGGAGGTCTTCGGCGATGCTCTTGCGCACGAACTCGAGGCCGAGCTCGATCGTGCCCTGGAAGCGGCCGGGGATGAGCTGCATCTTGCGCGTGCCGAGCCAGAACAGCAGCACGAGGATGGCCACGATCACGAGCCGCAGCAGCATGATGCGGTTCATCTCGAAGAACTGGCTGCCCTCGAAGAAGATGGCCGGCGGGAAGAAGTCGAGGATCGACGGGCCCGAGAACTCCGGAGCATCCGTCGCCGGAGTGGTCGCGAAAGCGAGGGCGGGGATCAGGGCAGCAGCGCTCAGGGGAGTCTCCAGCATCGGGGCGAAACGGTCGGCTTCGCGGCGATCGGCGGCGGTCCCTCCACCCTACCAAGAGAACAGGGTGCCGCCGAACGCCGGAACAGCCCTCAGAGGTCGGGGATCTCGTCTTTGCTCGGCAGGCGCACGTCGCTGACGTAGGGCACGCGCGAGCGCGTCACGGCGATGATGTCGGTGACGAGCCCTCCGATGACGGCGGCGACGAGGCAGACGAAGAGAACGACGGGCTCGACGAAGCCTGCGTCGCGCAGCGTGAAGACGAGGGCGAGGAAGACGATGAACTTCAGGATCCACGCACCGATGACGATGCCGAAGTAGGCGGGAGACAGCAGATCGCTGCCCGTGACGCGATCGGCCAGCAGGATGCTCGCGGCGGTCAGGCCGAGGAACACGAAGCCCATCCCTGCGCCGATGAGCGCGCTCAGCATGCCGGGCAGGCCTGCCACCAGTGCGCCTGCCACGCTGCCGATGATGGCGATCGCGAACGAGAGGCCGGCGCCGTAGACGAGGGCGCGGCGCAGCACGGGCGCGGCGGTCGAGGGGCGGGCGTCGGGCTGGGTCATCGCGGGTCCTCCGGTCGGGCGGTGTCGAGCGTCGTGTCGAGGTGCGCGTCGAGCTGCGCGACGAGCTCGTCGTCGAGGGAATCAGGGGCAGCGGCATCCAGCGGATCGAATCGTGCGAGAGCGACTTCACCCTCGCGCGCCGACTGGGCGACCGCCTCGATGCGTTTGCGGCGACTGAGCGGGGCGAGCGTCAGCAGCGTGCAGGCGATGAGGCCGATGACCATCGCCGTGAGCGCCCACCACCATGTCCAGAACAGGAAGAGCAGGGCGCCGAAGGCCACGACGGCCGTCCACGCGTAGAAGATGAGCACGGCGTGGAAGTGCGAGTGCCCCATGTCGAGCAGCCGGTGGTGCAGGTGCTTGCGGTCGGCGCTGAAGGGCGACTTGCCCGCGCGCAGGCGCCGCAGCACGGCGAGGCCGAAGTCGAGCAGCGGCACGATGAGCACTGCGAAGGGCAGCAGCAGCGGGATGAACGCCGGCACGAGCTGGCTGCGGTCGATGCCCGGGTCGATCTGGCCCGTCACCGAGATCGTCGAGACGGCCATGAGCATGCCGACGACGAGGGCTCCCCCGTCGCCCATGAAGATCTTCGCGGGGTGCCAGTTGAAGGGCAGGAAGCCGGCCGTCGCCCCGAGCAGGACGGCCATGACGAGCGAGGCGAGGTTGAAGGCCGTCTGCGCGGTGTCGATCGACAGCAGGTAGCTGTAGATGAAGAACACCGTGCCCGCGATGATCGTGACCCCCGCCACGAGGCCGTCGAGGCCGTCGATGAAGTTGACGGCGTTCATGACGAGCACGACCGCGAGCACCGTGACGATGAGCGACATCGTGGGCGAGAGCAGCGTGATGCCGCCATCGGGGCCGATCGGCAGCGAGGTCAGCTGCAGGCTCGACCACGCGAGGAACCCGGCGATGAGCAGTTGCCCGGCGAGCTTCGTCATCCAGTCGAGGTCGTAGAGGTCATCGACGACGCCGAGGCCGAGCATGATGAGCGCCGAGGCGACGATCGCGATGATCGGGAAAGGGTCGGCGTAGACGAGATCGAACCAGCTGATCTGCGAGGCGATCGCGAGGGCGACGACGATGCCGATGACGATCGCGATGCCGCCGAGGCGCGGCGTCGGCGTCGTGTGCACGTCGCGCTCGCGGATGCCCGGGTACAGCTTGAAGCGATGGCTCAGCCGCAGCACCCCCCACGAGGCGCCGAAGCTCACGAGGCCCGCGATGAGGGCCACGAGCAGGTAGAAGGTCACGACACCAGCTCGGCGCCGACGACCCGGATGATCTCGGCGTCGGGGATCACGCCATGACGCACGATGCGCAGCATGCCGTCGGGGAGGTGCAGGCTCGTCGCGTCGACGATCGTCGAGCCGGGGTCGGCCCCGGCGGCGAGCGCCCCACCCACGGCACCGCCGTCGAGGTAGACGCTCACGCGGTCGCCGAGCATCGCGAGGACCTCCTGCGCGGTCGTCGCGGCGGGCATCCCGCTGATGTTGGCGCTCGAGACGGCGAGCGGGCCGGTGTCGGCCAGCAGGTGCAGGGTGTGCCGGTTGTCGGGCATGCGGAGGGCGACGGTGCCGCGGGTCTCGCCGAGATCCCACGCGAGCGATTCGCGCGCTTCGACGATGACGGTGAGCCCGCCGGGCCAGAACTCTTTCACGAGCTTCTCGACCGCCTCGGGCACGCTCTCGGCGAGCGCCGCGAGGGTCGGGATGCCCGGGATGAGCACGGGCGGCGGCGCATCGCGGCCGCGCTCTTTCGCGTCGAGCAGTCGCTGCACGGCGGCGGGGCGAAAGGCGTCGGCGGCGAGCCCGTAGACGGTGTCGGTCGGGATCACGACGAGCTCGCCGCGACCGATGGCGCCGCGGGCCGCCCGCAGACCCTCGAGCAGCTCGCTCTCGATAGAGCAGTCGTACACGGCGGTCATGATGCGTTCATCGTACTGGGGCAGACTGAGGGGCGTGACCCTGCTCTTCGTGTTCGACATGGACGACGTTCTCTACGACTACGACTGGCGAGCGCGCATGCAGGAGCTCACCCTGATCACCGGGCACGACCTGCACGAGCTGCGCCGCCGCTGGTGGATCAGCGGCCTGGAGTGGGAGGCCGAGGCCGGCGAGCCGAGCGACCCGGACGAGTACCTGCGGCGCGTGACCGAGGTGATCGGGGCGCCGGTGTCGCGTGAGGAGTGGGTCCGCATCCGCTCGGAGGCGACGCACGCGCGGCCCGCCGCCCTCGACGCCGTGCGCCGCGCCGCCGAGGTCGGGCGGGTCGCGCTGCTGACCAACAACGGCATCCTCATCCACCACCACCTGCACGAGGTGGCCCCCGAGCTCGTGCCCATCATGGGGCGCGAGCACATGCACGCCTCGGCATCGTTCGGCGCGCGTAAGCCCGACCCTCTCGTCTTCGAGCGCGTGCTCGCGCACTACGGCGCCGCGGCCGCCGACACCTTTTTCGCCGACGATCTCGTCGAGAACGTGGCGGGCGCCGAATCCATCGGCATCACCGGGCACGTCTACACGGATGCTGGCCTGCTGCTCGCCGCGATCGAGTCCTTCGCCGCCGAGGCTGAAGACGCCGCCTGATGCTGAACCTGGGCGTCATCGCGACCTCGCGCAAGCCCGACGAGCACCGCCTGCCGATCCACCCCGGGCATCTCGAGCGCATCGACGCCGATCTGCGCGCGAACATGACGCTCGAGCGCGGCTACGGGGCCCGGTTCGGCATCGCGGATGCGGAGCTCGAGCCCCTCGTGGATGCCATGGCCGACCGGGCCGACGTCATCGCCCGTGCCGACGTCGTGCTGCTGCCGAAGCCGCAGGCCGCCGACCTCGCGGAGCTGCGTGACGGACAGGTGCTGTGGGGCTGGCCGCACTGCGTGCAAGACCGGGCAATCACGCAGTGGGCGATCGACAAGAGCCTGACCCTCATCGCGTGGGAGGCCATGAACCACTGGCGCTCCGACGGCGGGTTCGGACTGCACGTCTTCCACAAGAACAACGAGCTGGCCGGCTACTGCTCGGTGATCCACGCCCTGCAGCTCTGCGGCTCGACGGGCGACTACGGCCGGCGCCTGACCGCGGTCGTGATCGGGTTCGGGGCGACTGCGCGCGGTGCGGTGACGGCGCTCGATGCGCACGGCATCCACGATGTGCGCGTGCTCACGAACCGCGACATCGCGGCCGTGGGCTCGCCCATCCCCTCGGTCGACATCGTGCAGTTCGAGCACGACCCCGAGTCGCCGTTCGCGAGCACCGTCAACACCGACGACGGGCCGGTCGCCCTGCCCGAGTACCTCGCGGCGAACGACATCGTCGTCAACTGCACGCTGCAAGACCCGAACGCGCCACTCACGTACCTGCGGCTCGAGGATCTCGACGCCTTCCGGCCGGGCAGCCTCATCGTCGATGTGTCGATCGACGAGGGCATGGGGTTCAGCTGGGCGCGGCCGACCTCGTTCGCCGACCCGATGTTCACGGTCGGCGACTCGACGAACTACTACGCCGTCGACCACAGCCCCTCGCTGCTGTGGAACTCGACGACGTGGGAGATCAGCGAGGCGCTGCTGCCGTTCCTCCGCACGGTCATGGAGGGCCCGGCATCATGGGCTGAGTCCGACACCATCACGCGCGCGATCGAGATCGAGGATGGCCGGGTGCGCAACGAGGCGATCCTGACGTTCCAGGGGCGGTCGGCGGAGTACCCCTACCCGGTCGCCTGAGCTGCGAGCGCCCGCCGACCCGCGTTGCCGAATCGTACTGATTCGGACAGTTCGCACTGTCGCATGCGTGCGACGTGTCCGAAACAGTACGAGGCGGTGGGCGCGCTGACGCGTGCAGACGGTGCTGGGCGCCGGGCTAACGGTGGGCGGTCGTCGCGCGGTCGCGGCCGAGCAAGTCGCGGTGCGAGGCGACCGCGGTGAAGCCGCCCGCGCGCACGATCGCGGCGATGGGCTCTGCCTGCAACTCGCCGTGCTCGATCACGAGGGTGCCGCCGGGTCGCAGCAGGCGATGAGCGGTGGCGACGAGCGCCCGCACGGCGTCCAGACCGTCGGCACCCGAGTAGAGCGCGTGCTCGGGGTCGAAGAGGCGCACCTCGGGGTCACGGGGAACCGCGCCCATGGGGATGTACGGAGGGTTGGAGGCGACGACGTCGACGGTTCCGTCGAGCTCGGGCACAGCATCCGCCAGATCGGCGAAGACGAGCCGCACGCGGTCGTCGCCGTAGCGGCGCACATTGCGGGTGGTCCAGACGAAGGCGGGGGCCGAGTTCTCGACGGCGACGACGTGCGCGTGCGGCACCTCGACGGCCATCGCGAGGGCGATCGCGCCGCTGCCGCTGCCGAGGTCGACGGCGAGCGGGTTCGGGCTCGGCACGGCTGCGAGGGCATCGATCGCGAACTGCACGACGAGCTCGGTCTCGGGCCGCGGCACGAAGACACCCGGGCCGACCGCGAGCTCGAGCGTGCGGAACGGCGCCACCCCGGTGATGTGCTGCACGGGCTCGCGCGTCGCGCGGCGCTCGATGAACTCGGTGATCGTCATGACCTGCTCGGCGTCGACGGGCGCGCCGATGAGAGCCTTCGCCTGCACCTGCCCGCGGCTCATGCCGAGCACGTGCCCGATGAGCAGATCGGCGTCGGCCTCGGGGCTCGGCACGCCGGCCTCGCGCAGCACACCGAGGGCGTGCTCGCGCAGGGCCGCGAGATCGGGCTTGCTCACGACCTAGACGTCGGTGTCGCCGAGAGCCGCGAGCCGCGCCTCCTCGTCGAACGAGATGCACGACTCGACCAGGGGGGCGAGCGCGCCGTTCATGACGGCGTCGAGGTTGTAGGCCTTGTAGCCCGTGCGGTGGTCGGCGATGCGGTTCTCGGGGAAGTTGTACGTGCGGATGCGCTCCGAGCGGTCCATGCCGCGGATCTGGCTCTTGCGCGCATCGCTCGCGACGGCGTCGCGCTCCTCCTGCTGGCGCGCGAGGATGCGGGCGCGCAGGACGCGCATCGCCGCCTCGCGGTTCTGCAGCTGGCTCTTCTCGTTCTGCATCGCCACGACGATGCCCGTCGGCAGGTGGGTGATGCGCACCGCGGAGTCGGTCGTGTTGACCGACTGGCCGCCGGGGCCGCTCGAGCGGTAGACGTCGATCTTGAGGTCGTTCTGGTTGATATCGACCTCTTCGGGCTCATCGACCTCGGGGAACACGAGCACACCCGTCGTCGAGGTGTGGATGCGCCCCTGCGACTCCGTCGCCGGCACGCGCTGCACGCGGTGCACGCCGCCCTCGTACTTGAGGCTGGCCCACGGGCCCTGAGCGGGATCGCTCGATGAGCCCTTGATGGCGACCTGCACGTCTTTGTACCCGCCCATGTCGCTGCGAGTGGCGTCGAGCAGCTCGACCTTCCAGCCGCGCGACTCTGCGTAGTAGCTGTACATGCGCAGCAGGTCGGCCGCGAAGAGCGCCGACTCCTCGCCACCCTCGCCGCCCTTGATCTCCATGATCACGTCGCGCCCGTCATCCGGGTCGCGCGGGATCAGCAGTCGACGCAGCTTCTCGGCGCGCTCGATGACCGTCTGCTCGAGAGCGGGCACCTCGTCGGCGAACGCCTCGTCGTCTTTCGCAAGCTCGCGCGCCGCGGCCAGGTCTTCTTCCGACTGCTGCCACTTGCTGTGAGCATCCACGATCTGGCTCAGCTCGGCATAGCGCCGGTTGAGCTTCTTCGCGCGCGCAGCATCGGCGTGCACGGCAGGGTCGCCGAGCTGCCCCTGCAGCGACTCGTGCTCGGCGATCAGGGCGCCGACCGACTCGAACACGGCGTCCCTAGCCGTCGGCGTGCGTCGACGCCTGCGGCAGCGACTTCTGCACGGCCACGAGGAACTCGACGTTCGAGGCGGTGTCTTTCAGCTTGCCGAGCACGAGCTCGAGCGCCGCTTGCGTGTCGAGGCTCGCGAGCGCACGACGCAGCTGCCAGGTGACCCGAACCTCGTCGGCGCCGAGCAGCATCTCTTCGCGGCGCGTGCCCGAGGCCGAGATATCGACGGCCGGGAAGATGCGCTTGTCGGCGAGCTGGCGCGAGAGACGCAGCTCCATGTTGCCGGTGCCCTTGAACTCTTCGAAGATCACCTCGTCCATCTTCGAGCCGGTCTCGACGAGCGCGGTCGCGAGGATGGTGAGCGAGCCACCGTCTTCGATGTTGCGCGCGGCGCCGAAGAAGCGCTTCGGCGGGTACAGCGCGGCCGAGTCGACGCCGCCCGAGAGGATGCGCCCGCTCGTCGGCGCCGTGACGTTGTACGCGCGGCCGAGGCGGGTGATCGAGTCGAGCAGCACGACGACGTCGTGCCCGAGCTCGACGAGGCGCTTCGCGCGCTCGATCGCGAGCTCGGCGACGGTCGTGTGGTCTTCAGCGGGCCGGTCGAAGGTCGAGGCGATGACCTCGCCCTTGACCGAGCGCTGCATGTCGGTGACCTCTTCGGGGCGCTCGTCGACGAGCACGACCATGAGGTGCACCTCGGGGTTGTTCTTCGCGATCGCGTCGGCGATGGCCTGCAGCACGAGGGTCTTGCCGGCCTTGGGCGGCGAGACGATGAGGCCGCGCTGGCCCTTGCCGATCGGAGCCGCGAGGTCGATGATGCGCGTCGACAGGGTGCCGGGCGCCGTCTCGAGGCGCAGGCGCTCGGTCGGGTACAGCGGCGTGAGCTTGCTGAACTCGACGCGCGCGGCGGCCTCGTCGACCGTCTGCCCGTTGATCGAGTCGACGCGCACGAGCGCGTTGTACTTCTGGCGGCCCTGGTTCTCGCCCTCGCGCGGCTGGCGGATGGCGCCGACGACGGCGTCGCCCTTGCGCAGCGCGTACTTCTTGACCTGGCCGAGCGAGACGTAGACGTCGCTCGGGCCCGGCAGGTAGCCGGTCGTGCGCACGAAGGCGTAGTTGTCGAGCACGTCGAGGATGCCCGCCACGGGGATGAGCACATCGTCGTCGCTGATCTCGGGCTCGATCTCGTCGCCGCCGGGGCCGCGCTTGCGGTCGCGGCCGCGACCGCGGTTGCGATTGCGCCCGTCGAGGTCTTGCTCGGCGCGGTCGTTCTGGGGGCCGCGGTTCTGCTCGGCTCGGTTCTGCTCGGCGCGCTCGCCCCGAGCAGTGCCTTCGGCACCCTCGGCACGGTCGGCGCGGGAGTTCTGCTGGCCACCGCGCTGCTGGCCCTGCTGGCCGCTCTGGCCGGCACCGGTCTGTGCTGCGCCGTTCTGTGCTGCGCCGTTCTGGCCGGCACCGGTCTGCGCGGCGCCGCCCTCTGCGCGGTCTGCCCCGCGACGGTTGCGGTTGCGGTTGCGGTTGCGGCCGCTCGTGGCACCCGCCTCGTCGGCGTCGGCGGCGGGCTCGGCAGCGTCGCCCGCGGTCTCGGCATCGCCGGGAGCATCGGCGGCGACGGAGGCGTCGGAGGTCGTCGAGCTCTCGACCGCGGCCGGCGCGACCTCGGTGGTCGGCAGCGCGGTCAGGGTGTCGCTCGTGACGCGGCGCGAACCGCGACGGCGGGGTGCGGCCTCGGCAGCAGCATCCGGAGCGGACTCGGCGGCGGGTGCGTCGGCAGCGGTGTCGGCGGCCTCAGCGGCGGGGGCGACGTCGGCGACAGGGCTGTCAGCGGTCGCGGCCTCTGCGGGCGCTCCGCCAGCGTCGGCCTGGTTCTGAGTGATGGCGTCCACCAACTCTCCCTTGCGGAGTTTCGATACGCCGGCGACGCCCAGCTGGGTGGCGAGCTGCTGCAGCTCGGCCAGCTTGAGGGTGCTCAGGTCGGCGGGGACATTCGCGCTCGAAGCGCGAACGATGGGGTCAGTCACGGAATTGTTCCTTTCGGCTCCGGGCGCGAAGGGCCGCGGAGGATGCCCGGTGCCTCATGATCGCGACGCCATCGCGGGGCGAGGAGGAAACCGACGAGAAGCGGTGTCGACCGCGCGAACGCTGGGGTGGCGCGAGTGGAAGCAGCGGGGCTGCTGGTGATTGCTCGGGCTGAGAACGGGCTAGGCCGCGGCCTCTGCCGGATGCGTGTTCACTGTAGCACCCTTGAAATCGACGGCGAGCATGTGCGACACCCACGGCGTGGTGGCGTGCTGCGCGATGAGCTCGGCCGCCTGCAGGCGCTGCGCGGGGTCGCTGCAGAGCACGAGCACCGACGGACCGGCGCCCGAGACGACAGCGGCGAGGCCGTGCTCGCGCAGCACCGTGATGAGCGCGTTGGTCTCGGGCATCGCGCTCGCGCGGTAGTTCTGGTGCAGCTTGTCCTCCGTCGCCGCGAACAGCAACTCGGGGCTCTGGATGAGCGCCGCGATGAGCAGGGCCGAGCGCGAGACGTTGAAGATGGCGTCTTCGTGCGGCACCGACTCGGGCTGCAGCGAACGGGCGAGCGCAGTCGACATCGTGCTGGTCTCGGGCACGGCGACGAGCAGCGAGACGCCGCGGTGCACCGTGAGGCGCTTGTGCTGCGGGCCCTCGGGCGTCATCCACGCGATCGTGAGGCCGCCGAAGAGCGCCGGGGCCACGTTGTCGGGGTGGCCCTCGAGCTCGGTCGCGCGCGCGAGCAGGTCGTCAGGGCCGAGCTCGACGATCCCCTCGAGCAGGCCCTTGGCCGCCATGATGCCCGAGACGATCGCCGCGGCCGACGAGCCCATGCCGCGCCCGTGCGGGATGACGTTGTGCGCCACGAGCTCGAGACCGGGCAGCGCCACGCCGTGCGCGGCGAAGGTGTGGGCGATCGCGCGCACGACGAGGTTCGACTCATCGGTGGGCACCTCGCCCTTGCCCACGCCGTGCACCGTGACGGTGGCGCCGGGCTCAGCCCTCACGCTCACCTCGAGCTCGTCGTAGACCGACAGCCCGAGACCCAGCGTGTCGAAGCCCGGGCCGAGGTTGGCGGTCGTCGCGGGAACCTTGACGACGACGCGGCGACCCGCGAGGCGCGGGTCGATCGTGGTCACGCCGAGACCTTCTTCAGGTTGAGCACCGAGGCGACCTCGGCCGTGTCGACGCGCACGACCGTGGGGGTCACGTCGACGCCGTCAGGGCCCTTGAGCGCCCACTGGGGGTCTTTCAGGCCGTGACCGGTGACGGTCAGCACGACCGTCGATCCGGCCGGGATGGCGCCGGCCTCGGCGCGCTCGAGCAACCCCGCGACCGAGATGGCCGAGGCCGGCTCGACGAAGATGCCGACCTCCTGCGAGAGCAGCCGGTGCGCGAGCAGGATGTGCTCGTCGGAGATCGCGCCGAAGTAACCGTGGCTGTCGTCGCGCGCGGCGAGTGCGAGCTCCCACGAGGCCGGGTTGCCGATGCGGATGGCGCTCGCGATGGTCTCGGGCTTCTTGACCGGCTCGCCGAGCACGATGGGCGCACTGCCCGCCGCCTGGAAGCCGAACATGCGGGGCAGCTTCGTCGTGGCACCGCGGTCGAGCTCTTCGCGGTAGCCGCGGTGGTACGCCGTGTAGTTGCCCGCGTTGCCGACCGGGAGGATGTGGAAGTCGGGCGCATCCCCCAGCACCTCGACGACCTCGAAGGCTCCCGTCTTCTGGCCTTCGATGCGATCGGGGTTGACCGAGTTCACGAGGTGCACCGGGTAGTTCGCCGAGAGGTCGCGCGCGATGTCGAGGCAGTCGTCGAAGTTGCCCTCGATCTGGATGATCTCGGCCTTGTGGGCGACGGCCTGGCTGAGCTTGCCCATCGAGATCTTGCCCTCGGGCACGAGCACCGCTGCCGTGATGCCCGCGTGCGTGGCATAGGCCGCAGCCGAGGCCGAGGTGTTGCCGGTCGAGGCGCAGATGACGGCCTTGGCGCCGTGCTCGACGGCCTTCGAGATGGCCATGGTCATGCCGCGGTCTTTGAACGAGCCCGTGGGGTTCATGCCCTCGTACTTGACGAAGACGTTCGCGCCCGTGCGCTCGCTCAGGTAGCGGGCGGGGATGAGCGGCGTGCCGCCCTCGCCGAGCGTGATGATGGGCGTTGCCGCGCTGATGTCGAGGCGGTCGGCATACTCGTGCAACAGTCCGCGCCACTGCTTCGCCATGGTCAGAGTCCTTCTACTCGCAGCACGCTCGTCACACTATGGACGACGCTGCTGGTGGTCAGTGCCGCGACCGTTGCGGCGAGATCGGCCTCCGAGGCTTCGTGAGTGCCGATTACCAGGGTAGCCGCGCCGGGCGCCTCGCTCGCACCCAGCGGGTCGACGACGGGCACCGCCTGCTGCACGGTCTCGACCGACACACCATGGCTCTGGAACAGCGAGGCGATGAGCGCGAGCACGCCGGGCTCATCGGCCACGATCAGGGCGATCTGGTACCGGGTGCGCACAGCGCTGATGGGCAGCACCGGCAGGTCGGCGTGCGTGCTCTCGGCCACACCGGGCCCGCCGACGACGTGACGGCGAGCGGCCGACACGACGTCGCCGAGCACCGCCGATGCGGTCTGGATGCCCCCCGCACCGGCCCCGTAGAACATGAGCGGCCCAGCCGCCTCGGCCTCGACGAACACGGCGTTGTTGGCCCCGTGCACCGCGGCCAGCGGGTGCGTGAGCGGGATCAGCGCGGGGTGCACGCGCGCGCTCACCCCGTCGACCCCGGTGAGCGGGTCGACGAGCCGCTCGCAGATGGCGAGCAGCTTGACGACGTAGCCGGCCTTGCGCGCCGCGACGACCTGCTCGAGCGTCACCTCGGTGATGCCTTCGCGGTACACCGCGCCGACGGGCACGAGCGTGTGGAAGGCGAGGCTCGCGAGGATCGCGGCTTTCTGGGCCGCGTCGTAGCCACCGACGTCGGCGGTGGGGTCGGCCTCGGCGTACCCGAGCGCCGTGGCCGTGGCGAGTGCTTCGTCCATCGACTCGCCGTGGGCATCCATGCGATCGAGGATGAAGTTGGTGGTGCCGTTGACGATGCCCAGGATGCGCTTGACCCGGTCGCCGGCGAGCGAATCGCGCAGCGGCCGGATGATCGGGATCGCCCCGCCCACGGCCGCCTCGTAGTAGAGCTGCGCGCCCACCTGCTCGGCCGCCTCGAAGAGCTCGGGGCCGTGCGTGGCGAGCAGCGCCTTGTTCGCGGTGATGACGTCGGCGCCCGAGTTGAGCGCCTGCAAGATGAGCGTGCGCGCGGGCTCGAGGCCGCCCATGAGCTCGACCACGATGTCAGAGCTGAGGATGAGCGACTCGGCGTCGGTCGTGAGCAGCTCGCGCGGGATGTGCGTGTCGCGCGGCGCGTCGAGGCTGCGCACGGCGACGCCCGCGAGCTCGATGCCGGCACCGATGCGGGCGGCGAGCTCGTCGCGATGGGTCAGCAGCTGGTCGGCCACTTGCGAGCCGACGCTGCCCGCACCGAGAAGGGCGACGCGCAGGTTGCGGTATTCGATCACAGGGTCTCTCCTTGGGGGTTCGCGCCGGGGTGATGCGCATAGACGTCGCGGCGCAGCAGGTCGGCCTCGGTCTCGCCGCGCACGATGACGCGGGCGACGCCGTCGCGCACGGCGACCACGGCGGGGCGGGCGAGGTAGTTGTAGTTGCTCGCGAGCGAGAAGCAGTAGGCGCCTGTCGCCGGCACGGCGACGAGATCGCCCGGCACGGTGTCGCCCGGCAGGTAGGCGTCGCGCACGACGATGTCGCCGCTCTCGCAATGCTTTCCGGCGACGCGCACCAGCATGGGCTCGGCCGTCGAGCCGCGCGAGGCGAGGGCGACCGAGTAGTCGGCGGCGTAGAGCGCCGTGCGCGCGTTGTCGCTCATACCGCCGTCGACGCTCACGTAGCGGCGCACGGCGGAGGCGCCGTCGTCGAGGGTCACCACGACGTCTTTCGTCGTGCCGACCTCGTAGAGCGTCACGCCCGCGGGCCCGATGATGGTGCGACCCGGCTCGACCGCGATTCGCGGCATCGGGATGCCGAGCTCGCCGCACACGGAGGCCACAGCCCCCAGCAGCGCCGCGGCGACCTGCTCGATCGCGGGCGCCTCATCGCTCTCGACGTACGCGATGCCGAAGCCGCCGCCGAGGTTGAGCTCGGGCACCTCACCACCGGCACGAAGATCGGCGTGCAGGGTCAGCAGCCGACGGGCGGCCTCGAGGAAGCCCTCGACGGCGAAGATCTGCGAGCCGATGTGCGAGTGCAGGCCGAGGAAGCGCAGGGTGGGGCGCGCGCGGATGGCGGCAACGGCATCCGGAGCATCGGAGATCGGGATGCCGAACTTCTGGTCTTCGCGCGCTGTGGCGAGGTACTCGTGCGTGTGCGCGTGCACTCCCGAGTTGATGCGCAGGCGCACCGGCTGCACGCGACCGTGGCGCGCGGCGGCGTCGGCGACGCGCTCGATCTCGATGAGCGAATCGATGACGATCGCGCCGACCCCGACCCCGACCGCGCGGTCGATCTCGGAGAGCGACTTGTTGTTGCCGTGCAGCCCGAGGCGGGCGGGCTCGACGCCGGCGGCGAGCGCGACCGCGAGCTCTCCCCCGCTGGCCACGTCGATGTTCAGGCCTTCGGCGATCATCCAGCGGGCGGCTTCGGTGCACAGGAACGCCTTGCCCGCGTAGTAGATGACGGCCGTGGTGCCGTGCGCGGCGGCCGCGGTCTCGAAGGCCGCGCGCGTCTGGGAGGCGCGGTCGCGGGCATCCCGCTCATCGATCACGAAGAGCGGAGTGCCGAAGTCCGCGGCGAGCTGCGGCAGAGCGATGCCGCCGATCGTGATCGCGCCCTCAGCGGTGCGTGCGGCGCTCGAAGGCCACACGTGCGCGGGCAGCGCGGCGGCGTCGGCCGGCGGCGCGAGCCACGACGGCGAGAGCGGGTTGGCGAGCACGACGAGAACCTCACAAGTCGACGATCTGAAAAGTGTGAGGCGAGCGAACCCGGCTTGGTTCCTGAAGCCGCTTCTGAGTTTAGCGGCGCGCGACGCGCGTCGATGCCCGAGGCGACCGGCGCTAGCCGCAGGTGCCGAGCGTCGAGAACTCCGGGCCGCCGAGCGCCACGTCGGCGCCCTCGAACACGACGACGAGCTGCTCGTCACCCACCTGCACGGCGGTGAGGTCGAGCGCTTGCGGCAGGTACTGCGCGACGCAGAAGAGCTGCGAGGTGAGAAGGGGGTCGACGAGCGAACCGAACTGCTGCTGCAGCTCGGCGGCATCGAGGCGTTCGTCACCGAGCACGACGCTCGAGGGCGTGAAGGCGAGCTGGCCATCTTGCACCGAGGGCGTCACGCCGAGGCCGACGGAGAAGTCGACGCCGAAGAACGAGAACGCAGTCTGGAAGCGGATCTCGCGATCGTCGAGCTGCACGTCGTTCACGACCGTGCCGGCGAGGAATCCGGCGAGCGCCGCCACATCGCTCTCGGCCACGCGATACACGGCCTGTACCGAGTCGGTCGGCTGGGCGACATCGAGCGGGGCGCCCTCGGCGATGAGCGTGAGGTCACCGACGAGCTCGCCGAAGGCGACATCCGGCGCCTCGGCGGTGACCCGGTCGAGGCGACCGCTCGCGGCCTGCCACAGCACCGAGGCGCCCTCGATCGTGACGTCGACCGGATGATCGGGCTCGAGCTGCAGCGCTGATCGCACCTGGTCGGCGATGAGGGCGGAGGCCTGCTGCCGCGCGAGAGACTCCGCGATCACGGCGACGATGGCGAGCACGACGAGGATGCCGACGATGACGAGCACAGCGATGAGTCCGCGGCGCTTCGGGCGGGGGCCGGGCTCGAGCACGACGATCGTGTCGGCCTCGGGCTGCGCGTCGGTCTCGTCGGGCGTCTGATCGGGGCTCGTCGGCTCGCTCACGGTCACATCCGTTCCGGCGCCGAGACGCCGATGAGGGTCAGGCCGTTGCGCAGCACCTGACCGGTCGCGTCGTTGAGCCACAGGCGCGTGCCGTGGATGCTCGACACCGGCTCGTCGCCCACCGGCGTGACCCGGCAGGTGTCGTACCAGCGGTGATAGGCCGCGGCGAGCTCTTCGAGGTACCGGGCGACGCGGTGCGGCTCGCGCAGGGTCGCCGCCTGCGCGACGATGCGGGGGAACTCGGCGAGGGCCCCGAGCAGCACGCTCTCGGTCTCGTCCGTGAGCAGCTCGCCCGCGAAGACGGCCCGATCGACGCCGGATGCGGCCGCGTTGCGCGCCACCTGGTGCGTGCGCGCGTGCGCGTACTGCACGTAGAACACGGGGTTGTCGTTCGTGCGCTTCTGCAGCAGCTCGGGGTCGAGGGTCAGCGGCGAGTCGGCCGGGTAGCGCGCGAGCGAGTAGCGCAGGGCATCCGTGCCGAGCCATTCGCGCAGGTCGTTGAGCTCGATGATGTTGCCCGCGCGCTTCGACAGCCGTGCGCCGTTGATGCTCACGAGCTGCCCGATGAGCACCTCGATGTCGGTCTCGGGGTCGTCGCCCGCCGCGCCGGCGAGGGCCTTGAGGCGGTGCACATAGCCGTGGTGGTCGGCGCCGAGCAGGTAGATCTTGTGGGCGAAGCCGCGGTCGCTCTTCGAGAGGTAGTAGGCGGCGTCGGCGGCGAAGTAGGTGTAGACGCCGTTGCCGCGCTTGATGACGCGGTCTTTGTCGTCGCCGAAGTCGGTCGTGCGCACCCAGATGGCGTCGTCGAGGTCGAATACGTGGCCCTGCGCGCGCAGGCGGTCGACGGCCTCGTCGATGCGGCTGCGGCCCGTGCTCGCCTCGACGGCGTGCAGCACGCGCTCGCTGAACCACACGTCGAAGTGCACGTTGAAGCGCTCGAGCGACTCGCGGATCTCGTCGAGCTGCCAGCCGTAGGCGAGCTCGCGGGCGATCGCGACGGCCTCCTCGCGCGGCAGCTCGCCGAGGTCGGGCCGCTCGCCGAGAGCGCGCACGCCGAGCGCGGTGATGTACTCGCCCGGGTAGCCGTTCTCCGGTGCGGGCTCGCCGAGGGCGGCGGCGAGCACCGATTCGCCGAAGACATCCATCTGCGCACCGGCGTCGTTGATGTAGAACTCGCTCACGAGCGTCGCACCGCTGGCCTTCAGCACGCGCGCGAGCGAGTCGCCGAGCGCCGCCCAGCGCGTGTGGCCGATGTGCAGCGGGCCCGTGGGGTTGGCCGACACGAACTCGAGGTTGATGGTCTGACCGAGCAGAGTCTCGTTGTGGCCGTAGGTCTCGCCCGCCTCGACGATGACGCGCGCGAGCTCGCCCGCCGCGCCAGCCTCGAGGCGGATGTTGAGGAACCCGGGGCCTGCGATCTCGACCGCGGCGACACCCTCGATGGCGCGGATGCCCGGCACGAGCTCGTCGGCGAACGCGCGCGGAGGCATCCCGACGCGCTTCGACTGCTTGAGCGCGACCGAGGTGGCCCAGTCGCCGTGGTCGCGGTTGCGCGGTCGCTCGAGGGCGATGTCGGCGACCGTGAGCTCGCTCGCAGCGGCCGCGTCGCGTCGCTCGACCGCGCCGACGACGACGGCGAGCAGGGCGGCGGCGAGCTGGTCGGGGTTCACGAGGGTCAAGCCTATCCGCGCGTACCGGGTGCTCTGCCGGGGGGTCAGCCCAGCATGACGAGGGCGTCGGGGTCGGCATCGAGAACCCGATCGGCCTCGGCGTGCACGAGCAGCCGATGCAGGGTGAGCGACGAACCGTCGTTGGCGAGAAAGGCGGTGTCGGCGGCATCGCGGCCCGTCGCGATGCGCAGCATGCCCGAGCGCGGGGCCATGTGCGTGGCATCGGCGACCACCCACTGGTCGTCGACGAGGGCTTCGACGACGGCGTGGAAGTCCATGGGCTCGAGCTGCGGCGCGTACACCGACACAGCTCGCGCGGGCATGTCGGTCGCCCGCAGCACGCCGGCGAGCAGGTGGGCGAAGTCGCGGCACACTCCCTGGCCGGTGGCGAGGATCTCGGGCAGCCCGTCGGTGGGGCCCGTCGATCCGATCGTGTAGGTCAAGCGCCCAGCCACCCACTCGCGCGCGGCGATGAGGCGCTCGCGCTCGGGCAGGGCCGCGAGCTCGTCGATGATGCGCGCCTCGATGAGCGGCCCCGCGAGCTCATCCGACTGCACGTACCGACTGGGGCGCACCGCGAGGATGCGCTCGGTCGCGTCGACGGGTCGCGGCTCACCGCGGCCCACGACCGTCGCCTCGTACCGCACGGTCAGGGGACCTTCCGGCACGGCGGCACTGTGCCAGCGGGTTCCGCTCACGCCCACCGACTCGGCCAGCTCGACGCGTTCGCCGTTCGCGTGCACCGTCAAGTGCTCATCGATGCTCAGGCCCGGGGCGTGAGCGACGGCGACGGCCAGCACGATGTTCGTCGCCTCACCGAGCGTCGCGTCGATCTCGCACCCGACGGTGCGACGCTTGCTCTGCTGGCTGGCCATGCGCCCAGACTGGCACGGCCTCGCACCTCCCGCGAGAACCGCTAGGCTGAACATGCCTCCGTAGCTCAGGGGATAGAGCATCAGTTTCCGGTACTGAGGGTCGCAGGTTCGAATCCTGTCGGGGGCGCCAACCGGTCTTCTTGTCCGTTCGGCGTTTCTCGCCGCATGCTCCGCATGAACGGCACGTGACCGTCCCCGGCAGGCAATCCCGGTTTCGACCAACCCCACTCCAGACTCCCCGAACGCACGCCGTCGATGACGGTTCCGCTCCGAGATACCTCAGCACTGACGAGTTCGAGACCCTTCACAAAAGTGCTGCGGCCGCGGCATGATCAACCCGAAACATTCCATGGAACCCGGGACAGTTCATTTTGAGCATCCAACACCACTCCCGACACATCAGCCGCAGCCGTATGCGCGTAGCGGGTCTTCACAGTCTGCACACTGTTCACCGTCACCGTGCGCTCCGCAATATGGTTCGAGACATCCTGGAACCGACGGAGGTTCAGCGACTCTCGAGCTCGGTTGTAGATGATCCCGGGTCTTTAACGTGTCGAACAATGACGGTGATGAGACCGGGAACCCAGACAATAAGCAACGCAGCCACGCTGACCGGTAAGCCAAGTCCTCCAACGCCGACTAGCAAGGCAAGCCCGCCGAGTGCGATCGTGATCGCGAGGCCAGGGACGACGGCAAGTCGAAGCACGGAAATTCG
Organism: uncultured Microbacteriaceae bacterium; assembly: GCA_964540305.1. GTDB lineage: Bacteria > Actinomycetota > Actinomycetes > Actinomycetales > Microbacteriaceae > Microcella. The sequence goes on along the minus strand of CAZILZ010000016.1, from coordinate 663 downwards.
TCGCCGTGCGTCAGCCTTGTTTTCGGCCAGGGACTGCGTGTGCGCAGCAAACGCCGTCGTGAACGCAACCAGCCAGACCGCTACGAATCCGACATAGAACCAGATTGGCGTCATCGCGCTGGAGAACAACAGAAGAAGAGTCAATGCTGGCACTGCCAGGAGGCTCCAGCGGAGCACCCCCAGAATGTGGTTGCCTGCTTCAGGGTTCGGCTCCACTAGGTTGCCCATGTTCCACTCCTGCCGAGTTGAGCCTGACTCTCGAAGACCGATCTTCCCCAGCCCACCACCCATGTGAGCACGCCCAGGCCGACAAGGACACCGCCCGCCAACGCGATGCCCAAGCCGATCGGCACCCCGAAGACCGTCGGCGAAGTAACTGACCTGCACTGGGTTTCTCGGACGGTTCTCTAGTGTTTGATCATGCCGCTTCATCGAGCTCCTTGTGAAGAGTCTCGAACTCGATCGGGCTGCGATACCCCAACGCGGAGTGTCGCCTGGTCGGGTTATAGAACCCCTCGATCCATTCGAAGATCGCCTGCCCAAGCTCGGCTCGGCTGGCCCAATGGCGCCGGTCCAGCAGCTCGATCTGCATCGAGCCGAAGAACGACTCCATCAACGCGTTGACGCTCCTATAGTTGTCAACTCGCAACTTCACCGGTTCGT
>CAZILZ010000015.1:54570-69087 GCA_964540305.1 uncultured Microbacteriaceae bacterium | reverse complement strand
GGAGGTCTTCGCTACCTCAAACGTTCACAACGTCCCGGGGAACTACACCTAGCCGAGCAGGTCGCCCAGCAGCGCGGTGAGCTCGGCGCGCATCTGCTCGCTCGAGATCGTGCGCTCGCCGTCGCCTGCCTGCACGCCGTAGTCGCCGAAACTCGCGTGGTTGGCGCCCTCGATCGTCGCGAAGCGCGCATCGACCGGCAGCAGAGCCGCGTTCTGCTCGATGATCGCGGGTGTCGAGAGCGCGTCGTTCTCGCCCGCGATGCTCAGCACCGCGAGCCCCGAGCCGCTGACATCGCCCGCGCAGTAGCTGCCGAAGAGCACGAGCCCTGCCGCGTCGGAGCCCGGGGTCATGAGGCACGCGCGCACCCCGCCGAGCGAGTGCCCGCCGACGAACCAGCGGTCGACCTCGGGCGCCGCCGTCGTGAACTGCTCGAGAGTGCGGGTGTCGAAGAAGGCCAGGTTGAAGGTCGGCTCGGTGATGAGCACCGTCACGCCGTACTGCTCGACCACCCCGCTCAGCTGGAACATGTAGGCGTGCGCCTCGACGCGTGCGCCCGGCACGAACACGAGACCTGTCGAGGAGTCGAGCGCGGCCGCATCGCCCGCGGGGCTCATCACGATTCCCTCGTCGAGGTACTGCACCTGCACCTCGCCGTTCGCCCACACGTCGATGACGGGCGCGCGGTCGGCGCGGTAGGGCGTGTGGGCCCAGATGCCGAAGCCGACCATGACGAGCGCGAGGGCCGCGAGCGCCCCGAGGCCGATCGCGCGCACACGGCGGCGGATGCGCCCGGCGGGGCGGTGGCGGGGCGGCGCGGCGGCATCAGCGGCAGAGGTCATGCGCCATTATCCCGAGCAGACCTGGCACAATGGGGTCATCATGAACATTCTCGCCGTGGCCGTCTCGGTCTTCCTCTTCGTGTCGTCGTTCGTGCTGTTCGCCTACGCGTACGCGGTGCCCGAGCAGTTCGCCGCGGCCGTGTTCTTCACGGGCATCCTGTCGGCATCGCTGTCGCTCGCGATCCCGTTCCACCTCATGGGTCGGCGCGACTCGCGCTGATGCCCGTGCCGCCTGTCAGGCGGTCTTGAGTATGTTCGCCGTGAAGTTCTCGAGGCGGTGCTGCAGCCCGGCGCTGCGGCGTGCGACGAGCTCGTCGCGCATGAGCATCAGCTCGCTCGTGCCGGGCACGATGCGGATCATGATCGAGCACGCGAGATCGGCGCAGATGTAGGTGCCGATCGAGTTGCCGTCGCGGCCGGCCTCGCCGCCGCGCGGCGCGCTGAACATGACGACCTGGGTCGAGGGCTGCGGGGTGTGGCACAGCGAGCACATCGCGCCGATGCCGGGCCGCAGCGTCGTGCTCGCGGCCCGCACGAGGATGCCGACGGGGCGGTCATCGACCCAGTGCACGATGTAGCCGCGGGGCGAACCGGCCGGGTCGCGCCAGCCCAGGTACTCGCGGTCGGCCCACACGGTCTCGTGCAGGCCCGGCAGGGGCATCCGCTCGATCTCGGCCTCGCTGGCGTTGACCATGCTGGCGCGGATCTGGTCGGCGGTCAGCTCTCTCATCACCTCTCAGCGTACGTCACATCGCCGAACGCACACCGAGCGGTCACCCGTCGTTCACGACGTACAGGTGATGGTCGGCTGGCGTGGGGGCGATGCACTGCCCGCGCACGGGTACCCGGCGGGTGGCAGGGCGCAGAGTGGGGCATGCCCGACCGCGACCGGTCGGGCGGGCGGTTCAGCCGCCCTGAAGACCCTCGTGTAGAGAAGAGACCCCCATGGCCACCATCGTCGAAACCGCCGTCAGCGCCGGTTCGTTCACCACTCTCGTCGCCGCTGTCGGCGCTGCCGGCCTCGTCGACACGCTCAACGGAGAGGGCCCGTTCACGGTCTTCGCCCCGACCGACGAGGCGTTCGCGGCGCTGCCCGAGGGCACCGTCGAGGGCCTCCTCGCCGACATCCCGGCCCTCACGTCGATCCTGACGTTCCACGTCGTGCCGGGTGCCGTGCACGCGGCCGACCTGACCGACGGCCTGAAGGCCGCGACGGTCAACGGCGCCGAGCTCACGTTCGACCTGACCGACGGCGTGAAGGTCAACGGCGCGACCGTCGTCACCGCCGACATCGTCTGCGACAACGGCGTGATCCACGTCATCGACGCGGTGCTCCTGCCGTAGTCACGACCGATACAGCAGAACGGGGCGGTCCCTTTCGGGGCCGCCCCGTTCTGCGTCGAGGGGGTCGGGGCGCTGCGCGCCCCGCATCCGGTGCTGCTGACTACTCGCCCTGCAGAGCGAACTGCGCGTCGATCGTGATCGTCACGTCGTCGCCGAGCAAGAAGCCGCCGGTCTCGAGCGCGGCGTTCCAGTTCACGCCGAACTCGCTGCGGCTGATGACGGTGCTGCCGCTCGCGGCCGCCTTGACGTTGCCGTAGGGGTCGGTCGCGATGCCGCCGAACTCGCCCGTGAGGGTGACGGGCTTCGTCACACCGCGCAGCGTGAGGTCGCCGTCGAGCAGCATCGCATCGCCTTCGATGCGCAGCCCGGTCGACACGAACGTCAGGGTCGGGAACTCGTCGATGGCGAAGAAGTCGTTGGTGCGCAGGTGCGCGTCGCGGTCGGCGTTCTTGGTGTTGATCGACGCCATGTCGACGGTCACGGTGACGGTCGACTCGAGAGGGTCCTCCGCGGCGACGACGGTCGCGTCGAAGGTCTCGAACACGCCCTTGACCTTGCTGATGGCGAGGTGGCGCACGCTGAAGCCGATCTCGGTGTGGGCGTGGTCGACGGTCCAGGTGCCGGCGCGGTAGCCGGGGATCGCGGTGGCGGTGAGGGTGGTCACGAGGGGGTTCTCCTTCGTCCGTGGCGGGATGAGCCGGTCGGCTCTCGACGTCGCGGGTCGGTGCGCAGCAATTCGATGCGAACGCATCGATGCGCGGCGACTCCTGCTCCAACGCGAAGGCGCCGCCGATCTATTCCCCATCTGTCGGATATTCCGCGACGCGCGCGGTGGGGTTGACTAGGGGCGTGGATGCTGACCTCACCGCCCTGCTGCGGGCCGACCTGCTCGCCGCCGGGTACACGGTCGACCGGCTGCGGCAGCTCTGGGGCGACGAGGCCGATGCGGCCCTCGCGCGGGGCGATCGCGTGCCCGCGTGCCGCGCGCTGGGGGCCGTCGAGAGCCCCGCGGCCGTGCTCGCCCGACTCTTCCTGCTCGGTGAGGCCGTCGCCGATGAGGCGCTCGCCCGCGCGGTGCCGACCCTCGGCGTCGAGGGCGCCCGCGCGCTGGGCCTCGTCGACGCCCAGGGCCGCGCGCTGCTCGACCTTCGGCCCTACGCGGCCATCGACTCCGGCGGAGCAGTGCAGTGGTTCATCGCCTCCGACCTCGGCGAGCTCGCGCTCGGCGGCGCCCTGCCGCCCGACCACGTGCTCGGCGTGGGTGGCGCCTCGCTCACGCTCGCCGCGCTCATCCCCACCGAGCCGGTCGACTCGGTGCTCGACCTCGGCACCGGCTGCGGCATCCAATCGCTGCACGTCGCCCGGCACGCGCGCCGCGTCGTCGCCACCGACGTCTCGGCGCGCGCCCTCGACCGCGCCCGGCTGACGCTCGCGCTCAACGCCGTCGAGGGTGTCGAGCTGCGGCAGGGCGATCTCTTCGCGCCCGTCGCCGGAGAACGGTTCGACCGCATCGTGAGCAACCCGCCCTTCGTCATCACGCCGCGCGGTTCCTCCGCGCCCGTCTACGAGTACCGCGATGGCGGGCGCGTGGGCGACGCGATCGTCGAGGAGGTCGTGCGCGGCGCCGGCGCCCATCTCGCGCCCGGCGGCACCGCCCACCTGCTGGGCAACTGGGAGTACCGCGACGCCCTGGGCGGCGACGGCCTCGCTCGCGTGCGCCGCTGGATCGACGAGGCGGGCCTCGACGGCTGGGTCGTCGAGCGCGAGCGGCAGAGCCCCGCCGAGTACGCCGCCACGTGGATCCGCGACGGCGGCACGCTCGTCGGCAGCCCCGATTTCGACGCGCTCGCCGCCGAATGGCTCGACGACTTCGCGGCCCGCGGCGTGACGGCCGTCGGCTTCGGCTACATCGTGCTGCGCCGGCCGTCGACGCCGGATGCGGTGCGCCTGCTGCGCACCGAGGTGCTCGGCTCGCCCCTCGGCGGCGCGCCCACCGGTCTCGGCGACCACCTGCTCGCAGGCCTGCGCGCGCACGACCGCATCGCCGCGCTCGACGACACGGCCCTCGGCGCCCTGCGGCTCGAGGTCGCCCCCGACGTGACGGAGGAGCGCCACTACTGGCCGGGGGAGGAGAACCCCACGGTCATCCGCCTGCGACAGGGCGGCGGCTTCGCGCGCACGATCGAGGCGGATGCCGCGCTCGCCGGTCTCGTCGGCGCGAGCGACGGCGAGCTCACGGTCGCCGAGATCGTCGGCGCCCTCGCCGCCCTGCTCGAGGTCGACGAGGGCGCCCTGCGCGACGACCTGCTGCCGAGGGTGCGCGAGCTCGTCGTGACAGGGTTGCTCAGCCCTGCGACGGAGTCGCGCGCCGCAGGATGACCCAGGCGGCAAGCGCACAGAAGAGCGTGATGAGAAGCGTCCACGTGGCTGTGCCGAGCACGCCGGCCCACGCGAAGAACTCGCCCACCTGCGGCCAGGCATCGATCGCGGTAATGAGGGCCGCGCCCCCGATCATGATGAACACCAGGCCCGCCCAGAAGACGTACATGCCGATCACGCGCCAGCGCACGTAGACCGCCGCTGTCGCCGCGCCGATGCTGAAGAAGAGCAGCATCGCGAGCACGCCGAGACCGAAGGCCTCCGGCCAGTCCGACTGCCAGATCGCGTCGGCGCTGAAGAACTGCAGGCCGATGCCCCAGCCCGCCGTCGATTCTTCGACCCAGGCGAGGGTCGCCAGAACCGCTGCGTAGCCGATCGAGAGCAGGACGGCGAAGACGGCGAACCCGAGCAGGAAGTCGCGTCGGGTCGAGCCGTAGCCGAGTGCGAGCGGAAACGCCTGGTTAATGCTCTGCACCGCGACGACGAGCATGTAGATGAACACGAACAGGGCCCCGCCGTTCATGCCCTCGGCCATGTCGCCGTCTTCGGGGATGTTCGCTCGCACGATCGCCCAGATCGACACGTTCATCAGCACGATGATGCCGAGGATGAGGAGCGGGGTGTAGATCGCCGTCCAGGGGTTGGCGAACAGCAGGCGCACGACCGTGGCGACGCGCGTCGTCAGCGGCCGGGCGGTCATCGTCAAGGGGGCGGTGATCGTGGTCATCGCGTGACCTCCTCGTGCTCGGTGGGGCTGCCCCCGGTCTGACGGATGATGAGCTGCTGCAGCGAGACCGGCCCGACCTCGAGGCCCGCGGCCCGTGCCGACGCGGTGACCTGCTCGGTGATGCCCGCGACGGTCGCGCTGACGAATCCGCCCAGGCGCTCGCGGTGGATCACCTCGAGGCCCGCGACCGCGCGCTCGACGGCTTCTGCCGGGCCGGCGAGGGTGGCGGCGTGCGCGCGGAGGGCATCCACGGGCGCATCGATCAGGATGCGGCCCGCGTCGATGACAAGCGCGTGCTCGAGCAGGTCGGCGACCTCGTCGATGAGGTGCGTCGAGAGGATGATCGTGCGCGGGTGCGCGGCGTAGTCGGCCAGGAGCCGGTCGTAGAAGGCCTGCCGGGCGATCGCGTCGAGCCCGAGGTAGGGCTCGTCGAAGATCGTGATGGGCGCGCGTGAGGCGAGCCCGACGATGATGCCGACGCTCGAGAGCTGACCGCGCGAGAGCTTCTTGATGCGGCGATTGACCGGCAGGCGGAACTCGCTCGCGAGCTCGCGCGCGAACTCGGCATCCCAGTGCGGGAAGAAGCCGGGCGCAGCGGCGAAGACGTGCTTCGGCTTGAAGTCGTCGGGGTAGCGCTGGCTCTCTTTGATGAAGCACGTGTGCTGCAGAACGCGCGGGTTCTCGACGGGGCTCTCGCCCGCGACGGTGATGGTGCCGCTGCTCGCGAACTCCTGCCCGGTGAGCAGGTGCATGAGGGTCGTCTTGCCGGCGCCGTTGCGACCGAGGAGTCCGGTGATGGTGTCGCGCGCGAGACGGAAGTCGACGCCGTCGACGGCGGTGACGCCGCGGTAGCGCTTCGTGAGGCCGCGCGCCTCGACGATGGTGGTCATGGGGTGCCCTTTCGGATGATCTCGATGAGGTGGTCGGTGGTGAGGCCGAGCGCGCGCGCCTCGAGGATGAGCGGCTGAACGTACTCGGCGGCGAAGCGCTCGCGGCGTTCGGCGAGCAGTCGCGCCCGCGCGCCTTCCGCCACGAACATGCCGATGCCGCGGCGCTTGTAGAGCACTCCCGCGTCGACGAGCAGGGCGATGCCCTTGAGCGCCGTGGCCGGGTTGATGCGGTGGAACGCCGCGAACTCGTTCGTCGACGGAACCTGCGAACCTTCGACGAGCGAGCCGTCGATCACCTGGTTCTCGATGAGCTCGGCGATCTGGAGGAAGATCGGTCGACCGTCGTCCACACGAGCCTCCCTTCTGTGTTGGTTACTTAGTCAAGTAACTAACCAGAGAAGCGGGAAGGTGTCAAGGGCTGCGTCGTCGTGCCCCTCGCGCAGGTGCTCAGCGCGGGGCGCGCCGCCAGTCGGGCACGGTGAGCAGGATGGCGATCGCGCTGAGGGCGACACCCGTGAGCCCGAAGAGCAGGCTCGCGGGGCTCTGCACGCCGCCCGCTGGGAAGGGCAGGTCGTCGGGCAGGCTGATGCCGATGCTGAAGTACGGGAACCACGCGGCGACGACGATCACGCTGCCCGCGATGCAGGCCGCGGCGAGCATCCGCCGCGGGGTCAGGATGCGGTCGGCAGAGATCGAGGGCAGCAGCGCGAGCACGGCGACGCCGAGCACGACGGCGAGCGAGAGCACCACCCAGATCATGAGCGAGATCGTGAAGCCGATGCGCGAGGCGGTGCCCCACACGGCGTAGACCTCGTCGAGCGTCAGCTGGCCCTGCGCGATCGCGAGCGGCTGCTCGATCGCGAGCGTGAACGCGCCGAACGCGATGAGGCCCAGCAGCGCGGAGGCCGCGCCCAGCCCGACGCGACGGCGCAGGCCGGGCTCGGGGGCGGGCGGCAGGTGATCGTCGGGAAAGATGATGCGCTGCCGGGGCACGATCGGCTCGGCAGCACGCGTGTCGGCCGGGGTCATGCCGTCGAGGCTCGTCATGAAGGCGCCCGAGCCGACGCGCTGCACCCCGCGCACGAGGGCGGCGGCGTTGAGCCCGCCGCCGAGCAGCACGAGCGCGAGCGCGAGCCACAGGAAGGTCGTCGAGGCGCCGGCCGTGAACCAGCCCATGACGGCGACGGGTGCGAGCATCAGGCACGTGAGCCCCCAGCGGAACAGTCGACCGGTCGATCGCACGGCATCTCCCTCGCATCGCGTGTCGTGATGCGGCCACAGTAGCCGACACGCCGTAGCCTCGCGGGGTGCGTGACTACAGCGACGACGTGCTCTCCGGCGACTGGCGTGCGGCGGGGCGCAGGGTCGTGCCCGAGACGCACGCCGACCTCGGCCTCGTCGTCGAGCTGCCCGCGGGAGATGCTGCTGACAATGCCGCGGGCTACGTCGGTGCTGTCGTGCGCGTCGACGCCGGCAATGTGCACCTCGAAGACCGGCACGGTCGCGTGCGCGTGTTCCCCCTCGGGGCCGGGTTTCTCGTCGAGGGCGAGCCCGTGCGGCTCATCGCCCCGGCCGCGTCGGCCGCCCCCGCGGGGCGCGCGCGCACCGCGAGCGGCTCGTTCGCGGTGCCGGACGCCCGGGCCCGCGTCGCCCGTGCGAGCCGCATCTGGGTCGAGGGTCGCCACGATGCCGAGCTCGTCGAGCAGGTGTGGGGCGACGATCTGCGGCTCGAGGGCGTGGTGGTCGAGCAACTCGAGGGCGTCGACCACCTGGCCGACCTGCTCATCGACTTCGCGCCCTCGCCCGGCCGCCGCGTCGGGGTGCTCGTCGACCACTGGGTGCCCGGATCGAAGGAGGTGCGGCTCGTCGAGCAGGCGATCGCGCGGGTGGATGCTCGCCACGTGCTCGCGCTCGGGCATCCGTTCATCGACCTCTGGCAGGCGGTGCGCCCGGCCGCGGTCGGCATCGAGGCCTGGCCCGACGTCCCGCGCGGGCAGGACTGGAAGACCGGTACCTGTCGGGCGCTCGGCTGGCCGCACGAGACCGTCGCCGATCGGGCCGCCGCGTGGCGACGTATCCGCGGCAGCGTGCGCGGTTACGCCGACCTCGACCCGGCGCTGCTCGGCCGGGTGGAGCAGCTCATCGACTTCGTCACCGCCGAGTAGGAGAACCGAGCGCACCTCTCACGGTGTGCGACAGTTCGCACGACTTCGAGCGTGCGAGGTGTCGTTTTCGGTGAGATGAACGTGCGCAGGAATGACGAAAGCCGCCCCACGTCATCGGGGGGCGGCTGTCGTGCGTGTTTCGAGAGCCGATTCGAGGTGAGTCGACTCGACGAAACCAGGGAGGACTAGAGCGGGCGGATGTTCTCAGCCTGCAGGCCCTTGGGGCCCTGCGCGACGTCGAATTCGACCTTCTGGTTCTCGTCGAGCGAGCGGTACCCGTTCGACTGGATGGCGGAGAAGTGCGCGAACACGTCGGCGCTTCCGTCATCGGGGGTGATGAAACCGAAACCCTTTTCGGCGTTGAACCACTTAACAGTGCCTGTCGTCATTGCTGACTCCTTGTTACTCACGGAGTTTCGACTGTCGAAACCACCAGTCGAACCACTCATGAATCCTGCTCTATATGAGAGCACGTACTGCTTGCACTGCACGTTCGGATCGCCGAGGCGTATCAACTTCAGTTCTGACAGTAGTGCACAGCGGCCGCATCGACCCCATCCTTCACCGAGTTGTTACACGAGCACTCCACAGCCCGCACCGAACCGCGGGGCTTAATCTGGGCATCCCCGACCCCCAGGAGACACCGCATGAGCTTCTTCGACCGACTGTTCGGCGCTCCGACGCCCGAGCCCGAGGCTCGCCGCTCCGCCCCGCGCAGCGACGACGACCGCGCCGTGGAGCGCTACCGCTACCTGCTGCAGACCGCGCCGCCCGAGACGATCGAGCAGGTGCACGCCGAAGCCTTCACCAAGCTCAGCCCCGAGCAGCGGCGGCTCGTGTTCGACGAGCTGGCCCGCACGGCGCCCGCGGGCGAGGCGCCCGCCGACGACCAGCCGGCCTCGCTCGCCCGCGCGGCGACACGGTCTGAGCTGCGCCAGCCCGGCACCATGGAGCGCTCGCTCGGCGGCCCGTCGTTCGGTCAGATGGTCGGAGCCTCGCTGCTCGGCACGGTCGCGGGCTACGTGATCGGCTCGGCGCTCGCGAGCGCCTTCCTGCCGCCGCTCGACGCCGGCGCGACGGATGCCGGGGCGTCTGACGCGGGCGCGACGGACGCCGGGGGTGCCGACAGCGGTGCCGACGCCGGTGCCGACGCAGGCGGCTTCGACGGCGCTGCTGATGCGGGCGGCTTCGACGCCGGCGGGTTCGGCGACTTCGGCGACTTCGGCTTCTAGGCCACGACGATGGCGAGGCCGAAGCGCATCGAGCCCGGGCCGGGCCAGGAGTCGGTCTGGGACTATCCGCGCCCGCCGCGGGTGGAGCCCGTGCACGCTCGCGTGACGATCGAGCTCGGCGGTCGGGTGATCGCCGAGTCGACCCGGGCGTTGCGCGTGCTCGAGACGAGTCATCCGCCCGCCTACTACCTGCCGCCGGAGGACTTCGTCGAGGGCGCCCTCGTGCCCGCCGACGGATCATCGTTCTGCGAGTTCAAGGGCACTGCGGCGTACTACGACATCGTCGGCGGCGCGACGGTCGCGCCGAGTGCGGGCTGGTACTACCCCAGCCCGAGCAGAGGCTTCGAGTCGCTCGCGGGCTACGTGTCGGTGTACCCGGGGCGCATGCACCGCTGCACGGTCGACGGCGAGACCGTGACCCCGCAGGAGGGCGGCTTCTACGGCGGCTGGATCACCGCGAACGTGGTCGGCCCCTTCAAGGGCGGCACGGGCACCTGGGGCTGGTAGCTCAGCTCGCTGCCCGCACCGCCTCGTCACCGAGTCGCGCTTTCGGGGCACCGAACTGCGTACCGTACGGCCGCGCTGACATCATGGGCGCGTGACCGAGAACCCCGAGCCGCACCCGGTGGAGATCCGCCGCTGGCGCCGCTACCTCGCCGACGAGCGCGCGGAGGCGGCCGTCTACCGCGATCTCGCCGCGCGGCGCACGGGGGAGGAGAGGGCGATCTTGCTCGCGCTCGCCGAGGCCGAGTCGCGGCACGAAGCCCACTGGGTCGACCTGCTGGGCGCGCACGCCGATCGCGTGCCGGCGGTCTCGCTGCGCACGCGCATCCTCGGCTTCTTCGCCCGGCGCTTCGGCAGCGTCTTCGTGCTCGCGCTCGCCCAGCGGGCGGAGGGTCGGTCGCCGTACGCGCGGGATGCCCACGCGACGCCCGCGATGGCCGCCGACGAGCGCATCCACGGCGAGGTCGTGCGCGGGCTCGCCGCGCGCGGACGCCAACGGCTCTCGGGCACGTTCCGCGCGGCAGTGTTCGGCGCCAACGACGGGCTCGTCAGCAACCTCGCCCTCGTCATGGGCATCGGTGCCGCGGGCCTCGGGCCGAGCGCCGTGCTGCTGACGGGGCTCGCCGGGCTGCTGGCAGGCGCGCTCTCGATGGGCGCGGGCGAGTACGTGTCGGTGCGCTCGCAGCGCGAGCTGCTCGACGCCTCGACGCCCGACCCCGAGGCGCACACCGCGCTGCCGCACCTCGATGTCGACGCCAACGAGCTCGCGCTCGTCTACCGCGCTCGCGGCATGGACGAGGAGGCCGCCGTCGCGCACGCGCGGGGCATCCTCGCCGATTACGACCCGGTGGCGGCGGCGGCGCGGGCCGCGGAGGCCGAGGCCGAGCAGCACGAGGCCATCGGCTCGGCGTGGGGCGCGGCGCTCTCGAGCTTCGCGTTCTTCGCCTCCGGCGCGATCATCCCCGTCATCCCGTACCTGCTGGGGCTCGAGGGGCTCACGGCGATCGTCATCTCGGCGGTGCTCGTCGGCATCGCCCTGCTCGTGACGGGCGCGATCGTGGGTGTGCTGTCGGGCGCCTCACCGGTCAAGCGGGCCCTGCGCCAACTCGCCATCGGGTACGGAGCCGCGGCGGCCACCTACCTGCTCGGTCTCGCCTTCGGTGCGACGATCGCCTGATCGTTCGGACGCGAACAGGGGTTTCACAGGTTCATCGGTCAAGCTTGAGTGTTGGCTACGTTGCCGACAGGGGCGAGTGCCGCCGGTGCGAACGATTCCGCCGGAGCGGGTGCTGCGACCTCCTGATCTTGTGCCGAGTGCTTACTGCGAGCGCCGCGAGATCGAACTGCGCAATGACGTGCACTCACCGTGTCCACGGCCTGCCGGCCGCCACCAGGAAGTGTCTTTCTCCTCATGCTCCATCTCGTACACCCCGCTCTGTCACGCGCCGCGGCGCTCGAACCCCACCGATTGCGCCAGCAGGCGCTCGTCGCGGCCGCGACCCTCGTCGCCGCCGGGCTGCTGCTGAGCAGCACCGTCAGCGCGACGCTCGCCGCCGCCACCGAGAGCGCTGAGAGCGTTCCGGTCGGCCAGGTCTTCGTGGCGGCCTCCGACGACGCGGTCTCCGAGGCCGCGCTCGCCGCGACGGCCGCGCTGGCCGCGGCGGGCACCGAATCCGAGGCACCGGCGGCAGAAGCGCCCGCCCGCGAGGCCTTCACGATCGACCAGCGCCCGCCCCTCGTGTACCCCGTCGGTGCCGGTGCCCCCGTCGGGAGCGCGTTCGGGCCGCGCGCGCTGCTGTGCGACGCATGTTCAACACAACACTTCGGTGTCGACTTCAACCCAGCCTACGGAGCACCCGTCTCATCGATCGCTGACGGGGTCGTGAGCCTCATCGGTGACCCCTCGAACTCTCTCGGGGTCCACCTCGCGATTGACCACATCGTGAACGGTCAAACCGTCACAAGTGTGTATGCGCACCTCCAGGCTGGATCCATCCCGTGGAAGGTGGGTGATCGCGTTCGAGTTGGCGATGTTGTGGGGCTTGTCGGTACAACGGGCGTCATCACCGGGGTGAACCTTCACTTCGAGCTGCGGGTCGACGGCACGGCGATCAACCCGGTGCCGTGGATGGCGGCCAACGGCGCGCAATAGAGTGTGAGCGTGCCCCTCACCCCCGAGCAGATCGATGACCTTCTCACTGCAGGGGGGGCCGCTCGGGTCGGGTACCGGTTGCGCCGGTTGACTCTCGACGACGCGGCGGTTCTCGTGCCGCTCAACGATGCTGCGTATCCCGCGGTTCCGCACACGTCGCTCGACGACATGCGCGCGCTCGTCAGTCTGTGCGATGTCGCTGTCGGGGCCGAGCACGATGGCTCGCTCGTCGGCTTCGCCCTCACGATCGGCGACCACGCACCGTACGAGAGCGAGAACTACCGGTTCTTTCAAGATCGGGGGGTCTCGAGTCGATACGTCGATCGCATCGTCATCGCCCAGCACGAGCGGGGCCAGGGCCTCGGCGCCCTGCTTTACGGTGTCATCTTCGACGCCGCCCATGCAGCAGGGCCGCCGCGAGGTCACGTGCGAGGTCAACCTCGACCCGCCGAACCCCGGCAGCCTGGCCTTCCACGAGCGGCTCGGCTTCCGCTCGGTCGGCACGCAGAGCACGAAGGGGGGCGCGGTCACGGTGTCGCTCCTCGCCGCACCCGTCGACATCGTGCCGGTCGCGCACGCTGACGGCGGCGCACCGTGAGCGCGCTCGGCGCCCTGCCCACGGTGTCGATCGTGGTGCCCGCCTACAACGAAGAGCAGACCATCCGCGCGTGCGTCGAGGCCGCACTTGCGCAGACGGTGCCCGCCCACGAGGTCATCGTCGTCGACAACCGGTCGACGGATCGCACCGCCGTGATCGTGGCCGAACTGCAGTCGGAGAACCCGGATGCTCCGCTCACGCTCGTGCGCCAGTTCGACGAGCAGGGCCTCGTGCCGACCCGCAACCTCGGCCTCGACACCGCCACGGGCGAGGTCATCGGGCGCATCGATGCCGACTCGGTGCTCGAGCCGACGTGGGTGGAGGAGGTGCAGAAGGCCTTCATCGACCCGACGGTGGCCGCGGCGACCGGGCCGGTGCTGTACTACGACATGCCGCTGCGCCGCTTCGGCCTGCTCGCCGACGACACCCTGCGCCGCGCGATGCTGAGGCTCGCCAACGAGTACCACTTCGTTTTCGGCAGCAACATGGCCCTGCGGGCGACGGCCTGGCAGGCGATCCGCGACGAGGTCTGCCGCGATGAGGACGACCTGTTCCACGAAGACATCGACATCTCGGTGCACCTCTACGACGCGGGACTCAGAGCCGTCTACGTGCCGACCATGGTCACGGGCATGTCGGCGCGGCGGGTCGACGACAGCCCGCGCGACTACGTCTCGTACGTGGGCCGCTTCGACCGCACGTACACGCATCACGACGTGCGCAATCGCGCGCTGCGGGCACCGGCGTGGGTGTTCCTCGCGGTGTACCCGATCGCGAAGGGGCTGCGCTGGGGCCACCAAGAGCTCTCCGCACGCCTCGGCCCAGGGTCGGCGAGCGCACCTCGCGACTAGGCCGCGGTCAGCGCCGCGGAGATGCTCTGGGCATCCATTCGGTGGCGAGCACGGCCGCTTGCGTGCGCCGCTGCATGCCGAGCTTGGCGAGGATGCCGCTGACGTAGTTCTTGACGGTCTTCTCGGCGAGGAAGAGACGGGCGCCGATCTCGCGGTTCGACAGCCCTTCGGCGATGAGCGAGAGGATCTCGCCCTCACGGGGAGTGAGGCCGTCGAGCGGCGAAGCCGGGGTCGCCTCGGCGATGCGCGCGACGACTCCCTCCGCCAGGGCGGGGTCGAGCAGCACTTCGCCCGCCGAAACACGGCGGATCGCGTCGACGAGACCTGTGGCGCGCACCTCTTTGAGCAGGTACCCGTTGGCGCCCGCGAGCACGGCCGCGAGCACTGCTTCGTCGTCGTCGTAGGAGGTGAGGATGAGGCAGCCGATCTCCGGTCGCTCAGACTTGACGTCGCGACACACGTCGATGCCGCTGCCGTCGGGCAGCCGGCCGTCGAGCACGGCGACCGTCGCGCCCGAGAGCACGATCGCCTCCGCCGCGCCCGTCGCGACGCCGGCCTCGCCGACGACGGTGACGCCGTCCTCCTGCTCGAGCAGGTCGGCGATGCCGCGACGCACGATCTCGTGGTCGTCGAGCAGGAAGACGCGGACAGTGGTGGTCATCGTGACTCCCAGGGTACGCTCCATCGCACTTCCGTGCCGTGAGGGTGAACGGGATCGAGGGTGAAGTCTCCGCCGCGCTCACGCGCCCGCGCCGCGAGATTCGCCAGACCGCTGCGGCGATCGGTGTCGGGCATGCCGGTGCCGTCGTCACGCACGATCACGACGACGTGCGCG
>CAZILZ010000015.1:11540-54470 GCA_964540305.1 uncultured Microbacteriaceae bacterium | reverse complement strand
CGTGCGCGTGGCGCACGACGTTCGAGATCGCCTCGCGCATGACGGCGCAGACCTCGTCGCCGAGCCCGAGGTCGACGAGCGTGTCGACGGGTCCGCTGAACTCGAGGCGGGAGTCGAGCGACTCGCCCTCGAGCGTCTCGCGCACGAGCGTGTTGATGCGCGCGCGCAAGCTGTACGTGCCCGCGCTCGGCGGGGTCGACAGTCGGTAGATGGCCTGGCGGATCTGCCGGATGGTCGAGTCGATCGCGTCGACCTGCGTCGCGATGCGCGCCCCCGTGGGCGAGGCGGGGTCGCCGACGACGCTCTGCAGCGAGAGCCCGACGGCGAACAGGCTCTGGATGACGTGGTCGTGCAGGTCGCGCGCGATGCGGTCGCGCTCATCGGTGAGCGCGACCCGCTGCTCGTCGATGCGCGCGCGGGCGAGCTCGCGCGCGATCGCCACCGAGCGGCCGAACCGCCGGATCGTCTCGCGCTGGGCCTCGGTCTGCGGGTGCCCGTTGCTCGGCGTCGAGATGACGAGCTCGCCGTCGGCGGTCTCGGTGACCCGGGTGTCGTCGTCGCCCGTGAGCTCTCGCACGGCGGCCGTGATGTCTTCGAGGTCGTCGGGCCCGACCAGTCCCGACAGCAGTCGCTGGGTGAGGCGCTCGGAGGCGGCGAGCCAGCGGCGGTCATCCTGAGACTGCTCGTAGAGGCGCGAGTTCGCGATCGCCGTGCCGGCCATCGCGGCGAGGGCGGCGATGATCTCCTCATCGATGTCGTCGAAGGGGCCCTCGCTGTGCTCGGTGAGGTAGAGGTTGCCGAAGACCGTGCCCTCGACGTGGATGGGCACGCCGAGGAACGAGTCCATGGGCGGGTGGTGCGGGGGGAAGCCCACCGATCGCGGGTCTCGCGAGAGGTGCTCCATGCGGATGCTGCGGCCCTCGGTGATGACGGCGCCGAGGATCCCCCGCCCGGTCGGGGGCGCGCCGAGCTGCTGCACCTGCTCGTCGGTGAAACCCGAGTGCAGGAACCGCTCGAGCCCTCCGTCGGGCGCGAGCACGCCGAGCGCCCCGTAGCGCGCGCCCACGAGCTCGCGCGCGACCCCCACGATGCGCTGCAGGCGCGTGGTGAGCTCGAGGCTCTCGGTCACCGCCTGCGCCGCCGAGACGAGCAGGCCGACGCGGCGGTAGCCCTCATCGAGACCTTCCGCGCGCTGCATGATGCGCTCGACGAGCGCATCGACGGTCTCGGTGCTCGTGGTCACGGCGCGCCGTCGGGATGGTTCTGCTCGGGCGCGGCGGGGCGGCGTGCGCCACCCAGGTGCACCGGCGTGACGTCGTCCGGCGCTTCGTCCTTGACGAGGGTCGGCCGCAGCTCGACGGGCTCGATGGTCTCGTGGCGGCGCTTCGCCTGGCGGCCGCGGTACACGAGGTTGAGCACCTCGACGATGATCGCGAAGGCGATGGGGCCGTAGATGAGGGCCTTGTCGATGTGCACGTCGAAGCCTTCGGCGATGAGCGTCGAGCCGATGAGCACGAGGAAGGCCAGTGCGAGCATCTTCACGGTGGGGTGCCGGTTGACGAAGTCGCTGATCGCCTTGGCGGTGAAGAGCATGAGGGTGATGGCGATGACGACGGCGGCGATCATGATCCACAGCTCGTCGACCATGCCGACCGCGGTGATGACCGAGTCGAGCGAGAACACGATGTCGATGAGCAGGATCTGCACGATGATGCCGGCGAACGTGACGCTCTTGCCGGTCGACTGCTGGTGGCCTTCGGCGCCCTCGAGCTTCTCGTGGATCTCGACGACCGCCTTGTAGACGAGGAAGAGCCCGCCGAGGATCAGGATGAGGTCGCGGCCCGAGAAGCCCATGCCGAAGAGCGCGAAGAGGTCGTTCGTGAGGCTGATGATCCAGCTCGCCGCGAACAGCAGCAGGATGCGCATGACCATCGCGAGGGAGAGGCCCAGCACGCGGGCCCTGTTCTGCTGCTCGGGGGGGAGCTTCGCCGCGAGGATCGAGATGAAGATGACGTTGTCGATGCCGAGGATGATCTCGAGCACGAGGAGGGTCGCGAAGGCGATCAGAAGCTCCGGCGAGAAGACGAATTCCATGCGGCGATCCTAGGTGAACCGGCCTACACTTTCCTTCGTACACGGGAGTCCGGTGAACCGGGCTGAGAGGAAGCGCACTCACGCTTCGACCGTCGAACCTGATCCGGATCATGCCGGCGCAGGGAGGACTTCTCGCACCCGTGCCAACCCGATCTGCGGGCGCGAGAGCCGTGCCCGCGCAGAGCGAAAGGCACGACACTCATGGTCTCGACCGCAGCATCCCCTACCCCCACCCGCCCTCGTTTCTCGCCGCAGTGGCGCGTCGTCGACATCGTCGTCGCGAGCGTGCTCGGCGTCGCGGGCGGCCTCGTCATGACACTGTGGAACCTCGTCTACTCGCCCGTCACGGGCCCGCTCGAGCTGGCGCTGCCCGGCCTGCAGGCGCTCCTGTACGCCGTCTGGCTGTTTCCGGCCGTGCTCGTCGGCCTCGTCGTGCGCAAGCCCGGCGCTGCGCTCTACGGCGAGCTCGTCGCGGCCGCCGTCTCGGCGCTGCTCGGCGGCATGTGGGGCTGGACGGCGATCGCGTGGGGGCTCGTGCAGGGCCTCGGCGCCGAGATCGTCTTCGCGATCCTGCTCTACCGCGCATGGGGTCTGGTGCCCGCCATCCTCGCCGGCATGGGTGCGGGTGTCGGCATGACGATCATGGATCTGACGTTCTACTACGCGGGCACCCGCCCCGAGTTCATGGTGGTCTACGCCCTCAGCGCGATCGTCTCTGGAGCCGTCATCGCGGGCTTCGGCAGCTGGCTGCTCGTGCGCGGGCTCGCCCGCACGGGCGCCCTGTCGCGCTTCGCGGCCGGGCGGGAGGCCCGCTCGAGCGACACCCCGCGACGACAGGAAGATCCCTCATCGACGTCGTGACAGCAGCACCGGCGGCCGCACTCGGGGCGCTCGACTGGAGCTGGACTCCGGCCGGGCGCTCCGCCCCCGTGCTCGACGGCATCGACCTCGCGATCGCGCCGGGTGAGCGCATCCTGCTGCTCGGGGCCTCGGGCAGCGGCAAGTCGACGCTGCTGCAGGCGTGGGCGGGTGTGCTCGGCGGGGCAGACGAGGGCGAGCAGTCGGGCTCGCTGACGGTCGACGGCCTCGAGGTCGGTGCCGTGCGCGGGCGGGTAGGGCTGCTGCTGCAGGATCCGGATGCGCAGCTCGTGCTCGCCCGCGCCGGCGACGACGTCGCCTTCGGCCCTGAGAACCTCGGCGAACCGGTGGCCGAGATCCGCGCTCGCGTGCCCCGCGCGCTCGACTCGGTGGGCGTCGCGGCGCTCGCCGATGCCGACACCCGGCGGCTCTCGGGCGGGCAGCAGCAGCGCGTCGCGCTCGCGGGCGTTCTCGCCATGCGACCCGCCGCCCTGCTGCTCGACGAGCCCACCGCCCAACTCGATCCGGCCGGCGTGCGAGAGATCGCGGCGGCCGTCGCCGCACTCGTCGTCGACCGCGGGCTCACCCTCGTCGTCGTCGAGCACCGCGTCGACGTGTGGGCGTCGCTCGTCGACCGCGTCGTCGTGCTCGAGGCCGGGCGCGTGGTGGCCGACGGGCCTGTCGCCGACGTGTTGCGCGAGCAGGGGGAGCGGCTCTCGCGGCGCGGCGTGTGGGTTCCCGGGCGCGGGCCCGAGCATCCGGCCGCCCCGATCGCGGCACCGGGCGCCGAACTGCTGCGCGCGACAGACCTCGCCGTACAGCCCGCCGGGGGAGCCGTCATCGGGTTCGACGGAGGCTTCGACCTCGTCGTGCGCGCGGGCGAGGTCGTCGCCCTGACGGGGCCGAACGGCGCCGGAAAGAGCACGCTGCTGCTCACGCTCGCAGGGCTGCTGCCGCCCGCGGCCGGGCGCGTCGAGGCGCTCGGCGCCGGCGACCCCGCGCTCTGGAGCTCGGCGCAGCTCGCCGAGCGCTTCGGCGTCGTGTTCCAGAACCCCGAGCACCAGTTCGTCGCCGCGACCGTGCGCGACGAGCTCGCCGTCGGTGGGGTCGACGCCGGTGGGGTCGACGTCGCGCGGGTCGACGCCCTGCTCGACCGACTGCGCATGCGGCACCTCGCGCCCGTGAGCCCCTTCGCCCTGAGCGGTGGCGAGCAGCGCCGGCTCTCGGTCGCGACCGCGCTCGCGGCCGACCCCGTGGTGCTGCTGCTCGACGAGCCGACGTTCGGGCAAGACAGCCGCACCTGGGCCGAGCTCACGGCCCTCATCGCGGCGCATCGCGATGCCGGGGGCGCCGTCGTCATGGCGACGCATGACCGAGAGCTCGTCGCGGCGCTCGGCGCGCGCGAGGTCGAGCTTCCTGGCGTGTCGCGGCGCCCCGGTGAATCCACTCCGGAGCCGCGCGCCTCGAGCGACACGCCGGTCGGTGCGCCGAACGACCGGGGCGGTGCGACAGTCGCAGCCGCAGCCGCAGCCGCAGCGGCCGGCGCCGCAGCCGCGGGAGCCGCGAGCAGTGCGCCGCGAGGCGAGCGGATCAACCCCGTCGCCGCCATCACGGCCTCGCTCGTGCCGGCTCTGCTGCTCGTCACGACCCTCGACGTCGTGTCGGCCGCGGTCGCCCTCACGCTGCAGCTGCTGCTCATCCCGCTGCTGGGCATCCCGTTCGGCGTTCTGCTGCGCCGCGCCGCGCCCGTGCTCATCGCCGCCCCGCTCGCGGCCGCCACCGTCGTGCTCTACGGCCGCGAGTCCGGCACCGTCTACGTCGAGTTCCTGCTCGTGCGCATCAGCGACGGCTCGCTCGAGCTCGCCCTCGCGACCCTGCTGCGCATCCTCGCCATCGGCATCCCCGCGATCGCCCTGTTCGCGCGCCCCGATGCGACGCGGTTGGGGGATGCCCTCGGCCAGAACCTCCGCCTGCCCGGTCGCTTCGTGCTCGGGGGAGTCGCCGCCCTGCGCCTGCTCACCGTGCTGCGCGACGACGCGCGGCTGCTCGAGCGGGCGCGGCGCGCGCGCGGCCTCGGCGATCGCGGCCGGGTGCGGCGGGCCCTCGGCCTGGTGTTCGCGCTGCTCGTGCTGTCGATCCGCCGCGGCTCGGCCCTCGCGATCGGCATGGAGGCGCGCGGCGTCGGCGCCCCCGGCCCGCGCACCTGGACGCGGCCGTCGCCGTGGCGGGCATCCGACACCGTCGTCGTCGTGATCGGCGTCGCGATCTCCGTCGTCGCCGTCGCGGCGGCCGTGCTGACCGGGGAGTTCACGAGTGTCGTGGGCTGACGGCGCGGCCGAGAGCACGGCCCGGCGCCCGCGCATCACGCTCATCGACGGCCGATCGGGCTCGGGCAAGACCACCTACGCGACCGCGCTCGCGGCGCGCACGGGCGCCCAGCTGCTGAGCCTCGACGACGTCTACCCGGGGTGGGACGGCCTCGAGGCCGGCGAGGCGCACGTGCTCGAGCACGTGCTGCGCGCGCTCGACGAGGGTCGCCCGGCGCGCTGGCGTTCGTGGAACTGGGTCGACGACGAGCCGGGTGCCTGGCACGAGGTCGATGCGGCGCGCGATCTCATCATCGAGGGATGCGGTGCCATCAGCCCCGCCGCCCGCGCGCTCGCGCACCACGCCATCTGGGTCGAGCTCGCCGACGATGCCGAGCGGCGCCGTCGCGCGATCGCGCGCGACGGCGAGGCCTTCGCCCGCAACTGGGAGCGCTGGGCGCGCCAGGAGGAGCGGCACGCCGCCCTGCACGACCCGCGGGGAACGGCCGATGAGGTCGTGGAGGAGCTCAGCCCGTCCAGCGCTCGATGACGGTGAGCGGGTCGGCGAAGCGCCAGGCGATTCCCGGCTCGGTGATGGCCGAGGTCGATTCGAGGCGCACGACCTGCTCGACACCGGCGGCCGTGACGATGAGGCTGCCCGCGTCGGCGCCCTGCACGATGGTCGAGCGCGAGGCCGCATCGAGCCGCACGTCGAGGCCCTCGAGAGTCGACGAGCTCACCGAGATGCTCTCGGTCGCGACGAGCTCGGTCGACTGGCCCCAGGGCGTGCGGGCGATCGCGACGACCTGGCCGGCGGCGACGACCTCGACGGGGCGCACCGCCTCACCCAGGGCCGCGATGATCGCGCTCGCGGCGTCTTCGGCCGCGGGATAGCCAGGCTGCCCGAGCATCGCGATGACGATGGTCTCGTCGCCCGCCGGCACAGCGAGCAGCACGCAGACTCCTGCCGCGTCGGTGTACGAGCGCACGAGCCCGATCGTGCCCAGCCCGGTGACGAAACCCGCCTCGTCGTCGATGCGGGCGCCGGCGCTCGACTCGGCCGGTCGCGTCGTGAGCAGTTCGGCGAGCACGGCGTTCTCGAGCGCGAGCCGACCGATCCGGGCCAGGTCGACCGCCGTCGAGCGCGACGCGGCGTCGAGGCCGGTGCCGTCGACGACGCTCGTGCTCGTGAGCCCCTGCTCGTCGAGCCAGGCGCGGGCGGCCGCGAGATACCCGTCGAGGTCGCCGAACACCGTGCTGATGAGCAGCTCGGCGGTGTTGTTGCCCGAGCCGATGAGCGTGGCGGCGATGAGGTCGCGGCGGGTCCAGGTCTGCCCGAACTGCACGGCGACGGTGCGAGCACCCGCGGCATCGAGGTCGCGGTAGCGGGCGACGGCCGCCTGGTCGATCGTGATCGCCGGCCCGGCCCCGCCGACCGCGAGCGGCTCCGCAGCGAGCGCGACACTCACGAGCACGAGCTTCGCGGCCCCCGCGATCGGGCGCGGCTCGGCGCTTCCCGCCGCGACCGTCGACCCGCTCGGTGCATTCACCGCCGTCGACCCCGTGTCATCCAGAGCGAGCTCGTCGCCCCACGCGACGTCGATGTCGGCAGCGCTCAGCGCCTGCTCGACGTGCCACGAGGGCACGGGGCTCAGCAGGGCGGCGGCGCCGTACGCGACGCCGAGCACCATCGCGAGGGCGAGCATCCCGCTCAGAACCCGGCGCACGCGCCGCCCGGTGCTCACGCCCACCCCAGCCGGTGCAGCTCGTCGTCGTCGATCCCGTAGAAGTGGGCGATCTCGTGCACGAGCGTCACGTGGATCTCGTCGCGCAGCGCCTCGAGGTCGCCCTCGGCGATCGCCAGCAGCGGCTCACGGTACAGGATGATGCGGTCGGGCAGCTCGCCGAAGCCGTACTGCCCGCGGTCGGTGATCGCCGTGCCCTCGTAGAGCCCGAGCAGGTCGAGCGTGCCGTCCTCCGGGCGATCCTCGACGACGAAGACGAGGTTGTCGAGCCCCTCGACCATCTCGTCGGGCAGCTGGTCGAGCTCGTCGATCACGATCGCCTCGAAGGCCTCGGCGTCGAGGTCGAGGGCGGGGGATGCGCCGTCGTCGCTCACGCCGCGCCCCCGTCGGCGGCGTCGGTCTCGTGGGCCTCGAGCACCTGCACGATGCCGTCCTGCATCCAGGCGAGCCAGTCGTACACGTCGCGCAGGCCGGGCTCGCCGAACGAGCCCTCGTCGCCGTCGACGACGATGCCCATGCGATCGGCGATGACGAGGCGCAGGTCGCCGATGCCGCGCACCCAGTCGAGGGCGGCATCCATCGTCAGGGGCACCGAGCGCGCAACCCCTTCGGCGGCGACCGGCGCGAGCGCCGTCGAGAGGCTGCGGGCGAAGCCGATCTTGCGGTCGACGAGGCCGCGGCGGCTCAGACGCCGCCACTCGTCGGCGAGCTCGGGCTCGTGCCGGTAGGCGTCGGGCAGCAGGCGGCGCACCGCCGCATCGTCGTCGATCGGCGACTCGAGCGCCTCGGCGAGCAGCGCCTGCAGCTGGTCGGCGAGCGACACGAGAATGCGCGCCTCCTCCGGCTCGGTGCGCACGACGAGCACCGCCCCGGCAGCACCGGCAGCGGGGGAGCCAGCGGGCTCGATCCTCATCGCGCCGCCCGTTCGACGGTCGCCCACAGGCCGTATTCGTGCATCGCCTCGGCGTGCCGCTCCATGTGCTCGCGGTTGCCTTCGGCGAGCGTCGCCCGGCCTTCGCTGTGCACCTGCATCATCAGATTCTCGGCGGTCGAGGCATCCACCCCGAAATGGCGCCGGAAGACCCACGAGACGTAGCTCATGAGGTTCACCGGGTCGTTCCAGACGACGATCTGCCACGGCACCTCGGCGGCGTGCAGCTCGCGCTCGAGCAGCTGCCCGCCGGTCTGCGGGGTCGAGGCGGGAGAGTCGGCCATGCGCCCAGTCTGCCCGCCGTCGCCGACAAGCCCCGCAGAACAGGCCGAGCCAGGCCGAACCGAGATCGATAACTTGGGGTGAGTAACGGGGCTTGAACCCGCGACCTCCTGGACCACAACCAGGCGCTCTGCCAGCTGAGCTATACCCACCATGCTGGCCTTCTCGCGAAGGCCGACACGACAGTCTATTACAGCCGGGGCGCCCACTTCTGCACGACCTCGGCGGCGGCGGCCTGAGCGTCGTCAGACGTCGGGCCGGGCTCGGCGACGAAGCCCGCGCGACGGTAGTAGTCGAGCTCGCGGATCGACTCGAGGATGTCGGCGAGGGCCCGATGCCCGCCGTTCTTCGCGGGAGCGTTGAAGTACACGCGCGGGAACCAGCGGCGCACGAGCTCTTTGATGCTCGAGACGTCGACCGAGCGGTAGTGCAGGTGGGCATCGACGCTCGGCATCGAGCGCGCGATGAAGGCGCGGTCGGTGCCGATCGTGTTGCCCGCGAGGGGCGCTTGCCCCGCGGTCGGCACGTGCTCGGTGATGTAGGCGAGCACCTGCTGCTCGGCTGTCTCGAGCTCGATGCCGGCGTCGAGCTCGGTGAGCAGGCCGCTCGCGGCGTGCATCTCGCGCACGAAGTCGCCCATGTTCGCGAGCCCCGATGCAGTGGGGGCGATGACCACACTGAATCCGGGATGCACGGGCTCGAGCTCGTAGTCGGTGATGACCACCGCCACCTCGATGAGGTCGTCGATCGCCAGATCGAGCCCCGTCATCTCGCAGTCGATCCAGACGAGGCGATCGGTCGTTGAACTCACCGGGGCAGTCTACTGGCGCGGGCCGACCGGCTCGGGTGGCCCGGCACCGCGCGTACGCTGAGGGAGTGCGACTCGAGCTCTTCACCTCCGCCTTCTGCGACCCGTGCCATCGGGCGCGCGAGGTGATCGCCGAGGCCCAGCGGCTCGTTCCTGCGCTTCACGTCGACGAACGGGATGTCGCGGCGCACCAGGCCCGCGCGGCAGAGCTCGGCATCCGCAGCACTCCGACGACGATCATCTACGACGGCGACGGCGGCGAGCTGCTGCGCGCCGAGGGCGTGCCGACCCTGCCTCGCCTGCTGACGGCGCTCGCCCAGGCGCTCGACTGACCGCTCCCGGCCCCCGCGTCGCGGCCGGATCCGGTCGCTGACACAGCGACGGGCGGCCGGGTGCTCGCGCACCCGACCGCCCGTGTTCCGCTCAGGTCAGCAGCTGCGCAGGGCCGCCACGCCGACCGTCAGGATTCCCGTGCCGCCGAGCAGCCGCACCTCGGTGGCCCCGAGGGCGTCGATCGCCGACAGCACCGTCGAGGGCACGCACGACCCGGGCACCGTGAACAGCGGGCCGGGCTCGCGCGTAGCGAGAACACCACCGGCAAGAGCATCCGGGAACGAGAACGCGTTCGTCAGGTACACGTACTCGCTCGAGCTGAAGGCCGCCGCATTGACCGCGACGGCCGTCGCGATGCGGTCGATACCCGCCAGTCGCGTCGTCGGCGCCGTGGTG
This sequence comes from uncultured Microbacteriaceae bacterium, assembly GCA_964540305.1. GTDB lineage: Bacteria > Actinomycetota > Actinomycetes > Actinomycetales > Microbacteriaceae > Microcella. The sequence continues at coordinate 44,717 of CAZILZ010000015.1, read as the reverse complement.
TTGAGAGCCGACACCACGAAGTTCGAGACGACACCCGGCCCGCCCACCACGTAGAGGGAGGTCACGCCGAGCGAGCTCAGGAAGCCCATCGTGTCGATCGGGACGACGGGGGCGTCTCCGGGGATGAGGACGACGGGTGCGCCGTAGGAGCCGGCTGCTGCACCCGCGGCGAGAGCGTCGGGGAACCCGCGGCCGTCGGCGACGAACGCGGTCGTCGCCGTGGGGAAGCCCTCCAGCGTGATCAGTTGCGATGTGGCATACCGATCGGCGCCGCCGACGCGCTTGATCGAAGGCGCCAGGCTGCTGAGAGCGGTGTAGACCGATGCCGACACCGAACCGGTGCCGCCGACCACGATGATCTCGTCGGGGTTCAGCCGGTTGATCTCCGCGATGACCTCGGAGGGCAGGCTGGTCGGGTTGGTGAGCAGGAGGGGCCCGCCGAGAGCCGCGGCCACCGGCCCGGCGCTCAGCGCGTCGGGGAAGTTCGTGCCGGATGCCACGAGCACGACCGGAACGCTCGAGACCGGGTCGGGGAAGCCCGCCTTCGAGATGGCGATCGCGGTGCTGTACCGGCTGGCTCCCGAGATGCGCTCGACCTGCGGGGTACCGATGAGCTGGTCCTGGATCCACGTCGTGAACGCCGACACCTCGGTGTACACGCCCGGGTACGGCGACTCGGCGCAGCCGTAGCCCCAGCTCGTGACGCCGGCGAGGTACCAGACGCCGCCCGACTGCACGGCGAGAGGGCCGCCGCTGTCACCCTGGCAGGTATCGGTCGTGTAGCCGGGGCCGACGGCGCACAGCATGGTCGACGAGCTGAACGTCTCGGCAGAGTACGACGCGTCGCACGACACGTCGGAGACCGTGTTGACGGTCGCCTGCCGCAGCTGGGTCGGGTAGGCGACGCCGGTCGTCGAGGTGTTGCCCCAGCCGGTCACGCGCGCGGCGACACCGTCGCCGACCACCGACTGCTGCAGCGGAATCGCCTCCTGCACGCCCGGCGTGAGGGCGATGGGCTCGGCGAGGCGCAGCACCGCGATGTCTGACTCTGACGTCGCCTCGATGTAGCCGGGGTGCACCGTGATCGAGGCCACCGGCACCGCAGTGCGCGCCGTCGTGCTGAGGGTCGCCCGCCCGGTCATGACGCGGATCTCGGACGCGGAATAGAACTCGCCGTCTTCGACGACGCAGTGCGCGGCCGTCACGATCTCCCACGACGACACGATCGAGCCGCCGCAGTACTGGCCGGCGAAGTCGTTGGGGGCCCCGCTGAAGATGATGCCGACCTGCCAGGGAGCCTGATCGATCGTGGTGGCGGTGCCGCCGATGATCGACGGGTCGAAGACGTCATCGGTGCTGGCCGCGGTCGCGGCGGGGGCGATGGCGAGCGAGGCGGCGACGCCCGCAGCGGTCGCGAGGGCCACTGCAGAGCGCATCCAGCGGCGCGGGCGAGGAGGTCCAACAGGCACGGTGCATCAACTTTCTGTCGAGAGGAGGGCGCAGAGGAGCAAGACGATCGGGTCTGCGTGCTCACCGTAACCTCTGAGCACCCCTCACCGATAGGGGCGGTCGAGGCCTGTTCGGGGGGATGCGCGCGGCACTGCCGTCGACCCCTCCGATACCCTGGAGGCAACCCTCCGTAGCTCAGTGGATAGAGCAAGAGCCTTCTAATCTCTTGGTCGCAGGTTCGATTCCTGCCGGGGGGGCTGTGTTGTTTGGCTGCGCCGCCGCTCCTGCGGCGCAGCGCCCGCTACCGCGGCACGAGCGTGGTCGTGCCGCTGCGCGGTCTCGGCTCGTGGTGCCCGTTCCGCCGCTCCTGCGGCGCAGCGCTGCGCGTTCGCTAGCCTCAGCGCATGACGACCAGAGAGCAGCGCCTCGACCGCATCGCCGAGAAGCTCAGCCGCGACCCGCGGGTGAGCGAGCTGCAGGTGCGGGTCACCGATCGCGCCGGCACCCTCGACCACGGCTGGGCGGCGCCCGGGTCTCGGGCGACGCACGCCATCGCGAGCAGCACCAAGACCGTCGCGGCGGTGCTCGTGCTGCGTCGGGTCGCCGCGGGCGACCTGACGCTCGAGCAGCCGCTCGCGAGCATCCTGCCCCGAGACGATCTGGTCGGCCTCAACCGGTTCGGCGGCATCGACCGGGCCGACGAGGTCACGGTGCGCGATGTGCTCGCGCACACCTCGGGCATTCCGAACTACTACGCCGCGAAGGCGCTCGACCCGGCCAGCGACATCGCGGCCGTCACCGCCGCCGACCCGGGCTGGAGCTACCACGACGCCCTCGAGCTCGCCCGCGGCATGAACGCCCCCTTCGCGCCGCACAGCGGCCGTGCCGAGTACAGCTTCACGAACTACCAGCTCGTCGGCCGCCTCATCGAGACGATCGCCGGATGCCCGCTCGCCGTCGCCCTCGACCGCGAGCTGCTCGCCCCGCTCGGCATGAGCGACACGGCTCTGCTGACTCCCGAGACCCTGCCGCTCTTCGACGCGGCCTCGCCGATCCTGCACGGCACGCAGTCGTACCGCGGCGCTCGCCGCCTCGCCTCCCTCGGCGCAGAGGGTGCACTCGTCTCGACGACCGCCGACATGATGCGGTTCCTCCGCGCCGTGGTCGATGGCGAAGCGCTCGGCGGTGGCGGTCTCGACCCCGCGACCCTCGATCTCGCCCTGCGCGACCGCCTGCCGCTCTTCCCGCGCGTCGCCTACGGCGTCGGCATCATGGCGCTCTCGCTGCCGCGCGTGCTCACGGGCCTGCCGCGCCCTGGCACCCTCCTCGGCCACGCCGGCATGACCGGGCACGTGATGTTCGCCGACCCGGTGGGTGGGCTGGCTGTCGTCGGCACGATCAACCAGTTGGCCGAGCCGCGGCTGTCGTTCCGGCTGCTCATCGGGGCGCTGCGCGCCGCGCGCTCGCGCTAGTCGAGGTTCAGCCGCCGGCGGAACTCACCCGTCAGGCGTGAGCGCTCGACCTTGCCCATGCGATTGCGGGGGATCACCGAGACCTGGCCGAACACGGTCGGGTGCTTGCCCGGCAGGCGCTGGCGCAGCAGCTGATCGAGCGCGCGCAGGTCGCAGTCGCCGGTCGCCACGATCGCGAGGCCGAGCTCGGGCACGCCCGGCAGCTGCTCGATGAGGAAGGCGCCCGCGTCGATCACTCCCGGAAAACCTTCGACGGCGGCGTCGACAGCCGACGGGTCGATCTTCACGCCTCCGACATTGACGATCTCGCTCGAACGGCCGTCGAGCACGAGCGAGCCCTCCGGTGTCAGCGTGCCGCGATCGCCGGGGTGGAACCAGCCGCCGCGGAACGAGCGTTCGGGGTCGCCCCCGGTGTAGCCGCTCGCGAGCCCCGGCCCGCGGTACCGCACCTCGCCCGAGACGCCGGCCGCCACAGGGGCGCCCCCCTCATCGACGATCTCGAGCTGGATGCCCGGCAGCGGCGAGCCCGCATCGGCCGGGTCGCCCCCTCCGTGCAGCATGCGCATGGTCACCCCGCCGCCCTCGGTCGAGCCGTAGACGCCCCGCACGGGTACGGCGAGCACCTCGGCGATGGCCGCGAGCAGGGTGGGGGTCGGGGCGGCGCCCGCCGTGCGCACCTCGCGAAGGCTCGGCAGGGTGAGGTGCTGCTCGCGCATGAGCTGCACGACCCGGCCCACCTGCACGGGCGAGCCGCTGAGCACTTCGACGCCGGCACCCGCGGCGCGGCGCAGCAGGCGCTCGTCGGCCTGCTCGACGGCGAGGTACGGCGTGCCGTGCTGCAGGGTGGCGAGCGCCGTGTGGAACCCGCCCGTCGTCGACAGCGTCATGAGGGTCAGCTCGGGGCGCGAGTCGGTCCAGTAGCGGTGCAGGTGCGCGAGTCGGTGCTCGACAGCGCTGACGGAGAGCTCGACACCGCGCGGCGCCCCCGTCGTGCCGCTCGTCATGATGACGCGGCAGATCGCGTCGGCGCGCGGGTACAGCACGGTGGGAACCTCGGGGTCGCCCTCGTCGTGCGCGTCGGCGATGACCTGGTCGATCCAGAGCCGGTCGACGGTGACGACGAGGGGGGCGTCGACGACGCTCGATCCGGGGCGCGCGAGCAGAGCATCCGGCGCCAGGGCGCTCGTCGCTCCGATGCCGGTGAGCGAGACGGTGCGCGTGGCGACGTGCAGCAGCGCGAGGGTCATGATCCAGTCGTCGGCGGGCGCCAGGTCGGTCGCGACGAGCTGGCGGGGTGCGATGCCGAGCTCGCGCAGCCGCCCGGCGACGGCGCTCACAGCGCGCTCGAGCTCGGCGAAGCTCCAGGTGCCGTCGGCGCTGACGAGCGCGGGCCGGTCGGGGTGCGCGACCGCCTGTTCGCGGAGGTGCTTCAGGGGTGAGAACATTCGGGCGCTCCGCTCGAGAAACTGGTGTCGTCGGTGGGGTGCGGGGGTGGATGCTCCACTGTAGAGTTCGAACACGCCTTGCATGCGCTCGCGCACTCTGCGTCGCGTGCCCTTCGCCCCCGAGGAGACCCCGACGTGACCGACACTCTCACGCCCACCACCGTTGAGCCGCGCCCGTCGACGGGCCGTCAGCTCGCCCGGTCGGCCGCTGCCGTCGCCTCGAGCGGCCTGCTCGTGGGCCTCGGCGCCGTGAGCGCCGCTCCGGCTGTCGCCGCCGAGGCCACCGATTGCACCGGCCCGAACACGGTCGACGCATCGACGGGCGATGAGACCGACATCCAGGCGCTGCTGGATGCCGATACCGCGATCGTCTGCCTCCAGGGCTCCTTCCTGCTCACGCAGCCGCTCACGTTCGACCACAACCTGACACTCTTCGGCCTCACGGGCGCCGAACTGGATGGCAACGACCTCACGCAGCTCGTCTCGGGGTCGTCGAGCGCACCGCTCACGGTGCAGAACATCTCGTTCGTCGACGGCGCCGTCACGGGTGATGGCGGCGCGATCTTCTCCAACGGCCAGCTCTCGATCGAGAACTCGCAGTTCTCGGGCAACACGGCGTCGAACTTCGGTGGCGCGGTCTTCAACGACAGCGGTTCGACGTTCGACATCATCGGCTCGACCTTCACGAACAACTCGGCAGCGCTCGGCGGTGCCGTCTACGGCGACTCGTTGATCCTCGAGGAGAGCACGTTCACGACGAACACCGCCCAGGTCGGCGGCGCCGTCTTCGCCTACGCCATGGTCGCCTACGGGTCGACGTTCACCGAGAACGAGTCGATCGCTGGTGGCGCGATCCTCGCCGAGAACTACGCGGCGATCGCGGGCTCGACGTTCGTCGACAACGTCGCTGAGTCGATCGGCGGCGCTGTCGCCACGTATGGTGCCTACCTGGGCCTCAACTCGACCTTCGTCGAGAACTCGGCGGGCGATGTGGGCGGCGCCCTCTTCGTGGGCTACGGCCAGCTGGGCCTCTCGACCTTCCTCAACAACCAGGCCGGTGACGAGACCGATGAGAGCGACGCGATCTTCACCATCGGTGAGGGCGAAGACGCGTTCGAGGTCGCCGGCAACATCTTCGCCGGCACCCGTTCGGTGGCGCAGCTCGGCTCCGACGCCCCCGGTGCCTACGGCGACGGTGGCGGCAACGTCTTCAGCACGGCCGAGAGCGTCGAGTCGGCGCTCGGCACCCCCGACCCCTCTACGCAGTTCTCGCGCTCGATCGCGTCGATCTTCGGCCCCGGGGCGGCGCTGGCCGACAACGGCGGCGTGACCGAGACCGTGGCGCTCATCGCCGGCAGCCCCGCGATCGACGCTGTTCCTGACTCGACCTTCGATGTCGTCTCGACCGGGCTGACCTCGGCCGCCGAGCGGCTCGAGATCACGCCCGAGCTGACCGCGGCCTTCACGTCGGCGGTTCAAGACCAGCGCAGCGTCGTACGCACGGGCCTCGCCGACGCTGGTGCCTACGAGTACGGTGACGCCGAGCTCGCGGCCACGGGCGCCGACACGGGCACGGCTGGCTGGCTCGCCGCGATCGCCGCGCTGCTGCTCGGCTCGGGTGCTGCTGTGGCGATCGGTGCACGACGTCGGTCGCGCTCGCAGCGCTGAGCCCGCTGTACTGGGGTCGCAGCGCTGAGCCCGCTGTACTGAGCTCGCGGCACTGAGGTCGTACGCCCCCGAACGATTCCTCGCTAGACTCGCACGCACATCCCCGACACGAAGGAGTGCGGCGTGAGCCAGAAGCGTGCCGTCACCCTGGCAGAGCTGCTACCGCAGCCGATCCAGGGCATCCAGGCCTTGAAAGACACCTACGGCGAGTGGGATGTCCATCCCAGCCAGCACGTCGATCCCGACCACGTGCAGGCCGTGCTCGGTGAGCTCGTCGAGCGCCTCGACGACAACTTCCCCTACTTCCACCCGCAGTACGCGGGGCAGATGCTCAAGCCGCCGCATCCCGTCGCGGTCGCCGCGTATCTCGCGACGATGCAGCTGAACCCCAACAACCACTCGATCGATGCGAGCCGCGCCACCACAGCGATGGAGCACGAGGTGCTCGACCAGCTCGCCGCCATGTTCGGGTATACGCCTGAGAATGGCGTCGACTACATGGGGCACCTCACGACGAGCGGCACGACCGCCAACCTCGAGGCGCTCTGGGTCAGCCGCGAGATCGCGCCCGGCAAGGCGATCGCCCATTCGGCGGATGCCCACTACACGCACTCGCGCATGGGCGAGGTGCTCGGCATCGACACGGTCGGTATCCCGACCGAGGCCGACGGGCGCATGAGCCTCGACGCGCTCGAGCGCGAGCTGCAGACCGGTCGCATCGGCGTCGTCGTCGCGACGCTCGGCACGACGGGGCTCGGCGCCGTCGACCCGCTCGCCGACATCATTCCTCTCGCTCGCGCCCACGGCGCCCGCGTGCACGTCGACACGGCCTACGGCGGTTTCTTCGCGATCATCGCCGATGAGCTCGACCCCGAGACCGCGCGGCACTTCCGGGCGATCGCGCAGGCAGACTCGGTGGTCGTCGACCCGCACAAGCATGGGCTGCAGCCCTACGGCTGCGGTGCTGTGCTCTTCAACGACCAGTCGATCCTGCGGTTCTACCACCACGAATCGCCGTACACCTACTTCGCGAGCACCGAGCGGCACTTCGGCGAGATCCAGCTCGAGTGCTCACGAGCGGGCGCGAGCGCGGCCGCGCTGTGGGCGACGCTCAAGGTGTTCCCGCTCACGATGCAGGGGCTCGGCGCGATCGTGCTGCCCGGCTACCGGGCCGCGCAGACCTGGCACGGGCTCATCGCTGAGAGCGACATCCTGCAGCCCTACCAGCGCCCCGAGCTCGACATCATCACCTACCTGCCGCGCGTGCGCACGATGGCCGAGCTCGACCGCGTGAGCCACGCGATCTTCGAGATGGCGGCCGACACGACGCGCCCGCAGCAGACGCACCTCGCGACCTACGTCGTAACGCCGGGGCAGCTGCGCGCGCGCGGCATCGAGCTCGAGCACGATGCCGAGCGCGCGCGCATCATGCGCAGCGTGCTCATGAAGCCCGAGCACGAGCCGCTCATCCCTGAGATGCACCACCACGTGTCGATGTGGTCGCGCCGGGCGTACGCCGCGACGCACTAGTGCCCTCGACTCGGCGGGCAGTCGGCTCGGTGCGCGGGTCAGCCGGCTGACGCGGGCAGCACGCGCTGCCGCACGACGCTCGCGGGCATGGGTGTCGTGATGATGAGCGGCATGCTACCGGTGGCGGTCGCGACCGCGGTCGGCGGCTCGGGTGTGAGCGGCGAGCGCTCGAGCGCCTCGTTGGTCGCCACCCAGGTCTGCACGGGCTCGTCGATCGTGGTCGCGTCGAGCGGAGCGGCAGGCTCGTCGCCCTCGAACTGCCAGCGCTCGAGGTCGGCGCCGAAGAGCTTCTTCGCCGACCGCGGCTTCTCGCTCCACGCCACGAGCCGATCGCGGTACTCGCCGAGCGTCTGCTGCGCCTGGAACTGGAACCCGGCCGAGTCGCGCTTCATGGCCGCGAGCTCATGCGAGGCCCAGGTCGCCGCGAGGCCGGCCCCGGCGATGGGCAGCAGCCGGATGCGCGTCTCGGCTTCGGCGATGAGGTGGTCGAGCTGCGTGCGCTCGACGTCGCCGAGCGAGTTCCAGGCGGCGGCGCGGCGGCCGGCGAGCAGGAAGCCGCCGATGGCTGCGGTCAGGGCATCCCGCTGATGCAGCGTGATCAACCGTTTCGTCGAGCCGCGCCCGATGAGCGCCGCGATCGCCCCCGCGACCACGATCGCCGTCGCGGGGATGATGGCGCCCGAGAGCACCCGCCACCCCTCGTCGGATGCCAGCCATTGCAGAAAACTGTTCCCCCAGTCCATGAGTGCAGACTACCCCCGAACGGGGGGCACGGCTACTCGGGCGAGGATTTCTCCGCGACGCGCACCGTGACGATAGGCCCGGTCGCGAGTGCCAGGTCGGCGTCGACGACCTTTCCGACCCGGGCCGTCTGGGCCAGGATGATGCCCGCGAGCACGATGGCGGCCCCGATGATCTGCACGGCGTCGAGGGTCTCGCCGAGCCACAGCCACGCCACCGCGAAGGCGAAGATCACCTCGCTCGAGGCGACGATGCCCGCCGCGGTCGCTGGCAGGTGCCGCAGGGCGGCGAGGCTCAGCAGGAAGGGTGCGAACGAGCCGAGCAGCACGTTCCAGGCGAGTGGCAGAGCCATCGGCACCTCGAGCACGCCGGCGGCGCCCCCGATGTCGACGGGCGTCGACAAGATACCCGGCGAGAGCTCCCACCAGCCGCTCACGAAGCTCCAGAACACGGCGGCGATGCTCATCGTCCAGAACGAGACCGCGAGCGGCGAGATGCGCGCCACCTGCCGCTCGCCGACGAGGAAGTAGACCGCGAGGCACACGGCCGCCGCGAGGGCGAGCAGCACCCCCACGACGTCGAGCGTGCTGGCCCAGACCTGTGCGACGACCGCGAGGCCGATGAGTACGAAGCCGATCGCGACCCACAGGCGGGCCTTCACGGGCTCTTTCAGCACGAAGTAGGCCACGAGCGCGACCATGAGCACGGCCGTGTATTCGAGCAGCAGCGCGATGCCGACGGGAAGGATGAGCACCGCCGCGGCGTAGGTCGCCTGCAGCAGGGCGACACCGACGATGCCGAGCAGCAGCATCACCGGCCACTGTCGTCGGGGCAGCACGAAGGCCCGGCGATCGAGCACGAGCAGCACGAGGCCCGCGATGATCGCGGTGCCCACGAGCCGGAACTCGGTGACCTGAGCAGGGCTCAGCCCGGCCTCCATCGTCACCTTCGTCACGCTGCCGTTGGCGCCGAAGAGCACGGCGGCGAGGAGGGCGTACAGGTATCCCACGGTCGGCGACTACTTCGTGGTGCCGGTGCCGTGCACCGCGTGGGGCTCGATCGCGGTGATCTCATCGGCCGTCAGCGGGGGCGCGTCGAGAGCGTCGAGGCTGTTGTCGAGCTGGCGCACGCTGCTCGCGCCGATGAGCGCGCTCGTCACCTGCGGGTGGCGCAGCACCCAGAGCAGGGCGAGCTGCGCGAGCGACTGGCTGCGTGCCTCGGCGATGGCGTTGAGCGCCCGCGCCCGCTCGAGGTAGGCGTCGTCGATGTTGTCCTCGCTGATCCACCGGCCCTCGGAGGCGCGCGAGCCCACGGGCACGCCGTCGAGGTACCGCGCGGTGAGCAGGCCCTGCGCGAGCGGCGAGAAGACGATGCTGCCCAGGTCGAGCTCGGCGAGGGCATCCAGCAGGCCGTCCTCCATGCGTCGATCGAACATGTTGTAGCGGGGCTGGTGGATCAGCAGGGGGATGCCCATCTCGCCGAGGATGCGGTGCGCCTCGCGCGTCTGCTGCGCGTCGTAGTTTGAGATGCCCGCGTAGAGCGCCTTGCCGCTCGTGACCGCGGTGGCGAGCGCCCCCATGGTCTCCTCGAGCGGGGTCTCGGGGTCGGGCCGGTGGCTGTAGAAGATGTCGACGTAGTCGAGGCCCATGCGCCCGAGGCTCGCGTCGAGCGAGCTCAGCAGGTTCTTGCGCGAGCCCCACTCGCCGTAGGGGCCGGGCCACATGTAGTAGCCCGCCTTGGTCGAGATGATGAGCTCGTCGCGGTAGCGCGCGAAGTCGTGATGGAAGATCGTGCCGAAGTTCTCCTCGGCGCTGCCGGCGGGCGGTCCGTAGTTGTTCGCGAGATCGAAGTGCGTCACACCGCGGTCGAAAGCGCGGCGCAGGATGGCGCGCTGGGTCGCGATCGGGCGGTCGTCGCCGAAGTTGTTCCAGAGCCCGAGCGAGATGCGCGGAAGCCGCAGCCCGCTGCGCCCGACCAGCGGGTATTCGAGAAGGTCGTATCGATTCGAGGCGGCGAGGTACGCGTCATTGGTGTCGGCCATGCGACCAGCGTACGACCGTGGAGGGCGACGCGCGTCCACTGGTATCGCGCACGACGATGCGGCTCTCCTCCCCACGCCCTGCGGGGCTGATCGACTCCACGGTCGGCGTCGTGCGGCCCTCGAGCGCGGCGAGACACCGCATGCTCTCAGCGGGCGCCGGCGTTCTCCGGCACGAACCGCCGGCGCCCACCCGGTGCCCGATCCGGCGCCGTCACCCTTCCGTCAGGAGAACGACATGACCGACATCATCACCCTCACGGGCCTCGTCGCGACGAGCCCGCGCCACATCGTCACGAGCGAGGGCCTCACCATCACCTCGTTCCGCCTCGCCTCGAACCAGCGGCGCTTCGACCGCACCCAGAACGCCTGGGTCGACGGCGACACCAACTGGTACACCATCACCGCGTTCCGCCAGCTCGGCACGCACGTCGCGAGCTCGGTCGAGAAGGGCCAGCGGGTCATCGTCACGGGGCGAGTGCGCATCCGCGACTGGGAGAGCGGCGAGAAGTCGGGCACCACGATCGAGATCGATGCCGAGTCGATTGGCCACGACCTCACCTGGGGCCGGGCGACCTTCACCCGCAGCGTCATCGCGGCGAAGGCCGAGGGCACCGAGGGCGCCACGTCCGGCGCCGAGGCGTCGAGCGACTCGGGTGACCTGCCCCCCTCGAGCGACCGCGCGGCAGCGCTCGACGCCGATGAACCCGTGCTCGAGTTCGCGGCGAGCGGAGCATCCACGCCGTTCTGAGGCCCTCTGGGTCGGCGGCGCCTCGAGACCCAGGCTCTGGGCGCTACCGGACGCGGATCCCCCCGCGCTGCCACATCGTGACGGCAGCGACGCGGGGGTTCGCGTTCTCGCCCGTGTCGAGACCGAGCGCCACGAAGAGCCGATTCAGCATGGTCTCGACCGCCCGCACCGTCGTGCCGCGCGCTTCAGCGAGGGCTCGCGTCGACGCACCCTCGGCGAGCATCCGCAGCACGTCCGCCTGAGCGGCAGTGACCGTCGGCACGCCGTCTTCGGGCGGCTCGTCGTCGAAGTGGTCTTCTTCCTCCGTCTGGCCCGCGATCGCGCGGTGCACGGCATCCGCCAAGTCGTCGATGCGTCCGAGCTGCGACTTCACCAGGTAGACGGCGCCGGGCGGGATCTTCTCGGGGTTCGAGACGGCGAGCTCGGGTGAGCGGTGCGATGTCAGCACCACGAGCCCCACCCACGGAAACTCTTCCGCGACGCGCTGCAGCAGCTCCGATCCGGTCTCGACCGTGCCGAAGTTCAGGTCGCTCACGACCGCGTGCGGGTCGACGGCGCGCACCGCCTCGAGCGCCTGCGCCACCGAGGTGGCCGAGGTCACGGCGAAACCTTTGGCTTCGAGCCCCCCGCTCACGAGCGAGAGGGTGAAGGCATCGTCGTCGGCGATCACGACGCGCAACTGGCGGGAGTCCGACTCGGTCACTCTGCCTCCTCATCGTTCGAAAGATGCTCACGCAGGGTATCGCGCACCGTGCGTAGCAGCACGCTCGTCGTGAAGGGCTTCGCGAGAAATCGCGAGATCCCCATACCGACCGCTCGAGACTCGCTGCCGCTCGAGTTGAGCCCGCTCGCGGCGACGATCGGGATCCCGGGATGGTGCTCCTCGAGATAGGCGCTCGTCGCCGCGCCGTCCATGACCGGCATCATCATGTCGGTGAGCACGAGGTCGACCTCGTGCTCGCCGTTCTCGATGAGGTCGATCGCCTCTCGGCCATGCGCGGCGGCGATCGTGCGGTAGCCGTTGGCCTCGAGGGTGCGGCAGGTCACGAGGCGAATCGTCTCATCGTCATCGACCACGAGCACGAGCTCGCCGTCGCCCTGGGGCAGGCGCGCGTGATCCGGCGGCGCGACGGGCGCCTCGGCAGCTCCCTCACCCATCACCGGCAGACCGATCACGAAGCGGGTGCCGTGGTCGGGCTCGCTGTACACCTGGATGAAGCCCCCGTGGCTGCGCATGATCGCGAGCGAGGTGGCGAGCCCGAGGCCCGTGCCCCGGCCCGGGTCTTTCGTCGTGAAGAAGGGCTCGAAGATCTTCGCGACGACATCGGCGGGCATGCCGTGGCCGTCGTCCTCGACGGCGATCACGATGTAGTCGCCGGGAGGAGCCGCGTGGCTCACCGACGAGTACTCATCGACGATCGTGCGCCGCTCGGCCGAGATGAGCAGCCGCCCGTTGCCCGCCATGGCGTCTTTCGCGTTCGTCACGAGGTTCACGAGCACCTGCAGCAGTTGCGTGGGGTCGCCGACCGTCGTGGGCAGGGGTGCGGCGCGCTCGATGTCGAGCCGGATGCTGCGCGGCAGCGCATCGCGGCTGACCGCGATGAGCTCATCGAGCAGTCGATCGACGTCGACGGTGATGCGCCGCCCCTCGACCCCGCGAGCGAAGGCGAGCACCTGGCGGATCATCTCGGCACCGCGCTTGACGGCGGTCTCCATCGTCGCGAGCATCTCGCGCCGGTCGGGGTCGGTCTCGTCGCTCTCGAGCAGCTGCACCGACATCAGGATGGGCGTGAGCACGTTGTTGAGGTCGTGCGCGATGCCGCCCGCGAGAGTGCCGAGGCTCTCCATCCGCTGGGCGCGCTGCCGGGCATCCACTTCGCGGCGGTACTCGGTGATGTCGGTGTTCACGGCGAAGATCGCGCGCGGGGCGCCCTCGTCGTCGGTGAGCAGCTGCCAGCGGCAGTCGACGATGAGTACCCGGCCGTCGCGATCGCGCTGCTCGATCTCCTCGGCGAAGAAGCCCTCACGCATCACCGTCTCGGTCGCGCGCTGCAGCACCGTCGTGTCGCTGTAGATGAGGTCGCCGATCCACCGTTCGTGCGCCTCCTCCGCCGTCCAGCCGTAGAGCCGTGTCGCTGCCGCGTTCCAGTACTGCACGCGGTTGTCGAGATCGCGCACGATCACCGCGTCGCTGGCCGTGTCGAGCAGCGCGGCCTGCTCCTGCAGCTTCTCCTGGGTGCGGCGGGCTACCTCGCGAGCGCGCTCGTCGTCGGTGACGTCGCGCAGGTAGACGGCCAAGCCGTCGTTCGCCGGGTAGGCGGTGGTCTCGAACCAGCGGTCGAACGGGGGGAAGTACGCGCGGTGCACGACCCGCTCGTTCGACTCGCGGGCGCGTTCGAAGGCATCTTTGTAGCCGGCGGGCACGGCGTCGGGGAAGAGGTTCCAGAGCGGTTCGCGCCGCAGCTCCTCCTCGCTGAACCGCAGCATCTCGAGTGCGCGCGGGTTCGCGAACGTCAACCTGTTGCCGCCGTCGACGAAGAAGATCCCGTCAGAGATCGAGGTCAGGGCGGCGGTCAGTCGGGCCTCGAGCGCGCGCTCGCGCTCACGCGCCGCGACGGCCTCCGTCATGTCCCAGATCGCCCCGTGCGCGCCGATGAGGCGGCCATCGGGGTGCCGCTGGGCCTCGGCCACTGTGCGCATGATCAACGGCGCGCCCGCGGTCGTGATCATCGTGCTCTCGATGTCGAACGGTTCGCCGGTCTCGAGGCACCGCTCGAGCAGGGCCTCGACGCGCGCGCGATCGTCGTCGGGATGCAGAGCCCACGCGGCGGTCGTGAGATCGGGCGTGTCGTCGGGGATGCCGAGCATGAGCCGGGCATCCTGCGACAGCGATACCTGCCGGGTCGCGGCGTCGACCGACCACCCCCCGAACCGCGCGATGCGCCCGGCGAGCCGCAAGAGGTCTTCGCTCTGCCGCGACTCGACATCGTTCTTGTCGCTCTCGGTGAGATCGACCGCGGTGCCGAAGACGGCGACGACCTCGCCGTCGATGCGGATCGGCAGCTGCGTTACCTCGGCGACGAAGGGTTCTCCGTTCGTGCGTGTGCCCGAGCCGCGATAGCGCGATGAGGTTCCGGCGCGCGCAGATCGGAAACTCTCGAGAATGCGCTCGGGGTCTGTCGACCGGGCGGAGAGGTCGAAGCGGTGCCCGAGAAGGGCGGTCTCGTCGACCCCGAGCGAGGCGCAGAGCGGCTCGTTCGCCATGAGGAACACGCCCGCGAGGTCGAGCACGAACGCCGAATCGGGGCTGTCGTGCGTCGCGATGCGCAGGGCGCGCACGATCTCGTCGAGTCCGGGATCGTCAGACGAGAGGGGAGTCATCGGGGCCCGACCGAACCCGAGATGAGCCGCTGCACGCGGGCGAGCAGGTCATCGAGATCGATGGGTTTGCGCGCGAAGTCGCTCGCTGGGCCGGTGAGATCGTCGGGCGGTTGCGACTCGCCGCTGAGCACGAGCACGGGCAGCCCCGGTGTCAGGTCGCGCAGCGTGCCGAGGGTGTCGTGCACGGTGCCTCCCGGCATGTTGATGTCGAGAACCACGAGGTCGGGGGTGTGGGCAGTAGCCGCCTCGACGACCTCGGCAGCATCTCGGGCCTCGGTCACCGTGTATCCGGCCCGGCTGAGCGCCAAGCGCAGCACCCCGCGCACGAGGGCATCGTCGTCAGCGATCAGCACTGACGCCGGGGACCCTTCGGGCGCGGTCATGCCTGAAGTGTACGTCGGTGCTCTCGGGTGCCGACAGGGCCGCGCGCACCCTGATGGATACCCCTTTAGGGGGACGAGCGACCCACGCCCGCGGCGATCTGTGCGAGATCACGAGACACGGCACGCAGGTGATCGAGCACCGAGTCGGTCAAGAACCGGGCCTGCTCCTCGTCGTTGTCGCCCGCTGCATGGAAGTTGAGGGCCATGATGCAGGCCGCGATGCGACCCTGCACCGGGCCGTGCATGAGCTCGGAGAGACGACGACGTTCGCGATCGACGAGCTGCTCGTTCTGCTCGCGAATGGTCGTGAGCTCGTGCTGCAGAATCGTGAGCTGCACATCGGCCTCGGCGTTCGAGTCGGCGAGCACGATCGTCGCGAGGTAGGTCGCGCTCGCGATCGTGAGCCCGATCGCGAGCAGGGGCACGGTGAGAAGACCGTGCCACGTGATGGGGTCGATGCCGCTGTTGAGCATGAGGAAGGTCGAGACGAAGATGCCCAAGAGGGTGGCGATGAGGGTGGTGCGCTGGCCGTTGGCGAGCAGGGCATCCGGCCGCACCACCGCCACCGATGCCGGCACCGCACCGATGACGAGCGAGGCGGCGACCGTCGAGATGACGACTTCGACGGCCGCGAGCGGGCCGAAGATGCGCCAGACATCGAACACGACGAGGGTGATCGTCGCGATCGCCACGAGCAGCGCCGTGAGCCAGGGGTAGCGGGGAGGGACGTCGAGCGCCCGGCGCAGCGACGCTCGCAGCGGAGGCGCAGCCGCGGTCGGTGTGTGCGCCGAGTCGAGGAGGTCGGTCGTATCGTCGTGCAGTTGCGAGAGGCGCAGGCTCAGTTCGGCCGTGGAGGCGCGATCGAGGGAGGACCGCGTGGCCTCCAGACTCGACTGCAGGTCGATGAGGGCGGGTTGCAGCGACTCGGCGATGGCGTGCCGCAACTGCTGCTGCACCTCGGCGCTCGTCGCGTCGGCGCGAGGCCGCTCGCGCGCGAGCTCGAACTCGGTCACGTCGAGGGCTCCGACGATGAGGCGGCGCCGCTCGAACTGCGCGATCGCGTAGACGAGCGGTGGCACCCACACGATGCTCACGATCGTCCACACCCCGATGCGGGTGAAGAACTCGGGGTCGACGCCGGCGACCTGCTGGGCGATGGTGCCGGCCACGAAGCCTCGCAGCCCGGCTCCGAGGGCCCAGATCGACAGGATGGTGGGGACCGGGACGAGGGTGTGGAACCGTCGGGCGATCGCACCGCCGAGCATGATCACGGCGCCGGTGACGAGGTGCTGGGCGAGTGCCGAGGCGAGGGGCCACCACCACTCGGGGAACGGCGTGACGGTCTCGCGCAGCAGCACGATCAACGTGCTGGGGGGCAGGAAGGCGACGAGCAGCACCCAGTGAGCGGCCCAGGGGCCGCCGAGCGCCTCGCGTACCGTCATCGCCGGGTATCCGCCTCCGCCTGGGCCGAGCAGATGCCGCAGCTCGGGAACGACCATCATTGTGGCTTAACGAAGGCGGTCGTTCCTGGTCTCACCCGAAGAGACCAGGAACGACCGCTCATCGCAGGAGCTCGGATTCGACCCGAACGATTCCGAACCACCGGACTTCTGCGAGCCCCCGGTGATCCCCCGATCACCACCCGCTGTGTTCCGTGTCTGAATCATGCTCCGGCCGCCGTGGGGCCGCAAGAGCACCCCTCGTGGCCGTGTTCGCATTGCGAACGCGCGGGCAGGCCAGCGCCGACGCCGTAGGATCGGGCGGTGGTGGCACCGTGCGACCGGGAGCCGCGAACAGGGCGCGTGATGAGAGACGAAAGAGGCGACGTGCGAAGCGTGACGCGAGCATCCGGGGCACTGCGCTTCGCGCTCTTCGTCAGCGCCGCGCTCGGGATCGCCCTCACGCTCTCCGCTTGCGTCACAGGAGAGGTCGAGCCCGTCGCCACGCCGACCAGCTCTCGGCCGACCCCTACCCCGACGCCGACCCCTACGGCTGATCCCGAGCTCGTGCCGGGCGGCACGGCGGGCCAGAACCGGCCGTACCTCGAGTTCGTCGTGAACCGGTTGCTCGAGACGACTCCGCAGCCCGCGAGCCTCGCGATCGTCGACACGCTCGTCGCCGCCGGCTTCGACCGCGCGGCCATGCAGGTGACTGCTGACACGACCCGCGTGGGAGACCCCGCCGACTCGATCCTGTTCTCGGTGCTCATCGATGGGCAGTGCCTGCTCGGCCAGGTCGCGCAGGGCACCCTGCAGACCGAGCTCGCGGACGTGCTGGGCTCGGGCCGGTGCCTGGTGGGTCGCACGGTCTCTCTAGACTGAGGGGCATGGCAGAGTTCATCTACACCATGGTCCGCGCCCGCAAGGCGGTCGGCGACAAGCTCATCCTCGATGACGTCACGATGTCGTTCTTCCCCGGCGCGAAGATCGGCATGGTCGGCCCGAACGGCGCCGGCAAGTCGACGATCATCAAGATCATGGCGGGGCTCGACACCCCCTCGAACGGCGAGGCCCGGCTGAGCCCCGGCTACACCGTGGGCATCCTCATGCAAGAGCCCGAGCTCGACGAGACGAAGACGGTGCTCGAGAACGTGCAAGACGGCGTGCGCGAGCTCGCCGACAAGCTGCACCGCTTCAACGAGATCTCGCTCGCGATGGCCGACCCCGACGCCGACTTCGACGCGCTGCTCGCCGAGATGGGCTCGCTGCAGGAGGAGCTCGACGCGCAGAACGGCTGGGATCTCGACTCGCAGCTGGAGCAGGCGATGGATGCCCTGCGCTGCCCGCCCGGAGACGAGATGGTCACCCACCTCTCGGGCGGTGAGAAGCGCCGCGTCGCACTGTGCAAGCTGCTGCTCGAGAAGCCCGACCTGCTGCTGCTCGACGAGCCCACCAACCACCTCGACGCCGAGAGCGTGCTCTGGCTCGAGCAGCACCTGCAGAAGTACCCCGGCGCCGTGATCGCCATCACCCACGACCGGTACTTCCTCGACCACGTCGCCGAGTGGATCGCCGAGGTCGACCGCGGCCGCCTGTACCCCTACGAGGGCAACTACTCGACCTACCTCGAGAAGAAGGCCGCCCGATTGCAGGTGCAGGGCAAGAAAGACGCGAAGCTCGCGAAGCGCCTCGAGAGCGAGCTCGAGTGGGTGCGCTCGAACGCTAAGGGCCGCCAGGCCAAGTCGAAGGCACGCCTCGCGCGCTACGAAGAGATGGCGTCGGAGGCCGAGAAGACGCGCAAGCTCGATTTCGAGGAGATCGTCATCCCGGTCGGCCCGCGCCTGGGCTCGCAGGTGATCGAGGCGACGAAGCTCACGAAGGGCTTCGGCGACCGCGTGCTCATCGACGGCCTGTCGTTCACTCTGCCGCGCAACGGCATCGTCGGCATCATCGGCCCGAACGGCGTCGGCAAGACGACCCTGTTCAAGACGATCGTGGGCCTCGAGCCGCTCGACGCCGGCACGCTGAAGATCGGCGAGACCGTCGACATCTCGTACGTCGACCAGAGCCGTGGCGGCATCGACCCGAACAAGACGCTGTGGGAGGTCGTGAGCGACGGCCTCGACTACATCCAGGTCGGCAAGACCGAGATCCCGTCGCGGGCATACGTCTCGCAGTTCGGCTTCAAGGGCCCCGACCAGCAGAAGAAGGCGGGTGTGCTCTCGGGCGGTGAGCGCAACCGCTTGAACCTCGCCCTGACGCTCAAGCAGGGCGGCAACCTGCTGCTGCTCGACGAGCCCACCAACGACCTCGATGTCGAGACGCTCGGCAGCCTCGAGAACGCACTGCTCGAGTACCCCGGCTGCGCGGTGGTCATCACGCACGACCGGTGGTTCCTCGACCGCATCGCGACGCACATCCTGGCCTACGAGGGCACCGAGGCGAACCCGAGCTACTGGCACTGGTTCGAGGGCAACTTCGAGGCCTACGAGGCGAACAAGATCGAGCGCCTCGGCCCCGAAGCGGCCAAGCCCCACCGCTCGGCGTACCGCAAGCTCACGCGCGACTGACGCGTCGGCTGACGACCTCACGATGACCCGGCTGCACGTCGCCATCCCGCTGCGGTGGAGCGACCTCGACGCCTACGCGCACGTCAACAACGCGCGCATGTTCACCCTGCTCGAAGAGGCCCGCATCGCGGCGTTCTGGGGCGGCGGGGCCGAGGGCGCACCGACCGCGGTGCTGTCGACGGGGCCGGGCGCGGCATCCATCACGCTCATCGCGGGGCAGCAGATCGAGTACCGCGCGCAGATTCCGTTCCACCGCGAGCCGCTCGATGTCGAGCTGTGGATCGGCAAGCTCGGCGGCGCGAGCCTGCAGGTCTGCTACGAGGTCTTCAGCCCGATCGGCCACGAGCCGCGCACGCTCTACGTGCGGGCCGCGACGACGATCGTGCTCGCCGACCGCGAGTCGGGGGCCCCGCGGCGCATCGACGACGACGAGCGCACGGCGTGGCTGCCGTTCGTCGAAGAGCCTCTGGTCTTCCGCCAGCAGTAGCAGTAGTCGCTAGGCGTCAGGGATGCGCACCATGCCTTCTTGTGCGACGCTCGCGACGAGCAGGCCGTCGCGCGTGAAGATGCGCCCCTGCGAGAGCCCGCGGCCGCCTTGCGCGCTCGGCGACTCTTGCGCGTACAGCAGCCAGTCGTCGACGCGCGCGAAGCGGTGCCACCACATGGCGTGGTCGAGGCTCGCCATCTTGAGCCCGGGCGTCGCCCACGTCGCCCCGTGCCGGCGCAGAATCGGCTCGAGAATCGTGTAATCGCTCGCGTAAGCGAGCGCCGCGCGGTGCAGATTCTCGTCGTCGGGCAGCGGGGCCGTCGTGCGGAACCACACCGCCTGGTGCGCGACCGCCTCGGGCCCGGGCGTGAAGTAGATGGGGTCTTCCACATGCCGCAGGTCGAAGGGCCGGCTATTCGCCCAATACTGCGCGACGGGGTGGTCGATCGGGCCGAGGATCTCGCGCGCGCTCGGCAGCTCGTCGGGGTCGGGGATTCCGGCGGGCATCGTCGCCTGGTGCTCGAGGCCGGGGTCGACGTCTTGGAAGCTCGCGATCATCGAGAGGATCGGCTCGCCGTTCTGGTACGCCTGCGTGCGCCGCGTCGAGAACGAGCGGCCGTCGTGGATGCGGTCGACCGAGAACGTGATGGGCTGCTCGTCGTCGCCGGGCCGAAGGAAGTACCCGTGCATCGAGTGGATGAACCGGTCGGCCTCGACCGTGCGCATCGCCGCGAGCACGGCCTGTGCCGCGACCTGGCCGCCGAAGACCCGGCGCTGCGGGGTCCACAGGCTCGGCGCCGTGAAGATGTCTTCCCGCGTGCGCGCCTCGGTGTCGGTGAGGGTGAGCGCGGCGAGCATGTCGGTAATGGGGTCACGAGGGGCGTCTGTCACCCGCGTAGTCTATGAGCGATGAACGCGTCGTTCACCCTCTCCTCCCTCCCCGCCGCACACGATCTCTCGGTGCTGCTGGGCCGTGCCGTGCGCCTCGACGAGGCCGGCGCCGTGCGGCTCATCGCCGACAGCGGCGTGCTCGCGGTCTATGTCGCCGTCATCACGCCGAAGGGGCTGCTCGACCGCGGCCCGACCGTGCTGGGGCTGCGCACGCTCGCACTGGCCGAGGGTGCGTTCGATGCCGTGGTGCCCATCCGGTCGCTGCAGGTGCGGGTGGATGCCGCGCTCGCGGCCGTCGCGGAGGGCGCCGACCCGGCGACCCCGGTCGCGATCGGCCTGCCGGCAGCCGTGAGCACGATCGTGTGGGCGGGCATCTCGCCGCCGCGCGGCGGCTGGCAGCGCATGTCGCCGCTCGTGCCGACGGGCTTCGCGGCTGCGGCCCGCGCGGGCATCGAGGAGGTCGCCACGGCTATCCCTGCGGGCACGGGCGAGCAGATCGTGCACCGCGTGCGCAGCGAGGTGTGGGGTCGCCCCCTGCCCGAGGCCGAGCACCTGCCGGCGGGTACGGCTTTCGCGCTCGAGAGCCTCGGTTTTCTCGGCGACGACCTCGTGCAGCAGTTCGCGACCGGGCCGTGGATCCGCCTGAGCACCGCGCGCGGGCACGTGCTCGTCAAGCAGAGCGCCTGGAGCCTGAGCGCTTAGAGGCGCGCGATGGCGCGCCCGGCGCGCAGCCCCGTGTGCAGGCAGCCGCCGAGGAAGGTGCCTTCGAGGGACCGGTAGCCGTGCACGCCGCCCCCGCCGAATCCGGCGGCCTCGCCGACCGCGTAGAGGCCGCGGATGACGGTTCCGCTGGCGTCGAGCGCGCGGCTCTCGAGGTCGGTCTGAATGCCGCCGAGGCTCTTGCGGGTCAGCACGTGCAGCCGCACGGCGATGAGCGGGCCGTGCTTCGGGTCGGTGAGCCGGTGCGGCGGCGCGACGCGGATGAGCTTGTCACCACGATACTTCCGTGCGCCGCGGATGGCCGTGAGCTGGGCGTCTTTGCCGAACTCGTTGTCGAGCATGCGGTCGCGCGCGGCGATCTCGTCGCGCACGCGGGCGACATCGAGCGGGGCATCCGGTTCGAGCGCCGCCATGCGGGCCACGAGCTCGTCGACGGTGCTCGCGACGATGAAGTCGGCGCCGTCGCGCTTGAAGCGCTCGACCGGCTCGGTGGCGCCCTTGCCGAGCCGCTGGCGCAGCAGCTCGCGCACGCTGCGGCCCGTGAGGTCGGGGTTCTGCTCGCTGCCGCTGAGCGCGAACTCCTTCTCGATGATCGACTGCGTCGTGACGAACCAGCTGTGGTCGTAGCCCGTCGTACGCAGATGCGCGAGCGTGCCGAGCGTGTCGAAGCCGGGGAAGAGCGGCGTGGGCAGGCGGCGGCCGGTCGCGTCGAGCCACAGGCTCGAGGGGCCGGGCAGGATGCGGATGCCGTGCTGCGCCCACACAGGGGAGTGGTTCTGGATGCCCTCGACGTAGTGCCACATGCGGTCGCCGTTGATCAGGCGCGCGCCGGCCGCCTCGGCGATGCCGAGCCCGCGGCCGTCGACGTGCGCGGGCACGCCGCTCACCATGTGCGTCGGGGGAGTGCCGAGCCGCTCGGGCCACGCGGCCCGCACGAGGTCGTGGTTGCCGCCGATGCCGCCCGTCGCGATGACGACCGCGTCGGCCTCGAGGGCGAACTCGCCGACCGCGTCGCGGGTCGAGGGTGCGCCCCGCTCCGCGTCGTCGGGGGCGAGCACGCTGCCGCTCACGCCGACCACCCGCCCGTCGGTCACGGTCAGGGCGTCAACCCGGTGACGGAAGAGCAGGGTGACGAGGCCGGCATCCACCCCCCGGCGCACCGTCGCGATGAAGGGCTCGAGAATCGCGGGGCCCGTGCCCCACACGATGTGGAAGCGCGGCACCGAGTTGCCGTGCCGCGTGGCGGTGTCGCCGCCGCGTTCGGCCCAGCCGACGACGGGGAAGAGCCCGATGCCCTTCCGCTTCAGCCAGGCGCGTTTCTCGCCCGCGGCCCACTCGAGGTACGCGTCGGCCCAGGCGCGCGCGTGGTCGTCTTCGGGCCGGTCGAATCCGGCGGTGCCGGCCCAGTCTTGCCGAGCAAGATCGATCGAATCGCGGATGCCCATCCGCCGCTGTTCGGGGCTGTCGACCAGGAACAACCCGCCGAACGACCACCACGCCTGCCCGCCGAACGTGGCCTCGGGTTCTTGGTCGACGATCGTGACGCGCTTGCCCGCCTCCACGAGCTCGGCGGCCGCGACGAGGCCCGCGAGCCCCGCGCCGACGATGATGGCGTCGCTGCGGGTGTCGCGGCGGGCGTCGTCGTTGACGCTCATGGTGGCTCCGATCAGCTGAAGGGCACGCTCGAGACGAGGTCGATCGCCTGCTGCACGATGGCGGCGGCAACGATGATGCCGACGACGAACCCGCCGACGATCAGGCCGATCGTGGCCCACATGACCGAGAGGCCCGTGCCGGTGCGGCGGTGGGCGACGACCGCGCGGCCGATCGTGTAGACGGCGAAGCTCACGGCGAAGGTCAAGAAGATGTAGGCCCAGTGGAAGGGCTGCGGCACGCCGCGGCGCTGCAGCTCGCGCCAGTCGAGGTAGGCGAACCAGATCATGAGGCCCGTGCCGACCCAGCCGAGCACGAAGAGGGCGATGTAGGCGGGCGAGAACAGCAGAGCGCTGGCGCCGAGGCCGGTCGGGTCGGTGATGCTCGCCTCGATGTACGACGTCCAGTCGATGAAGAAGATCGGCAGGGTCTGCACGATCGGGATGACCAGAATCAACCAGATCCACGGCGTGCTCGGGTCGGTTCCGGGGGGCGCCTTGAGCTCTGCCGCGGCCGACTGCGGCGTGTACGGCGCGGGCTGCGAGTAGGGGTCGGGCTGGGCGGCGGGGTCGGTCACGGGGTCTCCTCGAACGTGTTGACCATGGCGAAGGCGGCTCGCTCCAGATAATCCCACAGGGTCGCCTCGAGCAGAGGGGGCAGCGCGAGGCTCAGCACGGCGGCGCGCATGTGGCCCAGCCAGCGGTCGCGGGCATCCGGATTCACATGGAAGGGGTTGTGGCGCATGCGCAGCCGCGGGTGCCCGCGCTGCTCGCTGTAGGTGCCCGGGCCGCCCCAGTACTGCTCGAGGAAGGCCGTGAGCCGCCAGATGGCGCCCTCCATGTCCTCCTCCGGGTACATCGGCTGCAGCACCGGGTCGGCCGCGACGCCCTCGTAGAACCGGCGTACGAGCCGCTCGAAGGTCTCGTGGCCGCCCACCTGCTCGAAGAACGTGGGTGCCTCGGTCACAGGTCGCTGTCTTCCGGCGGCGTGACCGGCCGGCGGCTGCCGCGCACGGCCTCACGCGCGTCGATGCCGTCCATGACGATGCGGTTGAGCGAGGGCACGGCGACGCCGAGCTGGTCGAGCGCGAGCTTGAGCCGCAGCCGCAGGGCGCGCGCGATGTCGAACTGGTCGGCCGTGCGCACCTTCATCACCAGGCGGATGACGAGGGCCTCGGCCGAGATCGACTCGATGCCCCAGATCTCGGGCGGCTCGAGCACCTTGCGCTTGTACTCGGGCTCGTCGGCCATCGCGTTCGCCGTAGCCAGCATGACCTCTTGCACCGCGTCGACATCAGAGGTGTAGGGCGCGGGCAGGTCGATGATGACGCGCGCCCAGCCCTGCGACTTGTTGCCGACGTTGATGATCTCGCCGTTGCGCACGTACCAGAGCACTCCGCCGACGTCGCGCACCTGCGTGACGCGCACGCCGACGCTCTCGACGACGCCCCCGACGGGGCCTTGCGTCGACTGCAGCTCGACAATGTCGCCGACACCGAGCTGGTCTTCGAAGACCATGAAGAGCCCGTTGAGCATGTCTTTCACGACGTTCTGAGCGCCGAATCCGAGCGCCGCGCCCAGGATGCCCGCTGAGGCGATGAGCGCCGTGACCGAGAAGTTCAGCTCGCCGAGCACGAGCACGAACGCCACGGCGACGATCGACCACGTGACGAGATTGTTGAGCACCGTGCCCATCGTGCGCGTGCGCTGCACGACGCGCACGGCGTGCAGCGGCGAGGCGCTGAGCTCGACGGTGTCGTCGACGTTCTGCGCCTTCTTCACGCCAGACACGACGCGGTCGACGACCCGGCGGATGACGACGACGAGCACCCACCGCAGGATCACCGCGCCCACGATGACGCCGACGATGCGGAACGGCGCCTCGTACGTGGTCAGGAAGCTGCCGATCGTCGCCCAGAAGCCGGCCCAGTCGAACCCGTCCATGAGCAGCTAGACCCGGTCGCGCGCCTGCGCGGCCAGCGCGCGCTCGACGCCCGCGAGGTTCTCGGTGACGAGGCGCCGCAGCGCGGGGGCCGCGTCGCTGTTGGCGTCGAGCCACGCGCGCGTCGCATCCACGAGGCCCTGCGAGGCCAGCGGCGCCGGGTACAGACCCAGCACGATGTACTCGGCGATCGCGTGCGTGCGGCTCGACCACACCTCGGTGAGCGCGTCGAAGTACGGCTGCACGAGCCCCTCGAGCGAGGCGGGGTCGTTGACGTGCGTGTAGCCCATCGTCGTCATGCGCACGACGACGTTCGGCAGCTCGTCGCGCGCGACGAGCGAGTCGAAGGCGGCGCGTTTGTCGTCGGCGCTCGGCAGGGCGGCGGCGCTGCGGGCGGCCGCCTGCTGGCCGTTCGAGGTGTTGTCGCGCTCGAGCGCGGTTTCGATCTCGCTGCGGGATGCCCCGCCGTTGAGCGCCAGGCCCTCCAGTAGCTCCCACTCGAGGTCGGTGTCGATCTCGACGCCGGGCAGCGTGATCGAGCCGTCGCGCAGGCCGCGCAGTGTCTCGACGTGCGCGGGCGTGCTCGCGACGTTGGCGAAGAACTTCACGAACTGGAACTGGCTGTCGCTGCCCGCTTCGGCGCTCTGCGCGAGCGACCACAGGGCGTCGCCGATCTCGGCGATGATGCCCGGGCGCGCGGTGGGCTCGACGTACATGCGGGCCACGGTCAGCAGCTGCGTGAGGGTCGTGCGCACGGTGGTCGACTCGGTCTCGGTCGCGATGTTGCCGAGCACGAGGCGAACGTAGTCGCGCGCGGCGGTCTCGGCGTCGCGCGTCGAATCCCAGGCCGAGCCCCACACGAGCGAGCGAGCGAGCGGGTTCTCGATCTTCGACAGGTGCTCGATCGCGACGGCGAGCGAGTCGTCGTCGAGGCGGATCTTCGCGTAGGCGAGGTCGTCGTCGTTGAGCAGGATGAGCGACGGGCGCGGCATCCCGACCAGCTCGGGCACCTCGGTGCGGGTGCCATCGACGTCGAGCTCGAGGCGGTGGGTGCGCGTGAGCGCACCATCCTGCAGCGCGTAGAAGCCGACGGCCATGCGGTGCGGGCGGATCGTCGGGTAGTCGGGGTGCGCGCTCTGCAGCACCGCGAAGCTCGTGATGACGCCGGCCTCGTCGACCGTCAGCTCGGGGCGCAAGGTGTTGACGCCCGCGGTCTCGAGCCACAGCTGCGACCACGTCGACAGCTCGCGCCCGCTCGTGGCCTCGAGCTCACTCAGCAGGTCGGTGAGCTCGGTGTTGCCCCAGGCGTGCTTCTGGAAGTACTGGCCGACTCCTGCGAAGAAGGCGTCTTGCCCCACCCACGCGACAAGCTGCTTGAGCACGCTGCCGCCCTTGGCGTAGGTGATGCCGTCGAAGTTGACCTGCACGTCTTCGAGGTCGTTGATGGTGGCGACGACGGGGTGCGTGCTCGGCAGCTGGTCTTGTCGGTAGGCCCAGCTCTTCTCCATGGCCTGGAAGGTCGTCCACGCTTCGTGCCACTCGGTGGCCTCGGCCGTGGCGATCGTCGATGCCCACTCGGCGAACGACTCGTTGAGCCAGAGGTCGTTCCACCACTTCATGGTGACGAGGTCGCCGAACCACATGTGGGCGAGCTCGTGCAGGATCGTGACGACGCGGCGCTCTTTAACGGCGTCGGTCACCTTGCTGCGGAACACGTAGACCTCGGTGAAGGTGACGGCCCCGGCGTTCTCCATGGCGCCGGCGTTGAACTCGGGCACGAAGAGCTGGTCGTACTTCTCGAAGGGGTAGGCGACGCCGAACTTCGACTCGAAGTAGGCGAAGCCCTTGCGCGTGATGTCGAAGATGTAGTCGGCGTCAAGGTACTCGAAGAGGCTCGCGCGCGCGTAGATGCCGAGCGGGATGCTGCGGCCGTCGCTGCTCGTCAGCTCGCTGTGCACGCTCTGGTAGGGGCCCGCGATGATCGCGGTGATGTAGCTCGAGATGCGCTTGGTCGGTGCGAAGACGGTCGTGGCGGCCTCGCCGCTTTCGGTGCGCGACTCGACGAGGGAGTTGGAGACGACGACCCAGCTGGCAGGGGCGGTCACGGTGAAGCGGAACGTCGCCTTGAGGTCGGGCTGCTCGAACACCGCGAACACGCGGCGGCTGTCGGGCACCTCGAACTGCGAGTAGAGGTAGACCTCGCCGTCAACGGGGTCGACGAAGCGGTGCAGGCCCTCGCCCGAGTTCGTGTACTCGTGGTCGGCCACGACGGTGAGCACGTTCTGCTCGGCGAGCCCGTCGAGCTGGATGCGCGTGCCGTCAGCCACGGCGGCGGCGTCGAGCTCCACGCCGTTGAGGGTGACGCTGTGCACCGTGCGCGTGATCGCGTCGATGAAGGTGCTCGCGCCCGCGGTGGCCGAGAACGTCACGGTCGACGTCGACCGGAACACCTCGTCACCCGTGGTCAGGTCGAGTGAGATGTCGTAGCTCTCGGTCTCGACGATGGCCTTGCGCTCGTGCGCTTCGACGCGGGTCAGGTTCTCTGCGGGCACGGCGGCGGCCTCCTTGGGGCACGGTGCTGATGAGCACGGGAATCGGGATGCGCGGCTCGTGGCCGCGCGCATTCAGCCTAGCCGCGCAACCACACCACGCCGTGGGCGGGCAGCGTGAGGCCGCCGCGCAGGTCGTGGCGGGCATCCGCCAGCAGGTCGGTCATGGTGGCGGGCAGGCCCGAGAGGGTCAGTGCGGCGATGGTCTGCGGCTCGTCGGCGACGTTGGCGAAGCAGACCACCGGCCCCTGGGGGCCCGGCCGCTGGTAGCCCAGCACGTGCGGATTCTTCGTGTCGAAGCCGATGAGGGTGCCGCCGCTGAACTCGGGGGTCGCGCGGCGCACGGCGATGAGGTGCTGCAGGCCCGAGTAGATGCGGCCGGCGTCGGTCGCGGCATCGGCGCGCTGCGCATAGCGGTCGGCGGGGTAGGTCGGTCGGTGCGCCCAGCGGCTGTCGTCGGCGTGGCCGGGCTCGTCGGCCCAGTGCGGGTCGTTGAGCTGGCCGACCTCGTCGCCGAGGTAGAGCAGGGGGATTCCGCCGGTCGAGAGCACGATCGAGTGGGCGAGCAGGATGCGGCCGATCGCTCCGGCGTCGCCCGCCTCGAGGCCCGCGAGCGAGGCGGTCGTGCCCGAGATGCGGCAGTCGCCCGTCTTCGGGTTGTCTTGGAAGGGGATGCCGCGGGCGAAGCTGCCGGGGAACCGGTTGACGAAGAAGCTGTTCAAGAACCGCCGGTGCTCGAAGCCGTCGATGCCAAGCTCCGCGGCGTCTTCGTCGGCGAACGTCCAGCCAATGTCGTCGTGGCTGCGCACGTAGTTGACCCACGCCGTGCCCGGCGGCAGGTTGTGGCGGCGGTCGAGCGCCTGCTGCAGCAGCCGGGCATCCCGCGTGGCCAGTGAGTTCCAGATGAGCGCCATCTGCAGCGGGTTGTAGCTGATGCGGCACTCGTCGACCGAGATGTACTCGACGACCTGGTCGGGGTGCACGATCGCCTCGCTCTTGAACATGACGGCGGGCGCCGCGATGCGCAGGGCCGCCGTGAAGGCCTGGATGAGCAGGTGCGCTTCGGGCAGGTTCTCGCAGCTCGTGCCGAGTTGCTTCCAGATGAAGGCGACCGCGTCCATGCGCAGGATGTCGACGCCCTGATTGGCGAGGAAGAGCATCTCGCCCGCCATCGCGCGCAGCACCGCGGGGTTCGAGTAGTTGAGATCCCATTGGAAGGTGTGGAAGGTCGCCCAGATCC
Source organism: uncultured Microbacteriaceae bacterium (assembly GCA_964540305.1). GTDB lineage: Bacteria > Actinomycetota > Actinomycetes > Actinomycetales > Microbacteriaceae > Microcella. The sequence continues at coordinate 16,369 of CAZILZ010000015.1, read as the reverse complement.
ACCGCTCGGCCTCCTCCCGGCTCGGAATGCTGCCGTCGCGGCGGGGGAAGGGCACGAAGCTGCCCGGGTGGTCGTCGGGGAAGATCTCGCGCACCGTGGCCTCGAAGGCGTCGGGGTGCTCGCGGCCGTCGAAGACCCAGTAGTAGTTCTCGAACTCGCGCTCGCCGGCGATCGCGCGTTGGGCCCACTCGTGCTCGTTCGAGGTGTGGTTGAAGATGAAGTCGAGCACGAGCACGATGCCGTTCGCGCGCAGCTCGGCCGCGAGGCTCTGCAGCTGCGCCATGTCGCCGAGAGCGGGGTTCACGGCGCGGTAGCTCGACACCGCGTAGCCGCCGTCGCTGTTCTCCTCCGGCGCCGCGAAGAGCGGCATGAGGTGCAGGTAGGTCAGGCCCAGTTCTCTGAAGTACGGGATGCGCGCCCGCACGCCGTCGAGATTCTCGGCGTAGCGGTCGACGTAGCAAACGCCCCCGAGCATCTGGTTCGACTGGAACCAGTCGGGGTCGGCCAGGCGCGCGTCGTCGAGCGCGCGCAACTCGGCGGGGCGCTGCTGCCACGAGGTCGCGAGCAGGTCGACGAGCGCGGCGAGCTCGGTGTCGAGGTGCAGGCCGGCGCCGTAGATGCGCGTGAGCAGGCTCGTCAGGCGCGGGGCCTCGGCCTCGACGCGGGCGGCGAACCGCGCCCACTCGGCGGGGTCGGTGTCGGGGCGGCGCGCCTGGTCGAGCGCGTGCATCCACTGGTCGGTGCGTCCTTGTTCCGTCTGCGGCACGATCGCCAGTCTAGGTCGGGGTCGTGGCGGTCGGACCGGTATTGTCCAGGTGGACAACTCGTGAGACGATGAGCCCATGCACACGACCGTCTTCGAGCGCAGCCGCCCCGACGCCCGCCTGATCGCCGAGAGCCTCGCGGGCTCGCGGCTGCAGCCGTTCTGGCTCGACGACCTGCCCGAGCGGCCCATCCGCCCCGTGCTGAGCGGCCGTGAGACGGCCGACTTCGCCGTCGTCGGCGGCGGGTACACGGGCCTCTGGACGGCGCTGCTCGCGAAGCAGCGCGACCCCGACGCCCGCGTCGTGCTGCTCGAGGGCAAGCGCATCGGCTGGGCGGCGAGCGGCCGCAACGGCGGCTTCGTCGAAGCGACGCTCACGCACGGCGCGAAGAACGGTGAGACGCGGTTTCCCGACGAGCTCGACACCCTCGACCGGCTGGGCATGCAGAACCTCGACGAGATCGAGGCCACGGTCGAGCGCGCGGGCTGGGCGGTCGACTTCGAGCGCGTCGGTTCGATCGCGGTCGCGACCGAGGCCTACCAGGTGCCCGAGCTCGAGGCCGCGCACGACGGCGAGCACGAGCTGTTCTACGACGCCGCCGCGATGCGCGAGCAGATCGCCTCACCGACCTACGAGGGCGGGCTGTGGTCGCTGCGGGATACGGCGCTCGTGCATCCCGGAAAGCTCGCGACTGCCCTCCTGCGCGCGTGCCTCGATGCGGGCGTCGAGATCTTCGAGTCGAGCCCCGTCAGCGACCTCAGCGCCGAGCGCGACGCCGTCACGCTGAGCGTGCGCGGCGGCGGCACCGTGCGGGCCGGGCGCGTGGCGCTCGCGACCAACGCGTTCCCCTCACTGCTCAAGCGCTACCGCCTGCACACCGTGCCGGTCTACGACTACGTGCTCATGACCGAACCGCTGACGGATGCCCAACTCGCCTCGATCGGGTGGCAGGGCCGGCAGGGCGTGGCCGACAGCGCCAACCAGTTTCACTACTACCGCCTCAGTGCCGACAACCGCATCCTGTGGGGTGGATACGACGCGATCTACCACTTCGGCGGGCGCATCCGCCCGGAGTACGACGACCGCCGCGAGTCGTTCGAGACCCTCGCGAGCCACTTCTTCACGACCTTCCCGCAGCTCGAGGGCGTGCGCTTCAGCCACCGCTGGGCCGGCGTCATCGACACGTGCAGCCGCTTCTGCGCCTTCCACGCGACGGCGCACCAGGGGCGCGTCGCCTACTCGGCGGGCTTCACCGGGCTGGGTGTCGCGGCGACGCGCTTCGCTGCGAACGTCATGCTCGACCAGCTCGCTGGCCTCGAGACCGAGCGCACCTCGCTCGACATGGTGCGCAGCATGCCGCTGCCGTTCCCGCCCGAGCCCGCGACGTACCCGGCCGTGCAGTCGGTGCGCTGGGCGCTCGACCGCGCAGATCACAATTCGGGAAAGAGAAATGTGTTCTTGCGCACGCTCGACGCGGTGGGTCTAGGGTTCGATTCGTGAGCCTTCCCCTCGACGCCGCCACCGTGCTGCAGGCCCTCGAGCTCGAGCTCGAGCACGAGCCCGTCGACGCCGACCAGGTCGTCGAAGGCGCGCCCACCACGGGCATCGCCGCCCTGACCGAGCTCGACGACTGGGAGGTCGGCGTGTGGGAGATCACACCCGGCACCGTCACCGACGTCGAGGTCGACGAGGTCTTCATCGTGCTGCGCGGGCACGCCATCCTGCGCCGCGGAGACGGCACCGAGGTCGAGCTGCGCGCCGGCTCGGTCGGTCGTCTCGACGACGGCGAAGAGACCGAGTGGCGCGTGCTCGAGACCCTGCGCAAGATCTACATCGCCTGACCTCGGGCGAGAGTGACGTTTCGTGGCGAGAGTCGCGAAACATTGCATGACCTGTGCCACGAATCGGCACTCTCGCGAGGCGCGGCCGCCCCGATCGCGCCCTCGTAGAATCGAAGCATGCGCATCCACGTGGCGACCGATCACGCCGGCCTCGAGTTCAGCCAGACGGTGCGCGAGCACGTCGCCGCCCAGGGGCACGAGGTGCACGACCACGGGCCGCAGCACTACGACGCGCTCGACGACTACCCGAGCTTCTGCATCAACGCCGCTCGCGCCGTCGCGCGCGACCAGGCGGCAGGCGTCGAGGCGCTCGGCATCGTCTTCGGCGGCTCGGGCAATGGCGAGCAGATCGCGGCGAACAAGGTGCAGGGCATCCGCGCCGCTCTCGTCTGGAGCGAGGCGACCGCGCAGCTCGCCCGCGAGCACAACGACGCGAACGTCATCGCGATCGGTGCGCGGCAGCACACGGTCGACGAGGCCCTGCGGTTCATCGACCTCTTCATCGCGACGCCGTACCCCGGCGACGAGCGCCACGCGCGCCGCATCGCCCAGCTCGCCGAGTACGAGACCTCCGGCGCGATCGCCGGGCACGAGATCGTCTAGCGGTGCCTGAGGGCCACTCCGTCCACCGCATCGCGCGGCAGTTCGCGCGGCACTTCGTCGGCGAGCCCGTGCGCGCCAGCTCGCCGCAGGGCCGCTTCGCCGACGGCGCGGTGCTCATCGACGGCCGCACCATGACCGACGCGAAGGCCGTCGGCAAGCAGATGTTCCTCGAGTTCGACGCGGCCCTCTGGTTGCGCGTGCACCTCGGCATCTACGGCGCCTGGGACTTCAGTGGCTCGATCACGCAGGATTCCACGCAGCGCTCTGCCGGCGGGCGCATGGGGCAGACGAACATGACCGGCACCGACCCCGATGCGGCACCGGATGCCCGCACGACGGTCGTCGGCGAGCACGAGGCATCCCTCTCCTCGATCGGGGCTCCCCGCCGCACGCGCCTGCGCATGGCCGAGGCCGAGAAGGAGAGCGTCATCGATGATGCGGCGCTCGCCGGCTTCCCGCCCGAGCCCGTCGGCCAGGTGCGCGTGCGGCTGCTGACCGACCGTGCGGTCGCCGACCTGCGCGGGCCGACCGCGTGCGATGTGCTCGACGCGGCCGGCGTGCAGCGCGTCATCGACGCGCTCGGCCCCGACCCGCTCGTCGACGAAGCCGACGCGGGGGAGGAGCGCATGCTCGCGCGCATCCGGGGCCGCCGCGTGCCCATCGGCCTGCTGCTCATGGACCAGTCGGTCGTGAGCGGCATCGGCAACGTGTACCGCGCCGAGATGCTGTTCCGCGCGCGCCTCGACCCGCACGTGACGGGGGCCGCGCTGCCCGACGACGTCATCCGCGACCTGTGGCGCGACTGGCGCTACCTGCTCGGCGTCGGGGTCGAGACGGGTCAGATGCTCACGATGGACGGCCTCGACGACGATGCCCAGCGCGCCGCCCTGCGTAACCGCGCCGACCGGCACTGGGTCTACAAGCGCGAGGGCCTGCCGTGCCGCATCTGCCGCACGCACATCGCCCTCGAAATCGCCGCGGGGCGCAAGCTCTACTGGTGCCCGAGCTGCCAGGCAGGAGTCTGATGCGCCACACGCCGCACTTCCTGGTGACCGACCCCGACGAGGTGCGCCGGCTCATTCGCGAGAACCCGTGGGTCACCATCGTGTCCAGCCCGCCCGGCCGCGGCATCGTCGCCTCGCACTACGCCTTCCTGCTCGACGAAGCCGCGTCGACGGGCGACGAGATCGTGCTCGTCGGCCACGTCGGCCGCCCCGACGAGCGGGCGCACGAGCTGGGGCAGCACGAGGTGCTGCTCATCGTGCAGGGCGCCCACGGCTACATCTCGCCGAGCTGGTACGCCGAAGGCGACATCATCCCGACCTGGAACCATGTCACGGCGCACCTCTACGGCACCCCCGAGATCCTCACCGACGAGCAGAACCTCGCGGCGCTCGCCGAGCTCACCGACCACTTCGAGCAGCACGTCGCCGAGCCGCGCGGGCTGCACCTCGACCCGGAGTATTCTCGACGCGTAGCCCTCGGCACGGTCGGCGTGCGCGTGCGGGTGACCCGGTTCGACGCCCGCGCCAAGCTCAGCCAGAACAAGCCGCGCGAGGTCGTCGAGCGCATCGTCGCCGAGCTCGAGGGCGATGGGCCCTACAACCACCCCGGTCTGGCC
>CAZILZ010000015.1:0-11530 GCA_964540305.1 uncultured Microbacteriaceae bacterium | reverse complement strand
GGACCGGATGCCTGGGGGCGGGAGCTGGCCCTGCTCGTGCTCTTCGCCGTGGTCATCCTCGCCGTGGCCAGCCTCCGTCTGGCCCGCGAGATGAGGAGACACCATGACGCGCGCGATGCGTAATGCGCGACCGCTCGGCGGCCACGAGCCGATCGACCTGCTCATCGACGACGGGGTGATCGTGGGCATCCTGCCCGCCGGTATCGAGACCGCCTCGCCCGACGACCTCGACCTCGAGGGCCGCTTCATCATGCCCGGCCTGTGGGACGAGCACGTGCACCTCACGCAGTGGGCCCAGCACCGCCGCCGCATCGACCTCGCGCCCGCCGAGAGCGCGGCCGAGGCCGCCGCCATCGTGCGCTCGGCGCTCGCGCGCGGCGAGGCGCGCGACGCGGTCGTCGTCGGCGCCGGGTTCCGTGACGGCCTGTGGCCGGATGCGCCCACCGCCGCCCTGCTCGACTCTGTCGCGACCGATCGCCCCATCGTGCTCGTGAGCGCCGACGTGCACTGCGTCTGGCTCAACAGCGCGGCCCTCGTGCACTTCGGTGTCGACACCACGTCGGGTGCCGACGGCGACGGCGTGCTGCGAGAAGACGCGGCCTTCGCCATCACGGCACGGCTCGACAGCGCCCCCGACGACGAGCTCGACACGTGGGTCGCCGAGGCGGCGGCCGAAGCGGCCGCGCGCGGCGTTGTCGGCGTGGTCGATCTCGAGATGCGCTGGAACCGCGACGACTGGGCCCGCCGCGTCGCCGCGGGCTTCGACGCCCTGCGCGTCGAGTTCGGCGTCTACCCGCAGCACCTCGACCGTGCGATCGAGCTCGGGCTGCGTTCGGGGCAGCCGCTCGCCGGCACGGTCAGCGTCGGCCCCCTCAAGGTCATCACCGACGGCTCGCTCAACACGCGCACCGCCTACTGCTGCGACCCGTATCCGGATGCCCCCGCCGAGGCCTACGGCCGCCTCAACGTGCCCCCCTGCGAGCTGCACCCGTTGCTCGCCCGCGGTGGCGAGGCGGGCTTCGAGCTCGCCGTGCACGCGATCGGCGACGGCGCCAACCGCCTTGCCCTCGACGTGTTCGCCAAGCTCGGTCGCGGCGGGCGCATCGAGCACGCGCAGCTCGTGCACGACGCCGACTTCGCGCGTTTCGCCGCACTCGGGGTGACGGCGAGCGTGCAGCCCGAGCACGCCGTCGACGACCGCGACGTGGCCGAGCGCTACTGGCCGGGTCGCACGCGCCGCGCGTTCGCGCTGCGCTCGTTCCTCGACGCCGGCGCGCGCATCGTGCTCGGTTCCGACGCGCCCGTGGCGCCTCTCGACCCCTGGGTCGCGATCGCGGCGGCGACGAGCCGCACGCGCGACGGCCGCCCGGCCTTCCACGCCGAGCAGTCGATCACCGTCGTCGAGGCGCTCGCGGCCTCGACCCGCACGCTCATCGGCCTCGGTGAACCCGCCGACCTCATCGCCCTCGACATCGACCCCCTCGCTGTCGAGCCCGAGGCGCTGCGAATGATGCCGGTCGCGCTCACGATGCTCGGCGGTCGCACCACCCACGCCGACGCCGCGCTGCGGGCGAGAGACTCGCTCGAGGTCTAGCCCGCAGCAGCTCAGCGCAGCTGCGAGATGCGCGCGGCGGTGTCGCGCACGTTCTGCAGCCGCCGCTCGAAGCGTGCCGCGATCGCGATGATCAGAACACCCGCGAGCCCGAGCCACAGCCACCATTCGACCGAGCGGCCGACGAGGTCGAGCAGAGGCCAGCTCTGCACGAGCAGGTGCACGAGCAGCACGCTGCCACCGATCACGAAGGGCGCTTGCAGGCGCCGCCACAGTGCGCCGACGAAGACGGATGCCCCGGCCACGCCGAGCGCGACGGCCCGCCACAGCGGCTCACCGGCCCCGTCGATCGCGAGGAGGGAGGGTACGAGCAGGGCGACGAACCCGGGCCCGAGCCACGGCCAGCTGCGCGCGGCAGGCACGGTGTCGAGGTGCAGGGTTCCGATGGCGAGCAGGGCGAGGGCCAGCGGAACGCTCACGAGCTCGACAGGATCGACGGCACCGACGAGGCCCAGGGCGCCGGCACTCAGGGCCGCAGTGCCGATCGTGGCCGCGGTCGCGGCGTCGCGCAACCGGCCGTCGGCGAGCAGGCGCACGGCGACGGCCACCGCACTCGGCACGATCACGACGAGCGCTGCCCGCAGCAGGGCGCTGCCGGCGAGAGCGGCACCGCCCGCGACGACGATGAGGTCGAGCGCGTGCGCGAGGGCGAGCAGCGCGAGGGTCGCGAGGCCCGCGCCCACGAGCGCCGTGCTCATGCCGGGCAGCCGCGCGTCGATGCGGCGATCGGCGAGCAGCGGCACGACGGTGAGCGCCACGGCCGCGACCGCGACGACGATGACGCGGGCATCCGTGCCCTCGACGCTCTGCACGGCCGAGGGCAGAAGCGCCACGAGAAGAGCTGCAGCGGTGAGCGGAGCGGCCGATCGTGGTGGGGCGGATGCGCGGCGGCGGGCGAGCAGCGCGCTCGCGGCGACGACGAGCAGCATGGCCCCGGCGAGCGGCAGTACGTAGGGTTCGGGTGCTGACTCGCCGGCGTCGGCGAGCCGGATCCAGAGCGCGACGGTCGCGATGCCGAGCGCGACCCACCCCACGAACCGGCGGGGCGAGGTCGAGCCGACGAGCCCGTCTCGGCTGATCGCCAGCACGAGCACGAGCACGGCGAGCACCAGCACCGGAAGCCACAGCAGCTCGGGCCGCGCTGCACGCACCGCGGTGTCGAGCACGAGCACGGCACCCGCGAGCGCCGCACCGGCGTCGCCCACGAGACGCGGGAAGCCGGTGCCGGTGACGGTCGAGCGCACGCTGCGCGTGCGGGCGTCGAGGGCGCGCGCGTCGATGTCGTCGCCCGGGGCCACGAGCAGCGCCACCGCGGCCACCACGATCACGGCACCGAGCGCGACCGCGGCGACGAGCGTCGGATCGAGCGCGCCGCGGTCGACCGCCAGCACGACCCCTCGGGCGACGGCGAGCGGCAGGAGCGCCCGGGCGATGAGGCGCTCGACCGCGCCGCCGCGCACGGCGGCGAGAGCCAGCGCGGCGACCATGAGCCCGAAGGCGACCGACTCGTCGACCGCGGGAAGCTCGACCACGAGCGCGGCGAGCAGGGCGGCCACCACGGCGACGGCACCGACGACCTGACGCTCGAGCGCGGCCAAGCGGCCGAGCTGGCTCGCCGCGATGAGCGTCGCGGCCGCCGCGAGCACGGCGCTGCCGGCGCTCAGCTGCAGGGCGGGGGCGAGGCGCTCGAGGTCGGTCGCGAGCTCGGCGCTCGAGCCGAGCACGAGGGCGGCGGCGACCCCGACGAAGCCGGCGCGCAGGGGCACGAGCGGCGTGGCGGGCCGAGCGACCATGATCGCGAGCAGCGCGATCACGAGCCCGACGGCCCAGCCGCGCGGCACGGCCCACCCGGTCAGGAAGGCGCCGAGCGCCGCACCCGTGCTGAGGGGGATGAGGAGGGCGACGAGGGCGCGGCGGGCATCCGGAACCGCGATGCGGGAGGCGAGGGGGAGCCCGGCGGCCGAGCCCACCGCGAGCACCCCGAAGGTGACCATGACGACCCACCACGCGGGCAGAAGCGGAACAGCGGCGACGATGACCACGCCCGCGATGAGGGTGAGCGCCCGCGCGCGCCGCACGAGCACGCCGAGCGTCGCCCAGCTCACCGCGACGATGCCGAGCGCCGCACCGAGAGCTCCGATCGCGGCGACCGTCGCGGGCTCGCCCGAGGTGACCGGATCGCCGATGCCGAGCGGGATCACCTCGAGCCCCTGCGTGCCGGCCTCGATGAAGGCGGCGACCGCCACGACCATGGCGAGCCCGCTCGCGATCGCTGCGAGCGTGGCGGCGGCGATCGTCGCCGAAGCGCCCGTGGTGCGCCACGGCGACCCGACGGCCGCGCGTCGCCAGTACTGCTCGGCGAGCACGGCCACGAGGGTCGCGGCGAGCAGCGGAGCGCTCACGATCACGCGATCCTGATCGAACCGGGCGGCCGAGATCACCGCGCCGACCACGGCGGCGAGCGCCGCGCCCGACCCGATGGCCGCGAGCGCGAGGGTGTCGAGCGCTCGACGGGTGGTGGCTCGGCGCGCGCTCGGCGCGAGCGTCGCGGCGTGCAGAAGAGCAGCGCCGGCGAGCAGAAGACCGGCGATCGCGGGGGAGTATCGAGCGCCCGGGTCGAGGTCGATGAGCAGGGCGAGGGCGACCATCGAGAACAGCGCGCCCGCGGCGAGCGAGACCACCTGCGCGGCCCGGCGTGCCGCGGCGCGGGCGGCCGGCACGATCATCCACGACACGGCAGCGACGGCGATGCCCGCGATCGCCGCCGCCGTCTCGGGTGCACTGCGGGTCAGCGGCAGCAGTTCGAGCACGAGATGCCCGGTCGCGAGCGCCGCCCCGAGCGGCAGCAGCCCCGCCGCGACGACGGCGGGCGTGGCGAGCGTCGAGAAGCGCGACCACAGCGCCGCGGTCGCGCCCACGATGAGCAGGGCCGTGCCCCAGTAGAGGCCCTCCGCGGTCGAGCCGAGCCCGCTCGGGTCGTTCAAGCGCAGCGCCCAGGCATCGAGCACGAGCATGACGGTGCCGAGCGCCGCGACGCCCTCGGCGGTCGAGGTGAGCCCACGGCGGCCCAGCACGCCTGCCGCGACCATCGTCGCGAGCGTGCCCGCCACGATGATCGCCATGCGAACCTCGCTGCCGTAGGTGACGAAGGCGTAGACGAGGCCGAAGACGGCGAACACCGAGAGCAGGCTGATGCCGACCACGATGAGGGCGATCTGGATGCCCGAGCGGCGCGGCCCGTCACTCGCGGCCGCGACCGCCGGGGCGGGGTGCGGGGCGGGGTGCAGCGCGGAGACCGTCGCGGCAGGGCCCGCGAGCTGCGCGGCCGTCGGGGCGGGCGTCGCGGCCGCAGCCGGGGCGGCGACCACAGGAGCCGCGACCACAGGAGCCGCGACCACGGGAGCCGCGACCGCGGCGGCGGCGGTCTCGCGGCGCATGCGGCCGATGAGGTCGAGGCGGGCATCCAGCGCGTCGGCGATCGCAGACGACGCTGCCGCGAGCTCGGTCGAGGCCGGGTGCCGCAGGTCGAGGCCGCAGCTCGCGCACACCGTCGACGTCAGAGGCACGAAGCAGGCCGGGCAGCTTGTCGTGAGGCGCAGCTCGGCCGACGAGCGGGGGAAGAGCACGCGGCCGGCCCAGGCGCGATCGGGGGTGGACTCGCTCATGCGCACACGCTAGCGCCGTGACGTTCGACACGCGCGAAACGTTGGGGTGCCTGTGCACGCGCCGCGCCACCAGACTGAGGGCATGCCCGCGTCGAGCGAGCCCTTCGTGGCCGTCTACACCCAGCACCTCCCGGCAGTGAGCCGGTACCTCGCGCGCCGCGTCGACCGCGCCGACGTCGACGACCTCGCCGCCGATGTGTTCGCGATCGCCTGGCGCAAGCGAGGGTCGGTGACCCCGGGCGAAGAGCTGCCGTGGCTGTACCGCATCGCCGCCTACCAGGTCGCGAACCACCGGCGCCGGCTGGCGGCGAGAGCCTCTGTGCTCGGGCTGCTCTCGGTGCCCGACTCGGCACCGTCGGCCGAATCCCTCGTGACGGCGGATGCGGAGCTCGCCCGGGCGTGGGCCGCCCTCGGGCCGCGCGACCGGGAGGTGCTCGCACTGGTCGTGCTCGACGACCTGTCGGTGGGCGATGCGGCGATCACGCTCGGGGTCAGCGCGAATGCCGTGAGCATCCGGCTGCACCGCGCCAAGAAGGCGCTCGCCGCAGCGCTGGGCGAGACGGATTCGGGCAGTTCTGAAAGATCGACCGCTCCCGCGACATAAACCGGGTATGAGTGACAACGCTGACCACCTGACCGACCGCCTGCGGCGATCTGCGGGCACGGATGCTCCTGCCCCCGATCTGTCTCCCGACCTCGTGGCTTCGGCCTCGAGTCGTCGTGCACCGCGCCTCGTGAATCACGGGCGCACCACTCGCTTCGCGAGCGCCTCGCTCGCGGCTGTCGCGGCGGTGGCCGTGGGGTCGCTCGTCATCGTGAACCCCTTCGCCCCTCAGTCGCCGCTCTTCACGGCCGCGGGCGCGGGCAGCTCGCCGGGCGCGGCCGAAGCCACGGCGCTCGCCGACGAGGCCCGCATCGCGATGTGGATCGACTACGACTACGTGGCCGGCCCCGGCCTCGGCACCTCCGGCGGCAGCGGCGGCGTCTACCAGCTGCGCCGCCTCGGCACGCCCGAGGAGGTGCTCGCCGACATGGCCGACCAGTTCGGCGTCGACGGCACGGTCGGCCAGACCTCGTACTTCGACCCGGCCTGGCCGAGCTATGTGATCGGCCCGGAGGACGGCAGCGGGCCGTCGATCACCGTCACCTGGAGCGGCACGGGCAACTGGTGGTACAACAACCCCGCCGCCTACCCGGCGCCCGTCTGCGAGCTCGTGAGCTACGAGACCGAGACCGGCACCGAGCAGTTCGAAGAGTGCATCTCGCCCGAGATCCCGGCGAGCGAGTCGCTCGCGCCGAGCGAGGCCGAGGCTCGGGCGCAGGCCGCAGAGCTGTTCGCGGCGATGGGTCTCGACGTCGCGCCCGACGACGTGCGCGTGATGGCTGACGCGTGGCAGACGATGGCGACCGCGAACCTCGTGGTCGACGGCGTCGCGACCGCGATCGACTACAGCATCGCGTGGAGCCCCCTCGGCGAGATCGCGTGGGCCTACGGCCACTCGATCGAGGTCATCGACCGCGGCGACTTCGGAACGGTATCGGCCACGGCCGCTGTCGACCGTCTCGACGACGGCCGCTGGTATGGCGCCGGCGGGCCCGACTACCAGGGCGGCATGGATATCCTCGCCGCCGACTCGGGTCTGACGCGGGATGCTGTGCCCGCCGGCGGCGGAGACACCTCGGTCTCCTCCTCGGGCGAGCAGCCCGACGCACCCGTCGAGCCGGCACCGACCGACCCCGGAGTCGTCGAGCCCTCGCCGGGCGAGCCGACCGAGCCGGTCGAGCCGACCGAGCCCGGTGAGGAGCCCGTCGTCGAGCCGACCGAGCCCGGTGAAGAGCCGATCGTCGAGCCGACGACCGAGCCCGCCCCGCTGCCCGAGCCGGAGACGGTGACCGTGACCGTCGACTCCGCCGAGGCGACGCTGCTGCTGCTGTGGGATGCGGACGGCAACGCCTGGCTCGTGCCGGGCTACGCCATGCAGCACCCGGATGGCTTCTGGAACACGATCGTCTCGCTCGTCGAGGGCGTCATCGAGCTGCCGCCGCCCTTCGACGGCGAGATCATGCCCTTCCTCGAAGACTGAGCCTTCTGTGAGGACGACGCCCCCGCGGGTTGGGCCGCGGGGGCGTCGTCGTGCGCGTCGTGCGCGACGTGCGAGGCCCGTTTCGCACCCTTTCGGACACGTCGCACGCATCGTTACGTGAGACCTGTCGCACACCGTGCGAGAAGCCGGGCGCGCAGCGGCACGACCGCGCTCGTGGCGCGGAGCGCGCGGCGCCGCAGGAGCTGCGCCGCGGCCAGACGAGAAGGGAGAGGGGCTGACGAGAATCGAACTCGCATCATCTGTTTGGAAGACAGAGGCTTTACCACTAAGCTACAGCCCCGCGGCGGGCCGTCAGCCCGCGCGACCTCCAGCCTAACGCATGCGCGCGGGCGCCCAGCGGAGGGGCTCGACGACTCGGCTAGACTTGCCGAGGCCATTTTTCGAAGCGACGCCGCGTCGTGACGCTGACGTGGTCCACGGTCACGGTTTCGGGGCGTAGCTCAGCTTGGTAGAGCGCCCGCTTTGGGAGCGGGAGGCCGCAGGTTCAAATCCTGTCGCCCCGACCAACCCCACGCGCACGCCCACTTGCCCACGCCTCACGTTCACACATCTCAGGAGAACCCCTTTGGTCCAGTCCACGGTCGAGAAGCTCAGCCCCACGCGCGTCAAGATCGCCATCACGGTGACGCCCGACGAGCTCAAGCCGAGCATCCAGCACGCCTACAAGCACATCGCCGAGACCGTGAACATTCCGGGCTTCCGCAAGGGCAAGGTTCCGCCGCCCATCATCGACCAGCGCGTCGGTCGCGGCGAGGTGCTCAACCACGCCGTCAGCGAGGGTCTCGACACCTTCTACCGCGCCGCGATCGCCGAGCAGGGCCTGCGCGCCCTCGGGCGCCCTCAGGCCGACATCGCCGAGTGGCCGAGCGAGAAAGACTTCTCGGGCGACCTGCTGGTCACGGTCGAGGTGGATGTCCGCCCCGAGTTCGAGATCCCGAAGTACGACGGCCTCACGATCGAGGTCGACGCCACCGAGGTGAGCCCCGACGAGGTCGAGGCCGAGCTCGAGAACCTGCGCAGCCGCTTCGGCACGCTCGTCACGGTCGACCGCCCCGCGGCGAAGGGCGACTTCGTGCAGCTCGACCTCATCGCCACGGTTGGCGGCACCACGGTCGACACCGCCAACTCGATCTCGTACGAGCTCGGCTCGGGCGAGCTCATCGACGGCATCGACGACGCCGTCGACACGCTCACGGCCGGCGAGACCACGACGTTCGAATCGAAGCTGCTCGGCGGCGACCACGAGGGCGAGATGGCCCAGATCGAGGTCACCGTCATCTCGGTGAAAGAGCGCGAGCTGCCCGAGGCCGACGACGACTTCGCCCAGATCGCCAGCCAGTTCGACACCATCGGCGAGCTGCGGGCCGACCTGCGGGAGCAGCTGCTGAAGCAGAAGTCGTTCGGCCAGGGCGCTCAGGCGCGCGACAAGCTGCTGGCCGCGCTTCTCGAGAAGGTCGAGATCCCGGTGCCCGATTCGCTCGTCGAGGGCGAGGTGCACCGCCACCTCGAGAACGAGGGTCGACTGGAGGACGCCGAGCACCGCGCCGAGGTGACCGAGTCGAGCACCACCACGTTCCGCACCCAGATCTTCCTCGACGCGCTCGCCGAGAAGGAGGAGGTCAAGGTCAGCCAGGACGAGCTGACGCAGTACCTCATCCAGGGCGCCGCGCAGTACGGCATGGAGCCGGGCGAGTTCATCAAGGTGCTCGACCAGAACGGCCAGATCCCCGGCATGGTCGGCGAGGTCGCCCGCTCGAAGGCGCTCTCGGTCGCCCTCAGCAAGGCGAAGGTCGTCGACTCGAAGGGCAAGGCCGTCGACCTGACCGCCTTCACGGCCGCCGCCGTGGCGCCCGTCGCCGAGGCGATCGACACCGACGACCACGCCGGTCACGACCACGGCGATCACGAGGGCCACGACCACTAGATCGCTCGTGCACAGAGGGGCTCGGCGCTGCGGCGCCGAGCCCCTCGCGCATCCGGCCGCCGGGCGGGCGCTCGCGGGGGCAGGTTTTGCTCATTGCCGAGCATCCGGGCGCGGGAGTACCGTCGCGGCATGACGCGTTCACTCGCACTCGCCTCCTCGCTTCTCATCGCCTCGGCCCTGCTGCTCGCGGGATGCGCCGGGCCCATCGACACCACGGGAGCCGTGAGCGTCGACGACGATGCGCCGACGACGATCAACGCGGCCGACCTGGCGATCGTCGCGGAAGACGTCATCGCCGGTCAGGGCTTCACCGTCGATGTCGATTGCGGCACCGAGGAGGTGCCGTTCGTGGAGGGCACCTCGCTGGAATGCACGGCCTTCGACGAGGTCAGCGAGACCTCGGGGGCGTACACGGTGACGATCAGGAGCATCGTGGGTGCCGAGTACGAGCTGCAGGTGATCGGCTCGGAGAGCGAGCCCACGCCGCAGCCCGACGCGGTCTTCGAGTCGATCGACGCGTTCAACCAGCTCACTGCCGAAGCGATCGCGGGCACGCTGGGCGAGACGCCGGTGGTCGACTGCGGAACATTCGACATCGAGGTGTTCGTGGGCAACGAGATCCGGTGCGGCTACACGGCCTCGTCGGCGAGCGGCACGGTCATCTCGACCATCACCTCGTTCGACGGCTCGTTCTACGAGATCTCGGTCGTCGAGGAGTAGCGGCTGGCCGGTTCTCTGCCCACGGCGAACACGGCCGTTCGCGCTCGCGCGCTTGGGTAGATTCGAGGGACGAGACGAACAGGAGCTCTCCCCATGGCTGAACCGGCAATGCCGAACAGTGTTTTCGACCGACTGCTGAAAGACCGCATCATCTGGCTGGGGTCGGAGGTGCGCGACGAGAACGCCAACGAGATCGCAGCCAAGCTGCTGCTGCTCGCGGCGGAGGACGCCGAGAAAGACATCTTCCTCTACATCAACTCGCCCGGCGGCTCGATCACGGCCGGCATGGCGATCTACGACACCATGCAGTTCGTGCCCAACGACATCGTCACGGTCGGTATCGGCATGGCGGCCTCGATGGGCCAGCTGCTGCTCACGGCGGGCACGAAGGGCAAGCGGTACATCACGCCCAACGCGCGCGTGCTGCTGCACCAGCCGCACGGCGGCTTCGGCGGCACGGCGAGCGACATCCAGACGCAGGCGCAGCTGATCAGCGACATGAAGCAGCGTCTTGCCGAGATCACGGCTGCCCAGACGGGCAAGACGGTCGAGCAGGTCAACGCCGACGGCGACCGCGACCGCTGGTTCACCGCCGAAGAGGCGCTGGCCTACGGCTTCGTCGACCACATCCGCGCCTCGGCCACCGACATCGTCGGCGGCGGCGGCACGGGCGAGAAGTAGCAGCGGCGAGAGACGAGAGAGACGCACATCATGGACCTTCCTACCTTCGGCGCCGCGAACCCGATGATGCCGAGCAGCCGCTACATCCTGCCCAGCTTCGAAGAGCGCACGGCCTACGGCTACAAGCGGCAAGACCCCTACGCCAAGCTGTTCGAAGACCGCATCATCTTCCTCGGGGTGCAGGTCGACGACGCCTCGGCCGACGACGTCATGGCTCAGCTGCTCGTGCTCGAGAGCCAAGACCCCGACCGCGACATCGTCATGTACATCAACAGCCCCGGCGGCTCGTTCACGGCCATGACGGCGATCTACGACACGATGCAGTACATCCGCCCGCAGATCCAGACCGTGGTGCTCGGTCAGGCGGCCTCGGCCGCAGCCGTGCTGCTCGCGGCCGGCACGCCGGGCAAGCGCCTGGCACTGCCGAACGCGCGGGTGCTCATCCACCAGCCCGCCACCGGCGATGCCGGGCGCGGTCAGGCGAGCGACATCGAGATTCAGGCGAAAGAGATCGCGCGGCTGCGCGAGTGGCTCGAGGTGACGCTCTCGAAGCACTCGAACCGCTCGGTCGAGCAGGTCAACAAAGACATCGACCGCGACAAGATCCTCATCGCCGACGAGGCGCTCGAGTACGGTCTCATCGACCAGGTGCTCACGAGCCGCAAGACCGTCACGGCGGCCATCACGGCCTAGCCGACGGTCGCGTCACGCACGACGAGAGCCCCGCATCCTGCTGCAGGATGCGGGGCTCTCGTCATGCGGAGGTGCCGGCTAGGTGTAGTTCCCCGGGACGTTGTGAACGTTTGAGGTAGCGAAGACCTCC
>CAZILZ010000014.1:0-71059 GCA_964540305.1 uncultured Microbacteriaceae bacterium | reverse complement strand
CCCCCACATCCTTGAAGGATCACGAAACGGTTACACCACTCCACGGGACTTGACCCCGCGCCAACAGGTCTGCCATAGGCTGCCGCATGGAACGGGGCGCCAGTCCAGCGGTAATCCCAGCCGGCCTGTTCCTCAACAACGGTCGTCATGCCGGAGAGCGCAGCAAGGAGACCGTTCGCGGTCAACGCGCTGGTATGTCGTATGTCGCTCGGCGGGCGATCAGTGACGAGCAGGCTGGTCGTTGCGGCCTGCTCCAGCCAGTCGTAGTTTTCGATCTGTGATTGATTGATCGGATCGGGCATGACGAGAATCACGCGGTCGTTGTGCTTGAGTGCGGAGGTGATTGCGGCCTCAGCGATGCCGTCATCGGGGAACGAAACGATAGTGCGCCCATCTGCGGCGAGATCAGCGGCCAGTGCTGTGGCCATCTGCAGTCCATATAGAGATGGGTTGGGGGTGCCAATAAGCGCGGCGCGGCTCGCCAACGAGTCTGCGAGCAAGGTCGTGTCTCCCTGCGTCCAGAGCGCGAGCGGCGTGCGGTGATCGAGAGGATCAAGCGCAGCAGGCCAATGAGGATCGCCGGGGATCAGAATATGCTGCCCGAGCCGTTCGCTTTGCTCGATTCCTTCAAACACCTGCACGGGGTCGGCGACATCGAATCGTCGCCGCCACAGGTGCAAGTCAGCGCGCTGCATCCCGACGATCAACTCGTTGCTCAGGGCAAGCCGGAGTGTATCGAGACCGTTCCCAGCGAGCCGAAGCACGGTGTTGGTCTGAAAATCGCCGGTTTCGGTTACTGACGCGATCACCGCCCGCGCGGTTCGCTCATCGGTTACGTTCTCAAACGTCATATCGGCCATGTCGCCCTCCTGATACACGGATAGTGTGTCGGGAAGGTACGACAACGGTGACGAGCAACTGAGGCGTTGTCTGCCCAGAGCAGACCAGAAGGGCACCTGCTCAGGGCAGACGATCCGCGCTCTACAAACTGATAACGTGACGGTGAGGAGCCATGCCCATCGGGGCATTGAGTGAAGAGACAGGGCTGGCATGAGTAGTTTCGATCCGGGAAATTCAGTTCCAGGGCTATTTCTTGTCGGCGGCACCGTGAAGTCACGGCTTACCGACCAAGACCGGCACGTCGTGCAAGACCACATTGCCTCACTGTTACAGGTTCAAAACCTTGTATTGCTTATCGGCTCGGGCGCATCATTCCATCTGGGGTCGCCGCAAACGCGTAATCTCAATAACGATGCAGTGCAATCACTCATTGAAGACGCCGGGGAACAGCTGGACAAGACGGACACAGATCTTCTAGCTTTCCTCAATCCCAAAGATGACGGAGACCTGGAGAAGCTGCTCAACGGGCTACAACTGGGAGCCTCGCTTGCCGATCAAACCGGACTCGCGGAGGTGACTTTTAGCAGCGGAGACAATGTAAAGAGTTTCACCAAGGAGCAAATCGAACAGCTCAAGGGCAAGATCAACGTTGCTTTTGCTCATGCCTGTGAACTCCCTACCTCAGACTGCCATCTTGAAGATCCCCTCGCGGCTCATCGGCAGTTCCTCTCGCGGATCGTTCGAAGCCGACGAGCCAACCTCCCAAGGCCCAAGCTGTTCACGACGAACTATGATCTCGTTCTCGAACGGTCACTCGATGAACTGGGATACCCCTATATTGACGGGTTCAGTGGCACGGTCGAACGGCGTCTGAACCTTGCTTACTACGGACTGGACTTCCACCGCGTCGAGACAACTTCGCAACAAGTGGTCGCCCGAGCCGACAGCGCGCTCTATTTACACAAGATCCACGGCAGTTTGAACTGGAAGCCACGCATCAGCGCTGAGACCGGAGTCACGACGCTCGAGGTCGTGCAGGTTCCAGAGGGCAGCGCTTCGATACAAGAGCCCGTACTTATCTATCCCACGGCCGCAAAAGAAGGCGATTCCCTTTCATATCCGTATTCCGATCTCATGCGCTTGCTGAGCGATGCAGTTCAACAGAATGACACCGCGGTAGTGACGATCGGCTATGGATTTGGTGACCCTCACATCAACCGGATTCTCCTGCGCAGCTTGGCGATCAACCCAGCGATCAATGTTCTGGCGGTCGATCCCTGTGCCATTTTGGAACAGGAATCGCTGCTGAAAGCTGTCCTCGACGATGACCTCGTAGGTACAACCCTGGCGACGCAGGGAATTGAGACGAAGGACACTCCGCTGGCTGCTCTGGCTGCCGGAGATGACTCGCGTATCGCCGTCTTGACTGGCAAAGCCGGAGAGTTCATTCACATGGTTGACCTGCTGCCCGAGTCGGGACTCGATCTGCAGGTCAACGCCCCAGCTGCGATCATGAACCTTATTGAATCGCTCGAGAACTTCACCTCCGCGCAGAAGAAGGAAGACTCTTCAGGCGATGAGTGAGGTAGGTGTTATCGGCCGGGTGACGGCCGTGCAGAGCACGACTCTGAAAGTGTCGCTGGATATTGGTTCGAAAGGTTTCACCAAAGTAGGGCCTGACGGTCTTCAGACTGTGGGAGTTGTCAACTCATATGTGACCGCACCGGCCGGTGCTCATCGGGTAGTAGCGATCATTACAGGTGTTTCCATCGTGAGGCGCAATGAGATAGCGCCTGGTCGCGGACTGCTCAGCGAGGACGACCAAGCTTCTTATGAGCTTGAGGCGTCGGTGGTTGGTCGTTTCGAAGGGGAGAAGTTCAAATCGGGGCTGACTGCCTATCCGTCGCTTCACGCGCCGGTCAGGACGGCGACTCCTGCCGAGGTCAAGAACATATTTCTTCCCAAGGAGGTGCCTTCAGTCCGTTTAGGCTCGTCAGCAATTGCTTCAGAACAAGACGTTTATCTCGATGCCAATCTCCTTCTTGGGCACCACTGCGCTGTTGTCGGATCCACTGGATCAGGGAAATCGTGCACAGTCACCGCACTAATCGACGGCCTTCTCGATAATCAGATCAGCAGCGGCCACATAGTCATCTTCGATATCAACGGAGAGTACGCTCAGTCCTTTGCGAACGACAGCTCTCGTGGGCAGAAAACGCGCACCATTGTCCTCGGCCCTGAGCCAGGTACTGAGTCGGGTCTGTTCTTGCCGCATTGGTTCATGAACAACGAAGAGCACCTAGCTCTCCTGCGCGCCAGCGAAGGCGTACAGGCTCCAGTGCTTCAGCGCGCGGTTGCAGACGCAAGAATCGCCGGTGCCACCTCCCACGTCGAAGCAGATCGGCTCGACAACGTGCGGAATACTCTCGCGATAGTTGAGGCGCAATTCTCGAACGACAAGGATGCGGAAGGGCCGACCTTCCGTCAGCTCACCGATCTTTCTCGACTTGTTGAGTTCCAGGCAAAACAGGCCTCGCCGATTAAGTCACATTGGGAGGCAATGGCTCCTCTCGTCACTAAAGCTATAGCCGACTCTGGACTGACCAATAATCCGAAGTGGGCAGCGCTCACGCCAAAACATCGAGAGATAGTCGGGAAACTCGTCCGTGAACTCAAACAGCACATAACCACTGCATTGAGTGAACTTGGTCTCGGCAGCGGTGCGACCGGTGCAGACTTCGACGCTCCGGTGTTCTATGATCTGCAACAGCTCTGTGACTTCTTCATGCCGAACCGTATCCAGCTGGAACAGGCTAATGACAACAAGATCGCTGGATACGTCGCGACACTGCAGATGCGCCTCAGCCGCCTCCTTGCCGATGGCAGATACGACTTCATGACCAGGGTCGAGAAACACGATGACCCCCTTGGTACCTATCTGCGTGCAGTGATGGGAGCCGACCCGACGAAGGACAACGATTCATCAGATTGGCCCGCCGCCGCAAATTATCGAGAGCAAACGAAGAACCACGATTCTGGCCCGTCGGTTACTATCTTCGACCTGAGCCTTATCGCCAGTGATGTACTTGAGAACGTAACGGCGCTGCTTGGTCGTATCCTCTTCGACTTTGCTGTGCGCAGTGATCCTCGCGCGAGACACCCATTGCTGCTGGTGCTCGAAGAAGCACACCGCTTCATCCCGGCTCGCCATGACAGCAACGGAGGCGGAAGCCGCTCAACTGCCGTCTTCGAACGCATCGCAAAAGAAGGCAGAAAGTTCGGAATATCCCTTCTGCTCGCGAGCCAGCGTCCGAGTGAGCTGAGTGAGACTGTCGTTGCGCAGTGTGGCACAGTAATCGCGCACAGACTTACCCACGAGTCAGATCAAGCACTGCTTCGTCACGCCACTGCGCTGAGTTCTCGTGCCCTTCTCGATCAACTGCCGGGCCTTGCTCAGCAACATGCTCTGGTTACCGGGGTGAGTACCGGAGTGCCAGTAGCGGTGCGTATTCGAGATGTTGTGGACGCCCCTAAGAGCAACGACCCCGATTTCATCGCAAGTTGGACTGATGAGGAGAGGATTGCCGGCTCATCCCAATCGGGGGTGTAGGAGTTGGGGTCTGAAGCCGCCGGTCTCGAGCAGGCTTCGGGCGATGTAGTTGGTCAGGTTGCGGAACCCGAGTGCGGAGCCGCGCAGGTGTTCGAGCCGTCCGTTGAGCGCCTCGGTCGGCCCGTTGCTGGTGCCGGGTCGTTCGAAGTAGGCGAGCACGTCAGCGGCTCGCTTCTTCAGGGTCCGGCCCAGGGTGGTGAGCTCGGTGAGCACCTTGGGGACGCCGGCGCTGAGGTCGGTGATCAGCTTCTCCATGAGCTCGCGGCCACGTTGCCGGTCCTCGTGGCGATAGGCGGCGATCATGCGCTGGTAGACACCCCAGGTCGCCTCGACCTCGACGTGAGCGTCATCAACGAACAGCGCGCGTAGCCTGTCGCTCTGCTTGTCGGTGAGCAGGTCCGAACCGGTGTGCAGCGTGCGCCGCGACTTGTAGAGCGGATCGTCCCTGAACCCACGGTGCCCGTGGATCGCGAGTTGGACCCGGCGCCGGCACCTGTCGAGGGCGTCACCGGCCAGGCGCACGACGTGGAAGGGATCCATCACCGTGACCGCGTCCGGGATCTCCTCCGCAGCGGCGGTCTTGAACCCGGTGAAGCCGTCCATCGCGACCACCTCGACCGCGTCACGGAAGGCGTCGTCGCGGTCGGCGAGCCAGGTCTTGAACGCCGCCTTCGACCGGCCCTCGACCATGTCCAGCAGCCTTGCTGGGCCGGCGCCATCGCGGACCGGGGTGAGGTCGATGATCACGGTGACGTACTTGTCGCCACGCCTGGTGTGGCGCCAGACGTGCTCATCGACGCCAATCACCTTCACGCCCTCGAACCGCGTGGGGTCGTTGATCAGCAGCCGCTTGCCTTCGGCCAGGACCGCGTTGTTGGCGGTGTCCCACGCGACCCCGAGTCCCTCGGCGACACGGGCGACGGTGAGGTGTGCGACCACGATCCCTTCCAGCGCCCACCGCAGCCCGGTGCGCGAGAGCTTCGCGCGTGGCTCCGCCGCGGCGCTGGTGTCTTGGCGCCACACGTGTCCGCAGTCTGCACAGCGGTAGCGACGCACTACAACTTCCAGCACGGTCGGTCGCCAGCCCAGCGGCTCGTGGGCCAACCGCCGGATCACGGTGTCACGAGCGGCGCCTTCGCTGCCGCACCGCCGGCACGACTGATCTGGTTCCACCACGCGGCACGCGAGGACCGCACGATCCGGTTCAAGTCGTTGCCCGATCACGCTCAGACCGAGGCCGTCGAGTCGAGCGAAGGCGGTCAGGTCAGGGCGGCCGAAGCCGGGCGGCGGGGTAGCGTCGGGCACGTCGAGGTCTTTCCGATGGATGGCGTAGGAACCTCCATCGTCGGGAGACCTCGACGTCTATCTGCGGACCGACGCGCCCGGCCGACCTACACCGTCATCTGAGAAGACCCGGATTGCCGAGCTACCTCAGCACATTGACCGGGTCGTAGTGGACTGGCAAGGCCACGCCTAATTAGGCTCGGACAGGCGACCTATCCCGGAGTATTCACGTGCAGTGGACGATTTATTTGCTGCGACCGTGGGTATCGCGCATTGCGACTCCTGAGTCGATGAGCCAGGTGCGCACTGTGCCCGCCGAGAACCCAAGTCTGCTGCCGACCGTTTCAAGCGAGTCGCCAGCCTCGTATCGGCGACGCATCTCATCGACCTCGTGCGGCTCAGGAGCACGGCCTCGGAGTTTCAACCCGCGCTTGCGTAGCTGGTGCGCAAGTGACTGGCGGCTGATTCCAAGGTCTGAAGCAATCGCCTTGAGAGTCGCGCCTGCTTCGTATCGAGCTTCAGCGATGACCAGCTTCTCCTCGCTCAAAGGCGGGAGATGAGTGGGGAGTTTCCGGCCGTGGCGACGCTGTAGCAGAGGTCGCTGTCGGATGAGATGATGGGTACTCACTATGCGGCGCAAGGGCGGGGCACTTTTCGACAGTATTCCCCTTACTTCCACCATCCCCTTGCATTCTCTGCGCACATTCGATTCGTAACCGCGTAATCTGTGATCGCGCCGCTCAGGTGATGGAACGCGGGGCCCACCCCACCGGCCACAAAGGCGAGTTCTCGATCTGGGGGACGCAATGACGATCATCGAGTTCGAGGACGAGCCGGACTACACAGGGCCGGAGTTTACCGACATCACGGTTGCTGATGTTGAGGAGTCGCTGGGTCGTAAGCGTCCCTCCTCGTACCTGGAGCTACTCCGCATGCAAAACGGCGGCGTCCCCACACGGCGCTGCTACCGCACAGAGTTCGAGACCTCTTGGGCGCCGAATTACTTCGAGATCGCCGGCATTCTGGGCATCGGTGTCCGGGGCATTGAGAACTCTCCTCACATGATCACGGAGTGGGGTTATCCGGACATCGGGATCGTCATCTGCGCCATGCCTTCTGGCGGTCATGATGCCGTGATGCTCGATTACCGGTCTAGCTCATCAGAGCCGGCAGTCGTGTACGTCGATGAAGATCGACTGCCCAGAATCGTCGCACTGACCTTCGCCGAATTCCTTCAGCGGCTGGAATCCAAGGATGCCGCATGAGAGGTGGTCCAGGCCTTCAAGGCGGAGCTGACTGTGTTTTCGCCTTCTGGGCCTCAACCTAGATGAGCCCCGTGAGTAGCCATTCAAGTGGGTACTCCTCGGGGTGAACCACGCGCCAGAACCCCGTTGACGAGTCGTACTTGTTCCATCCTTCGTCGATGGCAACCAATTGCCAGGTCATGAACGTGCACATCGACACTGCTTGACCGTGGGTCACTTTCCCGTACAGACCGTCGAATTCTGGGGCGAGACCTCGGACGACAAGTGCATCGATAGTCGAGTCGTGGTTGACGCCGACTGATCTCTTGAGGCCTTCGCCTGCGACCCTCAGCCACGAATCTGACGGAAGCAATTCGAAGGCGAAGTCCTCGTCAT
Source organism: uncultured Microbacteriaceae bacterium (assembly GCA_964540305.1). Lineage (GTDB taxonomy): Bacteria > Actinomycetota > Actinomycetes > Actinomycetales > Microbacteriaceae > Microcella. Next base: position 63,685 of record CAZILZ010000014.1, on the reverse strand, counting down.
CCTCCCGGTAGCGAAGAGCCTGCTCGAGTGAATACTGCGGCAAAGGGAAGCCTAGACCGTGCGGGACGCCGGGAACGTGGCCGTTGCGCCACGTCCACCAGGCGACGAGTTCGTCGGGCGCAGGGAGTCCGACACCCTCGAGTCCTTTCACGATCTCGTCTCGGGTGGGGCCCGGAACCATCGACTCCCAGACGTGCGGGCTCGTGCGCCGAAGGATCGCCCCGTACTCGGCCAGCAGCTCAGCAAGCAGTTCTGGCCCGGCCCCTTCGACGGTCAGCCCGTGCTCACTCATGACTGTCTGGGGAAGCGTCATCGCCCTGCCTTCCGTGCGACGGTGTCCACGAGGTCAGCTGGCCGGGATGAAAGCGAGTACTCATCAGACGTCCGCATGGCCTGACCCTACGCGGTATGTGTGGCCGTCGGCGACCGGGGCTACGCTCGCGGCATGACGACTCTGCCGCCCGATGAGCGCCTGCTGCAGTGGATGCTCGACACCGACCCGGCGCTGCGCTGGCAGGTCGAGCGCGACCTCGCCGATGAGCCCGAGCACGTGTGGCAGGCGACCCGCGCGCGCGTCGCGACCGAGGGCATGGGCGCCGCGCTGCTCGCGCATCAGGATGCCGACGGCCAGTGGGCGGGTGGCGCGTACTTTCCCGCCGGGTTCGACTGGGACAGCGAGGAGGCCCAGGAAGGGCAGCCCTGGACGGCCACCACCTGGACCCTCAACACCCTGCGCGAGTTCGGCCTCGACGCCGCGGCGCTCGCCGGCACCGCCGAGAAGCTCGCCGCGAACTCACGGTGGGAGTACGACGACCTGCCCTACTGGGGCGGCGAGGTCGACGCGTGCATCAACGGCTTCACCCTCGCCAACGGCGCCTGGCTGGGCGGTGCAGAAAGCGGTGCCGATGTCGACAGCATCGCGACGTGGTTCGCCGAGCACCAGATGGACGAGGGCGGCTGGAACTGCAAGTGGGTCGAGGGCTCGACGCGGTCGAGCTTCCACTCGACGCTCAACGCGCTGAAGGGCATCCTGGAGTGGGAGGAGCGCACGGGCGACACCCGCCTGCGCCCGGCGCGGCATGCGGCGCACGAGTACCTGCTGCGGCGACGGATGCTCTACCGTGCGTCGACCGGCGAGCTCGTGGCGCCCTGGGCCACGCACTTCGGCTACCCGTTCCGTCACGTCTACAGCGCCCTCAACGTCATGGACTACCTGCGACGGGCGTCACTGCTCGAGGGCACGCCGCCCGACGAGCGGGCATCCGACGCGATCGGGATCATCCGCGACGCCCAGCAGCCCGACGGCAGCTGGCTGCAGGAGCGCCGCCACCCGGGCCGCGTCTGGTTCGAGCTCGACGTGCCCGTCGGCGAGCCGTCGCCGTGGCTGACCTTCCTGTCACTCCGCGTGCTGCGCTGGTGGGATGGCGGGGTCGTCGACCGCGCGTGACCGCGTGCCGTCGCGCTGAGCCGCGGCGCCTGCGACGATGACGATCACGATGCCGATGATCTGCAGCGGCCCGGGCAGCTGGCTCAGGATGATGAGCCCGACGACGAGCCCGAAGGCCGGCTCGATCGCGAGCAGCGTTCCGAACGCCGTGTGCGTCATGCGCCGCAGGGCGAGCATCTCGAGGCCGAACGAGACGACGGGCGTGATGAGCGCGATGCCCGCTGCGAGCAGGATGATCGGCACCGTGGGCGCGCCGCCGATCACCTGCGGCAGCCCGATGACCGTCGTCACGACGGCCGCGATCGGAATCGTGAAGGCGAGCCCGGTGATGCCGCTGAAGCGGTCGCCGACCCGCTGGGTCAGCAGGTTGTAGAGACCCCAGCAGATGCCCGCGAGCAGGGCGAAGACGATGCCGAGAGCATCCGTCGCCCCTTTCCAGGGCTCGGTCAGCAGCACGACGCCGACGAGCGCGAGGGCCGGCCAGACGAGCGCCCGGCGCCGACGGCTCATGACGGCCGCGACGGTGAGCGGGCCGAGGAACTCGATGGCGACGGCCGTGCCGAGCGGGATGCGGTCGAGCGCGGCCAGGAAGAACGTCGTCATGAGCCCCGTCACCGCGCCGAGCATCAGGAGCGTCGGCACGTCGGCCCGGCGGATGCTGCGCAGGCTGGGCCGCACGATGAGGAGCAGGAAGATCGCGCCGAAGCACATGCGCAACCACGAGGTTCCGGCCGCGCCGACCGCGTCGATCACGGTGACCGAGAGCGCATTCGACACCTGGATGAGCAGCATCGCGGCGACCGCCATCGACCAGGCGGGCGGTGCCGCGCGGGTGGTTGCGGTGTCAGTCACGGGATGCTCCGCTCGCGCCGGTGACGCCCGCGCTGCCCGCGCCGAGCCGCGCGAGCGCCGCCCCGGCGGCGTTCCAGCCGCCCATGCCGTGCACGCCGCCGCCGGGCAGCGTCGACGACGAGCACAGGTACAGCCCCGGCACGGGCGTGGCCCAGGGCGTGAGCGAGAGCGAGGGCCGGGCCGCGAGCTGCCGCAGGTCGGTCGCGCCGCCGCCGATGTCGCCGCCGACGAGGTTCGCGTTCCACCCTTCGAGGGCGGCCGGGCCCATGACGTGCCGCCCGAGCACGCGCTCGCGGAACCCCGGCGCGACGCGCTCGAGCTGCGCCTCGAGGGCGGGCAAGGCATCCACGGTGCTGCCGTTCGGAACCCGGCAGTAGGCCCACAGCGTGTGCTTGCCCGCGGGCGCGCGCGTGGGGTCGGCGACCGTCGCCTGCACGGCGAGCACCCACGGGTCGTCGACGTGCCGGCCGCGCGCGGCCTCGCGCTCGGTGCGGGCGACCTGCTCGGCGGTGCCGATGTGCACTGTTCCGGCACCGGCGAGCGCGGGGTCTGCCCAGGGAACGGGACCGTCGAGCGCCCAGTGCGCCGCGAAGACTCCGGCGCCGTACCGCCAGCGCGCGAGCCGACGGGCGTAGCGCGCAGGCAGGGCGTCGCCCGCGATCGCGAGCACCTGGCGCGGCGTGAGGTCGAGCACGACGACGCGCGCGCTCGGCAGTTCGGCGAGCGCGGTGACGCGGTGGCCCGTGCGCACCTCGCCGCCGAGCGAGCGCAGGCGGGCGACGAGCGCGTCGGCGACCGACTGCGAACCGCCGCGGGCGACGGGCCAGCCGACCCCGTGCGCGAGGCCGCCGAGCATGAGGCCGATGCCCGTCGTGAGCGGCTGCCCGAGCGGCACGGCCGCGTGCGCCGCGAGACCCGCGAACAGCGCGCGCGCCGGCTCGTCGCGGAAGACAGCGCGCCCGACGAGCGACGCCGGCCAAAGGCCCCGCACGCCGAAGCCGAGCAGCGCGCCCAGATCGTGCGGCGGCAGCCGGGTGGGGTCAAGCACCGAGGCGGCGAGGCCCGGCCAGTTCGCGGAAAGGCGCGCGAGCATCCCGCGCCAGGCGCGCCCGTCGCGGCCGAGACCGGCGGCCGTCGCGTCGATCGGGCGGTGCAGCAGTGCCGAGCGGCCCGCGTCGATCGCGTGGCCGAGCGGGGTGGGCGGATGCACGAGCTCGAGACCCTCGGCCCCCAGGTCGAGCGCCCGCATCGCCGGCGAGGCGAGACCGAGCGCGTGCACGGTCGCGCCGAGGTCGTGCACGAACCCGGGCAGCGTCACCTCGGCGCTGCGCAGCCCGCCGCCGGGGTGGTCGGCCGCCTCGAGCACGAGCACGCGCAGGCCCGCCTCGGCGAGCCGCACGGCGGCGACGAGCCCGTTCGGCCCCGCGCCGACGACGACGGCGTCGACGTCGGGTGTGGCCACGGGGTTCGTCACTGTTCGATTGTGCCCTGCGCGCGCGCTCACGGTCGGGCGGCGGGCGGGACCGTCCAGATTCCCAAGACGTCGGGCTCGAGCGTGCGTTGGACGGCTCCGATCAGGTCGGCCGGGGCGGTGTGGGGGTCTGCTCCGGTACGCAGGCGTTGCCCGAACGACTCGACAACGCGCTCAGCGTCGTACTGCGCTCGATTGAAGCGTCGATCCAGCAGTCGGCGCAGGACGCGCAGCACGGGGAGGAAGACGGCGGCCGCCGCGAGTGTGGCGAGCGCGACGCCGAGCGTCGGGGCGTCGGGCAGCAGCCAGGCCACCGACGTGACGATGAGCGCATAGACGCCGATGATGACGACGGTCACGAGGGCGTAGGCCGCGGTGCGCGAGATGATGCGATCGATCTCGAAGAGGCGGTAGCGCAGCACGGCGACGGCGATCGAAATCGGAATGAGCCCATAGAGGAGGGTCACGAGGAGCTGCACTGCGCTCCAGTCGTCGCCCTCACCGGGGAGCGACCAGGCCACGATCAGCGAGAAGACGACGATCGTGACGGACCACAGCATCCATCGCAATTGCGCGGCCTCGACGGGTCCTGCTCGACGGGCCCGCACGAACAGCGAGCTGAGCGAGCCGATCATGGCGACGGCGATGGCCGCGAACGGGAGAACTCCGATGATGGAGTCGTCGATGATTCCCCCGACGTGGATCGGGTTGGGAACGCCCGGAGCGACCTCGACCGACGCGGTGCTCAGCACGAGGCTGCAGACGACCAGGGCCACGATCGTGTACGCCGAGAACCAACGCCACCTGGGCGAGGGCAGCTGACCGGTGGGAAACCGCAGGGGAATCTGGGTGAGAAGAAGGCCGATGGGCGGCAACCACGCCCAAGTGTCGGGCCGGTCGTAGCCGAACCAGAAGAGCCACGCTGTGACGGTCGGCGCCGTCTCACGCAGTGCTTCGCCGAGCAGGGTGACCGGTGATCCGAGGGTGAAGAGCCCCGGCACTGCGAGCAGCAGCCAGCCGAGAGGGTTGTCGGGACGCTTGGCCGCCAGAATCCACCCGACCGTGATGAACACTCCCAGGAGCGACAGGAACGGGATCAACGGCACGAGTGCACCCTCGAGCCGTGTCAGGATTCCGACGCTCACCGCGAGCATCGCCACGACGACCGCCGCGACCAGGTGCGCGATCAGTGACCGCCCCGAGAGGGTACGGGGGCCGCTCACGGTCGATCCCGCGGGGTCCACAGGGCGATCGCGGTCGGTCGCAAGGCTCGGTCGACCACATCGAGCAGGTCGCGCGTGTTCGACTCGGGGTCGGCACCCGTCCGCAATCGTTCGCCATAGTGCTCGACGAGGGCCTGGGCGTCATATCGTTCACGGTCGAAGCGCCGGTCGACGACTCGCTGCACGGCGCGGAGAGCGGGCAAGGCGAGCGCGGCCGCGATCAGTGTTGCGATCGCGACACCGACGGTGGGCAGATCAGGCACCAGGGCCGACACCGACGCCACCACGCCGACGTAGACGCCGACGACGGCCAGTGTGACGATGACGTACGAGACCGTGCGCGAGATGACCCGCCCGATCTCGTACAGGCCGTGGCGGGTCACGGCGATTCCGATCGACACGGGGATCAGATTGATGGCCAGGATGCTCATGCCCGACCAGATCTCGACCCACAGCTCACCGGCGAAGAGCGCGTTGCCGACACCGGCGCAGGCAACGGCGAGAATGGCGACGGTCAGGCCGAAAAACAGCCAGCGATACTGAAGACGACTGACCTCGGTCGCTCGTCGCCAGCGCAGTGCCAGATCGACGATCACCCCGATGATGAGCGCGACGAACCAGAAGGTGCCGGGCGCACCGGTGATGATCGCTCCGACAGGGTCGAGCGCCGGCACTCCCCACGGATTCTCGCGCCCGGTCTGCGGGAGTGCTCCGCTCTGGACCGAGGTCGCGACGCCCGCGAGCACGGCGAAGATCACAAGCTGCCACCCCATCACCCGACCAACGCGAGTCTCCACTCTGCCGGTCGGGAACAGCAGCCCGATGAGCGGCAGCATCACCCACGTGGGCCATGCGAGGAGCCCGGAGATGATCGTCTCCACCCACGCAGCACCCGGCGACGCACCCGCTGCGAGCTCGCCTTCACCTGGGAGGCCGCCCGCGATCGTGAGCAACGAGCTCGTGGTCCACAACAGGCCTATGCCGTAGAGGTGCCAGCCCACGCCGTTGCCGGGACGCGGCGAGAGCACGACAGCGCCGACGACGGCGAATCCCGAGAAGCCGAGGAGCCCCGTCAATGACCCGGTGGTGATCGCTTGCCATCCGGTCGCGACGAAGAACGCAACCACGCCCGACCACAGCGCGGTGCGGCGCACGGCCCCGCCTCGCGGGCTCACTGCTGCTCCTGAGGAGTCCACAGCGCGATCGACGTCGGCCGCAGCGCTCGGTCGACAACGTCGAGGAGGTCGCGCGAGTTCGTTTCGGGATCAGCGCCGGAGCGCAGGCGTTGACCGTAGCCCTCGACAAGGGCTCGCGCGTCGTACCGTTCTCGGTCGAATCGACGATCGACCAGGCGTTGCACCGCCCGCAGTGCGGGCAGGGCGAGCGCGGCTGCGGCGAGCGTCGCCACGGCCACGCCCACGGTGGGCAGGGCGGGCAGCAGCCACGTGACCGAGGAGACGACGCCGACGTACACGCTGACCACGAGAACGGTGACGAGTGAATAGGCGACCGTGCGCGACACGATCCGACCGATCTCGTACAGCCCGTGGCGCGTGACCGCGACCCCGATGGAAACCGGGATCGCGTTGATGCCGACCATGAGCACGAGACCGACGAACCAGAGCCAATCACTCGCGGTCGTGGTGGCGATGACCATGACGACGATGACGGTGACAGTGAGCGCCGTGCCGTAGGCCAGCCAGCGGAACTGCAGGGCTCGGGCTCCCGATGCGCGGCGCCAGCGCATGACCACATCGATCAGCGTCGCGGCGACGATGATGGGCACGATGACGAAGGTCCCGTCACCGATCACGAAGGCCGTCACGTCGGCGAGCCCCGCGATGCCGAACGGATTGACGCGATCCGAGAAGAGCAGCGGCGCGGGGCTCACGACGACGGCGATGAGCAGGCTCATCCACACGCCGGCGATGACGGCGACGATGGCGACACCGAGTCGGCTCTCGAGTCGGCCGCTCGGAAAGACGAGCGCGATAAGCGGCACGAGCAGCCAGAGCGCGAACCCGAGCCACACGATGACGATCTCGACGACGAGGGGCACGGCGAGGGCGGCCCCCGGCAGCGACATCGTTCCGGCCACGGCCCATCCGAGCCCTTGCGCGAGCATGAGTCGGCCGATCCACACACCGGTGCGCGCCATGAGAATGAGGGCCCCGACCACGGTGAACCCGATCCATGCCAGCAGGGTCCACGGTTCGCCCCCGAGTGTCAGGGTCACGATACCCAGGCCGATGTGGGCGACGATAAGAGACCCGAGAACGCCTCGTCGCAGGGGCTCGATGACCGTCACGTCGACCGAGCCTCGGTGCGCCTCGGTCTGAACGGTGCACGGAGAGCATGGAGCACCGATCGGATGCCCGAGTTATGCCGCAGGTTCATCCAGTTGCGCCACAGCCGACGTCGATCGAGGCACTCCGTCTGCTCATCCACGGTCACGCTGTCGACACCGTGTGCCGCGGCCAGGTTGCGCAGCACGCCTGGCCAGAAGATGTCTTCTCCCCGCCGTGCCACGGGCCACATGGCTTCGAAGAGGGGGTCAGAGCACCGCAGCATCATGTGGATGCGGGCCACCGTCTGGCCGAGCTCGTCTCTCTCGCCCGAGAAGGTGATCATGGCCGCGAACATGTGCCCCTCCGGGGTGAGGAACGTGAACGAGGTGTCGTCGGCGTAGAGCACCATGATGCCCGTGGTGACCCCGCCCGCCGTGAGCGGAGCCACATCACCGGGTTGCAGGGCCGAGACGCTCCCATGGAAGCGACCCATGGGTGGCCAGTAGTCGCCGAAATGGGCTCGCCAGTCAGCGACGAGCACTGCGGGCGACACGGCCGTGCCGAGCGTGGTGGTGTACGTGCGTTGCCACAGTCGCCCGAAGCCGTGCATGGGCCCGGTGACGCGCCGCCCTTCGACCGTGAATCCGTGCGGGTTGGAGCGGTCAGCGACGTGGAAGCGCTCGACGTTCGGGGCCCAGTTGCCGGCATCGCGGGGGATCGGCGTCGGTGAGTCGGACATCGGCATTCCTCGTCTCAGGATGCGAGGGCGCGGAGTGCGCCCTCGATGTCGTCGTGAAGGCTGATCGCCTCATCGAGCCGGGTGAGTTCGAAGATCTGGCGATAGTGATCGGTGAGCCCCACTGCGGCGATGCGCTGCTGTCGGCGCTGGGCGCGGACCAGCAGGGTCACGAGCATTCCGATGCCGCCACTGTTCATGTACTGCATAGCCGTGAAATCGAGCACGATGATCGACGCGCCGCCATCGGTGGCGAGTTCGTGCGCCTGCATGAGCTGCTGCTCGCAGGCCGCCGTGACATCGCCGATGATGGCGATCGCGGCGGCATCGGGGGTGAGCGTGCTCACTTCTGCTCGTGCCGCTTGAGTCGACATCGCAGTCTCCTAGGTGTCCGACGGGCTCTCGGTCTGAACGATCTCGATGAAGTCGCTCAGCCGGGTGATCTCGAAGATGTGCTGGTAGTGGGCGGTCAGGCCCGTAGCGCGCAGTCGCACGTTCTCGGCACGTGCGCGTGCCAAGACGCCGACGATCAGGGCGATGCCGGTCGAGTTGATGTAGTCGACGGCGGTGAAGTCGAGCTCGAGCTCGCGCGCACCCGTCGCGCGGGCCGACGCATACGTCGCATCGAGCGTGAGCGCGGCGTCACGGTCGATGCGACCGGACAATGCGATCGAGAGCCCCGCAGCGTGGTGATGCAGATCTGTCTGCAAGCTCATGAGTGTCCTTCCTCCGCTGTGCGTCGTTTGAGGGTGTCGTCGCCGAGACGCATGATGAGACGCACGAAGTGCCGTTCTCCCTCGAGGCGCTCGACCACGCGGTCCACGAGCTGCTCGATGAGAAACAGCCCCCATCCGCGCGGTGTCTGCAGACCGGCAAGCTTCAAGGCGATGTCGGGAGTTGCGTGCGGCTCTTGCACGCCACGCCCGTAGTCGGCGATCTCGACAGAGACCTCTTCTGCGGTGCGGCGCACGACAACCCTCACCTCGAGGGCGGCATCCCCCCGGTTTCCATGCTCAATCGCGTTCATGATCGTCTCGCTCACCGCGGTGCATAGGGCGTCGAGACGCTCGGCCGGCAACGCATCGGTCAGCAGCCTGCGAACCCGCTCCATCGCCTCTCGCTCATTGCCGCTCTCGCTCGCGAACTCGAACGCCGTCACCTCGCCGCGAGTGCGGCCGCGATGGAGCGTCACCAGCGTGATGTCGTCTTCTTGGTCAACTCCTGCCGAGAACCGCGCGAGCGCGCCGACCGCGTCGTCGACCAGGTCATCGCCCGACGTAGCTTCGGCCAGGAGCGCGGCGGTGCGATCGAACCCGAACATCTCTCCGTGCGCGTCATGCTGCTCGGTGATGCCGTCGCTGTAGAGAAGCAGCAGGTCGCCCAGCTCGATGACCGTCTCATGATCGTCGTACGTGCTGTCGGGCATGAGGCCGAGCGGCATGCCGCGGGCCTGCAGCTGCACGACGATGCCGTCGCGACGCAGGTAGGGCAGATTGTGACCTGCGTTGGCGTAGTGGGTGCGCCCGGTCGCGGTGTCGATGACGAGCACGAGGCAGGTCACGAACATGCCGGTCGGAATCTGCGGAAGGAGCAGGTCGTTGACGCGTCGCAGTACTTCTCCCGGCGATGTCACGGCCCGCGCGGTCGACCTCAGCAGCGCGTGCGTGCTCGCCATCACGAGTGCGGCGGGCACCCCCTTGTCGGTCACGTCGCCCGTCACCACCATGATCCGGCCGTCGTCGAGCTCGATCAGGTCGTAGAAGTCGCCACCGACGGTGCGTGCCGGGCGGTAGAAGGCGGCCACATGCCAGCCGCCGAGCTCAGGCAGCTGCGCCGGCAGGAACTGCTGCTGGATCAACTGCGCGATATGCAGCTCTTGCTCGATGCGCTCGCGCTCGCGCGCTTGCTCTTCTTGCGATCGCATGAGCTGCCCGAGCCTCAGCGCCGGCGCTGCGTAGCGCGCGAGGCTGTCGAGCAGTCGGTGGTCGTTGCGCGAGTAAGGCCGTTCCGATAGGCGAGCGCCGAGGGCGAGCACGCCGACGAGCTCACTGCTCGTGACGAGCGGTACGACGACCTGGACCCCTTGTTCCCGCATCCGCAGCACCGCGGGTGAATACGCCGGGAGCGCGTCGATCTCGACGGGCCCGGGCGCCGAGCGCAAGTACACCAGCAGCGGGTCAGCGAGGTCGATCTCGACCTCGATGCGGGTCGTGCGCGAACCGTCGACGTCGGTAGAGCTCGGGCGCGCGGCCTGATCTGCGGCACGCTCGGTGCGCCGGCGTGAACTCGCGCGTTTCCCGATCATTCTGCTCCTTGTGCTGGTACAGCAAGGATTCTGCCCGGGTCACCGTTTGGAAAGCGTTACGAGAACTCTCAATATCGACGATTCGGAACGCTGTCTCGCCGTGCCGACCGTTACCGTGGTGCCTAGGAGGGTGCCGATGTCGATTCACGTGACCTTGTTCGGTGCGCCGCGCATCGAGCGCGAGGGTGCCATCGTGCGGTTCGACACGCGGAAGGCGATCGCCTTGCTCGCGGTACTCGCCCTCACCGATCGCGCGCACTCGCGTGATTCGCTCGCGACCATGCTGTGGCCCGACCTCGACCGCTCCCGGGCACGAGCGGCGTTGCGGCGCACTCTCTCGGTGGCGTCGACCATCGCTCCCGCCCTCGTCATCGAGGCCGATCGCGTGTCGCTCGATGCTGACGCCATCGAGTGCGACGTGCACCGCTTCCGGAAGCTTGCCCGTGCGGACGATCCTCGATCGTGGCAGCTCGCCGACGAGCTGGCCAGTGCTCCCCTGCTCGACGGTTTCTCCTTGCGCGACAGTGATGCATTCGACGACTGGCAGGTCGCGGCCGCCGAGTCGCTGCGGGGCCTGCACGGCACCCTGCTCGCACGTCTCGCAGAGCATCACGCAGCCCAGGGTGACCTCGTGTCGGCGCTCCATACCGCGCGACGTCGAGTCGAGATCGATCCGCTCTCAGAACCCGCGCATGTGGCGCTCATGCTGTTGGAAGCACGCAACGGTGATCGCTCCGCGGCGCTGCATACCTACCGCCGACTGGTCCGGATGCTCGACTCGGAGCTCGGGGTGGCCCCCTTGCCGGAGACACTCGAACTGTACGACGACATCCGCGCCGATCGACTCTCGATGCAGCGGGCGGGTGCGTCTGCTCCACCCGCCCTCGTGGAGGGCGACGTGACGCTGCATGGTCGAGGCGGTATCGACGCCCCAGCCCCGCTCGCGGGGCGTGAGGAGGCCCTGATCGTGCTTCGCAGCGCATGGGATCGAGCGCGCGACGACGGTGCCGTGCTCGGCATCGTCGGCGAGCCCGGCATGGGGAAGACGGCCGTCATCGAGCAGTTCGCGCGCGACTCGGTCGCCGACGGAGTGCCGCTCATCCGCCTTGCCGGTCACGCCGCCGAGCAGTCGCTCGCGTACGCCGGAGCGCATGATCTTGTGCGGTCGCTCCTCGCATTGCGGCCCGACATCGTCGACGAACCCGGCCACGCCCTTGCACCGCTCGCCGTCCTGACGGGCAGAGGGCGTGCTGGCGACGAGTCGATCGGGGGGCCCGGTGATCTGCATCGGGTGCACGAGGCGGTGCGGGGCGCCCTCGTCGAGATCTGCGCAGCACGCCCGGTCGTGCTCGTGGTCGACGACGCGCATCGTCTCGATCGACCGACCGCCGCCCTCATCGGCTTCGTGGCGCGTCGACCCCCGCGCGGGCTGCTGCTGATCGCGGCCTGGGTGCCCGCCGCCGCAGCTTCAGCGCTGCCTCGCACCATCGTCGAGTCGGGGCGCGTCTGCCAGCTCGACCCGCTCGACCCGACGGCCATTCGCCTGCTCGTCGAGTCGCTGCGCGCGAGTGAGCTGGATACTGCAGAGCTCGATGAGATCGTTCAGCGCACGCGCGGCATCCCCCTGCTCGTGCGCGAGTACGCCACGATCGCGAGCGCTGTCGACGGTGGCGCCCGTGAGCTCGTCGCGGTTCGGTACGACACGGCTCTCGAGACGACGAGGCAGGTGGTCGCGGCTGCCGCGATCATCGGCACGGTCGCCGACCCCGAACTGCTGCGCCAGGTGGCGGGCCGCGACGAGCTCGAGACGGTCGATGCGCTCGAAGACGCTGTCGCCCGCGGGCTTCTCGTCGAGCGCGATGATCGCGGGGGCTACGACCTGCCCCACGAGCTCGTGCGCACCGCCGCGCTGGCGCGCCTCTCGTTGGCACGGACTCGACTGCTGCACGCTCGTGCCGCCGAGCACCTCGCCAGGCGGTTGCATGTCGATGACCGCGCACCGTTCGCCGGCGTCATTGCTCAGCACTGGTCGCGCGCGGGTCGCGATACCGAAGCGGCACGGTGGTTCGCGCTCGCCGCGCACGACTCGTCACGTATGGGCGCACACCTCGAGAGCCTCGAGCAATGGCGCGCGGCGCTCGCTCACGGTGGACGCACCGCCGACGTGCACGAGGCGATCGGCACGGCGCTCGTTCGGCTCGGTCGCTACGCCGAGGCCATCGTGTCGTTCGAGCAGGCGGCGGCGAGCACCGAAAACGATCCAGGCCGACTGGCCGGGATCGAGCGCGCGATCGCGGGCGTGCACGATCGCCAGGGCGACGCTGCACTCGCGCAATCGCATCTGCGCGAAGCGCTCGCCCTCCTCGAGGCCCCGGGTGATGCTGACTCCCACGGCAGCGCGCAGGATCGTCCGGCAGCAGCCATCGAGAACGAGACGCGCATTGCCCGCATCATGGCCGACCTCGCGCTCATGGGCCATCGACGAGGAGACGATCTGGCCGCCGCCGAGCTCGCGGCAGAGGCAGAGCGCCGCGCGACGGCGGCCGGAGATCTCGCGGCCCACGTGCAGGCCACGAACGTGCTCGGGGTGATCGCAACGGCACGCGGCGACCACTCGAGCGCACGTCGCATGCTCGAGAGCGCGGCAGCGAGGGCGCGCGAGCTCGCCGACCCCGACCTGCTGATCGCCGCGCTCAACAACCTCGCTCGCGCCGTGCACGCGACGGGCGACCTCGAGGGTGCCATCGGAGTCGCGCACGAAGCACGGTCCCTCGCCGAACGGCAGGGAGACCTTCACCGCCTGGCTGCCGTGCACTCGCTCGTCGCGGACCTCCTGCACGCCGCAGGTCGGGATGACGAGGCGATGGCCGAGCTCAAGAGCTCGGCGGCGGCCTTCGCCGACGTTCACGACGCCTCGCAACGACCTGAAGTGTGGACGCTCACCGAGTGGTAACACGGCACAATGGCCGCATGACGAGCACGCCGCACCCCGCCGACCGCCACGACATCATCCGTGTCGAGGGTGCGAACGAGAACAACCTCAAGAACGTCAGCGTCGACCTGCCGAAGCGGCGGCTGACGGTGTTCACGGGGGTCAGCGGCTCGGGCAAGTCGAGTCTCGTGTTCGGCACGATCGCCGCCGAGTCGCAGCGCATGATCAACGAGACCTACAGCTCGTTCGTGCAGGGCTTCATGCCGAGCCTCGCCCGCCCCGACGTCGACAGCCTCGACGGACTCACGACGGCGATCATCGTCGACCAGGAGCGCATGGGCGCCAACTCGCGATCGACGGTCGGCACGGCCACCGACGCCAACGCGATGCTGCGCATCCTGTTCTCACGGCTCGGGCAGCCGTACATCGGCTCACCCAACGCGTTCTCGTTCAACATCCCGTCGAGCCAGACGACGGGCACGCGCACGACGAGCACCGGCACGACGACCGTCGTCGAGAACGAGACCTACCTCGGCGGCATGTGCCCGCGATGCGAGGGCATGGGGCGCGTCAACGACATCGACCTCACCCAGCTCTTCGACGACTCGAAGTCGCTGCTCGACGGGGCGCTCACGATCCCCGGCTACACGGTCGACGGGTGGATGGTGCGCATCTTCACCGCCTCGGGGTTCTTCGACCCGGCGAAGCCCATTCGCGATTTCACCGAGACCGAGCGGCACGACTTCCTCTACAAGGAGCCGGTCAAGGTCAAGATCGACTCGATCAACATGACCTACGAGGGACTCGTGCCCAAGATCCAGAAGTCGATGCTCTCGAAAGACGTGGATGCGCTGCAACCGCACATCCGCGCCTTCGTCGAGCGCGCGGTCTCCTTCACGCTGTGCCCGGAGTGCGGGGGCACGCGGCTCACCGCGGCGGCCCGGTCGTCGATGGTCGCCGGCATCAGCATCGCCGACGCGTGCGCCCTGCAGATCAGCGACCTCGCCGAGTGGGCCGCGACGGTCGACACGCCTTCCGTCGCGCCGCTGATGGTGAACCTGCGGCGACTGCTCGACTCGTTCGTGAGCATCGGGCTCGGCTACCTCTCGCTCGACCGGCCCTCGGGCACGCTCTCGGGCGGTGAAGCGCAGCGCACCAAGATGATCCGTCACCTCGGCTCGTCGCTCACCGATGTCACGTACGTCTTCGACGAACCGACAGTGGGCCTGCACCCGCACGACATCCAGCGCATGAACGAACTGCTGCTGCAGCTGCGCGACAAGGGCAACACCGTGCTCGTCGTCGAGCACAAGCCCGAAGCGATCGCGATCGCCGACCACGTGGTCGACCTCGGCCCCGGTGCGGGCACCGCCGGCGGCGAGATCGTGTTCGAAGGCACCCTCGAGGGGCTGCGGGCGAGCGGCACCCTCACGGGCCGGCATCTCGATGACCGCGCCCGGCTGAAGAGCAGCGTGCGAGCATCCACCGGGGCCCTCGAGGTGCGCGGCGCCTCCTCGCACAACCTGCAGAACGTCGATGTGGATGTTCCGCTCGGGGTGCTCGTCGTCGTCACGGGTGTCGCGGGCTCGGGCAAGAGCTCACTCATCCACGGCTCGGTCGCCCAGCGCGACGGGGTCGTCGCGATCGACCAGGGGGCCATCCGCGGTTCGCGGCGCAGCAACCCCGCCACCTACACGGGTCTGCTCGACCCGATCCGCACCGCTTTCGCCAAGGCGAACGGCGTCAAGCCGGCGCTCTTCAGCGCCAACTCCGAGGGGGCGTGCCCCGCGTGCAACGGCAACGGGCTGATCTTCACCGATCTCGGTCCGATGGCGACCGTCTCGACCGTGTGCGAGGAGTGCGAGGGGCGGCGGTTCCAGGCGCGCGTGCTCGAGTACACCCTCGGTGGCCAGAACATCAGCGAGGTGCTCACGATGCCCGTCTCCGAGGCAGAGCAGTTCTTCGCCGCGGGCGACGCGAAGCTGCCGGCCGCGCACGCCATCCTCGACCGACTGGTGGATGTCGGGCTCGGCTACCTGACGCTCGGCCAGCCGCTCACGACCCTGTCGGGCGGCGAGCGGCAGCGCCTCAAGCTCGCCACGCAGATGGGCGACAAGGGGTCGATCTACGTGCTCGACGAACCCACCACGGGCCTGCACCTCGCCGACGTCGAGAACCTGCTGTCGCTGCTCGACCGGCTCGTCGACAGCGGCAAGTCGGTCATCGTCATCGAGCACCACCAGGCCGTCATGGCCCACGCCGACTGGATCATCGACCTCGGCCCGGGCGCAGGCCACGACGGTGGGCGCATCGTGTTCGAGGGCACGCCCGCCGATCTCGTCGCCGCCCGCTCGACGCTCACCGGGCAGCACCTCGCCGACTACGTCGGGGGATAACCCCCTCCCCGCGCGCCCCCACGACCCCCTAGCCTGGGGGCGACCGTTCAGGAGGATCACATGGCAGGCAAGGGTGTTCAGCAGGGTGCGACGTGGGGCTTCGCCGGCCTGCTCGCCTACATCGGTGCGGCGATCTACTTCATCGGCCAGAGCGATGGCAGCTTCTGGGGCGTCATCCTCGGCCTGCTGCAGGCCATCGTGTGGCCGGCCTACGCCGTCTACGGCGGGCTGACTGCGCTCGGCGTGTGAGCACGACCCGCTTCGGAACCCTCGAGCTCGCGCCCGCGGCCGAGCACCCCGAGCTGCTCGCCGCGCCCGTGCGCGATTTCCTCGCCGCGCATCCCGACGACCGCGTGCTCGTCGGGGCGATCGACGCCGAGCTCGCCGACACGGCCGCGTTCTGCGCGCACTACGCGGTCGACCCCGCTCAAGGTGCCAACTGCGTCGTCGTCGAGGCGCGGCGCGGCGAGACCCGCACGCTCGTCGCCTGCATGATCCTCGCCACCGATCGCATCGATGTGAACGGGGCGGTGCGCCGGATGCTCGACGCACGCCGCGCATCCTTCGCCCCTCTCGATGCCGTGATCGAGGCGACCGGCATGCAGTACGGCGGCGTGACGCCGCTGGGCCTGCCGTCCGACTGGGTGATCCTCGTCGACGAGGCCGTCGCGGCGAGCGGGCCGCTCATCGTGGGTGCGGGCATCCGCGGGGCGAAGCTTGTGGTCACGGGGGAGTACCTCGCCGCCCTGCCGGGCGCGCTGGTCGCCCCCATCGCGCAGCGCTGAGTCGCGGGCAGCGCTGAGTCGCGCGCAGCCCTGAACCGGGTGGCGCGCTCAGTGCGCGTAGAGCACCTTGAGCACGACGATTCCCGCGCACGCGAGGGCGAGCACGAGCCCGCCCGAGAGCGTGCGCCACGTCGCCGTACGACCACTCAGCCTCTCGACGAGAAAGCCGATGAGCGCGAGCCGGCTGACGACCCACAGTGCGGCGAGCAGCTGCGCGAGCTCAGAGCTCAGCAGGGCCGTGTCGCCGAGGATCAGGATGCCGATGGGCACGAGCCCCGAGAACAGGATCGGCAGGGCATCCACGAGTTCGTGCCGCACGTGGGGGCGGTGGGCGCCGCGCTCGCGGCCCAGCTGCTGGCCCACGTTGTGCGCGATGACGTGCGCGAGGTAGGTCGTGATCGTCGTGACGGCGACGATGAGGGTCGCATCGCCCGAGTCGATCGACTTGCCCGTGGCGACGGCGATCGCAGCGAGGGTCAGGATGTTGCCGTACACGTAGGCGGCGAGCCGCAACCGGAGGCGCTCGGTCGTGAGGTGCTCGCCCGGTCGCGCGATCATCCACGCCGGCATGCGCGGCGTCGCCGTCTCGACCTGCTCGTCGGCGGTCATGGTGCGATGACTAGACCGAGTAGTCGACGACCGCGCGGTCGGTGACGACCGTGCCGATCCAGGCCGCCGCCTCCTGGTGCGCGGGGTGCACCTGGTAGGCCTCGAGCGCCGCGTTGTCGTCGTGCTCGGAGACGAGCGCGACATCCCAGTGCCCCTCGACGAGGCCGAGGTCGCGGTCGACGCGGATGCTCTGGATGCCCGGGATCTGCGTCTCGAGAGCCTCGAGGCGCTCGGCGATGCCGTGGGCGTCGTCGCGGCGCTGGGCGTCATCGGTGGCAGCGAGGCGGAACAGCACGATGTGGCGGATCATGCTCTCACTATAGGGATGGTCGAGGGGCCCCGCGGGGGCTAGATTCGCGCCATGGAGTCGAGATTCGCCACCCCCGTCGATATGCGTGCCTCGGTGTTCTTCGACGGCCCCGAGGCTCCCGCTCGGTTCTCTCGGTTCTGGATGCTGCTGGTGCTGTCGTCGATCATCGCCTCGGCGGGCGTCGTGGCCGACTCGACGGCCGCCGTCATCGGCGCCATGATCGTCGCACCCCTGCTCGGGCCCATCCAGGGGACGATGCTCGCGACGGTGCTCGGCGATCGGGCGAACCTCATCCGCTCGCTGCTGCTCGTCGTGGCCGGAGCCGCGGTCGCCGTCGCGATCGGTTTTGCGATCGGGCTCACGGTGGCGGGCGACGTCGTCGCAGCGACGAACTCGCAAGTGGCGGGGCGGGTCAGCCCGCGCCTCATCGACCTGCTCGCGGCGCTCGGCACCGGCGTGGTCGGTTCGGTCGCGCTCGTGCGCCGCGATATCTCCGACACCCTGCCGGGCGTCGCGATCGCGATCTCGCTCGTGCCGCCGCTCACGGTCGTGGGGCTCACGCTCGAGTCGGGAGCGACCATTGAGGCTCTCGGCGCCCTGCTGCTGTTCGTGACGAACGTCGTCGCGATCATCGCGACGGGCATCGCCGTCATGTCGTTCTACGGCGTCAACAAGCTCGCGGCGGTCGGGGCCGCGGCCGAGGCCGCGGGAGGCTCGCGCTCCGCGAGCCTGCGCAAGCCCGTCGTGCTGCTCATCTCGATGCTCGTCATCATCGGCATCCCGCTCTCGCTCACGAGCGTCGAGATCGGGGCGAAGTCGATCATCGAGAGCGCGGTCGTCGAGGTCGTCGACGAGTGGAGCGCCGCGGCCGGCTGGCGCGTGCAGAACATCGACTACAGCAGCCACGAGTTGACGATCCACCTCGAGGGCCCGCTGCCGGTGCCCGACACCGACGCGCTCGAGGCGGCGCTCGCCGAGCGCGGCGTCGACCCGACGGCCGTCACGATCGTGATGACGCCGGTCTACGAGGTCGAGCTCGGTGGGTGAGCAGCGGCAGCGTCGCATCGGGCTGCTCGGCGGCATGAGCTGGCAGAGCTCGGCGCTGTACTACTCGCTCATCAACGAGGGCGTCGCCGAGCGGCTCGGGGGAGTGCACTCGGCCGACCTCGTGATGGTCTCCGTCGACTTCGCCAAGGTAGAGCAGGTGCAGGCCGCCGGCGACTGGCATCGGGCCGGAGAGCTTCTGGCGCGGGAGGCGCGAGCACTCGAGGCGGCCGGCGCGGAGCTGATCGTGCTGTGCACGAACACCATGCACATCGTCGCGCCAGCGATTGAGGCCGCGGTGAGCATCCCGCTGCTGCACTTGGCTGACGTGACGGCCCGGGCGATCGGGGTCGCCGGCCTGGTGCGGGTCGGCTTGCTCGGCACGCGTTTCACGATGCAGAAGGCGTTCTATCGCGAGCGCGTGGAGTCGCACGGCATCGAGGTTCTCGTGCCCGACTTCGACGACCAAGCCGTCGTGCATCGCGTGATCTACGAGGAGCTCGTGCGCGGCATCGTGAGCGAGCAGTCGCGCGCGCAGTACCGGCAGATCATCGACCGGCTCGTCGAGCGCGGCGCGCAGGGGGTCGTGCTCGGATGCACCGAGATCGAGCTGCTCATCGACGAGCACCACGTCGAGGTGCCGTTGTTCGCGACGACTCGGTTGCACGCTCACGCGGCGGTCGACTGGGCGCTCGGCGACAGCTCTCGCGCCGCCCGCTGAGTCCGTTCGGGTGATGTCTGCCGGGAGTACCCGTGCGCCGCCCAACGCCTCTCCAACTTCAGGCTGCGCATCGGTAGCGCGGCGCCGCGCGCACCGCGGGCAGTGACGCACACGGCCTACCCTGGAGGGGTGACCGCCGCGCCCCTGACCCCCGCCGAGCTCGAGGGCGTGCGCGCGCAGTTCCCGATCCTCGGGCGGCAGGTGAACGGGCATCCGCTCGCCTACCTCGACTCGGCCGCGACGGCGCAGAAGCCGCTGCGCGTCATCGAGGCCGAGAGCGCGTTCTACCGCGAGTCGAACGCGGCCGTGCATCGCGGAGCCCACACGCTCGCGGGCGAAGCGACCGAGCTGTACGAGGATGCTCGCCGCACGATCGCCGCCTACCTCGCCGTCGACGAGAACGAGGTCGTGTTCACGAGCCACGCGACCGAGGCGCTCAACCTCGTCGCCTACTCCCTGGGCACGGCGAGCATCGGCCGCGGGGCCGGAGCGAGCGCCGCCGCCGCCCCGTACGCGCTCGGGCCCGGCGACGAGATCGTCGTCACCGAGCTCGAGCACCACGCCAACCTCATCCCGTGGCAAGAGCTCGCGGCCCGCACGGGCGCGACCCTGCGGTACATCCCCGTGCTCGACGACGGCGCGCTCGACCTCGAGGCCGCCCCCACGATCATCGGCGAGCGCACGCGCGTGCTCGCGCTCACGCACGTCTCGAACGTCACGGGCGCGATCACGCCGCTCGAGCAGCTCGTGCCGCTCGCCCGGGCCGTCGGCGCGCTCGTCGTGCTCGACGCCTGCCAGTCTGCGCCGCACCTGACGCTGCACCCCCGCGAGCTCGACGTCGACATCGCGGTGTTCAGCGGCCACAAGCTCTACGGCCCCACGGGCATCGGAGTGCTCTACGGCCGCGCCGCGCTGCTCGATGCCCTGCCGCCGTTCCTCTACGGCGGGTCGATGATCACGACCGTCACGATGGAGCGCGCCGAGTACCTACCCGCGCCGCAGCGCTTCGAGCCCGGCACGCCGCGCATCGCGCAGGCCATCGGGCTCGCCGAGGCCGTGCGCTTCGTCACCGGGATCGGCCTCGAGCGCATCGCCGCGACCGAGCACGCCCTCACCGAGCGGATGCTCGCGGGCCTCGCGCGCATCCCGAACCTGCGGGTGCTCGGCGGCACACTCGTCACGAACCGCGTCGGACTCGCGAGCATCGTCGTCGACGACGTGCACGCCCACGACGCCGGTCAGGTGCTCGACGAGGCTGGCATCGCCGCGCGCGTCGGCCACCACTGCGCCCAACCGCTGCACCGCCGCCTCGGCGCGACCGCGAGCCTGCGGCTGAGCCTCGGCGTGCACTCGACGGCCGACGAGGTCGATCGGGCGCTCGAGGCGGTAGCGAGCATCCGCCCGTTCTTCGGATTCAGTGGAGGGGACAGAGCGTGAGCGGCCTCGAGCAGCTGTACCAGCAGATCATCATCGACCACTCCAAGCACCCGCACGGGGTCGGTCTCGCCGAGGGCGAGGAGACGAGCCACCAGCGCAATCCGGTGTGCGGCGACGAGATCACGCTCGCGCTGCGGTGGGATGCCGCGGGCGAGCGCGTGGAGTCGGTGGCGTGGGAGGGGTCGGGATGCTCGATCTCGCAGGCGAGCGCCTCGCTGCTCGCGACCCTCGCCGAAGAGACCGTCGACGAGGGGTCGCCCTGGGCCCCGGAGGAGCTCACCGCGCTCATCGAGGAGTTCCGCGAGGCGCTGCGCTCGCGCGGCGCGACGCCGCTCGACGAGGAGCGCTTCGGCGATGCGGCCGCGCTCAGCGGCGTCTCGAAGTACGTCGCACGCGTCAAGTGCGCGATGCTCGCCTGGGTCGCCGCCGAAGACCTGCTGCAGCGCCGCCCCTCTTAGTCGCAGATCTGGGGCAAACGGGCACTTCGGCGGGCGCCTTCCGCCGTTTTGCGGCGAATCTGGCCCAGCCCGCGTGGGGTGCGCGGGCGGGGTTAGGCCCGCTCGAGAACCCAGAGCGGGATGACCCGCTCGGTCTTGAGCTGGTAGTTCGCGTAGTCGGGCCAGACGGTGCACGCGCGATCCCACCACAGCGCGCGCTCCTCGCCCTCGAGCAGGCGGGCCCGGTAGTCGTGCTTCGACGCCATGTCGTGCAGCTCGCACAGCGGGTGCGCCGACAGGTTGTGGTGCCAGACGGGGTGCTCCGGTGCGCCGCCCTTCGAGGCGACCACGACGTAGTCGCCGTCGTGCTCGACGCGCATGAGGGCCGTCTTGCGCAGCATGCCCGTCTTCGCCCCCAGCGTCGTGAGCACGATGATGGGGCGCCCGCGCAGGTCGTTGCCCTCGGCGCCATTGGTGCGCTCGTAGAGCTCGGCCTGCTCGCGGGCCCAGGCGGATGTGCTCGGTGCGTACTCTCCGGTCAGCGGCATGACTCGAGGCTAGCCGCCCGCGCGGCTTCGTCGCCGAGATCCGCGAGAACGGCGAGAACGGCGAGAACGGCGAGAACGGCGAGAACGGCGAGAACGGCGAGAACGGCGAGCCGGATGCTCAGCCGCGCTCGAGCAGCAGCGCGAGCCGCGCGATGAAGGCGTCGAAGTCGGTGGCGTCGCGCACGAGCTCGGCGACGTCGCGGCGCGCGGCGAAGACGTCGACGAACTGGTCGAACAGGGGTTGGAACCGTGCCCGGCCCTCGGCGCTGAACGCGATGAAGGCGATGACCGAGACGCGGGCATCCCCCCAGGCGATCGGGGTCGGCGACAGGGCGATGGCGATCGCGGTGCGTTCGGCCGTGAGGCCCATGGCGTGCGGCACGGCGAGGGTCTCGGTGAAGGCCGTCGACGACATGCGCTCGCGCTCGAGGGCCGCCGCGACGTACGCGTCGTCGACGACCCCCGCGCCGACGAGGGCGGCGCCGAGGCCGCGGATGATCGACTCGGGGTCGTCGCCGGGGGGCGGCGAGAAGAACAGCGCGGGGTCGAAGTACTCGAGCAGCTCGTCGGTGATCCGCGCACGGCGGCGCTGGCGGCGCACGCGCGAGACCGCCGCCCGGATGGCGTCGATGTCGTCGTCGGTGAGGAAGGGCTGCACGACGACGACGCCGTCGCGCAGGGCCACGGTGGGGATCGTCGAGATGACGAGGTCGCTCGTGAGCTCGCGCGGGTCGACGTCGGTGCGCGTGACGACGAACTCGACGCTCACCTCGCCGCCGAGCTCGCGCTCGACGCGGGTGCGGAGGATCGCGTGCAGGTCGTAGTAGCTCGGGCACACGATCGTGCACGACACGCGCTCTTCTCGCCGCGAGACCCGCTCGAGGTGCGAGCCGAGGTGCAGCGCGATGTACGAGATCTCGTCGTCGTCGACGGTGATGCCGCGCTCTTTCTGCACGATCGAGGCGATGTAGACGGCGATGTCGAAGATGAGCGGGTACGAGCTCTTGATCGAGCGCGTGAGCGGGTTGCGCGTGTGTGCGTTCTCGCGCGCCCGGGCCACGAGGTTGCCGAGGTGGATCGCGAGGCGCGTGATGAACGCTTCGTCGCGGAAGTCGACGACGTACTCCTGCAGCACGAGCTCGACGATGCGGCGCACGGTCGCCACGTCGTCGCCGTCGACGACCGTCTCGCCCGCGGGCCCGTTGCCGGGCGCGATGACGCGCGTGATGAGCAGCCTCGCGAGGTAGTCGGTGTCGGCCAGGGTGAGCTCGACGGCGAACTGCTCGCGCGTGAGCCGGTCGAGGATCTCGACGATGGGCCGGTGGCGCTCGGGCACCGTCGTCGCTTCTGCATCGGGCAGGTGCTGGTCGCGGCGCGCGCGGTCGACCGCGATCGCGACGTGCAGAATCACGGCGTCGATGCCGTACTCGTTGATGAAGAAGCCCGCGGTGTCGAGCGCCTCGATGAGCTCGGTCTTGAAGGCACCGAGCCCCGCAAGGGCGAACTCGGCCTCGATCTGCTCGAGGTCGAGCATGCCCTGGGTGCTCTCGCTCTGCACGAGGGCGCTCAGCAGGCGCCGACGGGCACCCTCGCTGCCGGTGAGCCGCACGGTGCTGCCGCGGCGCTCAAGCGTGCCGCCCGCTTCGTCGATGAGCACCTTCGCCTTGCGCAGGTCGGCCTCGATCGTCGATTCGCTCACGTAGAGGCTGTCGGCGAGCCCGTGCACGTCGATGCCGAGCTGCGACTCGGTGAGCCGGCGGATGAGGTGGTGCACGCGGTCTTGCGGGGTCTCGCCCGCCGAGCCCCGCTCGCGGCTGTCGGCGAGGAACTCGGCGTACTGCTCGCGGTTGAGCCGGTAGCCGGCGGTCGAGGCGGTGACGATGGCACGGGGATGCGCGGCCGACTTCGCGGCCGCGACGTAGCTGCGCACCGAGCGCGTCGTCACGCCCAGGTGCTCGGCCAGCTCGGTCGCCGTGACCCAGTCGTCCGTCTGGAACAAGAGCTCCAGCATCCGCTCGTATTTATCGGCCATGTCGAGAGTCACTGTAGACGAGGGCATCTCCAGCCGCTCTTCCGCGGCGGCGGAAGGAAGTCTGGTGGAGCGCGGGCCGCCGCTCGCCGAGAGTAGAGCCATCACCGCACGACGGCGCCCTCGACGGCGCCGCGCACCGCCGCTCGAACCCCGACCGCAAGGAGGCGATCATGACGCGTACTGCCGCGATCGTCTGCGGGGCCGGGGTCTCGAGCACGTTCCTCGCGCGGGCCGTGCGCACTCTGGCGACCGAGCGCGGTCTCGACTGGCACGTCGAGCCCCTCGCCGAAGACCAGCTTCCGCACCGCATCGACGACCTCGCGATCGTGCTCGTCGGCCATCATCTGGCCGAACGCTTCGAAGCGCTGCGGAGCGCGCTCGCCCTCAGCGGCGTGCCGGTGGCGCTGCTGCCCGACGGCGACCCCGCCGCCACTGCCGAGCAGGGCGTCGCCCTGCTGCGCTCGCTCGACCCCGCTCGATCCGTCTCGGAAGGACACTCTCATGGCTGAACGCACTCTCGCCGTCGCCTCGGCGCACGGACTGCACGCTCGCCCCGCTGCGCTCTTCGTGAAGGCCGTCACCGACTCGGGCTGCACCGTCGAGCTGCAGAAGGCTGAGCGCAAGATCAACGCCGCGAGCATCCTCGGCGTGGTCTCCCTTGGCATCGAGCACGGCGATGAGGTCACCCTGCGCGTCGAGGGCGAGGGAGCCGACGCGGTGCTCGACACCCTCGCGGAGTTCCTCGAGAAGGACCACGACGCGTGAGTGGCGGCGTCGAGACGCGGGGCTCGGTGATCCGCGGCGTCGGCATCGGGCGCGCGACGACCGTCGGGCCCGTGCTGCGCATGCCCGAGCCCGTGGCCGACCCGGTCGACGTCGCCAGCAGGCTCGCCGCGGGCGAGGAGTTCGCGCGCGCCACGACCTCGCTCGCCGCGACGGCCGCCCAGTTGCGTGAGCGCGGCGAGAAGGCCGGCGGAACCGCGTCCGAGGTGCTGGATGCTCTCGCCATGATGGCGGAGGATCCGGCCCTCGCGGCCGACGTGCAGCACCGCACGGAGGATGGCGCGACCGCCGAGTTCGCCATCCACGCCGCCATGGCCACCTTCCGGGACATGCTCGTCGGCATGGGGGGCTACCTCGGCGAGCGCGCCGGCGACCTCGACGATGTGGCGCGCCGCGCGATCGCGCACCTGCAGGGCCGACCGGCCCCGGGCATCCCGCAATCGGCGACGCCGTTCGTGCTCGTCGCGCGCGACCTCGCCCCTGCCGACACGGCGACCCTCGACCTCGACCTCGTGCTGGCGCTCGTCACGACCGACGGCGGCCCCACCTCGCACACGGCGATCCTGGCGCGCGAGAAGGGCATCACCGCTGTCGTCGGCGCGGCCGAGGCCGTGAGCCTGCGCGACGGCGACCTCGTGCTCGTCGACGCCGAGAACGGCGAGATCGAGCTCGACCCTCCGCAGCAGCGCATCGATCTCGCCCTGCAGCGCACGGCGACGCTCGAGGCCATCCGGGCGCAGAGC
Organism: uncultured Microbacteriaceae bacterium; assembly: GCA_964540305.1. Lineage (GTDB taxonomy): Bacteria > Actinomycetota > Actinomycetes > Actinomycetales > Microbacteriaceae > Microcella. Next base: position 38,586 of record CAZILZ010000014.1, on the reverse strand, counting down.
TCGGGCCCCGGGCGCCTCGCCGATGGCCACGCGGTGCCGCTGCTGGCCAACATCGGCTCGGTCGACTCGGCGCGAGAGGCCGTCGCCCGCGGGGCGGAGGGCGTCGGGCTCTTCCGCACCGAGGTGCTCTTCCTCGGCGCCGAGACCGCGCCGAGCGTCGAGAGCCAGGCGGCGACCTATCGCGAGGTCTTCGCGCAGTTCCCCGGCCAGAAGGTCGTCGTGCGCGTGCTCGACGCGGGCGCCGACAAGCCGCTCGCCTTCCTCACCGATGCAGGGGAGGAGAACCCCGCGCTCGGCCGCCGCGGTCTGCGGGCCCTCGCGGCGCACGAGGGCGTGCTGCGCGACCAGCTCACGGCGCTCGCGCGGGCGGCGAAAGACTCGGATGCTCTCGTGCAGGTCATGGCCCCGATGGTGTCGACCGCCGCTGAGGCCCTGTACTTCCGCGATCTCGCCCACGAGCTCGGCATCGCCGTCGCGGGCGTCATGGTCGAGGTGCCGTCGTGCGCGATCATGGCCGACCACGTCGCTCGCCACGCCGACTTCATGAGCATCGGCACCAACGACCTCACGCAGTACGTGTTCGCCGCCGATCGCCTGCTCGGCACGGTGGCGGCCTTCCAGAACCCGTGGCACCCCGCCGTGCTGCGCCTCATTGAGATCGTCGGCGCAGCTGGCCGCGAGCACGACGTGCCGGTCGGCATCTGCGGCGAAGCCGCGGCCGACCCGCTGCTGGCCGTCGTGCTCGTGGGCCTCGGCGCTACGAGCCTCTCGATGTCCTCCTCCGCGATCGCCGATGTGCGGGCCGAACTGGCCCTGCACTCTCTCGACGACGCCCGCAGACTCGCCGCACTCGCCGTGTCGGCCGAGAGCGCCGAGGCCGCCCGCAAGGCGGTTCTCGACGCATCCACCCACCCATAACCACTGCACCACCCTTCACCTACAAGGAGCGACTCCCATGACGACGACGTCAGCACCTCGCACGAGCGCGAGGGTCCGGGTCCAACGATTCGGAACCTTCCTCAGCGGGATGATCATGCCCAACATCGCGGCCTTCATCGCGTGGGGCTTCATCACCGCGTTCTTCATCCCCACCGGCTGGACCCCGAACGAGACCCTCGCGGCGCTCGTCGGCCCGATGATCGTGTACTTGCTCCCGCTGCTCATCGCCAACACCGCGGGGCGCATGGTCTACGGCACGCGCGGTGGCGTCGTGGCCTCGATCGCGACCATGGGCGTCATCGTCGGCACGACGATCCCCATGTTCCTCGGCGCCATGATCGTCGGCCCGCTCGCCGCATGGATCATGAAGAAGGTCGACGCCCTGTGGGCCGGCAAGATCCGCGCCGGCTTCGAGATGCTCGTCGACAACTTCTCCGCAGGCATCGTCGGCTTCGGCCTCGCGATCGGCGCGTTCTTCGGAATCGCCCCGGTCGTGACCGTGCTGAGCGACGCGCTCGGCGCGGGCGCGAAGTTCCTCACCGAGACGGGCCTCCTGCCGCTCGCGAGCCTCGTGATCGAGCCGGGCAAGGTGCTCTTCCTCAACAACGCCATCAATCAGGGCGTGCTGACCCCGCTGGGCATCCAGGAGTCGGCGGAGACCGGCAAGTCGATCCTGTTCCTGCTCGAGGCCAACCCCGGCCCCGGACTGGGCCTGCTGCTCGCCTTCACGTTCTTCGGCGTCGGTATCGCCCGCGCGACCGCTCCGGGCGCGATCATCATCCACTTCCTCGGCGGCATCCACGAGATCTACTTCCCGTACGTGCTCATGAAGCCCGTGCTCATCGTCGCCATGATCGCCGGCGGCATGACGGGCATCACGACGAACCTGATCTTCGAGTCGGGTCTTCGCGCGCCGGCCTCGCCGGGTTCGATCTTCGCGATCCTGCTGCAGACGGCGAGCGACAGCTACGTCGGCGTCATCCTCTCGGTGATCCTGTCGGCCGCCGTGTCGTTCCTCGTCGCCGCGCTCATCCTGCGGGCCAGCCGCAAGCGCGACCTCGAGGCTCTCGAGTCGGGTGCCGACGGCTTCAGCTCGGCCGTCGCGCAGAACGCCGACCTCAAGGGCGGCGAGAGCCGCGTGGGCGACCTGCTCGGCACCACCGCGACGGCGACGAAGATCTCGACCGTGGTCTTCGCGTGCGACGCCGGCATGGGTTCGAGCGCCATGGGAGCCACCGTGCTGCGCAAGATGCTGAAGGACGCGGGCGTCACCGGTGTTACCGTCACCAACAAGGCCATCACGAACCTCGACGAGACGGCAGACCTGGTCATCACGCACCAAGACCTCACTGCTCGGGCGCAGAGCCAGGCGCCGAACGCCGAGCACGTGTCGGTCGAGAACTTCATGAACAGCCCGCAGTACGGCATGGTCGTGGAGCACATCAAGGCCCAGCAGAGCTGAGTCGAGAGCAGAACAGGGAAAGGCCAGGGATTCGCGTGACCATCACCGTATTGACCACCGACCGCATCGTGCTGAACGGCACCGCGCGCACCCGTGAGGAGGCGATCGCCGAATCCGCTCGCCTGCTCGTGGCCGCCGGTGCCGTGACGCCGGAGTACGAGGCGGCGATGCGGGAGCGCGAATCCCTGGTCTCGACCTTCATGGGCAACGGCCTCGCCATCCCGCACGGCACCAACGAGGCGAAAGAGGCGATCCTCGCCTCGGCCATGACGGTCGTGCGCTATGACGAGCCCCTCGACTGGGACGGCAACCCCGTTCGCGTCGTGGCCGCCATCGCGGGCAAGGACGGCGGCCACATGGCCGTGCTCTCGTCGCTCGCGCTGGTCTTCAGCGACGACTCGGCCGTCGAGCAGCTGCTCGCGGCCGAGTCGCCGCAGGAGGTGCTCGACCTCCTCGGCGACGTCAACGACGCGGCATGACCGCCGTCCACTTCGGCGCCGGCAACATCGGCCGCGGCTTCATCGGCCTCCTGCTGCACGAGGCAGGGCACGACCTCGTCTTCGTCGATGTGAACGCACCGCTCATCGCCGCGATCCGCAACGCCGAGCAGTACCGCGTCATCGAGATCGGCCCGGGCGGCCGCGAGCACGTCGTGACGGGCTTCACCGCGATCGACAGCGCCGCCGATCGGGATGCCGCGGTCGCCGCCGTCGCGTCGGCCGACATCGCGACGACCGCCGTCGGCCCCACCGTGCTGCGCTTCATCGCCCCGGTCATCGCCGACGCGCTGCGCGCGCGCGCGGCCGGTGCGCCGCCGCTCGTCGTCATGGCCTGCGAGAACGCCCTGCAGGCGACCGACCTGCTGCGCGCCGAGATCGCGACCCAGCTCGCCGACGCCCCCGAGGTTCTCGGACGCGCCGTCTTCGCCAACACCGCCGTCGACCGCATCGTGCCGACGGCCGACCCCGCCGACGGTCTCGACGTGCGCGTCGAGCCCTTCTGCGAGTGGGCGATCGAGAGCGGTCCGTTCGGGGATGCCGTACCCCGCATTCCCGGAGCCCACTTCGTCGACGACCTCGCTCCGTACATCGAGCGCAAGCTCTTCACCGTCAACACCGGGCACGCCACGTGCGCGTACCTCGGACGCGCTGCTGGCCACGAGTTCGTGCACGAGGCCATCGCCGACCCGGCGGTGCGCGCGGGCGTCGTCTCGGCGCTCGAGGAGACCTCGCGCCTGCTCGTGCTGCGCCACGGTTTCGACGAGGCGGTGCAGTCGTCGTATCGCGCGACAGCACTCGACCGCTTCGCCAACGCGGCCCTGGCCGACCCCGTCACGCGCGTCGGGCGGCAGCCGCTGCGCAAGCTCAGCCGGCACGAGAGGTTCATCGAACCGGCGGCGGCGCTCGCCGAGGCGGGCATCGAGCCGGTCGGCCTGCTCGCCGCGATCGGCGCCGCGCTGTGCTTCCGGGCCGACGACGACCCCGAGAGCCTCGCGCTCGCCGAGCGCCTGGCCGCCGAGTCCGCGCCTCAGGTGGTGGCCTCCGTCATGGGTATCGACGCCGGGCACCCGCTCTTCGACGCGCTAGTCGCTGTCGTCGCCGCCGCTCGCGACTGACGCCGCCGGCCCCGCGACCGCGCCGGCGCGCCGCCGCACGATGAACCGGATCACGAGCAGCACGACCACGCCGACGAGGCCGAGCGCCGCGATCCACGGCAGCAGAGCGCCGGTGATGACGAGCAGCACGGTGCCGAACGCCACGAGCGCCTCCCACCCGGCCGTGAGCCCGGTGAGGAAGGTGGCGGGCTCGTCGTCGGGCGGCGCCACCTCGGGCGACCCGAGCACGAGCGTGATCGTCGACAGGCTCACCTGGTCGGCGAGCGCGCGCTGCTGCGCCTCGTAGCTCTCGAGCTGCGCCTGCCGGTCGCTGATGGCCGACTCGAGGTCGATGAGGTCGTCCACGGTGTCGGCCTGGCCCTGCAGGGCGAGCAGCCGGGTGATCGACGACCTCAATGCGGCGACCCGCGCATCGACGTCTTGCACTTCGCGGCTGACGTCGGTCGAGCTCAGCTGCAGTTCTTCCACCTCACCGAGCAGCTTCAGCTCTTCGAGGGTCGAGGTGAGACGCGACGCGGGGATGCGCAGCACCAGCTCGGCGCCGCCCGCGTCGCTCGACACGCTGGTCTCGCGCGGCGCGTACTCCTGCCGCGCGTCGACGCGTCCGCCGATGCGCTCGATGAGGGCGACCGCCTCGGCCGCGGCCTCGAGCGGCTGCTCGACCGTGACGTAGAGGTAGCCGGTGGTGACGACCGACCGGTCGTCCGCATCCGTCGCCCCGTCGAGATCGCCGACGGCGTCGCCGCCGCTCTCCTCCGAGACGGGGCCCTCGGGGGCGCCGAGCCCGGGCATGCCGCCCGAGTCGCTCGACTCGTTCACGGCGGCGGCGCAGCCGCTCAGCAGCAGGGCGGCGAGGGCGATGGCGGGGAGGGCGACGAGGCCGCGAGAAGTGCGCATGCGCCACACGGTAGACCAGCGGGCGAACGCGCCACCACCCAACGTTTCCGGGCGATATGCGATCGTGACCGCGCCGCGATCGCACCGTGATCGCACCGCGACCGGATCGTGATGCTCGGTCGTCGGAGGCCGAACCTGTGGTGCACCCGAGAGTACGCAGAGGGAAGGGCGAGAAGTGCGTCTCGAGCGCCGACGCGCGCATAGATTCTCAGTATTCCTCCGCGACTAGGGGTGGACGCGAAGGTCAAGGGGGTCGGCTCAGCCGGCCCCCTTCTCTCGTTCCCCGACCTGCACGGCGGTCGTGAGCATCCGCCATAATCGCAGGCATGGCGCGATGGTCGTGGTTCCGGCGGGATGCCCCGCTGCTGTCGGTCACGGCCGACACGGGCGAGGGCCCCGTCGTCGTCATGATCCACGGCATCGCCTCGTCGTCGGTCACCTTCCACCATCTCGTGCCGCTGCTCGAGCCCGCGCACCGCTGCATCACGATCGACATCCTCGGCTTCGGCGCCTCGCCGAGCCCCGAGGGCGCGACCTACACGCTCGACGAGCACGCGGCGGCGCTCGACCGCACCATCCGCTCGCTCGGGTTGCGAGAGCCGTTCACGCTCATCGGCCACTCGCTCGGCAGCCTCATCGCGGCGCGCTACGCGGCGACGCACCGGCGCGCGCTCGCGCGGCTCGTGCTCGTGAGCTCGCCCATCTACCTGCCGCCCGCGGTGCTCGGCGACCCGGTCGACCGCGCGAGCATGGGTGCGTACTTCACCGTCTACGAGTTCTTGCGCATGAATCCGAGCTTCACGCAGCGCACGGCGGCGGCGCTCTCGACCATCGCGCCCATCAAGAACGTGCTCGAGCTGACCGAGCAGAACTGGCAGCCGTTCATGCTCTCGCTGCAGAACGCCATCGAGTCGCAGACGACGCTCGCCGACCTGTCGCGCGTGCGCGTGCCCATCGATCTCGTGTACGGCGCACTCGACCCGTTCCTCGCGCCCGGCGGGCTCGCGATCGTGCAGCAGCTGCGGCACGTGCGGGCGCACCGCGTCTCGGGGGTCGCGCACATCATCCGCCCGAAGCTCGCGCTCGCTGTCGCGCGCGTCGTCGGTGAACCGCCGGCGCCGTGGGGGCCCTCGAACGGCGAATAGGCTGGAGCGATGAAGACTTCCGTTCTCGGTCGCACCGGTGCGACCCTCTCGTCCATCGGCCTCGGCACCTGGCAGCTCGGTGCCGACTGGGGCGAGGTGAGCGAGAAGGATGCCCACGCGGTGCTCGACGCCGCCGTCGAGTCGGGCGTCACGATGTTCGACACCGCCGACGTCTACGGTGACGGCCGTAGCGAGCAGATCATCGGCGAGTACCTGCGCAACCACCCCGATGCCGGCGTCTACGTCGCCACCAAGATGGGGCGCCGCCTGCCGCAGGTGCCCGAGAACTACTCCACTGAGAACTTCCGGGCCTGGAACGAGCGCAGCCTGAAGAACCTCGGAGTCGAGACGCTCGACCTCGTGCAGCTGCACTGCCCGCCGACGCCCGTGTACTCGATCGACCGCGTCTACGACGACCTCGACCAGCTCGTCGCCGAGGGGAGGATCCGCCACTACGGCGTGAGCGTCGAGACCTCGGCCGAGGCCCTCACCGCGATCGCCCGCCCGAACGTGGCGAGCGTGCAGATCGTGCTCAACGCCTTCCGGCTCAAGCCGCTCGACGCGGTGCTGCCCGCCGCGATCGCCGCGGGCGTCGGCATCATCGCGCGCGTGCCGCTCGCCTCGGGCCTGCTGAGCGGGCGCTACACCGCCGACACGGTCTTCGCCGAGAACGACCACCGCACCTACAACCGCGACGGCTCGCACTTCGACCAGGGTGAGACCTTCGCGGGCGTCGACTTCGCGACCGGCGTCGAGGCGGCGCAAGAGTTCTCGGCGCTCGCCGCCGAGCACGGCCTGCAGCCCGCCACGGCCGCGCTCGCCTGGCTCTCTCAGCTGCCCGGCGTGAGCACCGTGATCCCCGGCGCCCGCTCGCCCGAGCAGGCGCGCGCCAACGCCGCCGCGGGCGAGGTCGCCGAACTCGGCGCCGAGTTCCACGCGCGCGTCGTCGAGCTGTACGACCGCCGGTTCCGCGCGGCCGTGCACGAGCGCTGGTAGCGAGCGCGGCGTGACCTCCGGCGCCACCCCCGCCGCAGCATCCCCCGCACCGGCCCCCCGGCGCGGGCTCGGCCGCACGTTCGCGAACGTCTTCACCGCCAACCTCGCGTCGAGCCTCGGCGACGGCATCGCGCGCACGGCCTCGCCGCTGCTCGCGGCGCGGCTCACCGACGACCCGATCCTGATCGCGGGCATCGGGGCGGTCGCGATGCTGCCGTGGCTGTTCTTCGCCCTGCCGGCCGGAATCCTCGTCGACCGCATGGACCGCCGTCAGGCCCTCGCCCTCGCCGCCGGGGTGCGCACGCTGCTCGCCGTCGCGCTCGTCGTGCTCGTCGCCATGAACGCGCTCACGATCTGGTGGCTCTACCTCGTGATCTTCGTCTACGGCGTGTGCGAGACGCTCTACGACGGGGCGATCCGCGCGGTCGTGCCGAGCGTCGTCGCCAAGAAGAACCTCCCGCGCGCGAACGCCCGCATCGAGGGGGCCGAGCTCGTCGTGCAGAACTTCGCCGCCGCCCCGCTCACCTCGGCACTGTTCGCGGTCGCCGTGCTCATCCCCATCGGCGGGCTCGTCGCGGCGTTCGGGCTCGCGGCGCTGCTCGCCGCGCTGCTGCCCGCGGTCGCGTCGGGCAGGCAGTTCCACGCGGCGGTCGCGACCGGCCAGATCGCGGAGGTCGTGCCGTTCCGCCGCCAGCTCGCCGACGGCTGGCACTTCATCATCGGCAACCCGATGCTGCGCACCCTGTGGTTCGTGAGCATCCCCGTCGCGATCCTGTTCTCGGCCTCCGGCGCGACCCTCGTGCTCTTCGTGCTCGACACTCTCGCCATCCCCGAGGCGGCGTTCGGCTTGTTCCTGCTCTCCGGCGCCCTGGGCGGGCTGCTCGGCTCGGTCGTCGCCTCGCGGTTGGCGCGCCGCTTTGGGCTCGGGCCCGTCATGGCGGCGATGAACCTTCTCGCGGGCATCCTCGTGCTGCTCACCGGGCTGTTCCCGGTGCCGATCGCCGCGATCGTGCTCTTCGCGCTCGGTGCCGCGACGACGACGATCTGGAACGTGCTCATGATGTCGTTCCGCCAGGCGATCATCCCGGGTCGACTGCTCGGTCGGGTGCACGGCACCTGGCGCACCCTGCTGTGGGGCACGATGCCGATCGGCTCGCTGCTGGGCGGTGCGCTCGCGCTCATCGACTTGACCGTGCCGTGGATCGTCGGCGGCGCCGGCATCACGGTGCTCGGTCTGATCTTCTACCGGTTCCTGATGACCCTGCCCAACCCCGAAGACATCGACAACGGGGATGCCCCGCCTCCCGCCACCGGCACCGTGCCGGTCGTGCCGGCCGCGTGAATCGAGCCGTCGTGCCCTACTCGCTCACCCGCCAGCCCTTCCCGCCCGCGGTGCGCCACCTGCGCCTCGCAGAGCGCACCGTGCTCGCGGTCGCGGGCGCCGACTCGTATGTTCGAGTACGACTCGTCGAAGCGCGGCCCGGCGAGCTCGCGGGCTTCATCGCCCCCGGGGGCGGCGACCACGTGCGCGTCATCGTCGGCACGCCGGTCGGAGCGCCGGTCGCCGTCGACGGCTCGGGTGCGCCGATCGGCGAAGCGCGCACCGAGACCGTCGTCGACCACTCCGTCGCGGAGGGCTGGATCGATCTCGACGTGCTCGTGCACGGCGCAACCGGCTCTGAGGCCGGCGTCATCGGTGCGTGGGCGGCACGGGCTCCGATCGGCTCGCCCGCCGTCATGATGGGGCCCAAAGGCTCGGTCGTGCTGTCCGGTGCACCCGGCGAGGTCGTGCTCGCCGGCGACGACAGCGCCTTGCCGGCCGTGCGCCGCTACCTCGGGATGCTCGGCGCGAGCATCACGGGGCACCTGCTGCTCGAGACCCGCTTCGACCTCGCGGCGCTCGGCGTCGTGCCGCCGGTGGGGCTGCGCGTGAGCATCCTGAGCCCCGACCCGCAGCGGCCGAGCGCGGCGCTCGCTGAGGCTCTCGCGGCGCTGCCCGCCCCCGCCGACCCGCTCGAGCGCTTCGTGTTCGCGTGCGGCGAGCAGTCGCTCGTCGCGCCCGCCCGCGCGGCGCTCGCCCAGTGGGGCGTCGACGTCGAGCGCGCCGTCGTGAAGGGCTACTGGAAGCGCTAGGGCGTCTCGCCCGCGCGCAGCCAGTCGAGCAGGTGCCGCACCGTCGCCTCGGGCGCATCGCGGTGCACGCTGTGGCCTGCGCCCGGCACGACGACGGCCTCGAGCAGCGGGTTCGTGGCGAGCATGGCGGTCGCGTGCTCGCCGGCGAACATCGAACCGTGATCCGGGTCGGCCGCGATCACGAGGGTCGGCGCGGTGATGTGCGGCACGAACGCCGTGACATCCCAGTCGTCGTTGTCGAGCACCATGCGCTCGAGCGCGAACCGCGATGCGGCCCTCACCGCGCGCACACGAAACTCGACGTCGAGCGGATGCCAGTGCGGGAACTGCTCGGCGATGCTCGCGACGGTCGCACCGTCGTGGTTGGCGAGCTGGCCGGCGAGCACGGCCTGCCGGGCGGGCTCATCGAGCAGCAGGGCGGGGTCGAGCAGCACGAGCCGTTCGGTCCAGCCGGCGTCCGTGCCGGCGGCCTGCGCCGCCGCGGCCGCGCCGATCGAGTGCCCCACCACGAGCTGCCACGCGACCCCGTCGTCGGGGCGCGTTCCGAGCAGATCGGCCGCGATGTCGTCGATGCGGTAGGCGGATGCCCGCGGCGCATCGCCGTGCCCCCGCAGATCGACGGCCGTGGCCGACCACCCGGCTTCGGCGAGGCCCTCGCTGAGCCGCCACGTGGTCTGAGCGGATGACCCCAGGCCGTGCACGAGCAACGCGCGTCGGGGGCTCTCGGGGTCGCCCCAGTGCCAGCGGGGCAGGGTCACGGTGCTCACGTGCAGGAGCCTAGTCGCGCGCTCGTCGGCCCGGCGAGCAGAGCCGGCCCGCGAATCGGCTGGGCTCGGGAATCGACAGCGCACTGCTGCGGTTACCGCTGAGCATGACGCGCATCATGATCATCATCGGCTCTGTTCGCCCCGGTCGCATCGGCCTGCCCATCGCCCAGTGGGTGCGCGACCGCGTCGAGGCCGCCGGCCACGAGGTCGACCTCGTCGACCTCGTCGAGCTGGCCCTGCCGTTCATGGATGAGCCCGAGCACCCCGGCAAGCGCGCGTACACCCAGCCCCACACCCTCGCGTGGAGCGCGCGCGTCGAGCAGGCCGAGGCCGTGCTGCTCGTGAGCCCCGAGTACAACCACAGCTACAGCCCGGCGCTCAAGAACGCGCTCGACTTCCTCGCGCACGAGTGGCAGGCGAAGCCCGTGGGCATCGTGAGCTACGGCGGGGCATCCGGAGGACTGCGCGGCGCCGCGGCCCTCGATGCCGTGCTGTCGACGATCGGCCTCGTGCGGGTGCCCGTCGACGTCGCGATCAACGGCCCCCACGGCCACCTCGTCGACGGCGCCTTCGTGCCCGACGCCAAGAACGACGCCGTGCTCGGTCGGCTGATCGAGGCGCTCGGCCGCTACGCCGAGGCCCTGCGACCGCTGCGCGCCTAGCGCGTCGACGCGGTCAGCTGACGATGTCGACCGGTTCGGTGTCAGGCAGCGGGCTCGCGTCGCGCCCGCGCAGGTCGGGGTGCCAGCTGCGGAACAGCACGGCGACGAGCATCCCCAGGGCCGCGAAGGCGAAGGCGGCGAAGAAGCCGCCGATCGGCCCGATGCCGTCGATGAGGAATCCGGCGATGGCCGAGCCCAGCGCCGCGCCGATGAGCTGGCCGGTGCCGAGCCAGCCGTAGGCCTCGGCGGTGTCGCTGAACTTGACGCTCGCCGAGACGATCGCGAACATGACGGCGAGCACGGGGGCGATGCCGATGCCGGCGATCACGAGCGCGAGCGCGAGCCACCAGAACTCGAGCGAGAACGGCGCGGCGGCCATGCCGACGACGACGATGGCGAAGCGGCGGGCGAGCGCCCACGGCCCGATCGGCAGGTGCCCCATCGAGAGCCCACCGACGAGCGAGGCGACGGCCCAGATGCCGAACAGGATGCCCGCCTCGGTGCCGCCCTCGCCGAACACCGCGACGACGCCGACCTCGATGGAGGCGGCCGAGCCGATGAGCAGGAATCCGCAGACGGTCGACAGCACGACGGCGCGGTTCGTGAGCACCACCCCGAGCCGGCGGCGGCTGCGCGGAATCCGCACCTTGCCGACCTCGGGGCTCGCGATGAACCAGATGCCGCCGCCCACCAGGAACAGGCCGGCGACCGCGATGGCCGCGACGCTCGACACCTGCGTGGCGAGCAGCACCGTGATGACCGGGCCCGTGACCCAGATGATCTCTTGCGCCGAGGCGTCGAGCGAGAACAGGGGGGTGAGCTGCTTGCCCGTCACCATCTTCGGGTAGATGGTGCGCACGGCGGGTTGGATGGGCGGGGTCGAGAGGCCGACGACGAACCCGACGACCATGAACAGCCACAAAGGCATGAGGGCGAAGGCGATGAGGCCGATGCCGGTGCTGCACACGATGAGCGTGACGACGAGCACGGGCCGCATGCCGAGGCGGCCCATCCACCGGCTCGTGAGCGGGCCCGCGATGGCCTGGCCGACGCTCGTGGCGGCGAGCACGAGGCCGGCGGCGCCGTACGAGTCGAAGATCTTCTCGATGTGGATGAGGAACGCGAGCGAGATCATGCCCGAGGGCAGTCGCGCCGTCAGCTGCGCCGCGATGATGCGCGCCACGCCGGGCGTCTTCAGAAGATCGGTGTATCCGCTCACAAGGTCTCCAGCCTAGGGCGTGCTGCGCGTGCCGCTGAGGGCCCCGCGACAGGATGCTGGGCACCCGATTCACGGCGTTCTCGCGGCTCGGCACGGCGTGTCGGTGCTTGCCCACAGGCTGTGCATAAGTCGCGCAACTTATCCCCAATTGTGGACGACACGCCCACTACATCTTGGGTGTGAACTTTGTCAGACCCCGCATATATAGTGATGGAACCGCGCGAGGGGAACCGCGCGATCGGCCCGGTTTTTCGGGCTTCATGACCAGTTTTTTCACCACCAACGGCTGCGACAGCGCCGTGACGAGCAGGGCGCCGCTGGAGGCGCGAGAGGGAGAGTGCGCACGTGAGCATCACCGTGGTCAAGCGCGATGGAAGCCGTGAGCCGTACGACGCCAACAAGATCAACCTGGCGATCGAGCGCGCGGCCGAGGGTCTGCCCGACCAGGTCGCGTGGGTGACCCAGATCGCGAGCGAGCTCGAGCTCACGCTCTTCGACGGCATCTCGACCCAGCAGCTCGACGAAGCGGTCATCCAGGTCGCCCTGCAGAACGTGAAAGACGACCCGGCCTTCGACATCGTCGCCGCCCGCCTGCTGCTCAAGACCATCTACAAGCGCGTGCTCGGCGACTACGAGAACGAGGCCGAGCTGCGCGAGCTGCACCGTGCGCACTTCGCCGGCTACATCAGCCAGGGCGTCGACGAGGCCCTGCTCGACCCCCGCTTCCCCGACCTCTTCGACCTTGACGCCCTCGCCGATGTGCTCGACCCGGCTCACGACGAGCTGCTGAAGTACATCGGCGTCGTCACGCTCAACAACCGCTACGGCATCAAGGCGCGCAACGGTGAGCCCCTCGAGACCCCGCAGTACTTCTGGATGCGCGTGGCCATGGGCCTCTCGCTCAACGAGGCCGAGCCCACGAAGCACGCCATCGCGTTTTACGAGAAGATGTCGAAGCTCGAGTACCTCGCCGCGGGCTCGACGCTCGTCAACGCGGGCACGAGCTACCCCCAGCTCTCGAACTGCTTCGTCATGGAGATGCAAGACGACATCGAGCACATCGCCAAGAGCGTGCGCGACGTCATGTGGCTCACGAAGGGCACGGGCGGCATCGGCCTCGCCGTCACCAAGCTGCGCGCTCAGGGTTCGCCCATCCGCTCGAACAACACGACCTCGACCGGGCCGATCCCCTTCATGCACACGATCGACTCGGTGCTGCGCGCCGTCAGCCGTGGTGGCAAGAAGTTCGGTGCCCTGTGCTTCTACATGGAGAACTGGCACATGGACTTCCCCGAGTTCCTCGACCTGCGCCAGAACTCGGGCGACCCCTACCGTCGCACCCGCACCGCCAACACCGCGGTCTGGATCAGCGACGAGTTCATGAAGCGCGTGCAGAACGACGACGACTGGTACCTCTTCGACCCGCTCGAGGTCGCCGACCTCAACGAGCTGTACGGCAAAGAGTTCTCGAAGCGCTACGCCGAGTACATCGCCATGGCCGAGCGCGGCGAGCTGCACATGTTCAAGAAGATCGGGGCACGCGAGCAGTTCAAGCAGATCCTCATCTCGCTGCAGAGCACGAGCCACCCGTGGCTGACGTGGAAAGACACGATCAACAACCGCGCCATCAACAACAACACGGGCACGATCCACCTCTCGAACCTGTGCACCGAGATCTGCCTGCCGCAAGACCGCGACAACATCTCGGTCTGCAACCTCGCCTCGATCAACCTCTCGCAGCACTTCACCGACGGTGCGATCGACTGGGCGAAGATCGACGAGAGCGCCCGCCTCGCCGTGCGCCAGCTCGACAACCTCATCGACATCACCGTGTCGAGCGTCGACGAGGCCGACCACGCCAACCAGAACAACCGGGCCATCGGCCTGGGCGTCATGGGCTTCACCGACGTCGTCGAGCGCCTCGGCTACTCGTACGACTCCGAAGAGGCCTTCGACCTCATCGACGAGATCATGGAGCACGTCTCGTACGCGGCCATCGACGAGTCGACCGAGCTCGCCCGAGAGCGCGGCTCGTACGCCAACTTCGCCGGCAGCCGCTGGTCGCAGGGCCTCGTGCCCCTCGACACGATCGACCTCACCGAGGCCGACCGCGGCGTCGAGGTGCAGGTCAACCGCACCACGCGCCTCGATTGGGATGCCCTGCGCGAGAAGGTCAAGGGCGGCATGCGCAACGCGACGCTCATGGCGATCGCGCCCACGGCATCCATCGGCCTCGTCGCCGGCACCACGCCGGGCCTCGACCCGCAGTTCTCGCAGATCTTCAGCCGCTCGACGAGCTCGGGCAAGTTCCTCGAGGTCAACCGCAACCTCGTCACCGCGCTGCAGGCTCACGGCCTGTGGGAGCGCGTGCGCGAAGACATCCTGCGCAGCCAGGGCGACATCCAGGGCATCGCCGCGATCCCCGACGAGATCAAGGCGACGTTCAAGACGAGCTTCCAGCTCTCGCCCTACGCCTTCCTCGAGGTCGCGGCCCGCGCCCAGAAGTGGATCGACCAGGCCATCAGCCGCAACATGTACCTCGAGACGCGCGACGTCGACGAGATGATCGACATCTACACCGCGGCCTGGAAGAAGGGCGTGAAGACGACCTACTACCTGCACATGAAGCCGCGCCACACTGCCGAGCAGTCGACCGTCAAGGTCAACAAGGCCGAGGCGATCAATGCCAGCGTGAACGGTGCCGGCTCGAGCAGCGCCCCGAAGAAGGGCTTCGGCTCGGCCGTCAGCGCGGCCCCGGCCGAGACCGCGAGCGCAGCGCCGATGCGCAAGGGCTTCGGCTTCGGCGGCGCCGCGAAGGCGGGGGAGTGACTCTGATGAACCCCAGCACCACCAGCCCCACATCGTTCACCTACGAGGTTCCGATCGACCCGATGGACGAGCTGCACTGCGAGAGCTGCCAGTAGGCAGCGCTCGCCATCCACCCCACACACCTCCTATCCCGCACCACGGAACAGAAAGCGCGAAACGATCATGGGAATCCTCGGAACCGGAATCCAGGAGGGCCTGCTGCTCAAGCCGGTCACCTACAAGTGGGCCATGGACCTCTACGACCAGGCGGTGGCCAACACCTGGTTCCCCAACGAGATCCAGCTCGGTGAAGACATCGCCGACTTCAAGAAGATGAGCGACGAAGAGCGTCACGCGATCACGTTCCTCATGTCGTACTTCAACCCGAACGAGCTTCTCGTCAACAAGGCGCTCGCGTTCGGCGTCTACCCCTACGTCAAGGCTCCCGAGGCGCACCTCTACCTCGCGAAGCAGATGTGGGAGGAGGCGAACCACTGCATGAGCTTCGAATACGTGCTCGAGACCTTCCCGATCGACCGCGCCGCCGCCTACGACAGCCACGTCGACGTGCCGTCGATGGCGCGCAAAGAAGAGTTCGAGGTCACGTTCATCCGCCGCATGACGGAAGACACCCTCGACATCACGACGACCGAGGGCAAGCAAGACTTCATCCGCAACCTCGTCGCCTACAACGTCATCCTCGAGGGCATCTGGTTCTACTCGGGGTTCATGGTCGCCCTGTCGTTCCGTCAGCGCAACCTGTTGCGCAACTTCGGCTCGCTCGTCGACTGGATCGTGCGCGACGAGAGCCTGCACCTCAAGTTCGGCATCAACCTGATCCTCACGGTGCTGGAGGAGAACCCCGACCTGCAGACGCCGGAGTTCGCCGCCGAGATCCGCCAGATGATCCTCGATGCCGTCGAGATGGAGGAGCAGTACAACCACGACCTCCTCCCCAACGGCATCCTCGGCCTCAACGCCAACTACATCAACCAGTACGTCAAGTACCTGGCCGACCGTCGACTCGAAGAGCTCGGCTTCGAGCCCGAGTACAACGTGTCGAACCCGGCGAAGTGGATGGCGACGGCGAACGACACCCTGCAGCTCGTCAACTTCTTCGAGTCGACGAACACCTCGTACGAGGTCAACGCCAAGACCTCGGCCTAGCCCCGGCGGCAACGCCCTTTCCCACCCCCAGTCCGCGGCCCGTGCCCCACGCAGATCTGCTCTTCCTCGGAGGAGTCGTCTACGCGGGGCCGGGCCGCGGTGCTGTTCCGTCGGCCGTGCAGGTCGCGGTCGTCGACGGTCGCATCGCGGCGGTGGATGCTGATCTCAGTGCCTGGCGCGGGCCCGACACCGAGGTGGTCGATCTGGCGGGCGGGATGCTGCACGCGGGTTTCGTCGACGCGCACATCCACCCCATCCAGGGCGGCCTCGAGCGGCTCGGCTGCGACCTGAGCGACGGCTCCTCGGCCGCGGACTACGCCCGGCTCATCACGGACTACGCGCGACTGAACCCGCCGCGCGGCTGCGATGCCTCGCGCGCCTGGATCACGGGCGGCGGCTGGGCGATGAGCGCCTTCCCGGGCGGCACGCCGAGCGTTGCCGAGCTCGACGCGATCGAGCCCATCCGCCCGGTCTTCCTCTACAACCGCGACCACCACGGGGCGTGGGCCAACTCGGCCGCCCTCGCGCTCGCGGGCATCACCGCCGACACTCCCGACCCGACTGACGGCCGCATCGAGCGGCTGCCCGACGGCAGCCCGCAGGGCACGCTGCACGAGGGCGCCGCCGCGCTCGTCGCCGCGGTGGCCCCGGCCGCAACACCCGACGACGAGTACGCCGCCCTGCTCGAAGCGCAGCGCTACGCGCACTCGTTCGGCATCACGGCCTGGCAAGACGCGATCGTCGGCGACTACTTCGGCGCGAGCGACACGGCGCTCGTCTACCGGCGCGCCCTCGCCGAGGGGCGACTGACGGTCGACGTCGTCGGCGCCCTGTGGTGGGATCGCACTCGCGGGGTCGAGCAGGTGCCCGAGCTCGTGGCCCGACGCGAGGCGCACGCGGCCGAGCTGGGGCCCGCATCCCGTTTTCGACTCAGCGCCGTCAAGATCATGGCCGACGGGGTGGTCGAGAACGGCACGGCCTCGATGCTCGAGCCGTACCGGGTTCTCGACGGCGCGTCGCCGAGCGAGCATCCGACCGGCATCGCTTTCGTCGGCGGGCAGGCGCTCACCGACGCGATCGTCGCCCTCGACGCCGCCGGCTTCAGCGCGCACGTGCACGTCATCGGCGACCGCGCGGTGCGCGACGCGCTCGACGCCTTCGAGGCGGCCGCGGCCGCGAACGACTGGTCAGAACGCCCGCTATCGGATGTCCGCCGCCACCACCTCGCCCACCTGCAGTTCGTGCATCCCGATGACGTGGCCCGCTTCGCCGCCCTCGGCGTGACCGCCAACATGCAGGCGCTCTGGGCGTGCAACGAGCAGCAGATGCGCGAGCTCACGGTGCCGCTCGTCGGCCCCGAGCGCGCGGCGACGCAGTACCCCTTCGCGAGCATCCTGCGCGCTGGCGGCGCTTCCGGCGCGGCGACGGATGCTCGCCCGCGGCTGTGCGCCGGCAGCGACTGGCCCGTCTCGACCCCCGACCCGTGGCAGGCGATCCATGTCGCGGTCAACCGCACGCTGCCCGCCGACGACCCCGAGCACGACCCCGAGCCGCTGCTCGCGCACGAGGCGCTCACCCTCGCCGAGGCGTTCGACGCCTACACGGCGGGGTCGGCGTTCATCAACGGGCGCGGGACGGGCGACGTCGAGGTCACGGGCGTGATCGCGGTCGGGGCGGTCGCCGACCTGGCCGCGACCGACCGCGACCCGTTCGCGGGGCCGGCGGTGAGCATCCATACCACCCGGTATGTCGGCACCTGGGTGGCGGGCCGCCGGGTGTTCGGCTAGGAGCCGAGTTGCCTGAAGACGACTTCACCGTGATCCGGCCGTGCGCGCCGAGCGGGCTGGTGCGAGAGTCCATTTCGCCCATGTGTCGACAGCACAGTCCCGCCGCTGAGCTTGTCAGCCGCATGGTTGACTCATCGTCATGAACCGCGATCTGTCAGAGGCAGACGACCGGGAGCTTGAACGCCTGGCCTACTCACGGGCAGACACGCCCGAGCGAGTGTCGCTGGCTGACGCTGCGGCCCAGGAGCTCGCGCGTCGTGCCGACGTTGCGGCTGCGGAACGGGCGAGCGCAGAACTCGCCGCTCGTATCGCGAATCCCCCCGAGCAGAACGAACGGGAATCCGCATCCGACGACGCTGAAGATGGCAGAAGGCGGAGGATGCGTGCCGTTGGGGTGGCTGGCGTGATCTCGGCCCTGCTGGCCATCCCGACGGTGGGGTGGGCGCTGGCACTACCCGATCCCGATCCCCTCGCGATCTTCGACGAACCGGAGAGCCAAGAGGATCGCGAGTGGGCAGAGCGTCTCTCGCAGGGCTTTGCGTCGTCCATCACGCAAGGCCCGCGGGTTACTCCACTGGGGAACGAACGTTTCGGCATCGTGTATCGGGCGTCGACCGTGCCCGACGGGCGGAGTACCGAGTGGGACCTGTATTGCATCGCTGTCGCCGATCTCCCCGAAGGGTCTGAGGGATGGAGTGCCGGGGGTCTCTGCGTACTGCCATCCGTGTTCGAAGAATCTGGTGTGGTCGCGAGTTCGGGCGGCAACACCGCCGGTCCTGGCCTGTTCGCGTGGGGACCCGCGGGTAGCCCCAGGCTTGAGGACAGTCAGAGCCTGCACGGCAACGAGCAAGCGCCGAGCGTGCTCGATGTCATTGCCTTCGGTGCATACGGGGGATCTCCTGTCGTCGAAGCGTTCGACGACATCGACGAGCCTGATCGACTTCTCATGGGGCCCTCCGCGGTCTACGTGTCACGGGAGGCGGAGGGTAGCGGTGCAGACTTCTCGGCGTTCCTCATCGACAGTATTGAGCTCGACGGCGAGCCAGAGTATTGCCTGAGGGCGCGCCATCCTGAGGTGCCTTCTGCGACGAGTTGTGGCCCTCTGTCGCGCGTCGAACGACGTGGTCTCACCGTGCAACTCCGCACTCCCGAGAGCGTCTGGACCGTGGGTGTCAATACTGACGGCTCGATCAACTCCAGCACCTTCCCACTCGCGGCTGACTAGCCACGACAGTCCACGATCGTTGCGCCACTGTGTGCCCCTCGAGACGTCCTCCACACTTAAGTGCTACCGTGTAGCACATGGACCGCATCGGGGTGCGCGAGTTGCGGCAGAACGCGAGCAAGTACCTTGACCGCGTGAAGCGGGGCGAATCGATCGAAGTGACCGAGCGCGGGGTGCCGATTGCGATCATCGGGCCCGTGCCGACCGTGAAGAAGTCACGCGTGCAAGAACTGATCGACGACGGGCTCATGACGCGAGGGCGCGGCGATCTCGCAGCGTGGCTTGCCGCGAATCCTCCCGCGCCGGTCAGCCCGGAATACAGCGGCCCCTCGATCGCAGAGATTCTTGATGAGCAGCGCGGGGAACGGCTCTAGGTGCTCTATCTCGACACCTCGGCGGTGGTGAAGTTGCTGCTGCGTGAGAAAGAATCCCTGGCCCTTCGGGCCTTCATCGGCGATCAGGACTGGGCCTCGAGTGCGCTTTTGAGAACCGAGTTGCCGCGCGCCCTCGTTCGAGTCGAGCCTTCCGTTCTGCCGCGGGCGGTCGACGTGCTCGCGCGGGTGAGCCTGCTGGCCATCGACACGCGGGTACTTGACACCGCGGCGCGACTCTCGCCGTCATCACTGCGCAGTCTCGACGCGATTCACCTCGCGAGCGCGCTGCAGCTTGGTGACGAGCTGACCGCCTTCGTTGCATACGACGACCGCTTGCTGGCCGCGGCCTCGGCTCTCGGGCTGCCCGTCGCATCGCCGGGCGACTAGTCGCGGCCCTATCGAGCGGTGCGGCGAACCCGCGACGTTACGCGCGCCCGGTTCAGCCCGCGAGCTGCTTGCGGATGCGCTGCACCGAGATCGGGCCCTGCGCGCCGAGCGGCTGGGCGAAGAGCGAGAGGCGCAGCTCCTCGAGCATCCAGCGGGCGTCGCGGATGCGCGGCTCGGGGTCCGCGGCGAGCGGCAGCGTGCCGCCCGCCGCGGTGTAGAGCTCGACGGCTTGCTGCACCTCGAGCATCCAGGCGCGGTCGCGGCCGAGGTTGTCGGCGAGGCGCTCGACGCGGTGGGCGACGCCGCGTAGGTAGACGACGAGGCGGGGGAGGCGGGCGAGGCCCGTGCGTCCGATGAATCCGTCGTGCACGAGGGCGTTGAGCTGCTCGCGCGCGTCGGCGAGCGGCGCCATCAACTGCAGGCTTGAGCTGCGCGCGATGAGCACATCGACTTCGCGCGCCGCCGCCAGCACGGCCGCCGCCGTCGCCACGATGCCGAACAGGCGGTCGGGCAGGCCCGCGTTGACGCGGTCGCGGAGGGACTCGAACTGGTCGCGCGACCAGGGGAGAGCATCCCGTGCATCGGTGTTCGCATCGGCGGCGCTGAGTTCGGCGTCGATCACGGCGCGCAGCGCGTCGTCGATGAGCGCGGCGGTCGAGCGGTACGGCGAGGCGCCGAGGCTGAGCTTCTCAGGCCCCGTGAGGTGCTCCTGGATGTACGCGAGCGGTGAGGGCACCCCCAGCTGCACGAGCCGACGAACCCCCGCACGGTGCGCCGCCACCTGGTCGGCGACCGAGGTCTGCAGCCGGATCGACACCGAGCCGCCCTCGTCGACGAGCGCGGGGTAGGCGCGAATCGTCGTCTCGCCGCGGCGCATGTCGAGCTGCCGAGGCAGGGTGCCGCCACCACCGTCGCCGCCAGACCCCTTGCCGATCGTGTCGTCCCATGTCGTGATGCCACCGCGCTCGATCGGGCTCTTCGCGGCGGCCGTCGCCACCTTCGCGACCGAGTCGCGCGTGCGCTCGCGCAGCTTCTGCTGCAGGGCGGTGAGGTCGGTGCCGCGCGCGAGCTTGCTGCCGCGCTCGTCGACGACGGCGTAGCCCATGCGCAGGTGCGGGGGCAGGCGGTCGAGGTCGAAGTCGTCGGGGTCGACGGGCGTGAAGGTCTGGCGGCGGATCTCGGTGGCGAGGAACTCGGTGATCGACAGTTCGCGCAGGTCGGCCCCGGGCGGCACGGCCGCCAAGAGTCGAGCGGCCCAGTCGGCGGCGGGCACGACGTTGCGGCGGATCGCCTTCGGCAGCGTCTTGAGCAGCGCCGTGACGAGCTCGAGCCGCAGCCCCGGAACGAGCCAGTCGAACCCCGCCGTGTCGAGCCGGGGCAGCAGCGGCAGCGGCACGGTGACGGTGACGCCGTCGTCGGCGGCACCGGGCTCGAAGCGGTACCCGACACTGAGCGTCTGATCGCCGAGCGTGAGCCGCGTCGGGTACGAGCCGTCGTCGGCCGGCAGCTGCTCGGCTTCGACGAGGTCGTCTCGGGTGAGGGTGAGGTGTTCCGGATGCTCGCGCAGGGCATCCCGCCACCAGCGCTCGAAGCGGCGCACGTCGGTGACGTCCGCGGGGATGCGTGCCTCGAAGAACTCGACGATGCGCTCGTCGTCGAGCAGGATGTCGCGGCGCCGGCTGCGTTCTTCGAGCTGCTCGAGCTCGCGGCGCACGCGCGCGTTGTCGCGCAGGAAGGCGGTGAGGCGTTTGTCGAGCCGGGAGGTATCCCACTCGCCCTCGACGAGCGCGTGGCGGATGAACAGCTCGCGCGCGAGCGCCGGATCGATGCGGCTCAGTTGCGCGCGCCGGCGCGGGATGATCGGCACCCCGAACAGCGTCACCTTCTCGTCGACGACCGCGGCGCCCTGGCGCTTCTCCCACCGGGGCTCGCTGTACTGGCGCTTGGCAAGGTCGCCCGCGAGCGGCTCGGCCCACGCCGGGTCGATGACGGCGACGGTGCGCGCGAACAGCCGACTGGTCTCGACGAGCTCGGCGGCCATGACGGCGTCGGGCTGCTTCTTCGCCAGCCCCGAGCCGGGGTAGAGCACGAAGCGGCGCTGGCGGGCGCCGAGGTAGTCGCGCTTGGCTGTGTCTTTCAGGCCGATGTGGCTGAGGAGGCCGCTGAGGATGGCCTTGTGGATGAGGGTCGCATCTGCAGCGTTCTCGCCGTCGGCGGCGTGCTTGCCGACACCCTTCGTCTGTCGACGAATCTGCCGCTCGACATCGGCCCACTCGCGAATGCGCAGGTAGTTGAGGAACTCGCCGCGCACCTCCTTGCGGAACTGGTTGCCGCTGAGCTCGCGCTGCCGCCGCTGCAGGTGGTTCCAGAGATTGAGGAGCGTGATGAAGTCGCTCGTCGGGTCGCGGAACCGGTTGTGCAGCTGATCGGCGCGCTCGCGCTTCTCGACGGGCCTCTCTCGCGGGTCTTGGATGCTCAGCCCCGCGACGATCGCAATGACCTCCCGCGCCACCCCGAGCTTCTGGGCCTCGACGACCATGCGCGCGTAGCGCGGGTCGAGCGGCAGTTGGGCGATCTCGCGGCCGACTCGGGTGATGCGATTGGCGCCCGCGCCGGTTTCGATCGCGCCGAGCTCCCTCAGCAGGTCGAGCCCGTCGGCGATGCCGCGCTTGTCGGGCGGCTGCAGGAAGGGGAACTGCTCGATGTCGCCCAGCCCGAGCGAGATCATCTGCAGGATGACGGCCGCGAGGTTGGTGCGCAGGATCTCGGGGTCGGTGTACTCCGGACGCTTCATGTAATCGAGCTCGCTGTAGAGCCGAATGGCGATGCCGTCGCTCGTGCGCCCCGAGCGGCCCGACCGCTGGTGGGCGCTCGCCTGCGAGATCGGCTCGATCGGCAGCCGCTGTACCTTCGAGCGCGCGCTGTAGCGGCTGATGCGGGCGGTGCCCGTGTCGACGACGTAGCGGATGCCCGGCACGGTGAGGCTCGTCTCGGCGACGTTGGTCGCGAGCACGATGCGTCTCCGGATGCCCGCGGGGGCCCGCTCGAACACCCGGTGCTGCTCGGCCGCACTGAGCCGGCCGTACAGCGGAAGCACCTCGGTGCCCGCGCCGCGCGGCCCCTGGCGGGCGAGGTGCCCGGTAAGGGCATCCGCTGCGTCACGGATCTCGTTCTCACCGCTGAAGAACACCAGCACGTCGCCGTCGCCTTCGCGGCCGAGCTCGTCGACCGCGGCGATGACCCCCTCGATCATGTCGATGGCCTCGCCCGGGGTGCTCGGGCCGTCGCTCTCGTCATCGTCGGGATCAGTGAGGTTCTCGGTGTCGGCGCCGTCGGGCACCAGGGGTCGGTAGCGGATCTCGACCGGGAACGTGCGCCCGCTCACCTCGATGATCGGCGCTGGCGTGCCCTGCGCATCCGCGAAGTGCTTCGCGAAGCTCTCGGGGTCGATCGTGGCAGAGGTGATGATGAGTTTGAGCTCGGGGCGGCGGGGGAGCAGCTGCTTGAGGTAGCCGAGCAGGAAGTCGATGGTGAGGCTGCGCTCGTGGGCCTCATCGATGATGATGGCGTCGTAGTTCTTGAGCTCGCGGTCGCCGCGGAGGGCGGCGAGCAGGATGCCGTCGGTCATGAGCGTGACGCGCGTGTTCTTGCCGACCTGGTCGGTAAACCGAACCTTGTAGCCGACGAGGCCGCCGAGCTCGGAGCCGAGTTCCTCGGCGACGCGTTCGGCGATCGTGCGTGCGGCGATGCGGCGTGGCTGCGTGTGGGCGAGCGACAAGCGCCCCAGCTCGAGCAAGATCTTCGGCAGCTGCGTCGTCTTGCCCGACCCGGTCTCGCCCGCGACGATCACGACCTGGTTGTCGCGGATCGCGGCGGCGATGTCGTCGCGCCGCTGCGACACCGGTAGGTCGGGCGGGTAGTGGATGCGCACGGTCGCCGCGGACGCCGACAGGTCGTCGGGCGGGGTCTCAGCGGGCGCGGTCATGAGCCCTCCAGTCTAGGGTTTCCGCCTCCCCGCACCGTCGACCCTCCAACCCCGTCGCTCCTCCCGCCCCGCCTCTTCGGTGCGGGCATCCTCGTTCAGGCAATGTGCCTCTCGCGGCACATGCCGCGGCAGGCACATTGCGTGAATGAATACCCTCTACCTTCTCGCTCACCCGCTGCGCTGGCGGCTCATCGAGGTGCTCGCGAGCGGCAAGCACACATCCGGGCAGTTGGCCGATGCCGTGCAGGTAGAGCGCGGCGTCGGCCGCGAGGCCGTCTCGAAGCACCTCACCCGTCTGGCGAGAGCGGGGCTCGTGACCATGCGCGTCGACATGAATCACCGCATCTACCGACTCAGCCCGCGCGTGATCGGCGCTCTTGCCGCGCTCATCGAGCACCTGCAGCAGCTTCGCGAGCCGACTCAGTACGACGATCTCGATGCTGACGGGGAGGGTGCCGACATCGGCATCGAGCGCTCACCGACCTGGGAGGAGGAGGGCGAAGAGGGCTGCTGGTGTATACGAAAGTCGAAAGAACTCGAGGCGATCTAGCGCCAGGTCGACACAATGTATACATTGAGAAGATGGCGATCGAGGGTGAGGCGCGCGCGGGGACTCGCGTGGAGGCTCTCGGGGCGCCACGCACGGCCGCCGATCGCGCATTCGACGCCTTGCGCGCCGAGATCGTGGAGGGCGAGCTCGCCCCCGGGGCCCCGCTGACCGAGGTCGAGCAGGCGACGCGACTCGGGGTCAGCCGCACCCCCGTGCGCGAGGCGTTCGCCCGCCTCATCGCCGCCGGCCTCGCCACCGAGCGCGGCCCCCGCACCCTCGTCGTGAGCGAGATCGAACCCGACGACGTCACCGCGCTCTTCGAGCTGCGCGCCGCCCTCGACGAGCAGGCCGCGCGCCTCGCCGCCCGGCGAACCGCCACCGATGACTCGAGTGCGTGGTTCGCCGGGCTCGCCGCGCGCTTCGCCGCCGTCGACGCCGCGAGCCTGAGCGCCGACGACCCCTACCGCCACGGCTACTACGCCCTCGTCTCCGAGTTCGACGCTGCCCTCGACGCGAGCCTGAGCGGCAGCCCCTACCTCGCGGCCGCCATCGCGAGCACGCGCGTGCACCTCGCCCGCGTGCGCCGCCTCGCGCGCGACGACGACGACCGCCTCGTGCGCAGTGCCGCCGAGCACGGTGCCATCGCCCGCGCAATCGCCGACGGCGACCCCGAACGCGCGGCCGCCGCGACCCGGCTGCACCTGCACGAAGCCCTCACGAGCATCCACGCCCATCTGCCGCGCAGCGGCGACGACACGAAAGAGCGACCATGACGACCACCCACACCGTGCGCACCTACAAGAGCAGCGAGCCCCTCGCCGCGAGCGACCAGCTCGCCGGCAAGCTCGCCGCGCTCGCCGCCGAGCAGCACCGCCCGCTCGACGCGAAGAGCGTCGACATGGTCATCAACCGCGTCATCGACAACGCCGCCGTCGCTGTGGCGAGCCTCGACCGAGCCCCCGTGATCAGCGCGCGCGGGCAAGCCGAAGCCCACCCGTACAGCCCCGGAGCCACCGTCTTCGGCACGCCCGCCGACACCCGCTACAGCCCCGAGTGGGCCGCCTGGGCCAACGGCGTCGCCGTGCGCGAGCTCGACTACCACGACACCTTCCTCGCCGCCGACTACTCGCACCCCGGCGACAACATCCCGCCCATCCTCGCCGTCGCCCAGCACACCGGCGCCGACGGCGCCGCGCTGCTGCGAGGGCTGCTCACCGGCTACGAGATCCAGATCGACCTCGTGCGCGCCATCTGCCTGCACGAGCACAAGATCGACCACGTGGCCCACCTCGGCCCGAGCGCCGCCGCCGGCATCGGCACGCTGCTGGGTCTCGACCAGAACACGATCTTCCAGGCCATCGGCCAGGCCCTGCACACGACGACCGCCACGCGCCAGTCGCGCAAGGGCGAGATCTCCACCTGGAAAGCGCACGCCCCCGCCTTCGCCGGCAAGATGGCCGTCGAGGCCGTCGACCGGGCCCTGCGCGGCCAGACCAGCCCGAGCCCCATTTACGAAGGAGAGGACGGCGTCATCGCGTGGCTGCTGAGCGGTCCGGATGCCCGCTACGAGGTCCCTCTGCCCGACAGCGGCGAACCGCTCACGGGCATCCTCGACAGCTACACGAAAGAGCACTCCGCCGAGTACCAGGCGCAGGCCTGGATCGACCTCGCGCGCCGCCTCGGCACCGAGCGCCCCGAGCTGCGCGACCCCGCGAACATCGAACGCATCGTGCTGCACACGAGCCACCACACGCACTACGTCATCGGCTCGGGCGCGAACGACCCGCAGAAGTACGACCCCACCGCGAGCCGCGAGACGCTCGACCACTCGATCCCGTACATCGTCGCTGTCGCGCTGCAGGACGGAGCGTGGCACCACGTCGACTCCTACGCTCCCGAGCGGGCGGCCCGCCCCGACACGGTCGCGCTGTGGCAGAAGATCACGACGACCGAAGACGCCGAGTGGACCCGCCGCTACCACTCCCTCGACCTGAGCGAGAAGGCCTTCGGCGGCCGCATCGAGATCGAGCTGACGAACGGCGAGCGCGTGATCGACGAGATCGCCGTCGCCGACGCGCACCCCCTGGGCGCGCGGCCCTTCGGTCGGGCCGAGTACGTCGGCAAGTTCCGGATGCTCGCGGAGGGCATCCTGAGCCCCGACGAGATCGAGCGCTTCCTCGGAGTCGCCCAGCGCCTGCCCGAGCTGACCCCCGCCGAGCTCGGCGGCCTCACCGTCACGCCCATGACCCCCGTTCCGGCCGCCCCGAAGGGACTCTTCTGATGCTCTCCACCACCACCACGCCGAGCCAGCGCCGCCAGGCCTTCCGCGCGGGGCTCACGAGCGGGCGCCTGCAGGTCTTCCCGGGTGCTTTCACGCCGCTCAGCATCCGCCTGATCGCCGATAAGGGGTTCGACGGCGCCTACATCTCGGGCGCCGTCATGGCCGCCGAGCTCGGTCTGCCCGACATCGGCCTCACGACGCTCAGCGAGGTCGCGCACCGCGCCCACCAGATCAGCCGTATGAGCGACCTGCCGACGCTCGTCGACGCCGACACCGGATTCGGCGAGCCCATGAACGTGGCCCGCACGGTGCACGAGCTGGAGGACGCGGGCGTCGCGGGCCTGCACCTGGAGGACCAGGTCAACCCCAAGCGCTGCGGGCACCTCGACGGCAAGGCGGTGGTCGACCTCGACACGGCGGTCAAGCGCATCCGCGCGGCCGTGGATGCGCGTCGCGACCCCGACCTCGCGATCATGGCGCGCACCGACATCCGCGGGGTCGAAGGAATGGATGCCGCGATCGAGCGCGCGAAGGCCCTCGAGGCAGCCGGCGCCGACGCGATCTTCCCCGAGGCGATGGCGAGCCTCGACGAGTTCGCGGCGATGCGCAAGGCCGTGAGCGTGCCGATCCTCGCCAACATGACCGAGTTCGGCAAGAGCGAGCTCTTCACCCACCAGCAGCTCGCCGACGTGGGCGTGAACCTCGTGATCCACCCTGTGTCGCTGCTGCGCGTCGCGTTCGGCGCGATCGAGCGCGCCCTCGACACCCTGCAATCGACGGGAACCCTCGACGGCGAGGTCGCGGGCATGCAGACTCGAGGCAGGCTCTACGAGCTGCTCGACTACGAGGCGTACAACGCCTTCGACGCGGGCATCTTCACTTATACCGGCCGCTGACCGCGACCTTGCCCTACCCCGGCCGCTGACCGCGACCTTGCCCTACCCCGGCCGCTGACCCACAAGGAGACCGACATGCTCGACGACATCAAGAAGGGCCTGGCCGGCGTCGTCGTCGACGTCACGGCGATCTCGAAGGTCAACCCCGACACCAACTCGCTGCTCTACCGCGGGTACCCCGTGCAGCAGCTCGCCGAGCGCTGCACGGCAGAAGAGGTCGCCTACCTGCTGTGGCACGGCGAGCTGCCCGACCCGGCCCAGCTGGCCGAGTTCGAGACGCTCGAGCGCTCGCTGCGGCACCTGAACCCCACGGTGAAAGACGCGATGGATGCGCTGCCGCTGAGCGCGCATCCCATGGACGTCGTGCGCACCGCCGTGAGCGTGCTCGGCGCGCTCGACGAGTCGCTCACGACCGACCCCACGTGGATCGACGGCGACCTCACGCTCGAGCGCAGCATCCGGATGTGGGCGCAGCTGCCGGCGATCGTCGCCTACGCGCAGCGCCGCCTTCGCGGGCAGGAGCTCGTCGAGCCGCGCAACGACCTCGGCTACTCGGCGAACTTCTTGCACATGACGTTCGGCGAGGTGCCCGAGCTCGTCGTGGTGAGCGCGTTCGACGTGTCGATGATCCTGTACGCCGAGCACTCGTTCAACGCCTCGACGTTCACGGCGCGCGTCATCGCCTCGACGCTCAGTGACGTGTACAGCGCGGTCACGGGCGCGATCGGCGCGCTCAAGGGCCCCCTGCACGGCGGAGCGAACGAGGCCGTCATGCACACCTTCCGCGAGGTCGGCACGGCCTCGTTCGCGGCGCCGTGGCTGGGCGAGGCGCTCGCCGCGAAGCGCAAGATCATGGGCTTCGGCCACCGGGTCTACAAGAACGGCGACTCTCGCGTGCCGACCATGAAGGCCGCGCTCGAGACCCTCGTCGCCCACTACGAGCGGCCCGAGGTGCTCGACCTCTACGACGCGCTCGAGAAGGCCATGGACGAGGCGAAGGGCATCAAGCCCAACCTCGACTACCCCTCGGGCCCGGCCTACGACCTGATGGGCTTCGATACCGAGCTCTTCACGCCGCTGTTCATCGCTGCGCGCGTGACGGGGTGGACGGCGCACGTGCGCGAGCAGCTCGCCGCGAACGCGCTCATCCGGCCCCTGAGCCTCTACACGGGCCCCGAGGAGCGCAGCGTTCCCCCACGCGACTGAGGGATGATGGAGGGATGACCCACGCGATCCCCACTCCCTCCATCACGCTCAACGACGGCCACAGCATCCCGCAGTTCGGGCTCGGCGTGTGGCAGATCGACGACGACGAGGCTCACCGCGTGGTGAGCGAGGCTCTCGAGGTCGGTTATCGCCACATCGACACGGCGCGCGTCTACAAGAACGAAGCCGGTGTCGGTCGGGCGATCGCCGAGTCGGGCATCGCGCGCGACGAGCTCTTCATCACGACCAAGCTGTGGAACAGCGACCAGGGCCGCGACACCGTGCGCGGTGCGGCCGAGGCGAGCCTTGAGCGCTTGGGCCTCGAGCAGGTCGACCTCTACCTGATCCACTGGCCGTCGCCCAAGTACGGCAAGCACGTCGAGTCGTGGGAGGCCATGATCGAGGTGCGCGAGGCCGGGCTCGCCCGCTCGATCGGCGTCTCGAACTTCTTGGCCGCGCACCTCGACGACCTCGCGGCGGCGACCGAGGTCGTGCCCGCGGTCAACCAGGTCGAGCTGCACCCCGCCTTCCAGCAGCGCGACCTGCGGGCGTTCCAGGAGGCGCGGGGCATCCGCACCGAGTCGTGGAGCCCGCTCGGCAGCGCCCAGTACGACCTCGCCGAGCTGCCCGGCTTCGCCGCGATCGCCGAGCGTCACGGCAAGACGGTGCAGCAGATCGCGATCCGCTGGCACCTGCAGGAGGGTCTCATCGTCTTCCCGAAGACCGTGCGGCGCGAGCGCATGGTCGAGAACGCCGCGGTCTTCGACTTCGAGCTCTCGGTCGACGAGATGGCGACGATCGCCGCGTGCGACCGCGACCAGCGCGTCGGCGCGCACCCGCTCAACACCGACTTCTAGGGCGGTCTTGCCGCACCGCTCGCCAGCGGAGTTCCGCGCACCAGGTCGAGGGCAGTGCGCCCCCGCACATCGCATCGTTTGCGACACCTCTCACGTGTGGGTACGTGCGAGGTGTCGCGAACAATAAGAAGCGCGTGCGGCTATGGGCGGGGGATGCGCGGCTGGGGCTAGGGCGCGACCTCGGCGCGCACGCCCAGCGGCGTGAGCGCGAGCAGCGGGCCGCCCGCGGGCGACTCGAGCCCGGCGAACTCGCGCTCGAGGGCGTCGCGGCCCTCGCTGAAGTGCGTCCACTGGTCGACGTGCAGCCCCACCACTCGGCGCGCGCCGAGCGCGAGGGCGGCGGCGCGAGCGTCCGCCGCCGTGAGGGTGAGGGCCGCGTCGATCGCCGGAACGCGCGCGGCGCCCGCGAACAGCACCGCAGCATCCACCGAGCCGTAGCGGGCCGCGATGGTTTCGACCACCGAGACCTGCGAGTTGTCGCCCGAGACGTAGACGGTGGGATGCCCGGGCGCGGTGAGCAGGAACCCGCACACCGGCCCCAGGCGCTCGGCCCACTCGTCGGGGCCGTGCTGCGCGGGCAGCGCGTGCAGCCGCGCCCCCGCGGGCGCGAGGCCCGCGACCGTCGCGCCCACGACGAGCGGGTCATCGAGCGCGATGCTCTCGTCGTCGGCGAGCCCGATGACGCGGGCGGTGCCGCCGCGGGTTCCGAGGTCGTCGGCTCCCGCGGGGGTCGTCACGACGAGCGGCAGCGTGAGCGCGAGGTTGCGGCCCTGGTGGTCGAGATTGTCTTCATGGTGGTGGTGCGAGACGAGGGCGGCGTCGATGCGCCCCAGCTCGTCGAAAGCGACGGCCGGGCCCGCGGTCTTCTCGAGGTCGTCGGGGTCGGGGCCGTAGCGCTGCGGCTCGTCGAAGGTGGGGTCGAGCAGCAGGCGTAGGCCGGCCCACTCGAGCAGGGCGGTGGGGCCGCCGACGACCGTGACGGCGAGGGATGCGGAGCTCGGGTTCATGCTGCGACCCTAGCCGCGCATCCCGAACGACGACCGACTACCGCACCTGCTTCTTCGCCGAGATGACGCCGGTGTCGAAGCCCATGAGGTGCAGCCCGCCGTGGAAGCGGGCGTGCTCGACCTTGATGCAGCGGTCCATGACGACCGTGAGGCCCTTGGATTCGCCGTAGCGCGCGGCCTCTTCGTTCCAGATGCCGAGCTGCACCCACACGACGGGTGCGCCGACGGCGAGCGCGTCGTCGATGACGGCGGGGATGTCGCTGGCCTTGCGGAACACGTCGACGATGTCGGGCACCTCGGGCAGCGAGGCGAGGTCGGGGTACGCCGGCTGGCCGAGGATCTCGGTCGCGTTCGGGTTGACGAAGTAGACCCGGTAGTCGCTCGACTGCTGCAGGTAGGTGCCGACGAAGTACGAGCTGCGCGCCGGGTTCGGCGAGGCGCCGACGATCGCGATCGAGCGGGCGCGGCGCAGGATGCCCAGCCGCTCCTTCGCGGAGGGCCCCACCCACGTGCGCTGCGACTTCAGCAGCTTGGCGAGCGGCGAGCTCGCCGGGATGTCGCAGGTGAGACCGTTCGCGAGGGTGACGGTGGCGGTGCCGGCGGGGGTCGCATCCACCATGCTCAGGCTCCCTTCAGCGCGGCGTCGAGCGCCTGGTCGAGGTCGAAGATGATGTCGTCGGGGTCTTCGATGCCGACCGAGAGGCGCACGAGGCCCGGGTGCACGCCGCCGTCGACGAGCTGCTGCTCGGTGAGCTGTGCGTGCGTGGTCGAGGCGGGGTGGATGATGAGCGTCTTCGCGTCGCCGATGTTGGCGAGGTGGCTCGCGAGATTCACGTTCTCGATGAGGCCCTGGCCGATGGCGCGGCCGCCCTTGACCACGAAGCCGAACACCGAGCTTGGCCCGATCGGCAGGTACTGCTGCGCCCGCTCGTGGTGCCGGTGCGAGGGCAGCCCGGCCCAGTTCACCGTCTCGATGCGCGGGTCGGCCTCGAGCCACTCGGCCACGAGGCGCGCGTTGTCGACGTGCGCCTGCATGCGGTACGGCAGGGTCTCGACGCCCTGCGCGAGCAGGAAGGCCGAGTGCGGGGCGAGCGCGGGCCCGATGTCGCGCAGCTGCTCGGCCCGCAGGCGGGTGAGGAAGGCGTACTCGCCGAAGTTGCCGTACCAGGTGAGGCCGCCGTAGTGGGCGACGGTCTCCTCGAACAGCGGGAAGTTGTGGTTCGACCAGTCGAAGCGGCCCGACTCGACGACGACTCCGCCGAGCGTCGTGCCGTGCCCGCCCAAGAACTTCGTGGCCGAGTGCACGACGATGTCGGCGCCCCACTCGATCGGCCGGCACAGGTAGGGCGTCGCGATCGTCGAATCGATGACGAGGGGGATGCTCGCCGCATGCGCCACGTCGGCCAGACCCGCGATATCCGCAATGTCGCCGCTCGGGTTGGCGATCGTCTCGGCGAAGACGAGCTTGGTGCGGCCCGGGATGATCGCCGCCGCGTAGTCGGCGGGGTCGTCGCTCGCGACGAAGGTCGTCTCGACCCCGAAGCGCCGCAGCGTCACGTCGAGCTGGGTGACCGAGCCGCCGTAGAGGTTGGAGGAGGCGACGATGTGGTCGCCCGCCCCGGCGAGCGAGGCGAAGGTGACGAACTGCGCGCTCAGGCCGCTCGAGGTGGCCACCGCTCCGAGTCCGCCCTCGAGGCTCGCCACGCGCTCCTCGAAGCTCGCGACCGTGGGGTTGGCGAGGCGCGAGTAGATGTTGCCGTACTTCTGCAGCGCGAACCGGGCCGCGGCATCCTCGGTCGAATCGAACACGAAGGCGCTCGACTGGTAGATCGGCAGGGCGCGGGCACCCGTCGCCGAATCGGGAACGTTGCCGGCGTGCACGGCGCGCGTGCGGAAGCCATAGTCGCGGTCGGCCATGGCCTCAGGCTAGCCGCGAGGCCCGCATCGCGCCGGGTCGGGCGTTACGCGACGTAATCTTTCTCGCGCTGCTCGGACGAGGACTGCCGCGCATTCCGCTCGTCGCGGCTGAGCCACGCCCAGAGCGCGATCACGATGACGGCGTAGATCGCGACCGGGATCAGCCACGGCACGAGGTCGAGCACCGAGCCCACCTCGTCGGACGCCGTCGGCAGCACGATGACCGAGAAGGCCGTGGTCACGACGAGGAAGCTCACGGCCCACAGCAGCTTCGACTGCGTCCAGAGCTCGCGACCGCTGAAGAACGCGAGCGGCAGCAGCACGATGAGCAGGCCGGTGAGCGACTCGGCGACGATCGCGACGAGGGTGTCGTCGAGGAAGACGCCGGGCACCGTCTCGATCAGGCCCGGGATGCCGCGGAGCGCCGAATAGGCGAGGTACGCGATGAGACCCACACCGAGGATGACGCCGAACTGCAGCAGGATCGCCTTCGCCCGCAGCGCGGCGGGCACGGTGCCGAGGATCGTCAGGCCGATGGCGAGGCCGATGAGGAAGCCAGGGGTGAAGTCGATGAGCCTCGCGATGACGACGCCGAGCACGGCGAGCAGCAGCGCGGTGGGCAGCATCTCGAGCCGCGACTCGATGCCCCACAGCCGCTTCATGATCGCCCCGCTCAGCAGCGCCGCGAGGCAGTAGACGATGAAGATCGAGAGGGCCATCGAGAGCGTCAACCGCACCGACACGGCGTCGAAGCCGTAGTCGGGGTCGTTGAATCCGAAGACGACGCTCATGAGCAGCACGAGCAGGGCGGCGCTGAGCACGGGCGTGCGCGTCACCGCGGTGATGCGGTCGTTGAGGCGCGCGAAGGCGCCCTGCACCGCCAGGTAGCCGCGCCCGAGCCGGTGCCCGCCCGACGAGAGCGTCGAGTTGAGCAGTTCGGAGGGGATCGCGACGAGCAGCATGAGCGCGAGGGCGAAGCCGCCGCCGGCCGCGAGGGCGCCGGGTCGGGAGAAGAGCTCGCCGAGCGTCGGGATCGATCCCGTGAGCGCGCTCGGCGCTGCGGGGTCGTCGCGCACGAGGGTGCCCGAGCCGCCGTCGCCCGCGGGGGCGGGCTGAGCGGTCGGTTCGTCGGCCGGGGCCGGGGTTTCGGGCTGCGGCTCACCGTCGTCGACGACCTCGAGCACCGGTTCGGGCTCGGCCGGGGCGATCGGCGCGAGCTCGGCGGGCGCGGGTGCGGCGACGGGCGGGGCGGCCGGCACGGGCGGAGCGAGCACGGTCGCCGCGATCGGCAGGTTGGCGAAGGTGCCCCCGGCGAGGTACGAACCGGCGACCGGGAGGGAGCTCGTGAGGGGCGCGCTCGAGCGCGCGAGGAACTGCTGCTCACCGGGGGCGAGCACGCCCGTGGTGCACGACCAGTTGCCGCCCGGACTGATCGTCGTGCTGCAGACCTGGCTGCCCGGCACGGCCGAGGCGCTCAGTCCTCCGACGGCCCGCGACACCGGCGCAGACTCGGGCGTCACCGGCAGGGCCTCGACGATCTCGAGGCTGCTGCCGGGCTCGCCGGTTCCGACGAACCGCACTTGACCGGTCGAGAGCGGCGTCGCGCCGTCGATCGAGGGAGGCGGAGGCACGTAGACCGTGACCGTGCGCGCGCCGACCTGTTGGGCGCGATAGCGCAGCTCGATGTCGATCACCCACCAGCCCGGGGTCATCACCTGCGCGATGCTCAGCACGGGGCCGACGACGAACTCGCCGGAGACGATCGGCATGCTGAGCGCGAAGTCGGTCGGCGTGACGGGGTTGTAGATCGAGTACACGTAGTTCGATCCGGCCTCGACCGAGACCCAGTCGATCTGCAGCACGTTGGGCGGGGTGATCGAGAGGGTCGGCTCGCCGACCGGATCGGCCGCGACGACCGAGGTGATGGGGGTGTAGCTCGGCAGCAGGGTCTCGCCGGGCATGCCCTCGCCCGTGTAG
Source organism: uncultured Microbacteriaceae bacterium (assembly GCA_964540305.1). Taxonomy (GTDB): domain Bacteria; phylum Actinomycetota; class Actinomycetes; order Actinomycetales; family Microbacteriaceae; genus Microcella. The sequence continues at coordinate 4,327 of CAZILZ010000014.1, read as the reverse complement.
AACGTGATCGTCTCGCCGATCTGCTGCACGGTCTCGGTCAGCTGGAAGGTGCACGACCAGGTCGTGCCCGGGTCGCCCGTCGTGAAGACGTAGTCAGAGCTTCCGACGTACGCCGCTTCACCGGCCCCGGTGCACGAGATCGGGCGGCTCTCGCCGAGGTTCGGTGAGTAGAGGTGCGTGGTGACCGCGGTACCGGCAGTCTTCGTGCCGGTCACGACGACGGTGCTCCAGGCGTACAGCGGGGTGGGGCTGATGCTCGTGATGGGCACGTCGGCCGCGGTGCCCTGCACGGCATCGACGGCGGGCTCTTCCGCGGCGGCGGGCGCGCCGAACGCGATGCCCGCGAAGGCGGCGAGAGACAGAAGGGTGACCGACGCGAAACGTCGAGCAGAGCGGAAGGTCACGGAGGTCCTCATCAGGGCCGGGAACGGGGGAGCGGCCGCGAGAGCGACTTCTCCTCACCCTACGTTCTGCTCGAGTCCATCTCCAGCGGTGCATCCGACCCGGCGCTCGCCGCCGCTCGCTGCTCGCGCAGGTTGAGGGCGCGGAAGGCCGCCCAGACCGCGGCGACCGTCAGGCTGAACCCGACGAACACGCCGATCCAGACCACGATCGGAGCATCGGCGGCGAGCCGGTCAGAGGTCGGCAGCACCAGCAGCGCGAAGGCGATCGCTGTGGGGCCGGCGAGTGCGAGCCAGGTCAGCTTCGACGAATCGAAGAGAGTCTTGCCGTCGAGGAACATCAGCGGCAGCAGGGCGACAAGCAGGCCCGTGATGCCCTCGTGAACGGCGGCGACGAGCGTCTCGAGCACGAAGACCGAGAGGAAGGTCTCGTCGCTGCCGGAGAGAGCCGCACTGATCACGGTGAAGGCGATCCAGCAGCTCACCGCCACGCCGAGCGTTACGAGCATGCGGGTGACGATGGCTCGTCGCTGATCTTCGGCGCGAGCGCTCGCGGCCAGCTCGATGCCGAGCACGAGCCCGACGAGCAGGCCCGGGCTGAACTCGAGCACGCGCGAGGCCATGACGCCGAGGACGGCGATGATGATCGCGCCGGGCTGGGTGATGATCGCGCTCGGCACGTGCCAGCGCCGACCGAGCAGTGCGGCCGTGATCATGCTCGGCAGGTAGACGACGAGCAGAAGGCCGACGGCGAGCGAGGCCACGAGCCGGAGCGAGGTGAGGTCGAAGCCGAAGTTCGGGTCGGCGAAGCCGAAGGCGATGCTCGTGAGCACGATCACCACGGGGGCCGACGACCCCCACGCGGGCAGCGTGCTGATGTACCCGGAGACCCGCTTGACGATCGGGAGCGCCCAGGCGTACATCCACCGCCACCGGTGGGCGTTGGCCTCGAGGGTCGAGTTGAGCACTTCGGCGGGGATCGCCACGAGCAGAAGGAAGAGGGCCGCGAATCCCACGGCGTAGAGCAGCCGCACGGGGTCGCGCCACACGTTCGGCACTCCCTCGCTCAGCGCGCTCGGGGCGGCGGGGTCGTTGCGGTCCACCTGGTCGACTTGCGCGAACGACCGCACCCGATCGGCGATCTCGGGTAGCGACTCGGTGGGCAGCTCGACCCCGGCGGGTTGCGCCGACACGATCAGGGGGATCGTCGTGTCGACGGGCGGGGCGGGGGCGGCCCCGAGCAGCTCCGGAGACTGCGGAGGTTCGGGCGCTGACGGCGGGGCAGGCGTAGGGGTGCGCGTGGGGTTCGGCGTGGGCGTGGGCGTCGGGGTCGGGGTGACGGTCGGTTGTGGCGCGGGTGCCGCGAGCGCGGGGGGCGGCACCACGGTGAAGTGGGTCGTCACTGCTGAGGCAACGCCGTCGACGACCTCGGTGAAGCGCACCTTGTGGTCGCCCAGCGGCCGCTCGCCGTTCGCGGCGATGCTGCACGACCACGATGTCGCTCCGATCGCGGTGCCACTGCACGCACCCGAGACGTCGAACCAGGTGTTGCCCGGAGGGCGCAGTTCGACGAGCAGCGACGCCTCAGCGGCCTTCGAGCCCGACACGGTGACGGTCGCGACCTGGCCCACCTGGCTGCTGCTGAGGCTGTAGCCGAAGCTGGCGCCCGACGCCGCCGCGTATCCGCCCGTGATCGTGAGCAGCCCTGCTGCCAGCACGGTGCCGAGCGACACCATCGTCGCCAGCGCACGGAAACGGCGATGGGGCGGCGACGGGAGGGCACGGAGGATCGGGCGCTGGGGGATGCGCATGGTCGCTTCTTTCGGGTGAAGCGGGCTTTCGGGTGCCACCAGGGTACGACTCTCGACGTTTCTGCGCATGACGAATTTTTGACGATCGTGTGACGATCAGTGCGCGTCGCTGCCGCGTCGGTGCCGCGTCAGATCCAGGTCGGCAGCCAGTACCGCAGCTGGATCTGCTCGATCGGGGTCGGGATGCCCGTCCACAGCGGCAGGAAGAACGCGCTGATCGCCACGATGACGACGAGCATCCCGATCACGATCGTGCCGCCGACAGCGCGCCGCGGCGCGGGCGCGTCGGCCGCTCCGAGCACGGCTCCGAACGCCATCGTGAGCACGAGCACGAGAAACGGCGTGAGCACGATCGTGTAAAAGAAGAAGATGGTGCGGTCGGGGTAGAGCAGCCACGGCAGCCAGCCCGCGGCGATGCCCGTGAGCACCACGGCGATCGCCCAGCCGCTCGCCGGCAGTGCCGGGCCGGCGAGTCGGCGCGTGCCGCGCACGGCACGCACGACGAGCACGACGACGAGTGCGATGACCGCCGCGACGGCGCCCCACCAGATGAGGGGATTCGGAATGCCGGTGATGGCCTCGGCCGTGCCGTCGCCGAGGTCGTTGTAGTGCATGTAGGTCGGGCGCAGCAGCAGCGGCCAACCGATCGCGGGCGCTTCATAGTTGTGCGGGCTCGACTCGCCCACGTGGTAGCCGTAGATGGCGGTCTGGTACGCCCACCAGTTCTGCAGAGAGTCGGGCAGGGCGCCCAGGATGCCCGGCAGTCGGCTCTCGTCATCGACCACGCGATCTCGGCCATAGCCTCCGCTCGTCGTGAACCAGCCCCACCAGGTGAGCAGGTGCGCGGCCGCGGCCGAGGGGATCATGAGCACGAACGAGATCGGAGCTTGCCGCAGCAGTGTGCCGCTCGCCCACAGGGCGACGCCGGCGCGACGCCGGTCGATCGCGTCGGCGACGACGGTGAGCAGGCCGAACGCCGCGAGCAGGTATAGGGCGCTCCATTTGACGCCGACGGCGAGCCCGAACGTGACGCCTGCGGCGACGAGCCACGGGCGACCCCACAGCGCCGGCCCCCAGTCGGTGGAGCGCGGCGGGTCGCCAGCCGTCCGGTCGTCGAGCCACTGCCGCAGCTCGAGGTGCGCCTCGCGGCGGTCGAGCACGACGAAGATCACCGCCGCCACGATGAGCAGCGTGAGCACGCCGTCGAGCAGGGCGACCCGGCTCATGACGATGGCGTTGCCGTCGACGGCGATGAGCAGTCCGGCGATGCCCGTGAGCACGAGTCGACCGAGCAGGAGGTGCGCGAGCACCATGACGAGGCCGACGAGCGCGATACCCGCGACGGCGGTGCCGAGCCGCCAGCCGGCGGGGTTCTCGGGCCCGAGGGCGCCGAGGCCGAGCGCGATGATCCACTTGCCGAGCGGCGGATGCGCGACGAACGAGGCGAGTTCGCTCGGGCTGCCGGGCGTGCCCGCAGCCCACAGCTCGTTGGCGCCCTCCGGCCAGCGGCCCTCGTAGCCGAGCTGCCGCAGAGACTCGGCGTCTTTCACGTAGTAGGTCTCGTCGAAGACGAGCTCGCCGGGCTGCTCGAGCCCGATGAGCCGTGCGGCGGCGGCCACACCGAGCACGGCTGCGGGCACGGCGAGCTGCAGCACGCGTCGCCGGGCTTCCTCCACCCGCTCATCGTAGGCCGCGCATCCCTCGCCCGAGCAGACCGCGCGTGCACAGACCGCGCCCGCGCAGGCCGAGCCTGACCAGATCGCGCCTGCGCAGGCCGAGCCCGACCAGACCGCGCCCGCGCAGGCCGAGCCCGACCAGACCCGCCCGCGCAGACCGCGCGTGCAGACCGAGCACCCCTCGCCCGAGCAAGCCGCGCCCGCACAGACCGAGCCTGTCCAGACGACGCTCCGCACCGCCGGCTCCTGCGCCTGCCTCCCGCCGACTTCAACGGATGCGGAACTTCGTGAATATGAGTCGCAGACTTCCGCATCCGTTGAAGTCCCTGCAAGGGGATGGGGCATATGCGAGGGGAAGGAGTGGGAGGGGAAGGAGCGGGTGGAAAGAGTGGGAAGGAGGGCGCGGGGGAAGGGGCGGGGAAGGAGCGGGGGGAAGGAG
>CAZILZ010000013.1:5825-71453 GCA_964540305.1 uncultured Microbacteriaceae bacterium | reverse complement strand
GCGGCAGCGGCAGCGGCAGCGGCAGCGGCAGCGGCAGCGGCAGCGGCAGCGGCAGATCTAGTACAACTTCGAGCGCGCCTCGTCGGCGAACCGTGGAACCCCGGCACGGGCGAGCGCTCGGAGAAGGTCGTCGACAGTCAAGGACGGCGAGTCGTAACCCTCGACCAGCTCGACGAGCGCTCGGAGCGTGGGCGCGTAGTGAAGGTCGAGTTGATCGAGCAGGAAATCGTCGGGGGGCACGGCCTCAAGATCGAACGGCTCTAGTGCCGACGCGGGGAAGTGCTTGGTGTTGAAAGTGACCAGCACCTCAGCGCCGCCACGTACAGCGGCGGCAAGCACGTGTCGATCCTTTTCATCGTTCGTCATCATCGGAATGAGGTCGGAGTAGCCCTCGACCCTGGCGTCGGCGAAATGGCGCTCCATCGTGCTCACTCGCTTCATCACCAAGTCAGGGTTCTCGCCGTTCTTGACCAGATTCTTCGACAACTCGAACAGAACATCGTCTGACCAGAGCGGCCGAAACAGCCGCCGGTCTGCGAGCTCAAGAACGTAGTCACACATCAACGCCCCGTACAGAACGTTGGTGTCGAAGAAAGCGGGGAAGAGCACCTAGCCGTCCAACTCCGCCCGTCGCAGAAGTTCCGCGGGGTTGCCGACCTGGATCTTCGCGTCGAGGTTCGCGCGTTGAAGCTCTCGAAGGGCCAGTCGTCTCTCGTCGCGCGCATGAGTCTGGTAGTTGACGAGGTCTTCAAGCCCGACGCGACGATGGCGCCCCGGCTTGTCGAAGGGAATCTTGCCCGACTCAAGAAGTCGTACAAGCGTCGGGCGGCTGATGCCCAAGAAGTCAGCAGCCTGCTGGGTCGTCATGGTCATGCCTTGAGGCACGACCGTAATGCCCTGGCCTGCAGCGAGGGCATTCGCAACCTGCTCGAGGATTCGGAAGATCTCGTCAGGGATCGGTCGCGTCGCGCCATTCGGGTCGACCAGCGCTGCCTTCGAAGCGCCCTTCTCAAGAAAGCGCTCGATCTCGCGAATGGCCTCCGCGAAGTCAAGGAGCTCATCTCGAGTATCGGGCTCAGGTAGGTACGTGTGCGCCGCGCGAGCACCGCGAGGGACATCTGTGGGGATGCTCATGCTCCACAGTGTAGCGAGCGAATCGAAAAAAACGAACGAAAAGCGCACAGGGTCATCGTGAGCGCGTGACGGCGTTCTGAGCAGCGTTCGCCGCCGATTAGCCTTGAGCAGTGATCGTCGGCCTCGGCACCCTGCTCAATGTCACGACGATCGTCGTCGGAGCCGCCATCGGCGTGCTCATCGGCAACCGCCTGCCCGAGCGCACCAACCGCGTCGTCACCGACGCCCTCGGCCTCATCACGATCGTGCTGGGCGGCCTCAACCTCGTCTCGCTCACCGACAGCGACTTCGTCGGGGCGGTCGGCGCCGGCGGCACCTTCCTCGTCGTCATCGGCGCTCTGCTCATCGGCAGCATCGTCGGGTCGCTCGCGGGCATCGAGCGGCGGCTCGAGAGCTTCGGCGGCTGGCTGCAGGACCGGCTGACGCGACGCGGCCGCGGCGCAGCATCCACCGACCAGACCGCACCGCTGGCAGAGAGCCTCGTGGATGCCCGCCTCGCGATCAGCCCGCGCGAGAAGTTCATCAACGGCTTCGTCGACGCGTCGCTCGTGTTCGCGATCGGGCCCCTCGCCATCCTCGGCGCGTTCCAAGACGGCACGGGTCAGGGCATCGACCAGTTGGCCCTCAAGTCGACGCTCGACGGCTTCGCGTCGATCGCCTTCGCCGCCTCGCTCGGCTGGGGCGTCGCGTTCTCGGCGATCCCCGTCGGCATCTGGCAGGGGCTGCTCACGGTGCTCGCGTTCGCGCTCGGCTCGGTCATGTCGGGCGCGGCGATCGCGGCCCTCACGGCGACAGGCGGCGTGCTGCTGCTCGGCGTCGGCCTGCGCCTGCTCAACCTGCGCGCGGTCGCCGTGGCCGACATGCTGCCCGCGCTCATCGTGGCGCCGCTGCTCACCGTCGGGGTCGCGGCGCTGCTCGGCAGCTAGTCGACGACGTTGGTGAGCCGGTCGGTCTCGTACTCGATCGGCCCGCTCGCGCCCTCGACCGGGTAGCCCTCGCGCGCCCAGTACTCGAAGCCGCCGATCATCTCTTTCACCGGCACGCCGAGGCGCGCGAGCTCGAGCGCACCCTTCGCGCCGCCGTTGCAGCCGGGCGACCAGCAGTACACGACGACGGGGATGCCCTCGCCGAGCTCGGCCACCCGCTCAGCCAGTTCTTGCCGGGGGATGTGCAGCGCCCCGGCCGCATGCCCCTGATCCCACGCGGCCTGCCCGCGCACGTCGACGAGGTGGAACACCTCGCCGGCCTGGCTGGCGGCCCACACGTCGGAGGCATCCGTCTCGACGGCGAGCTTCGCGGCGTAGTGGTCGGCCGTCGTGGTCGGGTCGCCGAAACCGCCGAGCGCCGAGCCGCTCATGCTGCGGCCGCCGCGGGCGCCGGTGCAGCATCCGGAGCCGTCTGCTCGGTGAGCGCGCTGATGTAGCGGATGAAGATGGCGATCCACGCGAAGATGATGGCGAAGGCGACGAGCTCGAACGCCGTCAGGTTCCAGTACTGCACCGGGTAGAAGAGCACCACGCCGACGATGAGGGCGGCGGCGAAGCCGAAGCTCACCCAGAAGAAGCGGCCCGGCAGCCCCTTGAGCAGCCGCGGCGAGGCGAACAGCAGCACGAGGAACGTGAGCGCCATGCCCGAGGCCGACAGGTTGTGCAGCAGGATGCTCACTGTCAGCGGGAAGATGCCGACGCACGACAGCATGACGCCCATGATCACGAAGATGATCGAGACGGTGCGCGGGGCGGAAGCCTTGACGAGCACCCCGCGGTCGACGAGCAGCTGCAGGTCGCGCTGCAGGTAGAGCGCGAAGGTCGTGACGAGGAAGCCCGCGATGATGAGCGTCAGGTTGAACAGCGCGCTCGAGCGGTCGCCGAAGGTGCCGAGCTGGCTGAAGTGGTACTCCCACCAGGCCGGATCGCTCGCGGTCGCCATGGCCGTGATCGTGCCGAACGTCATGAAGAGCACCAGCAGGCTCGAGAGCTTCGGGGTGGTGATCGACGAGACCGAGAGGTAGATCCAGTACGCGGCGAGGGCCGTGACCGTCGCCATGGCGATCGTCGTGAACGGAGCATCCAGCACCACGCCCTGAAAGCTTCGCTGCAGCAGCAGGAAGGTCGCGATCGCCGCGAGCACCGCGAGCACCGCGTGCACGAAGGCGACCGAGGTTGCGTCGACGATGAACTTCCACGACTTCAGCTCGAGGCGCCACTGCTGGCCGGCCACGCTGCGGCTGCGCCAGTAGCCGACGTAGGCGACGATGACCCCCGCGACGAGGATCGAGCCCGCCGAGGTCACACCGAGCGAGATGCCGCCCCAGATCGGCGGGTTCGTGCCGGCGAAGAGAACGCCGCCGACCACGAGCGTCACGGCGGCGACGGCGAGGGCGACCCCGAAGGCCTCCGACTCGACGTCGAGCGGCGTGCGTGCGGTCGGGGCGGCGGCATCGGTGAGATGCGGGGCGGCGAGATGCGGGGGGGTCGCGCTCATGCGGTCAGTCTAGAGACGGCACCGGATGCCCGACAGGGGCCGCGCGCGGGAAGATCTCAGGCGCTCGCGTGGTTGGCTACTGGCATGACCGACTCTCTCGCACCCGCTGCCGACACCATCACGATGTACGGGGCCGACTGGTGCCGCGACTGCCGCCGCACCGAAGCCCTGCTCAACGACCTCGGAGTCGACTGGACCAAGGTCGACGTCGAGGCCTCGGCCGACGCCGCCGCCCAGGCGCAGGCGATCAGCGGCCGCATGAACATTCCCGTCGTGGTGTTCGCCGACGGCTCGCACCTCGTCGAGCCGAGCGACGACGCCGTGAGGGCGAAGCTCGGCGTCTAGCCGAGCGTCGCTGACGCCGCAAGGCGCCAGGGTGGTCGAGCCGCGACCTCAGGGGCGTACCCTCAGCGTGAGAGCCCTCGGAGGCTCCCCGATGGAAGGAGCGCCGCCATGGGCGAGAAGTCTGCGCGCAAGAACAGCCCCAAGACCGCTGCGTCGAAGACGCTGAAGGAGAAGCGCGTCGCCAAGGCCGACAAGAAGGCCTCGAGCGGTCGTACGCAGAACTCTGATGCGGTGACGAACGCCACCAACAAGTAGCGCGCACAGAACGCAGTGAGGGGCGCCCCCGTCGGGGCGCCCCTCACTGCGTGGCGGTGATGCTGAAACGCTAGGCGCGGCTGAAGCGACGACGGGTCGCGAACACGAGGCCGCCGAGCGTCATGAGCGCGAGGCCTGCGGCGAGCATCCCGCCGCTGGCCTGGCTCGGGCCGGTGGCGGCGAGCTCGCTCGCCTCGAACCACACCTCGACCGTGCCGGTCTCGTCGTCGCCGAGAGCGGTCGGGGCGAAGGCGCCCTTCGTGTCGTCACCGCGCTCGCGCGCCGACGCGGCCGGAGCCGCGACATCGATGAACTCGCTCACGTCGGCGTACGACGTCAGCACGAGCGTGTAGGTGCCGGGCTGCAGCTCGACCGTGAACTGCGAGTAGCGGTCGCTCATCATGGTGCCCGTGCCGGTCAGGTAGAAGTCGCTGTCGGCATCGAGGTCGGAGTCGTCGTTGCAGCCCACCACGCCGAGGTGCGCGTCGTCGGGGTCGAACGAGCTGTAGAGCGCCAGGAACGGGTCGGTCAGGTACCGGTACGCCTGCCGGAAGTCGACATCTCGGCTGACCGGGTCGAGGTCGGCGACCCGGAAGCTGTAGAAGCCGCGGTTCTCGATGACGACCTCGGCGGAGGCGTAGAAGTGGTTGCCGTCGACGATGCCGCAGTCGGTCACGCCGCCCAGCTCGAGGTCGTCGTCAGCGTCGTAGTACTGCGGGTCGTCGGCGACGATCAGGTCGGGGTCGGCCTCGGCCGGGATGAGCAGATCGACCTCGTCGACGAGGTCGCCGCGCGGGTCGGCGACGTCGACCGCGAGCTCGACGTCGAGCACGAAGTAGCCGCTCGGGTCGCCCCCCTCGAGCACGACGAACTCGGTGTTGGGGCCGACCTCGTACTCGGTGCCCGTGAGCGCCTCGACATCGCCCGAGAACCAGTCGACGCCCGCGACCTTCGCCTCACCGGCGTCGGGCCCGTCGAGGGCCGTGTACTGCGCGGTCGCACGGGTCTCGTCTTCGTTGTTGATGTAGGTCTGCACGTCGACGCAGTTGGCGAGCGACACCGAGACCACCGACCCGGCGGGGATCGGCAGCACGGCGAAGTCGAACTGGGTGAAGTAGTCGTAGGTGGTGTCATCGGGGAGGAGCGCGCAGTCGATGTCGACGAGGTAGTCGGGGTCGACGAGCGTGCCCGCGTTGGCGAGGTCGACGCCCGGCGGCAGCATGCGCGGCGGGTCGGCCGCGAGAGCGGGCGACGCGGCGATGAGGCCCGCGCCGACGAGGGCGGCAGTGAGTGCGAGCGCGGATGCGCGGCGGACGGAACGCGACATGGGAAGCCTCGGGATCGTTCAGGAGACGGCAGGGGGAATCGGGCTCAGTATTGCAGGCGAGTACCGGTTCGGGAATACCCCGGGCCGGGGGTCAGCCCTCGAGGGTGCGGCGGAAGAACGCGTCGATGCGCCCCCAGGCATCCTCCGCCTCGACCGGCCGGTGGCCGAGGCCCATCATGGGCTTCATCATCACGCGCGTGAGCGCCGAGCCAGAGGGGTGAGCGTTGAGAAACGCATGACCCGCCTCGGGGTACTCGCGCACGTCGTGCTCGATGCCGCGGGCGACGAGAGCCGCCTCCAGCCGCTCGGCCGCGCCGCGCAGGCTGCGGTCACGGCCACCGAAGCTGCCGACGACGGGGCACGCACCGTCGAGCGTCGCGTCGAGGTCGTCGGGCAGCATCCCGTAATTGACGGATGCCGCACCGTAGCCGCCCTGCCCGGCCAGCAGCAGCGCGAAGCCGCCGCCCATGCAGAAGCCGATGACGCCCGCGTGCTCGGTCGTGTCATCGCGGGCCAGCAGGTACTGCCGCGCCGCCTCGATGTCGTCGAAGGCCGCGCCCGTGCCGGCGCGCAGGGCCCGGAAGGTCGCGACGAGGCATCGGCGCGCGCCTCCGCGACTGAACAGGTTCGGCATGAGCACGAGGTAGCCGAGGCGCGTGAGCCGCTCGAGGTGATCGCGCATGGCCTCGTCGATGCCGAAGACCTCGTGCACGACGACGAGCGGCACGAACGGGCCGGGGCCCTCGGGTACCCCGAGCACCCCGGTGAGGTCGCCTTCTCGCGCGTCGCCCGGCTGCGGAATGACGAGGTCGCTGAGGCTCATGCCCGCACTCTAACCCGGCGAGACTCAGAGCGAGATGCGCCCGAGCCCCGGCACGAGCCGGCCGACCCGAGCGGCGTACTGCGCGTAGCCGGAGTAGTGGTCGGCGAGCATGCGCTCTTCGAACCGCGACTTCGCCATGAGCACGCTCAGCAGCGCCACCCACGCGAGCAGGTGCAGCACCGAGGCGCCGATCACGACGAGGCCGAGACCCAGCACGAGCAGCCCCGAGTAGATGGGGTGGCGCACGAACCCGTAGACGCCGCTCGTCACGAGCACGCCCTCGGCCTTCGGGATCGGGCTGGGCGTGAGCGTGCGGCCGAGGCCGGCACCCGCGGCGAGCGCGATGCCGAGCCCGAGGGCGACGAGGACGAGCCCGAGCACGATGGCACCGAGGCCGCGATTCCACAGCGCACCCCAGGGCAGGAAGCCCAGGAGCAGGAGGAACACGAATTGCGCGCCGACGAGGGCCCACGCCGCGGCGGGGTGCAGTCGGAAGGGCGCGGGCTCAGGTGCAGCATCCATGCGGCGACCCTACGCCCCGTGCGATCTCAGCGGCGGGCCTTCTTCGCCGCGATGAGGTCTTTCTCGTCGATGGGTGCCAGGCCCCGCGCCCGCTGGTCGGCGTAGTGGGCCCGGGCCTCGTCTTGCCGCTCGCGCTCGGCTCCGGTCGCGATGTCGGCGCGCAGGTGCTCGGGCGCGAACTCGAACGCGTCGGTGAGGGCGAGCGCGTGCGGGCGCAGGCGGGGCAGCAGCCGGTCGTCGATGTAGTCGGTGATCGCCTGAGCGCGGTGGTCGCTGAGCCGGCCGTGGATCACGTACCAGGCGAGGTTCTTCTCGATGAGCCCGAGGCCGAAGAGGTCGCGCAGCCACGTGAGCACCTGGCGCGTTCCCTCGTGCTCCACGCGCTCGAGGGCCTCGGAGAAGGCCTCCCACTGCAGCAGCTCGCCGTGCGCGATCGCCGTCTCGATGAGCGCGTTCTGGTGGCGGTTGAAGAGCGCCGCGGCCTCGGCCTTCGGCAGCTTGGATGCGGAGCGCAGCTTGCCCGCGAGCTCAGCCACCATCGACTCGACCCGGTCGGTCAGCAGCTGCCGCTGCGACGCGGTGTCGCGCACGTAGCCCACCGAGCGCGCGGTCGATCCGAAGTCGACGACCGACTGGGCGAGGCGGCGCAGGCCCGAGCGGTTGACGACGGCCTCGTTCACCTGGTCGGCGACGTAGTGCGCCATGACCCCGGCGTCGGCCTTCGCGAAGGCGCGCGAGTAGTCGGTGAGCAGGCGCTTGGCGACGAGCTGCAGCAGCACGTTGTTGTCGCCCTCGAAGGTGGCGTAGATGTCGAGATCGGCGCGCAGCTGCGTCAGCCGGTTCGCGGCGAGGAAGCCCTGGCCGCCGCAGGCCTCGCGGGCCTCCTGGATGATGTCGAGGGCGCTCCAGGTGCTGAGCGACTTGAGCGCGGCGGCGAGGGTCTCGAGGTCTTCGCGGTCGGCGTCGGTGTCGGCGGCACCCGAGAACACGGCGTCGAACTTCTCGAGGAAGACGTCGTGGGCGAACGACATGGCGTAGGTCTGCGCGAGGCGCGGCAGCAGACGGCGCTGGTGGCGCTGGTAGTCGAGCAGCACGACCTCGTCATCGCCGCCGCCGGCGAACTGGCGCCGCTCGGTGCCGTAGCGCACGGCGATCGTCAGGGCGAGCTTGCTGGCGACCGTCACGGCGCCGTCGAGCGAGACGCGGCCCTGCACGAGCGTGCCGAGCATCGTGAAGAAGCGGCGGCCGGGGCTCTCGATGGGCGAGGTGTAGACGCCGTTCTCGTCGACGTCGCCGTAGCGGTTCAGCAGGTTCGTGCGCGGCACGCGCACCTCGCTGAAGTGCAGGCGGCCGTTGTCGATGCCGTTGAGCCCGCCCTTGAGCCCGTCGTCCTCTCCGCCGATGCCGGGCAGGAAGGCGCCGTTCTCGTCGCGCAGCGGAACATAGAAGGCGTGCACGCCGTGGTTGACCCCCCGGGTGACGAGCTGGGCGAAGACGACGGCGGCGCGGCCGTGCAGGGCGGCGTTGCCGAGGTAGTCCTTCCACGCGGCGCGGAACGGCGTGTGGATGACCCACTCATCGGTCGCCGCGTCGTAGGTCGCGGTCGTGCCGACGGCCGAGACGTCGCTGCCGTGCCCGGTCTCGGTCATGGCGAAAGCGCCCGGGGTCGCGAGGGTCAGCGCATCGGGCAGCCACGCGCTGTGGTGCGGTGCCGTGCCCAGGTGCAGGATCGCCGAGGCGTAGAGCCCCCACTGCACGCCCGACTTGATCTGCATGCTCGGGTCGCCCAGCACGAGCTCTTCGAAGCTCGCGATGAAGCTGCCGTGGTCGTCGTCGCCCCCGAACTCGGCGGGGAAGGCGCGGTGCGCCGAACCCTGCTCGACGAGAAGCTTCAGCTGACCCAGCACGCGCTCGCGGTGCGCCTCCATGCCGAGGCTCGGGTCGCGGTGGAACTCAGGCTTGCGCATGAGCTCGCGCGACGCGCGACGGCTGTCGGCCCAGCGGCCCATGAGCTGCTGGCCGAGTGCGGTCACGTCGACGGTGGGCGATGCGGCGGGCGATGCGGTGGCGGGCGTCGCGGCCGTTGCGGCGGGCGTCACGGCGGCGGCGGTAGTCGCGGCGCTGGCGGCGGAGGTCTCGATCGTGCTCATGTCGGTCACGGTAGAACCCGCAGCACCCGCGCGGGGTTTCGTGGTGCTCGCCCCACCAAGGGCGCGCGGCGGTCGGGCCCGGTACTTGTGGATGACCTCACAAACCTGGGCGTTCTCATAGTGCCTAGGCTCAGCATCGGGCGCGGAGCATCCGGAGCCGCGTTCGCCCGCAGAGAATACCCCCAGGGGTATAGCGGGATTGTGGCATGATTGACGCATGGCCACCGTGAACCTGACCGCCGCCGACTTCGAGCAGACCGTGACCGGCGAGGGCATCACCCTCGTCGACTTCTGGGCAGAGTGGTGCGGCCCGTGCCGGCAGTTCGCCCCCATCTTCGAGAAGGCCAGCGAACTGCACGCCGACGTGACCTTCGGCAAGGTCGACACCGAGGCCGAGCAGTCGCTCGCCGCGGCGGCGAACATCCGCTCGATCCCGACCCTCATGGCGTTCCGCGACGGCATCCTCGTCTTCGCCCAGCCCGGCGCGCTGCCGGCTCCCGCGCTCGAGCAGGTCATCACCGCGGTCAAGGGCCTCGACATGGACGAGGTGCGCAAGCAGGTGGCAGCGCAGGCGTAACGTGAGCGCGTGACCTCACCGCGCACCCGCTGGATCGGCCTCTTCGTCATCAGCCTGGCCGTCTCGCTCATCATCGTCGACTCGACGATCGTCAACGTCGCCGTGCCGTCGATCGTCGACGAGCTGGGCATCACCTCGACCGAGGTGCAGTGGGTGCAAGAGAGCTACACGCTCGTCTTCGCCGCCCTGCTGCTCGTCTTCGGCACGCTCGGCGACCGCTTCGGTCGGCGCCGGATGCTCGTCATCGGTGTGATCATCTTCATGCTCGCCTCCGTCTGGGCGGCGCTCGCCGACTCGGGCTCGGCGCTCATCCTCGCCCGGGTGGTGCAGGGCGTGGGTGGCGCGATGATCCTGCCCTCGACCCTCTCGACCCTCAACGCGACCTTCCACGGGCGCGAGCGGGGCATCGCCTTCGCGGTGTGGGGCTCGACCATCGGCGGCATGGCCGCCGTGGGGCCGCTGCTCGGCGGGTGGCTCACGACCGCGTACTCGTGGCGCTGGGCCTTCGGCATCAACGTGCCGCTCGGCATCATCATCCTCATCGGGCTCATGCTCTTCGTGGTCGCGACGCGCGACGAGCATCCTCAGGCCATCGACTGGACGGGCGCGCTGCTCTCGGTCGTCACGAGCGCCTTCCTCGTCTTCGGCCTCATCGAGGGCCGCACCTACGGTTGGTGGCTCGCCGCCGACGGCCTGATGCTCGGCGAGTGGCAGTGGCCGCTGGCGCTGAGCCCCATCCCGATGTCGTTCGCGATCTCGCTCGTCGCCGGCATCGCCTTCGTGTGGTGGGGCCTGCGCCGCGAGCGGGCGGGCAAGTCGACCATGCTCGCGTTCTCGCTGCTGCGTATCGGCTCGTTCCGCAACGGCAACGTCGCCGCGCTCATCGTCTCGATGGGCGAGTTCGGCATCATCCTCTCGCTGCCCCTGTGGCTGCAGAACGTGCTCGGCTACGACGCCCTGCAGACCGGCACGATCCTGCTCGCGCTCGCCGGCGGCTCCTTCCTCGCGAGCGGCGTGGGCGGCTCGCTCAGCGGTCGGGTCTCGGCCGTCGCCACCGTGCGCGCGGGCATCGCCGCCGAGATCATCGGCCTCATCCTCATCGGCGCCGTCATCGCCGTCGACACCCCCTGGTGGTCGATCGCGCTCGGCCTGCTGGTCTACGGCGTGGGTGTCGGCCTCGCGACGGCGCAGCTCACCGGTGTGGTGCTGCAGGATGTTCCGGTGCAGGCGAGCGGGCAGGCCTCGGGCACGCAGTCGACGGCGCGCCAGATCGGCTCGGCGCTCGGCATCGCCGTGCTCGGCACGGTGCTCTTCACCTCGCTCGGCAGCACCCTCGACAGCCGGCTCGACGCCGCGGGCCTGCCGCCCGAGGCGCGCGAGGGCATCGTGTCGGCCGTCGTCGACAGCGCGGGCTCGGCGATACCCGGCCTCGACGCCGAGTCGCCCGAGGTGGCCGCCGAAGCACGTCAGGCCTTCAGCGATGCGACGCGGTTCGCGGCGTTCACGGCAGCGGGCTTCCTCGCGATCGGATTGCTCGCCACCCTGCGGCTCAACGCCCCCGTACCGGGCGCCGCGGCGGGGCGGCGGCCCGACGACCTGCCGGTGGCGAGCGAGGGCGCGACGGTCGAGGGAGAGTCGGCCTAGAGCACCTGCGCCCTACAGCTCGGCGCCCTACAGCTCAGAGCGCGTGCGGAAGAAGCGGCGCACCCGCTCGCGCACGTTCGCGGGCGGCGGCTCGTTGTACTGGTCGACGTATTCCTGCCCCGACATGCTCTGGATGCGCGCCATGATCGCGTCGGTGGCGTGCCGCCGCGCGCGACCGGATGACGCCGCACCGAACGCGCTGAGATCCATCGGCTCGCCGAACTCGATCGTGATGCGGGCGAGCCGAACGCGCTTCGAGCCCACGGGCTGCAGGTTCTGGGTGCCCGTGAGCGCAACGGGCACGACCGGCACACCGGCCGTCAGCGCGAGCCAGGCCACGCCCGTCTTTCCGCGGTAGAGCCGCCCGTCTCGCGAGCGCGTGCCCTCGGGGTAGATCGAGAAGGCCTGCCCCGCCTCGAGCTTCGCGAGCCCGGCGTCGAGAGCGTCTTGCGCTGCCTGGCCCGCACCGCGCTTCACGGGGATCGCTCCGACTCCCGAGAAGAATCCGCGAGAGATCGCGCCCTTCAGACCCTTCCCGGTGAAGTACTCCTCTTTCGCGAGAAAGCTGACCGGACGGCGGGAAAGCAGGCTGATCACGATCGAGTCGATGAACGAGAGGTGGTTGCTCGCGACGACGACCGGGCCCTCGGCGGGCATGTTCGCCCGGCCGATGATGGTGGGCCGCCAGACCACTCGCGCAAGGGGGCCGAGGAAGGCCCGGGCGAGGAAGGTCAGCACCGCCCTATCGTGTCAGAGGTTCCATTCCTCCGGGGGAATGTCGTCGTAGGGGATGTCCTCGTCGGGAATGTACTGCGGCAGGTCGACGTCGGAGGGCGGCGCAGCGGCGGCAGGCGAGGTGCGCGACGTGGCTGTCGAGATGCGCGGCGTGGCAACCGCCGTGCTCGAGGGGGCGGCCGCAGGCCCCAGCCCGAAGGCGGGCGGCTCGTCGCCGCGCACGATCGCGAGAACGGCATCTCCGAACTTCTCCAGCTTGGCGGCGCCGACGCCGCTGACAGTCGAGAGCCCGTCGAGCGTCGACGGCGTGGTGAGCGCGATGCCGCGCAGGGTGGCGTCGGCGAACACCACGTAGGCGGGCGCGCCGAGCTCGCGCGCCGTCGCCGCGCGCCAGGCACGCAGCCGCTCGAACAGCGGCGCCGCGGCCGCGGGCAGATCAGACGGCGCGTTCCCCCGCCTCGCCGAGCGGGTCGGCCGGGCGACTTCGCGCCGAAGGCGAACCTCTCGAGCCCCGCTCAGCACGGCCGCGCTCGCCTCGGTGAGCACGAGCGTGCCGTAGCCGTCGCCGTGAACGGCGAGCAGGCCCTGCGCGAGAAGCTGCCGCACGACGCCGCGCCATTCTTGATCACCCAGCTCGGTGCCGATGCCGAACGTGGCGAGATCGGCGTGCCCGAGCTGCTCGACGCGCGGCGTGCGCTTGCCCATGAGGATGTCGATGAGCTGACCGGCGCCGTAGCGCTGGCGGCGCTCGCGCTCGAGCCGCACGATCGTCGAGAGCAGCTTCTGCGCCGGCACCGTGCCGTCCCAGCTCTCGGGCGGGGCGAGGCACGTGTCGCAGTTGCCGCACTTCTGCGAGCTCTGGCCGAAGTAGGCCAGCAGCTGCACGCGCCGGCACTCGACGGTCTCGCACAGCGCGAGCATGGCATCCAGCAGCTGGCTCATGCGCCGCTTGTAGGTGGCGTTGCCCTCGGATCGATCGATCATCTGGCGCTGCTGCACGACGTCTTGCAGGCCGTAGGCGAGCCACGCGGTCGCGGGCAGGCCGTCGCGACCGGCACGCCCGGTCTCTTGGTAGTAGCCCTCGACGCTCTTCGGCAGGTCGAGGTGGGCGACGAAGCGCACGTCGGGCTTGTCGATGCCCATGCCGAAGGCGATCGTCGCGACCATGACGATGCCCTCCTCCCGCAAGAACCGCGACTGGTGGTTCGAGCGCGTGGCCGCGTCGAGGCCGGCGTGGTACGGAAGGGCGGGGATGCCGTGCTCGGCGAGCGCGATCGCCGTCTTCTCGACGGATGCCCGCGACAGGCAGTAGACGATGCCCGCGTCGCCCGGGTGCTCGGTGCGGATCAGCTGCAGCAGCTGCTGCACCGGCTGGTTCTTCGGCTCGATGCGGTACTGGATGTTGGGGCGGTCGAAGCTCGCCACGAACCGCCGGGCCTGCCCGAGATCGAGCCGCTGCACGATCTCGGTCGCCGTCTCGGCCGTGGCCGTGGCCGTCAGGGCGATGCGCGGGATGCTCGGCCAGCGCTCGTGCAGCAGCGAGAGTGCGAGGTAGTCGGGCCGGAAGTCGTGGCCCCACTGCGAGACGCAGTGCGCCTCGTCGATGGCGAAGAGCGAGACGCGGATGCGGTCGAGCAGCTCGGCCGTCGAGGGCACGGTGACGCGCTCGGGCGCCATGTACAGCAGATCGACCTCGCCCGCGAGCAGGGCGGCCTCGACGGCCCGGCGCTCATCGGGCCCCTGGGTCGAGTTGAGGAACGCGGCGCGCACGCCGACGGCCTCGAGGGCATCCACCTGATCTTTCATGAGGGCGATGAGCGGCGAGATGACGACGCCGACGCCCTCGCGCACGAGCGCGGGGATCTGGTAGCAGAGGCTCTTGCCACCGCCCGTCGGCATGAGCACGAGGGCGTCACCACCGGCGACGACGTGATCGATGATCTGCTGCTGCTCGCCGCGGAAGGCCGGGTAGCCGAAGACCGTCTCGAGCACCTGCTGGGGCGTGGTCGCGGTCGTGGTCACTCGCCCCAGGTTAGTCGGCAGGGCTGACCGTGCCCGCCGCCTGCTCGCGCGCGATGTGCGAACGGGCGTGCTCGACCGCGGCGTCGAGGGAGGCGACGAGGTGGTTCGGGTGCCGCAGCGCCCCGACGACTCCCACGCGCGTCGCGAGTCGCAGGTGACGCTCTTGAATGCCCTTGATGATGACGGTGATGCCGCGCCGCTCGAGCCCCTCGATGAGCTCGACGATCACGCGTGCTCCGGTGGCGTCGAGGTCGCGGATCTGCGACAACCGCACGATGACGACGCTCGCCCCCGCGGTCTCGCTGATGACCTCGGTGATGCGCTCGGCCGCGCCGAAGAACAGCGCGCCGTCGAGGCGGAACAGCGCGATGCGCTCATCCCCCGGCTGCGGCTCGCCCGGCAGCGGCTCGCGGTGCACGCCGCTCGACGCCGCGAGCGTGCGCAGGGCGATGACCCCGGCGGCGAGGATGCCGATGCCGACAGCGATGATGAGGTCGAAGGCGATCGTGACGACGGCCGTCGCGGCGAAGATGATCGCGTCGGAGCGCGTCGCCGTGACGATGCGCCGCACGGTCGGCATCGAGACCATGCGCACGGCCGTGACCATGAGCACGCCCGAGAGCGCCGCGAGCGGGATGGTCGCCACGATCGTGCTGGCCAGGTACACGACGCCGACAAGCACGATCGAGTGGATGATCGCCGCGAGCCGCGACCGCCCGCCGGCCCGCACGTTCACGGCCGTGCGGGCGATGGCGCCCGTGGCCGGCATGCCGCCGAAGAGCCCCGAGGCGAGGGAGGCGAGCCCCTGCCCGACGAGCTCGCGGTCGGGATCGAGGCGGCCCGTGTCGGCGAGCGATGCACCGACGCGTGCCGAGAGCAGAGACTCGATGGCGGCGAGCGCCGCGATCGTGGCGGCGGGGATGAGGAGGGCCGCGACATCCACCCCCGACAGGCTCGGCAGGCTGGGAGCCGGTAGCGCGGCGGGCAAGGTACCGATCGTGTCGACCGTCAGGCCGAGCAGCGTCGAGGCCACGGTGACCAAGACGATCGCGATGATCGAGCCCGGCACCCACGGGCGCACGAGCGGTGCGAGAACCATGATGACGGCGACCGCGGCGACGATCGCGAGCGGTGTCACCGCGGTGGCCCAGTCGGTGGCGATGACCGTCTGCACGGCGGCGACGAGCGAGTTGGTGCTCGGCCCGGCGGGGGCTCCGAGCGCCGAGGGCACCTGCTGCAAGAAGATGATGACGGCGATGCCGAGCGTGAAGCCCTCGATGACCGGCCAGGGGATGACGGCGACCGCGCGCCCCAGCCGCAGCACCGCGGCGACGAGCACCATGACGCCCGCCATGATCGTGACGAGCGCGACGACCCCCGCGCCCTGCGCCGCGACGATCGGGCCGAGCACGACGACCATCGCCCCGGTGGGGCCCGACACCTGGATGTTCGAGCCACCGAACACGGCCGCGATGAGCCCCGCGACGATGGCCGTGATGAGCCCCGCCTCGGCCCCCGCCCCCGAGCTCACGCCGAACGCCAGAGCGAGCGGCAGCGCGACGATGCCGACTGTGAGACCGGCGATGAGGTCGCCCTTCCAGGTGCGCCGCAGCATCGCGTAGTCGGCGCGCCGCGGCAGCAGGCCGAGCACGAAGCCCCGCGCGGTCATCGAGCCTCACTCTCTCAGAGTGCTCAGCATGCGCCTGACCGGCACCGCGGGCAAGGGCAGAAGGTCCTGATGCGCCCTAGATGTGGATGGCCGGGTCGACGACGAAACCGTCGGCCCCCGTGCCGCGCGCGCCGCGATCGAGGGGGCGGGAGGTCGCGGGGATTCCGGTCGCGACCGAGTCGGCCGGAACATCCTTCGTCACGAGTGCCAGCGCGCCGATCTGCGAGCGGTCGCCGATCGTGAGGGGGCCGAGCACCGTGGCGCCGGCGCCGATGAGCACCCCGTTGCCGACCGTGGGGTGCCGTTTGCCCTTGTCGAGGGTGCGGCCGCCGAGCGTGACCCCGTGGTACAGCATGACGTCGTCGCCGATCTCGGCCGTCTCGCCGATGACGACGCCCATGCCGTGGTCGATGAACAGTCGCCGGCCGATGCGCGCACCGGGGTGGATCTCGATGCCCGTCCACCAGC
The DNA here is from genome assembly GCA_964540305.1 of uncultured Microbacteriaceae bacterium. Taxonomy (GTDB): domain Bacteria; phylum Actinomycetota; class Actinomycetes; order Actinomycetales; family Microbacteriaceae; genus Microcella. The sequence goes on along the minus strand of CAZILZ010000013.1, from coordinate 55,298 downwards.
GAGCGCCCTGCGCGACCATGCGGCCGAGCAGCTTGAAGCCATGCCGCCACAGCCAGCTCGCGATGCGGTGCCACCACACGGCGTGCAGGCCCACCGAGGTCAGGAACACCTCGAGGCCCGAGCGCGCGGCCGGGTCGCGCAGTCGGGCGGTGCGGATGTCCTCCCGCATGCCCATCTACGCGCGCAGGTCGTCGTAGAGCACGCTCGAGAGGTACCGCTCGCCGTAGCTGGCGACGATGACGACGATCGTCTTGCCGGAGTTCTCGGGGCGCTTCGCGAGCTCGACGGCGGCGTGCACCGTGGCTCCTGACGAGATACCGGCGAGGATGCCCTCTTCCGCCGAGAGGCGGCGGGCCATGGCGACGGCCTGCTCGATGTTGACGTCGATGACCTCGTCGTAGACCTCGCGATCGAGCACGGCGGGCACGAAGTTGGCGCCGATGCCGGCGATCTTGTGCGGGCCGGGCGCGCCGCCGTTGAGGATGGGGCTCTCGAGCGGCTCGACCGCGACGACCTTCACGCCGGGCTTCTGCCCCTTGAGGTACTGGCCGGTGCCCGTGAGGGTGCCGCCGGTACCGACGCCCGACACGAAGATGTCGACGGCGCCGTCGGTGTCGTTCCAGACCTCGGGCCCGGTCGTGCGACGGTGGATCTCGGCGTTGGCCTCGTTCTCGAACTGGCGGGCGAGCACCGAGCCGGGGCGCTCGGCGGCGATCTTCTCGGCGGCCGCGACAGCGCCCTTCATGCCCTCGGCGCCGGGGGTGAGGATGAGCTCGGCACCGTAGGCGCGCAGCAGCATCTTGCGCTCGTTGCTCATGGTCTCGGGCATCGTCAGCACGGTCGTGTAGCCGCGGGCCGCACCGATCATGGCGAGCGCGATGCCGGTGTTGCCGCTCGTGGCCTCGACGATCGTGCCACCGGGCTTCAGCTCACCGCTCTTCTCGGCGGCCTCGACGATGGCGAAGCCGAGGCGGTCTTTCACGCTCGCCGAAGGGTTGTAGAACTCGAGCTTCGCGAGCACCGTGGCGCCGGCGCCATCGGTGACCTTGCGCAGGGTGACGAGCGGGGTATTGCCGAACACCTGCGTGATGTCGGAGTAGATGCGGGCCATGAGTGTCTCCTCAGAGAAGTCGTGGTGGACGAACCGTCAGCGGGTCGCCTCTTCAGAGTACGGTCAACGCCTGCGTGGTGCGGTTGATTCCCGATCCGCTAGAGCTCGTCGCCCGGCACCGAGAAGGTGTCGCACACAGTCACGCCCTGCTCGAACCCGAGAGCGAACCAGCGCTGACGCTGCTCGCTCGACCCGTGCGTCCAGCTCTCGGGCGAGACCTGCCCGCTCGTCTGCTCCTGGATGCGGTCATCGCCGATCGCCTCCGCCGCATCGAGGGCCTGCGCGACCTGCTCGCGCGTGATCGGCTCGAGCAGGGCATCCGGCCCGTCGGATGCGGCGCCCGCCCACGCCCCGCCGAAGCAGTCGGCCTGCAGCTCGAGGCGCACGGCGTCGGAATCGGGTCCCGTGTCGCCGCGATCGGCCGAGGTGAGCGCACCCGCGAGGCCCTGGATGTGGTGGCCCCACTCGTGGGCGACGACGTACATCTCGGCGAGCGGTCCGCCCTCGGCCCCGAAGCGGGTGCGGAGGTCGTCGTAGAAGCCCGTGTCGAGGTAGATCGTCTCATCGGTGGGGCAGTAGAACGGGCCGACAGCGCTCGTCGCGGCACCGCATCCCGAGTCGACCGACTGCTCGAAGATCACCGCATCCGGAGTGCGGTAGGTCACACCGATCTGCGGGGCAGCGGCGATCCAGAAGTCGTCGAGCGACACCGCCGCACCCGCGATGCGGCAGTCGATGCTCGCGTTCGCGTCGGCACCGGTGTCGCACTCGCTGAGCTCGGTCGTCTCGGGTGCGGGGCCCGCGGTCGTTCCGCCCCCGAGCAGCGCGCTGAGGTCGACGCCCGTGAACTGGGCGATGAGGAAGACGGCGATGACGCCGATGATGCCTGCACCGCCGCCGATCGCGAGCCCTCGCCCGGGGCCGGAGCGGCGGACGGAGGAGTCGGAGATGTCGGCATCGTCGCGGAAGGTCACGCCGTCACCCTACCGAGGTGCCGACCGTCGCCGACCTGAGAAGATGGACGGAAGGAGGTGCGCGACGTGCTCACTGTCGTTCTCGGGCTCGCCGGCGCCCTCGTCTACGGCGCCGCCGACTTCTTCGGCGGGCTCGCCGCGCGGCGCATCTCGGCCCTGCGCGTCACCGCGCTCGGAGCGCTGTCGGGGGTCGTGCTGCTCATCGCCGGCACCCTGATCGTGCCGGGCCGCTGGTCGAGCGAGGCCCTGCTCTGGGGCGGCATCTCGGGCGTCACGGGCGCCGCCGCCATCGCTCTGCTCTACGCGTGCCTCGCGATCGGGCCGATGAGCATCCTGTCGCCGTTGACGGCCGTGACCTCGGCAATCGTGCCGCTCACGTGGGGCCTCGCGACGGGGGCCCAGCTCGGTGCGATCGCCTACCCGGCGTTCGCACTGGCCCTCGTGGCCGTCGTGCTCGTGGGCTTCGTGCCGGCGAAGGAGGCCGTGCGCCCGACGCTCCCCGGGCTTCTCATGGCGACCGTGTCGGGCGTGCTCATCGGCGCCTTCTACATCCTCGTCGACCAGACTCCCGACGACAGCGGGCTCGTGCCCCTCGTCGCCAACCGGGTCGTCAACGCGACGATCATGATCACGCTCATCGTCGTGCTGGCGGTGTTCGCGGGCCGGCGTCACGTGCGGGCGACGGATGCTCCGCTCGCCGTGCTCGATGGTTCGCACGGTGCCCCGCACGCCCTCGGAACCGGGGCGGGGCCCGCGACGGGCGGGGTCGGCTCGGCGGTGCCGGAGCGCCCGCGCGACGGTCTGCTGCGCGCGAGCGCCGCCGCTCTGCGCGGAGGCTGGCGAGGCGGGTTCTGGCTCGCCGTCGGGTGCGGTGTGCTCGACGCGCTCGCCAACGTGGTCGTGCTCGTGGGCCTGCGGGTCGGCGACCTCACGATCGTGTCGGTGCTCACGGCGCTGTACCCGGCCGGCACGATCCTGCTCGCGGCGATCGTGCTGCGCGAGCGCATCGCGCGGCTGCAGTGGGTCGGGCTGGTGCTCGCGCTCGCGGCGAGCGCGATGCTCGCGGCGGCCTGAGCGCGGCATCCCGCCCGCGAGACGCGGTCGGGAAACGCGGTCGGAGGACGCGGTCGGTAGCGCCCTTCCCATTCGCTCCCGAATCTCAGGACTCCCCGTCGACTCAGTCGATCGGGGCTCCTTGCATTCGGGAGTCTGGCGGGCACAGCATGTCGGGGCCGGCGCGCGAGCGCGCGGTCGGCCCCGACAGGGCAGTGCTGGGAAGGCTGTGCCGAGAGGGCGGTGCCGAGAGAGCGGTGCCTAGAGGGCGGCGAGCCGGTCGAGGAACGCGTCGCCGACGCGCACCTCGGTGGTCTCGGCCTCGATCTCGGCGCGCTCGAGCAGCTCGCCGAAGCGGCGGGCACGCGGGCGCGTGATGAGGGTGACGACCGTGCCGACCTTGCCCGCGCGGCCCGTGCGGCCCGAGCGGTGCAGGTAGGTCTTGTACTCGTCGGGCGCGTCGGCCTGGATCACGAGCGAGATGTCGTCGACGTGGATGCCGCGGGCCGCGACATCCGTCGCCACCAGCACATTCACCCGACCGCTCGTGAGCTTCTCGAGGTTGCGCGTGCGGCGGGCCTGGTTGAGGTCGCCGTGCAGGCTGACGGCCGGGATGCCGGCGTCGTCGAGCTGGTCGGCGAGCTCTTCCGCGAACGCGCGGGTGCGCGCGAAGATGAGCGTCTTGCCGTCGCCGGCCGCGAGCTGCTCGATGATGCCGCGCTTCTCTCGCTGGTCGACGAGCAGCACCTTGTGGTCGATCGTCGACGACTCCTGGTCTTCGCCCGCGACCTCGTAGACCGCCGGCGACTCGAGGAACTCGGAGACGAGGCTCGCGACACCCGAGTCGAGCGTGGCCGAGAACAGCAGGCGCTGCCCGTTCGGCCGCGTGCGGCGGATGATGCGCTGCACGGGCTCGAGGAACCCGAGCTCGCACATGTGGTCGGCCTCGTCGAGCACGACGATCTCGATGTGGCTGAGGTCGAGGCGACCCTGCTCGATGAGGTCTTCGATGCGACCGGGCGTGCCGATGATGATGTCGACGCCGCGCTGCAGTGCACCGACCTGGCGGCCCTGGGGCACGCCGCCGTAGATCTGCGTCGTGAAGAGGCCGACGCTGCGCGCGATGGGCTGCACCGTGCGGTCGATCTGCAGGGCGAGCTCGCGCGTCGGCGCCAGGATGAGCGCGCGGGGCGCGCGGCCCATCTGACGCTTCTTGCCGCCGCCGTTCTCCATCAGCCGCTCGACCAGGGGAGCACCGAAGGCGATGGTCTTGCCCGAACCGGTGCGGCCGCGGCCCAGCACGTCTTTGCCCGCGAGCACATCAGGGATGGTCGCGGCCTGAATCGGGAACGGCGCGATCGCGCCCTGCTCCTCGAGCTCGCGCACGATGTTCGCGCCGAGGCCGAGATCGGCGAAGGTGACGCCCTCGACATCGGTCGCGAGCACGGCATCGGCGGTCAGGCGGTCGAGCACGACGTCGTCGACCTTGGCGGCCTTCGCGTCGCGGCTCGGGTAGAAGCTCGACTCGCGGCGCTCGGTCGGGCGCTCATCCCGATCGAACGAGCGGGCCGCACGGTCGTCACGGTCGAACGAACGCGCCGGACGCGCATCCCGATCGAACGAACGCGCGGCACGGTCGTCGCGGGCCGGGCGCGCGTCGCGGTCGAAGGAGCGCGGCGCACGGTCGTCGCGAGCGGGGCGCGCATCCCGATCGAACGAACGCGGCGCACGGTCGTCGCGGGCAGGGCGCGCATCCCGATCGAACGAACGCGCCGGACGCGCTGCGGACCCGCCGGTCTGCGGGCGCCAGTCGGGGCGATGCGTCGCGCGACCGGTGCCGTTGCGCGGTGCACCGTCGCGAGAGTCGCCGTCGCGTGCGGGGCGGGCAGGGCGGCCTCCGGTGGCAGCGGCGCGATAGCCGCGGTCGTTGCTGTAGCGGTTGGCGCTCGCACGGTCGTCACGCGCCGGACGGGCAGCCCGGTCGTCGCGCGCCGGTCGGCCGGCGTTGTCACGAGAGGTGCGGGGTGCAGTGCCTCGATCATCGCGCTGCGGGCGCGACGCGCTCCAGCGGTCGTCGCGCGAGCCGCGCTCGTCGCGAGCACCGCGGTCGTCACGGGCCGGGCGCGCATCACGCGAATACCGGTCGTCACGGGCCGGGCGGGCACCGCGGTCGTCGCGCACCGGGCGGGCACCCCGGTCGTCGCGCGCCGGGCGCGCAGCGCGGTCGTCGCGGCCGCTCGACTCGGGGCGGGCACGCTCGGGGGCGTGGCCGCGGTCGACGCGCTCGTCGCGGCTCCAGCGGGCCTTCTTCTCGGGCGCAGCGGCGTCCTCCGGGCGGTACCCGCGGTGCTTGGGGCTGCGAGAGCCGGGCGCGGGCGCCTTGGATGCGCCACCGCGCGGCGCAGAGGTACGAGAGTTCTGGGGCGCGCGCGCAGCGCCGCCCTTGTTGTTCTGAGGCATGGTTCTTTCTGGGGTAACGCAAGAAGCTTCGTCGGCGCACGCGCGCCGCTATCCCAGGCAGTCATCGACTGGGGGCCGTCACAACTCGAGGTGATTTCCGCACCGCCGATCGGCGGGGGAATACCGGCCCGGAGACGCACACGTTCACGGGGTACTCCCCGCATCGTCTCTAGCCGACCCTTCAGAGTACCCGACTCCCGCCCAGACGGGCATATTCTGGGCGCATCGTGACCACCGTGACCGTCGAAGACCCCCGCCAGCCCGAGATCGAGGCCCTGCTGCGGGCGGGCGACGCCTACGCCCTGAGCCTGTATCCGGCCGACAGCTGCTACATGCTCGACCTCGACGAGTTGCGGGCCGAGGGCGTCACGGTGGTCGTCGCACGCGACGGCGAGGGTCGTGCCCTCGGCATGGCCGCCCTCGTGAACCGGGCAGACGGCTCGGGCGAGCTGAAGAGGCTCTTCGTCGCCGAGAGCGGGCGCGGTCAGGGCGTCGCGACCGCGATCATGGATGCTCTCGAGGCGCTCGCGCACGCGCAGGGCATCCGCACCCTGCAGCTCGAGACGGGGCCGAAGCAGCTCGCCGCCATCGCGCTCTACGAGCAGCGCGGCTACGCGCACATCGAGAACTTCGGCCCGTACGTGGGCGACGAGTTCAGCGTCTGCATGCAGAAGCTGCTGGCCTAGCCCGCCGCGGCGCGGGCGCGCGGGCGCGGCGCGCGCTTCGCCGGGGGCGCGGGTGCCGGAGGCGGCGGCGCGACGGCGAGCAGCTCGAGCACCACCAGCAGACCGGCCGCGAGCAGCGCGCTCGCGAGCACGGTGACGGCCGAGAGCGGCGGCAGCAGCAGGGCGGGCAGCGCAGCGAGCGCGACCGCGGCGAAACGCAGGGGCACCCGCCAGCGGTGCAGGTTCTCGCCGAGGGGGCTCGGCGCGATGCCGAGGGCCTCGCGAGCCTGACCTCGGCGAGCGCCGAGCGCGGAGCGGGCCCGGGCGGCGAGCGCCGACGATCCGAGCCCCCACGCGACGACCACGACGACCGCGCTCAGCACGAGCAGTCCGATGAGGGTGCTGACCGCGTAGGCGGTCATGGCGTCGAAGACCGATCCGGCGAGCGCCGACGACTCCGGCCCCACGTAGGCCGCGATCGCGGTGCGCGCGAGCGCGAACCCGAGGGCGAGCGCGGCGGCCACGCCGAGGGTGATCACGGCGATCGTGCGCGCGGTCGCGGGTCGGCGCGGAGCGAGCACGATCGCGCCGATCAGCAGGGCGGCGGTGATCCACGGCAGCCAGAAGCCGACCGTCACGCCGACCTGGAAGAGCACGCGGGCGAGGGCCAGGTTCGGCACCTCAGCGAGCACGATCGCTCGATCGATGTCGGGGATCGCGGCGGCGAACGGCACCCCCTCGTCGACGAGCGCGGCGCGCACGTCGGCCACGATCGGCCCGAGGGGCAGGCTCAGGGTTCCGTCGCGATCGAGCGTCAGTAGCGAGTCGGGTGAACCCGAGAGCAAGCGGATCGCCTGCGTGTGCGCGACCTCGATCGAGCGCTTCCAGGCGGCGCTGAACGCGGGCCCCTGCACGACCTCGGTGACGACGTCAGACACCAGCGACCGCACTCCGGCCGCGAGGGGCGCGCTCACCAGGTCGAGCGCCGCGCGGGCTCGCGGCCCGAGGTCGAGGGCCTCGCCGAGCCCGCTGAGCAGCTCGGCCGTGACGGCGTCGATGTCGACCTGCTCGTCGACGAGCGCTGTGACCTCGACGATGATGCGGTCTTGCACTGCCGGGTCATCGGCGAGCGGGGCCAGGGTCTCGACGAAACGTTCCGTTTCGACGAGCTGCGTCGTGGCCCAGTGGGCCATGATGGCGCCGGGCAGCAGCAGCAACCCGGCGGTGGCCAGGGCGGCGGCGGCGATCCGGCTCCCGCGCATCAGCGCGCGCCCGCCTTGAGGCGGTCGATCTCGTCGCGGATGCGGCGGATGTGGTCGGGGGATGCCGCGCCCGCGCCGGCCACCCCGTCGAGATCGGCCGCCAGGGCGTCGAGCTCGGCGTGCGCGGTGCGAGCATCCCGGGCCGACGCCGGCACGTGGATCGTGCCCGTCGACGTCGGCAGCCCCTCTTTCGCGCGGTCGGCCGTGACTTCTTCGCGCGCTTGATCCATCGCGGTGATGACGATGCCGATGAGGATGTTCAAGACGGTGAACACGATGAAGAACATGTAGCTCAAGAAGTAGAGCAGGGCCCACGGCGTGACCTCGAGCCCGCCGAGGAACGAGTCGGGGAAGTTCTCGAGCGTGAGCATGACCGTGAGGGTCACCATCGCGGTGCCGATGTCGCCCCAGCGGTCGGGCACAGCATCACCGAAGAGGTAGACGCCCGCCATGGCGTAGATGAACATGAGGAACCCGATGAGCACGCCGAGGCTCGCGAGCGGCGCGACCGACTTGATCATCGAGAGCATGAGGATGCGGGCCTCGGGCAGGAAGCGGAAGATGCGCAGGATGCGCAGCAGGCGCACGAGCCGGAAGATGACGGTTCCGCCGTCGAGGAACGGGATGAGCACGACGATGAGGAAGTCGAAGACGTTCCACGGGTTGCGGAAGAACATCCACGGCTTCTTGCCGTACGAGATGATGCGCAGCACGACCTCGACCGTGTAGAAGACGAGGGCAGCGCGGTCGATCGCGGTCGCGACGACGGAGACGCCGGGCGCGATGTCGTCGTAGGTCAGGATGGCGAGCGCGGTCGCGTTGGCGATGATGACCGCGATGACGATGATCTCGAAGACGTTGCCGTACATCGTGCGGGCGAGCCACTGGATGCGGTACGGAGCGAGCTGCACGGTGGTCGTCGTGAAGACGCCCGGTGACACGGTCGTGGCGGCGATGTCAGCGGGGGTGGGGGCGGTCATGGCGAATCGCTTTCGGTCGGAGTGTGCTCACGCTAGCAACACCCCGACCGCACGCGATACGCGCGGGAGCGCGCCTAGGCGGGAGTGCCGGCCGCGAGCGCGGCCTTCTTCTCGCGACGGTCTTCGCGGCGCTCTTTCGCACCCTCGACGACGTAGTACAGCGCGGGCAGCACGACGAGCGTTAAGAGGGTCGATGAGATGAGGCCGCCGATGACGATGACGGCGAGTGGCTGCGAGATGAACCCGCCGCTGCCGGTGAGCCCGAGCCCGAGCGGCAGCAGCGCGAAGATCGTCGCGGCGGCCGTCATGAGGATCGGCCGCAGTCGGCGCGACGACCCTTCGATGATCGCCTCGCGGGCGCGCATGCCCCGTTCGCGGTACTGGTTGACGAGGTCGATGAGCACGATCGCGTTGGTCACGACGATGCCGATGAGCATGAGCACGCCGATGAGCGACGGCACGCCGAGCGGGATGCCCGAGATGACCTGCAGACCGATGGCGCCCGTCGCCGCGAACGGCACCGAGATGAGCAGCAGCAGCGGCTGACGGAGGCTCTTGAACGTCGCCACCATGACGACGTAGACGATGAGGATCGCCGCGAGCAGCGCCAGGCCGAGCTGGCCGAAGGCGTCGCCCTGCTGCGCGGTGACGCCGCCGAGGCTGGCCGAAGCGCTGTCGGGCAGCTCGATCTCGTCGACCGCGGCCTGCACGAGCGCCGAGGCGGTGCCCGTGTCGTCGGTGCTCGGCGTGACCGTGACGGTCGCGCTGCGGGTGCCGCGGATGGTCGTGATGCTCGCGGGGCCCTCCTGCTCGTCGACCGTCGCGAGCTCGGAGAGCGGCTGCGGGCCGAGTGCGGTCGGGATGCTGAAGTCACGCAGTTCTTGCGCCGTCGTGGGCGCACTGCTGTTGGGCAGGAAGATCGACAGGTTCTTCTCGTCGAGCACCACCGACCCCACCGAGGCCGGGAACATCGCCGCCGTCACGATGCCGCCCACGGCGACCTCGCTCAGCCCGAGCTCGGCCGCCCGCTCGCGGTCGACGCGGATCGCGAGATAGGGCTGGGTGTCGGCCAGGTTGCTCGAGGCCTCGGCCGTGACGTCGAGCTCGCGCACGGCGTCGAGCACGTCTTGCGCCGCGGCCTCGAGGTCGGCACGGTTCGCGGCCGTGATGTCGACCTCGATGTCGGACGAGCCGAAGCCGCCGCCGCCCCCCGAGGCCTGCACGCTGATCTCGCCGGCGTCGGTGATCTCGGCGAGGGCATCCCGCACCGTCGCCTGCAACGCGTTTTGGTCGGCGTCGGCGTCGGTCGTGATCGAGAAGGTGATGTCGTTGGCTCCGCCGAAGATCGCCGCGAGCGAGCCCTGGCCCGAGCCGATCGACGCCTGCACGGTCTCGATGCCCTCGATGCCGAGCAGCGCCGATTCGACGGTGGTCGCCGCGTCGTCGAGTGCTTCGAGGCTCGCGCCGTTCTCGAGCGACTGCGTGACGGTGAGGGTGTTCTGGCCCGAGTTGCCGATGAACGTGGTCTTGAGACCGGTGGCGAGGAACCCGGTGCCGACGAGCACGAGGATCGCCATGAGCAGCGTGATGGCAGGGAACTTCAAGGTCCAGCGGATGACCGGCAGGTAGCCGCGCTGCAGCATCGTCGGGCGTGCCGACTCTTCGTCGAGGCTGATCGGGGCGACCTCGGCGGGCTCATCGGCGGCGGCGTGAGCGCCGGCCTTCTTCGGCTTCGGCGCGCGCAAGAACCAGTACGCGAGCACGGGCACGATCGTGAGCGAGACGAAGAGCGAGGCGGCGAGCGCGATCGTGGTGGTGAGCGCGAAGGGCCGGAACAGCTCGCCCGTCACGTCGCCGACGAGCGCGAGCGGCAGGAAGACGGCGATCGTCGTGACGGTCGACGCCGTGATCGCCGTGGCGACCTCCTTGACGCCCGTCAGGATGGCGGTTTTCTTGTCTTCGCCCAGGCCGAGGTGCCGCTTGATGTTCTCGACGACGACGATCGAGTCGTCGACGACGCGGCCGATCGAGATCGTGAGCGCGCCGAGCGTGATGATGTTGAGCGAATAGCCCGAGACCTGCATGCCGATGAAGGTGAGCAGCACCGAGGTCGGGATCGAGATGGCCGTGACGAGCGTCGACCGGATCGACAGCAGGAACACGAGGATGACGATGACGGCGAAGACGAGGCCGAGAACGCCCTCGACCGCGAGCGACTCGATCGACTTCTCGATGAACGGCGCCTGGTCGAAGACGATCGTGAACTCGGTGTTCGAGCCGATCGCCTCGGCGATGGCGGGCAGGGCCGCCTGCACGGCGCGCGAGACCTCGACGGTGTTGCCCGCGGGGGTCTTCGTGACGCCGAGCGTCAGCGCGGGCTCGCCGTTGACGCGGCTGTAGCTCGTGACGGGGTCGTCGACGATCTCGACCTCGGCGACATCGGCGATGGTCGTGGGGCCGTCGCTCTCGGCGCCGATGAGCGGCAGCGCCGCGAGCTCATCGAGCGAGGCGATGCGCACACCCGAGAGCACGACGAGGGTTCGACCGTCTTCGGTGATCGTGCCGGCGGGCAGCAGAACGCCGTAGGCGTCGAGGGCGTCGGTGATGTCGGCGTTCGAGAGGCCGAGGCGGAACAGTTCGTCAGCATCCGGCGTGATCGTCACGCGCTGGCCGATGGCGCCCTGCACCGAGACCTCGCGCACGCCCACGAGGTCGGTGAGGTCGGGCACCGCCTGGTTCTCGAGCGCGGCGTCGAGATCGGCGGCGCTGAGGTCGCTCGTGACGGCGATCTGCAGCACGGGCAGGTCGTCGATAGATCCGACGATGACCTGCGGTTCGACGTCGGCGGGCAGGTCGAGGCGGTTGACGGCGAGCTGCACGCGCTGCTCGGCGCGCACGATGTCGGCACCGAAGTCGAACGACGCCGAGACGACCGAGAAGCCCGTGCTTGAGGTCGCGCTCGAGGCGTCGAGACCGCTGACGCCCTGAATGGCCGTCTCGATGGGGGTCGAGACGTCTTGCTCGACGATCTCGGGCGCGGCACCGGGGTACTGCGTCACGATGACGATCTGCGAGGCCGAGATGGTGGGGATGAGCTCTTGCTTGAGCGTGGTGAGCGCCAAGGCGCCGAAGAGGCCCACGACGATCGTGACCAGAGCGATGAGCGCACGGTTGCGCAGGCTGAACACCGAGAGAAGGTGCACGGGGACTCCGGTCATACGGCGGGCGGCTGAGCCCGAGGTGGCTGTGAAGGGCACGGTCGGTGCGCGACGATGCGCGGGTCAGCATCCCAGCGCCCGCTGAGTGTTCACACAGCGCGCGGTGAGCGCGCACCCCGAATCAGACCGATCGGTCAGGATGCCCGCTCACGCTACACGACCGCCGCGAGCAGCTCCTCCGAGGCCGCGATCGGCTCACGTGTGCCGACGCGGTGCCACGCGCGCTGCAGCAGGTCGAGGGCCGGGATCGTCACGTCGGCCGGATGGCAGAACGGCAGCCGCACGAAGCGCTCGAAGGCGCCGTCGAGGCCGAAGCGCGGGCCAGCACCGATCAGCAGCCCCTCGGCACGGGCGGCGAGGGCGAGCTGCGAGCTGACCGGCACCCCGAGGTTCACCCAGAGGCTGAGGCCGCCGTCGACCTGCGGCACCGACCAGGTGGGGAAGCGCCGCTGCAGCTCGGCGACCATGAGCGAGTGGCCGGTGCGCAGCTGCTCGCGGCGGGCATCCAGCACCCGGTCGTAACTGTCGAGCAGGCGCAGCAGCACGAGCTGCTCGAGCACGGGCGACCCCAGGTCGCTGGCGAGGCGCGCGCGCGAGAGGTGGGTGATGAGGTCGCGCTCGGCCCGGATCCAGCCGAGGCGCACGCCGCCCCAGATGCTCTTGCCGACCGAGCCGACGGTGACGACGGTCGCGCCGCGCTCGGCCGCCCCGACGGCGAACGGCGCGGGCTGCTCGGCACGGTCGAACCCGAGCTCGCTCATGGTCTCGTCGGCGAGCAAAACGGTGCCGTGCGTCGCGGCAAGGCGGTGCAGGCGGGCGCGCTGCTCGGGGGGCATGGTGCGCCCGGTGGGGTTGTGGAAGTCGGGCATGAGGTAGGCGAGCGCCGGCGCCGTGCGGGGCACGACCTGCTCGAGCACCTCGTCGTTCCAGCCCTCGTCGGTCGTGACGGGCACGGTGACGAGGCGCGCGCCCGCGAGCTGCAGCGCTTCGACGGCGTGGGGGTAGCTCGGCGCTTCGACGAGCGCGCGGTCGCCGCGCGCGAGCAGCGTGCGCGCGATGAGGGCGATCGCGTGCTGGGCGCCGAGCGTGATCATGATCTCGTCGGGCTCGGTCGGCAGCCCGCGGGAGGTGTACCGATCGGCGATGGCCTGGCGCACGACGCGCAGGCCGACGGGGTCGAAGCCGCTCTCATGCAGGTGGGCCGGCAGCAGGTCGGCGGCTTCGCGCGCGGCCTCGGCGACGAGGGGGATGGCCGGCAGGGTCGCCTTCGAGAGGTCGAGCATGCCGGGGCCCGCCGACTCTCCGAGGGAGGGGACCCCGTCGGCGAAGCCGAGCGGCAGCCGGGCGACGGTTCCTGAACCGCGCACGCTCTCGGCGTAGCCGAGCTCGCGCAAGCGCGCGTAGGCGCTCGCGACCGTGGTGCGGCTGAGCGACTCGTGGTCGGCCAGCAGGCGCTCGGCGGGCAGCCGGGTGCCGAGCGTGATGCGCCCGTCGAGGACGAGAAGACGGATGCGATCGGCGAGCGCCTCGTACAACGGCTCGGTGCCCCGCGGTCGCCAGTCGCCTAGTTGTGAGGCCAAAAATCGCGCGGAGAGGGTCGCCATGCGGCCAGAGTACCCGAATTGGCATCTTGCGGGCAGTCCAATTGCGCGGGGATGATGAGCCCATGACACCGCGCCGCATCCTCGTCCGCCGCTGGGGGCAGTTGCTCCTGGGGCTCTTCTTCTACGGGATCGCCGTTGCGCTGCTCATCCGGGCCGACGTCGGCCTCGACCCCTGGACGGTCTTCGCGCAGGGCCTCGAGGTGCAGACCGGCTGGTCGATCGGGCTCATCGTCGTTCTCATCGGGGCCGGGGTGCTGCTGCTCTGGATCCCCATCAAGCAGAAGCCGGGCATCGGCACCGTGCTCAACGTGCTGCTCATCGGCCCCGTGCTCGACCTCGCGATGCTCGTCGTCGAGACGCCCGAGCAGTGGTGGGCGCAGTGGCTCATGTTCGCCGGGGGCCTCGCCCTGCTCGCGATCGCCACGGGCCTGTACATCGGGGCGAGGTTCGGCCCCGGCCCGCGCGACGGGCTCATGACGGGAGCGCACGCACGGTTCGGCTGGAAGATCTGGAAGGTGCGCACGGGCGTCGAGCTGACCGTGCTCGCGATCGGCTGGCTGCTCGGCGGCACGGTCGGGTTCGGCACCGTCGCCTTCGCCCTGCTCGTCGGCCCCATGGTCGGCGTCACGCTGCCGCGGCTCCGGGTTCCGGAGCCCGTTCGACCGGCGGAGGTGACCGCATGATCGGCTTCACGATCGCGCTCGGCGGCCTCGCCCTGTGGGCGATCGTCGCCACGATCGAGGTGGTGGCGAGGGACGGGTATGGGCCCATACCCGTCCGCTCGCACCACGGGTTCTCCGCGAGCTCGCTCGCCGCGTAGTCCCGCATCGCATCGCGCACGTACTCGGCCCCGTCGGCATCGGTCTTGCGCTCGAGCGTGTCGCGATATATCGTGAGTCTCATCAACGCGATATATCGCGATACGGATGCCCGCGGCAGCTGACCGCGCGGCGCGAGCAAGGAGCAACCATGGCCCAGCAGACCTGGATCATCACCGAGCCGACCGTCATCGACCTCGAGCTCGTTCGTGCGCTCAAGGTCGGGCTGATCGGAGGGCAGGTCGACATCGTCGGCCACGACGAACCCGGCGCCCGCGTCGAAGTGCACTCTGTGGCGGGCCGCGACCTCAAGGTCGCGCTCGAGGGGGACACCCTCGTGGTCGACCACCCGCAGCTGCGGTGGGACACCTTCTTCGACAACTTCCGGTTGTTCAGCGGCAAGGCGCGGGCCGAGGTGAGCATCCTCGTGCCCCGCAGCATCGTGCTCAACTTCAACGTGGTGTCGGCGGAGAGCCTCATCAGCGGCTTGCACAGCAGCGCCACGGTCAACACCGTCAGCGGCGACGTCGTGCTCGACCGGCTCGTCGGCGACGTGTCGGTGCACGCCGTCAACGCCGAGGTGTCGGTGCGCGCCCACGAGGGCGAGCTCACGGTGCAGACCGTCAGCGGCGACGTGACGGCATCGGGCGCGATCACGCGCTTCACGTGCGACGGGGTCTCCGCCGACGTCATCGTCGACCTGCACGGAGCCCCCGACCGCGTGCGCAACAGCACCGTCTCGGGCGAGCTCACCGTGCGGCTCGATGCCGGGCGGCCCGCGCAGTACTCGATCAGCACGCTCACCGGTCGCCTGCAGCTCGACGACGCGCAGATCAGCGGCGTCAAGGGCAAGTACACCGGCCGCTACGGCCAGCTCGCCGGCTCGTTCACCGAGGTGCGCGCCGACTCGGTCTCGGGCGATGTCTCGATCGTGCACACCGACCGCGGGGCGGCAGCGCCCTCCGACACCGACTCGGCGGAGGCCTCCGCATGAGCCCCGCGGTCTTCGGCCACGGGCACTTGCGCTTGTACCTGCTGTTCGTGCTCGATGAGCGGCCCATGCACGGCTACGAGATCATCCAGGCGCTGAGCGACCGCTTCGGCGGCACCTATGTGCCCTCGGCCGGCACGATCTACCCTCGCCTCGCGAAGCTCGAGACCGAGGGCCTCGTGACCAAGCAGTCGGATGGCCGCAAGACGGTCTACGCGATCACCGAGGCGGGGCGTGCCGAGCTCGACGACCGGCGCGACGAGCTCGAGGGCATCGAGAACGGCATCGGAGACTCGGTACGGCGCCTGGCCGACGAGGTGCGCTCGTCGGTGAGCGAGGCGATGACGACACTGCGAGCCGAACTCGCGGCGGCCGCGCGCGAAGCGCGCGACGACGCACGCGCCTCGGCATCGAGCGCCCGCGACGCGGCGTCACGGGCGACCGCGGCCGCGACCGCCGGGGCTGCAGCGGCATCCGAGGCGGTGCGCGACGCGACCACGTCGATGCACTCGACGATCAGCGAGACGCGGGCCGACGGCCGCGCTCAGGTGCAGCGCGCCGACGTGCTGCTGGCCGAGTTCCGGCAAGACATGCGCACCGAGCTGCGCACCGCCGCGGCGCGCGGATCGGTCGACCCGTCGGTCGTCGACGAGCTCGAGTCGGGTCTCTCGCGGCTGCGCGCCCAGATCGGCAGTCGACTCGGGTGAGGCCCGGCCGCGCCGGTCAGTCTTCCCAGCGCAGCGGCAGGTACAGGTCTTGCACCCGGTCGCTCACCGCCGTGTGATCGTTGCGGGTGTAGAGGCCGCACGCATCGACCGCGCAGTCGACGTTCTCGTCGGCCACGGCGGGCAGCTCGATGTAGGCCGTGAACGCGCCCGTCGCGGTGTCGTCGAAGCCGCGTGCGCCGAACAGCCGCCACGCGAAGGCCTCATTGATCCAGTTCGAGGCGGCCCACTGCACGACGCCCTCCTCGAACTGCTCGACCTCCTGTGAGCCGACGCCGCCGAGGCACGGGCCGGGCTTGCCGTCGATCTCATCGGGAACCTTGCACACGGCGACGTAGAGACCGCGGTCGCCGTCGTACCCCGCGCCCGTGACGATGAGCCGATCGCCGGCCGCCACCGCGGCGAGGTCGGGCACCGCCCCCGACTCCGTCGTGACCGAGATCGTGCGGAGGCGACCGTCGTCGCCCGTCGCCGTGATCTCCGTCGGGTACTCGCCCTCCGGCACGCGCCCCTGCCCCGATGACCCCTGCGGCTCGTGCAGCACGATCGGCAGCGCGACGACCGCGATCACGGCGAGCAGCGCTACGACGACGACCCCGACGATCCAGGGCCAGCGGCGGCGGCGCGTCACAGGGGTCTCACTCACCCCGACAGTCTAGAGAGCGGTCTCGCGGCGAGCCCCGGGCCGAGGGCGCCGTCAGTAGGCTCGCCGCATGACCTCGAGCGCGCATCCGCCAGCCCGCGCGCGCCCCGGGGTGCCCGAGATCATCGCCGTGCTCGTCGGCGGCGCGCTCGGCACCGCACTGCGGCTGATGGTGGATGCGGCCCTGCCGCACGAGCCCGACCAGGTCGCGCTCAGCACGCTGCTCGTCAACACCGCGGGCTCGTTCGTGCTCGGGCTGCTCGTCGCGACGGTGTGGCCGCGCGTGCCCGGATGGGCCCGCGCGGGGCTCGGCGCCGGTCTGCTCGGTTCGTTCACGACCTTCTCGGCCCTCGCCGTGTCGGTCGTCGCGCTCGCCGAGTCCGGCGACTCGCTGCTCGCGGTGCTCTCGGTCGCCGTGAGCCTCGCACTCGGGCTGCTCGCTGCGGGGGCGGGTCTGGCGCTCGGGCGGCGGCGCTCGGGTGCCGAGGCGCTTCCGATCGACGAGGTGACCGAGTGACCCCGCTCGTGCTGTTCGCCGTCATCGGGGCGGGCGCGCTCGGCGCCCTCGCCCGATATCTCGTCTCGACGCTGCTCGCGGGGCGCGGTCGCCTGCCGTGGGGGGTCGCGGTCGTCAACGTCGTCGGGTCGTTCGTGGCGGGCCTCGCGCTCGGCCTGCCTCTCGACCCGAGCTGGCAGCTCGTCGTGCTCGGCGGCTTCTGCGGCGGCCTCACGACCTTCAGCACGCTGTCGGTCGAGACGGTGCAGCTCGTGCTCGACGGCCGTCGCCGCGCCGCCGCCGCGAGCGTCACGCTCAGCATGCTGCTCGGCATCTCAGCCGTGATCGTCGGCATCCTCGTCGGCGGACTGCTGGGCTGACCGCTCCGCCATCGCTCTGCGCACGGCCGGCGCGAGCACGACGGCTGCGATGATCGCGAGCACGATGAGCAGCACGACGAGTACGGCGCCCGTGATGATGACGATGAGCTCGAGGTTCACCCGTTCAGCATGGCACCGGGGTCGCGCAGCTCAGAGCAGGGTCGCCCCGAGGAACGCCGCGTAGGCGGCGAGCGCCGCCCAGGCCGTGAGCTCGACCGGGCGCTTCGGGGCGCGCAGCAGCACGAGCGCGCAGGTCGTCGCGAGCAGGGCCCAGCAGATCGAGTGGCCGTAGCGGATGAGCCACGACTGCACGCCGGTGGTGGTGTCGGCGCGGTCGGGCACGACCACGAGCCAGAGCAGGGCCAGGCCGACGCTGACGACGAGCCCGACGATCGCGAGCGGCGTGCGCTGGCGCTCGAGAAGACCCTGCGCCATTCAGCGCCCCATCTTGCTGAGCGTGGCGACGACCTGCCGCGCGATGTTGCGACCCGCGCGGTTCGCGCCGATCGTCGAGGCCGCAGGGCCGTAGCCGGCGAAGAACACCCGGGGGTCGCGGGCCGAGTGATGGCTCGCGACCGAGACTCCGCCCTCCTTCTCGCGCAGCTTGAGCGGGGCGAGGTGGCGCAGCTCGGGCCGGAACCCGGTGGCCCAGATGATGGCGTCGGCGGGCTGGCGGGTGCCGTCCTCCCAGACCACGGCATCCGGTTCGATCGCTGAGAACATCGGCCGGAAGTCGAGCACCCCGCGATCGAGCGCGGCCTGGATGCGGCGCGTGCGCGGCACGCCCGTACCCGAGACGATGCTCGGCAGGGCGCGACCGGCGCGCGCGGCCTCGTCTTGCGCCGCGACAGCCTGCTCGGCGGCCTCGAGGTTGAGCTCGATCTCGTCGAGGAACTCGGGGGGGCGCCGCGTGGCCCACGTGATGCTCGCGGCGTGCCCCTCGAGCTCGAGGATGAACCCGATCGCGCTCGTGCCGGCGCCGACGACGACGACGTTGAGCCCGGCGAACTCTTCAGCGGCGACATAGTCGGCGGTGTGCACCTGGCGGCCGAGGAAGCCGTCGCGACCCGGGTACCAGGGCACGAAGGGCGAGCCCCACGTGCCGGTGGCGTTGACGACCGTCGAGGCGCCGAGCTCGAGCGCACCGTTCTCGGTCGTGAGGCGCACGAGCAGGTCGCGCCCCTGGTCTTCGACGTGCGTCACGGCGGCGGGCCGCACGACCTGCAGGCCGTAGTGCTCTTCGTACCGCCGGTAGTAGTCGCCGACGACCTCGCGCGCGGGGGCGTGGTGGTCGGCGGTCGTGAAGCTCAGGCCGAGCTCGTCCATGCCCGGCAGGTCGTTGACGCGGTGCGCCGAGCCGAGCCGCAGCGTCTCCCAGCGAAACTGCCACGCTCCGCCCGTGCCCGGCCCGCGGTCGAGCAGCACGAATTCTTGCCCCGCGTCGAGACCGAGCCGCTTGAGGTAGTAGGCAACCGAGAGGCCCGCCTGACCCGCTCCGATGACCACGCACGAGGTCGTCAGGTCGGGAGCAGTCACCTGCCCTACGCTACCCCGTGCGCCGGATGCTGCGGCGGGCGACCGGGGTCTGCTGCCGGGGCCTGCGTGCTAAACTTTCGCACAGTTTTTCTACCGTCCCGACTCGGCATCCTGGGGTTCTCCCTAGCTCACCCGACGACACACTGTGAGGGGGTCACGCATGGGGCGCGGCCGACAGAAGGCAAAGCACACCAAGGTGGCTCGCGAGTTGAAGTACTTCACTCCCGACACCAACCTCACGGCGCTCGAACGCGAACTCGCTGCCGCTGCGCACGAGAACGAGTACGTCGACAAGTGGGCCGACCTGGTCGATGACGACGGCGACGACGCCGACGAGCTCGATGAGGACGACGCGAGCCCGACGGCTCAGACGGCGTAGAAGGCGCGGTTCTCTTCGCTTCGCCTAATCGGCGAACGAACCGACGAGCTTGACGGCTCCGCCGTTCACGCCCTTCGCGCCCTGCTCGAAGCCGGCGAGGTCGTGCGCGGCCGTCGAGACGCGGCCGACGACCCACGCGGGCACGCCGCGGCTCTCGAGCGCGCGGATGACGGAGCTCGCGGTGTCGTGGGCGACGACGGCGAGCATCCCGAGCCCCAGGTTCCACGTGCCCTCGGTCGATTCGAGGGTGTCACCCGCGAGGTCGGCGAGCACGCGGAAGACCGCGGGCGGGCTCCACGAGCCGCGGTCGACCTCGACCCAGCTGCCGACGGGCAGCACGCGCGCGAGATTCGCGGCGATGCCGCCGCCCGTCACGTGGCTGAGGGCGTGGATGGCTCCGGGCAGCTCGGCGAGCGTGTCGAGCAGCGGCGCCGTGTAGAGCGCGGTGGGGGTGAGCAGCGTCTGGCCGACGACGCCGCCGAACTCGGGCAGGTCGTCGTGGTACCCGATCGTGCGCTCGGCGAGGATGTGCCGCACGAGCGAGAAGCCGTTGCTGTGCAGCCCCGAGCTCGCCATCGCGATGACGACGTCGCCGTGCTGCACGCGCTCGGGCCCGAGCACCTCGTCGGCCTCGACCACGCCGACCGCGGCGCCCGCGACGTCGTAGTCGTCGGGGCCGAGCAACCCCGGGTGCTCGGCCGTCTCGCCGCCGACGAGCGCCGTGCCCGTCGCGGCGCAGGCCTCGGCGATGCCGCGCACGATGTCGGCGATGCGCTGCGGGTGCACCTTGCCGCACGCGATGTAGTCGGTCATGAAGAGGGGCTTCGCACCCACGACGACGATGTCGTCGACGACCATCGCCACGAGGTCTTGCCCGATGGTGTCGTGGATGTCGAGGGCCTGCGCGATCGCGACCTTCGTGCCGACGCCGTCGGTGCTCGTGGCCAGCAGCGGGCGGCGGTAGCCGAGCAGCGCGCTCGCATCGAAGAGGCCGGCGAAGCCGCCGACCCCGCCGAGCACCTCGGGGCCGTGCGTGGCGCCGACCGAGGCCTTCATGAGCTCGACCGCGCGGTCGCCGGCCGCGGTGTCGACGCCGGCGGCGGCATAAGAATTCGTCATTCGTTCATCCGTTCCGCGGTCTGACAGACTGGCCTGCGTCACCGTCAACCTTACGGTCTGGAGCACGCCCCGCATGTGCGGCATCGTCGGCATCGTCTCGTCGAGTCCCGTCAACCAGCAGGTCTACGACGCCCTCGCGCTGCTGCAGCACCGGGGGCAAGACAGCACCGGCATCGCGACCGCCGAAGGCCGCGTGCTGCACATGGCGAAGGCCAAGGGGCAGGTGCGCGAGGCCTACCGCACGCGCGACATGCGCAGCCTGCTGGGCACCATGGGCCTGGGGCACGTGCGGTACGCCACCCGGGGCTCAGCATCCAGTGAAGAAGAGGCGCAGCCGTTCTACGTGAACGCGCCGTACGGCATCATCCTCGTGCACAACGGCAACCTCACGAACACGCGCGAGCTCACGCGCGAGCTGTTCGATGTCGACCGCCGCCACCTCAACACCAACAGCGACACCGAGCTGCTCGTCAACGTGCTCGCGCACGAGCTGCAGGCGCAGGTGACGGGCGCCGACCTCGACCCCGACCAGGTCTTCGCGGCCATCGGCCGCCTGCACGAGCGCGTCGAGGGCTCGTACGCCGCGATCGCGCTCATCGCCGGGCACGGTCTGCTGGCCTTCCGCGACCCCTTCGGCATCCGCCCGCTCGTGCTCGGCCGCCGTACGACGGGCCTCACGGGCGACGAGTGGGTCGTGGCGAGCGAGTCGCTCGTGCTCGAGGCCGCGGGCTATGAGACCGTGCGCGACCTCGCTCCAGGCGAAGCCGTCTTCATCTCGAGCTCGGGCGAGATGGTCTCGCAGCAGTGCGCCGCGAACCCGCGCCTCATCCCGTGCTCGTTCGAGTACGTGTACCTGGCCCGGCCCGACTCGATCATGAACGGCATCTCGGTCTACGAGGCGCGCCTGCGACTGGGCGACCGGCTCGCCGACACGATCGCGCAGTACACGCCCCACGGCGACATCGACGTCGTCATGCCGATCCCCGACTCGTCGCGCCCCGCCGCCATGCAGGTGGCGCAGAAGCTCGGCATCGAGTACCGCGAAGGCTTCTACAAGAACCGCTACGTCGGCCGCACCTTCATCATGCCCGGGCAGGCCGAGCGCAAGAAGAGCGTGAAGCAGAAGCTCAACGCGATGTCGAGCGAGTTCGCCGGCAAGAACATCCTCATCGTCGACGACTCGATCGTGCGCGGCACGACCTCGAAAGAGATCGTCGAGATGGCCCGCGCCGCCGGCGCCAACAAGGTCACCTTCACCTCGGCCGCGCCCCCGGTGCGGTACCCGCACGTCTACGGCATCAACATGCCGACGCGGCGCGAGCTCATCGCGCACGGCCGCAAGATTCCCGAGATCAACGCCGAGCTCGGCAGCGACTACCTGATCTACCAGGAGGTCGCCGACATGCAGGCCGCCATTCTCGAGGGCAGCGGCATCACCGAGCTCGAGATGAGCTGCTTCACGGGCGACTACGTCACCGGCACCGTGAGCCCCGAGTACTTGCGCTGGGTCGAGCAGAACCAGCTGAGCTAGGGGCTCAGTCCTCGAGCTCGCCCTCGACGGGCGCGGCGTCGACCACCTGGCGCTCGGCGGCGACCGTGCGAGCCCGCCGCTGCGAGCGCCGGTCGAGCGCGACGCCGATGACCGCCCCGAGCAGCACTCCCGCGGTCACGCCGTAGAGCGAGAAGTAGCCGAGCAGCGCCGCGTAGCCCACGAGCGGGTCGGCGGGGAAGAGGCTCGTGACCACGAGCGTCGCGAGAAACCCGATGAGCCCGCCGATGACCATGAACGCGGGGATCTTCGGCGCGCGCCGCACCGTCACCGTGGTGCGGTCAGCGGTCGGCTCGACGGGGGTGCTCACGCGCCCATTCTGGCGCACGGCGCTGAATGCACGGTCAATAGGCGAGCGGGAAGAGCGCCGACAGATCCGACCGGGCACCGGATGCGTGCACGCGGCCCGCCGACGCCGCCTCGCCCCACACGAGCGACCCCGTCGCGATCGCGACGAAGGTCTCGGCGTCGAGCTCGACGACGTTGGGCGGCGTGCCGCGCGTGTGCCGCGGGCCCTCGACGGCCTGCACGGCGCCGAACGGCGGCACGCGCACCTCGACGCTGCGGCCCGGGCTGGCCTCGGCGAGCACCTGCAGCAGGTAGCGCACGGCCATCGCGAGGTCTGTGCGCTCGGCGGTGCCGGCGAGCACCGCGCGCACAGCATCCCGCCCCGTGTGCTCGTCGATGCGCGCCCTGGCCATGCTGCGAGGGTACCGGCGCTGGGTAGGCTGACCGGGTGAGAATCCTCGTCCTCGGTTCGGGTGCCCGCGAGCACGCCATCATCACGGCTCTGCTGCGAGAGGATTCCGCGCACGAGATCACCGCGGCCCCCGGCAACGCCGGCATCGCCACGGTCGTGCAGACGGTCGCGCTCGACGCGACGCGCGGCGACGTCGTCGCCGACTACGCCGTCGACAACGACATCGAGCTCGTCATCATCGGCCCCGAGGCTCCGCTCGTGGCGGGCGTCGCCGACGCTGTGCGCCGCCGCGGCATCGCCGTGTTCGGCCCGGGCGCGGCAGCCGCGCAGCTCGAGGGCTCGAAGGCCTTCGCCAAGCGCATCATGGACGAGGCGGGCGTACCGACGGGCCGCGCCATCCGCGCCGGAACCCTCGCCGAGGCCGAGGCCGCGATCGACGAGCTCGGCGCCCCCTACGTCGTCAAGGCCGACGGCCTCGCGGCCGGCAAGGGCGTCATCGTCACCGACGACCGCGCCGCCGCCGTCGCGCACGCCGCCCACTACCTGCAGCAGGGCGGGGTGCTCGTCGAGGAGTTCTTGGCCGGCCAGGAGGTCAGCCTCTTCCTGCTGAGCGACGGCCACACCGTCGTGCCGCTGAGCCCTGCGCAAGACTTCAAGCGCATCGGCGACGGCGACACCGGCCCCAACACGGGCGGCATGGGCGCGTACTCGCCGCTGCCGTGGGCGCCCGAGGGCTTCGTCGACGAGGTGATCCGCACGGTCGCC
This sequence comes from uncultured Microbacteriaceae bacterium, assembly GCA_964540305.1. Taxonomy (GTDB): domain Bacteria; phylum Actinomycetota; class Actinomycetes; order Actinomycetales; family Microbacteriaceae; genus Microcella. The sequence continues at coordinate 31,870 of CAZILZ010000013.1, read as the reverse complement.
GAGCCGACCGTTCGCCAGCTCGAGCACGAGGGAACCCCGTTCATCGGCTTGCTCTACTGCGGCCTGATCGTCACCGAGAAGGGCATCCGGGTTATCGAATTCAATGCCCGGTTCGGCGACCCCGAGACGCAGGTCGTGCTGCCGCGGCTCGTCACGCCGCTGAGCGAACTGCTCGTCGCCGCGAGCACGGGGCAGCTCGCCGGCATGCCCCACCCCGCGTTCAGCGACGACGTGGCCGTCACGGTCGTGCTCGCGAGCGAGGGCTACCCCGTGACCGCCGCTCCCAACCGCCCCCTCACCGGGCTCGACGAGGCCGCCGCGGTCGAGGGCGTCACGATCGCCCACGCCGCCACGGCGCGCTCGGCCGACGGCTTCGTCGCGACGGGCGGCCGCGTGCTGAGCGTCGTCGCGACGGGGGCCGACTTCGCCGAGGCCCGCGCCCGCGCCTACGAGGCCATCGGCCGCATCGGCCTCGAGGGCGGCCAGTACCGCACCGACATCGCGGCGCGGGTCGCCTGATGTCGGATGCTCTCGCCGCGCCCGGCTGGACGCACGTCTACTCGGGCAAAGTGCGCGACCTCTACGAGCATCCGCAGCATCCGACGCTCATGCTCGTCGTCGCGAGCGATCGGGTCAGCGCGTTCGACCACGTGCTCGAGCCGGGCATCCCCGGCAAGGGTGCGCTGCTGACCCAGCTCACGCACTGGTGGTTCTCGCGCTTATCGGTGCCGAATCACCTGGCGACCGGTGACGACCTGCCGGCGGTGCCCGCCGAGCTCGTCGACCGCGCGATGCTCGTGCGGCGGCTCGACATGCTGCCGATCGAGTGCGTCGTGCGCGGGTACCTCACCGGCTCGGGATGGGCCGAGTACCAGGCCTCGGGCACGGTGTGCGGCATCCCGCTGCCCGGCGGACTGCGCGACGGCGACCGCCTGCCCGAACCCCTGTACACGCCCGCCTTCAAGGCGCCGCTCGGCGAGCACGACGAGAACATCACCTTCGAGCGCTCGGTCGAGCTCGTCGGTCTCGATCGGGCCACGCAGCTGCGGGATGCTTCGCTCGCGATCTTCGCGACCGCTTCGGCGATCGCGGCCGAGCGCGGGGTGCTGCTCGCCGACACCAAGTTCGAGTTCGGCACCGACCCGACCACGGGCGTGCTGACCCTCGCCGACGAGGTGCTCACGAGCGACAGCTCGCGGTACTGGGACGCCTCGCTGTACGCCGCCGGCGGGCCGAACCGCATGGACAGCTTCGACAAGCAGATCGTGCGCGACTGGCTCGCGGCGCACTGGAACAAGACGGGCGAGCCCCCGGCGCTGCCGCCCGAGATCGTCGAGCGCACGGCCGCGCGCTACCGCGAGCTCATCGACCGCCTCTGCTCCTAGCCCGTTTTTCTCCAGATCTGGGGCAAAAGGGCACTTCGGCCGCGGGCATCTGCCGTTTTAGGGCCAATCTGGGCTGATGTGTGCAGGCTCGGGCAGGGAATGGCGATCTGCGCTTGCCGGTTGACTCGGGCATGACCGACACCACCCGGCTCGCGGCCGACACCGCGATGGGCCCCGTCACCCTTGACGTCGCCGACCTCGACGCGATGACCGCGTACTACCGCGACGCGGTGGGCTTGAGCGTGCTCGACTCTGCAGGGCCGGTCGTGACGCTCGGGCGCGCTGGCCGCGCAGCGGACGGCGCCGCGGGTGACGCGGGGGGCGCATCCACACCGCTCGTCGTTCTGCGGCACAGCCCCGCCCTGCGGCACGCGGGGCCGCGCGAGGCCGGGCTGTTCCACACGGCGATCCTGTTCGAGACGCAAGCGGCCCTCGCCGCTGCCGTGTACACCGTCGCGACGACGCACCCGAACCGCTTCACCGGGTCGAGCGACCACATCGTCAGCCAGGCCTTCTACTTCGACGACCCCGAGGGCAACGGCGTCGAGCTGTACTGGGATCGCGACCGCACCCAGTGGTCGTGGGTGCACGGCAGCGTCGAGATGGCCACGCTCTTCCTCGACCCCAACGCCTTCCTGCGCGAGCACCTCACCGACGAGGCGATCGCGGCGCACGGCTCGGCACCCGCAGTCGTCGGGCACGTGCACCTGAGCGTCGGCGACATCGCGACCGCGCAGCGCTTCTACGTCGACCAGCTCGGCTTCGACCTGACGAACGCCTACGGCGAGCAGGCGATCTTCGTGAGCGCGGGCGGCTACCACCACCACATGGCGATGAACGTGTGGCGCAGCAGCGGAGCCGGTCGACGGATGCCCGCCCTCGGCCTCGGCCAGGTCGACATCGTGCTGCCGGGCGCCGACGAGCTCGGCGCCACGGCCGAGCGCCTGCAGCACCACGGACTCGCCGTGCGCGACGACGGCCGTACGCTCGAGCTCGACGACCCCTGGGGCACGCAGATCCGGCTCGCCGCGGGCGCCTAGACTCCCGGGCGTGAGTGAGTTCAAGCCACCGCAGAGGCTGCGACTGAGCCGCGCGATCGCGGCTGCGCAGGCACCCGTGCTGCTGACGCAGGGGCGCCGGTTGCGTCGCGAGACGCCGCGGCTGCCGGATGCGCCGCTGCCCTGGAATGGCCGCGTCGACCCGGGCGAGTCCGGCGACGAGGGCGCGGCATCCCGGCCCCTGCACCTGCTCGTCATCGGCGACTCGACGGCGGCGGGCGTCGGCGTCGACCACGCCGACCTCGGCCTCGGCGGTCGGCTGGCCGAAGCGCTCGCGACCCGCACGGGTCGACCGGTGCACTGGCGGTCAGCCGGGCGCAACGGGGCCACGGCGCGCGACCTGGTGCGGCAGTACCTGAAGCCCGCGCTCGCCGAACCCGTCGACCTCGTCTTTCTCACCGTCGGCGCGAACGACGCGCTCGCGCTGCGATCGGCCCGGGCGTTCCGCCGCGACATTCGGCACATCATCGAGCGCACCTTCGCGGCGCATCCTGATGCCGCACTGCTGATGTCATCGCTGCCCGCGTTCTTCCGCTTTCAGCTGCTGCCCGACCCGCTGCGCCGCAGCCTCTACCGGCACTCGCAGGCGCTCGAACGCGAGGCGCGGCAGCTCGTCGGGGCCGCTCCCCGAGCGCACATGTCGCCGCCTCCGCCGCCCTACACCGACGGCTTCTTCGCGACCGACGAGTTTCATCCGAGCGCGATCGGCTACAAAGACTGGGCTGACTTCGCGGTGGAGGATGCCTGGAGCGTCGGCTTCGGCCGCCTGCTGGAGAACCCGGCCACGCCGCCGGCTTAGACTCGCGCGCATGACCTCGAGCCCTCGCCCCTTGCGCGGCCGCCGCCTCAGTCGGGCGGTCGCTGTGGCGCTGGCGCCGATCATCCTGCCGCAGACCGTCAAGCTGCGCCGCGTCGTGCCCCTGCTGCCTGAGCCGTCTCAGCCCTGGGAAGGCGGCGGCGGCACCGACCCGATCCGGCTGCTCGTCATCGGCGACTCGATGGCGGTCGGCGTGGGCGTCGATGACGCGACCGAGGGCCTCGCGGGTCACATCGCGGCGCAGCTGACGGCCCGCACCGGTCGGCCGGTGCGCTGGCGGGCTCGCGGGCGCAATGGGGCGACCGCTCGCGACGTGATTCGCGATCACCTCGACGACGCGCTCGCCGAGCCGACCGACGTCGTGGTCATCAGCCTCGGCGCGAACGACTCGATGCAGGTGCGCTCGCACCGGGCGTTCAGGCGCGACATCAAGCGCATCGTGCGCGACATCGCCGCGGCGCATCCCGAGGCCATCGTGCTCATGAGCGCCCTGCCGGCGTTCCACCGCTTCGGCCTGCTTCCCGAGCCCCTGCGCACCACGCTCGCCCTGCACTCCCAGTCGCTCGAGGTGAGCGCGCGCCGCGCCCTCCAGCGTTTTCCGAATGCGCACATGACCCCGCCCCTGCCGCCCTACGGCGCCGATCACTTCGCCACCGACGACTTTCACCCCAGCGCGCCGGGCTACGACGAGTGGGCGCAGTTCATCGTCGACGACGCCCTCATGCACGGCATCGCGACCCGCATTCCGGCGTGACCGACGAGCGGGCCGCGGCCCCGGCCCCGATCGACCTGCCGGCTCTCGCCGCGATCATCGAGCGGATGCGCGCCGCGCACCCCGCATCCGCCCGCCTCATCGTCGGGCTGGCTGGTGAACCCGGCGCGGGCAAGTCGACGGTCGCGGCCGCGCTGTCGGCCGAGCTGCCCGGCTCAGCGGTGCTGCCGATGGACGGCTTTCATCTGCCGCAGGCCGAGCTCGTGCAACTCGGCCGTCGCGAGCGCATGGGCGCCCCCGACACGTTCGATGTCGACGCCTTCGTCACTCTGCTCGAGCGCTTGCGCAATCCCCACAATTCAGGAGTCACGCTACGTGCGCCCGGCTTCGACCGGCGTGTTGAGCAGCCGGTGCCTGACGAGATTGCCTTGACTCCTGAATTGTCGACGGTGATCGTCGAGGGCAACTACCTGCTGCTCGACGAACCCGACGATGGGGCGGGGTGGCACCGCGTCGAGCCCTTGCTCGACCTCGCGGTCGGCGTCGTGCTCGACGAGACCGTGCGTCATGAGCGCCTCATCGCGCGCCACGTTGCGTACGGCAAGACCCCGGAGGCAGCGAGGGCTTGGGCGCTCGGCCCCGACGAGGCGAACGCGAGCCGCATCGCACCCTCGCTCGAGCGAGCCGACTATTTGCTGACGGCCTCCTCGAGTGACGCCGCCGCGGGCAGCTCGACCCGCTGAATCGGCAACGCTTCCGGCTGCGAGCGGCGCACCCACGCGACGAGCTTCTCGCGTACGTGACAGCGCAAGTCCCACAGCGCACCCGCATCGCGAGCGCTCACCAGCGGACGCACGCGCACGGATCCCCCGGTCGCGTCGGTGGCGACGATGTTGGCCACCCGGCCGTCCCAGAGCGGACTCTCTTCGACAATGCGAGTCAGCTCGAGCCGCATCGCATCGAGGTCGACGCGCCAGTCGACATCGAGGTCGATGGTGCCCATGAGCTCGGCCGACTCGCGCGTCCAGTTCTCGAAGGGCGTCGTCGTGAAGTACGTCGACGGAAGCACCATGCGGCGCTGGTCCCAGATGCCGACGACGACATACGTCAGCGTGATCTCTTCGATGCGCCCGAACTCGCCCTCGACGATGACCACGTCGTCGATGCGGATCGCATCGGAGAACGCCAGCTGCATGCCGGCGAAGACATTTGCGAGCGACGACTGGGCGGCGAGTCCCGCGACGACGCTCACGAGTCCCGCCGAGGCCAGCAGGCTCGCACCGGCGGCTTGGGCGCCGGGAAAGGTGAGCAGCATCGCCGCGAGGGCGAGCACGCCGATGACCACGGTCGCCAGTCGGCGAACGATCGTGAGCTGGGTTTGAATGCGCCGGGCGACTCGGTTGTCGTCGGCAGTGATGTCGTAGCGGCGCTGCACGCGATCGAACAACAGCCGCACGATCGCACCGAGCAGCCACGCGCTCGCGCCGATGACGAGAATCGTGAAGATCTGATTGATCGGCTGGCGCCACGTGGGCTCGGGCAGGGTGAGCGATACCGCGATCCAGGTCGCGATGAGGAACAGCAGTACCCGCAAGCGCCGGCGTGCGGGCCCGAAGGTGCGGTACACGCCCGGCCAGCGACGAGCGATCATCCGGGTCACGAGCGCGATGATGCCGACGATCACGATCACGGCGACGAGGGCGATCGCGATGGCGACGCCGAGCAGGGTCCAGCCGGTGAGTTCGAGCACGAGGGGGTCTCCTTCTGGTTCCAGGCGAAAAACGCCCAGGATAGGCTGAACCCGTACCGCCCACCCACTTCGCAGGGAGCCCACCGTGCCCACCATCGTCGTCGAGGTCATGCCCAAGGCCGAACTGCTCGACCCGGCCGGCAAGGCCGTCGCAGGGGCGCTGCACCGCCTCGGCCACGAGGCCTTTCGCGACGTTCGCATCGGCAAGCGCTTCGAGCTGCACGTCGACGGCGAGGTCGACGCCGAGCTCATGGCGACGGTCGAGCAGCTGGCCGCCGACATGCTCAGCAACGGTGTGATCGAAGACGTCGTCAGCGTGCACATCAGCGGCGCGGGCGTGGCCGGAGAAACCCGCTAGTGCGCATCGGCGTCGTCACGTTTCCGGGCTCGCTCGACGATCGAGACGCGCAGCGGGCCGTGCGCCTCGCGGGCGCCGAGCCCGTCGCCCTCTGGCACGGCACGCACGACCTCATGGGCGTCGACGCGATCGTGCTGCCCGGCGGCTTCAGCTACGGCGACTACCTGCGCTGCGGCGCCATTGCGGCCCGCTCGCCGATCATGGCCGAGGTCATCGACGCGGCGAACAGTGGCATGCCTGTGCTCGGTATCTGCAACGGCTTCCAGATTCTCGTTGAGGCGCACCTGCTGCCCGGCGGGCTGATCCGCAACGACCATGGCGACTTCATCCGCCGAGACCAGAAGCTACGGGTCGAGAGCGCCGACTCCGCGTGGACGAACGGCTTCGACGCCGGGCAGGAAATCGTCATCCCTCTGAAAAACGGCGAAGGCGGATACGTCGCTGATGACGAGACCCTTGACCGGCTCGAAGGTGAGGGGCAGGTCGCTTGTCGCTACCTTGACGTGAACCCGAACGGTTCGCTACGCGACATCGCTGGCCTGCGCAACGAGCGCGGCAACGTCGTCGGCCTCATGCCGCACCCTGAGCATGCGGTCGAGCCCGGATTCGGCCCCGACACCTCGACGGCCATGCGCTCCGGCACCGACGGGCTGACGTTCTTCACGTCGGTGTTGACCTCGAGCGTACTGAACTGAACTTTCCCAAGTACCGCACCTCCGGACAACCCGGGGGACTCAGCGGCGCTGCACGGAACCGTTCACCTATCGTGATGGATCGGAGGAACGTCGTCATGCCGAAGGGAATCGGCCCCGCCTCGGTGACCGGGCTACGCACCGTGTGGAGAACTCCGCCCAGAGCGTCCCTCTTTCACGGACGCGACGTCAGGCAGTGGGGGCGTTGGCCAACTTCTCCATCACTTCGCCGAAGATCTGGCCGATCTCGGGGTCCGGTCGGCCGACCCCACCGCCGGCGACCCAGCCCCCATCGACAACGAGGTTCGAACCGGTGACGTAGTCGGCTTCGTCCGAACACAGATACACCGCGGCCATGGCGATGTCCTCCGGGCGTCCGACCCGGGGGTTGAGCAGTGCACGTTCGACTGGCGCGCGCCCCCCGGCCTCCAGGAGCGGTCTCGTCGCAGGAGTATCGATGAATCCGGGCGAGACACTGTTCACACGGATGTTCCATGGCGACAGCTCGACGGCAAGATTCTCCGTCAATCGCAGAACAGCAGCCTTCGCCACGTTGTGCACGAGATTGCCGGGAGTGTTCCCCGGCATAGCCGCGCCGACCATCGCCGCGACCGAGCCGGTGTTGAGGATGGTGCCGCCGCCTTTGCGCTTGAAGACCGGCAGGGCCTTCTGGATCGCCAGGAAGAGAATGGTGACCTCATTGGTCATGTCGAAGTCCCAGTCCGCACGGGTCAAGGACTCGATCGTGCCACCACGCACTCCCGAGGCGTTGTTGTACAGAATGTCGAAATCTCCGTACTGGTCTACGGCGAAGTCGATCCAGCTCTGAACCGCGGCCTCATCGCTCAGGTTCAGCGGTTGCATCGAGACCATGTCACCGCCCTGCGCCCGGACGAGCTCGACGGTCTGTTCGGCGAGTTCCGCCTTGAGGTCGCAGCCCACGATCTTGGCGCCTTCGGCGGCGAAGGCGAGAGCAGCCGCCCGTCCTTGACCGTCTGCAGTTCCGGTGATGAGGGCCACTTTGCCCTCGAGTCGTCCTGCCATGAGGTTCCTCCTTCAGTAGTTCCAGTGCCAGCGATGGGATTTGCCAACACCAGTACGCCCGGGATCCCGGTCGTATTGGTTATGTGGGCACGGTATCGAGCGGAAGCTCCTTGCCAGTCGCGTAAGCGTGGGACGACCGTATCAGGCCGACGGCAATGTCAGCTTCGTATGTGTCGCGTGGGGCGTAGACCATGACCGCTCCCGACGAAATGAACCCGAGGCGGGCGATGGGGTGCTGCTCCGCCCAGCCTGCCTCGATGGCAGCCTCGGCGATCGAGGGCGGCAGTACCAGGTGCAGGGAATGGTCGGGGGCTGGATGCAGGTGTGCGAACTCGGTGCCGGTCATGAACGCATCGAGTGGCCCTCGGGCCTGGCTGTGAGACAGGGTGAGCGCCTTTGCGCCAGGGACGGAAATCATCGAGCTCGCCCAGACCACACCCGGCAGATCGGCTAGCTGTCCGATGAGGTACTGCTGCGGTCGGTCGTCGAGTGGCTGCTGGTCGAGCTGGGTGTGCGGATTGCTCGGAGTCGTAGCAGGTCGCGCACCACGGCGCCGAGGCATGCCCATGACGGCGGCGTTGCTCATGAAAGGGTGAACAGCGGCCCGACCAGGACCAGGCCGAGATCGTCCCCGAGGTAGGCGAAGACGGCGAACATCACCAGTGCCGCACCGGCCAGGGCCAGGTCCTTGAGAAACTGAGTCTGCTCCATGGCCTTGGTTCCGGGGTCGGACTCTGTCCAGAAACGGTGCATGATGAACGCCGTGGGCGCCAGGAAGGCTACGAGCAAGAGGGCACCGAGATCGGGCCAGATCCCCAGCGCCACCATGAGGGCACCGATCAGGATTTGCGCACCGCTCAGTACAACCATGACGGGCGCGGCAGGCACACCCTTGCTGGCGGCGTACCCGGCCATCATTTTCCTCTGTGCGAAGTGCCCATAGCTCGATCCGAGGAAGAGCAAGGCGAAGAACACTCTTCCGATAAGCACCAATACGTCCACGTCGCCCTCCGAAGGCCTCTTGATTACTAAAGGTAAGCATCTGAACTGTAGCCGTATCCTAGAAGGCAGGTCAATCTCATGTGGGCGGATCGGGAGGCGATAGTGATGGAAGGGGCAGTGGATCCGGTGGACGATGGGCGCGAACGCTACTGCCCATCGTTCCACCACACCATCGAACTGCTCGGTCGGCGCTGGAACGGTGTCATCCTCCAAGCGCTGATGACCCACACAGAGCGCTTCGGCGAAATCCGCGACGCGATCCCCGGGCTGTCCGACCGCCTGCTGGCCGAACGGCTGCGCGAACTGGAACGCGAAGGGTTCCTCTCGCGGATCTGCCCGAATGTGTCGAGCATCCCGCGATATGTACTGACCGCCAAGGGGCAGGCACTGGCGCCAGTCGTCGACGCGATCTCGGCCTGGGCGGCTGACTGGAGTCCGGTTACCGACTGAGGCGCGTCGTGGGCTGCAGATCGACGAAGCGGGCCCCCTGCGGCTAGGTGGTCACGTCCGCCTCCGTGGTGTTCGGGGGTAGGCGCGTGATGTTTTCGAGTTTGAGCGCACCGAAGCGCTGGGTGATAGAACGTCGTTGGACAATGGAGGCGATTCCAGGGCCCGTGAGCGCGGCCACGACCATGACCAGAACGCGGGAACGCTGTCAGCCTCGATATCCTGGCGGAGTTCTCCAGCCTCTCGCGCGTGGACAAGATCGGCGAACCGCCGCGAGACGTTGTTGGAGAGCGCCGGGAAGTTGCCCGCGGATGCGATCAGACCACGATGAGAGACACCATGGCCAGAAGGCCTTCGGCGCTCAAGGAGCGGCGTGAATTCGTCGCCGAACAGTCGCATGTGAACAGCAGAGGCGGGGGTCTCACTGTGGGAGAAGTGGCGGGATAGAAGTGGAGATGCCGACGTCGGCTTCCTACACAATCACTTCGAGGGGGGCGTGGCCGTCACCTCGACTGAAGACGCGGCACGCTGAGATCGAGACAGCGACCTTGATCTGGGGTCGCCAATGCCCGGTGACGTTGCTGGGAACGCGAGAACACCGCTGGATCGTACGAACAGCGACTTGTAGAACGTCACGTGTGTCACTCGCACCCCGCTCCCCGTCGGGTGTCGCTTCCGCAAGTCGGCGACCGATCGCGCGGTAGGTCTCACCCATTACAAGACCCTGTCCTCCACAACTCCCCTACCTGCTGCCGCCGATCCGACGGCAACTCCGGTCTCCCGACCTCTGCCACATCACACCACCGAGATGTTCATCGACTGTGTTGCGCTGACGGCTTGAGTCCACGCTGCGCTCGTCGCGATTCGCCCGCAGTGCGTCACGGTAGACGAGCGCGGCGCGCGGGCAGTTCACACCGGCCGTATGGATCAACCGGCCTCAGTAGACGAGATCCACCTCGCCGCTCGCCAGCGGCTGGCCCTTCTGCTTCGGCGAACTCAACTATGAAATCTATAGGAACAATGACTATGGTAGTTGGATGCCGGAAATCGCAAGCCACACCGTCATGAACCGGGATGCGTGCCCTCTGTTTCACACGGCGATCGAACTGCTGGGATGCCGATGGAATGGACGGATCCTTCAAGTGCTGATCGGTGGGCGAAGGCGTTTTTCCGAGTTGCGCAACGCAATTCCCGACGTGACCGACGCGATGCTCTCGCGACGGCTCAAGGATCTCGAGTCCGCAGGGATAGTCGTGCGCGATGTCAGGGCCGCGAGACCGATCGAAGTCCATTACGAACTCACGGACGTCGGCGCGCACCTGCTTCCCGTGTTGGACGCGATCGCCGACTGGAGCAATATCTGGGCGCGGGCACGCCTCGATGTAACCGAACAATGACCGACAAGGCAGGACAGGAACACATGGAACTAGGCATCTACACCTTCGGCGACCTGAAGGCTCACCCGCTCACCGGCGAGCCGGAATCGGCGCATGCTCGCCTGCTTCGCTTGATTGAGCTTGCGAAGACAGCCGACCGGGCAGGTTTCGACGTGATCGCGCTTGGCGAACATCACCGGAAGGACTACGTCATCTCCGCGCCCGAAGTGGTGTTGGGTGCGATGGCCGCGGTCACCACGCGCATTCGCCTGAGCACTGCCGTCACCGTCTTGTCGACCCAAGACCCCGTGCGCGTGTACCAGCAGTTCGCAACCATCGACCAGATTTCGGGCGGTCGGGCCGAGGTCATGGCCGGGCGGGGCGCATTTGTCGAGTCCTTTCCGCTGTTCGGCTACCACCTGGACGACTACGAGGAACTCTTCGATGAGAAGATCCGGTTGTTGCTTGAGCTCAGAGACAACGAGGTCGTCACGTGGCAGGGGAGGCTGCGACCCTCGCTGGACGCGGCGCTGATCTCGCCCAGGTCGTTTCAAGATCGACTGCCGGTATGGATCGGTGTCGGCGGCACGCCGCAGTCGGCAGTGCGCGCCGGCATGCTCGGAACCCCGATGTTCATGTCGTTCTTCCAGGGCCCCGACTCCGGTCGACGCCTTGTCGATCTCTATCGTCGCGCTGCCGCTTCTGCCGGACATGATGATCCAGGGTCGCTGAAGACGGCCAGTGGCGGTCACATCTACATTTCACGCACATCGCAGGCCGCGCGGGATGAGTATCACCCCTACTACTCCGACTACTTCATGCAGCTGCCTCAATTCGCGAGAGGGATGCCTCGGGAGACGTTCGAGCAGTGGGTCGACAACGGGCTCATCGTAGGAAGTCCGCAGGAGGTCATCGACAAAATCCTGCGCCATCGCGAGATCCTCGGCGTCGACCGCTTCGTCGGCCAGATTGAGGTCGGCAGCCTTCCTGGCGAGCTGGTCAACGCGAGCCTGGAACTGTTCGCGGACGAGGTGGCGCCGGTGTTGCGGCGCGAGACAGCGGTCACGGCGAATCCAAGGTGAGCGGCGGGGAACGGATCGGGCCTACGATCGGAATACTGGGAGCCGGAAAGGTCGGCACAGTGCTCGCGCGCCTGGCGACGGCTGCAGGGTATCGAGTGCTGATCGCCGGCTCCGGTGCCGTCGATCGGATCGCGCTCATTGTCGAGGTGATGGCCCCGGATGCGATCGCGACGACCGCGGAGGAGATCGTCGCCGAGGCGGACGTCGTCATCCTGGCGGTGCCGCTGGGCAAGGTGGGGTCGCTACCCCTCGTCGCTCTCTCCGATGCCCATGCCATTGTCGTGGACGCGACGAACTACTGGTGGCCGGTCGACGGGATACTTCCTGCGTTCGAGCAGACCGAACTGTCATCGAGCGAGATCGTCAGCAACCTCATGCCAGGTGCTCGGCTCGTGAAAACTTTCAATCACATGGGCTATCACGAACTCGACAGCGAGGCGCGGCCCGCCGGGCATCCGGATCGCAAGGCCCTCGCCATCGCGTCGGACGATCCGGCCGCACTCGTGATCGTTGCCGAGGTCGTCGACGCGATGGGTTTCGACACGATAGACGCCGGGGCACTAGTGGAGGGAATCCGGTTCGAACCGGGCACCCCCGCTTTCGGCGCGACAGCCAGCCGGGTGGAGCTGGTGGCGATGCTCGAAGCCGATGGCAATCCGGCTCTCGCACGAGGCCGCATGAGCCCCTGACGGCACGGCAGCCCAGCGATCGGCGCGGATCGAGAGAGCTCCAGCCATCCGGTCGTGCTCATCCGCGCCGGTAGCATCGTGAGCATCCGGCACGCCCCCGACACAGGAGCCCTCGCCACCGTGAGAACCCCCGCGACAGTCCCCATTCCCGACACCGTCGACAACGCGATCGCGACCCCCGAGAAGCACCAGCCATTCGAGGCGCTCGGTCTGAAGCCGGACGAGTACGAGCAGATCAAGCAAATTCTCGGCCGCCGCCCCACGAGCGGCGAGCTCGCCATGTACTCGGTAATGTGGAGCGAGCACTGCTCCTATAAGTCATCGAAGGTGCACCTCAAGCAGTTCGGCCAGAAGGTCAGCGACGAGATGCGCGAGCACCTCATGGTCGGCATGGGCGAGAACGCCGGCGTCGTCGACATCGGCGAAGGCTGGGCGGTCACGTTCAAGATCGAGAGCCACAATCACCCCAGCTACGTCGAGCCGTTCCAGGGTGCCGCGACCGGCGTGGGTGGCATCGTGCGCGACATCATTTCCATGGGAGCGCGCCCCGTCGCCGTCATGGATGCGCTGCGGTTCGGCGCCATCGACCACCCCGACACCGCCCGGGTGCTGCCGGGCGTCGTGAGCGGCATCAGCTTTTACGGCAACTGCCTCGGCCTGCCGAACATCGGCGGCGAGACCTGGTTCGACCCGGTCTACCAGGCCAACCCCCTCGTCAACGCCCTCGCGGTCGGCGCGCTCCGGCACGAAGACCTGCACCTCGCCAACGCCCGCGGCGTTGGCAACAAGGTCGTTCTCTTTGGGGCGCGCACCGGCGGTGACGGCATTGGGGGCGCATCCATTCTTGCCTCCGACACGTTCAGCGAGGGCGGCCCGACGAAGCGCCCCGCCGTCCAGGTGGGCGACCCCTTCGCCGAGAAGGTGCTCATCGAGTGCTGCCTCGAGCTGTACCGCGACGGGCTCGTCGAGGGCATTCAAGACCTCGGTGCCGCCGGAATCTCGTGTGCGACAAGCGAGCTCGCGAGCAACGGTGACGGCGGCATGGCCGTCGACCTCGACGCTGTGCTGCTGCGCGACCCCAGCCTCACGGCCGAAGAGATCCTGATGTCGGAGAGTCAGGAACGCATGATGGCGATCGTCGAGCCGGGCAAGCTCGACGCCTTCCTCGCCGTCACTGCCAAGTGGGACGTCGAGACGAGCGTGCTCGGCGAGGTCACCGACACCGGCCGGCTCGTCATCCACTGGCAGGGCGAGACGATTGTCGACGTCGACCCGCGCACGGTCGCGATCGACAGCCCGGTCTACCACCGGCCCTTCGCGCGACCCGAGTGGCAGGATGCCCTGCAGGCCGACACCTCGGCCCGACTCGCCCGACCCGCCGATGACGCGGAGCTGCGCGCCCACGCCCTGCAGGTGCTCGGCGGCCCGAACCTCGCCGACACGAGCTGGATCACCGACCAGTACGACTACTACGTGGGCGGCAACACCGCGCTCGCGACGCCCGACGACGCCGGCATGATTCGTGTCGATGAGGTGAGCGGCCTCGGCGTCGCGCTCGCGACCGACGCGAACGGCCGCTACTGCCAGCTCGACCCCTACGTCGGCGCGCAGCTCGCGCTCGCCGAGGCGTACCGCAACGTCGCCGCGACGGGTGCCGAGCCGCGCGCCGTGAGCGACTGCCTCAACTTCGGCAGCCCCGAGAACCCCGATGTCATGTGGCAGTTCGAGCGGGCCGTGACCGGGCTCGCCGACGCGTGCCTCGAGCTGGGAATCCCGGTCACCGGCGGCAACGTCTCGTTCTACAACCAGACCGGCGACGTGCCCATCCACCCCACCCCCGTCGTCGCCGTCATGGGCGTCATCGACCACGTCGACCGCCGCCTGCCCTCGGGCTGGCAAGACGAGGGCGAGAACCTCTACCTGCTGGGCATCACGCGCGACGAGCTCGACGGCTCGGTGTGGGCCGACGTCGTGCACGGCCACCTCGGCGGCCTGCCCCCGCGCGTCGACCTGTCGGCCGAGAAGAACCTCGCGGGCCTCATGGCCGCGGCGGCGGAAGAGGCGCTCGTCACCTCGGCGCACGACCTCTCGGAGGGCGGGCTGCTCGCGACCCTCGCCGAGGGCGTGCTGCGCTTCGGTGTCGGCGCCCGCGTCTGGCTCACCGAGCTCATGGAGCGCGATGGGGTGGATGCTCTCGCCGCACTGCTCTCCGAGTCGCAGGCCCGCGTGCTCGTGTCGGTCGCCCGAGAGGACGACGTGAAGTTCCGGGGCCTGTGCGAGGGGCGCGACGTGCCGGTGCTGCGCGTCGGCGTGACCGACAGCGAGGTCGACGGCCTCGAGATCCAAGACCGCTTCACGCTCTCGCTCGCCGAGCTGCGGCACGCGCACCGCGACACCCTGCCCGCGCGCTTCGGCCCGCTCGTCGGCGGCTGATGATGCAGGGTCTGACCCTCGCCGAGGTGCGCTCGCGCATCCGGCTCGGGCAGACCAACGTCATGCCGAACGACACCGGCCGGTCGTTCTGGCGCATCATGCAGGCGAACCTGTTCACGCTCTTCAACCTCATCGTCGGCGGCAGCTTCGCGCTACTGCTCGTGCTCGGCTACTGGCAAGACGCGCTGTTCGGGTTCTTCGTCATCGCCAATGTGGTGATCGGGGTGGCGCAGGAGTTCCGCGCGAAGCTCACCCTCAGCCGCCTCGCCGTGCTCAACGCGCCGAGGGCCCGCGTGCTGCGCGAGGGCGCGGTCAGCGAGGTCGCCGTGGGCGAGGTCGTGCTCGACGACGTGCTCGTGCTCGCCGCGGGCGACCAGGTCACGGCCGACGCCGAGGTGCTCGAAGCGCACGGGCTCGATGTCGACGAATCCCTCTTGACGGGTGAGGCCGACCCGGTCGCGTCCTCGGCGGGGCGCGAGCTCATGTCGGGGTCGAGCGTCGTCGCGGGCAGCGGGCTCGCGCGGGTCATCCGGGTCGGGGCCGACTCGTACGCCGCGCGCATCACCGCCGAGGCGAAGCAGTTCTCGCTCGTACGCAGCGAGCTGCGCAGCGGCATCGCGCGCATCATCCGCTGGATCACGATCCTGCTGCTGCCCGTCGGTGCGATCGTCGTCAACGGGCAGATGCAGGCGGTCGGCGGCTGGGAGGCCGCGATCGCGACGGGCGCCTGGCGCGAGGCGACGGTGGCCTCGGCCGCGAGCCTCATCGCGATGATCCCCCAGGGGCTCGTGTTCATGACGAGCGTCGCCCTCGCCGTCGGCGCGGTGAAGCTCGCCCGCCGCGAGGTGCTCGTGCAAGAGCTCGCCGCCGTCGAGGGGCTCGCGCGCGTCGACATGCTGTGCCTCGACAAGACGGGCACGCTCACCGAGGGCCGCATGGTGCTCGACGGCATTGAACCCCTCGTCGGCACCGACCTCGACCCCGCCGCCGAGGCCGCCCTCTCGTGGATGGGCGCCGATCGCGACGCCAACGCCACCGCCCGCGCCCTCACCGAGCGCTTCACGACCCCGCCCCGCGAGACCCCCCTGCGCGCGATCGAGTTCACGAGCCGCCGCAAGTGGAGCGCCGTCTCCTTCGCCGACGGCCCCGCCCGCGGCACCTGGGTCGTCGGCGCCCCCGACATCGTGCTCGCCGATGTTCCCGGGTCGACGGATGCTCTCGCACGGTTCGCCGCCCGCGCGACCGCAGGCGAGCGCACCGTGGTGCTCGCGCGCACCGAGGTGGTGCTCGACCCCCCGGTCGAGCCTGCCGAGGGCGAGCGGGCCCCCGAGCCCGAGCTGCCCGCGGGCCTGCGCGCCGTCGCCCTCGTGTCGTTCCGCGAGAAGGTGCGCGACGACGCGCACCAGACGCTGAGCTACTTCCGCGAGCAGGAGGTCGAGCTGTGCGTCATCTCGGGTGACGACCCGCGCACGGTCGCCGCGGTCGCGCGCGAGGCGGGCATCCTGCACGAGGGCCCCGGATTCGACGCGCGCACCCTGCCCACCGAGCAGGCCGACCTCGACGCCATCATGGCCGAGCACCGCGTCTTCGGGCGAGTGACCCCCGAGCAGAAGAAGGCCATGGTGCTGTCGTTGCAGCGCCTCGGCCACACCGTCGCGATGACGGGTGACGGCGTCAACGACGCGCTCGCGCTCAAGCACGCCGACCTCGGCATCGCGATGGGCTCGGGGGCGGCGGCGACGCGGGCGGTCGCGCGCCTCGTGCTGCTCGACGGCCAGTTCAGCCGCCTGCCGCGCATTGTCGCCGAGGGCCGCCAGGTCATCGCCAACGTCGAGCGGCTCGCGAAGCTGTTCCTGTCGAAGACGACCTACGCGATCCTCTTCGCGGTCGTCTTCGGCGCGCTGCTGTGGCCGTTCCCCTTCCTGCCTCGGCAGCTGTCGATCGTCGACGGCCTCACGATCGGGCTGCCCGCGCTCGTGCTCGCGCTGCTGCCGAACATCCAGCGCTACCGGCCGGGGTTCTTGCGGCGAGCGGCGCGCTTCTGCATCCCCTCGGGGCTCATCGTCGGCGGCACGCTCATCTCGGTCGTCGCCTACGCCTATCTCGGCGGCGCCGAGGCCGCGGTCGTGCAGACCACGGCGGTCATCACCCTCACGCTCACGGCGCTGTGGGTGCTCGTCATCCTGTCGCGGCCGTTCACCCTCGTGACGAGCCTCGTCGTCGTCGCGGCCTACCTGGGGCTGCCCGTGCTGCTGCTCATCCCCCTCGTCACCGACTTCTTGCAACTGGGCGCCCCGCCGCTCGACCTGCTGCTCGTCGCGGTGGGCGCGAGCGCGATCGGCTCAGTCGCGCTCGAGGTCACGCACCGTCTGGTGTCGCGGTCGGCGGCGGGCGGCGAAACAGCCGCACCCGCCGCTGCGCGAGCAGCACGCCGAGGATGACGAGCACGGCGCCGACGGGCTCGTTCCAGACGAGCGTCTCGCCGAGCACGAGCACGCCCAGCAGCACGCCGACGGGCGGCGAGATGTAGGTGACCGTCGCGGCCCGGGTCGGCCCCCAGGCGCGCACGACGTTCTGGTTCCAGGCGTAGGCGAGGCCCGTGCCGAGGGCGCCGAGCAGCACGATGGCGATGAGCACCGTCGGCGTGAGCTCGATCGGGTCGGCGCCGATGACGGGCGTCAGCAGCAGCATCCACACCGCCGCGAGGCCGATCATGACGAAGCTGAACACGATCGCGCTCACCCCGCTGTCGGCGAGGAAGCGCCGCATGTACGAGAGGCTGAAGCCGTAGCAGGCGGTCGCGCCGAGCAGCGCGAGGTAGGGCACGAGGCCGCCGGTGCCGGGCTCGATGCCCTGCCACGGGCCGACGATCACGACGACCCCGATGATGCCCACGACGATGCCCAGCACCTGCTCGCGCGTGAGCTTCTCGATGCGGAACGCGAGCCCCGCGATGAGCGCCGTCATGATGGGCGTCGTGGCGTTGAAGATGCTCGCGACGCCCGAGGCGACGTACTGCTGCGCCCACGCGAAGAGCATGTAGGGGATGACCGCGAAGGTCACCGACAGCAGCGCCAGGTGCGCCCACACGCGTCGCGATCGCGGCAGACGATCGCGCGTGACGAGCGCGATCGCCCCAAGGGTGATCGCGCCGAAGAGCGTGCGACCCGTCGCCACCTGCGCGGGCGAGAGGCCTTCGAGCGCGAGGGCGATGAAGAGGAAGCTCGCGCCCCAGACGACGCCGGCGAGCGTGAACTGCAGCGCGATCCAGGCGTCGGAGGAGCGGGGTGGGGCCGGAGTGCTCACTCGGTATCGGTCGCGATCGTGCCCGTGGTGGCGATCTGCTCGTGGTGGTGGATGACCTCGGCGACGATGAAGTTGAACCACTTCTCGGCGAAGGCGGGGTCGAGCTGCGCCTCGATCGCGAGGGCGCGCAGGCGCTCGATCTGCACGCGCTCGCGCTCGGGGTCGCTCGGCGGCATGTTCGTGGTGGCCTTCAGGCGACCGACGGTCTGCGTGCACTTGAAGCGCTCGGCGAGCAGGTGGATGAGCGCCGCATCGATGTTGTCGATGCTGCGCCGCAGCGAGGTGAGCTCGACGAGGGCCGCGTCATCCATGCCTCGAGCGTATCGCCCGACGGGCCCGGGCTCGCCCTAGAACTGCGGCCAGAACGCGCTCTACAGTGTCGCCATGACCACAGATGCGGCCACACCTCGCACCTGGCGCGACCAGCCGGCGACCCGTGTGCTCGGCTCGGCGTTCGGCTGGTTCGCCGGTGCCCTCGCGATCACCCTGCTCTTCCAGGCCGTGAGCGCTCTCTCCGACCTCGGCGGCTACTGCGCGCGCGGTGGACCGTACGTGATCGCTGTCGAGTGCACAGACGCGATCGTCGCCTTCACCCCGGGCAGCATCGTGGGCGGGCTCGTGGCGGTCGTCATCGGCTCGGTGCTCGCGCAGGGCTTCGGGGTCTCGATGCTCGCCTTCGCCTGGCCCGCGCTCTTCGTGAGCCTGGCCATCACGTTCTTCCGCTCGTTCCTGCTCTACGGCGACCTCTCGGGCCTGTTCATCGGCGTCATGTTCGTCGTCATGGGGCTCGCCCCGCTCGTGCTCGTGCTGCGCTCGGCCCCGCAGCGCATGCTGCTGGGGCGGGTGGATGCCCAGGGCCGCCCCTTCTGGGAGGCCCATCCCGCGCGCGCCCACCTGCTGTCGTTGCGGCGCCCGCCCGAACCGGGAGAGAACCACCCGAGCGCGGGCGACTGGGTGCTCTCGCTCGGCACCGCGATCGTCGCGACCCTCGCCGGTGTCGCGCTCGGCATCGCGTGGTTCAGCGCGGTCGCGAACGGCTAGGCCGGCGTCTCGTGCAGGCGGCGCAGCAGCGCCGCCCGCACCGCGGGCCACTCGTCGACGACGATCGAGTACACCGCCGCATCGCGCCACGAGCCGTCGGCGCGCTGCGCGTCGCGGCGGGCGATGCCCTCGAACTGCGCCCCGAGCTTCTCGATGCCGGAGCGCGAGCGTGCGTTGCGCACGTCGGCCTGCAGCTTGACCCGGCCGTAGCCGTGGTCGAAGAGGTGGCCGAGCAGCAGGAGTTTCGCCGCCGGGTTGACGGATGATCCCCAGTGCCCGGGTGTGTAGGCGGTGTAGCCGATGTGGGCCGACTCGGCCGCGGGGGCGAGATCGAGGATCGTCGAGGTGCCGATGATGGTGCGCGCGGCATCCGGAGCCGTCAGCGAGCGCACGACGTACACGTGGGCGCGCCCGATCGGCAGGTACGTCGGCAGCCACGCGGCGAAGTCGTCGCCCGAGCGCGCGCCCGCGGGCCCGCCGCCCCAGCCGCCGGCGAAGACCTCCGGGTGCCCCAGCGCGGCGGTCAGCCCCGGCAGGTGCGCGGGCTCGTAGGGCTCGAGCAGCAGCCCGTGCCCTTCGAGCGCGGTGTACGGCAGAGCGGCCGCGACCATCGTCAGTCGAGCAGGTCGTGCCGCACGACGATCGCGTCGCGGCCCGGCCCGACGCCGATGGCCGAGATGCGCGCGCCGCTCATGGCCTCGATCGCGAGCACGTAGTCTTGCGCGTTCTTCGGCAGGTCGTCGAACGTGCGGGCCCCCGTGATGTCTTCCGACCAACCCGGCAGGTTCTCGTAGATCGGGGTCGCGTGGTGGAAGTCGCTCTGCGAGACGGGCACCTCGTCGACCCGCGCGCCGTCGACCTCGTAGGCGACGCAGACGGGGATGCTCGCAAGCCCCGTGAGCACGTCGAGCTTCGTCATCACGAAGTCGGTGACGCCGTTGACGCGCGCGGTGTAGCGGGCGATGGGGGCGTCGTACCAGCCGCAGCGGCGGGGGCGGCCCGTCGTCGTGCCGAATTCGAAGCCGGTCTTGCGCAAGAACTCGCCCGACTCGTCGAACAGCTCGGTCGGGAAGGGGCCCGAGCCGACGCGGGTCGTGTAGGCCTTGACGATGCCGATGACGCGGTCGATGCGGTTGGGGCCGATGCCCGAGCCCGTGGCCGCGCCACCGCTCGTCGCGTTCGACGACGTCACGAAGGGGTAGGTGCCGTGATCGACGTCGAGCATCGTCGCCTGGCCGCCTTCGAACAGCACGGTCTCGCCGCGCTCGAGCGCCTGGTGCAGCACGAGGCCGGTGTCGACGACCATCGGCCGCAGCCGCTCGGCGTAGCTCAGCAGCTCGTCGACGACCTCGTCGACCGTGATGGCGCGACGGTTGTAGACCTTGACGAGCAGGTGGTTCTTGATGTTGAGGGCGCCCTCGACCTTCTGGCGCAGGATGTTCTCGTCGAAGAGGTCTTGCATGCGGATGCCGACGCGGTTGATCTTGTCGGCGTAGGCGGGCCCGATGCCACGACCCGTCGTGCCGATCTGGCGCTTGCCGAGGAAGCGCTCGGTCACCTTGTCCATCGTGCGGTGGTACTGGGTGATGACGTGGGCGTTCGCGCTGATCTGCAGCTTCGAGACGTCGACGCCGCGTGCGCTCAGCGCGTCGAGCTCGCCGAACAGCACCTCGATGTCGACGACAACGCCGTTGGCAATGATGGGCGTGACGCCCTCGGTGAGGATTCCGCTCGGCAGCAGGTGCAGCGCGTACTTCTCGTCGCCCACGACGACGGTGTGGCCGGCGTTGTTGCCGCCGTTGAACTTGACGACGTAGTCGATGCGGCCGGCGAGGAGGTCGGTGGCCTTGCCTTTTCCTTCATCGCCCCACTGGGCGCCGATGATGACGACGGCAGGCATGGGTAGTCCCTTCGGAACGTGGTGGAGGGCTTGCCCTTGAGTCTATCGAGGCGCGCTGTCGGTCCACTGCCCGCGGGCGGGCACGGGGTTCGCGCGCGCGAGGCTGCCGGGCTCGAGCGACAGCTGGCGCTCGGCGGCGCCGAAGACGATCGCGTTCGCCTCCTCGACCCCGATGACCCCGACGGCGTGGTGCTGCACGGCCACGCCGTCGGCGACGGCGGTGAGCAGGCGCGAGTCGGCCGCGGGGTCGGCGCTCGCGCCGAGCCCGGCATCCACCACCCGCTCGATGACGGTGGTCAGGATGCGCTCGCAGTCGCGATGGTGCCGGTCGAGCGCGGCGGCGAGCGGCGGGGTGCGCGGAGCCTCGCTCCAGGCGTCGATCCAGACGCGGTAGTGGTCTTCGGGGGTCGCGGCGAGCCACCCGGCGAGCGCCGCGACGGGGTCGAGACCATCGAGCAGCGCGCGGTCGCTCGCGAGCTCGCTCGTGACGGCGAAGTCGAAGGCGGCAGCGACGAGCTCGTCGCGACTCGTGAAGTAGTGGCGGATGAGCCCGTGCACGACGCCGACCTCGGTCGCCACCTCGCGCAGCGTGACGCCCGCGAAGCCCTTGGCGGCGACGAGCCGCAGGGTCGCGCGTACGATCTCGTCGCGGCGCTCGTCTGACGATTTGCGCTCGGGGCTCTTGCGTTGCACCACGCGTCGAGCATAGGCCGCTGGGGCGCGATATTGTCCAGTCGGACAAGTCGTGCTAGCGTTATTGTCCAGTTGGATAACAAGAGAACGGGATGATCACCACCATGAACGCGCACCAGCGGCAGGCACGGCTTCTCGTGCCGAGCGTCGTCACGGCCATGGTGCTGCTGTCGTCGGCCTCGTTCGTCATCTTCCCGCTGATCCCCGCCCTGCAGAACTCGCTCGGCGTCAGCACCGCCGAGGTGGGCTACCTCGCCGCGGCGGGCTTCGCCTCGGCCCTCGTCGCCGAGCTGCTCGTCGCCCCCGCCGCCGACCGCGGGCACGCGCGCCTCATGGCGGTCATCGGCGTCGTGATGGTCGCGGCCTCGCTCGGCCTCAGCGCGATCTCGGTCGAGGGCTGGCAGCTCATCGCCGGCCGCGCCGTCGGCGGCTTCGGCTTCGGCATCTTCGTCATCGCCGCGAGCGCCCTCATCGTGCGCCACGACCACACCCGCAGCGGCGAGCTGCTCGGGCGCCTCGGCGCCGCCGAGCTCGCCGGCATCGCCGTCGGCCCGCTCGCCTCGGGCCTCGCGCTCTCGTTCGCCAGCCCCGGCGCCATCCTCGCCGTCGCGGCCGTCGTCGTGCTGCTCGCACTCGTGCCCGTCGTCGTCGGGTTCCGCGAGACGGCGCGCTCGGCGTTCCGCGCCGACGACCCGCATCCGGCGACAGGCGGCATCGCCGCGGGCGTGCTCGGCTTCGACGGCACGGATGCCGACCGCAGCCTGCGCTTCGGCGCGAGCGCCCCGCGCACGAGCCTCGACCTGCTGCGCAGCCCCCGCATCGTCGGCATCGTGCTGCTCTACGCCGCCGTCATGGTGCCGACCGGAGCCTACGACGGCGTCTGGCCGCGATTCATGGCCGACATCGGCGCGGGCCCCGTGCTCACGGCCGCGAGCTACGCGCTCTTCGCCGTGCCCTACGTGCTCGTCGCCGGCTGGGCCGGTCGCCTCGCCGACCGCCGCGGAGGCGTCTCGGCGTACTGGCGCGGCATGCTCATCCTGCTGCCGATCGTCACCCTGTACGCCTTCGTCGGCAACCCCTTCATCGCGACGGGCATGGGCTTCGTCGAGTCGACCGGTCAGGCGCTCGCCTTCATCGGCGCCGCGGCCGCGATGGCGCACGCCGTCGACCCCACCCGCGCGGGTTCGGCGCAGGGCCTGCTGCGCGGCATCGGCCTCGCGGCCGCCACGCTCGCGGCCGGCGTCTCGGGGCTCGCCTACGAAGCGGGCGGCGCGCTTCTGCTGTTCGGCGGCACGGCCATCGCGGTCGCCGTCATCGCCGC
Source organism: uncultured Microbacteriaceae bacterium (assembly GCA_964540305.1). Taxonomy (GTDB): domain Bacteria; phylum Actinomycetota; class Actinomycetes; order Actinomycetales; family Microbacteriaceae; genus Microcella. Next base: position 8,764 of record CAZILZ010000013.1, on the reverse strand, counting down.
GGTCGGGCTGCTGCTCGCGCGCGAGCGCCGCGCTACATCCCCGAGCCCTTGATCTCCACAATTCAGGAGATTCGGCACTGAGCCCCCGGTCGACACGCCGGTGCGCCCGCGCAGACGCGGCGTCGCGCGGCGCGCTCAACGTGCGACTCCTGAATTGTGGAGATCGGGGCGGTGGATGCTCGGCGCGCGTTCGGCGAGAGCCGCGAGACTGTCGGCATGGGTCGGCGGCGTGATCGAGACGGGGAATCCCCCAGCGAGCACGCCGAGAAGACCTGCGGCTCGTGCGGCCGCCGCATCGAGTGGCGGGCGCGCTGGGCGCGCGACTGGGATGCCGTGCGCTGGTGCAGCGACGCGTGCCGGGCCCGGGGCGTGCGGCCCGTGGATCGGGCGCTCGAGGAGAGCATCCGGAGCCTGCTGGCTGAGCGCGCCCGCGGCGCGACCATCTGCCCGAGCGAGGCGGCGCGGGCCGTCGGCGGCGCGGACGAGGAGGCCTGGCGCGCGCTCATGGAGCCCGCCCGGCGCGCGGCGCGGCGACTCGTCGCCGCGGGCGAGGTCGAGATCACGCAGGGCGGGAAGGCCGTCGACCCCTCGACCGCGAAGGGTCCGATCCGCGTGCGACGCGCGCGGGCCTAGTCGGCGGCGGGCGACTGCTGGTGCGCGCCGACGCGCCAGCGGCCCTCGGCGTAGACGTAGGTCGTCGTCGCCCACGCGTCGACGGGCACGCCGTCGCGCTCGCCGCGCACACGGTAGACGAGCATCGCGGCCCGGTCGCCGAGCCGCACGACCCGCTGATCGCTCATGGTCGACGCTGCCCACGTCGTGCCGTCGAGCGCCACGATCGCGGCCGAGCGCTCGACGAGCGATCCGCCGTCGATGAGCACGGCATCCGCCGTCATCGCCTGCTGCAGGTGCGTGCCGCCGTCGCCGTGCCGCATCGCCTCCCACAGCTCGTGCTCTTGGCGGATGAGTTGGGCGGGCAGATCGTCGGTGATCGCGGTCATGCGCTCAGTCCATCGGCTGGGTGGATGCTCGTCAAGGGCTCGCGTGCACCCGCACCCACTCGTGCATGACGATCGCGGCCGCGGCGCTCGCGTTGATCGAGCGCGTCGAGCCGTACTGCGTGATCTCGATGACCTCGTCGGCGGCGGCGAGCGCCTCGTCGCTCAACCCCGGGCCTTCCTGCCCGAAGAGCAGGATGCACGCGCGCGGCAGGGGCGCAGCATCCACCGGCCGCGAACCGGGAACATTGTCGACCGCCACGATCGGCAGTTCGTGAGCCCGCGCGAACGCGACCAGGTCGGCGATCGTCTCGTGGTGCGACACGTGCTGGTACCGGTCGGTGACCATGGCGCCGCGCTTGTTCCAGCGGCGGCGGCCGACGATGTGCACCTCGGCGGCGAGGAAGGCATTGGCGCTGCGCACGATCGAGCCGATGTTCATGTCGTGCTGCCAGTTCTCGATCGCGACGTGGAAGGGGTGCCGGCGCGCGTCGAGATCGGCGACGATCGCGGCCATACTCCAGTAGCGGTAGCGGTCGATGACATTGCGGGTGTCGCCGTGGGCCAGGAGTTCGGGGTCGAGGCGCGGGTCGTCGGGCGGGTCGCCCTGCCAGGGGCCGACGCCGTGGGTCGTCCACTCCAGGGTGGGCTCGGCGCCCGGTCCGCCCACGGCGTCTGCTTCACTCATGCGCTCAGGCTACGGGGCGCCGCTACCGCCGCCTCGTGCGCTGTCGTACCCTGTAGCCACCATGGTCACCGCTACCCGCGACCACGCCGTCGACCTCGTGCGCGCTGCCTGCCTCGTCGTCGTGGTGGGTCTGCACGTCATGATGGCGGGCATCACGGTCGAGACCGACGGGCTCGCCATCATCAACTCGCTCGACGGGCATCCGATCTTCGCCTGGAGCACGTGGCTCGTGCAGGTCATGCCCCTCTTCTTCGTCATGGGCGGCTTCTCGAGCCTGCTCGCGTGGCGGCGCCAGCGCGAGCGCGGCGTGACCGGGGCCGACTACGTGCGCGACCGCGTCGCCCGCCTCGCCCGCCCCGCCCTGCTGCCGCTCGGGCTCGTCGGCATCACGCTCGCCGTACTGGGCCTCGTCGGCCTGCCCGACGAGGTGCTCGCCGACGTGGGCTTCCGCATCGGGCAGCCGCTCTGGTTCTTGGCCGTCTATCTCGGATGCTCGGGCCTCGTCCCGCTCATGGCCCGCCTGCACGAGCGCGCGCCGTGGGTGACGCTGCTCTCGCTGCTCGCCGCCGTCATGATCGTCGACACGATCGCCCTGCTCACGGTGCAGCCGCTCATCGGCGCCCTCAATCTGCTGTTCGTGTGGGTCTTCGTGCAGCAGTTGGGCTTCTGCCTCGCCGACGGCTGGTTCGACTGGCGCCGCCGCTGGATGCTCGGTCTCACCGGCCTCGCCGCCTTCGGCGTGCTGCTCTTCCTCACCACGGTCGTGGGCTACTCGACCGACATGTACGACAACCTGAACCCCCCGACCGCGGCGATCCTCGTGCTCGGGGTCGGCCAGACGCTGCTGTTCGCCTTCCTGCGCCCGTGGCTCGCGCGCCTCGCCGAGCGCGAGACGCTCGCGGGGCTCAGTGGCGCGATCAACAAGAACGCCATGCAGATCTATCTGTGGCACGTGCCCGTCATCGTGCTCATCGCGGTCGTTCTCGTGGTGTCGGGGGCGCCGTTCCCCGAGCCGCTGAGCGAGGGCTGGTGGCAGAGCCGGCCGCCGTTCCTCGTCGCCGTCGCACTCCTGCTCATCCCCATCGTCATCGGGGTGAGCTGGCTCGAGCGCCGAGACGAGGCGCGCGGCCGGGTGGTCGCGGCTCCTGTCGGCCCGTGGATGGCCGCGCTCAAGGTCGTGCTCGGCATCGCCGGGGTCGTAACGCTGCTCGTCGCGGGCTTCACGCCCGCCTACGGCGCCGCCATCGGCGTGA
>CAZILZ010000013.1:0-5815 GCA_964540305.1 uncultured Microbacteriaceae bacterium | reverse complement strand
TGTTTTTCAGAATCTTCAGCAGTTTTCATTATATGCCGTAACGGGGTTCGTTGACCTCGAAACTTTTGGTCATGCCGCCATCGGCGTGACGCTCCTGCTCATCGCGGTGCTGCTGCGCTCGCCGCGGCGTCGGGTGCCCGACCGGGTCGCGGGCGACGAGGCGGGCGACCCGGCACGCAGCGAGGCGGGCCGCGAGCCCACCGCCACTCCTCCCCAAAAGGCCTGATCAGAAGTCATTCCACCGCCCTCGCGCGAGCGCGTCACGGCGCCTTTCGATGTCGGTGGTCGCTGCTTGACTGCCCCCATGTCGAACCTCACCGCACTCGTGGCCGGTGATGCCGCGCTGGCGTCGTCGCCCGCCGCCGCGGTCGACGCCGGGCTCAGTGCCGTGCTCGACTCGATCGTCGAGGTCGACCGGCTCGTCGCGGCGCTGCACGCCTACCGCACGGTCGCGATCGACGAGGTGCGGCGGCTCGCGCTCGCGGCCGAGGCGCACCTGCCGTCGGGCGGCAGCGGCTGGTCGCGCGAGATGACGGCGCGTCGCGTGGCGACGACCGAGATCAGCGCCGCGCTGCGCATCGGCGAGCGCGAAGCCGAGCAGCTCGTGGCCGACAGTTCCGTGCTCGCGCACGACCTCCAGCCCACGCTCGAGGCCCTGCGGTCGGGGCGTATCAGCTACCGGCACGCGAGCGTGCTCGTTGACGAGGCGCGCTCGCTGCCCGCGGCGGCCTGGCCGCCGTTCGAAGCCGAAGCCTTGCCCGCGGCCGAGTCACGCACCGCCAGCGGGTTCCGGCAGAAGGCGCGAGCCATCCGTGAGCGGCTGCATCCCGACTCGGTCGACACCCGTCGCCGCTCTGCCGAAGACTCCCGCTCGGTGCGGCTCGAGCCCGGCCGCGACGGCATGGCCTGGCTCACGGCGCACCTGCCCGCCGAGCAGGCCGTCGGCGCGTACCGCCGCCTCACCGAGATCGCCAGCGGCCTCGCCGCCCCCGACGAGCCGCGCACCCTGACGCAGCGGCGCGCCGATGTGCTCGCCGACCTGCTGATCGACGGCATCATGCCTGACACCGGCCTCGGGCGCGGTGTTCGTGCGACCGTGCTTGTCAGCGTGCCGGTACTCGCGTTGCTCGACGGCGCCGGCCACAGCACCGGCACGGGCACCGGCACCGGCACCGGCACCGGCACCGGCACTGGCACGGGTACTGGCACTGGCACTGGCACTGGCACCGGCACTGGCACTGGCACTGGCACTGGCACTGGCACTGGCACTGGCACCCCGAGCACGCTCGAGGGCTACGGGCCGATCTCCCTCGACGTCGCGCGGCGTCTCGCGGCGCACGCACCGAGCTTCGTGCGACTGCTCACTCACCCCGAGACCGGCACCGTGCTCTCGGTCGGGCGCGAGCGGTACGCGGTGCCGCGCGATCTTCGGCTCTGGCTGCGCATCCGCGACGAGACCTGCCGGTTCCCCGGGTGCGGGCGGTCGGCGGCGAACGCCGATCTCGACCACACCATCGACTGGCAGCACCAGGGCGCCACCCGACATGACAACCTCGCGCACCTGTGCGAGGCCCACCATCAGCTCAAGCACCGCACGGCCTGGCGCGTCGACCAGGCCGGCGGGGGTGCGCTCGAGTGGCGCGCGCCGAGCGGGCGCACCTATCGCACCGAACCCGCCGTCGCCCTGGTGTTCTGAGCACAGCGGGCTGAGCACAGCGGGCTGAACGCAGCGGGCTGAACGCAGCGGGCCGAGCGCAACGCCCTGTTAACCTCAGCCCATGAGCATCCGGGGGCAGAACGAGGGCGGTGGTCACGGCGAGCCCGACCGCGAGGCCCACGGCGCACCGATGTGGCGCCCCGACGGCCCCGACCTGCTCCTCCACGGCGACAACCTCGCCGCGATGCGCACCCTGCCCGACGAGAGCATGCAGCTCGTCTACCTCGACCCGCCCTTCAACACCGGGCGCACCCAGCACCGGCGCACGACGCGCAGCGTGCGCGACCCCGACGGCGCCCACCTCGGCTTCACGGGCACGAGCTACACCCGCACGGTCGAGGCCCTCAGCAGCTACGACGACACCTTCGCCGACTACTGGGCGTTTCTCGCACCACGGCTCATCGAGGCCCACCGGCTGCTGCGCGACGACGGCACGCTCTACCTGCATCTCGACTGGCGCGAAGCCCACTACGCGAAGGTCGCGCTCGACGCGCTGTTCGGCCGCGAGTGCTTCCTCAACGAGCTCATCTGGGCCTACGACTACGGCGCCAAGTCGCGCAGACGGTGGCCGACGAAGCACGACACGATCCTCGTCTACGTGAAGAACCCGGCGACCTACTACTTCGACAGCGAGGCGGTCGACCGCGAGCCCTACATGGCGCCCGGCCTCGTGACGCCCGAGAAGGCCGCGCGCGGCAAGCTGCCGACCGACGTCTGGTGGCACACGATCGTTCCCACGACCGGAGCCGAGAAGACCGGCTACCCCACCCAGAAACCGCTCGGCATTCTGCGCCGCATCGTGCAGGCCTCGAGCCGTGAGGGCGATTGGGTGCTCGACCCCTTCGCCGGCAGCGGCACGACAGCCGCTGCTGCGAGAGCGCTCGGCCGGCGATCGATCAGCATCGATGCGAACCCGGATGCTGTGGCCGTCGCCGCCCGCCGCCTCGACCTCGAGCCGCTCCGGCTCTGAGCTGAGGCCACCGATCTGCCGTCGGCTGTTCGCTCTGGCGCTGAATATGCCTCGAGTGTTACTTTTGTGCAGACCACGGCATTCCGGGGTCGACGACGCGCGCCGCCGACCGTCACACTGAAGAAGCCCTCGGGAGAACATCCATGGCCGCACCCCGTGCACTCACCGCAGTCACCGCGATCACGATCGCGTTGCTCGCGTTGCCCGCCTCACCGGCCATCGCCGCACCCGAAGATCGGCTCGACCCGGTTCTCGTCGGCACCGAGGGCTCCGGGTTCATCTTCCGCACCGAACTCGACGGTGCCGTATACGGTCTGTCGAATGGTGGCGTGAGCCGCATCGACGGCGACACGCCGGAGCCTTTCGGCCCGCTATTCAGTTCCGTCAACGGAATGGTGGGCTTCCAAGGAGCCCTTCACCTGGTGTCGCTTGCCGGCGACAACACCTTCGAGGTCGTGCGATTGCAGACCGACGGAACCTCCGCCACAACGCTTAACGATGCGGCCGTGTCCTTCTTCACGGGCATTGGACGCATCGGTGGGTTCGCCGACGAGCTGTATGCGACTTCGAGCATGGAGAACGGCGAGATTGCCTTCGCGACTGCTGACGGAATCACCTGGGCTGGCAGCAGCTTCCCGGGCACACCGCCCGAGACGATTCAGGCCATCGTGACCGTCGACGACACGCTCTATGTCGACGGTTTCGTGAGCGGTGTGCGCGGTGTCTACCGCTGGAGTGTTCCGAACTGGATTCTTGTTCCGAGCATCGCGGGTGGAATCAACACGATCGCCGCTGGCGATGGCCGCCTGTTGGTCGGCACCAGCGAGGGGCTGTTCTCGGTCGCTGGCGGCACCGCCACCGAGCTCGACGGCACGGTCGTGAACCCCCGATCGATGGCCGAGTTCGACGGCGAGGTCTGGTGGGTCGACGATACTAACGAGCTGCGCAGCATTGACGCTAACGGCGTGCGCACCGTTCACGAGATCAGTCCGGGCGCGATTGCGACCGGCCGGTTGTTCGCCACCAACGACACGCTGTACTACAACACGAGCATCGACCAGTCAGAGTCGACATATCGCATCACGCTCGAACCCACCGTCACACCGGAAGAGCCAGAGCTCGCCGCCACCGGCTCGAACGACCTCGTGCCGCTCATCGCCGGCATCGCGCTCGGCATCGGCGTGCTAGGAGGCGCTCTGCTGATCGTGCGCGGGTCGCTCGCTCGTCGCTCGACGAACGGCTGAGCATCCGTCGTTCGCTCGAAACATCGCGCCAGTAGGCTGGCGCGCGTGACCAACCGACGCGACATCGAGTGCTGGCTGACCGACATGGACGGCGTGCTCGTGCACGAGAACACGCCCCTTCCGGGAGCGGTCGAGCTCATCCGGCAGTGGCGCGACGCGGGCACGCCCTTCCTCGTGCTGACCAACAACTCGATCTTCACGCCGCGCGACCTCGCCGCGCGGCTGCGCGCAAGCGGGCTCGACGTGCCCGAAGAGTCGATCTGGACGAGCGCCCTCGCGACGGCCGACTTCTGCGCGAGCCAGATTCCGGGCGGGCGCGCCTACGTGATCGGCGAGGCGGGCCTCACGACGGCCCTCCATGAGGCCGGCTTCATCATGACCGAGACCTCACCCGACTACGTCGTCGTCGGCGAGACCCGCAACTACTCCTTCGACGCGATCACGAAGGCGATCCGGCTCATCGGGCAGGGCGCGCGCTTCATCGCGACCAACCCCGACGCGACCGGCCCGAGCGCCGACGGGCCGATGCCCGCGACGGGTGCCATCTCGGCGCTCATCACAAAGGCGACGGGGAAGGACCCGTACGTCGTCGGCAAGCCCAACCCGATGATGTTCCGCTCGGCGATGAACCGCATCGGTGCCCACAGCGAGAACACGGCGATGATCGGCGACCGCATGGATACCGACATCGTCGCCGGCATCGAAGCCGGGCTGCACACCGTGCTCGTGCTCACGGGCATCAGCGACGAGGCCGAGATCGCGCGATACCCGTTCCGCCCCGACGAGATCCTGCAGGGCGTGCACGAACTTGTCACGGCTGGCCCGATCGAGACCGAGCTGTAGCGGTACCGCTCGAGCGACGGCTGCCGCGGCTGGCTCGGCCGGCTCGGCCGACTCAGCCGGCGGGAACGATCGAGCGGGTCAGCGGCTCGCCGGACGACCGGCTGGCGAAGCAGAAGAAGTCCTGCATGCCGGCATCCCACTGCTCCTCGGTCACGGCGTGCGCGCCCTGCACCTGGATATCGGTGAACGGAGCGGCGGCCGCGAGGTCGAGAACGCCCGGTCGGCTGCACAGCAGCGAGATCTGAGCCGCGAGCGCCTCCTCACCGGGGAAGGGACCCATGTCCTCCGACCCCTCGGGTCGGGGGAACAGCGCGCGGTCGGCCAACTGCGCGGTGTGCGGTTCGGCGCAGTCCACGACCGTGTAGGTCTCTTGCCAGGCGTCGACGTAGGGCTCGAGGCACTCACCGCCCCACAGCTCGTCCCAGCGGTACTCGCCCGGGGCCACCGGCCCGACCGGGCGCTCGGTCGAGGTCGGCGTCGGGGAGGGCGTCGCGGAGGGCGAGGGCTCGGCGCCCGGCGCCGGCCCGAGCAGCAGCGGGATGCGCGTGCCCAAGAAGAACACGGCGACGAGAGCGAGCAGCGCCAGCAGCGAGCCGGCGACCCAGAGCAGCACCTTCTGGGTGCGGCCGAGCGGTGCGCGCTGGTCGGGCGAGGTCGGCGGAGAGCCGTCGCCACCGCCACCGTCAGCGCCCCCGCTCGCGCCGCGGCGCGACGACCGAGGAGCGGCCGGGATGAGCGGCTCGTCGTACTCCTGGAAGCTGTCTGAGCCGAAGAGCTCGTCGAGCGCCCCGCCCTCCTCGGGCTGGCGCAGCAGCTCGGTCGCGGCGTCGCCGAGCGGTGCGGCGACCGTCGCGGTGTCGATGATCGCCGACGGCTGCGTCGGCTCGAGCTCGATGACCACGGAAGGCTGAGTGGCCTCGGGCTCGACCACGGCTAGCGGAGGCGGCAGCAGTACGGCGGGCATCGTGGGCGGTGGCTCAACGAGGGCCGGCGGCGGCACGGCCGGTGCCTTCGGGCGCGGCGGCGGCAAGTCGAAGGCCC
>CAZILZ010000012.1:67648-79952 GCA_964540305.1 uncultured Microbacteriaceae bacterium | reverse complement strand
GGAAGCTGAACAGGTCGAGCTCGACGCCGAGCTTGCGGTGGTCGCGCTTGGCGGCCTCCTCGAGGCGGCCGAGGTGCTCGCGCAGGGCATCCTTCGACGGCCACGCGGTGCCGTAGATGCGCTGCAGCTGCGGGTTCTTCTCGCTGCCGCGCCAGTAGGCGGCGGCGACGCGCGTGAGCGACCAGCCGTTGCCGATCATGCGCGTGTTGGGCAGGTGCGGGCCGCGGCACAGGTCTTTCCAGTACACCTCGCCCGTCTTGCCGTCGACGTTGTCGTAGATCGTCAGCTCGGCCCCGCCGACCTCGACGCTCTCGCCGTCGGCGCCCTCGTCGGCCGCCCCCTTGAGGCCGATGAGCTCGAGCTTGTAGGGCTCGGCCGCGAGCTCGGCGCGCGCCTCAGCCTCGGTGACGACACGGCGCACGAAGCGCTGGCCCTGACGGATGATGCGGTCCATCGCCTTGCTCAGCGCGGCGAGGTCGTCGGTCGTGAAGGGCATCGCGACGTCGAAGTCGTAGTAGAAGCCGTCGGTGATGGGCGGGCCGATGCCGAGGCGGGCCTCGGGGTTGATCGACTGCACCGCTTGCGCGAGGACGTGCGCGGCCGAGTGGCGCAGGATGGCGAGGCCGTCGGGCGATCCGATCGTCACGGGCTCGGCGATGTCGCCGGGCTGCAGGCGGTACGCAAGGTCGCGCAGCTCGCCGCCCACACGCATCGCGACGACCGACCGATCGGTGAAGATGCCGAAGCCGTCGGTCGCCTCCGTCACGACGACCGGCTCGGGAGCGGTCGTAATGGCGGCGGACTCGGGCGCGACGGGGTCGGACACGCAGGCTCCTCGAGGTGCGGATGGCGCCGGCCGGGTGCGGCCGAGCGGTGGGCTCGCTCAACTCTACCGGCGCTCCTCCGAGCCTCCCGCGCGGGCGGTCAGCCGATGAAGGCCACCCAGGCGTCGGCGACCGACTGCATCCAGTCGAGCACGATCGCCCGATCGAGGGCCGCCGTCCAGGCGATCGCGATCTGCAGCACGGCGACGAGGTCGACGAGCACGTTCGTGACCGGTGTGCGGGCACCCGGGATGAGTGTGATCGCGAGCAGCGTCAAGAGCGTGAAGGTGACGCCGGCCGCGCCAGGGTGGAAGGCGCCCAGCAGGAACGCCACATTGAGCAGCAGGAACACGATCGTCGAGACCGGGATGGCCGCCGGCCTGCGCACGATCGCGGCGACGAGCCACGAACTCAGCACGGGGGCAGCGATCAGCCAGCCGGTGGGCGTCGTGTACAGCGCCTGCAGCGCCGCGACACCTGCAGGGATGCCCGCGAGGATCGCGGAGACATCGTCACTCGGCCACGGCGTGCCGAAGAAGAGCAGGTTGAGGAAGGCGATCGTGGCGAAGGCCCCGAGGGTCGGGAAGGCGATGACGAGCATGTTCGCCGCCTTGAGACCCGGTGCCGACGCGCGACCGTGACGGAGGAACGGGGAGGCGAGCACCGCGACGAGGGCGTACAGGATGCCCGAGGGATCACTGAGCGCCGCCACCATCAGCAGGATGCCGGCTCGGAAACCCGACTCGGTGCTGCCCCAGTTCACGAACCGCACCAGATCGGCGAGCGCGAGGCCGAAGAAGGTCATCGCGAGGAAGCCGGGAAGGTTCTCGAGGGCGAAGTAGGCGAACAGCGGATTCGCCGCGAGGGCGATGATGAGGATGATGCCGGTCGATCGCGGGATCGCCCGCTGCGCGATGATCTCGGCCACCTTCTGCAGCAGGAAGCCCGCCGCGACAGCGCCGACGAGGCTCAGCCCGAGCCGCCCGAACGGGTTGCTCGCGGCGATGAGGATCGAGGTGTGCGGGTAGAGCAGCGCGAGCCACTCGGCGTCGCCGCGCGTCCAGTCGATCGCGGCGACGTCGGCGATCAGGTCGGCGTTCGGCGCCGTGTCGGGATACGGCACGAGCTCGAGCAGCAGGGCGATGAGCACGAGGGGTGCCGAGAGTGCGAGCCGCAGCAGCCACCGCGCCACGGGGCTGCGCGGGAAGGGGTCGGTGCGGGTGCGGGGTGCACGGCGATCGGTGCGATCACGGCGCAGCGCCGGCGCCTCAGTCGTGCTGGACATGCGTCGTCAGTCCGTGCTCGGTCTTCTCCCAGTAGTGCGGATTGGTGATCAGCTGCCACAGGCCCTTGTACGCGGCGATCGAGTGCAGCAGCCAGTAGAGCGGGTTGAGCAGCGCCCACAGCACGAGGTGGAACGTGCCGCGCTTGTAGGGGCCCATCATCGACAGGTAGATCATGATGACGTTGCCGATGACGAAGTTCAGGAGCGTGAGCCACAGCAGCCAGATCGGGAACAGCTGCGCGAGCGCCTCGACCGGCAGCACGATCGTGAAGGCGGTGATCACGTAGAACGGGATGACGCCGAGGAAGGTTGCGGGCGTGCCGGCGATGAGCAGCACGAAGCTCAGGAACCGGCGCAGGCCGATCTGCCGGACGAGCGCGAGCGGCTGGCGCGCGTGCACGAGCGTCGTCTGCATGTAGCCCTTGATCCAGCGCGACCTCTGCCGGATGAAGTTGGGGATCGAGGTGTTGGCCTCCTCCATCGTCGTCGAGTTGATGACGCCGACGCGGTAGCCGAGCGCGCTCGCGCGAATACCGAGGTCGGCATCCTCCGTGACGTTGTACGGGTCCCAGCCGCCGAGCTCGATGAGCGCCGCCGTGCGGAAGTGGTTCGACGTGCCCCCGAGCGGGATCGGCAGGTCGCCGAGATCGAGACCGGCGAGCATGTAGTCGAACCAATAGCTGTACTCGAGCGTGAACATGCGCGTGAGCGCGTTCTCGCGGTCGTTGAAGTAGTTGAGCGACGCCTGCACGCACACCATGTCGTCGCCGCCGCGCTCGAACGCCACGACGGCCTTCTTGAGCTGATCGGGGTCGGGGGTGTCCTCCGCGTCGTAGATCACGAGGAAGTCGCCGGTCGCGAAGTAGAGCCCGACATTGCAGGCCCTCGGCTTCGTCTGCGGATGACCTTTCGGGATCGTGACGATGCGGAAGTGGGGTGGCGGGTTCGAGGAGAGCACCGCATCCCGCGTCTCGTGGTCCTCCTCCTCGATGAGGATGAGCACCTCGAGCTTCTCGGTCGGGTACTGGAGCCCGCCGAGGTTGCGGATGAGCTGGCCCACGATGTTGGCCTCGCGGAAGACCGGCACGAGCACGGTGTAGCGCGGCAGCTCGCGCTCGACGAGCGCGTTGACCTGCGCCTTCGTGATGCGCTCGACGACGTCGTAGCGGGCGCCGCGCATGGCCACGATGAACTTGAAGCTCGTGCCGGCGAGGAACACCAGGCTCGTGAGCGTGAGCAGCACGATCGCGGTGTCGACCGGCCGCAGCACCGCGGCGACGAGCAGCGCGAGAGCACCGACGGCGCCGATGACCTTCTGGCCGCGGCTGAAGGTGATGCGCGCTGACATGGCCGGGTTCTGACGCCAGAGCTCGTTCGCCGCCTCATCGGCGATCTCGGCGCGGAACAGGCGCAGGCACGCGTTCTTGATGTCCCACGAGGTCGTCGCGACGAACTGCACCTCGGCGCCGCCGAACAGGGCGCGGATGCGTTCGACGCGCTGCGGCGCGACTCCGCGCGCGGTCGCGATGAAGACTGTGCCGGCATCGTTGCGCCGAATCGGCAGCCAGTTCTCGGCCAGATACGTCTGACCGGGGAACCGGCGCACGAGATCGTCGTCGAACTTGACCGCGTCGAGGTCGATCGGGTGGATGCCCCACGAGGCCGCCTCGGCCAGCAGCAGCGATTCGGAGTCGAGCAGGCCCTCGCTGATGAGCACCTGGTCGATGTGGGCGCCCGTGCGCTCCTTGACCTGGCGCGCGAAGGCGAGGTTCTCGGGCGAGACGAGTCCGCTCTGCAGCAGCAGTTCGGCGAACGCCTCACTATCGGCGACACGCGTCGCTGAAGCCTCTCCCCCCGGAGTCATGGCCTCAGCCTAGGCCTCGCGCGCGCCACGCGCTCGCCCCAGAACGGGGCGCGGATCGACCGCTCAGGTTGCGGTCGCGACCTCGAGGTCGCTGGTTCGAGGCAAGTGTTGGTGGGCGATACTGGGATCGAACCAGTGACCTCTTCCGTGTCAGGGAAGCGCGCTACCGCTGCGCCAATCGCCCATTCGCATGGGGTGTTGCGTGTCGTGCTGTGAGGTGGCGACGGGATTCGAACCCGTGTGCACGGCTTTGCAGGCCGCTGCCTCGCCTCTCGGCCACGCCACCGTGGGCAACAGCCCGCCTCACAGAGGGCCATTACTCGAGCGGATGACGAGATTCGAACTCGCGACCCTCACCTTGGCAAGGTGATGCGCTACCACTGCGCCACATCCGCATTCGCACCCCAGCCTCGGTGTGCATCGAAACTCTAGCCCAACTTTTCCGTCTGGGCCAAACCGACCCGCGCAGGGGCGTCACACCCCCGGCGCCGGTTCCGAACCGTCCCTCGGTTTGTGGCAAGATAGGGGCGCACGGGCGATTGGCGCAGTTGGTAGCGCGCTTCCTTCACACGGAAGAGGTCATCAGTTCGAGTCTGGTATCGCCCACCACGACCCCCTTCAGTCGCTGCCCTCGTGGGCTTGCGCCCGCGCGGCGCGGGCCGATCGGGCACGCTCGTTCATCGTGATGGCACCGGCCGCCAGCGCCCAGCAGAGGACTCCGGATGCCGCCGAGCCGAGGCCGATCACGATCACGGCGCCCAGTTGCCCGGCGACGAGCGCGGTCGAGCCCGTGGCGGCCATCCCGAAGCCGTCGGCCAGCAGCGCGAGGATCAGGCCGCCGATCGCGACCGCGACGATGACCGCGAGCGCCCCGCGCCGCTGCGGGTGAGCGCCCTCTCGAGCACGCACGACGACGGCCGCCCCTCCGGCAACGCCGATCACGACCGAGGCGCCGAGCGCCATGGGCGAGAGGAAGGCGACGCCGAGACCGAGGGAACCCCAGGCGAGCACGGCGCCAGCCACGAGGCCGGCGGGCGCGAAGGCACGGCCCGCGATGCGCTCGATGAGCGCCCAGACGAGCGCGCCGAGCAGCAGACCGACGACGGCGTTGCCGAGAGTGCGGCCGGTGGCGGCGTTCACGACGCGTTCGACGCCCACCATCCAGGCTGCAGCACCGACCGTCACGAGCAGAGTGCCGACCACGGCACGCCCCATCGTCGTCGTCGTCGGCGTCGAAGCGGTCACGGACTGGCGCGACGGCACCGGAAGCAGCGAGACGACGACGAGGGATGCCGCGGCCGCGACGTGCGTCGCGAGCACGCCCGCGTAGTCCACGGCCCCGAAGACGGTCTGGACGAGCGAGGGCACCGAGCCCACCACGGCCGCGACGACCGGCTGGAACACCAGGATGCTCCAGGTCACGGCGAACACCGCACCACCCAGACGTCCGAGCCGCAGCGCCGCGAGTACCGCGACCGACGCCGCCACCGACCCGGCCAGCGCCGCGTCGAGAACCCTGGCGGGCCCGTCGCCAGGAGCGCTCAGCACCGTGTCGACGGCCAGCGAGGCCGCCGCCGCGATGAGGGCGACCACCGCGACCGTCACGAGACGACGCGGAGCAGCAGGGCGCACGGCTGTCAGCAGTCCGGCGGGCACCGCGAGCACGAGCACGGCGCAGACGAGCTGCAGCGTGGCATCGCTCTCGCCCATGCTTGTTCCGCCCTCTCCCCGCCCCGGTGACCGCGCGACTTCACCGCAACGCCGAAGGGCGCTACTCCCTTGCGAGAGTAGCGCCCCGGTTCCCGCGAACGGGAGGTGAAGCCGTGTGCCTACTTGGCGTCGAGCACGTACCCGGCCTCGCCGTGCACGATGGGGTCGATGCCCGCGATCTCGTCTTCCTCGGTGACGCGGAAGCCGATCGTCTTCTCGATCGCGATGCCGATGATGTAGGCCATGACGAACGAGTAGATCATCACCGAGAAGGCGGCGATCGCCTGCACGAGCAGCTGCGTTCCCGAGCCGCTGTAGATGAGGCCGGTGCCGTTGGCGAAGAAGCCCAGGTACAGGGTTCCGATGAGACCGCCGATGAGGTGGATGCCCACCACGTCGAGCGAGTCGTCGAAGCCGAGCTTGAACTTCAGGTCGACAGCCAGGGCGCACAGCGCACCGGCGAGCAGGCCCAGCACGATCGCCCAGACGGGCGTGAGCGAGGCGCACGCCGGCGTGATGGCGACGAGGCCGGCGACGGCACCCGAGGCGGCACCGATCGAGGTCGGCTTGCCGTCCTTGACCTTCTCGACGATCAGCCACGCGAGCAGAGCTGCGGCAGGAGCGGCGATCGTGTTGATGAAGGCGAGAGCGGCGGTGCCGTCAGCAGCGAGCTCCGAGCCCGCGTTGAAGCCGAACCAGCCGAACCACAGCAGACCGGCGCCGAGCAGCACGAACGGCGGGTTGTGCGGCACGTGGGCGCCCTTGGCGAAGCCGACGCGCTTGCCGAGCACGAGCGCCAGGGCCAGAGCGGCAGCACCGGCGTTGATGTGCACCGCGGTACCACCGGCGAAGTCGATCGCGCCGACGCCGAAGAACTCCTGCATGCCGTAGGTGATCCAGCCGCCGTCGGTGAAGGCGAGGGTCTCGGGGTCGAGGGTGAAGTTGAACACCCAGCTCGCGACCGGGAAGTACACGATGGTCGCCCAGAGGCCCGCGAAGAGCATCCATGCACCGAACTTGGCGCGGTCGGCGATGGCACCCGAGATGAGCGCGACCGTGATGATGGCGAACGTCGCCTGGAAGGCGGCGAAGGCGAGCGGCGGGAAGGCCGCGCCCTCGGGCACCTCGAGCAGGCTCGCGAGACCGAGCGCGCCGGTGTCGATGCCGATCAGGCCGTCGATGCCGACGTTGTTGGCGAAGGTGATCGCGTAGCCGTAGAGCACCCACAGAACGCCGATCAGGCCGATCGCGCCGAAGCTCAGCATCATCATGCTGATCACGCTCTTGGCCTTGACGAGTCCTCCGTAGAAGAACGCGAGCCCGGGGGTCATCAGCAGCACGAGCGCTGCGCAGATGAGGAGGAAGGCGGTATTGCCCTGATCCATGTCAAACCTCTCTTACGTGGCAAAGGGACTGCCCGACTCGAGGACTCAGGTTCGGGACGAGACTCCCCCGGCGAGTCCGGGCACATGCACAGTGTCGAGTGGCGAGGTTTCGGCAGGAGTGTCGCGATGTTTCCCCAGTGTTACGCGGCGCCGCCTCAGGTAAACATCGCGTTTCGGGGATGCTCGAAAGAGCTAGGAGCTCGCCCTGTCGTCGCCGTAGACATCGGGAATGCCGTCACCGTCGGCGTCGACCTGCTCATCGGCGAGCTGCCGCTTGTACTGGCGGTTGCGCGTGCCCAGCAGGGCGACGGCGAGAAGAGCCGCGACAAGGGAGCCGAGCAGGATGCCGACCTTGCCGACGTCGTCGAGGGCAGACCCCTGCCCGAAGCTCAACTCGCTGATGAGCAACGAGACGGTGAAGCCCATGCCCGCGAGCATTGCGAGGCCGATGAGGTCGACCCAGCGCAAGCCGCGCGGCAGGCTCACACCGGGCAGTCGGGTGATGAGCCACGTCGCGACCGTGATGCCGATCGTCTTGCCGACGACGAGGCCGACCATGATGCCCAGTGCGACCGGGCTCGTGACGGCCTCCACGAGTCCGTCCCAGCCACCGACGGCGACGCCGGCGGAGAAGAACGCGAACACCGGCACCGCCACTCCGGCGCTGAGGGGGCGGTACCGGTGCTCGAAGATCTCGGCGAGGCCCATGCGGGGGCCGAGCCCATCATCATCGCCTCCCCGTGCCCGCACGGGGATCGTGAACGCGAGCAGCACGCCGGCGACCGTCGCGTGCACCCCCGACTCGTACATGAAGAACCAGACGAGCAGCCCGATCGGCAACAGGATGAACCAGGCCGCGGTCTCCCGCGCCCGGAAGAACTCCTGGAAGCGCTGGGCGAGGAACGCGTAGACGGCGAGCCCCACGAAGGCTGCGAGGAGCCACGCCGGGGCGACGTCGGTCGTGTAGAAGAACGCGATGATCGCGATCGCGATGAGGTCGTCGACGACGGCGAGCGTCAAGAGGAAGGTGCGCAGCGCGAGCGGCAGCGACGTGCCGACGACCGCGAGCACGGCGAGTGCGAACGCGATATCGGTCGCGACGGGGATAGCCCAGCCGCGCAGCGCCTGAGGCCCGTCATCGAGCGTGATGAGCAGGTAGACCACGGCGGGCAGCGCGACACCGCCGACCGCGGCGACCACCGGCACGAGCGCCTTGCGCGGGTCGCGCAGCTCTCCCGCGATGAACTCGCGCTTGAGCTCGAGCCCTGCGAGGAAGAAGAAGATCGCGAGCAGGCCGTCGGCGGCGAGATGGCCGACCGAGATCTGCCACGACAGGTCGCCGAACCCGATCGTCAGATACGTGTCGCGCAGCCCGAAGTAGCCCGCGCCCCACCCCGAGTTCGCGATGATGAGGGCGAGCACGGTCGCGCCGAGCAGCAGCATGCCGCCCACCGTCTCGCGGCGCAGGATGCGTTCGATCCACAGCGATTCGCGATAGCGGCGCTGCGGGGCGGTGAGCGGGGCGGTCTCGGCGGTCATGCGGCCTTCCGGGGGTCGATGATCAGGATGCTCCCGAGCGGCTCGGGAGGCCGACCAGGCTTCCCGGCGCTCCGCCCTCGAGTCTACGCGGTGGTCAGTGCGATCATGCGGGAGGTCGCCCGCAGGTACTTCTTGCGGTATCCGCCCGACAGCATCTCCTCCGGGAAGACCTGATCGAGCGGCACCCCCGTGGCGTGGATGCGCACTTGCGCGTCGTAGAGCCGGTCGACGAGGGCGACGAGTCGGAGGGCATCCGTCTGGTTCGACAGCACGTCGACGTCGGTGAGCCCGATGGCCTCGAGGCCGTTGATGAGGCCGACATACCGGCTCGGGTGCACGGTGGCGAGATGGCGGAGCACGTCGCGGAACCCGTCGACGGTCACCGTCCCTGTCTCGGCGGCGACGCGCTGCGCGAACTCCTCGGGGCTCAGCGTGACGGCGTGGCCCTCGATGTCGCGCTTGCGGTAGTCCTCGCCGTCGATGCGCACGGTCGTGAAGCGGTCGGCGAGCGCGTGGATCTCGCGCAAGAAGTCCTGCGCGGCGAACCGGCCCTCGCCGAGCGCGTGCGGCGGCGTGTTCGACGTAGCGGCGATGCGCGAGCCGCTCGCGACGAGCTCGCCGAGCAGGCGCGACATCACCATCGTGTCGCCCGGGTCGTCGAGCTCGAACTCGTCGATCGCGATGAGGGATGCCCCGCGGAAGTGCGCGACCGCTTCGCGGTAGCCGAGCGCCCCGACGATGGCCGTGTACTCGATGAAGGTGCCGAAGTAGGTGCGGCCGCGGGTGCGGTGCCACAGCGCGGCGAGCAGGTGGGTCTTGCCGACGCCGAAGCCGCCATCGAGGTACACGCCGGGCTTAGCGACGGGAGCGGCGGGCTTGCGCGAGAACAGCCCGCGTGCCGGCGCGGCGCCTCCGTCGGAGAAGGTGCGCATGGCCTCGACAGCGGCCGCCTGCGAGGGGTAGCGCTCGTCGGGCACGTAGTTCTCGAGGCTCGCGGTCGCGAACTGCGGCGGCGGGATGAGGTGGCCGACGAGCTCGGCGGCGGTCATCCCGGGCTGACGATCGATCAGTCGCGCCGCGGTCGTCGGGGGTTCCACCGTCATCGTTCGCCCTCGGGCTCGTCGCACTCCGTCATGTCCGGTCGGCGCCCAGCCGGAGTGCGTAGATTTCTCGGTGGGCGGTGTTGACCAGTTTACCGCCGTGGAGAGAGGCACCCATGACCGTCGCATTCGACCCGTCAGAGAAGTTCCAGGGGTACGCGCACCCCGAGCGCCTGGTCTCGACCGCCTGGCTCGAGGCCCACCTGGCCACCGCGGGCCTGGTTGTGGTCGAGAGCGATGAAGACGTGCTGCTCTACGAGACCGGGCACATCCCCGGCGCCGTCAAGGTCGACTGGCATACCGAACTCAACGACCCCGTCGTGCGCGACTATGTCGACGGTGCCGGCTTCGCGCGCCTCATGAGCGCCAAGGGCATCGCGCGCGACACGACCGTCGTGATCTACGGCGACCGCAGCAACTGGTGGGCCTCGTACGCGCTCTGGGTGTTCACCCTGTTCGGGCACGCCGACGTTCGGTTGCTCGACGGCGGTCGCGACCGCTGGGTGGCGGAGGGGCGCCCGATGACGACCGAGGCGCCGGCCCCGGTGGCCGCCGACTACCCGGTCGTCGAGCGCGACGACCGCGGGGTTCGCGCCTTCAAGGAAGACGTGCTGGCCCACTTCGGCAAGCCCCTCATCGATGTGCGGTCGCTCGAGGAGTACACGGGCGAGCGCACGCACATGCCGTCGTACCCGCAAGAGGGCGCCTTGCGCGGCGGGCACATCCCGACGGCGGCGAGCGTGCCGTGGTCGCGCGCCGCGAACGACGACGGCACGTTCCGCGCGATCGACGAGCTCAGCGCGATCTACCGCGACGAGGCGGGCATCGACGACGCCGACGACGTCGTGACCTACTGCCGCATCGGCGAGCGATCGAGCCACACCTGGTTCGTGCTCGCCCACCTGCTGGGCGTGCCGCGCGTGCGCAACTACGACGGCTCGTGGACCGAGTGGGGCAGCGCCGTGCGCGTGCCGATCGCGGTGGGTGCCGAGCCCGGCGCCGCGCCCGGCCGCTAGCCTGAAGGCGTGTCAGACCTGCCCGCGCCGCTTGCCGAGATCCGCGACGACTTCCTCTCGTTCAGCGAGAAAGATCGGCTGCAGCTGCTGCTCGAGTTCTCGAACGAGCTGCCCGAGCTTCCGGAGCGCTACCGCGAGCACCCCGAACTGCTCGAGCGCGTCGAGGAGTGCCAGTCGCCCGTCTACCTCTTCGTCGAGGTCTCGCCCGCGGGACTCGTCGACGTGCACGCGACGGCGCCCGCCGAGGCGCCGACGACGCGCGGCTTCGCCTCGATCCTCGCCCAGGGGCTGAGCGGGCTCGACGCCGCGGCGGTCCTCGCCGTGCCCGACGACTTCCCCCTGCAGCTCGGGCTCACGACCGCCGTGAGCCCGCTGCGGCTCAACGGCATGTCGGGCATGCTCTGGCGCATCAAGCGGCAGGTCGGCGAGAAGACGGCCGCATGACACTGCGGCGAGTGGTGCCGGTCGCGGGCGGCGAGCTCGAGGTGGAGCATCCGGAAGCCCGCCGCACCCTGCTCGACTGGTACGCCCCGCACTCCCCCGAGCACGTTCGGCTCACGCTCGTGACGACGCTCGACGGCCGCGCCGCCGGGCCCGACGGCACGTCGGAGTCGCTCACGACACGCACCGACCGCATGGTCCTCGGGGTGGTGCGTCAGCATGCCGACGTCGTGCTCGTGGGCGCTGAGACGATGCGCCGCGAAGGACTGCGGCGACCGCGGCGCGCGGCGCTCGCGGTCGTGTCGCTGAGTGGCGACCTCACGGGGCATCGGCTCGACGCCGACCCCGACCGCACCGCTCCTGTGATCGTGCTGACGACGAAGGCCGGTGCCGCGCGCGCCGCGGCCTCTGTGCCGGATGCCGCCGTCGTGATCATCGATCCTTCGTCCGACGGGCGCATCCCGCCGACCGCCATCGTGGCCGCGCTGCGCGATCGGGGCTTCGCGGGCATCGCCGCCGAGGGCGGTCCGGCGCTCGCCGCGCAGCTTCTCGATGCGGGGCTCGTCGACGAGCTCTGCCTCACGGTCATGCCGTCCGTCGGCGGGCCGGGCCTCGCAGCGCTCGGACTCGCTTCCGCGCCGTTCAGTCGCCTGTCGCTGCGGCAGCTGCTGGTCGACGACGAGGGCGCGCAGTACGGCCGGTGGAGGACGCAGCCGTAGCACCTGCGAGCTCGTGGTCGGCGAGCCACACGCGGATCGCGCGCTCCCAGCGCTCGGGGTCGTGGTTCCACAGCTTGGTGTGCCGCGCCACGGTGAACCGTTCGAGGCGCACGACGTCGGGGCGCGCTACGGCGAGCGCGATGCTCGCATCGCTCGGCACATAGCCGTCGTCGTCGCTGTGCAGCAGCAGCATCGGGATGCTGAGCTCGGCCGAGCGCGCCACGATGTCGAGGCGCTCGAAGTCGATGGGTTCGGCGAGCCCCACCCACGACGATGCCCTGCCGGAGCCGAGCATCGCGAGCGCGGCATCGCGCACGGCAGGAGGCAGCCCCGCGGCGGCGGCCTGAAACCTGAGCACCGACAGCCAGTCGACGACGGGCGACTCGAGCACGACGCAGGACGTGTTGCCCCCGTAGCGCAT
>CAZILZ010000012.1:0-67638 GCA_964540305.1 uncultured Microbacteriaceae bacterium | reverse complement strand
GATGTGCGAGGCGAGCGTCGAGCGAGTGATGCACTGCAGCACCGTCGCGCCGCCCATCGACCAGCCCATGAGCACGATCCGGTGCGCGCCCTCGTGGCGGGCGTACGCGATCGCGGCCTCGACGTCGCGCCACTCCTCCTCACCGAGCGCGTAACGGCCGTCGTGGCTCGGCGGGGCATCCCCGTCGTTGCGATAGCTGATGAGCAGGCAGCGGTAGCCGGCCGCTCGGAAAACGCCGACTGCCCGCAGCCCCTCCGCCCGGGTCACGCCCCGCCCGTGTACCTGGATCACCCAGTCGTCGCCCGCCACCTCCGGCTCGATGCGCCAGGCCGGAGCCACCCCCACAGGGGTGACGATGCCGACCTCGCGGTAGGCGAGGCCGAGATCGGCAGGGGTCAGGTACCACCATCCGGCCCATCGGCCGTGGGATGCCCGCTCGAGGTCGCCCCGCTGCACGCCCTCGAGACGGCGCAGCACCGAGACTTCGTCCTCCGCGACGATCTCGCCGACGCGGGCATGCCCGCGCTCGTGGTCGAACCAGAGGCTGTAGCGCCCGGAGACGACGGTGTCCGCCGTGCGTCCGAGTCGCACCGTGCCCGCCTCGAGGTCGACGTTCAGGATCGCGACATCCTCTTTGCGCCGACGCGGCGGCGTCACGACATCCCGGGCGACCCGCAGAGCGACGAGAGCCCCTCCGATCAGCGCCGCCCCGCTCGCCACGAGCAGCAGCGCGACGGCGCGGGCGGCGAGTCGGCCCGGGTCCTTCACGGGCCCCCCTGAGGCAGTCGAGAGTGCAGAACGGCGAGTCTCACGCACCGAACCTAGCAACAGCGCCTAGTCTGCACACGTGTCTCCCGTCACGGCCGTTCAGCCGACACCGCAGGCCGTCTTCGACGAGATCGTGGCCTCGGTCGGCCGCGCGACGCTGCGTGACGAGCTGCAGGTGACCACGATCCCCGCGCCGACGGGTCTCGCACCGTTCTCGCACGCCCTGGCGGCCGATGTGAACCCGGCGCGTCATGCCGATGACTCCGATCTCGGCACGGGTCGCCTCATCATCCTCTTCGACCCTGATGCGCCCGAGGGCTGGGGCGGGGCCGTGCGGGTCATCTGCTACGCACAGGCGCCTCTCGAGACGGAGATCGGCCTCGACCCCTTCGTCGCCGACGTCGCGTGGTCGTGGCTCGTCGACGCGCTCGCCGCCCGTGGTGCCGAGTACACGGCGGCGAGCGGTACGGCGACGAAAGTGCTCTCGACCGGGTACGGCGAGCTCGCCGCCCAGGGCAGCGGGGCCCAGATCGAGCTGCGCGCATCCTGGACTCCGCTCGAGCACGACCTCGCCGCGCACGTCGAAGGGTGGGCAGAGCTGCTGTGCATGGTCGCGGGCTACCCGCCCACGGCCGATGGCGTGGCGGTGCTGCAGCCCCGCCGGGGGTCGCGTGGCTGATCGTCCCCCCATCACCGACCCCTTCGCCGCGCCCCCGCCTCCTCCCCCGCGCGCGCGCGCGGCCGCGAGCCCACCGCCCCCCGGCGCCGAGCCTGATGCCGCTGCGGCGCTGCCGACCGCTCGGCTCGCGCGCACCCCGCACGTCATCGACACGCGCGCCGAGTACCTCGACGCCGTCGCTCAGCTCGCTGCCGCGAGCGGGCCGATCGCGGTGGATGCCGAGCGCGCGAGCGGGTTCCGATACTCGCAGCGGGCCTACCTCATCCAGGTCTTCCGGCGCGGCGCCGGTACCTACCTGTTCGACCCGCCCGCGATCGGTTCGTTCGCCGAGCTGCAGGACGCCATCGGGGCCGAGGAGTGGGTGCTGCACGCGGCGAGCCAAGACCTGCCCTGTCTGCGCGAAGTCGGGCTCGACCCGGCCTCTCTCTTCGACACCGAGCTCGGCGCACGCATTGCGGGCATGCCGCGCGTCGGCCTCGGCGCGGTCGTCGAAGACACGCTGGGGCTGCACCTGGCGAAAGAGCACTCCGCTGCCGACTGGTCGACGCGGCCGCTGCCCGACTCGTGGCTCACCTACGCCGCGCTCGACGTCGAGCTGCTGCTCGATGTGCGCGACCGCATCGCTGAACGACTCGAGACGGCGGGCAAGAGCACGATCGCCGCGCAAGAGTTCGCCGCCGTGCTCGCCAAGCCCGCCGCCGAGCCCAAGGCAGAACCGTGGCGCCGACTGACGGGCCTGTCGACGGTGCGCGGTCAACGCGCCCTCGCCGTCGCCCGCGAGTTGTGGCGCGCCCGCGACGCCTACGCGCAGGAGGTCGACACCTCTCCCGGCCGGTTGCTGCCCGACGCATCGATCGTCGCGGCTGCGCGCGCCCCGCTCGCCTCGAAGCGCGAGCTCACGGGGCTCAAGACCTTCATGGGGCGGGCGAGCCGCGCGCAGATCGACCGGTGGTGGGCCGCGATCGAGGCCGGCCTCGCGACCGACGATCTGCCGGCGCACCGCGGCTCGGAGGAGAGCATCCCGCCCCCGCGGTCGTGGGCCGATCGCAGCCCCGAAGCCGACCGTCGCTACCGTGCCGTTCGCCCCCGCTTGCAGGTGATCGCCGACGAGCTGGCGCTTCCCGTCGAGAACCTGCTGACTCCTGAGCACGTGCGCCGACTCGCGTGGGCGCCTCCCGCACTCCTGTCGACCGAAGCCATCGCCGAAGCGCTCGCGACGATCGGCGCTCGCCCCTGGCAGATTGACGCAACCGCACAGGCGATCGGCGAAGCCTTTGTCGAAGCGCTCCAAGCGGCCGTCGAGGCGCCGGAGTCGGATTCGTAGGAAGACGCAGGGGATCCCGTGCCTGCGGAGGCGCATCCCTAGGCTGGCGCCAGACCATCAACCCTGGGAGGCACCACCGTGGCTGAACGAGCCGACGTCGTATTCGTGGACGGAGTCCGCACCCCGTTCGGGCGTGCGGGCGAGAAGGGCATGTACTGGAACACTCGCGCTGACGACCTCATCGTCAAGGCGATGATCGGGCTTCTCGACCGCAACCCGTCGCTGCCGAAGGAGCGGGTGGACGAGGTCGCGATCGCGGCGACGACCCAGGTCGGCGACCAGGGCCTCACGCTCGGCCGCACGGCCGCGATCCTCGCCGGGTTGCCCCTCAGCGTGCCCGGCTACGCGATCGACCGCATGTGCGCGGGCGGCATGACCTCGGTGACGACGACCGCGGGCGGCATCGCCTTCGGTGCCTACGACGTGGCGATCGCGGGCGGTGTCGAGCACATGGGGCGCCACCCCATGGGGTTCGGGGCCGACCCGAACCCGCGCTTCGTCGCCGAGAAGCTCGTCAGCGGCGACGCCCTCAACATGGGCCTCACCGCCGAGCGTCTACACGACCGCTTCCCCGCGCTCACGAAGGAGAGATCCGATCACTTCGGCATGCGCAGCCAGCAGAAGGTCGCCGCGGCGTACGCTGCGGGCAAGATCCAGCCCGATCTCGTTCCCGTCGCCCTGCGCAGCGAGACCGGTTTCGGCCTCGCGACGACCGATGAAGGCTTGCGGCCCGAGACGACCATGGAGGGCCTCGCCGGTCTCAAGACTCCGTTCCGCCCGCACGGCCGCGTGACGGCCGGCAACGCCTCCCCCCTCACCGACGGTGCCACCGTGAGCCTGCTCGCGAGCGCGGATGCCGCGAAAGAGCTCGGCCTGACGACCAAGATGCGGCTCGTGAGCTTCGCCTACGCGGGCGTCGAGCCCGAGGTCATGGGCATCGGGCCCATCCCGTCGACCGAGAAGGCCCTGAAGAAGGCCGGTCTCACGATCGACGACATCGGGCTCTTCGAGCTCAACGAGGCCTTCGCCGTGCAGGTGCTGAGCCTGCTCGACCACTTCGGCATCGACGACGACGACCCGCGGGTGAACCCGTGGGGCGGTGCGATCGCGCTCGGGCACCCGCTCGCGAGCTCGGGCGTGCGCCTCATGATCCAGCTCGCCCGCCAGTTCGAAGAGCGCACCGACGTGCGCTACGGCCTCACCGCCATGTGCGTCGGGCTCGGCCAGGGCGGCAGCGTCATCTGGGAGAACCCGCACTTCACCGGAAAGAAGGCGTGACCGTGGCGACCACGAGCGCGACAGCGCAGTACTCCCCCGACCAGTTCGCCGAGCTGCGCTCGCTGAGCGACGACGAGGTCGTCACGCACAGCTACGTGCGCGACGTGCCGCTGCCGAGCGGCGGGATGCTCGCTCTCGTCACCCTCGACAACGGCCGCGACCACACGAGGCCGAGCACCCTCGGCCCCGAGGGCCTCATGGAGCTCGCCGGGGTACTCGACGCGCAGAAGGCGCGCGCCGCCGCCGGCGAGATCCGCGCACTCGCGATCACGGGCAAGCCCTTCATCCTCGCCGCGGGGGCCGACCTCTCGAAGGTCGGCGACATCCCGAGCTACGAGGCCGGCCTGCAGATGGCGCAGCTGGGCCACTACGCGCTCGGGAAGCTCGGCGAGCTCGGGGTGCCCTCGTTCTGCTTCATCAACGGCCTCGCCCTCGGCGGCGGTGTCGAGGTCGCCTTGAATTGCGACTACCGCACGCTCGACTCGAGCGCCGCGGCGCTCGCGCTGCCCGAGGTGTTTCTCGGCATCATCCCCGGCTGGGGCGGTGCGTGGCTGCTGCCGAACCTCATCGGCATCGAGAACGCCCTCAAGGTCGTCGTCGAGAACCCGCTGAAGAACAACCGCATGCTCAAGCCCTCCGAGGCCTTCGAGCTCGGCATGGCCGACGTGCTGCTGCCGCCCGCGAACTTCCTGGAGGACTCGATCCGCTGGGCCGACGGGGTGCTCACCGGCGCCCGGAAGGTCAAGCGGCCGAACGAGCCCGGCAAGCTCGAGCGCGCGGTGAAGTGGGATGTCGCGATCGGCATCGCCCGCAAGACTCTCGAGAAGCGGCTCGGGACGGTCGCGAAGTCGCCCTACGCGGCTCTCGAGCTGCTCGCCGCCGCGAAGAACTCGACCAAGGCCGAGGGCTTCGCCGCGGAGGACAAGGCTCTGGCCGACCTCGTCGCGGGAGACCAGTTCCGAGCATCCATCTACGCCTTCAACCTCGTGCAGAAGCGGGCCAAGAAGCCGGCAGGCGCCCCCGACAAGGCGCTCGCGAAAAAGGTCACGAAAGTGGGCGTGCTCGGCGCCGGGCTCATGGCGAGCCAGTTCGCGCTGCTCTTCCTGCGTCGCTTGCAGGTGCCCGTGATCATCACCGACCTCGATCAGACGCGTGTCGACAAGGGTCTCGACTACATCCGCGGCGAGATCGACGGCCTGCTGCAGAAGGGCCGCATCGACGCCGATGAGGCCAACCGTCTCAACGCCCTGCTAACGGGCACGATCGACAAGGCCGACTTCGCCGACTGCGACTGGGTCATCGAGGCCGTGTTCGAAGAGCTGTCGATCAAGCAGGACGTGTTCGCGGAGATCGAGCAGCACCTCTCGCCCGAGGCCGTGCTCGCGACGAACACCTCGTCGCTCTCGGTCGAGCAGATCGGTGCGAAGCTCAAGAACCCCGAGCGGGTCGTGGGCTTCCACTTTTTCAACCCCGTCGCGGTCATGCCGCTCATCGAGGTCGTCAAGACCCCGGCGACCGACGAGGCGACGCTCGCGACGGCCATGGCCACGGCGCAGGCGCTGCGGAAGAACGCAGTCATCACGGCGGACACCCCCGGGTTCGTCGTCAACCGCATCCTCGCCAAGGTGCTCGGCGAAGCCATGCACGCGGTCGAGCTCGGCACTCCCTTCGAGACCGTGGTCGAGGCGCAGCGCCACTTCGGCCTGCCGATGGATCCCTTCGTGCTGCTCGATCTCGTCGGCCTCAAGGTCGGTGCGCACGTGCTCGACACGCACCACACCGCCTTCCCCGACCGCTTCTTCGAGTCGCGCGCACTGCACGAGCTCGCCGAGGCGGGTGTGCTGCTCGAGAAGGACGCGAAGGGCAACGCGAAGGGCATCGACAAGAAGGCGGTCGCCATCGTGGCGAAGCACCGCCCCGAGGGAGCCCAGACCTACTCGGTCACCCAACTGACCGCGCGTCTCGAAGACGGCTTGGCCGACGAGGTCCACAGGATGCTGGGCGATGGTGTCGTCGAGGCCGCGGAAGACATCGACCTGTGCATGATCCTCGGCGCGGGGTGGCCTTTCCAGATGGGCGGCGTGACGCCGTTCCTCGACCGGGTCGGCGCCTCCGAGCGCGTGTTCGACGGCACGTTCCACGACCCGCGCATCCGCGGCATCCGCTGAGCCTGCTCCGCGCGCTCACCGTGACAACGCCCCCGACCGGCACCGGTAGGGGGCGTCGTCGCGCAGCGGCTGCTATCGCGCGCGCTCGTCCTGATCGACGCTCACAGCGTGCTCATCGGGCAGCGGGCGAGCGACAGGGATGCGTGTGCCGAGCACCTGGGCGACGAGGTCGCGGGCGATCGCCTGCGAGGTGAGACCGACCCGCTCGAGGATCTCGTCGCGCGTTGCGTGCTCGAGGAACTCGTCGGGGAGGCCCAGCTCGTCGACCGCCGTGTCGACCCCTGCGGCGCGGAGGTCCTGCCGGATGCGCGTGCCGATGCCGCCGACGCGCACACCGTCTTCGATGCTCACGAGGATGCGGTGGTCGCGGGCGAGCTCGATGACGCTCGCGGGCACGGGCACGACCCAGCGCGGGTCGACGACGGTCGCCCCGATGCCCTGATCGGCCAGCCGCTCGGCGACCTCGAGGCCGATCTTGGCCATGGGGCCGACGGTGACGATGAGCACGTCCTTGTGGGGCGCCTCCCGCAGCACGTCGACGCCGTCGTCAGTGCGCCGCACGGCATCGAACTCGGTGCCGACCGAGCCCTTCGAGAAGCGCACGACCGTGGGTGCGTCGTCGACCGCGACGGCCTCAGCGAGCTCTTCGCGCAGTCTCGTGGCATCGCGGGGCGCGGCGAGGCGGATGTTCGGCACGACCTGCAGGATCGAGAGGTCCCACATGCCATGGTGGCTGGCACCATCGGGGCCTGTGACGCCTGCCCGGTCGAGCACGAAGGTCACGCCCGCCTTGTGCAGCGCGACATCCATGAGCACCTGGTCGAAGGCGCGGTTGATGAACGTGGCGTAGACAGCGACGACCGGGTGCATGCCGCCGAAGGCGAGACCCGCAGCCGAAGTGACGGCGTGCTGCTCGGCGATGCCGACGTCGATGATGCGGTCGGGGTGCTTCTCGGCGAGCTTGTGCAGGCCGGTCGGCCGCAGCATGGCGGCCGTGATGCCGACGATACGGCGATCCTTGTCGGCCAGCGCTACGATCTCGTCGGCGAACACCGAGGTCCACGACGGACGGCTGGCCTGCTCGACCGACTCTCCCGTCTCGGGGTCGATCTGGCCGACCGCGTGGAACTGGTCGGCGACATCGGCGAGGGCAGGCTCGTAGCCCTTGCCCTTCTGCGTGATCGCGTGCACGATGACGGGCGCGCTGTACTCCTTCGCCTGGCGCAGCGCACGCTCGACATCTTTCAGGTCATGGCCGTCGATGGGCCCGATGTACTTGATGTCGAGGTTCGAGTAGAGCGCCTCGTTGTTGGTGAAGCGCGAGAGGAAGCCGTGCAGGCCGCCCCGCACGCCGCGGTACACCGCGCGGCCAGGGGCGCCGAGGTAGCCGAAGGCCCGCTCGGTACCGCGCCGGAAGCGGTAGTACGAGCGCCGCGTGCGCACCGTCGACAAGAAACGCGCCATGCCGCCGATCGTGGGCGCGTACGAGCGGCCGTTGTCGTTGACGACGATGACGAGGTTGCGGCTGTTGTCGTCGCTGATGTTGTTGAGGGCCTCCCACGTCATGCCACCCGTGAGGGCTCCGTCGCCGACGACGGCGATGACATGGCGGTCATCCTGCCCCGTCATCTCGAAGGCCCGCGAGATGCCGTCGGCCCAGCTGAGCGAGCTCGAGGCGTGCGAGCTCTCGACGATGTCGTGCTCGCTCTCCGAGCGCTGGGGGTAGCCGGCGAGGCCGCCCTTCTGCCGCAGCAGCGAGAAGTCTTGCCGCCCCGTGAGCAGCTTGTGCACGTACGACTGGTGCCCGGTATCCCACACGATCGCGTCGCGCGGTGACTCGAAGACGCGGTGGATGCCCAGTGTGAGCTCGACGACGCCGAGGTTCGGCCCCAGGTGCCCGCCGGTCTTGGAGACCTCGGCGACGAGGAAGCGTCGGATCTCCTCGGCCAGCTCAACCATCTGCACCTCGGTGAGACGGTCGAGATCGCGGGGGGTGCGGATCGTGTCGAGCAGTGCCATTTGCCTACTCTACGGGAGCGCGGTTGAGAGGCGGCCCGTCGGCGAACGCCTGTTACTGGGCGTTCGCCGACGGTTCGCTGAGTGGCTAGACGAGGCTCCGCAGCACGTACTGCAGGATGCCGCCGTTGCGGTAGTAGTCGGCCTCACCGGGGGTGTCGATGCGCACGACGGCGTCGAACTCGATGGGCGCTGCACCCGCCGGCGAGTGCGCGCTGGGCGTCGCCGTGACGCGAACCGTGCGGGGCGTCGTACCCGCGTTGAGCTCGGTGATGCCCGAGATCGAGACCACCTCGGTACCGTCGAGACTGAGACTGTCGGCGGTCTCGCCCGCGGGGAACTGCAGCGGGATCACGCCCATGCCGATGAGGTTCGAGCGGTGGATGCGCTCGAAGCTCTCGGCGATCACGGCCCTCACGCCCAGGAGGCTCGTGCCCTTGGCGGCCCAGTCGCGGCTCGAGCCCGAACCGTACTCTTTGCCCGCGAAGATGACGAGGGGAACCCCGGCTGCCTGGTAGCGCTCGCTCGCGTCGTAGATGAACGCCTGCGGGGCATCCGGCTGCGTGAAGTCGCGCGTGAATCCGCCCTCGACGTTGTCGAGCAGCTGGTTCTTGAGGCGGATGTTCGCGAACGTGCCGCGGATCATGACCTCGTGGTTGCCGCGGCGGGAGCCGTAGGAGTTGAAGTCCTTCCGGTCGACGCCGTGCTCGGTGAGGTACTGGCCCGCCGGTGAGTCGGCCTTGATCGAGCCGGCCGGGCTGATGTGGTCGGTCGTCACCGAGTCGCCGAGCTTCGCGAGCACGCGCGCACCCGCGATGTCGCTCACCGGCGACGTCTCGAGCGTCATGCCGTCGAAGTACGGGGGCTTGCGCACGTACGTCGACTCCGAGTCCCACTCGAAGGTCGCGCCGTCGGGCGTCGGCAGCGAGCGCCAGCGCTCGTCACCCTCGAAGACCGAGGCGTACTGGTGGTCGAACATGCCCGTGTCAATGGACGAGTCGATCGTCGCCTGCACCTCGGCCGCGTCGGGCCAGATGTCGCGCAGGTACACGTCGTTGCCCTCGGTGTCGGCGCCCAGGGCATCCGTCTCGAAGTCGAAGTTCATCGAGCCGGCGAGAGCGTACGCGATCACGAGCGGGGGGCTCGCGAGGTAGTTCATCTTCACGTCGGGGTTGATGCGGCCCTCGAAGTTGCGGTTGCCCGACAGCACCGCCGTCACGGCGAGGTCGTGATCGTTGATCGCCGTCGAGATCTCATCGGCGAGGGGGCCCGAGTTGCCGATGCAGGTCGTGCAGCCGTAGCCGACGGTGTAGAAGCCGAGGGCCTCGAGGTCGTCGGTAAGGCCCGCCTTCTCGTAGTAGTCGGTGACGACCTTCGAGCCCGGCGCGAGCGTGGTCTTGACCCACGGCTTGGCCTTGAGGCCCTTCTGCGCAGCGTTGCGCGCGAGCAGGCCCGCGGCGAGCATGACGGAGGGGTTCGAGGTGTTGGTGCACGAGGTGATGGCCGCGATCGTGACCGCGCCATTGTCGAGCGTGAACTGCTCGCCGCCCACGGTCACCGAGACCGGCGTCGATGCCGTGTCGGTGTAGGCCGGCAGCGCCGCCTCGAACGCCGACTTGGCGACCGAGAGCTCGATGCGGTCTTGCGGGCGCTTCGGGCCCGCGATCGAGGGGACGACCGTCGACAGGTCGAGCTCGAGGTACTCGCTGAAGCGGGGCTCGACGCTCGGGTCGTGCCAGAGCGACTGCAGCTTGCTGTAGGCCTCAACGAGCGCTACCTGCGCCTCGCTGCGACCGGTGAGCCGCAAGTAGTCGAGGGTCACGTCGTCGATCGGGAACATCGCGGCGGTCGAGCCGAACTCGGGGCTCATGTTGCCGATCGTGGCGCGGTTCGCGAGCGGGACGGCCGCGACACCGGCACCGTAGAACTCGACGAACTTGCCGACCACGCCGTGCTTGCGCAGGATCTCGGTGATCGTGAGCACGACGTCGGTCGCCGTGACGCCGGTCGGGATCGCGCCCGTGAGTTTGAACCCGACGACCTTCGGGATGAGCATGGAGACGGGCTGGCCGAGCATGGCCGCCTCGGCCTCGATGCCGCCGACGCCCCAGCCGAGCACACCGAGACCATTGACCATCGTCGTGTGCGAGTCGGTGCCGACGCACGTGTCGGGGTAGGCGCGCAGCACGCCGCCGACCTCGCGCGTGTAGGTGACCTTCGCGAGGTGCTCGATATTGACCTGGTGCACGATGCCCGTGCCCGGGGGCACGACCTTGAAGTCGTCGAAGGCCGTCTGGCCCCAGCGCAGGAACTGGTAGCGCTCACCGTTGCGCTCGTACTCGATCTCGACGTTGCGCTCGAGCGCGTCGGCCGTGCCGAAGAGGTCGGCGATGACCGAGTGGTCGATGACGAGCTCGGCCGGCGCGAGCGGGTTGATCTTGTGGGGGTCGCCACCGAGGGCGGCGACTGCTTCGCGCATCGTGGCGAGGTCGACGATGCACGGAACGCCCGTGAAGTCCTGCATCACGACGCGCGCAGGGGTGAACTGGATCTCGGTGTCGGGCTCTGCCGCCGGATCCCACGACCCGAGGGCCCGGATCTGCTCGGCGGTGACGTTCGCGCCGTCCTCGGTGCGCAGCAGGTTCTCGAGCAGCACCTTGAGGCTGAACGGCAACGTCTCGTACCCCGGCACCGTGTCGATGCGGAAGACCTGGTACTCGGTGCCGGCGACCGACAGGGTGTCGATCGACGCGAAGCTGTTGACTGCGGACACAGTGACTCCTCTTGTGCAACGGGCGGGGCGCATCCGTCGCCCTGCGCCGGACAGCCTCAGCCTACCGGCCGGAAACTATCTTGATATCGAGATAAATAATGCTAGCACTCAGGATGCCCGGCGCGCGTAGACCGCGCGCACCATGAGCCACGTGACCCAGAGCACCGCGGCGTAGAGCGGGAGGCCCATGAGCAGCTTCGTGGCCGCGAGCGCAGCCGCCTGCTCGGCGAGGTAGAGCGGCACCTGAACGCCGAGCCGCAGAGTGAACAAGCCGACCCAGAGCCAGGTGGTCACGGTGAGCACCGTGCGCTTGGCAGCGTCGGAGCGCCAGTCGTGATCGCCCGTGAGCAACGCAGTGATGACCCCGATGAGCGGTCGACGCACGGCGAGGCTCACGAGCAGGGCGACGAGCCAGACGCCGTTGATGAGGAAGCCGAGGAGGAAGTTCTCCTCCGCCCGGCCGGTGATCAGGGCGAGACCGGCCGAGAGCGCGATGCCGATGAGCCCGACGACGGCGGGGGTCATGGGCGTCTTGGTGACCGCTCGCACGAGCACGAAGAGCACAGCGATGCCGACCGGGATCAGGACGGACGGCGCCACCTCGCCCGTGATCGTGAACACGGCGAGGAAGAGGAAGCCAGGCAGGAGCGACTCGACGAGCCCGCGGACTCCCCCGACCGCCGCCCACAGGGCATGCGACGTCGGTCGCTCGCCCGGCTCGACGCGAGCGAAACCCGAGCGGCGAGCGGCGGCCTCGAGGGCTGCACGCAGATCGGCGGCGGAATCGCCGGGCTCGGGAGCGGATTCGTGTCGCTCGAGAGAGTCTGCGCCGCCGTCGGTCGACCCCTCTGTGGCGTCACCCCTCTCGACACCGCCGCTCATGCGGTCGGTGCGGCCGGCGCGGCCGCGGTGCCGGTTGCCGTCGCACCCTGCGGGACCTGCAGCGGGATGAGGTCGCGTGGCGGCATGGGCGTGGTGCCGCGCACCACCACGATGCCGCGGAAGACGTCGTCGATCGCCGCGGCAGCCTCTGCCTCGATGGCACCCTGGCCGGCGATGACGCCGCGGAGGAACCACCGGGGGCCATCGACGCCGACGAAGCGCGCGATGCGCGTGGCCCCGACCTCACCGCCCGTGACGGGGATGCGCGCGACGACCTCCGGACCGAAGACCCCCTCGCGCTCTTGGATCTCGCCGCCCTGCGACCGCACCTGCTCGACGATCTGGGCGCGGATCTCATGCCACAGCCCGCTCGTGCGCGGCGCCGCGAAAGGCTGCACCTGCAGTGTCGAACCGGCGTAGTCGATGCCGACCGCCACGACCCGCTTCGTGCCCTCTTCGATCTCGAGGCGCAACTGCAAGCCCTCGCGGGGTACGAGCTTGACGCCGCCGAGGTCGACGTACGGCCGCACGGCGTTCGCCTCGCTCTCGTCGAGTGGGCCGTTCTCAGCCCGGTCGAGCGGAGCGGACTTGGCGTCGTCGAACGACGGCGTGGCGCCAGCGACGGTATCGGTCACGCGGAATCTCCTTCGGTCGGCACCCCACGGTAGCCGGTCGACCCGAACCCTCGCTCGCCGCGGTGCGAACCGGGCAACGCGTCCACCGGCACGAAGTGCGCTCGCACGACGGGCCACACGATGAGCTGCGCGATGCGATCACCCACCTCGACGCGGAACGATTCGCGAGCATCCGTATTCAGCACCGTGACCCTGATCTCACCCCGGTAGCCGGCGTCGACCGTGCCGGGGGCATTGACGATGGTCACGCCGTGCCGGGCCGCGAGCCCGCTGCGGGGCACGACGAACGCGGCGTAGCCGTCGGGCAACGCGATCGCGGTGCCGGTGCCGATCGTGGCGCGTTCTCCCGGGGCGAGCTCGATCGCCTCAGCGGCGCACAGATCGGCCCCCGCGTCGCCGGGGTGAGCGTAGGCGGGGATCGTGGACCCGGTGAGAAGCACATCGACGGTTCGCGGCACGCGTCGAGGCTAATGCATGGTCGAATGGGGTCATGGAGTCGTATCGCGAGCGCCTATGGCCCGCACCCTGGATCGGCCTGATCGCGGCGCTCGCCATCCCGGCCAGCCTGCTGACCTTCGCCCCGATCAACGCGGTCGTCGGCGCGGTCGTCGGCACCGTTCTCGCGCTGGGCGTCGTCGGTGCGGCCGTGCTGACCGCGCCGACGATCGCGGTGTCTGACGGGATGCTGCACGCGGGCTCGGCGCACGTGCCGGTGTCGTTCGTCGGCGGCACGACGGTCGCCCGGGGCGACGACGCACGACTGGCGCGCGGTCAGCAGCTCGATGCGCGCGCGCACCTCGTGCTGCGACCCGACGTCGCGCCCGTGCTGCGCATCGACCTCACCGACCCCGACGACCCGACGCCGTACTGGCTCGTGTCGACGCGGCACCCAGAGGATCTCGCCGCGGCGCTCGCCGCAGCACGCGCCTGACGGCGGGTCGACGGCCCCCAGGGCGCTCTAGCTCGCGCACTCCCGGCAGACCGAGCCGAGCTTCTCCTCGTGGTCGAGCTGCGAGCGGTGCTTCACGAGGAAGCAGCTGATGCACGTGAACTCGTCCGCTTGCGGAGGCAGCACGACGACGTCGAGATCGAGGTCGGCCAGGTCTTGACCAGCCAGCTCGAAGCCCGGGTTGTCAGCGTCATCGACGTCGACGACGCCCGAGAGCTTGTCGGGAACGCGCTCCTGCAGGGCCTGGATCGAATCGGTGTCCTCGTCCGTCTTGCGGGGGGCGTCGTAGTCCGTAGCCATGCCAGTCCACTTCTCATTCACACTTGTCGGCCGCGTTCGGCGGGCATAGTTTGCAGGAACGCAGGGGGAAACGCAAACGCGCCGCTCGCCCCGTGTTCGTCCTCGTCTCCCCCGCCAACTTCCGGCACGCCCGCGCTATTCCCCGCGCTCCTCCCAGCGCCATGGGATGCTGTGGCCACCAACCCCACGACCGGAGGGTGAGAGCCATGGACGAGCTCACAGTGATCGGTGCCGAGAACGGCGCGCTCATCGTCGTCTCCGCCGACGGCTCGCGGTTCCGCGTCCCGATCACCGAGGCACTGCACACGGCTCTGCGGCAGAACCGACCGGCGGCTCCGGTTCAGCACCGCGTCGGGCCCAAGAACGTGCAGGCGCTCATCCGGCAGGGGCTCACCGCGGCCGAGGTGGCCACGCAGACGGGTGAGCCGCTCGAGTACATCCAAAGGTTCGAGGGGCCGGTTCTCGCCGAGCGGGAGTACGTCGTGACCGCGGCACGCACCGTACCGGTCGCCGTCGCGGCCGACGGCGAGTCAGGCGGCACCGGCACGTTCGGCTCGGCGATCGATCATCGACTCGCCGGGATCGGCGCTCGCGACGTGCGCTGGGAGAGCCGCAAGCACGAGACACACTGGGTCGTGTCGGTGAGCTTCCTCGATGACGATGTCGCCCGCACGGCCGTGTGGACGTTCGACCCGAAGAAGTCGACGCTCGTCCCCTCCAACCACGAGGCGCAGTCGCTCTCGCAGCAGGGCGACGGCCCTGCTCCGATCATGCCTCGACTGCGCGCGGTGCCCGCTGAGGCAGCCCCGAGCGGCAGATTCGACAGCGGAGCCTTCACCCCGACCACCGACACGACACGTCCGACGGTGTCGATCGAGCGGCCCGAGCGACCGACCGCCCGCATCGCCGAGCCCGACGGTGCCGACACCCACGAGCTCGGCAACACTGCCGACCTGCTCGAAGCGCTGCGTCGACGACGCGGCGAGCGTGAAGCCGCGCCCACCGACGACTGGGAGTCGTCCCGTGCAGCGCACCCCTCGACCGGTTCCATCCGCATCGTCGACGTGCCCATCGACGATGCGCTTCTCGATCACCCTTCTCTCGACGAGACCGACGGCATCGACGACCCCGGGCTCGACAGCGCCATCGACGACGCCTCGCTCACGGGCGACACGGTCGAGCAGCCGTCGATGAAGCCGGCGAATCGCCGGGGGCGGGCAGCGATGCCGAGCTGGGACGAGATCGTGTTCGGCGCGCGGCCCGACGACGACCCCGCCTGACCGGGTCACGGCGTCACGGCCTCACCGCATCGCCGCATCACCGCGTGGAGACCCGCTCAGGCGGCGAAGGCCCCCCAGCGCGCCAGCGGCACGCGCGATTCGTCGGGTGAGAACGATCCGTGCTGCCCGACCATCGCGAGAGAGCGATCGGTGGCCGTGCGGGCGTCGTAGTACGCCACCTGCGCTCGGGCCGCGACGATGACGTCACCGATGCGCGGCAGCGCCGCGGCAGACACCGCGCCGAACCAGCCGGCGGCGATCGCCTCGGCGCGCGTCGCGACCCACGACCGGCCACCCTCGAGCTCGAGCCACCGATCGCGCACCGACTCCGCGCGCTGCGGATCTGCCAGGCCCAGATGCAGGCACCGCGGCTCGCCCGCGACATGGCGGATGCCCTCCCACAGCGGGTCCTCCGCGGCGAGCACGAACCGCCGATGCGCAGCGACATCGAGCATGCCGTGGTCCGCGGTCAGGAGCGCTCCCGCATCGGCCGGCAACGCCTGCTCGAGGGAGCGCAGCCCCGCGTCGAGCTCCTCGAGCCGCTGGGTCCAGAGCGACGACTCGACCCCCTCGGCGTGCCCCGCCATGTCGAGCTCGGGCACGTACACATAGACGAGCCTCCGCTCGCCATCGCGCAGCAGGGCCGCGCCCCGGGCGACGCGATCGCCGATCGAGCGCTGAGCCTCGAATCGCGCGCCCCGCAGCACAGCTTCGGTGAACCCCGTATCGCGATAGCGCTCGGCACCGATGACGACGGCGTCGACGCCCTCGGCGGTCGCCCGTTCGAAGACGGTCGGGTGAGGCTGCCAGTCGCGCGGCCGCATGCCGTCATCCCAGCCCGTCAACTGGTTGACGACACGATCGCCTGCAGGATCGATGGCGCTGTAGCTCACCAGACCGTGCTCGCCGGCGGAGAGACCGGTCGTGAGGGTCGCGAGCGCAGACGCGGTCGTGGTCGGGAAGCCCGAGTCGATCGCGCCGCCCTTCGCCGGGATGGCGGCCAGCAGTCGACGCGCGTGACCCGCGCGACGCTGCAGCGCGGACATCCCGAGACCATCGACGAGCACGACCACGGCGCTGCGCACGGGAGGCAGCGCGAGACGGTTCGGTTCGGCGCGCATCGCGGCGAACGCTCCGGTCAACACGTCGGCGAGTGACGGGGACTCGCCGCGCGGCGCCGGTAACATGGGGCCAGCCTATGACTCCCCCTCCCGCCTCCCGATCCCGGGCCTCCGACCCTGCCGACGCACCCGTCGGCGAACGCATCGACGACGTCGATCTCGCCGACGAGATGCAGGGCTCGTTCCTCGAGTACGCCTACTCCGTCATCTATGCGCGCGCGCTGCCCGATGCGCGCGATGGCCTCAAACCGGTGCAGCGGCGCATCCTGTACATGATGAGCGAGATGGGCCTGCGCCCTGATCGTGGGCACGTGAAGTCGGCGCGCGTCGTCGGCGAGGTGATGGGCAAGCTGCACCCCCACGGCGACTCGGCCATCTACGACGCGCTCGTGCGGCTCTCGCAAGACTTCACGCTGCGCGTGCCGCTCATCGACGGGCACGGCAACTTCGGCTCGCTCGACGACGGCCCCGCGGCCGCCCGCTACACCGAGGCGCGATTGCGCGCCGAGGCGATGGCCATGGTCGACGACCTCGATGAAGACGTCGTCGACTTCGTGCCCAACTACGACAACCAGCTCACCCAGCCCTCCGTGCTGCCCGCCGCCTTCCCCCATCTGCTCGTCAACGGCGCGAGCGGCATCGCCGTCGGAATGGCCACGAACATGGCGCCGCACAACCTCATCGAGGTCGCTGCAGCCGCGCGCCATCTGCTCGACGACCCTTCGGCGTCGCTCGACGACCTCATGGCCTACGTGCCCGGCCCCGACCTGCCGACAGGCGGCACGATCATCGGGCTCGACGGGGTACGCGAGGCCTACGCGACCGGTCGAGGCTCGTTCAAGACGCGAGCCAAGGTGTCGATCGAGGCAGTCACGGCCCGGAAGACCGGCATCGTGATTACCGAGCTTCCATATCTCGTAGGGCCCGAGAAGGTCATCGAGAAGATCAAAGACGGGGTGCAGTCGAAGAAGCTCGCCGGCATCAGCGATGTCACCGACCTCACCGACCGCCGCAACGGGCTGCGCCTCGTCATCGGCATCAAGACGGGGTTCAGCCCTGAGGCCGTGCTCGAGCAGCTGTACCGCTACACGCCGCTCGAAGACGGCTTCTCGATCAACGCCGTCGCCCTCGTCGACGGCACTCCCCAGACACTCGGGCTCAGAGAGCTGCTGCAGGTCTACCTCGACCACCGCATCCAGGTCGTCACGCGACGCAGCGGGTACCGCCTCGATCGACGCCGAGAGCGGCTGCACCTCGTCGAGGGGCTGCTCGTCGCGATCCTCGACATCGACGAGGTCATCCAGGTCATCCGCACCTCCGACGACGCGGAGGCCGCCCGCGCTCGCCTCATCGAGGTCTTCGACCTCAGCCAGCCGCAGAGCGAGTACATCCTCGAGCTGCGGCTGCGCCGCCTCACGAAGTTCAGCCGCATCGAGCTCGAGACGGAGCGCGACCAACTGCGTGCCGAGATCGCCGAGCTCGAGACGCTGCTGTCCGATCCCGCGCGCGTGCGCGCCGTCGTCGGCGACGAGCTCGAAGCCACGGCCGACCGTTTCGGCACCCCGCGACGCACCCTGCTCACCGAGGCGAGCGCCTCCCTCGCGGCGCCCCGCAGCCGTGGCATCGCACCCGTCTCGCTCGAGATCGCCGACGCTCCGTGCCGCGTGCTCGTCTCGACGACGGGCCGCGCCGTGCGGGTAGAGCTGCCCGAGGGCGCGACGATCGTGGCACCGGCCCGGCGCAGCAAGCACGACGCCCTGCTCGGATCGATCGACTCGACGACCCGCGGCGATCTCGCGGCCATCACCTCGCACGGCCGCTTCGTGCGGTTCTCGCCCGTCGATCTGCCGAGCGTGCCCGCGAACTCGGTGCAGCTCGCGGCAGGCGCGATGCTGCGCGACTACCTCGGCCTCACCGATGCGAGAGAACGTGTGCTCGCGATCGTCGACCCCAGCAGCACCGTGCCGCTCGCGCTCGGCACACGCGACGGTGTAGTCAAGCGCGTCGCAGCCGGCGGCTGGCCGGCGCGCCCCGACGGCGAGGTCATCGCCCTCAAGCCCGGCGACGAGGTCATCGGGGCGGCCCCGGCCGACGATGCGGCCGAGCTGGTCTTCGTGACGTCGGATGCTCAGCTGCTGCACTTCGCCGCCGACCAGGTGCGCCCTCAGGGTCTTGCGGCGGGCGGGATGGCCGGCGTGAAGCTCGGCGCCGGCGCCCGTGCGGTGTTCTTCGGCGCGGTGGATCCGTCGACCGCCGAGGTGCTGACGGTCTCGAGCTCGACGCAGACCATCGCGGGTGCCGACCCCGGTCGCGGCAAGCTCTCGTCCTTCGAGCAGTTCCCCGGCAAGGGGCGCGCCACCGGGGGCGTGCGCTGCCACGCCTTCCTCAAGGGCGAAGACGTCATCCAGCTCGCCTGGGTGGGCACGGCGCCGCTCGCCGTGGGCGCCGACGGCTCGGCCCGCACGTTGCCGGCGGGTGGGGCGAAGCGCGACGCTTCGGGCACCCCGCTCGACTCCCCCCTCGGCTCGGTCGGCACGCCCCTCACCTGAGCGAGCGGGCGACCCTAGACGTCGATGCGATCGCGGTCGAGGCCCTGCCCCGCGATGATGAAGTCCTTCCGGGGGGCGACCTCGTTGCCCATGAGCAGCTCGAACATGCGCGACGATGCCTCGGCGTCGCTCACCCGCACGCGGCGGAGGGTGCGATGCGCCCGGCTCATGGTCGTGTCGGCGAGCTGATCGGCATCCATCTCACCGAGGCCCTTGTAGCGCTGGATCGGATCCTGATAGCGCTTGCCGGCCTTCTTGAGCGCCGCGAGCACACCCTGCAGCTCGCTCTCGCTGTACGTGTAGATCGTCTCGTTCGGCTTCGAGCCGGGGTTCATGACGATCACACGGTGCAGCGGGGGCACGGCGGCGAAGACGCGGCCGTCGTCGATCATCGGCCGCATGTAGCGGAAGAAGAGCGTGAGCAGGAGCGTGCGGATGTGAGCCCCGTCGACATCGGCATCGCTCATGATGATGACCTTGCCGTAGCGCGCCTGCTCGAGGTCGAAGCTGCGGCCCGAACCCGCGCCGATGACCTGGATGATCGAGGCGCACTCGGTGTTGCTGAGCATGTCGCTCACCGAGGCCTTCTGAACGTTGAGGATCTTGCCGCGGATCGGCAGGAGCGCCTGGAACTCGCTGTCTCGCGCGAGCTTCGCCGTGCCGAGCGCGCTGTCGCCCTCGACGATGAACAGCTCGCTGCTCGCGACGTCGTTCGAGCGGCAGTCGACGAGCTTCGCGGGCAGCGCCGAGCTCTCGAGCGCGTTCTTGCGGCGCTGCGTCTCTTTGTGGGCACGCGCCGAGATGCGGCTCTTCATCTCGGCGACGACCTTGTCGAGCACGAGCGCCGTCTGCGCCTTGTCATCGCGCTTGCTCGAGGCGAAGCGCTCGGCGAGGCCACGCGCGATGACGGTCGCCGCGATCGCGCGCACCGCCGGCGTGCCGAGGATCTCTTTCGTCTGGCCTTCGAACTGCGGCTCGGGCAGGCGCACGGTGAGCACGGCCGTCAGGCCGGCGAGCACGTCGTCCTTCTCGAGCTTGTCGGTGCCGGCTTTGAGGCGCCGCGCATTCTTCTCGACCTCGGCACGCAAGAACTTCAGCAGCCCCTGCTCGAACCCGAGCTGGTGGCTGCCGCCCTTCGGCGTCGCGATGATGTTGACGTACGAGCGGAAGGTCGTGTCGTAGCCGGTGCCCCAGCGCAGAGCGATGTCGACCACGCACTCGCGCTCGACCTCCGTCGGCACCATGTGGCCGTTGGCCTGCAGCACGGGCACCGTCTCGGTGAAGGTGCCGCTGCCCGTGATGCGCCAGGTATCGGTGAGCGGGGCATCCGGCGCCAAGAACTCGGCGTACTCGCTGATGCCGCCGTCGAAGCGGAACGACTCGATGACGGGCGTCTCGCCGCGCTGGTCGGAGAGCTCGAGAGTGATGCCGGGAACCAGGAAGGCCGTCTGGCGCAGTCGACCGATGAGCTCCTCGGTGAGGAAGCTCGCACCCTTCGTGAAGATCTGCGGGTCGGCCCAGTACCGGATGCGTGTTCCCGTGACGCCCTTGGCCACCCTCCCGATCTTCCGCAGCTCGCTGCCCGACACGAAGGGGGTGAACGGCGAGTCGGGGCTCGGGCCGTCGGCGCCATCCGCGAAGGTGCCGGGCTCGCCGCGGTGGAACGACATCGCCCAGATGGCACCGTCGCGGTCGACCTCGACATCGAGGCGCTCGCTGAGCGCGTTCACGACGGAGGCGCCGACGCCGTGCAGACCACCGGATGCGGCATACGAGCCGCCGCCGAACTTGCCGCCGGCATGCAGTTTCGTGAACACGACCTCGACGCCGCTCAGCCCGGTCTTGGGCTCGATGTCGACGGGGATGCCGCGCGCGCGGTCGCGCACCTCGACGCTGCCGTCGGGATGCAGCGTCAGGTCGATCTGCGTGCCGTGGCCGCCGAGCGCTTCGTCGACCGAGTTGTCGATGATCTCCCACAGGCAGTGCATGAGCCCGCGCGAGTCGGTCGAGCCGATGTACATGCCGGGACGCTTGCGCACCGCTTCCAGGCCCTCGAGCACGGAGAGATGGCGGGCGGAATAGTCAGAACTGGGCACGACGTTCATCGTAGGCGGGGCCGACGACGACGCGCGGCTCCCACTCCGCGGGCCGGACCGCTCCGAATACTCCGCAGCATCCGCTCCTACGCGTTCAGCGAAATCGAGGCGGATTGACACGGCACCGCCGCATGCGTGTGGTGCAATGGGACCACGAAGGACGACTGATGCCGACGGAGAGTGAGGGGCACCCCATGACGCAGATCACCACCGAGAACCCGAGCGTCGCAGCCGCGCCGCTCTCGGCGCTCGATCGCTGCGACAGCTGCGGCGCCCAGGCGTACGTGCGCGCGACGCTCGTCACCGGTGAGCTGCTGTTCTGCGCCCACCACGCCGCACGCTTCAAGGAGAAGCTGTCGGGCTCGGCGCTCGCCTGGCACGACGAGACGGATCGCCTCACGGCTTCTGCCTAAGTGGCGGGTTCGCTCGGCTGGGGCCATCGGCTCCGCTACCTCGCTCGTCGTGCTCGTGCGATCGACACGGCGAACCTCCGCCATCTCGCGGGCCTGATCGCCGCGTCGAGCGGCCGGCCGCGGGCACTCATCACGCTCGACATGCTGTGGGCGGCGGTGCGTCACGAGACGGCCTTCCAGGACTACT
This sequence comes from uncultured Microbacteriaceae bacterium, assembly GCA_964540305.1. Lineage (GTDB taxonomy): Bacteria > Actinomycetota > Actinomycetes > Actinomycetales > Microbacteriaceae > Microcella. The sequence goes on along the minus strand of CAZILZ010000012.1, from coordinate 46,220 downwards.
TCGACTGGGACTTCCACCTGCTGACGCGTCGCGAGCGCGAGACGTTCATGACGCATCCGAAGTCGAACCACCTCGCCCTTCGGCTCAATGCGCCCGAGCACCGTGCGACCTTCGCCGACAAGTCGCGGTTCAACGTGCGATTCGCCCCGTACCTGGGGCGCGAGTGGATCGATCTGCGTTCGTGCTCCGACGACGAGCTCGACGCCTTCCTCGCCCGCCACGACCGCGTGATCGCGAAGATCGCCGACAGCCTCGGGGGCGACGGCATCGCGGCGTACTCGAGCAGCGCCATCTCCGATATCCCCGCATTCCGCGCCGACCGGCTCGCCCAGCGACAGGTGCTGCTCGAGCAGTTCCTCACCCAGCACCCGCGGATGTCCTTGCTCAACCCGTCGAGCGTGAACACGCTGCGCATCGTCACCTACCTCGATGACCGCAGCGAGGTGCACACGCTCGCTCGCGTGCTCAAGATGGGCAACGGCGGCGACGTCGACAACTTCAGCGACGGCGGCATGTACACGATGCTCGACGACGACGGCGTCGCGCACCACCCAGCGTTCGATGGTGCTGGCCGTGTGTTCCGCGAGCATCCTCTGTCGGGTACGTCGATCGTGGGTTTCGCCGTGCCGAACTGGGGTGCGGTGCAGTCGCTCGTCGACGAGCTTGCGCGCGAAGTCCCCCAGATCCGGTATGTGGGGTGGGACATCGCCATCACGCCCGACGGCGCCGCCGTCATCGAGGGCAACTACAACACCGGCGTCTTCCAGCTCAAGCCGGGCGCCACCGGCGTGCGCGAGGGCCTGCTGCCCGTCTACCGGGCGGCGATCGGCTTCTAGCCTGCGTCGCTCGCGCGCGCCGGGCGCACGACGCCCAGCGGAGTGCTCTCGTGGTTCTGGCCGAGCGGGTTGTCGGCGAGGATGCCGACGAGCTGCTTCTCGCCCGCAGCGGTCAGCGTCGAGCCCAGCACATTGCCGCCGAAGTCGTTGATGTCGACGATGGCCACCTCGATCTGACCTCCGAGAGCGGCCTGGAGCTCGTGCGCGATCTCGCGCGAACGCAGCGGCACGAGCACCACCTGCGTGTTATACGGCGGGATGGTGTTGTGCGTCGGGCCGTCGATGCCGCGGGCCTTGGGGCCCGCGATGCGGTAGAAGTCACCCTTGCGGCCGAGGGCCTTCGAGACGGCGGCGACGGCCGCGGCGAACAGAATGCGCGGGGTACCGCACTCGCGCAGCGCCATCTCCATCGTCTCCGGCATGCCGAGACCGATGCCGTGCGAGGTCTTCGTCACGTACTTCGAGAGCGTGTGCGCAAGAGGGCGGGCTGTGATCGAGTCGACCGGGAACGAGCGGCCCTGCGTGATCGCCACGATCTTCTCGGTGACGAACAGCGTGTCGCCCGGTGCGACGACCGGGGCGGCGTAGCGGGTGACGACCTCGACGATGTCTTCGCCATCCATCACCACGTGCGTGCGGATCGGGATGCGCTCGAACGCCGTGCCCGCGACATCGCGTACCAGCGGCTTTCCGTCGTTGGGAGTGGCGGTCATGAGGACTCCGTTCGGTGGGGCGCCCGGGGACGCGCAGGCGGGATGCTCGGCCGCGGCCTACTCGAGGTAGTCGCGCAGCGCCTGCGAGCGCGAGGGGTGCCGCAGCTTGGCCATGGTCTTCGACTCGATCTGACGGATGCGCTCGCGCGTCACGCCGAAGGTGTCGCCGATCTGGTCGAGCGTCTTGGGCATGCCGTCGCCGAGGCCGAACCGCATGCGGATGACGCCCGCCTCGCGCTCGGAGAGCGAGTCGAGCAGGCTCTCGAGCTGCTTCTGCAGCATCGTGAATCCCACCGCATCCGCCGGCACGACGGCCTCGGTGTCTTCGATCAGATCGCCGAACTCGCTGTCGCCGTCTTCACCGAGGGGCGTGTGCAGCGAGATCGGCTCACGGCCGTACTTCTGCACCTCGATGACCTTCTCGGGGGTCATGTCGAGCTCGCGGCTGAGCTCCTCCGGGGTGGGCTCGCGGCCCAGGTCTTGCAGCATCTGGCGCTGCACACGAGCCAGCTTGTTGATGACCTCGACCATGTGCACGGGGATGCGGATGGTGCGCGCCTGGTCTGCCATGGCACGGGTGATCGCCTGCCGGATCCACCACGTCGCATACGTCGAGAACTTGAAGCCCTTCGTGTAGTCGAACTTCTCGACCGCGCGGATCAGACCGAGGTTGCCCTCTTGGATGAGGTCGAGGAACTGCATGCCGCGACCGGTGTAGCGCTTGGCGAGCGACACGACGAGGCGCAGGTTGGCGCCGAGCAAGTGGTTCTTCGCCCGCTGGCCGTCGCGCGCGACCCACGAGAGGTCGCGGCCGAGGGCCGAGCGCTTCTCCTTCTCGGTCATCGTCGAGAGCTTCTCCTCGGCGAAGAGGCCCGCCTCGATGCGCATGGCGAGCTCGACCTCCTCCGCGGCGTTGAGGAGGGGAACCTTGCCGATCTGCTTCAGGTAGTCCTTGACCGGGTCGGCCGTAGCGCCCGTGATGGTCGAGGAGTAGACCGGAACCTCGTCGTCGTCATCGGTGTTCGAGATGATGATGGCCCCGGTGGGCAGCGGGCCGGCCGAACCCGACGACGGCTCGTCGTCATCATCGCCCGCATCGTCGTCCGAAGCCTCGTCGTCGGCAGACTCGTCGACCACGATGACCGGCACCTCAGTCGTGTCGACGGAGACCGACTCGACGTCGGGCTCGACAGTATCGAGATCGATGACGACATCCTCGTCGCCTCCGGATGCGGCCGCGCCGGCAGGTGAGGTCGCCTTCTTGGCCGCCGCGCGCTTCGTCGCGGCCGGAGCCTTGGCCGCCGTGGTCTTCGCGGCAGTGGTCTTCGCGGCAGTGGTCTTCGCCGGCGTAGTCTTCGGGGCCGCGGTCTTCGCCGCCGCGGTCGTCACAGCCACAGTCTTCGCGGCAGTGGTCTTCGCCGCCGCAGTCTTCGGGGCCGCGGCCTTCGTCGCCGTAGTCTTCGCCGCCGCGGTCTTCGCCGCGGGCGTCGTCGTGGTGGTGGTAGCTCGGGCAGCCATGGGCCCCTCATTTCGCATTCTGCGGGCAGTACAACGACCCATGTCAAGTCGCACAGGCCCGCGTGGCACTCTCAAGAGCGTTGCGTGCCCGGCGTCCGACCGGGTCGTGAACCTCGATTATCGCACACCGGAGCACCGAATCATGACCACCCCTCGATGTCGCCGCGACCCTCCCGTCGAGCACGACGGCGTCGCATGATCGCCACCCACAGCGGCCCTACCGCGATGCCCTCGTCCTCCTGCAACCGGCGACGGGTGCGACGTCGAGCGACGAGCAGGAGAACCACGACGCCACCGATGATCGGCGCCTGGGCCGCGAGCGCGAGCCGCCAGTTCTCCCACGCGTAGAGCTGCGCGGGCGCGGCGCCGGGGCTCTGCGCGTCGAGGATGAGCCCGACGACGAGGATCAAGGCGACCGTCACCGTGAAACCCCCGAGGTTGACGAATCCCGAGGCCGCACCGTGCCGCACCGGGGGGTTGTAGGTGCTGGCGAAGTCGAAGCCGATGAGCGAGCCGGGTCCGCCGGCGGCGACGACGGCGAGCAGCACCGCGACGGCACCGATCGGCGGGATGCCCGGCCACAGCAGCACGACCGCCCACGCCGCGGCCATCGCGCCGACGATGCCCAGCACCAGGTTCGAGCGACGGAAGGGGAAACGCGCCGACAGCAGACCGATGACCGGGCCCGACACCGCGGCGACCACGACCATGCCCGCGAGCATCGCCGCCGCGGGCCCGGGCCCGTAGCCGAGCCCGATCGCGAGCATCGGGAAGCCCCACAGCAGGCTGAGCATCGCGCCGCTCGACTGGGTCGCCGCGTGCGCCCAGAACCCGAGTCGCGTGCCGGGGTGCCTCATGCTCTCGCGCAGGCTCCCGAGCGCTGCGCCGAGCGAGCTCGAGCGGCTCGGCGGCGAGCCGGCAGGAGCATCCCGCACCGCCACCAGCACCGCGACCGCCGCGACCACCGAGAGCGACGCCGCCGAGGCGAACGCGGTCTGCCAGCCGCTCAGCTGCAGCACCACGGCGAAAGGGATGGCCGAGAGCAGCTGCCCGCTCTGCCCCAGGGTGCCGACCCACTGCGAGAGCTGCGGCAGCCGGCGTGGCGAGAACCACGCGCCGAGAAGCCGCAGCACCGAGATGAACGTCATGGCGTCGCCCGCACCGACGAGCACGCGCCCCACGATCGCCTGGGGCAGCTCGCCGGCGAACGCCACCAGCACCTGGCCGACGGCCATCGTCGCCGCTCCGCTGACGATGAGCACGCGCGGCCCGAAACGATCGACCAGCACGCCCACCGGAATCTGCAGGATCGCGTAGACGAGAAGCTGCAGCACTCCGAGGCTCGACAGCGCCGTCGCATCGATCGAGAAGCGCTCGGTCGCCGCGACGCCGGCGACGCCCATGCTCGAGCGCTGCAGCACTCCGACGACGTAGGCGAGTGTCGCGACGATCAGCACCGCCCACGCCCGTCGGGAATCCACCCGCTCAGCCTAGGTCGGCCCGCGAGAGCTAGACCGGATCGTCGTCGTCGGCGCTCTGGCGGAACGCGAGGAACTTCTCGAGCTCGGCGGCGATGGAGTCGGCACTCGGCAGCTCGCCGTCTTCGTCGGTGAGCGGAGAGCGCAGCGGGTTGTCCTCCATGTAGCTGTCGTGCCGCTGCTCGAGCGACGCGACGAGCCGGGCGAGTTCGCTGTTGCCCTCGACCTGGCCCTCGATCTTGGCCAAGAACTCGCGACCGTCGGAGCGCAACCGATCGGTCGGGAAGAGCAAGCCCGTCGCGGCCGTGATGCTCTCGAGCGCCGTGACCGCCGCGGAAGGGAACTCGGTGTCGGCGAGGTAGTGCGGCACCAGCAGCACGAAACCCGCGATGGGGTCGCCCGACTCGGTGAGGCGGTACTCGAGAAGGTGCAGCACGTTGCCGGGCACCTGCGTGCTGGGGCGCCAGACCGAGAGGGCCTCGATGAGCTCGTCGCGCGTACCGCTCACCGTCACACCGATCGGCCGCGAGTGCGGCACGGGCATGGGGATGGCGTGCACCCAGGTCGTCGACGCGACGCCGTAGCGGGCGATGATGCCGATCACCGCATCGACGAAGCGCTCCCACTGGAAGTCGGGCTCGTAGCCGGTGAGCAGCAGGAAGGGCATGCCGAGCTCGTCGTGCGCGAGTCGCACGGCCAGCTGCGGTCGCCGGTACTCGGTGATGCGGGTCTCTTCGAACACCATGATCGGGCGCCGCGCCCGATAGTCGAGCAACTCGTCGTTGTCGAAGACCAGCACGTCGCGGTGGTCGAGCTCGTCGAGGAGGTACTCGGAGACCTGGCCGACCGCACCACCCGCATCGACGAAGCCGGTGAGCCCGACCACGAGCGGAAGATCGCGCGGCACCTCGTGCTCCGCGAGCACGACGGAGTAGAGATCAGCCGGGTTCCGCATGCCTCCATGGTAGGTCGCGGCACCGCTCAGCCCGGGCCGCTGGGCGCGTGCCCACAGCGAACAGCGCCGGCCTCGGGCCTGCACGAGCGGCCCGTTGCACGCGGATAGCCTGGAGCGCATGGCCCTCCCCGCGCTCACCGTCTCGCCCCGCCCGCCCGTCGACCTGGAGGGCGACGCTCTCGTCGTCGGGATCACGCCCGCCGCCGCGGGCGAGGAGGGTGTGACCGTCGTCGGCATCGAGAGCGGTCCGCTCGCGACGCTCGCCGCGGGGCTCAGGATGCTCGGTCTCACCGGAGCCGTCGACGAGACGGCCCGCATCCCGGCGCCGGAAGGGGTGGCCGCTGCGAGCATCCTCGTCGTGGGCCTCGGCCGCGCACCCTTGACCGCAGAGGCGCTCCGCACGGCAGCGGGAACCGCGGCGCGGTCGCTCGCGAGCGCCGACCGTGTGGCGATCGCGCTGCCGACGAGCTCCGCGGCCGAGGTGCAGGCCGTGCTCGAAGGCGCGGCGATGGGCGGCTACCGCTTCGCGGCCAACCGCTCGGGCGAGGCTCCCGCGGGCACGACGAGCATCGAGCTCGCCACGACGGTCGCCGGTGCGGAGCAGGCCGCCGTGGCCGCGACCGCGACGGCGGATGCGGTCGCGCTGGTGCGCGACCTGGTCAACACCCCGCCGAACGACCTGTACCCGGCGAGCTTCGTCGAACGTGCTCGCGAAGCCGCTGCCGGGCTGCCGATCGAGTTCGAGGAGTGGGGGGCCGACGCGCTGGCAGCCGGCGGCTTCGGGGGCATCCTCGGCGTCGGTCAAGGATCGTCGCGGCCGCCCCGCCTCCTCGCGGTGCGCTACCGCCGTGAGGAGCCCGGTGCGCATCTCGCGATCGTGGGCAAGGGCATCACTTTCGACTCGGGAGGGCTGTCGCTGAAGCCCGCCGCCGGAATGGTCGGCATGAAGTACGACATGACGGGGGCCGCGACCGCGCTCGCGGCCGTCATCGCCGCCGCACGGCTCGACCTCCCCGTGCGCCTCACCGCCTGGCTGTGCCTCGCCGAGAACATGCCGTCGTCGACGGCCATGCGGCCCAACGACGTCCTGACGATCCGCGGCGGTACCACCGTGGAGGTGCTCAACACCGACGCAGAGGGGCGATTGGTCATGGCCGACGGCCTCGTCGCCGCGAGCGAAGAGCACCCCGACGCGATCATCGACGTCGCCACCCTCACGGGCGCGGCGCGCGTCGCTCTGGGCGAGCGCTACGCAGGGCTCATGGGCGACGACGCCCTCGTCGAGCGTGTCAAGGCCGCCGCCGCCGACACGGGCGAGCTCGTGTGGGCCATGCCGCTGCCGGCAGAGCTGCGGCCGCTGCTCAAGAGCGATGTCGCCGACATCGCCAACGCCAAGCCGGGCAGCACGGCGGCCGGCATGCTGCTGGCGGGCGTGTTCCTGCGCGAGTTCGTCGGGCGCACGAGCGACGAGGCGGATGCGCCCCGCATCCCCTGGGCCCACCTCGATATCGCGGGGCCGGCCAACAACCCCGGCGCGCCGTTCGGCTACACGCCGAAGGGGCCCTCGGGCGTGACCGTCAGGCTGCTCGTGCGGCTCGCGGAGGGCTTCGCGGCCAAGTAGTAGGCTCGACTGCGGGCACGTGACCGTCGTGCCGCACATCGGGTCGACCCGCCACCACGTCGTCGGCCCCCGCACGACAATCCTTCGCGGATAAAGGAGTCTCTGCCGGTGTCTGACCAGACTTTCGACCTTGTCATCCTCGGTGCCGGAAGCGGCGGCTACGCCGCGGCCCTGCGCGCCAGCCAGCTGGGAATGAGCGTCGGGCTCATCGAGAAGGCGAAGGTCGGTGGCACCTGCCTGCACGTCGGCTGCATCCCGACCAAGGCCCTGCTGCACTCCGCCGAGGTGGCGGACGCCGCTCGCGACGCCGCCAAGTTCGGCGTCAAGGCCACCCTCGAGGGCATCGACGTGCCCGCGGTGATCCAGTACCGCGAAGGCATCATCGCGAGCAAGTACAAGGGCCTCCAGGGGCTCATCAAGGCTCGCGGCATCACGATGGTCGAGGGCGAGGGGCGCCTGACCTCCCCCACGACCGTGCAGGTCGGCGACAGCACGATCACGGGCACGAACGTGATCCTCGCGACGGGCTCGTACTCGCGCACCCTTCCCGGGCTCGAGATCGGCGGCCGTGTCATCACGTCCGAGCAGGCTCTGCAGCTCGACTTCGTGCCGAAGAAGGTCGCCGTGCTCGGCGGCGGCGTCATCGGCGTGGAGTTCTCGAGCGTGTGGCGCTCGTGGGGCTCAGAGGTGCACATCATCGAAGCGCTCCCCCACCTCGTGCCGATGGAGGAGGAGTCGATCTCGAAGCAGTTCGAGCGGGCCTACCGCAAGCGCGGCATCGAGTTCACGCTCGGAGTGCGCTTCCAGAGCGTCACCCAGAACGACCAGGGCGTCGTCGTGACCCTCGAGAACGGCGCCACGATCGAGGCAGACCTGCTTCTTGTGGCCGTCGGTCGCGGCCCCGCCACCGCCAACCTCGGCTTCGAAGAGGTCGGCGTGGCGATGGATCGCGGATTCGTGCTCACGAACGAGCGGCTCGAGACGAGCATCCCGGGCCTCTACGCCGTCGGCGACATCGTGCCGGGCCTGCAGCTCGCGCACCGCGGCTTCCAGCAGGGCATCTTCGTCGCCGAGGAGATCGCGGGCCTCAACCCCGTCGTCATCAGCGACGTCAACATCCCCAAGGTCACCTACAGCGAGCCCGAGGTCGCCTCGGTCGGTCTGAGCGAGGCCAAGGCGAAAGAGCAGTACGGCGACGCCGCCGTCGCGAGCTACGAGTACAACCTCGCCGGCAACGGCAAGAGCCACATCCTCGAGACCGCCGGATCGATCAAGGTCGTGCGCGTCGTCGACGGCCCCGTCGTCGGCGTGCACATGATCGGCGCGCGCGTCGGCGAACTGATCGGCGAAGCCCAGCTGGCCGTCAACTGGGATGCCCACCCCGAGGATGTCGCCCCGCTGCTGCACGCCCACCCGACGCAGAACGAGGCCCTCGGCGAGGCGTTCTTGGCACTCGCGGGCAAGCCCCTGCACGCGATGTGACCCCCGCACGACCCCGCAACTAGTCTGAAGACACATTGAAGGCTTCGAAGGAGCACTACTGATGAGCGAATCCGTCAACCTCCCGGCGCTCGGCGAGAGCGTCACCGAGGGAACGGTCACCCGATGGCTGAAGAACGTGGGCGACCGGGTGGAGGTCGACGAGCCGCTGCTCGAAGTGTCGACCGACAAGGTCGACACGGAGATCCCGTCGCCCATCGCGGGTGTCGTGGAAGAGATCCTCGTCGCTGAAGACGAGACCGTCGAGGTCGGCACTCCGCTCGTGCGCATCGGCGACGGTGCTGGTGGAGGTGCGGCTCCGGCGGCACCCGCTCCGGTAGCGGAGCCCGTCGCAGAGCCCGTCGCGGCACCCGAACCGGTCGCTGCCCCCGAGCCCGTCGCAGCGCCCGAGCCGGTCGCAGCACCCGAGCCGGTCGCGGCACCCGAGCCCGCCGCAGCACCTGAGCCGGTCGCGCCTGCTGCGCCGGTCGCGGCGCCCGTCCCGGTGACGACGCCTGCGCCGGCCGCGCCGGCCGCCGTCACGGCGAACGCGGCGGCCTACATCACCCCGCTCGTGCGCAAGCTCGCCGCCGAGCACGGCGTCGACCTGGCACGGGTCACCGGCACCGGCGTCGGCGGCCGCATCCGCAAGCAAGACGTCATCGCCGCCGCTGGCTCCAGCGCCGGGGCTCAGGGCAGTATCGCCCCGCGCGCCGAGCTCGAGACCTCGCCGCTGCGCGGCACCACCGTGGCGATGTCGCGCCTGCGCAAGGTCATCGCCGAGCGCGCGGTCATCTCGATGCAGTCGACGGCTCAGCTGACGACGGTCGTCGAGGTCGACGTCACGAAGGTCGCCGCACTGCGCACCGCGGTGAAGGCCGATTTCGAGAAGGCCACCGGAACCAAGCTCTCGTTCCTGCCCTTCTTCGCGAAGGCCGCCACCGAGGCGCTGCGGGCCTTCCCGATCGTGAATGCGACCGTCGACGGCGACTCGATCGTGTACCCCGAGACAGAGAACCTCTCGATCGCGGTCGACACCGAGCGCGGCCTGCTGACTCCCGTCATCCGCAACGCGGGTGACCTGAGCATCGCCGACCTGGCTCGCGAGATCGCCGACCTCGCCGCACGCACGCGCGACAACCAGCTCAAGCCCGACGAGCTGGCGGGTGGAACGTTCACGCTCACGAACACGGGCTCGCGCGGTGCGCTCTTCGACACGCCGGTCGTGTTCCTGCCTCAGGTCGCCATTCTCGGCACCGGCATCGTCAGCAAGAAGCCCTCGGTCATTCAGGTCGATGGTTCCGACGTCATCGCGGTGCGGTCGATGGTCTACTTCGCGCTCTCGTACGACCACCGCATCGTCGACGGCGCCGACGCCGCGCGCTTCCTGAGCGCCGTGAAGGCGCGTCTCGAGGAGGCCGACTTCGACGGAGACCTGGGCCTGTGAGAGCGTCGCGCATCTAGCCGATCACGTCGCGAATGCGCCAGCCGGCCTCGCTCCTCACCACGAGGAGCGAGGCCGTCGTCGTTCCGGCGGCGACCAGGTCGACGAGCACGGCACCGCCCATGCGCTCCACGACGACTGCCTCACCACCCAGCGCGCTCCAGCGCTCGAGCACCGCATGACGCGCATCATCGGTGCCCAGCAGCCGCTCCGCCGCCGAGCCCGCATGGGCGACGCGACCTGCGCACTCGGCTGCGTCGTGGTCCGCCTCCGCTGACGCTCGGCAGGCAGACCATCGGTCGACGAGAGTCGACACGAGGCCCTGCCAGCCGTCCTCCTGGGGATGCAGTGCGCTCTCCGGCGTATCGCTCTCGGCCGCATCGTTCTCGACCGCATCGCTCTCGATCTCGGACCGCTCACCGTTCGCCTCGAGGCCAGGATCGCGCTGCGGGTCGAGGGCGGAGTCCGCGTTCCCTGTGGTGCCGACTCCCGATGCAGCGCTCTCGACGGCCCCGGGGGGCGCGGCGATGAGCGCGAGCGCGATCACGAGCGCCGCGGCGCCCGCCGCTCCGGCGACGACGAAGCGCGTGCGGATGCCGGACGCGCGCCGCGGCGGCCGACTCCGAGCGTCTGCCGCCGACGCACGCTGCAGCTGCCGTGCCCATCGGTCGACGGCAGCGACGACCCTCGCTGCTGCCGCTTGTATCGGGTCGACCACGGCTGCGGGCAGCCCGAGCACCCGCGCGGCGTCGACCGCGGCAGTCAGCCAGGTCGGGAGGGTGCCGTCGACACGCGTCTTGTCAGACGCTTCGCCGGCCGACAGCGCCCCCGGAACCGCGATCTGGTGCACCTCGCGGCCCTCCTCCGCCGGGTGCCGATCGTGACCGGGCCGAGCAGAGTCGGTCGGCGAGTGCGGCCGCACCTCGGCGCGACCCGTCTCCGAAGCGAGGAGCACGGGCTCGGGCTGCGCCAGGTCGAAGAGGGCGGGGGCGAGCGCTCGACCGAGCGCCGGTGCGCGCAGGGCGGTCAGCAGCCCGTGTCGATCCTGCTCGGGCACTGCCGCCGCTACGGCGGCCCCGAGCCGCTCGAGCGCGGCCAGATCGTGGGCGTAGGCGGGCTCGAGTGCGCGAAGCCGCTCGGGCAGCGCGGGGCCCGCGAGGGCATCCTGCAGGCGCACGATGACGGGGGCGCCGCCCGCGCTCAGCCGCACCGCGCGGGGGCTCAGGCCGAGCCCGGTGAGCCCCACGGCGTGCGCGGCCTCGAGCGCCTGCGCGATCGGGGCGAGGAGCGTGACCGCCTCGCCCAGCGAGAGGCTGCCGCGCCGGGCGGCGAGCAGATCGTCGAGGAGCGGCCCGGCGACCTGGTCGAGCAGCAGCGCGAGTCGGTCGCCGGGCAGAGTCGCGAGGTCATCGGCCACGACCGTGTGCTGACGAAGTGCTTCATCGGCCGCGCTGATCACGTCATGCACGGCGAGTTCGGCGTCGATCGCCGCGAGCGGGCAGGATGCGCGGAACACGCGCGCTACTCGAGTCGTGCCGTGCGCATGCACGAGCGCGGTGGCCGCGCGCTGATCGCTGCCGAGCACGCGTACGAGCCGGTAGCCGCCGATGTCAGACGGCAGCGTGTCAGGCGGCAGGCTGTCGGTGGAGAACTCACCGGTCTCGATCGATGCGGTCACCGCGGCATGCTCTCCGAACCGTGGGGAGCCGTGCGGGCGATCGCCGCTTCCGGGGACGATCGGCTCTCCGCGAACGGCGGGGAGGAGCCCGGCGCGGGCCCTATCCTGGTAGGCATGGCCCGCACCTCCGCTCAGAAGCCCCCGAAAGAACCCGGTCGCATGAAGCAGATGTGGCAGGTGTTCCAGATGACGCGGCGGATGGATCCGCTCGCCGTCTGGATCATGCTGCTGTCGTTCCTCCTGCCGATCCTCGCGGGCGTGCTGCTTGCCGTGTTCGCGACTCCGGGGGACGTGCTCGCGGGCATCCTGTGGGTCGTCACGGGAGTACTGCTCGGCGTGCTGCTCGTGCTCATCGTGCTCGGCCGGCGCGCGGAACGCGTGGCCTACCGCCAGATCTCGGGCCAGCCCGGCGCTGTCGGCGCTGTGCTGAAGTCATCGTTGCGTCGTGCGTGGCAGGCGAGCGAGATGCCCGTCACCGTGAGCCCCAAGACGCAGGATGCCGTCTACCGCGCGATCGGTCGCCCCGGTGTCGTCATCATCGGCGAGGGTCCGGCATCGCGCACCCGCCGCATGATGGAGGACGAGCGCCGCAACGTCAGCCGCATCGTGCCGAACGTGCCGGTCCACTTCCTCCATGTGGGGCCCGACGTCGAGAGCGTCAAGCTCGAGAACCTCGCGCGCACCCTCAACAGGCTCAAGCGGTCGATCACCAAGGCCGAGGTCTACGCGGTCAGCAACCGGCTCTCCTCGCTGAGCAAGTCGAGCACCCTGCCGATCCCGAAGGGCATCGACCCGCTCAAGGCGCGCGCGCCCCGCCCTCGCTGACCCGTCAGCGGTCAGCGGTCAGCGACGCAGCAGGATCGTGCCCGCGGCACGATCGTGCAGCCCGCGCTGGTTCTCATCGAAGAGCAGCGCGGGGATGACGAGCGCGATGAGGAGCGCTCGCACGATGGGGCGCCAGACGCCTAGCAGGCCTCCCGCCATCGGCACGACGCGCATCCCGAGCACGGCGTGCCCGATGCTCGCGTTGATGACGATCGTGAACAGAACCTGCAGGCCGACGAACAGCAGAAGCGTCACGAGCGAGTCGTAGGAGAAGAACGCCGCTGAGAGCGCCACGGCGATCGCCCAGTCGATCACGAGGGCGCCGACGCGGCGGCCCAGCCGGGCGACCGACCGGGGGCCGGTCTCGGGAAGCCCGAGGCGCTGCCCGGGCCAGTCGGGTGGAGTCGGAGCGGGGATCGCGGTCACCCCCTCAGCCTACGAGCCGCGCTCGGGCGTACACTGAGCGCGTGATCGACTACGTCGTCACGGGGCTAAGCGCCAACTCCGTGCCGTATCAGTCGGGTCTCGAGCAGCAGCGTGCCCTGCACGCCGCCGTCGCCGAGGGCCGGGCGCCAGACACCGTGATGCTGCTCGAGCACGAGAGCGTCTACACCGCGGGCAAGCGCACCGAGCCCCACGAGCGGCCCGTCGACGGCACTCCCGTCATCGAGGTCGACCGCGGCGGCAAGATCACCTGGCACGGCCCCGGCCAACTGGTCGGCTACCCGATCATCCGCCTCGCCGATCCCGTCGACGTCGTGCGCTACGTGCGGTGCCTCGAGGGCATGCTCATCGCCGTGCTCGACGATCTCGGTGTCGCGGGCGCCGGCCGCGTCGCGGGCCGCAGCGGGGTATGGATGCGCGGCACCGACAAGATCGCCGCGATCGGCATCCGCGTGGCTCAGGGCGTGAGCATGCACGGCTTCGCCCTCAACTGCTCCAACGGCTTCGAGGCCTACAGCGCGATCGTCGCGTGCGGCCTCGCCGACGCCGGCGTCACCTCGGTGAGCCGCGAGCTCGGTCGCACCGTGACGCCCGCGGAGGTCATCCCGCTCATCGAGCGCCACTTCGGGCCGCTCGTGCTCGACCAGGTCGGCGCCTCCGCGTCGACCGCATCCACGAACCTGCCTCAGGGAGTCTCCGCATGACCGTCTCTCCGCCCGCCCACCCCACCGAGGGCCGCAAGCTGCTGCGGCTCGAGGTGCGCAACGCCCAGACCCCCATCGAGAAGAAGCCCGAGTGGATCAAGACGCGCGCGAAGATGGGCCCCGAGTACACGGCGCTGCGATCGCTCGTCGGCGAGCAGAACCTGCACACGGTGTGTCAGGAGGCCGGGTGCCCGAACATCTACGAGTGCTGGGAGGATCGCGAGGCGACCTTCCTCATCGGCGGCAGCCAGTGCACGCGGCGCTGCGACTTCTGCCAGATCGACACCGGCAAGCCCGCCGATTACGACCGCGATGAACCGCGACGCGTCGCAGAGTCGGTCGTGCAGATGAACCTGCGCTACGCGACGGTCACGGGCGTCGCGCGCGACGACCTGCCCGACGAGGGCGCATGGCTGCACGCCGAGACCGTGCGCATGATCCACGAGCTCAACCCCGGCACGGGCGTCGAACTGCTCGCGACCGACTTCTCGGGCAACCCCGAGCTGCTGCGCGTCGTCTTCGACTCGCGCCCCGAGGTGTTCGCGCACAACGTCGAGACGGTACCGCGCATCTTCAAGCGCATCCGCCCGGCGTTCCGCTACGAGCGCTCGCTCGACGTCATCACGCAGGCGCGCGACTACGGGCTCATCACCAAGTCGAACCTCATCCTCGGCATGGGCGAGACGCGAGAAGAGGTCTCGCAGGCGCTGCACGACCTGCACGACGCCGGCACCGACATCGTCACGATCACGCAGTACCTGCGGCCGAGCTCGCGCCACCACCCGATCGATCGGTGGGTCAAGCCGGAGGAGTTCGTCGAGATCAAGGTCGAGGCCGAGGAGATCGGATTCCTCGGCGTGCTCGCAGGGCCGCTCGTGCGCTCGAGCTACCGCGCGGGGCGCCTGTGGGCGCAGTCGATGGTCGCCAAGGGGCGCCCGATCCCCGAGTCGATGCGGGCGCTCGCCGACGAGACCTCGGGCTTCGCGCAAGCGGTCGGCTGAGCATCCGGAGCGGCCGCCGAAGAAACCGGATGCGGGCCGTAACATCCCGGAAACAACCGGGACACTGCCGGGAAACGCTCCCCCTCTAGTCTCGAAGCCAGGCTGCGACTGCAGTCGTCCGGTACCAAGCTCAGGAGATCTGCCGCATGTTCAAGGATTCTTCCGAGGTGCTGAAGTTCATCAAGGACACGAACGTGGTGTTCCTCGATATCCGCTTCACCGACCTCCCCGGTGTCCAGCAGCACTTCAACATCCCCGCCGCGACGGTCGATGAAGACTTCTTCACCGTCGGTCAGCTCTTCGACGGCTCCTCGATCCGGGGCTTCGCGTCGATCCACGAGTCCGACCTGCAGCTGATCCCTGACGTGTCGACCGCCTACGTCGACCCGTTCCGCACCGAGCGCACGCTCATCATGATCTTCGACATCTACAACCCGCGCACGGGCGAGATCTACCACCGCGACCCGCGTCAGGTGGCCAAGAAGGCCGAGAAGTACCTCGCCTCGACCGGCATCGCCGACACGGCGTTCTTCGCCCCCGAGGCCGAGTTCTACATCTTCGATGACGTGCGCTACGACGTTCGCCAGAACAGCTCGTCGTACTTCGTCGACTCGAGCGAGGGCGCGTGGAACAGCGGCCGCTCGGAAGAGGGCGGCAACCTCGCCAACAAGACCCCGTACAAGGGCGGCTACTTCCCCGTAAGCCCGGTCGACCAGCACGCCGACCTGCGCGACGACATCGTCGTGAAGCTCATGGAGGTCGGGCTCGACGTCGAGCGCAGCCACCACGAGGTGGGCACCGCCGGCCAGGGCGAGATCAACTACAAGTTCGACACGATGGTCTCGGCCGCCGACGACATCCTGAAGTTCAAGTACATCGTCAAGAACACGGCGCTCGAGTGGGGCAAGGTCGCGACCTTCATGCCCAAGCCCCTGTTCGGCGACAACGGCTCGGGCATGCACACCCACCAGTCGCTCTGGAACGAGGGCAAGCCGCTGTTCTACGACGAGGCCGGCTACGGCGGGCTCAGCGACATCGCGCGCTGGTACATCGGCGGCATCCTGAAGCACGCGCCTGCGCTGCTCGCGTTCACGAACCCGTCGATGAACTCGTACCGCCGCCTGGTGAAGGGCTTCGAGGCGCCGGTCAACCTGGTCTACTCGGCCGGCAACCGCTCGGCCGCGATCCGCATCCCCATCACCGGCATGAACCCCAAGGCGAAGCGCATCGAGTTCCGTGCGCCCGACGCCTCGGGCAACCCGTACCTCGCGTTCGCGGTGCAGCTCATGGCCGGTCTCGACGGCATCATCAACAAGATCGAGCCGCACGAGCCCGTCGACAAAGACCTCTACGAGCTGCCGCCCGAGGAGGCCAAGGGCATCCCGCAGGTTCCCGGTTCGCTCGAGGAGGCGCTCACCGCGCTCGAGAACGACCACGAGTTCCTGCTCGCGGGCGGGGTCTTCACCAAGGACCTCATCGAGACCTGGATCGAGTACAAGCGCATGAACGAGATCCTGCCGGCCGCTCAGCGTCCGCACCCGTTCGAGTACGAGCTGTACTTCTCGGTCTAGGTCGAGACCGCCACCACGGCACGACACGAGGGCCCCGTTCCGTCAGGAGCGGGGCCCTCGTCATGCGCAGGTGACTGCGATCGATCAGGATGCCCGGCGCCTCAGGCCGTGCCGTAGAAGCCCTTCTCGAACACCGTGCGGGCGAGCCGCGTCGTGCGCAGGTAGTCCTCCTCGAGGCGCGAGGCTCCGCCGGCGGGGTAGCCCATGATCCGCGCGACGCCCTCCAGCTGGGGGCGGTCGACGGGCAGCACATCAGACGTCTTGGCGCTCCACAACGTCAGCGCCGAGCGGGCGCGCGAGGCGATGATCCAGGCGGCGCGGAGTCGCTCGGCGTCAGCGGACTGCACGAGGTGAGCATCCACCGCCGCCGTCAGCGCGTCGAGCGTCGAGGTCGTAGCGAGGGCGGGCACCGCGGCGGCGTGCTGCAGCTGCAGCAGCTGCACGAACCACTCCACGTCGCTGAGCGATCCGCGACCGAGCTTGAGGTGCCGGGCGGGGTCGGCCGCCTGCGGCAGTCGCTCGGCCTCGACCCGGGCCTTGATGCGGCGCACCTCGCGGGCATCCGCCTCGGCGAGCGAGGCCGGGTAGCGCACCGTGTCCGCGAGGGCCGTGAAGTCGGCCATGAGCGCCTGCTCGCCGGCGACGGCCCGCGCCCGCAGCAGGGCCTGGGCCTCCCACGTGAGCGACCAGCGCTCGTAGTAGGCGCGGTACGAGTCGAGCGAGCGCACGATCGCTCCGTTGCGACCCTCGGGGCGCAGGTCGATGTCGAGGTCGAGGGGCAGCCGCAGGTCGTCGGTGAGGCGCTTGAGCTCGTGCACGATGTGCTCGGCGCGCGCCTGCGCGTGCTCCCCCGCACCGGCGTCGCGGTAGACGTACATGACGTCGGCATCCGACCCGAACCCGAGTTCGGCGCCGCCGTACCGACCCATCGCGACGATCGCGAACTCGATGCCGTCGCCGTAGCGGTGCACGAGCGAGAGCACCCCCGTGAGCAGCGTCGTCGTGACGTCGCTGAGGGCGCGCCCGAGCTGCTCGACCGTGATGACGTCGAGGATGCCCGCGAGGGCCAGGCGCAGCACCTCGCGCCGGCGGGCGGCGCGCAGCGCCTTCGCGGCCGCCTCGACGTCGCCGTCGTGGCGGTCAACCGTCGCCTGGGCCTCGTCGAGCAGCGCTTCGAGCGGACGCGGCCGCAGCTCGTCTTCGTTCTCGAGCCACGCCGCGCCCTCGGGGATGCGTTCGAACAGGCCGCCCACGTACCGCGACGAGGTGAGAACGCTCGTGAGCCGCTGCGCCGCGCCGCTCGAGTCGCGCAGCATGCGCAAGAACCAGTAGGTCTCCCCCAGGTCGTCGCTCAGCCGCCGGAACGCCAGCAGGCCGTAGTCGGGGTCGGCGCCCTCGGCGAGCCACTGCAGGATGACCGGCAGGAGCGTGCGCTGGATCTGCGCGCGCCGCGACACACCGCTCGTGAGCGCGGCGATGTGATGCAGGGCGCCGCGCGCGTCGACGAAGCCGATCGCGGAGAGCCGCGCCTCGGCCTGGCCGCTCGTGAGCGCGAGCCCCTCCTCCGGCAGCGCCGCGACGGCCGAGAGCAGAGGCCGGTAGAAGAGCTTCTCGTGCAGCGAGCGCACGGCGATCTTGGTCTGCTGCCACCGCTCGGTGAGCTCGGCGGCCGAGCCGGCGAGGCCCGTCGCGCGCGCGAGCACGCGCACCCGCTCGTCGTCGCGGGGCATGAGGTGGGTGCGGGTGAGCCTGTCGAGCTGCACGCGGTGCTCGATGACGCGCAGCAGCCGGTAGTCGCGCGCGAACGACCCGGCCTCCTCGCGGCCGATGTAGCCCTGCTGCGCGAGCGCGGCGAGGGCCCCGAGCGTGTCCGGCTGCCGCACCCGATCGTCGCTGTGGCCGTGCACGAGCTGCAGCAGCTGGATCGTGAACTCGACGTCGCGCAGCCCGCCCGGGCCGAGCTTGAGCTGAACATCCACCTCGTCGGCGGGGATGTGCTCGGTGACCCTCTCGCGCATGCGCTGCACCGAGTCGACGAAGCCCGCGCGCTGCGAGCTCGCCCAGACGAAGGGATGCACGGTGTCGCAGTAGCGCCGCCCCAGCTCGAGGTCTCCGGCGAGAGGGCGTGACTTGAGCAGCGCCTGGAACTCCCAGCTCTTCGCCCACCGCTCGTAATAGGCCTTGTGCGAGTCGATCGTGCGCACGAGCGCACCGTCTTTGCCCTCGGGGCGCAGGTTGGCGTCGACCTCCCACAGCGGCGGTTCGACACCCGGCTCTTGGATGCCACGGGCCGTCTCCGAGGCCAGCCGCGTCGCGATCTCCACCGCTCGAGCGCTCTCGAGCTCTGCCTCGGCCTCGCCGACGTAGATCACGTCGACGTCGCTGATGTAGTTGAGCTCGCGTGCCCCCGCTTTACCCATGCCGATGATCGCGAGCCGCGTGCGCGCCACGTCAGCGGCCGGGAACGTGCTCGCGGCGCGCGCCAGCACGAGGCTCGCGTCGAGCGCGGCACCCGCGAGATCGGCCAGTGCGGCGGCCACGAGCGGCAGCGCCTCGACAGCGTCGTCGTGCTCGAGATCGAAGGCCGCGATGCGCAGCAGCCACCGGCGGTAGCGCACGCGCAGAGCCGTGCGAACCTGCTCGACCTCGACGGCCGTGCCGACGGGGGCGCCCTCGACGGCGGCGGCGAGGAACCTCTTCAGCTGCTCGGCGCTCGGCAGCGAGCGCAGCGGCTCGCGCAGCGCCGCGAGCTCGGACGGGCGACGCCGCAAGAACTCGCCGAGACCCTCGCTCGCGCCGAGCACCCTGATGAGGCGCGCCGCCCAGTCAGGGTCGGCGAGCACGGGGCGCAGGGCATCCGGATGCTGCTCGTGAAGCCGCACGAGAAGCCTCAGCGCTCGATCAGGGTCGGCGGCCGCCCCGAACGCCTCGAGGTGCTCGGCGAGGTCGCCGAGGGCGTCTCGGGCCGCGCTCAGCTCGGCGAATCCGAGCCGGGCGAGCTCGGTCAGCGTCGAAGGGACTCGCGTCATGGGGTGACCGCGCCCGGACTAGAGGATCTCGAGATTGCTCTCGAGCTCGTAGGGGGTGACCTGCGCGCGGTAGGCGGCCCACTCGCGTCGCTTGTTGAGCAGCACGTAGTTGAACACCTGCTCGCCGAGGGTCTCGGCCACGAGCTCGCTCTCCTCCATGAGCCCGAGGGCGCGGTCGAGGCTCGAGGGCAGGGGCTTGTAGCCGAGGGCGCGGCGCTCCGACTCGCTGAGCTCCCACACCGTGTTCTCGGCCTCGGGAGGAAGCTCGTAGCCCTCTTCGATGCCCTTGAGGCCCGCCGCGAGCAGCAGCGAGAACGCCAGGTACGGGTTCGCGGCCGAATCCATGCCGCGGTACTCGACGCGCGCGCTCTGCCCCTTGCCGGGCTTGTAGAGCGGCACGCGCACGAGGGCAGAGCGGTTGTTGTGGCCCCACGTCACGTAGCTGGGGGCCTCGTCGCCCGTCCAGAGGCGCTTGTACGAGTTCACGAACTGGTTCGTGATCGCGGTGATCTCGGGCGCGTGGGTGAGCAGGCCAGCGACGAACTGGCGACCGATCTTCGACAGCTGGTACTGGCCCGCGGGGTCGAAGAACGCGTTCGTGTCGCCCTCGAAGAGCGAGAGGTGCGTATGCATGCCCGAACCGGGATGCGCGGACAGCGGTTTGGGCATGAACGTGGCGTAGACGCCCTGCTCGATGGCCACCTCTTTCACGACGGTGCGGAAGGTCATGATGTTGTCGGCCGTCGTGAGCGCGTCGGCGTAGCGCAGGTCGATCTCGTTCTGACCGGGCCCGGCCTCGTGGTGGCTGAACTCGACCGAGATGCCGAGGTCTTCGAGCATGCGCACGGCACGGCGGCGGAAGTCGTGCGCGGTGCCGCCGGGCACGTTGTCGAAGTAGCCGGCCGCGTCGACGGGCTGCGGGCCCTTCGGGCCGTACTTGCTGCTCTTGAGCAGGTAGAACTCGATCTCGGGGTGCGTGTAGAACGTGAAACCCCGGTCGGCCGCCTTGGCGAGCGTGCGCTTGAGCACGTGGCGCGGGTCGGCGGCGGCGGGTTGGCCGTCGGGCGTCGTGATGTCGCAGAACATGCGCGCGGTGGGGTCGACCTCGCCGCGCCACGGCAGGATCTGGAAGGTCGTGGGGTCGGGGTGCGCGAGCACGTCGGCCTCGTAGGCGCGCGAGAAACCCTCGATCGCCGAGCCGTCGAAGCCGAGACCCTCGGCGAAAGCGCCTTCCACTTCGGCGGGTGCCACGGCGACCATCTTGAGCGTGCCCACCACATCGGTGAACCAGAGTCGCACGAACTTGACCCCGCGCTCTTCGATCGTGCGAAGAACGAAGTCGCGCTGCTTGTCCATGCCGCCCATTCCGGTGCTCACATCTCTCCCTCGGTCGACACAAAATCCCGCCATTAGGCTAACGGGTATGCCCCGCCTCCGCTTGGCCCTCGCCCAGTCGAACCCCCTCGTCGGAGACCTCGCAGGCAACGCCGAGCAGATCGTCGCTGCCGCCCGATCGGCCGCAGCGCAGGGCGCCGACCTCCTCGCCCTCGGTGAGATGGCGCTCACCGGCTACCCCATCGAAGACCTCGCCTCGCGCCCGTCGTTCCTCGTCGATGCGGGCGCCGCCGTCACGGCCCTCGCCGCGCGGCTCGAGGCCGAGGGGCTCGGCGCGCTGCCGGTCGTCGTGGGCCACCCCGACGGGCCGCACGAGCCTCGCCTGCTCGGCACCTCGAACGCACCGACAGCGATCGCCCAGAACTGCGCGAGCGTGCTGCAGCACGGCCGAGTGGTCGCCCGGTACGCCAAGCATCACCTGCCGAACTACGGGGTCTTCGACGAGTACCGCATCTTCATCCCCGGCGACGAGCTGCTCGTGCTGCGGCTCGGCGGAGTCGACGTCGCCCTCATCATCTGCGAAGACCTGTGGCGCGACGGCGGGCCCGTCGGCCGCGTGCTCGAGTCGGATGCGGGCGTGCTGCTCGTCATCAACGCCTCGCCCTTCGAACGCGACAAGGACGAGGTGCGGTTGCCGCTCGTCACGCGCCGCGCCAGAGAGACGAGCACGGTCGTCGCCTACGTCAACATCGTCGGCGGGCAGGACGACCTCGTGTTCGACGGCGACAGCGTCGTGGTCGACGAGCAGGGCGTCATTGTCGCCCGCGCCCCCCAGTTCGTCGAGCACCTGCTGGTGGTCGACGTGGATGCGGCCGAGGCCGCCGACACCGAGCTGCCCCCGAACGTGCGGCGGGTCGAGCTCGCGGGCGGCGGTCACGGCTCGACCCGCACCGAGAGCGGCTTCGCCGCGGCGGGCACCAGCGAAGGCCCACTGGGCCTTCGCCCCATTGCAGTGCCCGCGCCCGACGACCGCGAGCAACTGTGGAACGCCCTCGTCACGGGCACGCGCGACTACGTGCGCAAGAACGGCTTCCGCAGCGTCGTGCTCGGGCTCTCGGGCGGCATCGACTCGGCCGTGTGCGCCGCCATCGCGGCCGACGCGATCGGACCCGAGAACGTCTACGGGGTCTCGATGCCCTCGCGGTACAGCTCGGACCACTCGCGCAGCGACGCCGATGACCTCGCCGACCGAATTGGACTGAACTACTCGGTCGAGGCCATCGCCGACCTCGTGCAGCCCGTCGAGACCCAGCTCGCGCTCGACGGCGTCGCCGCCGAGAACCTGCAGGCACGCATCCGGGCCATCATCCTCATGGCGCTGTCGAACATGCACGGCCACCTCGTGCTCACGACGGGCAACAAGACCGAGCTCTCGGTGGGCTACTCGACGATCTACGGCGACTCGGTCGGCGGCTTCGCGCCGATCAAGGACGTGCCGAAGCTGCTCGTGTGGGAGCTCGCGCGGTGGCGCAACGCCGCCGCGACGGCACGGGGCGAGACCCCGCCGATCCCCGAGAACTCGATCGCCAAGCCGCCGAGCGCCGAGCTGCGGCCCGGCCAGGTCGACCAAGACACCCTGCCGCCCTACGAGGTCCTCGACGCCATCCTCGAGGCCTACGTCGACCGCGAGCTCGGTCGCGACGATGTGGTGGCCCTCGGCTTCGAGGCCGAGACGGTCGACTTCGTCACGCGGCTCGTCGACCGCTCGGAGTGGAAGCGACGCCAGGGCGCGATCGGGCCCAAGATCTCGGGCATGGCCTTCGGCCGCGATCGGCGGATGCCGATCACGTACCGGCCGACTCGTTAGGGTAGTCGGCATGGCTGAGGCACCGAAGCGCGTCCGCACCCGTCACTTCGCGAGGGCGAAGGAGCAGGGCATCAAGATCACCGGGCTCACGTCGTACGACGTTCTGACGGCCCAGATCTTCGACGAGGCCGGCATCGATTTCCTGCTCGTCGGCGACTCGGCGGGCAACACCGTGCTCGGATACGACACGACGCTGCCCGTCACGATCGACGACCTCATCCCGCTCACGCGCGGCGTCGTCAGCGGTGTGAAGCGCGCCCTCGTCGTCGCCGACATGCCGTTCGGCTCGTACGAGACCGGTTCGGAGGAAGCGCTGCACACGGCGTTCCGGTTCATGAAAGAGACGGGGGCGCACGCCGTGAAGCTCGAGGGCGGGGTGCGGTCGGCCAAGCAGATCCGGCGCATCGTGTCGGCGGGCATCCCGGTCATGGCCCACATCGGCTTCACGCCGCAGAGCGAGCACGGGCTCGGTGGCCACGTCATCCAGGGTCGCGGCGAAGCGGCCGAGCAGCTGCTCGCCGACGCCCACGCGGTCGAAGAGGCCGGGGCATTCGCCGTCGTGCTCGAGATGATCCCCGCCGAGGTCGCGAAGCGCATCACCGCCGAGCTCACCATCCCGACCATCAGCGTGGGCGGTGGCCCGCACTGCGACGGCCAGCTCGTCGTCTGGACCGACTGGGCCGGCCTCACGGGCGGGCGCATCCCGAAGTTCGTCAAGCAGTACGCCAACCTGCGCCAGGTTCTGCGGGATGCCGCTCTCGCGTACAAGGCCGACGTCGAGTCGGGCGCCTACCCCGACGAGGCGCACAGCTACAGCGACGCGACGGCCGAGCAGGCGCTGCGCGACCGCACCGAGTAGCCCTCGGGTCGTCAGATCTGGGCCAAAAGGGCACTCGACGCGCGCGCGCGTGCCTGTTTGGCCCAGATCTGGGACAAGCGGGCTACTCCTCCTCGTCGGCCGCCCAGGCGCGGGCTCGCTCGCGCGCGATCTCGGGAGCGCGGCGC
The DNA here is from genome assembly GCA_964540305.1 of uncultured Microbacteriaceae bacterium. Taxonomy (GTDB): domain Bacteria; phylum Actinomycetota; class Actinomycetes; order Actinomycetales; family Microbacteriaceae; genus Microcella. Next base: position 22,717 of record CAZILZ010000012.1, on the reverse strand, counting down.
GCGTCGGCCTCGCTCGCGTAGGGGCCGTCGCGGTCACTGCCGAGCGACTGGGGCCCCTGCTCGACCTCACCGGTCTTGTGGTTGTACCACCACTGCTGCTCAGCCTCGTGGGCCATGGGCCGCTCCCCTCGCTCGGTAGACTCGACCCTATGCCTCGCGACGCCTCCGGTCACCTCGTCGCCGGGCGACTCTCGCCGCAGCGCACGGTGCCGCTGAGCATCCCGCGCCCCGAGTACGTGGGCAAAGTCGCGCCCGCCCCGCACGTCGGCGGCGACGTCTACGACACCGAGACGATCGAGCTCATCCGCCACAGCGGACGCATCGCCGCGCAGGCCGTCGAGGCCGTCGGCGCCGCGATCGCGCCCGGCGTCACGACCGACGAGCTCGACCGGATCGCGCACGAGTTCTTGCTCGACCACGACGCCTACCCTTCGACGCTCGGCTACCGCGGCTACCCCAAGTCGTGCTGCACGAGCCTCAACGAGGTCATCTGCCACGGCATCCCCGACGACACCGTCATCGCCGAGGGCGACATCGTCAACATCGACATCACCGCCTACGCCCACGGCGTGCACGGCGACCTCAACAAGACCTTCATCGCCGGCGAGGCGAGCGAGGATGCGCGGCTGCTGGTCGAGCGCACCGAGGAGGCCCTGCGGCGCGGCATCAAGGCCGTCGCCCCTGGGCGCGAGATCAACGTCATCGGCCGCGCGATCGAGGCCTACGCGCAGCGCTTCGGCTACGGCGTCGTACGCGACTTCACCGGTCACGGGGTGGGGCGCTCGTTCCACTCGGGGCTCATCGTGCCGCACTACGACGCCGCGCCCGACTACTCCACCGTCATGCAGCCCGGCATGGTCTTCACGATCGAGCCCATGCTCACGCTCGGCGAGATCGCGTGGGACCTCTGGGCCGACGACTGGACGGTCACGACGAAAGACAAGACTCTCAGTGCCCAGTTCGAGCACACGCTCGTGGTCACCGAGCGCGGGGCCGACATCCTCACCCTCCCGTGAGCGCCGCTCGCACGCACCGCAACGACAGGAGAACCGCATGACGCGCGCCATCGGCATCGACATCGGCGGTACCGGCATCAAGGGGGCGATCGTCGATCTGGATGCGGGCGAGCTCGTGAGCGACCGCATCAAGCACCCCACGCCCGAGGGCGGCGAGCCCGAGGCCATCATCGAGACCGTCGCGCAGCTCGTCTCGGAGCTCGGCACCGACGGCGTCGCGCACATCGGCGTCTGCTTCCCCGCGATCGTGCGCCACGGCCGCACGATGTCGGCGGCCAACGTCAGCGAGCGCTGGATCGGCCTGGACGCCGACACCCTGTTCGGCGAGGCCCTCGGCCGCGACATCCACTTCGTCAACGACGCGGATGCGGCCGGGTACGCCGAGACGGTCTGGGGCGCCGCGCGCAACCGGCAGGGTCTCGTGATCATGACGACGCTCGGCACGGGCATCGGCAGCGCGTTCATCTACGACGGCGCGCTGATCCCCAACTCTGAGCTGGGTCACCTCGAGCTCGACGGCCGCGACGCGGAGGACTGGGCCGCCAACTCGGCGCGCGAGCGCGAGGGGCTGTCGTTCGCGCAGTGGGCCGAGCGGCTCACCCGCTACTACCGTCACGTCGAGTTCTTGTTCTCGCCCGACCTCTTCATCATCGGCGGCGGCGTCTCGAAGCAGCACGACGAGTTCTTGCACCTCATCGACGTCGAGACGCCGATGGTGCCGGCCGCGCTGCGCAACAACGCCGGCATCATGGGCGCGGCGGCGTTGGCGGCACGCCACGCCCGCTGAGCGGCGACCTCGAGAGTTAGCGTCCGTCGCGAGAGTGTCGAAACCAACGACAACTCTCGCCAGGAACGACGACTCTCGGTGCGCCCGGGCCTAGCTGGGTCGCAGTGCGTGTTGGTGCCGACGCCTACTGGCGACGGAACTGATTGACGAGCGGGCAGTCGAAGGGGTCGCGCGCCGAGAGGCCGACGCGGTTGAGGTACTCGACGACGATGCCGTACGAGCGGAACACGCCCGTCTCGGTGTACGAGATGCCCATCGACTGCGCGTACTCGCGCACGATCTCGCGCGCCTTGCCGAGCGCGGGGCGCGGCATGTTCGGGAAGAGGTGGTGCTCGACCTGGTGGTTGAGCCCGCCGAACATGACGGTCGCCCACCAGCCGCCCTTGAGGTTGCGCGAGGTGAGGATCTGACGGTGCAGGAAGTCGAGGGAGGTGTCGTTCTCGAGAATCGGCATGCCCTTGTGGTTGGGGGCGAAGGATGCTCCCATGTAGACACCGAAGACCGCGAGCTGCACGCCCAGGAAGGCGAAGGCCATGCCGAGCGGCAAGAACCAGAACAGCACGGCCACGTAGAGCGAGAGCCGCAGCGCGATGAGCGTGAGCTCGAGGAAGCGGTGCTCGACGCGGCCCTTGTCGAAGAGGCTCAGGATCGACCGGAAGTGGAGGTTGATGCCCTCGAGCGTGAGCAGGGGGAAGAACAGCCAGCCCTGGTTGCGCGTGATGAGCGCGAAGGCGCCCGTCGACTTCGCGGCGTCTTCGGGCAGGAACGCGATCGTGTCTTGCTCGATATCGGGGTCGGCGCCCTTCTGGTTCGGCTTCGCGTGGTGACGCGAGTGCTTGTGCATCCACCAGTGGTAGCTGATGCCCACGACGGCGGTCGCGAGGATGCGGCCGACCCAGTCGTTGACCTTGCCCGAGGCGAAGATCTGGCGGTGCGAGGCCTCGTGGGTGACGAAGGCGATCTGCGTGAGCACGATGCCGAGCGCGCCGGCCATGAGCAGCTGGAACCAGCTGTCGCCGAGCAGCACCATGCCGGTGATGACGCCGCCGAGCGCCACAGCTAGCCCGGCGAAGACCGCGTAGTAGAAGCCCTCGCGACGGCGCAGCAGACCGCCGTCGCGCACGGTGCGCATGAGGGCCGAGTACGAGGCCGTGACCGGCACGGCGTTCGGGTCGCGCGGCGTCGTGGTGCGCAGGGCGCCGAGCATGCTGGAATCGGCACCGGAGGAGGCGAGAGAAGTCATGAGGCCTTCGGGGTCGGAGTGCGACTTCCCAGCCGGCGCGAGATGCAGGTCGTTGCCTGCGAGATATTCCGACTCTACGCACCCCTGTATGCCGAAGACGGAATGACAGGCCGATTCATAGCGCAGGCTTGCCTTGCTTGAGGGTGGGGAGGGACCGGAGTTGACTAGCCCCATGAGCGATCAGCCGCACGGTGCGCCCGAGCACACCCCGCACAGCAACGAGCCCCACGACCGCGGAGCCTTCAGCGACGGGCTCAACAAGCTGCGGGCGGGCGTGCTGGGGGCCAATGACGGCATCGTCTCGGTCGCCGCGGTCGTCGTCGGCGTCGCGGGCGCTACCAGCGCTCTCGGCCCCATCATCACCGCGGGCGCCGCCGCCGTCGTGGGAGGCGCGATCTCGATGGCGCTCGGCGAGTACGTGTCTGTCGCGAGCGCGCGCGACAGCCAGACGGCCCTCATCGCCAAGGAGAAGCGCGAGCTCGCCGAGATGCCCGAACAGGAGCTCGCCGAGCTCGCCGGCATCTACCAGGCCAAAGGGCTCACACCCGAGACCGCCCAGAAGGTGGCGGAAGAGCTGACCGCGCATGACGCCCTCGGCGCGCATCTGGAGGCCGAACTGCACATCGACGAGAACGAGGTGCTCAAGCCCTGGCAGGCAGCGGTCGCCTCCGGCCTCGCTTTCCTCGCGGGAGCCGTGCTGCCCATGCTCGCGATCGTGCTGCCGCCGCCCGAGCTGCGCATCCCCATCACCTTCATCGCCACCCTCGCGGCCCTCGGCATCACGGGCGCGCTGGGCGCCGTGCTCGGCAAGAGCCCGTGGCTGCGGCCGACCGTGCGCGTGCTCGTCGGCGGCGCCCTCGCGCTCGCCGTGACGTTCGGCATCGGGGCGCTGCTCGGCACGCAGATCGCCTAGACCCTGCGGCGGGCTGGCCGCGCCCGGCCGGTATCCTGGCGTGTGCCCTCCGACCTGCCCGAGCTGCCCGACGACCGCGGTATCGACCCCGACGACCTCGCGACGACGCTGCGGGTGCTCAGCACGCTGCACGAGCTCGACCACGAGCATCCTGACTTCGTCGCGGTGCGCCACGCGACCGCGCACATGTTCCGCGCGGTCAAGGTGCACCGGCGGCTCACGAAGCGCGCCGAGGTGCTCGCCGCCGACAGGTCGGTCATCGAAGCGACGGCCACGGGCTCGCCCGACCGCATCGACGACGAGACGCGCGGGGTCGACATCAGCTCGTCGACCGATGCGCCGTTCGCCGGTGAACTCGCGCGCGCGCAGGCCTGCTACATCTGCAAGCAGCCGTACACGCTCGTCGACGCCTTCTACCACCAGCTGTGCCCCGACTGCGCGCGCCTCAATCACGCGAAGCGGGATGCCCGCACCGACCTGACCGGACGCCGCGCCCTGCTCACCGGCGGCCGCGCGAAGATCGGCATGTACATCGCCCTGCGCCTGCTGCGTGACGGCGCGCACACCACGATCACGACGCGGTTCCCGCGGGATGCCGTGCGCCGCTTCTCCGCGCTCCCCGACGCGGCCGACTGGATCGACCGGCTGCGCATCGTCGGCATCGACCTGCGCGACCCCGCTCAGGTCATCGGGCTCGCGGAGTCGGTCGCCGCCGCCGGGCCGCTCGACATCATCATCAACAACGCCGCGCAGACCGTGCGCCGCTCCCCCGGCGCCTACCAGCCGCTCATCGAGGCCGAGCTCGCGCCGCTGCCCGACGGGCCGCTTCCCGAGCTCGTGACGTTCGGCCACACGATGGATCCGCACCCGCTCGCCCTCGCCGAGTCGGTCGCCGCCCACCCGATCCTCTCGGCGGCCGCGGCCAAGGCCGAGCGGCTGACGCAAGCGGCGATGACGGCCGGCAGCGCATCCCTCGCCAAGCACCGCGACGGCACCGCGATCGACGCGGGCGGCCTCGTGCCCGACCTGCACGACGTCAACAGCTGGACCCAGGCCGTCGGCGACGTCGAGCCGCTCGAGATGCTCGAGGTGCAGCTGGCGAACTCGGTCGCGCCGTTTATCCTCGTCGACCGCCTGCGGCCCTCGATGGCGTCCTCACCCTTCCCCCGCCGGTACGTCGTCAACGTGAGCGCCATGGAGGGCGTCTTCGGCCGCGGCTACAAGGGCCCCGGCCACCCGCACACCAACATGGCCAAGGCCGCGATGAACATGCTGACGCGCACGAGCGCTCGCGAGATGTTCGAGACCGACGGCATCCTCATGACGAGCGTCGACACCGGCTGGATCACCGACGAGCGGCCGCACCCGACGAAGCTGCGGCTCGCCGAGGAGGGGTTCCACGCCCCGCTCGACCTCGTCGACGGCGCCGCGCGGGTCTACGACCCCATCGTGCGCGGCGAGGCGGGCGACGACCTCTTCGGCGTCTTCTTGAAGGACTACCGGCCCTCGCAGTGGTGAGGGCGAGGCAAGTGGGTCGGCCGATACGCCGGGTTCTGTTCCAGGAATCGCTTCCCTTCGACGGCCATCTCTCTCGGGGCGACGTTGCCGCAGCCCTCTAGCGGTCTACCCGACACCTCGGCGAGCCGCGTCAACGGTGTCTGTCTGACCTTGCTCCGGGCGAGGTTTACCTAGCGAGCCCGATCACCCGGGCCCCTGGTGGTCTCTTACACCACCGTTTCACCCTTACCGCCGGCACGAAGCCGGAGGCGGTCTGCTCTCTGTTGCACTGTTCTCGCGGATCTCTCCGGGTGGGTGTTACCCACCGCCCTGCTCTGCGGAGCCCGGACGTTCCTCGGCGGAGTCGTTCCCCTCTCGGGGCGTGCCTCCGACGCGACCGTCTGGCCGGCCCACTTGCCCTCTCAGGCTAGCGCCGGAACGAAGCTCGGGCATCCATCGCGTCGTTGGCGCACTTATCGGCACGCGAGTTCTGCAGCCGCGGCACCCACTCGAAGCGCACGGGGGTTCCCGTCAGCAGCAGCCGTGCCTCGTGGGCGAGCTCGGCCATGGCGGGGTGCTTGATCTTCCAGCGGCCCATCATCTGCTCGACGACGAGCTTGGAGTCCATGCGCACGGTGAGGTGCGCGTTCGGCTCGATCTCGAGTGCGCGCCGCACACCGGCGAGCATGCCGCTGTACTCGGCGACGTTGTTCGTGGCCACGCCGACCCACACCCCCACCTCGGCGAGCACCTCGCCCGAGACCGGGTCGATGACGACGGCCCCACCGGCCGCAGGCCCAGGATTGCCGCGCGACCCGCCGTCGGCCTCGACGATCAGCTCGCGGGTCACAGGCCGCTCTCGTCGGTGCGCACGAGCACCGCGTTCGAGTCGGGGCAGAGCAGCACCGCGTCGGGCGCCGCGGCGCGCACGAGCGCGAGGTCGCTGCCCGTGAGCTCGACACCGCTCGCGCTCGAGATGCGGGCCCGCAGGTGCGAGGCGCCGACGCCGTAGCGCTCGCGCTGCTTCTCGTAGAGCGCCAGGAGGTCGTCGGGTACCGTCGCGACGATCGCCGCCCGCTGCGAGCGCGCCGCGGCGACCTCGGCCGCGATCGTGGCGAGGGCGGCGTCGCGCGCGGCCTCGGCCTCGGCGAGCTGCTGCTGGTGCGCCTCGAGCGAGGTGGTCGCCGCCGCGAGCTCGGTCTCGATCGACTCGACCTTCTCCATGACCGACAGCTCGATCTCTTCGAGATCACCGAGGCGGCCGCGCAGCGACGCGAGCTCGTGCTCGAGCCCCGCGATGTCTTTCACCGACGAGCTCGCCTGCATGCGGTCGCCGTCCCGGGCGATGCGGGTCTCGACCAGCTGCACGTCGCTCTCGACACGCCCGAGCTCGATGCGGGCATCCTCGAGCTCTCCGCGGCGTTGGATGACGAACTCGCGCATGACGTCGGCCTCGGCCTTGAGGGCGTCGACCGCGGCACGCTCGGGCAGCGAGCGCTCGCGGTGCGCGAGCTGCTGCAGGGTCGTGTCGAGCGCCTGCACGTCGAGCAGCGCTCGCTGGGCGTCAGGACTGGCGGTCAGGGCCATGCGGGGCTCACCTGGTCTTTCGGGGTAGCGGTGGTGCGGGGCGGAACGCGGGCATTCCCGGCGCCCCTACTGTACGACCACGAAGTCCCACGGGTCGGTGCGGAGCTCGCTCACGACCACCTCGACGCCGGGAAGCTCGGCACGCAGCTCGGCTGCAGCCGTCTCGAGCCACAGCCACTCGCTCGCCCAGTGCGAGACATCGATGAGCGCGGGGCCGCCCGCGACCCGGGCCGACTCGACAGCTTCGCTGGCCGGATGATGCCGCAGGTCGGCGGTGATGTACGCATCGGCGGCGAGCACGGCGGGCTCGCCCAGCAGCGAATCGCCGGCTCCCCCGCACACGGCGATGGTCTGCACCGCGCGGTCGAACGCCCCGGCGACCCGCACCCCCGTCGCGGTCGGCGGCAGGATGCCCGCGAGCCGTCGCGCGAGGGCTCCGAGCGTGGTCGGCTCGGGCAGCGCCCCCACCCGGCCGAGGCCCACCCCGGGGGCGGTCTCGACGATCGGCACCGCATCCTGCAGCCCCAGCAGCGAGGCGAGGCGCGCGCTCGTTCCCGTCTCGACGATGTCGGCGTTCGTGTGCGCAGCGAGGAGGGCGCACCCGCCTCGGATGAGGCGGGCGAGCACCGCCCCCTTCGCGGTCGACTCGGCGACGGTCGTGACCCCGCGCAGCAGCAGCGGGTGGTGCACGAGCAGCACCTCGGCCCCGACGTCGATCGCCTCGTCGACCGTGTCGGCGACGGCATCGACAGCGAGCAGGATGCGCGTCACCGTCGCGCTCGGATCACCGCTCAGCAGCCCCGGGGCGTCCCACGCCTCGGAACCCGAGATCGGCCAGAGTCGCTCGACCGCGGCCGCGACATCGGCGACCGTCGTCATGCGAGGAGCGCCCCGGCATCGGCCTCGGCTGCCTCGCGCTCGGCGGTCTGCAGGCGGCGCAGCGCGGGGATGCCCCCGACGAGGGGCGTCACCAGTCCGAGCAGCAGAGCGAGGAGCACGCCCGGGTCGCTCGACGCGAGCGCGGAGGCGGTATCGACGCCGAGAAGCGTGAACAGGTAGCCCTGCCACTGCAGGCCGATGAGCGCGGCCGTGCTGAGACCCCACCCGATCGCCGTGATCACGAGCAGCATGAGCAGGTTGCCCCAGCGCACCGAGGGGTAGACCCCGCCACCGCGCAGCAGCGACGGCGAGTGCACCCGGCGCGTGCGGATCATCGTCTCGGCCCCGAAGATGCCGGCCCACGCCGCCACCGGGACAGCGAGCGTCGTGACGATGTCGCGGAACAGCGCCGAGACGTCGGGGACGAGCAGGATGAGCACGGCGACGACGGCACCCGTCAGCACGACGGCGATGGCCACGCCGACCGGGCGGGGGGCCCGGATGCCGGTCGCGAGCACCGCGAAACCACCCGAGTAGAGCGCGAGCGCGGCCGCCGAGATGAGCGAGAGCGCCACGGCGGCGATGAGCGGCGCGGGGTACCAGAGCGGGAGCAGCCGCGCCACGAGATCGATCGGGTTCGACTGCAGCCCCTCGGCGAGCACAGGGTTGGACGCGGCGAGGAGCGCCCCCCAGCAGATGAGCACGAACGCGGGGATCGTCGCGCCGAACGCGGTGAACAGAACCGCGGACGAGCCGTAGGTGCCCTTCGCCTGGTATCGGGCGAGGTCGCCGCTGCTGTTCGCCCAGGCCAGACCCACGACGCTGAACACCAGCACCGCACCACTGACGAGCAGCTGCCAATCGCCGTCCGGCACCGAGAGGGCGGCATCGAGGTCGAGGTACGACGCGGTGAGCACGATGAGCCCGACCACGAGCACGGCCGAGAGCGCACTCACGATCGCGCTCACGATCGCGATCAGGCCGAAGCCGAAGCCCGAGATCAGCGCGGCGATCACGAGTGCGAGCGCTGCGGCCGAAACGGTGAGCTCGACGCGCCCGAGCCCCTGCACCAGGCCCGACCCCACCAGCACGTCGGCGACGCCTGCGGCGAGCATCCACACCAACGCCGCCGCCCACGCGATTCGTGTGACGACGGCCAGCACGGCCGGGATCAGATTGCCCCGGATGCCGAAGGTCGCCCGAGACACGACCATGGTCGGTTGCCCGCTCCACTTGCCGGCGAGCGTGCCCAGTCCGAGCGGCAGGAACGAGATGGCGACGCCGATGAGCGTCGCGAGAACGGCCTGCCGCAGGCTCAGTCCGAGACCGATGATCACCCCGCCGAGGGCGACACTGACGACCGAGGCGTTGACCGCGAACCACAGCCAGAACAGGCGGATCGAACGGCCGGCCCGCTGCTCGGCCGGCGTCGGCTCGAGCGCACTGACCTCGACGCGGCCGGCACGCGGACCGACGGGCTGTGCGAGAGAGACCGTGGCACCCGTCGCGGTGTCGAGCAGAACCCCCGCGGCGGCCTCCCCCGCCGGAGGGGCGTCGGTTGCGGTCGGGAGCGGTGCCGGCGGCGAGGAGGCCGACTCGACCGCGGGTTCGGGGGCCGGCTCGAGTGCGGGCTCGGGATCGCGCAGGAGCTCGTCGAACAGCAGCGATGTGCCGCTCGGCACGACCAGACCGATCGGCCCCGACTCGGGGGCGGTGGGTTCGACGAGCGCGGGCATGGCCGGCTCGACGGGCGCGGGCAGGCCGCCGGTCGGGGGTGAATCGACCGGGGGCGAGCCGGGCGAGAACGGCGATTCCGGCGAGTCGACGGATGCGGCGGACTCGGGGGACGCGGGAGAGTCGGGCGAGTCGGGCGAGAACGGCGAAGAGCTCGGCGCCGAGGGCGGCGGGGCGACCGCCGACGGCACGATGCCGTAGGGCGGAGGCGCGTCGGCGAGGGCCAGGTCGATCACGGGCGCGCTCGAGGGCACGGCGGGCGGAGGCACAGCGGGCGGGGGCGCCGCAGCGAGCTGGTCGGCCACCGAGGGGGTCGGCGCCACGACGGGAATCACCCCGGTGAACTGCGCGCGCACGCGGGAGACGAGCTCGTCGGCCTCCGGCACGGCCGCCGCGCGCACCTCCTGCTCCCACTCGGCGAGACGCCGGGCCTCGACCTGGCGCAGCTCGAGCTCGCGCTCGACGAGGTCGAGCAACGACGCCGTGTCATGATCGGGCGCTTCGAGATCGGCGGCCTCGAGCAGTTGGGCATCGGTCAATGAGAGGCGCTGCGGGGGCGGCGGCACGGTCTCGGGAACGCTGACCGACGGCTGTGCGGCTTCGGGGGCGGGCGGTGCCGGTGGGGCGGGCGGGGCGGGCGGGGCCGCGGCATCCGGGATGCTCGCCTCGGGCTCGGCCTCGACCGGCGTCGAGACGGGGCCGGTCGGCGGGGCCCAGCGCTGGAACTCCTGCGTGAGCGCGCCGGCGAGCGCGTCGTCGTCGGTCGCTGCGGGGTCGTAGCTCGCCCCCGAGGGCGGGGGCGTGAACGTCGATCGGCGCGGCCCGGGCGGAATCGCCGGGTCGGCACCGTCGTTCGGCGGCAGCTCGTCGTCGACCATGCCCCGATGATAGGACGGTCACGCCTCCAGGCGCGGTTGCCGGGCCGTGGAGAGCACGGAGACGCCGAGCAGGATGAGCACGAGGCCGATCCACCCCAGCGGCTCGAGCCGCTCGCCGACGATGAGCACCGCGAGCACGGTCGCCACGAGCGGCTCGAGCAGGGTGATGACCGTCACGGTGCTCGACGCGAGGGCCCGCACCCCCACCGCGAAGAACAGGTAGGCCAGGAACATCGGCCCGACGGCGAGATACAGGGCGATGCCCACGGCGGTCGAGCTTGCGAGCAACGGAGCACCGACGACGAGCAGCACCCCGGCGAGCGGCACGGCGGCGAGGCCGAACGCCGCCCCCATCGTGCCGCGGCCGGAGTGACCTGCGCGGATGACGGTGCCCGAGGCGAAGGTGAACAGCGCATAGCCGGCTCCCGCGAGCAGGCCGAGGGCGACACCGGCCGGAATACCTGACGGTGCGACGGGCGAGCCCTCGCCGTGCCCTCCGACCACGAGCAGGGCCATGCCGGCGATGGCGATGCCCGCGCTCAGCATCCACCGACCGGTCAATCGAACGCGCGTCACCCGCGATTCGAGCATCGCTGCGAAGAGGGGCCCTGATCCGAGGGAGACGACGTTGCCGATGGCGACACCGGCGAGGTCCATCGATGCATAGAACGAGAGGGGGTACGCCACCATGCCGAGCGCGGCCGCCACCAGCCAGCCGCGCACGGCGCGATCGCGGATGACGCCGAGCGCCGCACGACGGCTCGCGACGAAGAGCAGAGCACCGCCGAGCGTCATCGTGCTCGCCCCGATCGCGAGCGGGCTCACCGCGGCCGGGAAGAACGAGGCGGCCGTACCCGTCGTGCCCCACAGCACGCACGAGACGACGAGCGCCCAGACGGCGGTAGGCATGGGGCTCCTCGGGGGTCGGTAGGCGCGGGGCACGGGCGACGTACAGTGGTGCGCATGACCGAGAACGAGCTGATCGCCCACTGGTCCCGCGCACGCTGGCACATCATTGTGTCGCAGCTGGCCCCGACCTTCTTGCTGGCGGTGACGGTGTGGATGCTCATCGACGGGCTCGCCGAGACCCCGCTGGCCGTGCGGCTCGCCGCCACGGGCATCCTGCTCGCGTCGGGGATCCTCGGTGCCGCGGCGCAGTTCGCCGCCGCGCAGGAGGGCCTCGCCGTCATCGAGGAGCTGCGGGGAACGGCCGACGTCTCGGCGATCGGTCGGCGCATCATCGCGAGCGCTCGTGGCGTCGACATCGTGCGTTTCGTCGGCCCAGCAGTCTTCGTCGCGACCTTCGTCGCTCTGCTCTGGGCGCTCTACCTGTAGTCGGGCCTCAGCTGCTCGCGCCGACCGACCGCGCGTAGGCCCGTACGAGCAGGTGGCCGCGCACCTCCGCGATGCGCTCGACGAGGGCATCGACAGCCCCCTTCGACACACCGGCCACCACCACATCGTCGGGCCCGAGAGCGCGCAGCGGGCGGCAGCGCAAGCGCACGACGTGCCAGCCCACGTCGGCCAGCAGCTGGTCTTTGCGTCGGTCGGCGCTCTCGCGGCGACCCACGTGCTCATCGCCATGGCGCCCCACCGTGTCGAGTTCGACGGCGATCGCGAGCTCGGGCATGATCACGTCGGGCCACACCTCGAGCCGGCCGAAGAACGGCGTGCGCACGCGCACAGCTGTCGGGCTGAGGTCGAGCTCGAGCCGCTCGGCGATGAGCGCCCGCAGCCGGCCTTCGGCTGCCGACGTCGCGCGCGGCGCCCGGTCGCTGCAGAAGGCCTCGCCGGGCCGCACCGCCTCCGCCGATCTCCGCTTTTCAGGAGCCACGGGATGGTGACGGGGCGCGACACGCCGGGCGGGCATCCGGATGCCGGTCTCGACCGCCGCGTCGCCTGAAGGGTAAAGACGCGGCCAGCGGGGAGCGGGCGGCAGCAGGGAGGGGGTCGAGCAGACGGGGCACCACGAGCGCGACGAGCGCGAGCGGCCCGCTCGACCTCGCTGCTCGGCCGGAGTCGCGACGAACTCGTGGCCCACCGTGCACACCCACACGAGGTACACATCGGCGGCGGGAGGGATCTGCGAGAGCACGAGCTCGTGATTGCGCTCGGGCCGGTACTGCTCGACGAGCGCCGTGAACGGCGCCCAGGCATCACGGTGCCGGCCGATCGGGCTCGGCACCTCGAGCCCTGTGACGCGCTGACGGCGCTGCCACCACTGCTCGACGCTCCACGGCACACCTCCACGCTAGGCACCACCGCTGACACGGCCGCCCCGCGCCGACGGCGCCGCGGATTGCGCACGGGCCCCGCACGACGCAGAGTGGAGCCATGTCACCGTCGACCTCCGCGCCGAGCGGCGCGCTCACCATCGCCGAGCGGGTCGCCGATCTCGCGCGGCTCGTACCGGGCATCCACGCCCCCGGCAGCGCCGCGTACGACGAGCTGCGGATCCCGTGGCACTGCGCGCACGACCAGCGCCCCGCGGCCGCCGCCCTGCCCTCCGCCGCCGGAGAGATCGCCGAGCTCGTGATCGCGGCGCGCGACCGGGGACTGCGACTCGCACCGCAGGGCACGGGCCACGGCGCCCTGCCGCTCGCGCAGCACGACCTCAGCGACGTCGTGCTCGTGCGCACCGCGCTGCTCGACGACGTCTCGGTCGATCCGATCGCTCGCCGACTGCGCGTCGGGTCGGGCGTGCGCTGGGGCGCGGTCGTCGATGCGACGGCCCAGCACGGCCTCGCGGCCCTGCACGGCTCTTCGCCGACCGTCGGTGTCGCCGGCTACTGCCTCGGCGGAGGCATCGGCTGGTACGCCCGCACCCATGGCATGGCCGCCCAATCGGTGACGGCGGTCGAGCTCGTGACGGCCGACGGCGTGCACCGGAGGGTCGATACCGAGCACGAACCCGACCTGTTCTGGGCGCTGCGCGGCGGGGGCGGGGCCCTCGGCATCGTCACCGCCCTCGAACTGCGCCTCGAGCCCATCGTCGACGTCGTGGCCGGGATGCTGTGGTGGCCGATCGAGCACACCGAGCGCGTGCTGCGCGCCTGGCTCGCGGTCGCGCACGGGGCCCCCGACGCCCTCACCACCTCGTTCCGCATCATGCGGTTCCCGGATCTCCCCGAGCTGCCCGCACCCGTTCGCGGGCGATCCCTCGTCGTGATCGACGGGGCCGTGCTCGCCGACGATGCCACCGCCGACGCGCTGCTCGCTCCGCTGCGCGCGCTCGAGCCCGAGCTCGACACCGTCGCGCGGGTGCCCGCCGCGACCCTGACCGAGCTGCACATGGACCCGATCGACCCCACGCCGGCCGCGGGTCACAGCACCATGCTGGGCGACGTCGACGACGCGGCGATCGCTGCCTTCGTCACCGCGGTCGGCCCGGATGCCGACTCGCCGCTGCTCTTCGCCGAGCTGCGGCAGCTCGGCGGCGCGCTCTCGCGCGAGCCCGAGGGCGCCGGCGTGCTCGGGCGCCTCGACGGCGCGTTCGCGATGCTGCTGCTCGGCATCGCTCCCGACGAGGCGGCGGTTGCTCGCGTGCGGGCAGAGGCCGAGCGCGTCGTCGACATCATGCGGCCGTGGTCGACGGGGGGCGAGTACCTGAACTTCGCCGAGGGGCCCGCCGACGCGAGCCGCGCCTACCCGCCGGCCGCGTGGGAGCGCCTCGTGAGCATCCGGTCGCAGCACGACCCCGACGGTCTCTTCGTGGCGAACCACCGGTTCAGGATCGGGTGACGCCGCGACGAGTGGGCCCTGAGGGACTCGAACCCCCGGCATCCTCGGTGTAAACGAGGCGCTCTACCAGCTGAGCTAAGAGCCCGTGCGGTGCCAGGATACCGGCGCGGCACCCCTCAGAGCGCGGCGATCGCCTCGCGGTAGGCCGCCAGCGGGCGCGCCTCGCCCGGTGCGACGGCGAAGGATGCCCGCACGACGCCATCGGTATCCACGAGCACGGTCGCGCGCGTGGCGTAGCCCTTGTCGTCGAGGAAGGCGCCATAGCGCTGGGCCACCCCGCCGTGGGGCCAGAAGTCGGCCAGCAACGGGAAGTCGTAGCTCTCGCGCTCGGCGAACTCGCGCAGGGTCGCCGTCGAGTCGACCGAGATGCCCAGCAGCTGCACGCCGGCCGAGCGGAACATCGCGAGGTTGTCGCGCAGCTCGCACAGCTCGCCCGTGCAGGTGCCCGTGAAGGCAAGCGGGAAGAACACGACGGCGACCGCCGATCCGCCGCGGAACCCGCTGAGCGTCACCGTCTGGCCGAACTGGTCGCGGAGCGAGAAGTTGGGCGCGACGCTGCCGACAACGGGAAGGGCGGGGTGAGGCACGGGCGGCTCCTGGCACTCGTCGGGCTCGCACCGAGCGGTGCGGAGCGGGTGACTAGACTCGACAACGCTCGTGCGATGCACTGCGCCGCAATCCGGCGCGGGCGTTCGTGCCGACACACTCTGTCTACCACCAGGAAGAGGTCAAGGGTGACGGTCAACGACCAGGATCCGTACTCGGTCAGCCACGTCGATTCCGATCCGGAAGAGACCGCCGAATGGAACGCGTCGCTCGACGCGGTCGTTCACGAGCGCGGCGCCGAACGCGGCCGCGACATCATGCTCAGCCTGCTGAAGCGCTCGAAAGAGCTGCACCTCGGCGTGCCGATGGTGCCGACCACCGACTACCTCAACACGATCGCCCCCGAGAACGAGCCCGAGTTCCCCGGCGATGAAGAGGTCGAGCGCCGCTACCGGGCGTGGATCCGCTGGAACGCCGCGATCACCGTGCACCGCGCGCAGCGGCCCGGCATCGCCGTCGGCGGCCACATCTCGACCTACGCCTCGAGCGCCGCGCTCTACGAGGTCGGCCACAACCACTTCTTCCGCGGCGCCGACCACCCCACGGGCGGCGACCAGATCTTCTACCAGGGTCACGCCTCCCCCGGCATGTACGCCCGCGCCTTCCTCGAGGGCAGGCTGAGCGCCGAGCAGCTCGACGGCTTCCGTCAGGAGAAGTCGCACGCCGGCGCCGGCGGCGGCCTCTCGAGCTACCCGCACCCGAGGCTCATGCCCGAGTTCTGGCAGTTCCCGACGGTGTCGATGGGCCTCGGGCCGATCAACGCGATCTACCAGGCGCAGCTCAACAAGTACGTCAGCAATCGCGGCATCGCGCAGGCCGACGACACCCAGGTGTGGGCGTTCCTCGGCGACGGCGAGATGGACGAGGTCGAGAGCCGTGGCGCGCTGCAGCTGGCGGCGAACGACGGCCTCGACAACCTCAACTTCGTCATCAACTGCAACCTGCAGCGCCTCGACGGCCCCGTGCGCGGCAACGGCAAGATCATCCAGGAGCTCGAGAGCTTCTTCCGCGGCGCCGGCTGGAACGTCATCAAGGTCGTCTGGGGCCGCGAGTGGGACTCCCTGCTCGAGCAGGACCACGAGGGCGCCCTGCGCGACCTCATGAACCGCACCCCCGACGGCGACTACCAGACCTACAAGGCGGAGTCGGGCGCGTACATCCGCGAGCACTTCTTCGGGCGCGACCCGCGCACCGCCGCTATGGTCGCCGACTTCACCGACGACCAGATCTGGAACCTCAAGCGCGGCGGCCACGACTACCGCAAGGTCTACGCGGCGTTCAAGGCCGCGAGCGAGCACACCGGGCAGCCGACCGTCATCCTCGCGAAGACCGTCAAGGGCTACGGCTTGGGGCCGAGCTTCGAGGGCCGCAACGCGACCCACCAGATGAAGAAGCTCACGCTCGACAACCTCAAGCAGTTCCGCGACGAGATGCGCATCCCGATCACGGATGCCCAGCTCGAGGCCGACCCGTACCAGCCGCCCTACTACCACCCGGGCGAGAACGACCCGGCGATCCAGTACCTGCAAGAGCGCCGGCGCGAGCTCGGGGGCTACGTGCCCGAGCGCCGCTCGAGGTACACCCAGGTCTCGCTGCCCGAGGCTGCGACCTACGACATCGCGAAGAAGGGCTCGGGCAAGCAGGAGGTCGCCACGACGATGGCGTTCGCGCGCCTGCTGAAAGACCTGCTGCGGTCGAAAGACTTCGGTCACCGCATCGTGCCGATCATCCCGGATGAGGCGCGCACCTTCGGCATGGACGCCTACTTCCCGACCTCGAAGATCTACAACCCCAACGGCCAGCACTACACGAGCGTCGACCGGGAGCTGCTGCTCGCCTACAAGGAGAGCCCGCAGGGTCAGATCATCCACACGGGCATCAACGAGGCGGGCGCCGTCGCGGCCTTCACCGCGGTCGGCACGAGCTACGCCACCCACGGCGAGCCGCTCATCCCCGTGTACGTCTTCTACTCGATGTTCGGCTTCCAGCGCACGGGCGACGCGTTCTGGGCCGCCGGCGACCAGATGACCCGCGGGTTCATCATCGGCGCCACGGCCGGCCGCACGACCCTCACGGGCGAAGGCCTGCAGCACGCCGACGGGCACTCGCCGCTGCTCGCGAGCACCAACCCCGCGGTCGTCACCTACGACCCGGCCTTCGGCTACGAGATCGGACACATCATGCGCGCCGGTCTCGAGCGGATGTACGGCGGGGCGCATCCCGACCCGAACGTCATGTACTACATCACGGTCTACAACGAGCCGCACCTGCAGCCCGCCGAGCCCGAGAACCTCGACGTCGAGGGCCTGCTGCGGGGCATCTACCTGCTCCAGCCGAGCACGGCACTGGGCCCCAAGGCGCAGATTCTGTCGTCGGGCGTCGCCGTGCCGTGGGCGCTCGAGGCGCAGCAGCTGCTCGCGGACGACTGGAACGTCTCGGCCGACGTCTGGAGCGTCACGTCGTGGAACGAGCTGCGCCGCGATGGGCTCGCGGTCGACGAGCACAACTTCCTGCGCCCGACAGAAGAGCCGAAGGTGCCGTACGTCACCCGCAAGCTGCAGTCTGCCGAGGGGCCGTTCATCGGCGTCACCGACTTCATGCACGCGGTGCCCGACCAGATCAGGCCGTTCGTGCCGGGCGACTACGCGACGCTCGGTGCCGACGGCTTCGGGTTCAGCGACACGCGGCCCGCGGCCCGGCGGTTCTTCACGATCGACGGTCCGTCGATCGTGGTGCGCACGCTGCAGCAGCTCGCCCGCCGCGGCGCCGTCGACCCCAGCGCGGTTCCTGCCGCGATCGAGAAGTACCGCCTCTACGACGTGACGGCCGGCACGACCGGTTCGGCGGGCGGCGAGTCCTAGCACCGGACGAGGGGGCGCGCGCCGACCGGCTCGAGCCCCCTCGCTTCCCCGAAGGAGCACGGTGGCAGAGCTGACGAAGGCGCAGACGCTGCAATGGCTGCGCAACATCTCGGGCGAACTCGCGACGGCGACGCTCAAGCGCCTCGACGACACCCTGCCCTGGTACGGCACGATGCCCCCGAGCCGCCGGTCGGCGGTGGGCCTCGTCGCGCAGGCCGGCATCACCTCGTTCATCAGCTGGTACGACGACCCCGCCTCGCAGCCCTGGATCGCTGCCGACGTGTTCGGCGCCGCACCGCGCGAGCTGCTGCGATCGGTGAGCCTGCAGCAGACGCTGCAGCTCATCCGCGTGGTCGTCGAGGTCGTCGAGGATCGCGTGAAGGACCGCGACGAGAACCTGCGGCACGGCATCCTGCTGTACAGCCGCGAGATCGCCTTCGCCGCCGCCGACGTCTACGCGCGCGCCGCCGAGGCGCGGGGGCTGTGGGATGCCCGCCTCGAGGCCCTCGTCGTCGACAGCATCCTCAGCGGCGAGTACGACAACGAGCTGCCCAGCCGCATCGCCGCACTCGGCTGGAACGGGCACGGCGAGGTGTGCGTGCTCGTCGGCACGACGCCGCGCATCGTCGACGTCGACCAGATTCGGCGCACCGCTCGGCACGTCGAAGCCGACGTGCTCATCGGGGTGCAGGGCAACCGGCTCGTCGTCGTGATCGGCCGCGCGACGCCGCGCACCGACGACGAGTCGCCGCAGCCTGAACCCAGCCACACCTTCGCGCAGATCGCCGAGGCCCTCGAGCCGAGCTTCGGCCCCGGCAACCTCGTGCTCGGCCCCGAGGTTCCCGACGTCGTCGAGGCGGGCAAGAGCGCGAAAGCCGCTCTCGCGGGTTTCGCCGTCGCGCGCTCGTGGCGCAACGCGCCGCGGCCCACGCTCGCCGACGACCTGCTGCCCGAGCGCTCGCTCGCGGGCGACCCCATCGCGCGTGGAACCCTCATCAATCGCATCTACAAGCCGCTCAAGGCGCACAACCCTGAACTGCTCGTGACGCTCTGGGCGTACCTCGACAACGGCCGCAGCCTCGAGGCCACGGCGCGCGAGCTCTTCGTGCACCCCAACACGGTGCGCTACCGGCTCAAGCGCATCAGCGAGGTGATCGGCTGGGACGCCACCGGAGCGCGAGAAGCCCTGATCCTGCAGTGCGCCCTCATCGTCGGATCGATCGCCGAGCCGGAGAGCACCGCGCGCCGGCCGCTGTAGAACCCGTACAAGGTCGTTGTACGGTTGTGCACGACATCCCCACCGCCACCCCGTACCGCCCCTTGGGAGGATGGAACCCATGATCGTCGTCGTCGCCCCCGGTCAGGGCTCGCAGACCCCCGGCTTCCTCGAGCCGTGGATCGCCGACCCGGCCCACCGCGAGCGCCTCGAGCGCTACTCCGAGGCGGCCGGGCTCGACCTCGTCGCACACGGGACGGTGTCGGATGCCGACACGATCCGTGACACCGCCGTCGCGCAGCCGCTGATCGTCGCCGCCTCGCTCCTGAGCGCCGCCGCGCTTCTCGACGGCCGGCGCGACCGTGCGGGTGCCGTCGCCGGGCACTCGGTGGGCGAGTTCGCCGCCGCTGCGATCGCCGGCGTGCTGAGCGACGACGACGCCCTGCGCCTCGTGCGCGAGCGCGGCCTCGCGATGGCTGAGGCCGCCGCCGCCGTACCCACCGGGATGAGCGCGGTGCTCGGCGGAGACGACGAGGCCCTGGCCGCGCGACTCGCCGAGCTCGGCCTCTCGCCCGCCAACATGAACGGCGGCGGGCAGACCGTCGTCGCCGGCGAGCTGCCCGCGCTCGCGGCGCTCGCGGCCGAGCCCGTCGCCGGCTCCCGGGTGATCCCGCTGCAGGTGGCCGGAGCGTTCCACACGCATTACATGAGCCCGGCCGTCGAGCGGCTGCGCAGCGCGGTGGCGGGTGTCGCGGCGCACGATCCGAGCATCCGCCTGTACACGAACCGCGACGGTTCTGTCGTGACCTCCGGCGCCTCGGCCGTCGAGCTGCTCGTCGGACAGGTCTCGTCACCCGTGCGGTGGGATCTCTGCATGCAATCGTTCGCGGCCGATGGGGTCACGGGCATCATCGAACTGCTGCCGGCGGGTGCCCTCGTGGGTCTCGCGAAACGCGCACTGAAGGGCGTGCCCACCGTGGCCGTCAAGACCCCCGACGACCTCGCGGCCGCCATCGACCTACTGGAGAGCGCATGACCGAGCCCACCCTGCACCAGTCCGTTGGCGTGCCGTACACGCGCATCTACGCGGTCGGTGCCGCGCGCGGCGACCTCACCGTCACCAATGACGACATCGCGGGGCCGATCGACTCGAGCGACGAATGGATCCGCCAGCGCACGGGCGTCATCACCCGCATGCGCGCCTCACGCGACGTGCAGGCGATCGATCTCGCCGAAGCGGCCTCCCGCGAGGCGATCGAGAAGGCGGGCATCACCGCCGATGAGATCGGTGCCGTCATCGTGTCGACGATCAGCAACAGCGTGCAGACCCCGTCGCTCGCCGCGCTCCTCGCCGACCGCATCGGGGCGACCCCTGCTCCCGCCTACGACGTCTCGGCAGCCTGCGCCGGGTACACCTACGGCATCGCGCAGGCCGACGCGTTCATCAGGGCCGGGCTCGCCCGCTACGTGCTCGTGGTCGGCGCCGAGAAGCTCAGCGACTTCGCCAACCCCACCGACCGCACGATCTCGTTCCTGCTCGGAGACGGTGCCGGTGCCGCGATCGTGGGGCCGAGCGACACGCCCGGCATCGCCGCGACCGTGTGGGGCTCCGACGGATCGAAGTGGGACGCCGTGGGCATGGACCGCCCGCTGAAAGAAGCCTTCGACGACCGCGAGGGCGGCTTCCCCACCCTTCGTCAAGAGGGCCAGACGGTCTTCCGCTGGGCCGTGTGGGAGATGGCGAAAGTCGCGCAGCAGGCACTGGATGCCGCGGGCATCACCTCCGACCAGCTCGCGGCGTTCATCCCGCACCAGGCGAACATGCGCATCATCGACGAGTTCGCCAAGCAGTTGAAGCTGCCGGAGAGCGTCGTCATCGCGCGCGACATCGCGACGACCGGCAACACCTCGGCGGCCTCGATCCCGCTCGCGACGCACCGCCTGCTCGAGGAGCACCCCGAGCTGAGCGGCGGCCTCGCGCTGCAGATCGGCTTCGGCGCCGGGCTCGTGTTCGGCGCCCAGGTGGTGCGACTGCCCTAGAACGTTCGTTCCCTCGTGGCCTCCCCCGCCCGGCGCATCGCCGCCCTAGGATTGTGGACGGTCATACGACACCCCAAGGAGAAAAAAATGGCACTGTCCACCGAAGAAGTTCTCGCCGGCCTCGCCGAGCTCATCAACGACGAGACGGGCATCGCCACCGACTCGGTCGCGCTCGACAAGTCGTTCACCGACGACCTCGACATCGACTCGATCTCGATGATGACGATCGTCGTCAACGCCGAGGAGAAGTTCGACGTGAAGATCCCCGACGACGAGGTGAAGAACCTCACCACCGTCGGCGACGCCGTCACCTTCATCGTGAACGCCGCGGCCTAGAGCCGCCGCACGATGCCGCTCAGCGGCCGGAGCCGGTCATCCGGTCGGCTCCGGCGCTGAGCGGACGAACCACCACCCCTGCAGAGAGTTGACGTTATGACCACCATCGTCGTCACCGGAATCGGTGCCACCTCCCCCATCGGCGGAACCGCCCGCGAGAGCTGGGATGCTCTGCTGCGGGGCGAGTCGGGCACGCGCTCGCTCACCCATGACTGGGTCGCCCAGCACGAGCTGCCCGTCACGTTCGCCGCCGAAGCCAAGGTGCGGCCCGAAGAGGTGCTCGAGCGCCAGGAGATCAAGCGCCTCGACCCCTCCGCGCAGTTCGCTCTCATCGCAGCCCGCGAGGCCTGGGCCGACGCCGGCTCGCCCGACATCGCGCCCGAGCGCATCCTCGTCGACTACGCCACGGGCATCGGCGGGCTCTGGACCCTGCTCGACGCCTGGGACGTGCTGAAGGAGAAGGGCCCGCGCCGGGTCCTCCCGATGACCATCCCCATGCTCATGCCCAACGCGGCCGCCGCCGCGATCAGCATGGGTCTCGGCGCCCGCGCCGGCGCGCGCACCGTCGTCTCCGCGTGCGCCTCGGGCACCGAGGCCATCGCCAACGCCTACGAGCACCTCCAGCAGGGCCTCGCCGACATCGTCGTCGCCGGCGGCACCGAGGCTGTCGTGCATCCGCTGCCCATCGCCGCCTTCGCCTCGATGCAGGCCCTCTCGAAGCGCAACGACGACCCCGCCGCGGCCTCGCGGCCCTACGACGTCGACCGCGACGGATTCGTGCTGGGCGAGGGCGCTGCCGCCCTCGTTCTCGAGACGAAGGAGCACGCGCTCGCGCGCGGCGCCCGCATCTACGCCGAGCTCGCCGGCGGCTCGGTCACGAGCGATTCGTACCACATCACCGCCCCCGACCCCGAGGGCTCAGGAGCTGCGCGCGCCGTGCTCGCGGCGCTCGCCCAGGCCGGCGCCACCCCCGACGACGTCTCGCACATCAACGCGCACGCCACCTCGACCCCGGTCGGCGACATCGCCGAGTACAACGCGCTCTACCGGGTGTTCGGCGAGCGGGTGAAGAGCATCCCCGTGTCGGCGACGAAGGCCTCTACCGGGCACCTGCTCGGCGGAACCGGCGCGCTGGAGGCGGTCTTCACGATCCTCGCCCTCCACGAGCGCATGGCCCCGCCGACCATCAACCTCGACAACCAAGACGAGGCGATCCCGCTCGACGTCGTGACGTCGCCCCGACCGCTCGGAGACGGCCCGCTGCTCGCAATCTCCAATTCGTTCGGCTTCGGCGGTCACAACTCGGTCGTCGCCTTCCGCACGGTCGACTAGCTGTAGTTCCCCGTGAGGTTGTGAACGCGGGCTGAGGGTGTGAGGCCTCCG
>CAZILZ010000011.1:0-104154 GCA_964540305.1 uncultured Microbacteriaceae bacterium | reverse complement strand
AAGTGGCCCCGTTTTCAAACGTCGCTATGGCCCACTTTTCGAGCGCCGTCGACAGCCATCTTGAAGCTGCGTGCATCGACAGTGGACGGGGACCACGACGCTCAGATCGCTGATGAGTTAATCCGAGTTGGAGTGGGTGCTCGCGATGTGGGCCGCGGCGCGGATTCGATCATCGCGCTTTCAGATGCTGCGCGAACGTGCAGGGCGCTAGTCGATCGTGAACCGCGTGAGCAATCGCACCAGGTGCGTCTCGCGGCGACGCTCATTCTGCTCGGTCAGTTCGAGCTCGAGCTGGGGAACACCGAGCAGGCCAAGCCACATTTGAGCGAAGCCGTGACGCGTGCAGAAGACCTCAGAGATCAGAACTTGCAAAACGAAGACTTGCTCGCCATGGCATTGATCGCCTTGGGAACCAGCGAGCTGGTTGATGTTGGCCAAACCCAGGTTTCGCGGTCTCTAGTTCGAGGGGCGAACATCGCGCAGAAGCTAGTTGAACAGCATCCGCAAGGTACGACACTTGGGGGTCTGGCGGCAGCGGCCTTGATCGCTTTGGGCTTGAGCCAGATGGCGATGGATGAACTGGGGTTGGCACAGACCTCGCTGTTGGACGCGGTCCAGATCGGAGAGCGAGCACTGAATAGCGGTGCAACTGATTTTGCTACCCGCCTCGTCGCGCCCACAGCCCTTGCGCTCCTCGGGGCTGTTCGCATTCTTGACGACGACTTCCTTCTCGGTGAAGAAGCCCTGCGTTCCGCAGTTCATGACTTTCGTGCCCTGCTCGCAGATGTCTCCGAACAAGGTGCCCACAGTGCCGGGAGCAATAGAAGTCGCCAGGTTGCTCCGATTTTCGCGCTCTCGCTCACTTTTCTTGCCTTGCTCTGCGTGGGCACGGAACGGGTGGAAGAAGCAGCACTGTTGCTTGACGAAGCGCGCCGCGAGTCGCCAAGAGACGGTAGCGCAGGGATCCTCAGTGGCTACGAGCTCATGACGCAGGACCTGTCGGAGCTTGTCGAGCAGGAGCTGGCGGCCGCTCGCGACGAAACTGAGACCTAAACCTGTCCTTCGACCTGAGATGGCAGTCCAAGTCTGAGGAAGGAAGATCGTGCTTCAATCGACCAAAGATGAGGGCGTCGATCGCTTCTACAACGCGGCTGCTGCCCTACTCCGACCGTCATCGAAAGGCCGCAACCAATGAATGAGATCATCTGCCCCAACTGCGGCAAGGCCTTCACGATCGACGAGGCCGGATACGCCGACATCCTCAAGCAGGTGCGTGACACCGACTTCGAGAAGCAATTGCACGACCGGCTCGAGCTTGCCGAGCAGGAGAAGCAGCGCGCGATCGAGCTCGCCGAGACGAAAGCCACCGGCGAGCTGCAGAAGGCTGCCGCCGCGAAAGACTCCGAGATTCAGGCGCTCAAGGCAAAGATCGACGCAGGCGAGAGCGCCAACAAGCTCGCCGTCGCCGAAGCGCTGAGCGTGCTGGAGGCCGAGAAAGCGACGCTCGCGAGTGAGCTCGAACAGGCGCGATCCGAGAAGCAGTCAGCCGTGGAACTCGCCGAGGCCAAGCTCGCCGCGAAACTCAGCGACCAGCTGGCCGAGAAGGCTGCGGAGGTCGAGAAGCTGAAGGCGAGCATCCAGGCGTCAGATCAGGCGAAGCAGCTGGCCGTGATCGAAGCGACCACGCGCGTCGAGAAAGAGCGCGACCGACTCAAGGCAGACCTCGAGATGGCCGAAGCGCAGAAGGCGCTCGGCGAGAAGGCGCTGCAAGACAAGTACGAGACGCAGATCAGAGATCGCGACGACGCGATCGAGCGGCTCAAAGACATGAAGGCGCGGCTGTCGACCAAGATGGTCGGTGAGACGCTCGAACAGCACTGCGAGACCGAGTTCAATCGCATTCGCGCCACGGCGTTTCCGAAGGCGTACTTCGAGAAAGACAATGACGCACGGTCGGGCAGCAAGGGCGACTACATCTTTCGCGACAGCGATGATGCGGGCACCGAGATCGTGTCGATCATGTTCGAGATGAAGAACGAGAGCGACGGCCTGGGTGCCAAGAAGAAGAACGAAGACTTCTTGAAAGAGCTCGACAGAGACCGCACCGAGAAGGGCTGCGAGTATGCGGTGCTCGTGTCGCTGCTCGAGCCCGAGAGCGAGCTCTACAACAGCGGAATCGTCGACGTCTCGCATCGGTACCCGAAGATGTATGTGGTGCGTCCGCAGTTCTTCATTCCGATCATCACGGTGCTGCGCAATGCGGCGCTCGGGTCGCTGGCGTACAAGCAGGAGTTGGCGCTGGTTAAGGCGCAGAACGTTGATGTGACGAACTTTGAGAGTGATCTGGATGCGTTCAAGTCCGCGTTCGGGAAGAACTACGAGCTTGCGTCGAGGCGGTTCGGTGAAGCAATCACGGAGATCGATAAGTCGATTGAGCGGTTGAACAAGGTCAAGGAAGCCTTGCTCGGCTCAGAGCGCAACCTGCGGTTGGCGAATGACAAGGCGCAAGACGTGACCATCAAGAAGCTGACGCGGGGCAACCCGACCATGGCGGCGAAGTTCGCTGAGCTGAGTGACGAGGGTTAACGCGTATCGTCCAGCCCCATGGGTTCTGACGCGAGGTCAACGCGGCGCCTTGAGCCCCCCGGGCAGTGGCTTGCCGTGCACCACGGTGAGAAGCCGATTCGCGCGCGTCAGGGCCGTGTACAGCACGCCCTGACGGCCGACGTTCACCGGGAAGTCGGCGGGCTCCACGACGACGACGGCGTCGAACTCCAGGCCTCGGGCGCGTTGCGGGATAAGGACTCGGAGCTCTCGAGCGCCGTCAGTCCAGATCGAGCTGCCGGCCGACACCGTCTTCCAGTCGAGTGAAGACAGCCGCGCGGTGATGGCCCGCTGATCGCTCCCGATGATGGCGACCGTGCCGCGTGCAACCTTGCCCAGCAGATCGATGGCGGCGCTCACGGCCTCGTCGACAACTTTCTGACCCTTTGACACCTTGACGACGGAGGGCACCTCGCCACCTTGCTGCAGTGAGAACAGCTTCCGATCTTCGCGGGGAAGCAACTGGTTCGCGAAGGCGATGATCTGCGCGGTCGAACGATATCCCCGCTCCAGCACCCTCACGGGTGCGCGCCCGTCCTCGTCCTCGATAGCGAGGATTCGGGCGACCTCGTCCCATGAGCTGAACGTGTGATCGGTTCTGCGCTGGTTGAGA
This sequence comes from uncultured Microbacteriaceae bacterium, assembly GCA_964540305.1. Taxonomy (GTDB): domain Bacteria; phylum Actinomycetota; class Actinomycetes; order Actinomycetales; family Microbacteriaceae; genus Microcella. The sequence goes on along the minus strand of CAZILZ010000011.1, from coordinate 100,937 downwards.
TCGCCGAGGATCGTCCAGCCGCCCCGGTTGCCAAGACGCCCCAGCACCTCCCACTCGATCGGCGCGACGTCCTGTGCCTCGTCGATGATCACATGACCCGGGTTGGACGTGCGAGACGTTCGCACCCCGATGTAGGCGAGCAGCCCGCGATGACGCCGAGCACGGTCTCTCTTGATGTCGGCATACGTCTTGGGAAGCCCCCGGAGATACTGAGCCCATTCGCCTTCCAGCACGCCGTTGGGCGGGTCGTCGAGCAGGAACATCAGCTCCGCATAGACATCCGAAACCTCGAGCTTTTCCTCGCCGATGTTGCTCTTGGCGCGCTTGAGCGCTTCGTCCACCAGCCGGGCTAGCCCCTGATCGACGTCCATGAAGCTCACCGACTCGGTCGGCTCCGTCGACCGGGCAAGGCCAGCCAGCTCCTCGAGGAGGTCGGGCATCGAGAGGACCCTGTACTTCCCGTTCTCGCCGATGAGCCGCGAGAGCGCGGCGCTGATGTGCTCCACATACTCCGCCGTCGGCCCCACGATCAGCACCTCGCCGCTCGGTCGAGCCCATTCCGGCGAGTCGGTGCTGAGCATGTAGGCGGCGCGGTGGGTGGCGACGACGGTCTTCCCCGTTCCCGGATGTCCTTGCAGGATCTGCGATTCGCGCGAGTCATGGGTGATCGCGTCGTACTGATCCGACTGCAAGGTCGAGAGCACTGCAGACATCGCCACGGACTTGGGTGCCGCCAACTGGCGTTTGAGCAGCTCCGCAGCACGAAGCGGAGGACCGGGGGGTGATTCCGAGCGCTTCGTCGCTGGTGTCGTCGATGTTTGTCCAAGTGGGTCGTCGGCGGCGTCGCCCGCGGTCTCGATGGTCGGCCATGACGACGGTGCGGACTCAGGCCCTTCGTGTTGCATCTCGCTCGGCCGCTCGACGGCGGGTGGTGCGGCGACCGGCTTCGCGCGCACGGGAGCACGCGGAATCTCGAGGACCGAGCTCGGGAACACGTCCGGCGTCGCATCCTCAGTCATGGGCACATCCTCGAAATCGGCGATGTGCCCGCGCTCGTGCGTGAGAACACGAACGACAACGACCTGTTCGCAGTAGTCGTGGTGAAGATCGGTTGTAGGCCTGTAGAAGGTGCATGCGACGGGGGCGGCCCAGCTGAACACCTCGAAGCCGTCACCGCTCAGCCGCGCGGTGCCGATATAGAAATCCCGACGACCTTCGAGCTCGTCCTGCGGCTGCTCCAACGCCACCCTGCCGATGAGCTCGCCGTTGCGCGGCATGTCGTGGTCGGGGGTGTGTGTCCAGGTGTTGCGCACGACGTCGCGTATCGCGCTCTGCGCATGCTGTGCCTTCTTGGCCAGCTCTGCGGCGTAGCGCCGCTCGATCGCATCCTCATCGGCGATCACGGTCCGTTCGTTCTCGCTTGTCACGCGGTCACCTCCAATGTGCAGACGGCCAGGTAGCTGAGCGTCACGGCCTTGGGTTTGCGGGCGTCGAGCTCTGCCAGCAGTCGCTGGTAGCGCTCCTCCTGTCGGCGTCGCTGTCCCTCGACCATCCGAAGCACGTTGCCTGCGCGGCTTCGCTCGACCAGGGTCTGCATCCTCTTGTCGATGCCTCGGAGGCGACGGTGGTGCTGCTCGCCGAGAACCGCGCGTCGGGCCTCGGTCAGAGCGCCCTCCTCCAGGTCCCGCTGCTCCTGCACAGTGCGGTGGCGTCTTTCCAGCTCCCGCCGGGCACGCACTGCGAGTCGGTGGAGCGGATCGACCTCGAAGCTCTTGCCGTCATGCAGGTCTCCGCGCGCGAGCGAGGCGAGCAGGGCATCCGCAGGTGCCTCGCCGACCGATCGCCCTTGAAGGTCGACTGCGGCGCCCCATACCTCGTCGCCACCGCGACTGGCGTGCTCGGCGTGCGCGAGCACGACGAGGTAGTCACCGGGCGCGACCTCCGGCGTCGCCCGGATGCGCACGCTCGCGAATCGCGCATGCCGGTGCCCCGGCACCTCCGCTGCAGCCATCACGAGCGGGTGCGTCGCTGAGAGCAGCTCGACCTCGCTCGTGCGGGAGAGCTCTTGGTCGAGTGAGAGCAGGATCGGGATGTGAGACTGCAGCGAGGTGATCAGCGAGCCCAGCTCGCCCCGCGTTCGGCGGCCGCGCTGCGCGAGATCGACGAGCCTGCTCGCCATGGCGGCGTTGCCGCGGATCTCGACGGTGGTGCCGTCATCAGACAGAACGACCGGTTCGCCGCCGTCGGTCTGCGCCCAGTCGTCGACGAGGTGCGCGAGTTCCGACTGCCCGAGATATCGCCCGGTGGCGATGAGCTCGTCCTCCAGCCCGGCGACGTCCACGTCGTTCGAGATGATGAGCCCTGCAGAAGACTCGACCACCTCGCGGAGCCCGTCGCGCTGAGCTTCCAGAGCGGTGAGGAACTGCTGGGCCTTCTCCTCCTGCTGAGCGGGTGTGAGCCTGAAGTCCATGGCCGATCGCAGCAGATCCATGTGCTCGCCGATGATCGGCTCCAGCTCTCCGATCGAACGCTCGAAGATCGCAATCCGCTGCAGAACCTTGTAGAGGATGCGGGAGTCGATCGCCTCATCGTTGTAGAAGTTGCGGATCAGGATCTTCTCCGACTGCTGCCCGATGCGGTCGATGCGGCCGATGCGCTGCTCGATCTCCATCGGGTTCCACGGCAGGTCGTAGTTGATGACCGCGCTGCAGAACTCGAAGTCGAGGCCCTCGGAAGCCACCTTGTTCGCGAAGACGAAGTCGTATGCACCGGCCCTGAAGTCCTTCATGATGCGGCGGCGCTTGTCGCGCTTCACATCTCCGTTGAGCACCGCCACCCGGTACTCGCTCGAGAAGTGCTCTTCGAGGTAGTGCAGTGTTGCCTTTGACCAGGTGAACAGCAGGGCCTGCCGATCGAGATCCTTGAGCTCGGCCAGCACTTCGCGGAGCCTCTCGAGCTTGGTGTCTTCTACGGCGAGTACTCGCTGTGCGGCTACGACCAGTTCCGGGTGCGGCTCGACCCATGCCGAGGGGCGATCTGCCGTCGCGTCACCGACGAGCATGTCGCCGGCGTCGCGGCGCAGCACATCGCGAGCGGCGAGGTGGATGCTCGTGCTCGCGAGCCGGATCGGCATCTGCATTGAGAAGTACATCGGCGTGCGCGCAACCTCCGAGCGCCGCTCGCACCACGTCAGGTACTCCTTGTAGAACGCCGACTCTGCCGGGTTCCACTGGATGCGCACGCCGGGTTCCGCATCGCGCATGGCCTTCTTCTCATCGACCTCGGCCCGACGAGTGCGAGTGACCGTGGTCGACAGCGCGTTGAGCTCTCCGATGAGCTTGCGGGCCCTAGCGATGTCCTTCGGGGCGAGGGGCGCCCGCGCGAGGATGGTCTTCAGCTCTCCGTATTCGGGTCGAAGCGTGATCGCTCTTTCGAACACGAGGCCCTTGAGCCCGTCGAGAGCCGATGCGAGGCTCCGACCTGTGGCGTCAGAAGACCCGAGCATGCGGCCGACCTCGTTGAGCACGGCGTTCGGCTGCAGTCTGACCTCGAGGTCGTCGAGCGTGTCGAAGTCGGCAGGCTCCAGGAGCCCCAGGAGGTGCAACAGGTCGGTCTCTCGAAGGTTGATCGGGGTCGCCGTCAGAAAGACCATGTTCGAGCCGATCGTCCACTCCGACAGGTGCAGCCCGAGCTGATAGCTCTTGGTGTCGCTGTTGCGCATCGCGTGCGCTTCGTCGACGATCACGAGGTCGAACTCCGGAGGGTTCTCCTGCAACTCCTCCAGCGCCTCCCAGACGCGGAGGGTCTCCAGAGAAACCACATAGGCGCGCCGCCGGGGCAGCCGGCCATCGCGGTGCTGCTCGAGAAGACGCTTGAGCTCGTCACGGTCGAGGAGGGTCAGGTCGAACCCGAAGCGCTCAGCCATCTCGTCCCGCCACTTGTCGACGAGACCGGAGGGGCAGACGACGAGCACTCGATCAGCGTCGTGGCGGGCTTCCAGCTCGGTCCAGATGAGGCCGGCCTCGATCGTCTTGCCCAGACCGACCTCGTCGGCGATGAGGATGCGGGCCTGCCCGCTCTGGAGAAGCTTGAGCACGGGCTTGAACTGGTAGGGGCGGAAGACGGTGCGCGTCGCCCGGAACGAATAGATCGTGTCGGCGAATCGTCCGCGGAGCTTCGTGCGTGTGAGGGTCGCCCCGAATCGGGCGACGGATGCGCTCGCGCCCTGCACCCAGTCCTCCGGCATGTCGGCCGCGTCGATGGCTGCCAGTTTGCTCTCGAGGATGGCGCGTACGCCGTTGTCGCCGCGAACGCGGTAGGACCACTTGCCGTCGTCGTAGGTGCGGTCGCGCACCTCGACATCTTCACCTCCTGGAACGGTGATGGCGCGATCATCGACGGCGAACTTCGGGGCGGGCACCGGGCTGCCGGAACTCCAGAGGTGCTCGGCCCAGCCGAGGGCCTCGATGAGTGGGTGCTCGGTTTCGTCGTCCAGAACGTCGAGCACCAGCTCGCTCGATGCCCCGGTCCGCCCGCTTCCGACCTGCATGAGCAGCGGGCTGTCGAGACCTTCGAAGGCGTAGATGCCAGCAGGCAGACCCGTGCTGATCTCTGAACTCGTTCGCACCTCGTCCGAGTCGTCGTGGATACTGCTGATCGGCTCGTCGACCACGATTGCGCGCGCGAACCGGGCGCCGTCGAGGAACCTCTCGAGATCATCCGCGATCGGATGAAAGCGGAATCTCAGCACCGGGGGCTCCGTGCCCATGCAGTCCTTGCGACCTCGACGTCTTTGTGCATCGCATCCATTCCCGTTCTCGCCCGCCAGATGATCTGTTCGAGCCATAAGGTGAGCGCATATCTCGTTGTACCCAATGTAGTAAGCCGTGCCGACATGGGCCAAGGTCATGCCCCGCTCGGGTGACGGCGCAGACTCGTAGAGTGGTGAGCAGGCTTCAACGCTGAGGCCGAATCGACCAACATCGCCTGACGCGAGGAGCGCCGCATGACCACCCCTGAAGAAGTCGCCGTTCAACGGTTCGTTGCGGATGGCTCGGAGATCGCCGTCTTCGAGTTCCAAGGGCGCATCCGCGACCTCATGGTCTCCAGCCTCAAGACCGGGTACCTGACCACGGGCAGCTACCTCGACGATGGGAAGGCGATCTCGCCCCATGGCGTCATGTCGATGGTGGCGGCCGGCTCTGCGGCAGGAGGGACCGCTCTGTCCGCAGCCTTCTCGGGGTCGCTGTTCATGGCCACCGCGAATCCGGCGACGCTCATGACCATCGGGAGCGGAGTCGGTTCCGCAGTGATGGGAGCTGGGGGAATCGTCGCTCAAGCGCCGTTCATCGCGGTGGCGAGCTCGTTGCCGGTGGTCGCGCCCCTCATGGCGATGCAGGCCATGAGCACCGTGATGATGCTCCAGCAGTTCCACAAGATGGACCGCAAGCTCGACGCCATCAAGGGCGCCCTCGACACGGCGATCGCCCGTGCCGAGGCGACGCACGCCGGCGAGTTGGCCGCAGCATCCTTCGTCGTCGATGAGGTCTACCACCAGTACAACGATGCTGGCCGTTTTTCCCACGACATGCTGATTCGGATGGCGCTCGCCGAGCACGATGTTCGTCGCCTGACCGAGCGATTCCGCTACCTCGTCGACGGCTACCAGATCGAGAACATCGACAACATCGACGACGTGCAGCGAGCGAACTACGACGCCCACAGCGCGATGCTGGCCTCGTTCCTGGACGTCCGCATCGCCTACCTGCGTGTGTGCGTCGACATGCAGGAGAACCCCAAGTCGATGCCGTTCTCTGTCGATCAGCTCAAGACCAGGATTCGTGAGGGCGTCGAGTTCTGGAAGCAGCTCGCGCAACGTTCGGAGGGTGTTCGCAAGGCTCTCGGCGACCGCGAGAAGCAACTCAGCGATATGAACTGGGTCGCGCGATCCATGCCGGAGTTCGCTGGCGGCAAGGGCGCCGCCGCCGAACGCAATCTGAAGGCGCTCAAGACCGCGTATGTCGCGACGCTCGAAAGCGAGATGGTGATCCTGAAAGGCTTCGATTCACTGATCCAGTCGACTCAGGAAACCCTCGTCGCGCTCGACAACCCGAACGCAGGGCTCGAGTCAGCGCCGACGATGGTGTACTGGCGGGATGAGACGGGGGAGCACTCGTTCGCCACGGATCGGTTGCAGCTCGCCTGACGCTCATCCCGGGCGCCGCGCTCAGCTTCGGGCGTCAGCCAGCCACTCGGCGAGCCCCTGCTTCTGCACCTTCAGGTTCTGGCCGGGCACGTTGAGGGTCCACCCGAGCGCGCGACGACCGCCGACGGTTCCGGTGAGCAGCGTGGTGCGCGTCGTGCCGCCCAGCACGCGCTTCTCCTCGTGCTCGACCTCGAACATCCCGAAACGACGGAAAGTCTCCACGACGGTCTTGCCGTTGAGCACGATGAGGTCGTAGCCGCCCTGCGCGATCAGAGCTCGTAGGAACGGCAGGTCGCCGTCGACCAGGCGGTTCTGCACGCCAACGCTCTCGATGCGTGACCACACCGGGTCGGTCGCCCACTGCACGAGGTCGAGGTGCACCGCCGTGCGGTCCTCATAGGAGACGCCGAGCGGGTCCATGACGTAGGTCTGCATCGGTGAGAACCACGACCAGTAGGGGTTGAGGTCGAAGTAGCGGTCGCAGCTCTCGGCGACTCGGAGTGCCTGCTCCTCGGTCGGCTCGTCGTGCTCGCCGAGACCGAGGGCCTCGCGGTCGACGAAGCGCTTCTTGGTCGGCTCGAGCAGCGGCTTGCCCTTCTTGCCCGAGCAGAACTCGCTGACGCTCGGATTGATGCCGACGCTCGCGACGCGGGCCGAACGCGGGTCGCCGAAGCTGGTCACGGGTAGCGAACCCGGCACGATCGCCAGCCCGTCGGGGTGCGGGCGGCGTATGCGGTCGATGAGCAGCTGGTCGTCGATCAAGCGGGGCTCCTTTGGCGGACTGCGGCGGATGTCGGCGGGTGTTGAGACAGTATCAGGTGAATAATCTCAAGTCCGCGCAAACGGTGTGGTACGGTATTGACGCGTTATAGCGCTAATCAGATCGTCCGCCGTTTCGGGGGTCGAGATCACAGGACCACAACACCCAGGAGGCCCCACATGCACACCACGATCCCCGCCCTCCACGTCGGCCAGGGCACGCACCACGCCGGCCTCACCATCTTCCCGGTCTGGGTCGACGCCCCGCGCATCGGCATGCTCGACTGGGCTCCCGCCTCGCTCCGCATCGCCGAGCGAGCAGACGGCGCCGCGGTCGACACCCTCGAGGCCGAGAACCTCGTCGACCGCTCGCTCGTCGCCCTCGAGGGCGACCTGCTCGAGGGCGGCTGGCAGAACCGCATGCTCGCCCGCAGCATGGTGCTCGCCCCGCGCGAGCGCCGCGAACTGCCCGCACTGTGCATCGAGCAGGGCCGCTGGGGCGGTGGCGCGGAGCACACCGCGGGCGGCCGCCGCGCCTCGCTCGTCGTGCGCTACGGCGACGAGTCGGCGCAGCACCGCGTGTCCGACGAGCTGCAACGCTCCGACCGGCAGTCGCGCGTCTGGCACCGCATCGACGCCATCGAGCAGCGCCTCGGCCGCAGCGAGACGCGCTCGTTCACGCACCAGCTCGATCGGCAGAGCATCCGCCCGCCCCGAATGATCGATGGCCAGCGCGGCGTCATGATCGGCATCGGCGGGCGCATCATGGGCCTCGAACTGTTCTGCTCGGGCTCGGGGCTGCGCTCGCGCTACGCCGGCATCGTGCAGTCCGCGGCTGTGGATGCCCGGCTCGCCGACCCCGTCGCCACCCCCGCAGAGCGGGCTCGAGCCTTCGCCCGCGCTCTGCAGGGTCGGCGACTGCACGGGGGAGAAGCCGGCGAGCGCTGGTTCGAGGTCGCCCGCGACGACGACCGCATCGCCGCCACCGGGCTCGGGGTGCGGTTCGCCGGGGGCGCCGCCGGCCCGACCGATCGCGGCCTGCTGCACCTCACCGCCCTCGACCGCGCGCACCCGCTGCTCGCCGCCGTCTGAGCCGATGTCACCCCTCGCCACTACCGTTCGAGAACCCCAAGGAGACCGCATGACCCCTTCCACTTCCCCCCGCCCGACCGTCTCGACCGATCGCGCCGCCGGCGTGCTGCTCGGCCTCGCCGCCGGCGATGCCCTCGGCGCCGGCTACGAGTTCGGCGACCCGCTGCCCGACGACGCCGTCGTCGGCATGATCGGCGGCGGCTCGTTCGGGTGGGCGCCGGGGGAGTGGACCGACGACACCTCCATGGCCGTGCCCATCGCGCAGGCCGCCGCCCGCGGAGCCGACCTGCGCGACGAGGCCGTGCTCGACGAGATCGTCGGCGCGTGGATCACCTGGGCCCGCACCGCCGCCGACGTCGGCGTGCAGTCCCGCGCCGTGCTCGCCGAGGCCGAGCGGAACGGCGGCACTGCGGCCGCCGCGCGCGCCGCCGCCTGGGCCCTGCACGAGCGCACCGGCAAGTCGGCGGGCAACGGATCGCTCATGCGCACCGCGCCCGTCGCCCTCGCCTTCCTTCATGACGCGGATGCCGCGGCCGAGGCTGCGCGCGCCCTCAGCTCGCTCACCCACTGGGACGACGACGCCGGCGACGCCTGCGTGCTCTGGACCCTCGCCATCCGCCACGCGGTCCTCACCGGCGACCTGGATGCCCGCATCGGCCTGCCCGCCCTCCCTGCCGCGCGGCGCGACCGCTGGGCCGTGCTGCTCGACGCTGCCGAGCAGCGCCAGCCGCGCGACTTCGCGCGCAACGGCTGGGTCGTTGAAGCGCTGCAGGGGGCGTGGTCGAGCATCCACGGCGCGGTCGCCGCGCGCCCCGGTGGTGCTGCCCTCCGCGACGGGACTGCGCTGGTTGAGGGGCTCGAGCGCGCCGTGCGCGGCGGCCGCGACACCGACACGGTCGCGGCCATCGCCGGTGGGTTGCTCGGCGCCGCGTTCGGCGCGAGCGCCGTGCCGAGCAGCTGGCGTCGAATGCTGCACGGGCACCTCGGACTGCGCGCGCACGATCTCGTCGCCCTCGGTGCGCTGGCCGCGCGCAGCGGCGAGCCCGATGACACGGACTGGCCGACGGGCCCGCGCATGGACTACCTCGGCTGGTACCCCGAGCGGTCACTGACCCCGCATCCGCACGACCCTGGAGTGCTGCTCGGCTCGATCGTCGACCTCGACGAGTCGCCCGCCGACGCGGTCGTGTCTCTCTGCCGCATCGGTGCTGACCAGCGCCGGGCCCCGACCACCGGAGCGTCCGACCACGTCGAGGTGTGGCTCATCGATCGCGACGAGCCCGAGGCGAACCCGAACCTCGACCTCGTTTTGCGCGACACGGCCGACGCGATCGCCGCCTTGCGCGCCGAGGGCAAGACCGTGCTGCTGCACTGCGTCGCCGCCCAGAGCCGCACGCCCTCCGTCGCCGCGCTCTACGCGGCGCTGCACCACGACGTGCCGGTCGAGCAGGCGCTCGCTGACGTCGTGGCGGTGCTTCCCACCGCCTCGCCGAAGCGCTTCCTGCGCGAGGCCCTCACCCGCATCACCGATCAGGCCGCACGCGCAACCGCCGAGAGCACGGAGGCATCATGACCGACCCCACCTATACCGCCCTGCTGCTCGTCATCGACCGCAGCGGCTCGATGCAGGCGATCCGCGACGACATGGTCGGCGGGCTCGAGAGCCTGCTCGCCCAGCAGGCCGCCCTGCCGGGCCGCCTCACGGTCGACATCGTCGCATTCGACGACGTCGTCGAGCACCAGGCCGCCTTCGCCGACCCCGCGACAGTGCGCGTGCAGCTCGAGCCCCGCGGTATGACCGCCCTGCTAGATGCTCTCGGCGAGTCGCTCGAAGGCTTCCGCTCGGCGCTCTCCGCCATGCCCGTGCACGCCCAGCCCGCGACCGTGCAGGTGGTCGTCGTCACCGATGGCCACGAGAACGCCAGCAAGCGCTGGACGGGCGACCGCGTCAACCGGCTCATCACCGGGCTCGCCGACGAGCTCGGCTGGGACTTCGTCTACCTGGGTGCGGGGCAGGACGCGATCGCCGTCGGCCGCGACCTCGGCTTCGACGCCGGCAGCTCGATGGCCTGGGATGTCGACGCCGACGCCGTGCACGCCAGCAGCCTCTCGGTCGGGCGGTACCTCAGCGACGTGCGTCGCGGGGCGAAGAAGGAGTTCGACCGCAGCGAGCGCGTCATGGCCGCCCCCAGCCGCGGGGCCGCCGACGCCGACCGCCTCGGCTCCGAGAAGGGCGAGCCCGAGCTCTAGAACCGCACGATCGACAGCTCGCGGCCGCCCGGGCCGTGCAGCGAGATCGACTGCAGGTGGGCATCCGGCCCGATGCGGTTCTCGGCGCGCTCGTAGGTCGAGACGAGCCCGCGGAAGGTCCACAGCGCGGCGGACTCGTCGGCGAGCACCCTCGCCACCACGCCCCCGGGGCCGCGGTCGAGGCGGATCACGTGCCGGGCATCCGACGGAACCTGCTCGAGCGGTAGCCAGCCATCGCGCGACTTGCGCTGAGCCGAAGTCGTGAGCAGCCGGTCGGAGGGCACCTCGTCGCTGCGCGAGCGCGAGGTGCGGCGTGCGCCCGTGCGCACGGCGTCCTCGTGCTTGAGGCGGCGGGCGGCGACCTCGTCGGCCGTCGGCTTGCGGAACAGCCGCGAGGGCTTTCCGACCGTGCCCGAGGTGTACTCGCCTGTCTCGACGAGCAGCGGCTCCATCATGCGGCGGAAGGTGTCGCGCTGCGGCGTCGACGGGTCGACGGCGGTGTGCAGCAGCAGCAGCTCGCGCAGGGTGAAAGCCGGCGGCATGAGGTTCCAGGGGTCGGGCATCTTCGCGTAGTCGGTGCGGATGCGCTCCACGGCGATCGCGAGGATGCGCCCGTGGTCGAAGTCAAGCGGGTCGGCGCGGTCGATCGGCACGCCGGCCTCGGCCGGCAGCAGCTCGGCCCGCAGCGCCATCGCGTGCGCGACCGACAGCACCCAACCGCGGTCGTCGCGGTGCGGCTCGTCGAAGACCTGCAACTGCCGCGGTTCGCCGCCACCGATGCCCGCCTTCGCGGCGAGCGATCGACGCACGGCGTCGACGAGCCGCTCGCCCTCATGCAGGAAGCTGCCGGGGAGGCGCCGACGGCCCTCACGCCCCTCGACGAGCACCACGCACAGCTCGTCGCCGCGCACGGTGAAGACCGCGGTGTCGACGGCGACCGAGGGGCGCGGGTAGTCGGTCAGCGCCCGTGAGGGCGACGGCGGGGGAGCATCCATGCCTCATATTCTCGCACGATCGCGCTAAAGGTCAGGCTGAACTCTGCAGCGCGTGCCGGGAGCGTGTCGGTGGTAGGCGCTACGGTTCGGTCTACCTGTTTGAGGGTGCCGCGGCGCCGAGGGGTTGGCCGGAGCTCCGTTGATTACGGAAGAGTTGTGAACTACAGTTGACAACGTTCGAGTTTCACGAGAGTCCTGAGTTTCAACGGTGGATCGCTGGACTGAGGGATCGTGTTGCTGTAACTCGTGTCCTGACCCGGATCGGACGGCTCGCCCGAGGCAACCCCGGCGATGTGCGACCGGTCGGCTTGGGAGTTTCGGAGTTGCGCATCGCCTACGGTCCCGGCCTGCGCGTGTATTACGTGGAGCACGGCGACGTAATGGTGATCTTGCTGTGCGGCGGAGACAAGTCGACCCAGTCAAGAGACATCGGGCGCGCACATCGTCTGGCCGAAGAGTGGAGGGAAGCAAGAAATGGCGACTGAGACCTACAGGCGATTCGACGCGGCGAATTACCTCACTGACATTGAGACAGCGGCAGCGTACCTCCAAGCAACCATCGACGAGAGCGGGGACGACCCCGGGGCCATCGCGGACGCGCTGGGTGCGATCGCGAGATCGGGCAACCTGAGCGAGCTGGCACGTCGAACGGGGATGAGCCGTGAGGGGCTCTACAAGGCACTTTGTGCCGACGGGAACCCGAGTTTCGCGACGATTGTCAAAGTCGCGCGAGCGCTCGGGCTCACGATCTCGTTTCACGCCATCGCCTGATTATCGTTATACGATAATCTGCATGGCGAACGGCGAGACGATCAACCGTCAGCCGGTCACCGAACAGGAGATCGCGGCTTGGGCGGACGAAGCTGAAGTGGGTTACGACGTCGCGGCGCTGGAGAAGCGTGGACGCGGTCGGCCTGGCCGCGGGGCGATGCCCTCGCAGGTCGTCGCGCTGCGGCTGACCCTCGATGAGATTGCTGAGCTTGACGCTCGGGCAGCGCGTGAGGGCAAGACTCGTTCCGAGGTCATTCGCGAGGCGTTGACGAGCTACGCAGTGTGAGTTCTGCGAAATCCAACCGCTAAGGCCCTAGAACCCGCGCCCGATCTCCTTCAGCCGCTCCACCCGCTCCGCCACGGGCGGGTGCGAGCCGAGCCATTGCGCGAGCAGCCCCTCGCCCACGGTGTTGACGAAGAACAACCCCCGCACCTCGAACGACGCGACCTTCACCGTCGACGGGTGCGCGTGGATCTTCTCCAGCGCCCGCACGAGCCCCTCCGGAAAGCGCGTGAGCTCGACGCCGCTCGCGTCGGCGAGGAACTCGCGGCGGCGCGAGACCGCCGAGCTGATGAGTGGGCCGAGCACGAAGGCCACAGCCGCGAAGGCGGTGCCGATGACGATCATCACGAGGCCGAGCATCCCGAGAATGAGGCCCAGGCCGAACTTGAACTCGCCAATCACCGACCGCAGCATCGCCCAGCCGAGCACCATCAGCATGCCGGCGACCGAGGCGATCGAGCCGACGAGGGCGAACGTCGTGAGGGTGACGCGGCCGTCCTGGTTGACGATGTGCGCCACCTCGTGCGCGACGACCGCCTCGAGCTCGCTGTCGTCGAGCAGGTCGAGGGCTCCGGTGGTGACTCCGATGACCGCGTTCTTGGGGCTGAGCGACGCGGCGAACGCGTTGGGGGCGGGGTCGTCGATCACGCCGACGCGCGGCATCGGGATGCCCGCCCGGATCGCCGTCGTCTCCACGACCTTGTGCAGCCGGGGCTGCTGCTCGGCATCCGTCGCCGCCCACCCGGCGGTGCTCGCGGCCGACGTCGTCGCCGAGCTGAGCGCCCACCACACGTAGAGCGGGCAGAAAATCAGCAGCAGCCAGAACGGCCACACGTCGCCGACCACCCACGCGCTGAACACCCCGAGCCCGATCACGGCGATGCAGAACAGCGCGATAAGCAGGATGCTCCACCGCTTGTTGCGCGCGATCTGGCGGTACATGACGCGAATCTACCTCGCTCGGCTGTCACGACCCGTGCGGCTCCTCCACCGACTCGAGCGCGGCCGCCCGGTGCACCGCGGCGGGGGAGCGCGCGGGGCGCGGGGCTCGCGCCGGGCATCCTGCCCCGCATGACCGGAGCCTTTCGCACCTACCAGCCCACCCTCACGCGCCCCATCACCGATGACGACTTGCAGACCCCCGAGGCGCGGCTCGCGTTCGCGCTCGGGCCGGCGATCCGCTGGCAGTTGTGGTTCTTCTTCCCGCCGAACGACCTCGGCTTCGGCGGCCTGGCGATGCCGTGCGACGACCTGCCGCGGCGCGCGCCCGCCGACGCCGCCGACACGCTGTTCACGGTCATCGACGGCGTCGCGCGGCAAGCGGCGGCGACCGAGCTCATCCTCGCGCTCGAGCGGCGCGGCGGCCCCGACCCCGGCCGCCTCGATCGCGAGTGGATGCTCGCCGCAGCCACCGCCGCCGACCGCGCCGCCGTGCGCCTGCGCGCGGTGCTCATCAGCCACACCCGCGGAGTGCGCGAGCACGCCCCGCCCGCCCCGACCCTGCCGGGCATCTAGCCGAGTACACTCTTGCCACACTCATGGGTGCGAGAGGCGGCTTCAACGATGGCTACTCAACCAGACGATGCCCGAACCGAACGCGACTTGGGCTTTCTGCCCGGCGTCGACACAACCGAGGCGTTCTTCGAGCCTCTCCCGCCAGCGGAACTCGACTTCTGGGAGGGTGAGCCCAAGGGCGACTCGCCGCTCGAGGGACTCACGAGCACGAGCGCCTGGAGCTTCGAGGCTCTCCAGATTCAGCTCGAGGAGGAGGGCGACGGCGACTAGTCGTCGAGCACGAAAGTGACCTCCATGGTCACCTGGTAGGCGGTGACCTTCCCGCCCTCGATGGCGACCTTCTGCTCTTTGACCCAGGCGCCGCTCACGCCGCGCAGCGTGCTGTTGGCGCGGTCGATGCCGACGTGCACGGCGTCTTCGAAGCTCTTCTCCGAGCGGGCCGTGATGGTGGTGATGCGGGCGACAGACGACATGGTGGATCCCCTTCGATACTCGGGGCCCGGGTCGAGCCCGCGAGAGGGCCAGTCAACTCCTGCGCGACGCTCGCGTCTAGGGGTTGACGCGCGCTGTCGGTGCTCGGCCGTAGCCTGAGCAGACCCCTGGCCGGAGGAGACCCCCGTGTACCTGACGACGACCGAGAACGGCGAGCAGCTGCTCGTCACGTCGGCGAGCGACCTCACCCGCGCTGCAGAGTGCGAGTTCAGAGTCGCCCGCGACCTCGACGCCCGCCTCGGCCGCATCGCCGCCATCGCCGACGAGCCCGACGCCATGCTCGCCCGCACCGCCGAGCTCGGCGACGCGCACGAAGCCGCCGTCATCGCCGACTACCGAGCCCGCGCCGCGCACCCCGACGACGTGCTCGAGATCGACCGCGCCGACCGCCCCGGCCTCGACGCCATCGAGCCCTTCGCCGCGCAGACGCTCGACGCCCTCACGCGCGGCGTGCCTGTCATCGTGCAGGGCACCTTCGTCGACCGCGACCACAGCCCCGTGCCTGCCACGAGCCCCGAGCCGGCCGACAGCGCCGCGCCCGGCGCGCTGCCGATCGCCTTCGTCGGCTTCGCCGATTTTCTCGAGCGGATGCCCTCCGGCGCCTACCGGGTGCTCGACAGCAAGCTCGCCCGCCGCGCGAAAGTCACGGCGCTGCTGCAGCTGGCCGCCTACGCCGAGCAGCTCGAGCGGCTCGGCATCGACGTCGACCCCGAGGTCGCTCTGATTCTCGGCACGGGCGAGCACAGCATCCACCGCCTCGACGACATCGCGCCCGTGCTGCGCGCCCGACGCTCGCGCCTGCACCAGCTGCTGCGCGCGCGGCGCGCGGCCGTCGGGCCGATCGCGTGGCGCGACCCCAGCGTCACCTACTGCCGCACGTGCGCCTGGTGCGCGAGCGAGATCGCCGCGCACGACGACGTGAGCCAGGTGGCAGGGCTCACGGGCGCGCAGTGGACCAAGCTCGGCGCCGCCGGCATCACCACGCTCACCGAGCTCGCCGAGAACCGCGGCCCGATCGACGGCATCGCCGCGTCGACGCTCGACACCCTGCGCCTGCAGGCCGCCCTGCAGCGCGAAGCCGCCGGCAACCCCGGCACCCCGCCGCCCGTGCGCGTGCGCACCCCCGGAGCCCTGAACGCGCTGCCCGCGCCGAGCCCCGGCGACCTCTACTTCGACTTCGAAGGCGACCCGCTCTACACCGAGCACGACCCGAGCCGGTGGGGCCTCGACTACTTGTTCGGCATGGTCGACGCCGATGAGCACTTCACGCCGTACTGGGCCCACAGCTTCGCCGACGAGCGGGATGCTCTGCTCGACTTCCTCGCCGACGTCGAAGCCCGGCGCCAGAAGAACCCCGACCTGCACGTGTACCACTACGCCTCGTACGAGCGCACGCACCTGCGCTCGCTCGCGGCTCGGCACGGCGTCGGCGAGCAGATCGTCGACGAGTGGCTGAGCAGCGGCGTGCTCGTCGACCTCTACCCGGTCGTCAAGAACGCCCTGCGCGTCGGCAGCCCCAGCTACTCGATCAAGTACCTCGAGCCGATCTACTGGCCCGCGGCGCGCGAGGGGGCCGCGGTCGCGCGGGGCGACGACTCGATCGCCGAGTACATCCGATCGCGCGAGCTCGCCGCGCAGGGCGACACCGCGGCCGCGCAGACGATTCTCGACGACATCGGCGACTACAACCGGGTCGACTGCGTCAGCACCCTGAAGCTCGCCGCGTGGTTGCGCGGGCTCGCGGCCGGGCATCCGGCACCGGCACCGGCGCTCATCGATGACCGAGGCGATGACCAAGGCGACGACGAAGACGACGACGAGGGCGACGACGGCCCGGCGATCGACGACTCACCGCTGCGCACCGCCCTGCTCGCGCTCGCCACCCACCCCGACGGCACCCCGACGACCGAGCCCGATCGCACCCCCGAGCAGCGCGCCTACGCCTACGCGGCCGCGGCGATCGACTACCACCGCCGCGAGCACAAGACTTTCTGGTGGGAGCACTTCGACCGCCTCGTCGCCCCGCTCGACGAGTGGAGCGACGTGCGCGACGTCTTCACCGTCGATGCTAATCAGCACCGAACGGATGCTCCGCACGAGCAGTCGCCGTGGGGCAAGACGGGCAAGCAGCGGTCGCTGCGCCGCACGCTCGTGCTGCACGGCAGCTGGGCCCCCGGCTCGCGCCCGAGCGTGAGCGGGCGCTCGGGCCCGTTCGCCGTGTACGCGCAGCCCGGGCCGCTGCCCGGCAACCCGCGCGACCCGCTCGCGCGGGCGGCCCGCAGCGTGGCCATCGAGGCCGTCGGCGACGGGTATGTCGTCGTCACCGAGACCCTCGCGGACGGGGTCGACGAGTACAGCGACCTGCCGATCGCGCTGACGCCCGCGAGCCCGCCCGACCCCGGCCAGCAGAAGCCCGCTATCGAAGAGTGGGGGGCCGCGCTCGTCGACGCGCATCCGGAATGGCCGCGCGAACCGGTCGGCGACCTGCTGCGCCGCGTACCGCCGCGCACCCTCGGCTCGAAACCGCTCGCACCCGTGACGCTCGACGCCGACGGCGAGCCCGATCGGGTGGCGGCCGTCATCGCGAGCCTGCTCGACCTCGACCGCAGCTACCTCGCCGTGCAGGGCCCTCCCGGCACGGGCAAGACGCACCTCGGCGCGCACGTCATCGCCGCGCTCGTGCGCGACCACGGGTGGAAGGTGGGCGTCGTCGCCCAGAGCCACACCACGGTCGAGCACGTGCTCGCGAGCGTGGTGCGCGCGGGCCTCGACGGGCGCCGGGTGGGCAAAGCGCCCAAGACGGGCGCCGACCCGGCCGACTACGCCACCGCCCGCTACACGGTGCTCGGCAAGGCGGACCAGCTCGCCGCCTTCGCCGCCGAGCACGCCGCGCACGGCAACGGCGGCTTCGTCGTCGGCGGCACCGCGTGGGATTTCGCGAGCCCGAAACGCCTCGGCCGCCGCAGCCTCGACCTGCTCGTCATCGACGAGGCCGGGCAGTTCTCGCTCGCGGCCACGATCGCGGCGAGCATGAGCGCGAAGAACCTGCTGCTGCTGGGCGACCCGCAGCAGCTGCCGCAGGTGAGCCAGGGCACGCACCCCGAGCCCATCGACGGCTCGGCCCTCGGCTACCTCAGCGACGGGCACGACGTGCTGCCGGCCGAGCTCGGGTACTTCCTCGCCGAGACCCGCCGACTGCACCCCGCGCTCGCCGAGCCCGTCTCGCGGCTCAGCTACGAGGGGCGCCTGCACGCGCACCCGAGCGCGTCAGCGCGGCGGCTCGAAGGCGTCGCGCCCGGCCTGCACCCCGTGCCCGTCGAGCACCACGGCAACGCGACCGAGTCGACGGAGGAGGCGGACGAGGTGGTCGCGATCATCCACCGCCTCATCGGCACCGCGTGGCAGTCGGCGCCGGATGCTGCGCCGCGGCCGCTCGCCGACGCCGACATCATCGTCGTCACCCCCTACAACGCTCAGCAGCAGACCCTTCGCGAACGGCTCGACGCCGCCGGCCTGCTCGGCACGCGCGTCGGCACGGTCGACAAGTTCCAGGGGCAGGAGGCCGCGGTGGCGATCGTGTCGCTCGCGGCGTCGAGCTCGCGCGATGCACCGCGCGGCATGGAGTTCCTCCTCAACCGCAACCGGCTCAACGTCGCCATCTCGCGCGCGCAGTGGGCGGCGTACCTCGTGCACTCGCCGGGGCTGCTCGACTCGCTGCCGCACTCGCCCGCCGGGGTCGCCGAGCTCAGTGCCTTCATCCGCCTCACAGAGGCGGGGTAGCGAGGCGGGGTAGCGGGGCGCGGTACCGAGGCGCGCGGCGGCTAGGCCGGCGACGACTCGAACTCGTAGCTGAAGTCGCCCGCGACGCCCGTCCACGTCACGCGCAGCAGGGCCGCCGGCCCGACCTCGTCGTAGGCCGTGCAGACGAACGAGCTGCCGAGCGAGCCCGAAGCCTGCGAGGGGCACATGACCGAGTAGTCGATGCCCTGCGTCCGCAGGTCGGCGGTGATCTGCGTCTCGACCGCGCGCAGCTCAGCGAGCGAGGCCTCGCGCGGCAGGGCGAGCGAGGCGAGGCTCAGGGTGGCCCCCACGAGCAGCGCCGAGACGACGTAGACCCAGGTGGGCCCGGTGCCCGAGCGCGTCGTGCGGTACACGTGGATGGCGCGCGCCATGAGGTAGAAGAACGGCCCCACCACGACCCAGCCCACCGACGGGCGGAACTCGTGCCCGAGCGCGCCGAGCCGCCGGTAGTCGAGGATCACGGCGACGACGACCCAGAGAAGAGCCGCGGTTCCGAGTCCGGCGGCGACGTAGGTGGTGATGCTGGATGCTCCGCCATCGGTGAGCCACCAGCCGAGGGCCGCGAGCCCGAGCTGCAGGAGGGGCGACAGGGCGAGCATCCACGCGCCCCCCGTCGTGACGCCGGTGACGGCGCGCGGCACCGACGTCGGCCGCGCCGAGCCCCACGAGCGCGTCATGGGCTCGTAGTCGACGCTCGCGAGGTCGATCGACCCGGTCGGCTGAGCGAACGTCGACGTCGCCGTCCACGGGGTCGAGGCAGAGGCCGGCAAGGGGGTCGCGGCGGCGAGCACCCCCGGCACGGCGAGCGGCGTGGGCGTGGCGAGCGGCGTCGCGAGCGGCGTCGGCACGGCGAGCGGCTCGGGCCCGGGGTTCGCCTTCGGCAGCGGGTCGTCGAAGCCGGGGAAGCCCGCGACGGGGATCGAGCCCGAGGTCGGCGGCACGAGGCGCACGGGCTCAGAGATCGGCATCGAGCCGCCGGCCCGCCGTGGGCCGGGGGCCGTGGGCGACGCGAGTTCGGGCGCGGCCAGCGTGGGCGGCGGGAAGTCGAGCGCCGCGGCCGGCGGCGGGGGAGGCGGGTCGGCGAAGGGCGGCGGCACGTAGGGCGCCGACGAGAGCGGTGGCGCGGCCGGCACCGGAGCGGGCAGCGCGGGGGCGGTCGGCGCGTCGTCGGGCATCGCAGCCGGCTGCGCGGCGGTCGCGGGGTTCGGCTGCGTGTGATCCGTCCAGGCGACGCCGTCCCACCAGCGGATGAGCGCCGGCTCGGCCGCATCCGCGTACCAGCCCGGCGCGGCCCCCGATGCCGTCATGTCGCCCCCTTATCGTGCAGAAGCCCAGTGTAGGCCTGAGCCACACTCAGTGCCACGCGGCGCCGATGCGCGATACTCAGCGCATGAGACGACTCGCCGGCATCGCAGCCGATTACGCCTACGTCGGCCGGTCGCGGCTGCGCTACTGGCGCTACGGATCGCGGCCGCCCGCCCCGATCGACGCGGCACCGGATGCTCCGCCTCCCGTCCTCCTGATCCCCGGCGTCTTCGAGACCTGGCACTACATGAAACCCGTGCGCGACCGGCTCGTGGCTCTCGGGCACCCCGTGCACAGCGTGCCCGAGCTCGGCTTCAACCGTCACCCGATCCCGGAGATGGCCGCCCTGCTCGCCGCCTACGCCGCGCACCGCGAGCTCACCGACGTGCGCATCGTCGCCCACAGCAAGGGCGGGCTCATCGGCAAACTGCTGCTCGTGGGCGACGCGTTAGAAGCGGGCGACGACCAGGGCGCGAGCGGCGCCGCCCGGTTCGACCGCATGATCTCGATTAACACGCCCTACGGCGGCAGCCCGCTCGCCCGCTACGGGCTCGGGCCGTGGCGCGAGTTCATGCCCACGCGACCCGTCATCCGCGAGCTCGACGAGGCCCGCCACGTCAACGATCGCATCACCTCGCTCTACAGCGAGTTCGACCAGTACGTGCCCGCGGGCAACTCGGTGCTGCCCGGGGCCGAGAACGTCGAGCTGCCGCACATCGGGCACTTCAGGGTGCTCGGGGTGCCCGCCGTCATCGACGAGGTCGTCGCGCGGCTGGCGTGACGACGCGGCCCGAGCGCGGCATCCCGAACCGCGATCATGACCCGCGCGGCGGCACCTGACAGAATCGCGGCATGCCCGCCGCTGACTCCCTGCCCTCGACGGATGCCCTGCCCGCGCTGAGCCTCAAGCTGCTGCCGGCGGCGATCGTCGTCACCAGCGCGATTCCGCTGTTCGGCTTCGAGAACCGGTTCGTCGGCTACCCGTGGCTCGTGTTCGGCCTCGTGGCCGCCTACTTCGTCGACCGCGAGCTCACGCGCGACCTCGGCATCATCGCCGCCGGGCTCATCATCGTGAGCACCGTGAGCGTCAAGGCCGACATCTCGTGGCCCAACTTCTTCCTGCTCGGGTTCGTGCTGAGCCTCGCCGTCGCGGTGCCGTTCGTCATCGACCGGTTCGTGTTCCGGCGGCGCGTCATCCGGTTCCCGTGGCGCAGCGGTCAGAAGTGGGAGGCGTGGGAGAAGTCGTACCTGTTCGCCGTGCCCTTCCTCGGCTGGCTCATCTTGCCGTTCTACTTCATCACCTCGGGCGCGTACCAGAACTGGCCCGCTGTCTCTGAGGCGAGCGAGGTGCTGCGGCTCTTCATCGGCGTCAACGCCGTCGGCATCTGGGACGAACTCTTCTTCATCTGCACCTGCTACGCGCTGCTGCTGCGGCACTTCCGGGTGCTCACGGCGAATATCTTGCAGGCGATCGTCTTCGTGAGCTTCTTGTGGGAGCTCGGCTACCAGGCCTGGGGCCCGCTCATGACGATCCCGTTCGCGCTGCTGCAGGGCTGGATCTTCCACCGCACCAGGTCGCTCACCTACGTGATCATCGTGCACCTGCTGTTCGACCTCGTCGTCTTCCTCGCCATCGTGCACGCGCACAACCCCGGCGTCTTCCCGTTCTTCCTCGTGCCGAGCCCGGGGTCGTAGGCGCGGGTTTGTCGGTGCCGTTCGTGGGCGCGGGTCGGAGGCGCGGGTCGGAGGCGCGGGTCGTAGGTAACGACTGCTCATGGTGGCGCGAGCTGCGCCGCCTCAAGCTGAGGGCATGACCACGACATCCTCGCGCCCTCGCGCCGCCGCACTGCTCGCCCTCCGCTCGCTCGCCGTCGCCGGCGTGCTCACCCTCGCCCTCACCGGATGCTCCGCCGGAGCCCCCGTCAGCACCGACGAGCTGCTGCCCGACGTCGTCGACCAGGGCGACACGGGTGGTGACGCTGGCGGGTCGAACGACGGCGAGGTGACCGTCATCGGCGCTGATCTGACCTCGGGCACGGCGGCGAAGCTCGCCGAGGTCTACGCCGAGGGGCGCGACCCCATCCCGACGGTCGAGTTCCTCGACGCGACGACCGTGCGCTTCGCCTGGTCGGCCGGCGCGCTCACCGAGGGCGACGCACTCGGCAACTGCCAGATCGCCTACGGCGTGCTCAGCGGCGAGGGCATCCGCGTGCTCTTCGCCGTCGGTGACGCCGAGACCGACTGCACCGCCGAGATCGAGGGCTGAGCCCCGCGTCGCGCGGCGCACCTCCGAGCGCCGCGCGGCCTCGCGCTGCCCGCAACCCCGGCGCATCTCCACAATTCAGGAGTTCGGGATGCTCGCGCGCGGTCGACACGCCGTGCGAGCATCCCGAGCCCTCGTTTTCACGCCAGCGTTCCTGAATTGTGGAGATGCTGGCCGGGGCGCGACTCCTGAGTTGTGGAGATGCCGCCCGGCGCGCGACTCCTGAATGGTGGAGGCGGTGCGGTGGGGCAGACTCGGGGGGTGAGCCTGCTCGAGTCGATGCCCCGCCCCTACGAGGCCGGCGCGGCGTTCGACGCGATCGAGAACTGGGCGGTCGGGCGCGGGCTCACGCTGTACCCGGCGCAAGAAGAGGCGATCTTCGAGCTCGTCGCCGGCGCGCACGTCGTGCTCGCCACGCCGACGGGCTCGGGCAAGAGCCTCGTCGCCGTCGCCGCCCACGCGATCGCGCTCGCGCAGGGGCAGCGCACGTACTACACCGCGCCGATCAAGGCGCTCGTGAGCGAGAAGTTCTTCCAGCTCGTCGAGATCTTCGGCGCCGAGAACGTCGGCATGGTCACGGGCGACTCGAGCGTCAACGGCGATGCGCCCATCATCTGCTGCACGGCCGAGATCCTCGCCAATCAGGCGCTGCGCGAGGGGCCGGACCTCGCGGCGGGCATCGTCGTCATGGACGAGTTCCACTACTACGCAGACGTCGACCGCGGGTGGGCGTGGCAGGTGCCGCTGCTGACGCTCACGAACGCGCGCTTCCTGCTCATGAGCGCGACGCTCGGCGACGTCACGCCGATCGCGGCCGACCTCGAGCGCCGCACGGGGCATCCGGTGAGCGAGGTGACGCACAACGAGCGGCCGATCCCGCTGACGTTCGAGTACGTGCGCACGCCCGTGCACGAGACCGTCGAGACCTTGCTCGAGGGCGGCCAGGCGCCGATCTACATCGTGCACTTCAGCCAGGCGGCCGCGATGGAGCGCGCGCAGGCCCTGTCGAGCATCCGCATCGTCTCGCGCGAGCAGCGGGACGAGATCGCCGAGGCGATCGGCGACTTCCGCTTCGCGACCGGCTTTGGTTCGACGCTCAGCCGGCTCGTGCGCGCGGGCATCGGCGTGCACCACGCCGGCATGCTGCCGAAGTACCGCCGGCTCGTCGAGGTGCTCGCCCAGCGCGGCCTGCTGCGCGTCATCTGCGGCACCGACACGCTCGGCGTGGGCATCAACGTGCCCATCCGCACCGTGCTGCTGACAGCGCTCAGCAAGTACGACGGCGTCAAGATGCGCCAGCTGAGCGCGCGCGAGTTCCACCAGATCGCCGGCCGCGCCGGCCGTGCCGGGTACGACACGGCCGGGCTCGTCGTCGTGCAGGCTCCCGACCACGAGGTCGAGAACCACCTCGCCACGACGAAGGCCGGCGACGATCCGAAAAAGAAGAAGAAGATCGTGCGCAAGGCCGCGCCGGCCGGCTTCGTCACGTGGAGCGAGACGAGCTTCGAGAGGCTGGTAGGCGGGATGCCCGAACCGCTCGAGAGCCGCATGCAGGTCTCGGCGGCCATGCTCATCAACCTCATCGCCCGCGGGGGAGACGTGTTCGGCACCGCCCGCGCGCTGCTCACCGAGAACCACGAGCCGCCGCATCGGCAGCGCGAGCTCGTGCAGCGCGCGCTGGGCATCGCCAAGACGCTCGTGCGCGCAGGCGTCGTCGTGATCGATCGCGCGCCGGTGACGAACGGCGCGCCGGCGACGATCACGCTCACGGTCGACCTGCAGCCCAACTTCGCCCTCAACCAGCCGTTGAGCCCCTTCGCGCTCGCCGTCATCGGCGTGCTCGACCATGCCGACCCGAACTACCCGCTCGAGGTCATCAGCGTCATCGAGGCGACGCTCGACAACCCGCGGCCGGTGCTCGCCCAGCAGCAGTTCGCCGCGCGCGGCGAGGCGATCGGGGCGATGAAGGCCGAGGGCCTCGACTACGACGAGCGCGGGGAGGCCCTCGACGACGTCGAGTACCCGAAGCCGCTCGACGAGCTGCTCACAGCCATGTTCGAGACCTTCGCGAGCACCCAGCCCTGGATCCGCGACGTCGAGCTGCGCCCCAAGAGCGTCGTGCGCGACCTCTACGAGAAGGCCATGACCTTTACCGAGTACGTCAGCCACTACAAGCTCACCCGCAGCGAGGGCCTGCTGCTGCGCTACCTCAGCGACGCCGACCGCGCGATTCGCCAGACGGTGCCCGACGAGGCGAAGACCGAGGAGCTGCGCGACATCATCGAGTGGCTGCGCGAGCTCGTGCGGCAGGTCGACTCGAGCCTGCAGGACGAGTGGGAGCAGCTGAGCTCTGGCTTCCACTCCGAAGTTGTGGAAGGCGCGCCGGTGCTGCCGCCTCGGCCGCCGGATGTCACGACCAACCGCCGGGCATTCCTCGTGCTCGTGCGCAACGAGCTGTTCCGCCGCGTGCAGCTCGCGGCGCTGCAGCGCGACGACGAGCTCGAGGCGCTCGACCCCGACGCGGGCTGGCCCGAGGCGCTCGACGCCTACTACGCCGACCACGAGCAGGTGCTCACGGGGGGCAACGCGCGCAGCGCATCCCTCGTGCAGATCGAGGAGGCGCCCGAACGCGATGATCCGGATGCTGCGGGCACGTGGACCGTGCGCCAGGTCATCGACGACCCGGCCGGCGACCACGACTGGGGCATCGACGCGGTCGTCGATCTGGCGGCGAGCGTCGAGGCCGGATTCGCCGTCGTCAGGGTGCTCGGCCTGCGCCGGATGTAGTGCTTCCGCCGCGTGCTGGCGCCGAGCGCTAGCGCCCGACCGCGCTAGACGATCGCGTCGCGCAGCAGGTCGTACACCGGCGTGAAGAGGCCCACGTTGACGAGCACGGCCGTGATGGCGAGGTTCGTCAGCAGCGGCCACCAGCCGCGCCCGGCCGCCTGGCGGCGCACCACGATCGTGCGGGCGGTGAGGTAGCCGAGGGCGCCGAGGAAGGCCCAGCCCCAGTGCGCACGGCGCAAGTGGCCCCACTCGTACAGGGTGATGCGGTCGCGGCGCACCCACATGATGATCCACAGCACGGGGATGATCGTCGCGCCGATGATCCAGATCGCCGGAGTCGACTCGAAGCCGGAGAGCACGATGGCGGCGCTCTGGGCGAGCACCGTGACGAGCGGGGTGAAGGCGAGCGCCCACGCGGCGGGGGTCGTCGTGCGCTCGGGCGCGTAGTCGATCGAGGATGCCGTCGTGTTCCACAGCTCGTCGGGGCGGCGGGCGCGAGCGCCGTAGGTGCCGAGCGGTTCGACGGACGACGCGGGGGAGGAGCCGGGCACCGAGCTCGGCGTCGAGGCGACCGGCGACCCGGGCGACCACGAGCGCGGTGCCGAGTAGCCGTAGGGCTCGGTGGCGGCGGGCTCGGCGATGACCGTCGACCCGGTCGGGGTCGTGCCGCTCGGGGTCGCCCCGGTCGGGGTCGCCTCGCTGAATGCCGCGCCGGTCGTGGCCGCCGTGGCTTCGGTGGCGGCGATCATCTTCGGCCGCGAGTGGTGCGTCCAGCGCTCGCCGTCCCACCAGCGCAGGCGCAACGCCATCTCAGGGTCGTCGTACCACCCCGCAACGGGTGCGATCGAATCGGTCATCGGGTGTCCTCGTGTGCCGGCGAGCGCGAACGGTGGGATGGAGCGCTCTCTCGGATCTCTCATCGTAATCGCGGACGGGGTACACGGGGAGAGCCACGCGGTCCCCCTTTGGGGGGACAGCTTTGCTCAGTTTCATCCGTCGCCGTCGGGCACGGGGGCGCGTCAGGCTCTGAGACGCCCGAGCATGCGCCACACCGTCGTCGTGAGGGCGGGGTGGTCGAACGCGATCTGGCGCAGCAGCCGGTAGTCGCGCGCGGGCGTCGGCAGGCGACCGTCGTCATCGCGGATGCGCTCGGCGCGCAGCATCCACACCACCAACTCGTCGACGGTGGGCAGCTCGGGGATGAAGTCCCACGGGTCTTCACCGCCGCGCGCCCGCGCGTGGATCACCGTCTGCAGCTCGTCGTGCGCCTCGGCGCGCAGCACCTCGAGGCTCGCGCCCCGTCGGCTGCGCGTCTCATCCATGCCTCGACCCTACGTCGACGGTGTGAACGAAACCTGGGGCCAGGATGCCCGGCCGGGGTCAGACGAGTGCGCGGAAGACCGCCTGCACGCTCTCGGGGTCGAGCGCGTACCAGGCCGCCAGAACGCCCAGCTGCGTCACCGCCCAGACGACGAGCGGCCACGGCGCGACGCCGGTCGTGCGTGCGACGCGCACGCCCCGTACCCCGAGGTAGAGCGGGGGAGCGAGCACCGCGGTGATCCACGGCGCCGTGCGCAGGTGGCCCGAGAGCTCCATGAGGCGCGTGTCTTGACCGGCGAGCGCGCCCATGAGCACGAGCGGGAAGACGACCGCGAGAGCGCGGGTCCAGGCCGAGCTCTCGGCCGGCAGCGTCGAGAACACCCAGAAGACGAGGAGGGCCTGCGTGACGGGCATCGTGGCCATGAGCCACACCGAGACGGTGTGCACGCGGAGGCGCAGCGGGTTGCGCGCCGTGCCCGGGTCGAACGCGGGCAGGTCGGCGAGGTCGCGCGTGCGGAAGGGCTCGTAGCCCGCCGTCTCGGCGTTGGCCGGGCTCAGGGGCGACGCCGCACTGCGCGTGGGCGCCGAACCGGCGCTGCGCAGGCCCGCGGACGGGTCGATGGGGTGCAGCGGCATGCTCTCGGCGGCCCGTGCCGACTCGCGCGGCGAGACCGTCGCGGGTGCGGTGCCGACGACGGAGAACGCGGGTGCGGTCTCCGCGGCGGCGGCGGTCACGGCGGCGAGCGTCTCGGTCGACACCTCGGGGCTCACGGGCGTCTGCAGGGCGGCGGTGTGGTGGGTCCAGGCGGTGCCGTCCCACCAGCGACGCTGCGTCGCCATGCCGGTCGTGCTGGTCTCGACCGGGTCGGGATACCATCCCGCCGGTACGCGGATCGCGGTGGTGGTGCTCATCGTGGTCCCCCAGGTTTCCGGTCCCCCGACCGGATCTTGTCGTCCGCTCGACCCCCTGGTCGATCGGTGTGCCGCGGTGTATTCGGGTTCCACGCGACGAACGATTGCTCGTTCTGTTGGTGCTGTTCAATTGTGACCCGGAGGCGGTTCGGGCCGCCCCGGGAGCATTCGGTTATCGAACGATGCTGAAGATGCCCCAGTCGTCGACCTGCCAGGCGATCCAGCCGTTCGAGCGCTGGAGGCTCGCCGTGATGACGATGGGGTTGCCGCTCGCATCGATGGCGGGGCAGCGCAGCTGCTGGCCGATGAACAGCGGCGGGCTCGGCGGGCAGTCGACCTGCATGTTGCCGCCGATGCTGCGCGCCGCCAGCTCGATGCTGTTCGAGGCCTCTGCCGCGAAGACCCCCGGAAGCGCCGCGATGATCAGGCCGGGAACGGCGAGGATCGACGCGCCCACGAGGCCGCTCAGCAGCAGGAAGACGGCCAAGGGGCCGTAGCCGGCACCCGAGATGCGGCTCAACCGCACTGCCCGAGCGACGAGGTAGAGCGGGGCAGACCCGAGCGCCCACAGCCAGCTGGCGGGGCGATCGACGCCGCGGTGCCGCAGCGAGCGGTGGTCGAACAGGGCGAGCACGAGCGAGACGGGGTACGGCGCGAGCCAGATGACGGCCATGAAGATGACGCTCGGGCCGGTCGAGAACGCGGCGAGCACGAGCAGGCTCAGCAGCAGCTGGAGCATGGGCAGCAGGGCGATCGCCCACACCTCGACGCTCTGCAGGTGCGGAGCCGTGGTGCCGATCGCCTGGTGGGTGCCGCGACGCCCCGGGTCGGAGGCCGAGACCGGCGATTCCGTCCACGCCGGCACGTACGCGGGGGCACCGGGTGCGGAGCCATAGCCGGGAGCCGAGCCGTAGCCCGGTGCCGAGCCGTAGCCGGGCGCCGAACCGTACCCGGGAGCCGAGCTGTAGCCCTGCGGTGCCGAGCCGAAGCCGGCCGACACGGGCGTGCCCGTCTCGCCCTGCAGCGGAACCCACGGCATGCCGCCCTGGCCGCTGGCGGCGGTGGCCGCCGACTGAGCCTGCAGGTCGGCGAAGGCCGCGGCGGCGAAAGCCTCTGCCGCGCTCGCGGCCTCGGCGGCACTGGCTGCCGCACTGGCCGCAGAGGTCGGTGCGGCATCGACGGGCGCAGCCGCCGACGGCACGGAGACGGAGGGAGCGCTGGGCTCGACGAGCGCCGGGGCGTCGTCCGCGACCGGAGGCGCGAGCTGGCGCAGCACGGCGGCCGTGGGCTGCTCGATCGGCGTCTCGTCGTCAGCGGCCGAATCGGCACTGCGACGCGAGCGGCGCGACGGCAGCTCGTCGTCGGCGAAGATCGTCGCCGCCGCGGGCTGCGCGGGCATCATGGGCTGCCGAGCGTCCGACACGTGCTCGGTCCAGGCGTGGTTGTCCCACCAGCGCAGCTGCGGCAGGCCCAACGGGTCGGGGTACCACCCCGCCGGCACTCGGCCGTAGTCGTCGTCAGACACGTCAGATCCCCCTCTGATGCCGGACCCGAATCCGGCGCGCTCAGTCTACGGGGCAGGTCCCTCGGATCGGGAGGAATCGTCACCCCCCCAGTGCGGGTGTCCCCCTGTCGGGGTACAGCTCGACGGCGGCGGCCGCGAGCCACGCGCGGCCCCTCTCCGCGTGCTGGGTGGGGCCCAGGGCGGGCCCATCGATCCAGCGCCGCGCCGAGCGCAGACCGTGCAGGGCGCTGAGCACCCAGAGCTCGCAGCCGACGAGGTCGTCGGGGCGAGCATCCGCCTCGACGACCGTCACGCCGGCGGCGCGGGCCGCATCGATCACGAGGTCGGCGGTGACGCTCGGGATGCGCGGCAGCGCGTCGCTCGGTCGCACGAGCGTCTCGCCCCGCCACCAGAGCAGCCCGCTGTAGGCGCCCTCGACGATGCGCCCTCGAGCATCCACGATGATCGCCTCGCCCGCCCCGAGCGGTTGCACGGCCACGCGCAGCGCCTGCAGCGCATCGAGGTCGGGGCCCTTGACGAGCGGGCGCGTGCGCGGATCGTGCGGCGCGGTGGCGACCTCGACCTCGGTGCTCGTCGCCGGGGTCGGCCGCAGGCGCAGGCTCAGCTGGGTGCCGTCGCCGCGCTCGCGCAGCTCGACGCGGGGAAACCAGTCGCCCGTGCGGGGCAGGGCGGCGATGACGTCGTGCCAGAAATCCGGTGCATCGTCGCGGTGCTCGGCCGCGGCCTCGAGGAACCGGGCGCGATGCCGGTCGAGCCCGCGCGCGCGGCCGTCGACGACGCGCCACGAGTCGGCGACGAGGAGCCGGTCGGCGCCGCGCGGGTCGCACCACTCGAGATCGACCCACGACGTACCGGTCGACTGCTCGCCCGGCCGCCACGGGTGCAGGCCCTCGCCGAGCGCGCTCATAGCATTGAGGGTATGCGGCCCGGCGTCATCGAGCACCCGATCGCGGCGCCGCCGAGCGCCGAGGCGGTGTTCCTCGCGCTCGCCGCCGAGAACCCGCACGCGGAAGGGCTCGTCTGGCTCGACTCCGGGCTGGGCGCGCGCACGGGCCGCAGCCTCGTCGCCCTCGGTGAGCGCGTGCCGCTCGATCACGACGCGCCCGTGCTGCCGCAGCTGCGTGCGGCGCTCGCGGCGGTGCCCTCAGCCGCGGCCGGTGACGCGCTGCCGCTCGGACTCGTCGGCTGGTTCGGCTACGAGCTGCGGGGCGAGACGATGGGCATGCCGGTACCGCCCGTGCCGGGTCACCACCGCGCGGCCTGGCTGCGCGTCGACCGCAGCGTGGCGTTCGACCACGGCGCGGGCACCGCCCGGCTCGTCGCGCTCGACGCCACCGGGGCGGGGGAGTGGGTCGGCGAGCTCGACGACTGGCGGCAGCGGATGCTCGCGCTGCTCGGGCGGGCGGCAGCGGCATCCCCGGCACCGCCCGCGACGGCCGCGCCGCTCGGGCCCGTCGTCTGGCGCGACACCGACGAGCACTACGCCGAGCTCGTGCGGCACTGCCACGCCGCTATCCGCGAGGGCGAGGCGTACCAGCTGTGCCTGACGACGCAGGCCGAGGTGGTGGCTGCCGACGGCGCCGCGCTCGATGCGGTCGCGATCTACCGCCGCCTGCGCCGCTCGAGCCCCGCCCACCACGGCGCTCTGCTGCACATCGGCGACACGACCCTGCTGAGCGCGAGCCCCGAGACCTTCCTGCGCGTCGCCGACGGCACCGTGCAGACCCGGCCCATCAAGGGCACGCGCCCGCGCGACGCCGAGCCCGGTCGCGATGCGGCGCTCGCCGCTGAGCTCTCGGCGAGCGACAAGGAGCAGGCCGAGAACCTCATGATCGTCGACCTCATGCGCAACGACCTCGCGCGCATCAGCGAGGTCGGCTCGGTCACCGTCACGGGCCTGCTCGAGGTCGAGAGCTACGCCCACGTGCATCAGCTCGTCAGCACGATCGAGGGGCGGCTGCGGCCCGGCCTCGATGCGCTGGATGCTGTGGCCGCGTGCCTGCCCGCCGGCTCGATGACGGGCGCCCCCAAGCGCCGCGCGATCGAGCTGCTCGCAGGCCTCGAGGCGGGCCCCCGCGGCATCTACTCGGGTGCCTTCGGCTACCTCGGCGCCGACGGCACGGCCGACCTGGCCATGGTCATCCGCAGCATCGTCGTCGAGGGGCCGCGCGCGACGATCGGCGCGGGCGGCGGCGTCACGGCACTGAGCGATCCGGAGGCCGAGGTCGCCGAGATGCGGCTCAAGGCCGCCGCGCTCGTGCGCGCCCTCACGGCGGAGGCCGCGCAGCGGCACCCGGTAATCTGAAGGTTCTGCCCCGACACCGCTGCACCGCCCTGAACGCCCTGATGTGAATCGAGACCCCGACGTGACCGACGAGCTGCCCGACGAGAACGCCTACGACCCCGCGCGCATCGAAGCGCACTGGGCGCCGATCTGGAACGAACTGCAGCCCTTCACCGTCGACGACCCCGCCGACGCGAAGCCGCGCAAGTACGTGCTCGACATGTTCCCGTACCCGAGCGGCGACCTGCACATGGGGCACGCCGAGGTCTACGCGCTCGGCGACGTCGTCGCGCGCTACTGGCGCCAGCAGGGCTTCACCGTGCTGCACCCCATCGGCTGGGACTCGTTCGGCCTGCCCGCCGAGAACGCCGCCATCAAGCGCGGCGCCGACCCCCGCACCTGGACCTACGAGAACATCGCTCAGCAGCGCGCCTCGATGGAGCGCTATGCCGCGAGCTTCGACTGGACCCGGGTGCTGCACACGAGCGATCCGGGCTTCTACCGCTGGAACCAGTGGCTGTTCCTGAAGATGTACGAGAAGGGCCTTGCGTACCGGAAAGACAGCTGGGTCAACTGGGACCCGGTCGACCAGACCGTGCTCGCCAACGAGCAGGTTCTGCCCGACGGAACGTCCGAGCGCTCCGGCGCCGTCGTCGTCAAGAAGAAGCTCACCCAGTGGTACTTCAAGATCACCGACTACGCCGACCGCCTGCTCGACGACCTCAACCAGCTCGAAGGCTCGTGGCCCGCCAAGGTGCTCACGATGCAGCGCAACTGGATCGGCCGCTCGACGGGTGCCGACGTCGACTTCGTGATCGAGGGCCACCACAGCCCCGTCACGGTCTTCACGACGCGGCCCGACACGCTCTTCGGTGCGACCTTCATGGTCGTCGCCCCCGACAGCGACCTCGCCGCCGAGCTCGCCTCGGGCTCGACCCCCGAGGTGCGCATGGCCTTCCAGGCCTACCTCGAGGAGGTGCAGAAGAAGACCGAGATCGACCGGCAAGACACCTCGCGCGAGAAGACCGGCATCTTCCTCGACCGCTGGGCGATCAACCCGGTCAACGGCGAGCGCATCCCCGTCTGGGCCGCCGACTATGTGCTCGCGGGCTACGGCCACGGCGCGATCATGGCCGTGCCCGCGCACGACCAGCGCGACCTCGACTTTGCGATGGCGCACGGCCTTCCGGTCACGGTCGTCGTCGACACCAACGCGCCCATCACGGGCGCCATTCCGGTCATCACGCCCGAGATGCTCGAGTCGGGCGACCCCGGTCGATCCGGAACGGCCTCGCTCGACCCGCTCGCCACCGGCGAGGCTCTCACGGGCGACGGCCGCATGATCAACTCGGGCCCGCTCGACGGCCTGAGCAAGCAGAACGCGATCACGCGGGCGATCGAGCTGCTGGAGGAGCGCGGCACGGGTCGGGCATCCAAGGCCTACCGCCTGCGCGACTGGCTCATCAGCCGCCAGCGGTACTGGGGCACGCCGATCCCGATCATGTACACCGACGACGGCGCCGAAGTGCCGATGCCGCTGGATGCCCTGCCGCTGCTGCTGCCCGACGCCGAGGGCATCGACATGAAGCCCAAGGGCACCTCGCCCCTCGGCGGGGTCGAGGACTGGGTCGCGACGACCACGCCCGACGGTCGCCCGGCGCGCCGCGACACCGACACGATGGACACCTTCGTCGACTCGTCGTGGTACTTCCTGCGCTTCCTCTCGCCCCACGACGACACTCGGGCGTTCGACCCGGCCGAGGCCGAGAAGTGGGCGCCCGTCGACCAGTACGTCGGCGGTGTCGAGCACGCCATCCTGCACCTGCTCTACGCGCGCTTCATCACGAAGGTGCTCTTCGACCTCGGCTACGTGAGCTTCACCGAGCCCTTCAGCGCGCTGCTCAACCAGGGAATGGTGATTCTCGACGGCGCCAAGATGTCGAAGTCGAAGGGCAACCTCGTCTACTTCACCGAAGAGCTCGACCAGTACGGCGTCGACGCCGTGCGTCTCACGATGGCATTCGCCGGCCCGCCGGAAGACGACATCGACTGGCGCGACGTGTCGGTGACGGGCTCGCAGAAGTTCCTCGCACGTGCGTGGCGGCTCTCGGGCGAGGTGACGGCGCCGGTGGATGCCGACCCGGCTCTCGGCGACCAGGCCCTGCGCCGGGTGACGCACCGGTTCCTCTCCGAAGTGCCGGGGCTCATCGAGGCCTTCAAGTTCAACGTCGCCGTCGCGCGCACGATGGAGCTCGTCAACGCGATCCGCAAGGCCGTCGACGGCGGCCCGGGTGCGGGCGACGCCGCCGTGCGCGAGGCCGTCGAGGTCGTCGCCGTGGCGCTCTCGCTCTTCGCGCCCTATACGGCTGAAGACATGTGGGAGCGCCTCGGGCGCCGTGACGCCGCGGCCGGTCGCGACGGTCTCGTCGCGTTCGCCGGCTGGCGCAAGGCCGACCCGCTGCTGCTGATCGAGGAGTCGGTGACGGCGATCGTGCAGGTCGACGGCAAGGTGCGCGACAAGCTCGAGGTGAGCCCGACGATCGGCAACGACGAGCTCGAAGCGCTCGCCCGCGCCTCCGAGGCCGTGCAGCGCGCCATCGGCGACCGCGCGATCGCGCAGGTCATCGCGCGCGCCCCGCGCGTCGTCAACATCGCCACCGTCAAGTAGCTCCTCCCGCGCGGCGCCGCTGCGGCTTCGGCCGGGCGCCGCGCGGGCGTAGCCTGCCGCGGTGATCGAGCCCTCCGCTGAGCTAGACGGCCCGCCCCGGCGCTCGCCGCGCGTGCGGGCCGCACTCGGCGGCGTGATCGTGCTCGCCCTGCTCGCAGTGGGCGCGGCCGTCGTCGGCGCGGTCGTGACCCCGGGCGGCCAGACCGTCGTCGTCGGCGCCGACGACCCCGACCCCGCCGACGACCTCGACCCCGCCGTCGCCGACGTCGAGGTCGTCGTGCTGCACGTGCTCGGCGCCGTCGCCGAGCCGGGCATCGTCGAGCTGCCGCTCGGGGCGCGGGTCGTCGACGCCCTCGCGGCTGCGGGCGGACCCTCGCCCGACGCCGACCTGGCGGGCGTCAACCTCGCGCGCATCGTCGCCGACGGCGAGCAGCTGCGGGTGCCCCGCGTGGGCGAGGTGCCGGTCACCGGCCCCGCGGCGCCCGGCGCGTCGAGCGACGGCCGCGTCAACATCAACACCGCCGATGCGGCCGCCCTCGAGACGCTGCCCGGCGTCGGCCCCGCGATCGCCGCGCGCATCATCGCCTGGCGTGACGAGAACGGCCCCTTCCGCAGCGTCGACGAGCTCACCGCGGTGAGCGGCATCGGAGAACGCACGCTCGCGGGGATGCGCGATCAGGCGACCGTGTGAGCGGCGCGGGTGCGGTGCGCACCGTGGATGCCCGGCTCGCGCTGCCCGCCCTGGTCGGCTGGCTCGCCGCCCTCGTGCTCGTCGGTGCCGCCGACGCCGCCGCGCCCGTGGCCGTCGCCGCCACCGCGGTCGCCGGGCTCGGGGTCGTGCTGCTGCGGCGCGGCGGCGCCCGGGCTCGCGTGCGCGGGGTGCTCGCGGCGGGCATCCCGAGCATCATCGCTGTGGCCGTCATGGCGGCCGCGGTCGCCCTCGCGGCGCCGGCGCGCACGCCGCCGGTGCTCGCCGCGGCGCTCGACGAGGGGGCGGCGGTGGCCGTCGTGCTCGAGCTCGAGCAGTCGTCCGTACCGCCAGCGGGCGATGTGGGGCCGGGCATCGGCGGCGGGTGGGGCGGCGTGAGCGCCGACGCGCTCATCGTGGCGGTACTCGTGCCAGAGCTGGGGGCGACCGCGCAGTCGCGGTCGGGCGGCATCGCGGAGCCGGCCGGCGGCGCGGTGTCGGCCGGCGGCGCGGTGGTCGCCGTGCGTGTTCCCGTGCGGGTGCTCGGGCTCGAGCTCGACGACCGGCTGCCGCTCGGCACGCGGATCGAAGGCCGGGTGCGGCTCATCGCCCTCGAGGCGGGCGATGACCGGGTGGCGCTCGTGCGGCCCGTGACCGCGCTGGCCCCTCTCGCGGGCCCTCCTCCTCTGATCGGGGGCGCCGACGCCTTGCGCGCCGGGTTCCTCGCACTCATGGCCCCGTTCTCGGGCGACGGCGCCGCCCTGCTGCCGGGCCTCGCGATCGGCGACACGACGGCCGTGAGCGACGACCTCGACGCGGCCATGAAGAGCAGCGCGCTCAGCCACCTCACCGCCGTGTCGGGGGCGAATTGCGCCGTCGTCGTCGGGCTCGTGCTGGGCCTGGGCGCGCTCGCGCGCTGGCCGCGACCCGTGCGCGTCGGTGCGGCGCTGCTCGCGCTCGGCGGGTTCGTCGTGCTCGTCACGCCCGAACCGAGCGTCGTGCGCGCCGCCGTCATGGCCGCCGTCGTGCTGCTCGCGCTCGTCAGCGGGCGGCCGGCGCGCGGGCTGCCGGTGCTCGGGGCGGCGGTGCTCGGCATCGTCGTGCTCGACCCCTGGATCGCTCGCGAGTACGGCTTCGCGCTCTCGGTGCTCGCCACCGCGGCGCTGCTCGTGCTCGCGGGCCCGCTCACCGCCGCGCTCGCCCGCGTGCTGCCCGCGCCGCTCGCGCTCGCGATCGCCGTGCCGCTCGCCGCGCAGCTGGCGTGCCAGCCCGTGCTGATCCTGCTCGCGCCCGAAGTGCCGCTCAGCGGCGTCGTCGCGAACGTGCTCGCGGCGCCCGCCGCCCCGGTGGCGACGATCGTGGGCATGATCGCGTGCTTGCTCGCGCCGGTCATCCCGCCGCTCGCGATGCTCGTGGCGGCCATCGCGTGGCTGCCCGCCTCCTGGATCGCGGGGGTCGCCCGCGTGTGCGCCGAGCTGCCGGGAGCACTGCTGCCGTGGCCCGAAGGCGTGCTCGGTGCTCTCCTGCTCGCAGGTCTCACGGGTGCGGGGCTCCTGGCGGCGGGCATCCCCGCACGGCTCGGCAGCGAGCGGCTGCGGCGACGGCTCGCGCTGGTGACCGCCGGCGTGCTCGTCGTCGTCATGGGGGCGACGGCCGGCACGGCCGCCCTGCGAGCGCTCGGTCGGCCGGGCGACTGGGTCATCGCGCAGTGCGACATCGGCCAGGGCGACGCCGTGCTCGTGCGCAGCGCCGACGCGGTCGCCCTCATCGACACCGGGGCCGAGCCCGAGCTGCTGACGGCGTGCCTCGACGCGCTCGGCGTCGAGCGGCTCGACCTGCTCGTGCTCACGCACTTCGACCTCGACCACGCGGGCGGGGCTCCCGCACTCGTGGGGCGCGTCGACCGCCTGCTGATCGGGCCGACCGACGGTGATCAGGATGCCGCGCTCGTCGCGTCGCTCGCGGCCGGCGGTGCCGTCGTCGACACCGTCTCAGCGGGTGCGCGCGGGTCGCTCGGCGACCACCGCTGGCGTGTGCTCTGGCCCCCCGCCCACCGAGGGGTCGAGCCCGGCAACGACGCGAGCATCGTGCTCGAACTGCGCGGCGGGCCCGGGTGCGGCGACTGCCCGAGCATGCTCGCCCTCGGAGATCTCGGGGCGGATGCCCAGCGCTCGCTCGCGGCCGCGCACGACCTCACCCGCGTCGACGTCGTCAAGGTCAGCCACCACGGCTCACCCGATCAGCACGAGGCGCTCTACACCGAGCTCGAGGCCCCGGTCGCGCTCATCGGCGTCGGAGCCGGCAACACGTACGGGCATCCGGCGCCGTCGATCCTCGAGGTGCTCGCCGACGCCGGCACGACCGTGCTGCGCAGCGACGTGCACGGGCTCACGCTGCTGGCGCCCGCGGGCGAGGGGGCGGCGGCTCTGCGCGCGTGGGTCGAGCGCGGCGCCGTCGGCCCGCCTGGGTAGGCTGACGGTCATGGCAGCGCCGAAGAAATCCGCAGGGTCGGCGCGGGCCGCGGCGAGCATCCCGCAGCTCGCGTGGCACCAAATCCGCGCGGCGCCCGTGATCCTCGTCTCGGGGCCGGAAGACTTCCTGGCCGAGCGCGCGAGCCGCCTGTTGCGGGATGCCCTGCGCGATCAGGATCCGAGCCTCGAGGTGCACGACCTGCGCGCCGACGCCTACGCGCCCGGCGAGCTGATCACGCTCGCGAGCCCGTCGTTGTTCGGCGAACCGAGGCTGCTGCGCATCGACGCCGCGGCGACCATGAACGACGCCTTCCTCGAGGAGGCTCTCGAGTACCTCGCCGCGCCCGCCGACGAGGTCGTCGTGCTCATCCGCCACAGCGGGGGAGTGCGCGGCAAGAAGCTGCTCGACGCGATCAGGCAGGGCACGGGCGGGGGCATCGAGATCATGTGCGCCGCGCTCACGCGCGACAGCGACCGCGCCGACTTCGCCGCGGCCGAGTTCCGGCACGCGGGCCGGCCGATCGCGCCCGCGGCGCTGCGCGCGCTCGTGAGCGCCTTCGTCGACGACCTCGCCGAGCTCGCCGGCGCGTGCCAGCAGCTTCTCGCCGACACCGACGGCGAGATCACCGAGCAGACCGTGCAGAAGTACTACGGCGGCCGCGTCGAGGTGAACTCGTTCGCCGTCGCCGATGCCGCCATCGCGGGCCGGCACGGCGAGGCCCTCGGCCTGCTGCGACACGCACTCGCGACCGGAGCCGACCCGGTGCCCATGGTCGCCGCCTTCGCGATGAAGCTGCGCACGATGGCGAAGGTGGGCGGCACGCGCGGCTCGGGCGGTCAGGTCGCCTCGCAGCTCGGCCTCGCACCGTGGCAGGTCGACCGTGCGCGGCGCGATCTGCAGGGCTGGAACGAGGAGGGTCTCGGCCGCGCCATCCTCACCGTCGCCGAGACCGACGCCGCGGTGAAGGGCGCGCAGCGCGACCCCGTGTACGCCCTCGAGACCCTCGTGCGCGTGGTCGCCGATCGCGGGCTCGAGCTCTAGCCCCGCGCTCGGCTGCCTGTCGACGTCGGGCCATCGTCGTCAGGCCATGACGTCAGGCCATCGACGACGAACGACCCGCCAGCCGAGGCTGACGGGTCGTTCGCGTGGTTCGAGTGGAGGGCTAGAGCGCCGCGACCTTCTTCGAGATCGACGACTTGCGGTTCGCCGCCTGGTTCTCGTGGATGACGCCCTTGCTCACGGCCTTGTCGAGCTTCTTGGTCGCCGTCTTGAGGGCGGCCTCGGCGGCGGCCTTGTCGCCCGAGGCGACGGCCTCGTTGGTGCGACGGATGGCGGTCTTGAGCTCGCTCTTGACGGCCTTGTTGCGCTCCTGCGCCTTGAGGTTGGTCTTGATGCGCTTGATCTGCGACTTGATGTTTGCCACGTGGGTGCTTTCTTCGAGATGAACGGTGTGAGTGTGCGGCCGGGGTGGGGGTTGCGAGCATCCGAAACCGCAGATGCGAGGCGAACTGGTCCCAGCCGCATTCCGTGTCGAAAGAGAGAGGGCTTTCTGACACGCAAGCCAACCGCTTACGTTACCAGGTGCGGTGCGCGCTCGGCCACTCAGCGGTCTGCGCACTGCCCGACCGCATGGGAGAATGGCACCAAATGTCTCCTCGCGCCCTCACGCCGCTCGCCCCCGCCGCGACCGACCCGACGCTGATCCGCAACTTCTGCATCATCGCGCACATCGACCACGGCAAGTCGACCCTCGCCGACCGCATGCTCGGCATCACGGGCGTCGTCAGCGACCGCGACATGCGCGCGCAGTACCTCGACCGCATGGACATCGAGCGCGAGCGCGGCATCACGATCAAGAGCCAGGCGGTACGGATGCCCTGGGCCCTCGCTCCCGACGAGGGCGGCAAGCCCGTCACCTACGCGCTCAACATGATCGACACCCCCGGGCACGTCGACTTCACTTACGAGGTGAGCCGCTCGCTCGCCGCGTGCGAGGGCGCGATCCTGCTCGTCGACGCGGCTCAGGGCATCGAGGCCCAGACCCTGGCGAACCTGTACCTGGCGCTCGAGAACGATCTGACGATCATCCCGGTGCTCAACAAGATCGACCTTCCGGCGGCCGACCCCGAGAAGTACGCGAAAGAGCTCGCTGGCCTCATCGGCGGCGACCCCGATCAGGTGCTGCGCGTGAGCGGCAAGACGGGCATGGGCGTCGAGGGGCTGCTCGACGAGGTCGTGCGGCAGATCCCCGCCCCGCAGGGCGACCCGAATGCTCCTGCCCGCGCGATGATCTTCGACTCGGTCTACGACTCGTACCGCGGCGTCGTCACCTACGTGCGCATGGTGGATGGCCGGCTGAGCCCGCGCGAGCGCATCCAGATGATGTCGACGCGGGCCACGCACGAGCTGCTCGAGATCGGGGTGAGCTCACCCGAGCCGACGCAGAGCAAGGGGCTCGGCGTGGGCGAGGTCGGCTACCTCATCACCGGTGTGAAAGACGTGCGCCAGTCGAAGGTCGGCGACACCGTCACGAACGCGCAGAAGCCGGCGACGACGGCCCTGGCGGGCTACACCGACCCCAAGCCCATGGTGTTCTCGGGGCTCTACCCGATCGATGGCAGCGACTACCCGGTGCTGCGCGAGGCGCTCGACAAGCTCAAGCTCTCCGACGCCTCGCTGAACTACGAGCCCGAGACCTCGGTCGCCCTGGGCTTCGGGTTCCGCTGCGGCTTCTTGGGGCTGCTGCACCTCGAGATCGTCACCGAGCGCCTCGAGCGCGAGTTCGGCCTCGACCTCATCTCGACGGCGCCGAGCGTGACCTACGAGGTCACGACCGACGACAAGAAGCAGTTCACGGTCACGAACCCGAGCGAGTTTCCGACCGGCGCGAAGATCGCCGCGGTGAGCGAGCCCATGGTTCGCGCGGCCATTCTGGCTCCGAAGGACTATGTCGGCACGATCATGGAGCTGTGCCAGAGCCGCCGCGGCTCGCTCATCGGCATGGACTACCTCGGTGAAGACCGGGTCGAGATCAAGTACACGATGCCGCTCGGCGAGATCGTGTTCGACTTCTTCGACAACCTCAAGAGCAAGACGGCCGGCTACGCGAGCCTCGACTACGAGCCCGCGGGCGATCAGGAGGCCGACCTCGTGAAGGTCGACATCCTCCTGCAGGGCGAGGCGGTGGACGCGTTCAGCGCGATCGTGCACCGCGAGAAGGCCTACGCCTACGGCGTGCTCATGACGGAGCGCCTGAAGAAGCTCATTCCGCGCCAGCAGTTCGAGGTTCCCATTCAGGCGGCGATCGGCGCCCGCATCATCGCGCGCGAGTCGATCAGCGCGATGCGCAAAGACGTGCTGGCCAAGTGCTACGGCGGTGACATCACCCGCAAGCGCAAGCTGCTCGAGAAGCAGAAAGAGGGCAAGAAGCGCATGAAGATGGTGGGCCGCGTCGAGGTGCCGCAGGAGGCGTTCATCGCCGCGCTCTCGGGCGACGTCGAGAAGGCGAAAGAGAAGAAGTAGGGCCGTGGATGCTCTGCCCCGGCCTGAGCTGACCTACGCGCCGCACGGCGGCAGCCTGAACCTCGAGTCAGCGCGCGTACCCGCTGGGTTTCGAGTGTTTCGACACGAGGCCGCGATCGGCTCGGGTGCCGATCGCTGGGCGGAGGCCGCGGCCGAGGTGCTCGAGTGGGGGCTGCAGCGAGGAGCGGGCATCCGGGTCAGCACGCCACGGGTTGTTGTCGCCGATGACGTGACGCTGACGATTCCCCTGCTGGGCTTTGTGCCGGTTAAGGCCTACGCGCGCGTGCTCGCGGTGGTTGATGAGCCGGCGCGGCGGGGGTTCGTCTACGGAACCCTGCCGGGGCATCCCGAACGCGGTGAAGAGTCGTTCTTCGTCACGATCGACGATGCCGGAATCGTGCGCGTGGTCATGCAGGGCTTCTCGCGCCCGTCACCTGGCATCTGGCTGCTTGCGGCGCCGGCGCTGCGCCTCGTGCAGGCGGTCTACACGCGCCGGTACCTGCGCGCGCTCGTGCGTGCGGCACACTGAGCCCATGACGACAGACCTCTCGCCTGCTGACCGTGCCGCGCTCGACTCCCTCATCGCCGAGGTCGTCGCGCAGGAGGAGCGCCTGCAGTTCACCGAGTTCAGCCATGAGCACGCGTGGATGCTGGGCGCACGCCTGCGCGAGCACGCCCTTGAGCGCGGCCAGGCGATCACGATCGACATCGCGCTGGGTGAGCAGCGGCTGTTCCACTGCGCGCTGCCCGGCACCTCGGCGCACAACGACGTGTGGATCGAGCGCAAGAAGCGCACGGTGCGCGAGTTCGGCGCGTCGAGCTACCTCGTGGGGCTGCGCTTCCCGATTCTCGACAACCACGTGCTCGAGCACGCGCCGTGGATGGATCCGATGCAGTTCTCCGGACACGGCGGCGGGTTCCCGCTCGCGATCCGCGGTGTCGGCGTCGTCGGCACGATCGCCGTCTCGGGCCTGCCGCACGAGGTCGACCACGGGCTCATCGTCGAAGCGCTGAGCGAGCACCTCGGCGCCTGAGCGCCAAGGCCCGCGCCGCAGCGCGAACAGCGGTTGCTCACGGGTGGTCCCCGCGCCTCGAACCGTCGAGCCGGGGACCCGCGCGCAGAACGTTCCTGAATCCAAGGACTTCTGAACGACTCCGCTCGCGCGAGTCCTTGCATTGGGGAGTCTGCCGGGGTGGAGCCGCTGGGGATGCAGCGGCGGGGTGCGCAGAGGCGCGAGCGTCGATCGCATGGGCGGGGAGCGGTGAGCGCGGAGCCCGCGGGCCGGGATGGAGAGCGCGGATCGCTCTCGGCTTCGCGCCGTACGCTGGAGGGCGTGACCGCCGACACCACTCGCGACCGCGCGCGCCAGCTGCAGCCGGTGACGTACGCGGCCGTCGGCGCGACGCAGGCGCCCGATCTCTTGCGCTACCCGCCGACCGGCTACCGCCCCCTCGAGCTGCGCGGCCGCATCGGCCACGGCGACGAGCGCTGGCAGTACGCGGTCGACGAGCTGCTCACGGGCGGGGTCTACCGCGGGGCCGGTATGGGCGTGCGCATCACCCCTGTCACGGCGGGGGATGCCGAGCTCACCTACCACCACGTCG
Organism: uncultured Microbacteriaceae bacterium; assembly: GCA_964540305.1. Taxonomy (GTDB): domain Bacteria; phylum Actinomycetota; class Actinomycetes; order Actinomycetales; family Microbacteriaceae; genus Microcella. Next base: position 59,423 of record CAZILZ010000011.1, on the reverse strand, counting down.
AGTACGACTCCGTCGGCGAGCCGGTCGAGCCCGCCCAGGTGGGCGCGGCCGACGAGGTCTACACCGCGGGCGGCGCGCGGCATCTGCGCCCGGGCGACATCGTCGTCGTCGGCCTCGAGGTGGGGCGGGCGCTGTGGCTGCCGCTGCCAGGCCGGGTCGTGCTGCTCGAAGAGGCGGCGCAGCGCGTCATGTACGCGGTCGGAACCCTGCCCGGGCATCCTTTCTCTGGAGAAGAGGCGTTCACGCTCGAGCAGACGGCCGACGGCTCGGTGTGGCTGACGGTGCGCAGCTTCGCGCGGCCCGCGACCTGGTGGGGCTGGCCCCTGCTGCCCGGGCTGCTGCTCGCGCGCATCCTCATCGCCCGCCGGTTCCTGCGCGCGCTCATGGGTGCGATCCCCTCCCAGCAGGGCTGACCTAGGCTGAGCACGATGAGCGACGAACCCCGCCCGACGAGCGCCGGCATCGGCCGCGTGCTGATCGCCGTCTACGGCATCCTCGCCCTGGCCGCGATCGGCCGTTCGGTGTACCAGATCGCGACGAAGTTCGACGAGGCTCCGATCGCCTACAGCCTCTCGGCGCTCGCCGCCGTCGTGTACGTGCTCGCGACCGTCGCGCTCGTCGCGCGCGGTGCGGCGTGGTTGCGCGTCGCCGTCATCGCGATCGGCTTCGAGCTCGCCGGTGTGCTCATCGTCGGCACGCTCAGCATCATCGACCCCGCGCTGTTCCCCGACGACACCGTGTGGAGCCAGTTCGGCCGCGGCTACGCCTTCATCCCGCTCGTGCTGCCCGTGCTCGGGCTGCTGTGGCTGCGCCGCGTCGCGCGCGCCCGCCGAACCGCGACCGAGGTGACCGCATGAGCGGCGTCGTCGTGCACGGCATCGAGAACCTGCCGCAGGATGCCCGGCCGAGCGCCGTCACGATCGGCAAGTTCGACGGCGTGCACCGCGGGCACCGCGCCGTGCTCGACCACCTGATCACCGAAGCCGAGGGTCGGCGCACGGTCGCCGTGACCTTCGACCGGCACCCCGCCGCCGTGCTGCACCCCGAGAGCGCTCCCGAGACCCTGCTCAGCACCGCCCAGAAGACCGAAGCGCTCATCGAGGCCGGTGTCGACCTCGTCGTCGTGCTGCCCTTCACCCCCGCGTTCGCGGCGCTCACCCCCGAGCAGTTCGTCGACCAGGTGCTCGTGCGCGGATTGCGCGCCGAGCTCGTGCTCGTCGGCAGCGACTTCCGGTACGGGGCGCGCGGGGCCGGCACGGTCGAGACGCTGCGAGTCGCGGGGGAGCGCCACGGGTTCGAGGTCGCGCTCGTCGACGACGTGTGCGTGCTCGACGGCACGCGGGTCTCGTCCACGGGCATCCGCACCCTGCTCGAGAGCGGCCGCCTCGACGAGGCGACCGAGGCGCTCGGCCGGCCGCACCGCATCCGCTCGCTCGTCGTTCCCGGCCACCAGCGGGGCCGCGAGCTCGGCTACCCCACGGCGAACCTCGCGCGCGACGCTGAAGGCTGCATCCCCGCCGACGGCGTCTACGCCTGCTGGCTGCACGTCGAGGGTGCGCGCTACGGCGCGGCCGTCTCGATCGGCAACAACCCGACCTTCGGCGACGTGCCCGAGAAGACGGTCGAGGCGCACGCGATCGACGTGCACCTCGACCTGTACGGCAAGACCGTCGAACTCGAGTTCGTCGCCTACATCCGCTCGATGCACAAGTTCGACTCGGCGGATGCGCTCGCCGAGCAGATGGGCCGCGACGAGCTGCGCATCCGCGGCGTTCTGGGGCTCGCTAGCCCTGCAGCAGGTTCTTGAGCGGCACCTTCGCGCCGTTCTTGATGTCGTCGATCGTCGAGTCGGGGATGTCTTTGATGAGCGGCAGGTCGAGGTTCTTCGCGAAGTCGCCGATCGTGTCGATGATCTGATCGGTGTCGAGGCCCTTGAGGGTCGGCTGCAGGTTCTCCCACAGGGGCTGCAGCGCCGCGAGGTCGAGGCCCTTGCCGCTCATGAGGCCGCCGACCATGTCGCCGATGTCGCCCAGGTCGAAGCCGTCGTTCTGCGCCATGTGCGCTCTCCTTGCCGTCGTCGTCGGGCCGAGCGCCCGAACAACCCTCAGCCTAGGTCGCGAGGCTCGTCTGCGTCAGTGCCCGGGCCGGGGAGCGCGGGCGGTGCCGACTCGGCCGGGATGTCGGCGCGACCGGCGAGGAATAGCACGATCGCAGCGCCCGACGCGTGCAGCTCGGGCCCGCGGCCGACGCGCCAGTCGCCGTCGACGGCGACGAGCGACCGTGCCGTGACGACAGCGCGCTGCGGCATGCGCGAGCGCAGGGCCAGGTCGAGGGCGGCAGCGCCGCACACGAGCGGGTCGACCACGATCTCGGCCCGGTGCGCGGCATTCAGCTCGAGAGCGAGCACGACGGTAGTCCGCAGGTCGTGGATGCTCGCGCGCCGTGCCGTGGCGCCGAGCGCCGCGGCCCGCGCGTGCAGGGCGCTCGCGAGCGCACCGCTCGCGAGGGCGGCGACCTCGGGGCGAGGCGACTCGAGCGCTCCGACGGCGCGAGCCCATCGACGCCACCACGGCGCGCCGAGCTCGCTCAGCAGCTCGCGCACCGCCGCCTCTACCGTCACCTCGGGTCGCAGGGTGGGGGCCGGCAGCAGGTCGGGGCGGGCATCCAGCACCGCGGCGGTCGCCGTGAGCACGCTCGCGACGGCGGGGGAGCGATCGCGGCTGACCGCGGCATCGTCGGCGCGGTCGCGGTTGCTCAGCGGCAGGAAGCGGGCCCAGTCGGTCACGCGCCCAGCCTAGGTCGCAGCGCCGCGCCTGTCAGGGCCGACCCGACCTAGGATGGGCGGGTGACCGACGCTCCCTCCGGCCGCCGATCGGAGCTGTTGCTCGGCGTCGTCGCCATCGTGCTCATCGCCGCGACCATGCGGTTGCCGGTCGCCGCGCTGTCGCCGCTCGCGGGGCGCATCGACGCCGACATCCCGCTCAGCGCGCTGGCGCTCGGCGCGCTCGGCACCGCCCCTCCGATCGCCTTCGCGCTCGCCGGCGTGCTGGCCCCGCGACTGGCGCGTCGGCTTCAGCTCGAGCCGACGCTGCTGCTCGCCATGCTCGCGATGATCGCGGGGCACCTCGTGCGCGCGGCGGCCGCCGACTACACGATGCTGCTCGTCGGCACCCTCGTGCTGCTGCTCGGCGCCGGATTCGGCAACGTGCTGCTGCCCGCCGCCGTGAAGAAGATCACGCCCCACCGCATCGGCGCCATGACGGCGGCCTACGCGATGATCATGTCGATCGGCGCCGCCGTGCCGCCGCTCGTGGCCGTGCCGCTCGCCGAGCTCGCCGACTGGCGGGTCTCGCTCGCGGTCTGGGCTGCGTTCGTCGCTGTCGCCGTGCTGCCGTGGGTGGCGCTCGCCGTACGGGAGGTGCGCGCGCACCGAGCGTGGCGCGCGGGTGTCGAGGCCGACGGGATGCCCGCACCGGTCGATCGACCGCGGCGAGCCGCGCTGCTGCGGTCGCCGACGCTGTGGGGCATCGGCATCCCGTTCACCGTCTCGAGCATCTCGGCCTACGCCGGCTACGCCCTGCTGCCCCCGATGCTCCGCGAGATCGCGGGCGTCGGTGAGGCCGAGGCAGGCGCCCTGCTCGCGCTGCTGGGGTTCCTCGGCCTTCCGCTCGCGGCCGTCGGGCCCGTGCTCGCGGCGCGGCTGCGCACGCCGACACCGCTGCTCGTCGCCTCGACGGTGCTCTTCGGCACGGCCTATGCGGGCCTGCTGCTGGCCCCGCAGGCGGCGACGCTGCTGTGGATGATCGCGCTCGGGCTCGCCTACATCACCTTCCCGATGTGCTTGGCGCTGTTCGCCCTGCGCACCCGCACGCCGGCGATGGCGAGCACGGTCAGCGGCGCGGTGCAGACGGTCGGCTACGCGGTCGCCGCGCTCGCGCCCCTGCTGCTTGGCGCGCTGCGCGACGGCACCGGCAGCTGGGCGCCCGCGATCGCCGTGCTGCTCGCGCTCTCGGCCGCCAACCTCATCGCCGTGCCGCTGCTCGGCCGCCGCGGCATGGTCGACGACGAGCTCGGGCGCTAGCCCAGCAGGTCGGCTCGGTGCACGAGCGCCGCGGCCCCGACGAGCGGCCCCTCGCCGCTGAGGCCCGAGGTGACGACACGCGTCTTGGTGACGAAACCGAAGTCGCTGTGGGTCGCGACGGCCGCACCCACGAGCGCGATGTAGTCGTCGCTCACGTGACTGAAGCCGCCGCCGATCGCCACGACGTCGAGGTCGACGAGAGCGCTCGCGCTCGCGATCGCACGGCCGACGGCGGTGGCCGAGCGCTCGATCGCCTGCCGGGCCACGGCGTCGCCCGCCGCGGCCGCGGCCGAGAGTTGCTCTCCCGTGCCCCCCGTGAAGCCGTGTTCGCGCGCCCACGCGACCGCGCGCGGGCCCGAGGCGATCGCCTCGAGGCAGCCGCGCGCGCCGCAGGCGCAGAGGTCGTCGAAGCCGGCGACGGCGACGTGGCCGATGTGCCCCGCGTTGCCGGTGGGCCCGGCGATGACGCGACCGCCGAGGATGAGCCCGCCGCCGACACCGGTCGAGACGATCATGCCCATGACGTTCGACTCGCCCTGTGCGGCACCCAGCCAGACCTCGGCGAGGGCGATGCAGATGCCGTCCATACGCAGGGCGACGGGCAGGTCGGGCAGCTGCTGGCCCACGAGCGCGCCGAGGGGGTAGTCGCGCCAGGCTCCGAGGTTCAAGGGCGAGACGTCGCCCGTCGTCCCGGCGATCGGGCCCGCGCTGCCGATGCCCGCGCCGAGCAGGGTCGCGCCGTCGGGCAGCGACGCGAGGGCATCCCGCACCGCCTCGGTGACGGCGGCGGCGAGCTGGTCGCTCGTCGAGGTGGCCCCGGTCGGGCGGCGGTGCCGCGAGGCGGGCAGCAGCGCTCCGCTCGCATCGACGAGAGCGGCTTCGACCTTGGTGCCTCCGAGGTCGACGGCGAGGGCGTAGGGGGTCACGCGGGGTCCTTCCGACGGTGGTGGCGACCGCGCGGCGGTCATGCTCAGCGTACCCACGCGCGCGCGCAGCGCGATGCATCGTGGTGCTCATATGAGCAGTCGGTGCAACATATGTTGTTGCTCGCGCGCGCGCGCCCCTAGCCTGGGGAACGCACCCCGCACGCCGACCCTGGAAGGACGCGCCGCATGGTCCCTGCCGAGACCGCCGCAGCCACCGAGCTGCTCGCCGTGCGCGCCGCCGAGCTCTACTACGAAGAGAACAAGACGCAGGACGAGATCGGTGCGATCCTGCGCGTCACACGCTGGAAGGTCGGACGGCTGCTCGCCCAGGCGCGCGAGCGCGGCATCATCCGCATCGAGATCGTGCACCCGCGCGCGCGGCGACTCGCGCTCGAGCGCGACCTCACCGCCCGGTTCGCCCTCAAGGATGCGGTCGTCGTTCCCGCCCCGGCCGACGACACCGAGCTGCAGGCGCGCGTGAGCGAGGCCGCCGCCGACTATCTCGTGAGCCATCGACCCGTGCCGCGACTGCTCGGCGTCAGTTGGGGCCGCACGCTGCACCAGGTCGCCGAGGCGCTGCCCTCCGGCTGGTCGACCGCGGTCAACGTCGTGCAGATCAACGGCGGCGTGAGCCTCAGCAAGCGCCCCGGCACCGCCGCCGCGACCGCCGTCATGATCGCCCAGAAGGCCGGCGGCCAGGCGACCCTGCTGCCGAGCCCCGCCATTCTCGAGCGCCTCGAGACCAAGAAGGCCATCGAGGGCGACCGCACGGTTGGCGGCGTGCTCGGCATGGCCCGCGGCGCCTCGGCCTACCTCTACAGCGCGGGAGTCGCCGACACGAGCTCGGTGCACGTCGACAGCGGCTACCTCACGCCCGCCGACATCGCGCGGCTCGTCGAGCGCGGCGCCGTCGGCGATGTCATCGGCCGGTACATCACGGCGGACGGCACGATCGCCGACCCCGAACTGGATGCCCGCACGCTCGGCCTCGGCCTCGAAGAGCTGCGCGCCGCGGCCACGAGCATCCTCGTCATCGGCGGCGAGCCCAAGCACGCCGTCGCCCGCGCCATCGTCACGCACGGGCTCTGCTCGGTGCTCGTGACCGACGAGTACACCGCCCGGGCCCTGCTGAGCGAGCCGGGCGACGACACGAATCTTCGCATCGGCACTGGCCTCGAATCCGCCACCGCAGCATCCCGAGAGGACGCCTCATGACCATCACCCATCCCGTCGGCATCCAGCCGGCGGAGCGCGCCGTGCGCCTGCTCGGCGGCGACCTCACCGAGACGGCCCTGCGGCTGCACCTCGACGGCCTGACGGGCGTCGACGCCGTCGGCCTCGAGCAGCGCGCCGCGGGCCTCAGCACCCGCTCGATCAAGACGAGCTCGAAGGCCTGGGCCCTCGACACGATCATCCGCACGTGCGACCTGACGACCCTCGAGGGCGCCGATACCCCCGGCAAGGTGCGCTCGCTCGTCGCGAAGGCGATCACGCCCGACGCGAGCGACCCGACGACGCCGAGCGTCGCCGCCGTGTGCGTCTACGGCGACATGGTGCCCTACGCGGTCGAGGCGCTCGGCAGCCGGCACGCCGCGGGCGGCACCGAGGGCATCCAGGTCGCCGCTGTCGCGACGGCCTTCCCCTCGGGGCGGGCGAGCCTCGCGATCAAGCTCGCCGACACGCGCGAGGCGGTCGCCGCGGGCGCCGACGAGATCGACATGGTCATCGACCGCGGGGCGTTCCTCAGCGGGCAGTACGGCGTCGTGTTCGATCAGATCGTTGCCGTGCGCGAGGCGTGCATCCGTCCCGATGGCAGCCACGCGCACCTCAAGGTCATCCTCGAGACGGGCGAGCTGCAGACGTACGACAACGTCAAGCGGGCATCCTGGCTCGCCATCCTCGCCGGAGCCGACTTCATCAAGACCTCGACGGGCAAGGTGAGCCCCGCGGCCACGCTGCCCGTCACGCTGCTCATGCTCGAGGTCATCCGCGATTGGCACCGGCTCACCGGCGAGAAGATCGGCATGAAGCCGGCCGGCGGCATCCGCGCGTCGAAAGACGCCGTGCGCTATCTCGTGACGGTCGCCGAGACCGTGGGCGAGGAGTGGCTCACCCCCCAGCTGTGGCGCTTCGGCGCCTCGAGCCTCGTCAACGACGTGCTGCTGCAGCGCCAGAAGATGCGAACCGGTCACTACAGTGGCCCCGATTACGTGACGGTGGACTAGATCATGGCCTTTCTCGAGTACGCGGCGGCGCCGGAGTCGGCGTCGATCCTGAACCTCAAGGCGCAGTACGGCCTCTTCATTGACGGCGAGTTCGTCGACGGGCACGGGGACGTGTTCGACACCATCTCGCCTGCCACGGAGGAGGTCATCGCGAGCATCGCGCAGGCCACCGCCGGTGATGTCGACACGGCAGTGAAGGCCGCGCGCCGCGCCTACGAGACCGTGTGGTCGCGCATGTCGGGCAGCGACCGCGGCAAGTACCTGTTCCGCATCGCACGACTCGTTCAGGAGCGATCGCGCGAGCTCGCCGTGGCCGAGAGCCTCGACAACGGCAAGCCGATCCGCGAGACCCGCGACGTCGACGTGCCGCTCGTCGCCGCCTGGTTCTTCTACTACGCCGGCTGGGCCGACAAGCTCGAGCACGCCGGCCTCGGTCCGAATCCGCGCGCGCTCGGCGTGGCGGCACAGGTGATCCCGTGGAACTTCCCGCTGCTCATGCTCGCGTGGAAGATCGCCCCGGCTCTCGCCGCCGGCAACACCGTGGTGATCAAGCCCGCCGAGACGACCTCGCTCACGGCCATGCTGTTCGCCGAGATCCTGCAGCAAGCCGACCTGCCGAAGGGTGTCGTCAACATCGTCACCGGCCCCGGCTCGACGGGCCAGGCGCTCGTGACGCACGACGACGTCAACAAGGTCGCCTTCACGGGCTCGACGAACGTCGGCCGGATGATCGCGCGCCAGGTCGCCGGAACCCAGAAGCGCCTCACGCTCGAGCTCGGCGGCAAGGCCGCCAACATCGTGTTCGACGATGCGCCCATGGATCAGGCGATCGAGGGCATCGTCAACGGCATCTTCTTCAACCAGGGCCACGTCTGCTGCGCGGGCTCGCGCCTGCTCGTGCAGGAGAACGTGCACGACGAGGTCATCGACCGCCTCAAGCAGCGGCTCTCGACGCTGCGCATGGGCGACCCGCTCGACAAGAACACCGACATCGGCGCGATCAACTCGGCCGCGCAGCTCGAGCGCATCCGCACGCTCAGCGACACGGGCGAGAGCGAGGGCGCCGAACGCTGGACGGCCGACTGCCGCATCCCCGACAAGGGCTTCTGGTTCGCGCCGACGATCTTCACCAAGGTCAGCGCGGCGCACGCGATCGCGCGCGAAGAGATCTTCGGGCCCGTGCTCTCGGTGCTGACGTTCCGCACTCCGGCCGAGGCGATCACGAAGGCCAACAACACGCCCTACGGTCTCTCGGCCGGCATCTGGACGGAGAAGGGCAGCCGCATGCTCGCCCTCGTCGACCAGCTGCGCGCGGGCGTCGTCTGGGCGAACACGTTCAACCGCTTCGACCCCGCGTCACCGTTCGGCGGCTACAAGGAGTCGGGCTACGGCCGCGAGGGCGGCCGCCACGGGCTCGCCGCCTACTTGGAGGCGAGCGGGTGGGATGCTCCGGCGGCGTTGAGCGCAGCATCCAGCGCCCCTGCCTCTGCACCTGCCTCTGCCCCGAAATCTGCCCGCAAGACCCGGAAGGCGGTCGCGAAGTGAGCCGACTCACCGTGCCCAAGACGTACAAGCTCTACATCGGCGGGAAGTTCCCGCGCAGCGAGAGCGGTCGCACCTACGAGGTCGTCTCGGCCGACGGCTCGTTCTTGGCCAACGCCGCGAAGGCCTCGCGCAAGGACGCCCGCGATGCGGTCGTCGCCGCGCGCGCGGCCGTCGGCGGCTGGGCGGGCGCGACGGCCTACAACCGTGGCCAGGTGATCTACCGCATCGCCGAGCTGCTCGAAGGGCGTCGCGCGCAGTTCGTCGACGAGATCGCGTCGAGCGAGGGTGTCTCGGCCGCCGAGGCGGGCGCGCAGGTCGACCTCGCGATCGACGTGTGGGTCTGGTACGCCGGCTGGGCCGACAAGTACGCCCAGGTCGCGGGCAACGCCAACCCCGTGTCGGGCCCGTACTTCAACCTCTCGGTGCCCGAGCCGACGGGCGTCGTGGCCTCGGTCGCGCCGCAGGGCGTGACGGGAGGCTCGTTGCTCGGCCTCGTGTCGGTCATCGCGCCGGCGATCGTCAGCGGCAACACCATCGTCGTGGTGGCCGATGAACGCGCGCCGCTCTCGGCGATCTCGCTGAGCGAGGTGCTCGCGACCTCGGATGTTCCCGGGGGCGTCATCAACCTGCTCACGGGCTCGCCGGCCGAGGTCATGCCGTGGCTCGCCGCGCACGCCGACGTCAACGCGCTCGATCTCACGGGCGCCGGCTCGATCGACGGCGCGAAGGGCGAGACCTGGGTCGACCTGCAGCTGGCCGCGGCCGAGACGCTCAAGCGCGTCGTGGCACCCGTCGCGGGCATCCCGCGCCCGGCGCTCGAGCGCATCACGGCCTTCGTCGAGACGAAGACCGTCTGGCACACCAAGTCGATGCTCTAGCCGCCGACCCGCTGCCGTACCGCCGCCCCGCGCCACAGATCTCCGCCATTCAGGAGTTCGCGACGCGGGGCGCGGTGCATGCACGTCGCGCACTTCAACGGATGCGGAAGACGTCGAGATCGGCTCGACTCTTTCCGCATCCGTTGAAGTAGCCGGAACGCATCACCGGCCACCCCCTCACCGTCCGCTCCCTCACAGGCGGGCCGCGGAATGTCAGAGGCGCGGGATGCTCGCCGCCAGCGCGACGGGAGCGAGGTGCTTGCCCGAGCGCTCGACGTCGTGGACGAGGGCGACGAGCGCGGCGTTCACCGGGGTGGGCACGTCGTGCTGCGCGCCGAGGGCGACGACGGCTCCGTTGATCGCGTCGACCTCGGTCGTGCGGCCGCGGCGGATGCTCTGCAGCATCGAGGCGGGGTTGGGCACGTCGCCCATTCCGGCGGCGAGGTGCTGAGCGAGCTCGGCGGCCGCCGCCGTGCCACCCGCGCGCACTCGGGCGACGGCCTCCGCATCCACCGCGCCGATGCGGCCCCAGGCGACGCCGACCGCGTCGCCGACCGCGACCGTCTCGACCATGCCGCACGCGACCACGGCCCGCAGCGACGGGTCGGCGACCGTCTGCTGCACGCTGAGTCCCGTGATCGCGGGCAGGGCGTTGACCTGGTTGACGAGCAGCTTCGTGAACTGGGCTCCGTGGATGTCGTCGGCGATGACCAGTTCGGCGGGAAGCGCGGCGCGCAGCAGCGGCTCGGCGACCGCGACCGCGGCCGGGTCGCCGCCGAGGGTGAGGCCGTTCGGCCCCGTCACGGTGATGCGGCCGGGGCCCGTGAGGCTCACGGCGAAGAGCGCGAGGCCGATCGCGATGGGGGAGTGCGGCAGGGCGTCCCGCACCGCCTGCTCGCCGCCGAGGCCGTTTTGCAGCACGAGAACGGGCGTGCCATCGTGGGCGCTCCACGCGTCGAGGGCCGTGGCGGAGTCGTGCGCCTTCGTGGCGAGAATGAGCAGGTCCAAAGCGCGCAGGTCGAGCGCGCGGCCGCCGTCGTCACCGCTCGGTGAGAGCGGGCTCGGGATGCTCTCGACGAGCTTGACCGCGGCGACCCACTCGCCCCAGCCGCCGTCGACGTGCAGCCCGGCGCGGGCGATGGCCTCGGCATGCTCGCCGCGCGCGGTCACGAGCACCTCGTGCCCCGCGCGCGCGGCCAGTGCGGCCAGGAGGCCGCCGACCGCGCCCGCTCCGATGACCGCGATGCGCATGCCCGCCAGCCTAGGCGCGGCAGCCGCACCGCCGCCGACCCGCGCGCCCGCGTCGCGCCCGCGCGCCCGCTAGCGTGGAGTCGTGCCCACCGGACTGCTGCTCGTCGACAAGCCGCAGGGTCTCACGAGCCATGACGTCGTCGCGCGTGCGCGCCGTGCGCTCGGCACCCGCAAGGTCGGCCATGCCGGCACCCTCGACCCGATGGCGACGGGCCTGCTCACGCTCGGAGCGGGCCCGGCCACGCGCCTGCTCACCTACCTGGTCGGCCTCGACAAGACCTACGAGACGACCTTGCGGCTCGGTGCTGCGACGACGACGGACGACGCCGAGGGCGAGGTCGTCAGCACGGCCGACCGCGAGGCCGTTGCGGCGGTGACCGACGAGGCGCTCGCGGCGGGCATCCGCGCGCTCACGGGCGGGATCGACCAGCGGCCCAGCTCAGTAAGCGCGATCAAGGTCGACGGCAAGCGCGCCTACGACCGGGTGCGCGCGGGCGAGGAGGTCGAACTCGCGTCGCGCCGCGTCACGATCAGCGCCTTCGAGGTGCTGGCCGTGCGCCGCACCGCGGCGGCGATCGAGGTGGATGCTCGCATCGACTGCAGCTCGGGCACCTACATCCGCGCCCTCGCGCGCGACCTCGGCGCGGCACTCGGCATCGGCGGGCACCTCACGGCGCTGCGGCGCACGCGCGTGGGGCCCTTCGACGTCGCCGACGCCGTGAGCCTCGAGGCTCTGGCCGAGCAGGGCACCACCCTGCTCGCGAGCCCGGCGGAGGTGGCCGCACGGCTGTTCCCGGCGCTCGAGGTCGACGCCGCGCAAGCCCGCGACCTCGGGCACGGCAAGCTGCTGAGCCTGCGCGAGCAGCCCGACTCAGAGCCGGTCGCCGCGATCGAGCGGGGAACGGGTGGCGCGCATCCCGACCGCCTCGTCGCCCTCATCAGCGTGCGTCAGGGGCGCGGCCGTACGCTGGTCGGGTTCCCGAACGACACTGCACCCGCTTCAGCCCAGGAGGCATCACCGTGATCGAGTGGTTCACCACGATCGCCATCATCGTCAGTGTCGTCGCCGGCCTCGCCGCCCTCGTGCTCGGCGGCATCGGCCGCACGCCCGACGACTACAGCGTGCTGCCGACCGCGGCCGTCGCGCTCGTGCTGCTCGTGCAGATCGTCATCGGCCTCGTCGCGCCGTTCGTCGGCAACGAGCCGACGGGCGACCTCGTCGAGTGGTGGATCTACCTCATCGTCGCCCTCGTGCTGCCGGTCGCGGCGATCGCCTGGGCGCTCGTCGACCGCACGCGCTGGGCGACCGTCGTCATGGGCGTCGCGAGCCTTGCGGTCGCGGTCATGGTGTTCCGCATGAACCAGATCTGGTTCGTGCAGGGGGTCGCGCTCGTCAGCTAGAGCGAATCGATCGCCGCGAGCACCGCGTCGAGCGACCCGGCCAGGTCGGCCACGACGAGCACCGCGCCCGTCTCGCGCAGATCCTCGACCGAGAACACACCCGTCGCGACGCCGATGAACGGCATGCCGGCGGCCGCCGCGGCCTCGTCGTCGCGCGGGGTGTCGCCGATGATCACGAGCGTCTCGCCGGGCAGCGCGTCACGCGCCGCGCGGGTGATCTCGCTGCGCTCGCGCGCCGTCGCGCCGAAGAACGAGCGCTCCCAGTCGAACCACTCCGGCCCGAGCCCGGCGCCCTCGAGCTTCACGCGAGCGCGCACGAGCGAGTTGCCCGTCAGCAGGGCGTTGTGCCAGCCGCGGGCGGCGACCGCGGCGAGAGCATCCACCACGCCCGGAGCGGGCTCGCGCCGATCGCCCGCCTGCGCGCGCTCGATCGAGAGCTCGTCGAGCGTCTCGCGGGCGCGCTCGTGCCACGAATCGTCGTAGCCGAAGTGGGCGAGGATCTCGCTGAGGATGAGCCCGTCGGGCTTGCCGTGCGTGCGCGGCATCGGCGGGTGCAGCTCGCGGCCCACGGTGCGCTCGACGGCCGTGTGGTACAGCTCGCCGCCGCCCGAGTACGCGTTGAGCAGGAGGGTTCCGTCGACGTCCCAGAGGATGGTGGTGGTCACGGCTCCATCGTGTCAGAGGCCGTCGCCGGCACTCGACCGAGATGCTGCAGCAGCGGCTCGAGCAGGTCGGCCGAGTCGGCGGCGATGCCGTGCAGGATCGACGAGTCGAGCCGGCGCTGCCAGGGCAGGCCGATCCAGTACAGCCCCGCGACGGGCGAGACGCCGCCCTCGTGCAGCGGGGCGCCGTGCTCGGTGAGCGCGCCCTCGACCTGCACGAAGGGGTAGTGCGTGCGGAACCCGGTGCACCAGAGCACCGCGTCGACCTCGAGCGTCGACCCGTCGGCGAGCACGAGCGACCGTGCGCGAGCATCCACGACGCGGCTCGTTCGCAGGGCGAGGCGGCCCGCGCGCACCGCGCGCTTCGCCTCGATGCCCAGGATGCCGTCGCCGCGCGAGTGGATGTACCGGCTGATGCGGCTCTCGGCCGGCGAGCTCAGGATGCCGAGCAGCTTCAGCGGCCAGTAGACGGTAAGCCCGAGGATGCGCTCGGGGATGAACCACGGCTGCTGCGGCGCGACCATCGTCACGCGGCGCGCGGGGTCGGAGTCGGCGAGCTCGACCGCGAGCTGCGCCGCCGAGTTGCCCCCGCCGACGACGGCGATGCTGCCGTGCGGCAGGTCGTCGGGGCAGTCGTAGGCGCTCGAGTGCACCTGCGCCACGCTCGTGTCGAGCCGGGCGCCGACGCGCGGGATGCGCGGGTACTGGAACGGCCCCGTCGCGAAGACGACGGCGCGCGCCCGCACGCTGCCGCGGCTCGTCTCGGCGACGAAGTCATCGCCCTCGCGCGTGATCGCCGTGACGCGCGTGCCGTGCACGACCGGCAGCGCGTGCGCGGCGGCGTAGCGTTCGAGATAGTCGGCGAGCTGCTCGCGCGTCGGGTAGAAGTCTGTCGAGGGCGGCAGCGGCAGCCCGGGCAGCGCGGCGAACCGGCGCGGCGTGAACAGCACGAGGCTGCGCCAGCGGGCCCGCCAGACGTCGCCCGTGCGCGCGCGGTCGTCGACGATCACGAACGCGACGCCGGCTTCGCGCAACCGGTACCCCGTGCCGAGCCCCGCCTGCCCGCCGCCCACGACGAGCACGTCGACGCGGTCGGGCAGCTGTGCCTGCTGGTCCATGGTCTCCACTCAGAGTGTTCGGTGCCGAGCCCGCCGCCGCCTGCTGCGCCTCCACAATTCAGGAGTTCGGGATGCTGAGCCCTCGCGACACGCCCGGCAGGGCATCCCGAGCCCTCGTCGGCGGGCCCGACTCCTGAATTGTGGAGGCCGCGCCTGGGAGGATGGGGGCGTGCCCAGCGCCCTGCCCCTCGCCGACCCGGCCCCCGACGACGGGATGCTGCCGCCGAGCGTGCTCGCGGGCGCCGAGCAGCGCGACCTCGGGGTGTACCTGCACGTTCCGTTCTGCCGCGTGCGCTGCGGGTACTGCGACTTCAACACCTACACGGCCGATGAGGTGCGCGGCGTCAAGCAGAGCGACTTCGCCGAGCAGGCGATCGCCGAGGTGCGACTCGCGGCCCGGGTGATGCGAGACGCGGGCCTGCCGCCGCGCACCGCGCGCACGGTGTTCTTCGGCGGCGGCACGCCGACGCTGCTGCCCGCCGACGACCTCGCCCGCATGCTCGACGCCGTGCGCGAGCACCTGGGGGTGAGCCCCGACGCCGAGATCACGACCGAGGCGAACCCCGATTCGATCGACGCCGCTGGCCTCGAGCGCCTCGCGGAGGCGGGGTTCACGCGCGTGAGCGTCGGCATGCAGTCGGCCGTGCCGCACGTGCTCGCGGTGCTCGAGCGCACGCACGACCCCGAGAACGTGCCGCGCGTCGTTGCGGCGGCGCAGCAGGCGGGCCTCGCCGTGAGCCTCGACCTCATCTACGGCACGCCGGGCGAGACAGAGGCCGACTGGCAGCGCAGTCTCGACGCGGCGCTCGCGGTCGAGCCTGACCACCTGAGCGCCTACGCCCTCATCGTCGAGCCCGGCACGAAGCTCGCCCGCCAGGTGCTGCACGGCCAGGTGCCGCCCGTCGACGACGACCTGCACGCGGTGTTCTACGAGGCGCTGGATGCCCGGCTCGCGACCGCCGGCTACGACTGGTACGAGGTGAGCAACTGGGCGCGCACCCCCGACCAGCGCTCGCGCCACAACCGCGCCTACTGGACGGGGCAGGACTGGTGGGGCGTCGGCCCCGGCGCGCACAGCCATGTCGGCGGCGTGCGCTGGTGGAACGTCAAGCACCCCGCCGCCTACGCCGACCGCCTCGCGCACGGGCTGAGCCCGGCCGCCGGCCGCGAGGCCCTCGACGCCGAGACCCGCCGCGTCGAGCGCGTGCTGCTCGAGGTGCGCCTGCGCGAAGGATTGCCGGTGGATGCCCTCACCCCGCTCGGCCGCCGCGCGGTCGCCGGGCTCATCGCCGACGAGCTCGTCGAGCCGGGGCCCGCGCTGCGCGGCACGATCGTGCTCACGCTGCGCGGGCGCCTGCTCGCCGACGGCGTCGTGCGCCGCCTGCTGCCCGACTGAGCCGCGCTACTTGATGAAGGGGATCGTCAGCGGGTAGACGTAGGCCTCGCCGCGGTTGGCCGCGAGGGCGGCGACGATCGAGAACACGATGACGAGGATGCTCACGGCGATGATGATGAAGAAGCCGATGATGAGCCACACCGTGATGCCGCCGATCGCGCCGGCGATGATCATGGTGAGCTGGAAGTTGAGCGCCGTGGCGGTGTGACCGCGCACGAAGGGCCCGCGGTTGCCGAGCACGAGAAACCCGATGAGGGCCGGCACGAAGCCGAAGAAGATGCCGCCGACGTGCACGAGCGTCGCCCAGAGCTTCTCGTCGGCGGGGCTCATGGGCTGGGGGGCGGTCGCGTACGGGTTCGCGGGAGGCTGATCGGTCATGCCGACATTAAACACCTGCGGGGCCCGACCGCAGTGGTCGGGCCCCGCAGGTCGTGACGTCGGGTGCTACTTGATGAGGCGCACGGCGAACGGGTAGCGGTACGCGTTGCCGTCCTTCGCCTTCGTGAAGCCGATGATCGAGAAGATGACGCCGGCGATCCACGCGGCCCACGCCACGAAGTAGAACAGGAAGCCGACGAGGATGACGGCGAGGATCGAGCCCACGATGTAGGCGATGATCTGGATGCCCACGATCGTGATCTGGAAGTTCAGAGCCTCCTTCGACTCATCGCGCGTGAACGCGCCGCGGTCTTTGAAGACCAGGAAGATGATGAGCGAGGGGAGCAGGCCGATGACGCCGCCGAGGTGGGCGAACGATGCCCACTGGCGGTCCTCCGCCTCCGTGAGCGGGGCGGCCGGCTGCGGAGCGGCGGGGGGAGGGGTCTGGTCGGTCATGGGTACTGCCTTTCGATGGTCCTGCGGCGAACATGGGTCCCGGGGTGGAGCACGAGGCAAACCTAGCGCCCGAGCATCCGCCAGGCAATGATGCTGCGCTCGTGTTGCGGGGTAGAATTGGCAGTCCGCGGGAGCGAGTGCCAGAAGGCCGGCGTCCAGCGGAGTCGTCGAACGGGGGAGGAGCGCCATGGTCTCGGAACGCGCCCTGCACGTGCTGCGCGCGATCGTGCACGACTACGTCGCCTCGCGCGAGCCCGTCGGCTCGAAGGCCATCGTCGATCGGCATCAGTTCGGGGTCTCCGCCGCGACCATCCGCAACGACATGGCGCTGCTCGAAGAAGAAGAGCTCATCGCCGCGCCGCACACCTCGTCAGGGCGCGTGCCGACCGACAAGGGCTACCGGGTCTTCGTCGACCAGTTCGCCGATCTTCGGCCCTTGAGCGCCGCGCAGCGTCAGGCGATCGCGGCCTTCCTCGACCAGTCGGTCGACCTCGACGACGTCTTCGCCCGCACCGTGCGTCTGCTCTCGCACTTGACGAACCAGGTCGCGCTCGTGCAGTACCCGGCTCTCGGCAATGCGCGCGTTCGCCACATCGAGCTCGTGCCGATGAGCGCCACGCGGCTCATGACGGTGTTCATCACCGACGGCGGCCGGGTCGACCAGCGCATCATCGAGCTGCCGCTCGAGGCCGACGAGGCCTTCGTCGGCGAACTGCGGGCGAAGCTCAACGCAGCGCTCGCCGGCCAGGTGCTGAGCGAGGTGCCGCAGGTCGCCGCGTCGCTCGCCGACCGGTTCGCGCCCGATCGCCGCGAAGCCGTCGGCGTCGTCGCCGAGGCCCTCCTGGGGCACGTGGATGCGCATCGCACCGACCGGCTCGTCATGGCGGGGGCGGCCAACCTGGTGCGCACGGAAGGCGACTTCGCGGGCAGCGTCTACCCCGTGCTCGAGGCGCTCGAAGAGCAGGTGACGCTGCTCAAGCTCTTCAGCGAGATGCAGGTCGACGAGAACGGCGTGACCGCGCGCATCGGCCGCGAGAACGCCGAGGCGCTCAAAGAGACCGCCGTCGTGACGAGCGCGTACCGCGTCGGCACCGACAGCTCGGCGAAGCTCGGGGTGCTCGGCCCCACCCGCATGGACTACTCGAACAACATGGCAGCAGTGCGCGCCGTAGCCCGCTACGTCTCGCGCCTGCTCGGTGAGGAATAAGTGGCAGACCACTACGAAGTGCTCGGTCTCGACCGGCAGGCGAGCGCCGACGACATCAAGAAGGCGTACCGCCGACTGGCGCGCGAGCTGCACCCGGACGTGAATCCGAGTGCCGACGCGGCGGAGAGGTTCAAGCAGGTCACGCACGCTTACGACGTGCTGAGCGACCCCCAGCAGCGCCAGCAGTACGACCTCGGCGGCTCGGGCGGCTTCGGCGGGGCATCCGGCTTCGGCGGCTTCGGCGACATCTTCGAGACCTTCTTCGGCGGCGGCCAGCAGCAGCGCGGCCCGCGCAGCCGTCGCGAGCGGGGGCAAGATGCCCTGCTGCGGGTCGAGGTCGAGCTCGACGAGATCGTCTTCGGCACGACCCGGCAGCTCGAGGTCGACACCGCGATCCTCTGCTCGACGTGCGAGGGCTCGTGCTGCTCGCCCGGCACGAGCCCCCAGACCTGCGACATCTGCCGCGGGTCGGGCCAGATCCAGCGCACCGTGCGCAGCCTGCTGGGCAACGTGCTCACCTCCAGCCCGTGCGGAACCTGCCGCGGCTACGGCACCGTCATCCCCAGCCCGTGCCCGACGTGCGCGGGCCAGGGGCGCGTGCGCGCTCGCCGCGCGATCCCGGTCGATATCCCCGCCGGCGTCGACACGGGCGTGCGCATCCAGCTGCCCGGCCAGGGCGAGGTCGGCCCCGCGGGCGGGCCGAACGGCGATCTCTACCTCGAGATCAAGGTCAAGACGCACGAGACCTTCAGCCGCAACGGCGACGACCTGCTCGCGACCGTCGAGGTGCAGATGACCGATGCCATCCTGGGCACGACCGTCACGCTGCCCGGGCTCGACGGCGACGTCGCCGTCGAGATCAAGCCCGGAACGCAGAGCGCCGAGATCATCACCGTGAAAGAGCGCGGCATCACGCGCCTGCGCGGATCGGGGCGCGGCGACCTCAAGCTCGGCGTGCAGGTCGTGACGCCCGTGCGCCTCAACAGCAAAGAGACCGAGCTCATCCGTCAGTTCGCGTCGAGCCGTCGACCGGTGCCGCCGCAGTTCTCGACGTTCCAGCAGGGCATCTTCGCCAAGCTGCGCGACCGCTTCCTCAACCTCTAGCGTCAGCGCACCCCGCCGTGGCCCACTTCTATCTCGACGAGACGCTCGCCGCGCAAGTGGCGACAGCCGAAGGCGGCGCGGCCGACTCGGTCGTGCACCTGCGCGGCTCCGACGCACGCCACGCCGCGACCGTGTCGCGCGTGCGCGTCGGCGAGCAGCTGAGGCTCGGCGACGGAGCGGGGCTCGTCGTGCACGGAGTAGTGAGCGTCGTCGAGCCGGGCGACGTCGCCCTCGCCGTCGATCGCGTCGAGCGCTACGAGCGGCCGAGCCCGAGCATCCACCTCGTGCAGGCGCTCGCGAAGGGCGACCGCGACGAGCTCGCCGTGCAGGCCGCGACCGAGCTCGGCGTCGACGGCGTGATCCCGTGGCAGGCGGCCCGCAGCGTGTCGCGGTGGGATGCCGCGAAGGCCGTCAAGGGGCGCGAGCGCTGGCAGACGATCGCGCGCGAGGCGACGAAGCAAGCGGTGCGCCCGTGGATGCCCGTGGTCGAGCCCCTCGCGACGACCGCGCAGCTCGTCGCGCGCGCCGCCCAGTCGACCGTGCTCGTGCTCGATCCCGCCGGCGACCACCCCCTGACGGCGCTCACGCCTCACGACCTCGGCCCGCGAGACATCCTCCTCGTCGTCGGCCCCGAGGGCGGGATCGCGCCGGAGGAGCGGGATGCCCTTCTCGCGCAGGGCGCCCGATGCGTGCGCCTCGGCGCGAGCGTGCTGCGCACCTCCACGGCGGGCCCCGCGGCGATCGCAGTGCTCTCGGCGGCCCTGGGCCGCTGGTAGCCCATCGGTGGTGCGTCGGGGTCGAGATGAGCCCCCGGCGCCGCCTCAGGGCGGCGCTCTAGACTGGAGCCATGAGCACCAGCACCGACTCGATCTTCACTCGCATCATCGCGCGTGAGATCCCGGCCGACATCGTGCACGAGACCGACTCGGTGATCGCGTTCCGCGACATCGCGCCGAAGGCCCCCGTGCACCTGCTCGTCGTGCCCAAGACGCCGCGCTACCGCGACGTCGCCGAGCTCGCCGCGGGCGACCCCGCGCTGCTCGCCGACGTCGTCGCGACGGCGCACCAGCTCGCCAACGAGCACGCCGACGGGCAGTTCCGGCTCGTCTTCAACACCGGCGCGAACGCCGGGCAGACCGTCTTCCACGTGCACGCCCACGTGCTCGCGGGGGGCCTGACGGAAGGGTCTCTTGCCCACTGACGATTCCGCGCGCGAGACGCGCGCCCGCGAGCAGCTCGACGTCGACGGCGTCGCCATGGTGCGGCTGCTCGGCCCGCACGACCGCCTGCTGAGCACCGTCGAGAAGCAGTACCCGCTCGTCGACGTGCACGTGCGCGGCAACCAGATCACGCTCGAGGGCGACCCCGCGCAGGTGGCGGCGGCTCGTCGGCTCGTCGACGAGCTGCTCGTCATGGTGCGCGGCGGCCACGACCTCGGCGAGGTCGAGGTCGCGAGCTCGGCCCGCATCCTCGAGCAGGGTGCCGGCAGCCCCGCCGAGGTGCTGAGCCAGGCGATCCTCACGAGCCGCGGCAAGAGCATCCGGCCCAAGACGCTCGGTCAGAAGGCCTACGTCGACGCGATCGACGACCACACGATCGTCTTCGGCATCGGCCCCGCCGGTACGGGCAAGACCTATCTGGCCATGGCCAAGGCCGTGCAGGCGCTCACGCGCAAAGAGGTCGACCGCATCATCCTCACGCGGCCCGCCGTCGAGGCGGGCGAGCGCCTGGGATTCCTGCCCGGCACCCTCACCGACAAGATCGACCCCTACCTGCGGCCGCTCTACGACGCGCTCAACGAGATGATGGACCCAGAGCTCGTGCCCAAGCTGCTCGCGAGCGGCGTCGTGGAGGTCGCCCCGCTCGCCTACATGCGGGGCCGCACGCTCAACAACGCGTTCATCGTGCTCGACGAGGCGCAGAACACCTCGCCCGAGCAGATGAAGATGTTCCTCACCCGGCTCGGCTTCGGGTCGAAGATCGTCGTCACCGGCGACATCACGCAGATCGACCTGCCGATGGGCGCGAGCGGGCTGCAGCTCGTGACGCGCGTGCTCGACGACATCGACGACATCCACTTCGCCCGGTTGACCTCGGAGGACGTCGTGCGGCACTCGCTCGTCGGCCGCATCGTCGACGCCTACACGAAGTACGACGCCGAGAAGCAGGCTGCGCAGTACGCCCGCGAGAACGGCCTGCCCGACCCCGTCGAGGGCGCGAACCGCGAGGAGCGCCGCCGCGGTCTGCCGCGCGATCGGGCGACCCGTCGCCCGCGACCCGGAGCGGGAGGCCGCTGAGCATGGCCGTCGAGATCAACAACGAATCGGGCATCCCGGTCGAGGAGGACTCGCTGCAGCGCCTGGCGCTGCACGCCTTCGAGCACCTCAACGTGCACCGCGACGCCGAGCTCGCGATCGTGCTCGTCGACGAGGCCGCGATCGAGCAGCTGCACGTGCAGTGGATGGACGAGCCCGGCCCCACCGACGTGCTGAGCTTCCCCATGGACGAGCTGCGCCCGGGCAGCGACGACGAGCCGACCCCGCCCGGCCTGCTCGGCGACATCGTGCTGTGCCCGCAGGTCGCCATCCAGCAGGCCGAGGCCGCCGGGCACTCGACCCAGGACGAGCTGCTGCTGCTGACGACCCACGGAATCCTGCACCTGCTGGGCTTCGACCACGCCGAGCCGGAGGAGGAGAAGGAGATGTTCGGCATCCAGCGCGACATCCTCGTGAGCTTCACGCTGGCCGAGCGGGGTCGTCGCCGATGACCGCGACGCTGCTCTTCTTCCTCGCAGCCGGCCTGCTCGTCGCCATCGGCGGCCTTCTCGCCGCCATCGACGCCGCCCTCGGCGTCGTCAGCCGCATCGAGCTCGTCGACATCGCGGCGAGCCGTTCGAAGCCCGCCCGGTTGCACGCCGTCGCGGCCGATGTCGGGGCCCACGTCAACGCCCTGAACTTCTTGCGCATCGTCGCCGAGACCATCGCGGCCGTGCTCGTCACGATCGGCTTCACGACCATCATCGGCGAGTGGTGGTGGGTGCTGCTCATCAGCGCCGGCATCATGATCGGCGTCTCGTTCATCCTCGTCGGTTCGAGCCCGCGCTCGGTCGGGCGCGCGCACCCGCGCGCCATGCTCGGCACCTTCGACTGGCTCATCCGCGGTGTGCGCCTGCTGACCGGGCCCCTGGCCGACGCCCTCGTGCTGCTCGGCAACCGCGTCACGCCCGGTCGGCCGTCGAGTGCGAGCTTCTCGAGTGAAGAGCAGCTGCTCAACATGGTCGACGAGGCCACCGAGCTCGACGTGCTCGAAGAGGAGGACCGCGAGCTCATCCACTCGATCTTCGAGTTCAACGACACGATCGTGCGAGAGGTCATGGTGCCGCGCACCGACATGATCGTGCTCGAGCAGGGCGCGACCGTCGCGGAGGCGATGTCGCTCTTCCTCAGCCGCGGCGTCTCGCGCGTGCCCGTCGTCGGCGAGAGCGCCGATGAGGTGCTCGGCGTGGTCTACCTGCGCGACGCCTCCCGCCTCACCTTCGAGAAGCCGAAGAAGGCCGCGACGGCGCTCATCGACGAGCTCGTCAAGCCTGCGCTGTTCCTCCCGGAATCGAAGAAGGCCGACGACGCCCTGCGGCAGCTGCAGCTCGAGTCGAACCACCTCGCCCTCGTCGTCGACGAGTACGGCGGCATCGCCGGTCTCGTGACGATGGAAGACCTCATCGAAGAGCTCGTGGGCGAGATCGTCGACGAGTACGACCGCGAGTCGGCCGACAGCGAGCAGCTGGGTGAGAACAGCTTCCGCGTGAGCGCGCGCATGCCCGTCGACGAGCTCGGCGACCTCTTCGGCATCGAGCTCGACGACGACGACGTCGACTCGGTCGGCGGCCTGCTCGCGAAGCACCTCGGGCGTCTGCCCGTTCGCGGATCGACCGTCACGATCGATGGCCTGCACCTCACCGCCGAGCGCACCGAGGGCCGCCGCAAGCGCGTCGTCACGGTGCTCGTCGAGGCCGATCAGGCGCTGCTGGATGCCCGCATCGCGTTCGCCGGAGACCGCGACCGCGACCGCGAGGAGTCGGAGTGAGCGGCCGCAAGCCGCGTGGCGGTGCCGCCGCTGCGGACGAGCCGACGTTCCGGGCAGGATTCGTCACCTTCGTGGGCCGCCCCAACGTCGGCAAGTCGACCCTGACGAACGCGCTCGTCGGCGAGAAGGTCGCCATCACGAGCTCGAAGCCGCAGACCACGCGCCGCGCGATCCGCGGCATCGTGCACCGGGCATCCGGGCAGTTGATCGTCGTCGACACGCCCGGCATGCACCGCCCGCGCACGCTGCTCGGCGAGCGCCTCAACGCGGTGGTGCAAGACACCCTCGGAGACGTCGACGTCATCGGCTTCTGCGTGCCCGCCAACGAGCCGATCGGCCCGGGTGACAAGTTCATCAACGAGCAGCTCGACAGCTTTCCGCGCACGCGCAAGGTCGCGATCGTCACGAAGACCGACGCCGCGGGGGGCACGCGCGTGGCCGAGCAGCTGCTCGCGGTGTCGCAGCTGCGCGAGTGGGACCTCATCATCCCGCTCTCGGCCGTCACGGGCGAGCAGGTCGACCTGCTCGCCGAGCAGCTCATCGCGCTCATGCCCGAGTCGCCCGCGCTCTACGACGATGACGCGGTGACCGACGAGTCAACCGACGACCGCGTGGCCGAGCTCATCCGCGAGGCGGCGCTCGAGGGCGTCAGCGACGAGCTGCCGCACTCGCTCGCCGTCACGGTCGACGAGATGACCGAGCGCTCGCCCGGCGGCGTGCTCGACATCTTCGCCAACGTGTGGGTCGAGCGCGACAGCCAGAAGGGCATCATCATCGGGCACCGCGGCGCGCGCCTCACCGAGGTGGGCACGCGCGCACGCCTCGAGATCGAGCAGCTCATGGGCCGCCGCGTCTTCCTCAAGCTGCACGTCAAGGTCGCGAAGGAGTGGCAGCGCGACCCCAAGCAGCTCGGCAAGCTCGGGTTCTAGGGTTGCCCGACGCCGGGTCGCTTGGCGTCGGAGTCGCAACGCCCCGGTCGGCTCTGGCGACACGCTGTTTGCTCTCACCTGCCCCGGCGGGTCGAATCGAAAACCGGGTGGTTGCGACATCAGCGGCGCGGCAGCAGCCCGTGGTCGTGGGCGTAGAGCACGACCTGCACGCGGTCGCGCAGGCCGAGCTTGGCGAGGATCCGGCCGACGTGCGACTTCACGGTCGCCTCGGCCACGAACTCGCGCGCCGCGATCTCGGCGTTGCTCAAGCCCTCGGCCACGGCGCTGAAGATCTCGCGCTCGCGCTTGCTGAGGGTGGGAAGCGCCGCATCGCGCGCCGCGGAGAGGTCGGCGGGTGTGCGGCGGCGGCGAGCATCCGTCGCACCGCCGACATGCGCGAGCAGGTCGGTGATCGCACCGGGCGCGACCACCGCGTGCCCGCCGTGCACCGCCCGGATGGCGGCGAGCAGGAACCCGGGCTCGGCATCCTTGAGCAGAAAGCCGCTCGCCCCCGCGCGGATCGCGCGCAGCGCCGCGTCGTCGAGGTCGAAGGTCGTGAGCACGATGACGCGCGGCGGCGTGCGCCCCGCCTCGGCAGCCGATCGCAGGATGCTTGCCGTGCCCGCGATGCCGTCGGCTCTCGGCATCCGGATGTCCATGAGCACGACATCGGGCAGCGCCTCGTCGGCGACGACCACGGCTTCGCCGCCGTCGCCGGCCTCGCCGACCACGGTCAGATCGGGCTGCGAGTCGATGAGCATGCGCACCCCGCGCCGGAACAGCGGCTGGTCGTCGACGAGCAGCACGCGAATCGCGCTCACGCGAGCGCCTCGGCGAGCGGTGCGTCGGCAGTGTCGGGGTGACGCGGCTCTAGCGGCAGGCGCGCCCGCACGCGGAACTCCGCAGCGTCGTGCACGCTCAGCTCGCCTCCTGCGAGGGATGCCCGCTCGCGCATCCCGTCGATGCCGTGCCCGCGCTCGCCCTCGCGAGTCGTACCGCTCGCGGCATTCGTCACCACGAGATCGACTGCCTGGTCGCCCCACTCGAGCTCGAGCGTCGCGGCGCCGTCGCCGTGCCGCAGCGCGTTCGTGAGCGACTCCTGCACGATGCGGTACAGCGCCAGTTCGCGCGCCTCGCTCAGGCGCGCGCGGTCGCCGAACTCACGAACCTCGAGGGCGAGCCCCGACTCGCGCATCGACTGCAGCAGCGCGTCGAGGTCGACGAGCCCCGGCTGCGGACCGGCCTCCTGCGTGTGCCGCAGCTCGGTGAGCAGTACGCGCACGTCGGCGAGGGCATCCCGCGCGGACTGCGCGATCGTCTCGAAGGCGTCGGCCGCCGCGGGGGAGTCGCCCGCCGTCGCGTACCGCGCCCCATCGGCCTGCGCGATGACGACCGTGAGCGAGTGGGCGACGATGTCGTGCACGTCGCGCGCGACCCGCGTGCGCTCGGCCTCGAGGTCGGCGCGCGTGAGGGCGGCGTCGCGCTGCGTGCTGACGATCGCGACGGTCGCGCTCAGCTGGCGCCGATTCCGGATGCTGCGCACGAGCTCGCCGAGCACCCACGGCACGAACACGAGCACGGGGCCCACGAGGAGGCCGATGAGCTGCGCGAGAACGTAGTCGAGCCCGACGTTGACGTACAACCCGGCTCCGACGATGTTGGCCGCGAGGAGCCCAACACTCGTCAGTAAGGATGCGCCGAAACTGACCATTCGTGCGGGCAATGAGCCGTAGGCGGCAGCACCGAACACGATGATGGCAATCGCAAGCGGGTACCACGGGTTGAAGGGCAGGCCCAGCGTGACCATCATGACGACAGCGAGCGCGGGTGCGGGAAGCGCGCCGACGGCCAGAGAGGGAAGTCGGCGATGCACAGCCACCCCTGCGCCGAGGGCGAGAGCGATGGCGACGCTCACGATGTTGGCGAGACCGCCCAACCATTGCTGTTGGAACAGCATCGCAAGCGCGAGCACCGCGCCGAGCGCGATCTCGAGCGGGAAGGCGATGCGCGCGCGGCGCTCGGGCGTGAACCAAGAGATCAGTGAATCGAACATGTCCGCCACGGTACGGGCCGCGCGGCCCCACGCGGCGAGAAACCCGCGCCGCTCACTCGAGCGGATGACGCATTTCATCCGAAAGGCTGACGGCACAGCATCCCGAGCCGCATTCGCGTGCTCGCGGAACGCGGGTGTACCCTGAAAGCGTGTTCGGCCAGCTCCTTCTTCGCTGCCGCGACGAGGCTTAGACCCTTAGCCTCCCTCGTCGCGGAGTTCGTCGTCGGCTGAAACCCTTCGAACCAGACAGCAGGAGCACCTCATGCAGAACCGTCAGCAGCCCTCGGGCATGCCGATTCACAAGTACCAGCCGTACCACGAGCAGCTCGCGATCGATCTGCCCGACCGCACGTGGCCGTCGAAGCGCATCACGCAGGCTCCCCGCTGGTGCGCGGTCGACCTGCGCGACGGCAACCAGGCCCTCATCGACCCGATGAGCCCCGAGCGCAAGCGCATCATGTTCGACCTGCTCGTGCGCATGGGGTTCAAGGAGATCGAGGTCGGGTTCCCGAGCGCGAGCCAGACCGACTTCGACTTCGTGCGCTCGCTCATCGAGCAAGACCTGATCCCCGACGACGTGACGATCCAGGTGCTGACGCAGGCGCGCGAGCACCTCATCGCCCGCACCTACGAGTCGATCAAGGGTGCGAAGCGCGCGATCGTGCACTTCTACAATTCGACGAGCGTGCTGCAGCGCGAGGTCGTCTTCCGCACCGACATCGAGGGCGTGAAAGAGATCGCGCTGCAGGGCGCGCGCTGGTGCCAGCAGTACGAGGCGACCGTGCCCGAGACCGAGATCTTTTACGAGTACAGCCCCGAGAGCTACACGGGCACCGAGCTCGAGACCGCGCTCGACATCTGCAACGCCGTCATCGAGCAGATCGCGCCGACGCCCGACCGCAAGATCATCATCAACCTGCCCGCCACGGTCGAGATGGCCTCGCCGAACGTGTACGCCGACTCGATCGAGTGGATGCACCGTCACCTCGCTCAGCGCGAGAACGTGATCCTGAGCTTGCACCCGCACAACGACCGCGGCACGGCCGTCGCCGCCGCCGAGCTCGGCTACATGGCCGGCGCCGATCGCATCGAGGGCTGCCTGTTCGGCAACGGCGAGCGCACCGGCAACGTCGACCTCGTCGCCCTCGGCATCAACCTCTTCACGCAGGGCATCGACCCGCACCTCGACTTCAGCGACCTCGACGAGATCAAGCGCACGGCCGAGTACTGCAACCAGCTCAAGGTGCACGAGCGCAGCCCCTGGGCCGGAGACCTCGTCTACACGGCTTTCAGCGGCAGCCACCAGGACGCCATCAAGAAGGGCTTCGAGGCGATGGATGCCCGGGCCGAGGCCGAGGGCAAGCACGTCGACGACCTCGTCTGGGGGGTTCCGTACCTGCCCGTCGACCCGAAAGACCTCGGTCGCTCGTACGAAGCGGTCATCCGCGTCAATTCCCAGTCGGGCAAGGGCGGAGTCGCCTACCTGCTCAAGACCGATCACGCGCTCGACCTGCCGCGCAAGCTGCAGATCGAGTTCAGCGGCGTCGTGCAGGCCAAGACCGACGCCGAGGGCGGCGAGGTGACGAGCGAGCAGATCTGGGAGATCTTCCAGGACGAGTACCTGCCGTCGCCCGACCCCGACGCCAAGTGGGGCCGCTTCGAGCTGCTCTCGACGCGCACCGCGAGCGACATGACGGGAACAGTGTCGCTCAGCGCGACACTGCGCGACGGAGAGGAGATCGCCGCGGTCGAAGCGACCGGCAACGGTCCGATCGCGGCGTTCCTCACGATCATGGAGCGGCAGGGCATCGCCATCCGCCTCTTCGACTACGTCGAGCACGCGCTCTCGGCCGGCGGGGATGCCCACGCGGCGTCGTACGTCGAGCTCGAGGTCAACGGCCGTACGCTGTGGGGTGTCGGCATCGACCCCGACATCTCGACCGCGTCGCTCAAGGCCGTGGTGTCGGCGGTCAACCGGGCGATCCGGCTCGAGACCCCCGACCGCGAGCTCGTCAGCGCCTAGAACTCGCGCCGCTCGGCGGGCGCCCGGCCCGCCGGGTGCTCGCCGCATCCCTCGCGATCTCCACAATTCAGGAGTCGCGAGGTGCCGGACCGTGATGTGCGGCGGATGTCGGCGTGTCGCCCGTCTCCAGGGCCGTCCACTCCTGAGTTGTGGAGACGCGCGGGCTCACGAGAGCATCCGTCACGCCAGGGGGTGGTGCCGGAGGGCAGCCAGACGCCCGCACTCGAGCTGGTCTCCACAATTCAGGAGTCAGCGGTTGCCGATGCCGCGAGAAACGCCGTGGGAGCGTTCTACCGCCCTCGTTGCGCGCATCGACTCCTGAATTGTGGAGATGCAGGCGGGCTCAGGGGGCGGTCGCGGCCCAGTCGGCGAAGCGGATGCCCGGCCCGGGCCCCCCGGTCGTGTGCAGCCCCGCCCGGTAGGTGCCGACGAGCTTTCCGGGCGCGCGCCACTCGACGACCCGGCGCTCGGCGGTCTCGGGCGCTGAGCCGCGGGCTGCGAGCCACTGCCGTGCGAGCTCGGCCATCGGCAGCACCTCGGGCCCGCCGAGGTCGTCGACCCGCCCGTTCGCCGGAGTGGCCGTCACGAGCGACGTCAGCCGCTCAGCGACGGCCCTCGTATCGATCGGCTGGAACGGCACGTCGAGCGTGATCAGTCGCGGCAGCCTGCGCTGCGCCGCGAAGAACCCCCCGACGAAGTCGTGGAACTGCGTGGCGCGCAGGATCGTGAATGGCACGCTCGACCCGGCGACGAGCTCTTCACACACACGTTTCGCGCGGTAGTAGCCGAGCGGCACGGAGTCGACACCCACGATCGACAAGTACACGAGGTGCTGCACTCCCGCGGATCGCGCGGCCTGCAGGAGGTTCTGGGTCGCGCGAGCATCCGACCGCCGGTTGGTGGCGAGGTGCAGCACGGTCTCGACGCCCGCGAGCACCTCGGGCAGGCCGGCCCCCGACTGCAGGTCGGCGACGACGCGCCCGGGCCCGGGTCGGCGGCTCAGGATGCGCGGCTCGACACCGATCGCGCGCAGGGTCTCGACGGCGGGGCGGCCGAGCGTGCCCGTTCCGCCCGTGATGAGAAGAGTCACGCCCGTATCCTGCCGCAGTCGCGCTACCCGCGCTGCTGGCTCGCGCCGGGGATAGGGGAGCGGCGGCGCGACCGCACCTCCGACCCGACGATGGGGATCGCCGCGGTCGTCGGGTGCAGGTGGATGACCCCGGTCGCCGTTGTGACCGTGCGTCCGCGCTCGGCCGCGGCGTGCTCGTCGCGCCGCCCGCGCTTCGGCAGTGCGGGCAGCTTGGGCAGGCGCGCGATCGCGCGCTGCTCGGGCAGGCTCCAGCCGAACAGCACCGACGCGACGCGCACGCCGAAGGTGAGCGCCACGCCGATCGCGCCGGCGACGAGCACGTCGACATCGAGAGCGAGTAGCACGGCGATGGTGCCCGAACCGGCGGCTGCCGCCACGGCGTAGAGCGAGCCGACGTGCATGAGCGCGATGGGCAGGTTCAAGAGCAGGTCGCGCAAGATCGACCCGCCGACCGCGGCGAGGACGCCGACGAACACGGCCGCGACCTCGGGCAGGCCGAGCGCGAGCGCCTTGGTCGTGCCGATCGCGCCGAAGAGGCCGATCGTGAGGGCATCCAGCACCGTGATGAAGCGGCTGAGGCGCGAGAAGACCCGCTCGAGCAGCATGCCGAGCAGGGCCGCGCCGGTGGCGACGACGACGTACCAGTTCGACTGCAGGGGGGCGAGCGGCACGTCGAGCAGCAGGTCGCGCAGCAGACCGCCGCCGAAGCCGACGACGATGCCGATGATCGCGACGCCGAGCCAGTCGAGGCGCCGGTCGCGGAACTGCGCCGCGAACAGTGCGCCCTGCAGCGCACCGATGCCGACCGCGAGCAGGTCGACCCAGAGGGGGATCACGAAGAGGTCGTCCACACGCTCATTCTGACGGGTGGATGCTCCGGCCCCCGGCACCACGGACCCCTCGTGTTCGTGTCACGCATACCCGAAGTGCTAGACTCGGTTCAGGTCAGCATGACTATTACCTTGAGGATCGAGCGGAAGGAGCATCCATGACCAGCACCATCGGCCTGGGGCTCGCCGTCTCGACCGTCATCTTCGCGCTGCGGGCCGACGCGGCCGGGGCGCCGAGCGTGTGGCTGCCGCTCGTGCGGCGCACGCGAGAGCCCTACCTCGACGGTTGGGCGCTGCCCGGCGGCATGGTGCGCGTCGACGAGAGCCTCGAGGGCGCTGCGCGCCGCAACCTCGGCGAGACGACGCGCCTCGAGCCCACCTACCTCGAGCAGCTCTACGCCTTCGGCGACGTCGACCGCTCGCCCGACCAGCGCATGGTTTCGATCGTCTACTGGGCGCTCGTGCGGCCCGATGAGGCCGAGCGCGTCTCGCTCGGCGAGAACGTGCGGTGGTTCGCCGCCGACGAGCTGCCCGATCTCGCCTTCGACCACAACCTCATCGTCGACTACGCCCTCTGGCGGCTGCGCACGAAGATGGAGTACTCCCGCATCGCCCACGCCTTCCTCGGCCCGCGGTTCACGCTCGCCGAGCTGCGCGAGGTGTACGAGGCCGTGCTGCAGAAGCCTCTCGACCCCGCGAACTTCCGCCGCCAGATGGAGACGAGCGGCGTCATCGAACCCACGGGCGAGGTCGTCACGGGCGGCCGCCACCGCCCCCCGCGCCTCTACCGCTACACCGGCGCCGTCGACCTCGTCGACGCCGGCCCCCTGAGCCGTCGCGCCGCCGGCGCTGCCCGGCCCGACACGAGGATCCCCGCATGACCACGATCGACGCCAGCGTCGCCACGACCATCCGCCTGATCACGAACGGCCAGGCGCCGGGCGAGACCTGCACGCCCGAGCTCGACAAGGGCCCGTGGCAGTTCGACCCGACCCCGGGCTACGGCCCCGGCTCGTCGATGCACGACGTCATCCCGACCGGCACGCCGCGCCAGGGCGCCCTGCCCGAGCAGTACCAGGTGGCCTCGAACGACGAGCTGCACGCGCGCATCCGGGCCGCGAAAGAGGCCCTCGGCGACCGCCTCGTCATCCTCGGCCACTTCTACCAGCGCGACGAGGTCGTGCAGCACGCCGACTTCCTCGGCGACTCGTTCCAGCTCGCCAACGCCGCTCTCACGAAGCCCGACGCCGAGTACATCGTCTTCTGCGGCGTGCACTTCATGGCCGAGACGGCAGACATCCTGGCCCGCGATTCGCAGCACGTCATCCTGCCGAATCTGGCTGCGGGATGCTCGATGGCCGATATGGCCGACATCGACTCGGTGCAAGCGGCGTGGGACGAGCTGCTCTCCGTCTATGGCAGCGAGCCCGACGCCGAGGGGCGCGCGCCGATCATCCCCGTGACCTACATGAACTCCTCGGCCGCGCTCAAGGCGTTCTGCGGCGCGAACGGAGGCATCGTCTGCACCTCCTCGAACGCGAAGACGGTGCTCGAGTGGGCCTTCGAGCGGGGGCAGCGCGTGCTGTTCTTCCCCGACCAGCACCTCGGCCGCAACACGGCGAAGGCCATGGGGGTGCCGCTCGAGCAGATGCCGATGTGGAACCCGCGCCGACCGCTCGGCGGCTCGACTGCTCAGCAGCTGCTCGATGCTCGCGTCGTGCTCTGGCACGGCTTCTGCAGCGTGCACAAGCGCTTCACGGTCGGTCAGATCGAGGCCGCTCGTGCGCAGTACCCCGACGTGCGCGTCGTCGTGCACCCCGAGTGCCCCATGGAGGTCGTGGATGCGGCCGATGAGGCGGGCTCGACCGACTACATCCGGCGCGCCGTCGCGGGCGCGACCTCGCCGACCACGTTCGCGATCGGCACCGAGGTCAACATGGTCAACCGGCTCGCGGCCGAGTACCCGCAGCACACGATCTTCTGCCTCGACCCCGTCATCTGCCCGTGCTCGACGATGTACCGCATCCACCCCGGCTACCTCGCCTGGGTGCTGGAGGAGCTCGTCGCCGGCCGCGTCGTCAACGAGATCGTCGTCGACGCCGGCGTGCAGGCCGACGCCAAGCTCGCGCTCGAGCGCATGCTCGCCGCCAAGCCGCGGGACTGAACCATGGCCCACATCCTCGTCATCGGCAGCGGCATGGCCGGCCTCGTCGCCGCGCTGCGCGCAGCCCGCCGGCACGACGTCACGATCGTCACGAAAGACGTGCTCACGGCGGGCTCGACCGCCTGGGCGCAGGGCGGCATCGCGGCCGCCGTCTTCCCCGACGACTCGGCGGCGCTGCACGCGCGCGACACGCTCATCGCCGGCGCGGGGCTGAGCGACCCGTACGCCGTCGACGTGCTCTGCACCGAGGGGCCCGCCCGGGTGCACGACCTCGTCGCCCTCGGGGTCGCCTTCGACCCGGCAGTGGGCGCCGTCGCGCCCTTCGACGAGGTGAGCGACTGGGCCCGCGGGCTCGAGGCGGCCCACTCGGTCGCCCGCGTACTGCATGCGGGCGGGGATGCCACTGGGCGCGTGATCGAGACGGCCCTCGCCGCCGCGGTGCGCGAGGGGCGCATCCGGGCCCGAGAATTCGCGCGCGCGACCTCGCTCATCGTGCGCGACGGCGTGATCGCCGGTGCGATGGTCGAGGGGCCCGACGGTGTCGCCGAGGTCGCGGCCGACGCCGTGATCCTCGCGACGGGCGGCAACGGGCGGCTCTACCGCCACACGACCAACCCGCCGGTGTCGACGGGCGACGGCGTCGTGCTCGCCTACGCGGCGGGTGCGGCGATCGCCGACCTCGAGTTCGTGCAGTTCCACCCGACCGTGCTCGCCGGGGGAGGGCTGGTCTCCGAGGCCGTGCGCGGCGAGGGGGCGACGCTGCTCGACGCCGAGGGGCGCCGCTTCATGCTCGACGTCGACCCGCGCGCCGAGCTCGCCCCCCGCGACATCGTGGCACGCGCAATCGCCCGCCAGATGCGGGCGCAGGATGGCCGGCCCGTGCTGCTCGACGCGACGATGCTCGGCGCCGCGGTGCTGGCCGAGCGCTTCCCGACGATCGACGCGCTCGTGCGCGCGACCGGGGTCGACTGGGCCGTCTCGCCCGTGCCGGTCACTCCTGCGGCGCACTACGCGATGGGCGGCGCGCTCACCGACATGGATGGTCGCACCACGGTGCCGGGCTTGTTCGCTGTGGGCGAAACCGGGTCCACGGGCGTGCACGGAGCCAACCGCCTCGCCTCCAACTCGCTGCTCGAGGCCCTCGTCGTGGGCTGGCGCGCGGGCGACGCCGTCGGCGCCGCGGGCTCGGTGCCCGCGCTGCCGCTGCCCGCCCTGCGCGATCCCGGCTCGGTGTCCACCTCCACAATTCAGGAGTCACCGTCTGTCGGTGAGCTCGACACCCCCGTGCCGCTCGCGCGCGAGATCGCGGCCGACGCCCTCGCTGACGGAACGGTCGCGTGGACGGCCGACCGCATCCGCGACCGCGCCTGGCAGGCGCTCGGACTCGAGAGGAACGGTGACGAGATGGCCGATTTCGCCCGAGAACTGGCGGATGCTCGCCCCGCCGACGACGAGGCCCGCTCGTTGCTGCCGCTCGCGCGCCTGACCGCCGCGGCCGCGCTCGCCCGCACCGAATCGCGCGGCGCGCACTGGCGCGACGACTATCCCGAGACCGACCCAGCGCAGCGCGTGCGGCGTGTCGTCGTGCGCCCCGCATCCCATTCTCCTGAATTGTGGAGATCGGATGCTCGCACGGAGGTGCCCGCATGAGCCACGAGCAGCACAGCCGCGCCCACGACGACCTGAGCGGCGCGACGCTCGCGGCCGTCACCGCCATCGTCGACCGCGCGCTCGACGAGGACGCCCCGTGGGGCGACGCCTCGAGCGAGGCCGCCATCCCGGCGAGCGCCACGGCCACGGCGCGCATCGTCAGCCGCGTCGACGGAGTGTTCGCCGGCGGCCTGCCGCTCGAGCTCTCCTTCACGCGCGTCGACCCGACCCTCGTCGTCGAGCGGCACCTCGCCGACGGCGACCCCCTCACCCCGGGCGCGGTCGTGGCCACGATCACCGGCTCCGCCCGCAGCATCCTGCGCGGAGAGCGCGTCGCGCTCAACCTCGCCCAGCGGCTCAGCGGCGTGGCGACCCTCACGCGCCGCTACGTCGATGCGGTCGCGGGAGCGGCCTCCGCATCCGGCAGCCCCGTGCGCCTCGTCGACACGCGCAAGACCACGCCCGGCCTGCGGGTGCTCGAGAAGGCCGCCGTGAGCGCGGGCGGCGGGCACAACCACCGTTTCTCGCTGAGCGACGCGGTCATGTTGAAAGACAACCACCTCGCGGTGCTGCGCGAGCAGGGTCTCGACCTCACGGGGGCGATCCGGGCCGTGCGCGCGCGTATCCCGCACACGATGCACCTCGAGGTCGAGGTCGACCGGCTCGATCAGCTCGAGGCCGTCATCGCCGCCGAGCCCGACACGATCATGCTCGACAACTTCTCGCTCGACGACCTGCGTGCCGGAGTCGCCCTCATCGCCGGCCGGGCGATCGTCGAAGCGAGCGGCGGCGTGAGCCTCGACACCGTTCGCGCGATCGCCGAGACCGGCGTCGACGTCATCTCGGTCGGCGCGCTCACCCACAGCGCTCCCGCGCTCGACCTGGGGCTCGACATCGTGATCACCCCCGGATCGGGCGGCGCTGCCGGCGGCGCGCGCTAGCGAGCATCCATGACCCTCATCGATCTCGACCAGGCGGCGACCACGGCGACCCGCCGCGAGGTGCTCGAGGCGATGTGGCCGTGGCTCACGGGCGAGCACGGCAACCCCTCGTCGACGCACGCGCTCGGCCGCCGGGCCGCCGACGCCCTCGCGGATGCCCGCACGCGCATCGCCCGCCGCGCCGGCGTGCGCCCGGCGCAGGTCGTGTTCACGAGCGGCGGCACGGAGAGCGACAACCTCGCCGTCATCGGCCTCACCCTCGCCGCCCTCGCGCGCGGGCGCGACCGGCACGTGCTCGTCAGCGCGATCGAGCACGAGGCCGTGCTCGAGTCGGCGGCGTACCTCGAGCGCTGGCACGACGTCGAGGTCGAGCGCATCCCGGTCGACGCTGACGGCGTCGTGGATGCTGATGCCGCGCGCGTCGCCCTCCGACCCGGCACCGCGCTCGTGAGCGTGCAGGCCGCCAACAACGAGGTCGGAACCCTCCAGCCGCTCGACGCCGTGCTCGCCGCCGCGCGCACCGTGGGCGCCCTCGTGCACACCGACGCCGTGCAGTACGCCGGGTGGTACCCGCTCGCCGGGCTCGCCGCCCTCGACGCCGTGACGATCTCGGGGCATAAGCTCGGCGCCCCGAAGGGGGTCGGGGCGCTGCTGCTGCCGACGAGCGCGGCGATCGAGCCGCTCATCCACGGCGGAGGGCAGGAGCGCGACCGCCGCTCGGGCACCGAGAACGTGGCCGGGGCCGTGGGGCTCGCCGTCGCGCTCGAACGCGCGGAAGCCGAGCGCGAGGCGCATCCGCTCGGCGCGCTCGAGGCCCGCCGCGACGCGTTCATCGCGCGCGTGCTCGAGACCGTGCCCGGCGCGCGCCTCACCGGGCACCCGAGCCGGCGCCTGCCGTGCCACGCCTCGTTCGTCGTGCCCGGCATCGGCGGCGAGCCGCTGCTCATCGCGCTCGACGACCGCGGCATCCTCGCCTCGAGCGGCTCGGCGTGCGCGGCCGGCCGCGACGAGCCCTCGCCCGTGCTGCTCGCGATGGGCCTCGACGCCGACACGGCCCGCACGGCGATCCGCTTCAGCTGGGGCGCCTCCACAATTCAGGAGTCGCTCGACACCGCGGCGCGTGAGCTCGCGGAATCAGCGGCCTCGCTGCGCGGGTTGGGCTGAGCATCCGCCGAATCTCCTGAATTGTGGAGACGCGCCCGGCACGGCAGGTCCTGAATGGTGGAGACGCGCCACGCGAGACACGCGCCCGAATCGCGGATGCCCGCCGCGCCGCCGGGCCCGTTCGCACCCGCGCGCGCGATACTGGAGCAGTGCCGACCTACCGTGACGAGATCGTCGTGCTGCGCACCCACAAGCTGGGCGAAGCCGACCGCATCGTCACGATGCTCAGCCGCAACCACGGCAAGATCCGGGCGGTGGCCAAGGGCGTGCGGCGCACGGCGAGCAAGTTCGGCGCGCGCCTCGAGCCCTTCATGGTCGCCGACGTGCAGCTCTACGCCGGCCGCAGCCTCGACATCATCCAGCAGGCCGAGAGCCTCGGATCGTACGGCGCCGAGATCTCGAGCGACTACGGCAGCTACACCGCCGCGAACGTCATGGTCGAGACGGCCGACCGCGTCACGGGCGACGACGGTGGGGGAGTGCAGCAGTACCTGCTGCTGGTCGGCGCGCTGCGCTCGCTGGCCCGCGGCGAGCATCCACCCGGTCTGACGCTCGACAGCTACCTGCTGCGGTCGCTGTCGATCGCGGGATGGGCGCCGACCTTCGGCGACTGCGCCGTGACCGGCGCGCCCGGCCCCCACAGCGCGTTCGTGGTGCAGCTGGGAGGCATGGTGGCCGACGAGGTGGCCCCGCCCGGCGCCCCGCGCGTGAGCACCGAGACCCGCGAGCTGCTCGCCGCCCTGCTCACGGGCGACTGGCAGACGGCCGAGGCGGCGTCCGAACGTGCGCGGGCCCAGGCGAACGGCATCGT
Organism: uncultured Microbacteriaceae bacterium; assembly: GCA_964540305.1. Taxonomy (GTDB): domain Bacteria; phylum Actinomycetota; class Actinomycetes; order Actinomycetales; family Microbacteriaceae; genus Microcella. The sequence goes on along the minus strand of CAZILZ010000011.1, from coordinate 23,057 downwards.
CGCGGCCTACGCGCAGTTCCACCTCGAGCGCGGGCTGCGCTCGCTGCCCCACGTCGACCGCCACGACGCGCGGTACGACGAGCGCGAGGCGGAGCGCGAGGCCGACCGCGACCTCGCCCACGCCGCCGCGGCCTCCACAATTCAGGAGTCGGCGTGAGCAGGCAGCCGCGACACGCCGAGCCGCTGCGCCCCCTCGACTGGACGGGCGAGCATCCTCCTGAATTGCGGAGAGACCTCGTGCCGCAGCACGTCGCCATCGTCATGGACGGCAACGGCCGCTGGGCCAACCGCCAGGGCCTCACGCGCGTCGAGGGCCACCGCGCGGGCGAGGCGAGCCTGCTCGACGTCGTCGCCGGCGCCGTGCAGATCGGCGTCACGCACCTCAGCGTCTACGCCTTCAGCACCGAGAACTGGAGCCGCAGCCCCGACGAGGTGCGCTTCCTCATGGGCTTCAACCGCGAGGTGCTGCTCCGCCGACGCGACCAGCTCGACGCCTGGAACGTGCGCATCCGCTGGGCCGGTCGCCGCCCGCGACTGTGGCGCAGCGTCATCACCGAGCTCGAAGAGGCGCAGGCCCGCACGGCCGGCAACACGGGCCTCACCCTCACGATGTGCGTCAACTACGGCGGCCGCGTCGAGATCGTGGATGCCGTGCGCGCCCTCGCCGCCGACGTCAAGGCCGGTCGCATCGACCCCGCCCGCATCACCGAGCGCTCGATCGCGAAGCACCTCTACGAGCCCGACCAGCCCGACGTCGACCTCTTCGTGCGGTCGAGCGGCGAGCAGCGCACGAGCAACTTCCTGCTGTGGCAGAGCGCCTACGCCGAGATGGTGTTCCTCAACACGCTCTGGCCCGACTTCCGGCGGCGCCACCTGTGGGATGCCATCGAGGACTACGCGCGCCGAGACCGCCGCTTCGGCGGGGCGGTGGATGCTCCTTCCGCGTAGCCCGCGCGTCGAGCCGCACCGCCCGCGCTTACTAGACTTCTCGGCATTGCGTTACTCGGCGCCGGGCATCCAGCTCGGCCGGAATTGGAGACCTCACCGTGGCTGCCCCCTCTCGGCTCGACAACGTCATCGCGCTCGCCAAGCGGCGCGGCTTCGTCTTCCAGGCCGGTGAGATCTACGGCGGTTCGCGGTCTGCCTGGGACTACGGGCCCCTCGGCGTCGAGCTGAAGGAGAACATCAAGCGCCAGTGGTGGCGCTCGATGGTGACCCGCCGCGATGACGTCGTCGGCCTCGATTCGAGCGTCATCCTGCCCAAGCGCGTGTGGGAGGCCTCCGGCCACGTCGAGGTCTTCAGCGACCCGCTCGTCGAGTGCCTCAGCTGCCACAAGCGCTACCGGGCCGACCACCTGGAAGAGGAGTACGAGGAGAAGAAGGGCCGCGCGCCCGAGAACGGTCTCGCCGACATCGTGTGCGTCAACTGCGGCACGCGCGGGCAGTGGACCGAGCCCAAGCAGTTCTCGGGGCTGCTGAAGACTTACCTCGGCCCGGTCGAAGAAGAATCCGGGATGCACTACCTGCGCCCCGAGACCGCCCAGGGCATCTTCGTCAACTTCGTCAACGTGCTCAACGCGGCCCGCATGAAGCCCCCTTTCGGCATCGGGCAGATCGGCAAGTCGTTCCGCAACGAGATCACGCCGGGCAACTTCATCTTCCGCACGCGCGAGTTCGAGCAGATGGAGATGGAGTTCTTCGTCGAGCCCGGCACCGATGAGGAATGGCACCAGTACTGGATCGACACGCGCCTCGCCTGGTACACCGATCTCGGCATCAAGCCCGAGAACCTTCGGCTGTACGAGCACGCGCAGGAGAAGCTCTCGCACTACTCCAAGCGCACGGTCGACATCGAGTACCGCTTCGGCTTCACGGGCTCGGAGTTCGGCGAGCTCGAGGGTATCGCCAACCGCACCGACTTCGACCTCACGACCCACAGCGAGCACTCGGGCGTCGACCTGTCGTACTTCGACCAGAGCAAAGAGGAGCGCTGGGTTCCGTACGTCATCGAGCCCGCCGCCGGTCTCACGCGCTCGCTCATGGCCTTCCTCGTCGACGCCTACTTCGAAGACGAGGCGCCGAACACGAAGGGCGGGGTCGACAAGCGCACGGTGCTGCGCCTCGACCGCCGCCTCGCGCCCATCAAGGCCGCGGTGCTGCCGCTGTCGCGCAACGAGCAGCTCTCGCCCGTCGCGCGCGAGCTCGCCGACCGCCTGCGCCAGCACTGGAACGTCGACTTCGACGACGCCGGCGCGATCGGCCGCCGCTACCGCCGTCAAGACGAGATCGGCACGCCGTTCTGCGTCACGGTCGACTTCGACACCCTCGACGACCAGGCCGTCACGGTGCGCGAGCGCGACACCATGGCGCAAGAGCGCATCCCGCTCGCGAAGCTCGAGGCGTACCTGGCCGGCGAGCTGCTCGGCTCCTAGCCGCGCGGCCCCGGTTGCCGCACGGCACCGGGCCGCACAGCCCTCAACCCGCGCCGGTCTCCACAATTCAGGAGTCGCGGCGCTTCGGAGGGCATCCACGGGCCGGTGCCGGCGTGTCGGCGCTCTCACCCGCCTGCGGCTCCTGAATCGTGGAGGCCCGCCGGGGTCGGGGAGTCCCTCACACGCCGCGAGCGCGGGCGGTCGACCTCCGGGCGCCGGGCTGGGAGGCCGGGTCGCGCGCGGCCGGGGCATCCTGCGGCGATGGATGCTGCGCACCTCGTCGCCCGTCATGGCGGCGCCCTCGACCGACGTCGGCTGCACCAGCTCGGCGCCACCGACCACGATCTGCGCCGCGCCCTGCGAGCCGGATCGCTCGATCGCCCCCGGCGCGGCTGGTACTCGACCTGGGGCGAGCGAGATCCGCGGTTCCGGGCGATGCGCGTCGGCGGGCGCCTCACCGGCCTGAGCGCGGTGGCCGCGCACGGCGGCTGGGTGCTCGGCCGGCATGCGCTGCACGTCGCCGTACCTGCCAACGCCGCACGCCTGCGCAGCCAGTGGCGCCGCGACGTCCGGCGGGCGGATGCTCGCCCCGACGATGTCGTCGTGCACTGGGCCGCGCCCGCGCACGATCGGGGTTCGTCGACGGGCATCGTCGACCTCGCCGAAGCGGTCGAGCTCGTCTGCCGCACCGAGACTGCCGAGCAGGCGATCGCCGTGCTCGACTGGGTGCGCCGCTCGGCGGGGCTCGATCGCATCGAGCTCGCCGAGCTGCGCGAACGGCTGGGGCCTCTGCGCTGGCTCGTCGATGCGAGCGTCGACAACTGCGACTCGCTGCCCGAGAGCCTCGCGCGCACGCGCCTGCGCGCCGCGGGCGTTCAGGTCAGCACGCAGGTCGGGTTCACCGACGGGCTCGAGCAGATCGACCTCGTGCTCGAGGGCACGGTGGCTGTCGAGGTCGATGGCGACGAGTTCCACCGCGATCGGTTCGAAGAAGATCGGGCGCGCGACCTGGCGATCACCCGCGTCGGGCTGCACGCGGTGCGGCCGAGCGCTCGGCAGGTCTTCACCCGGTGGCCCGAGGTGCAGGCGGCCCTGCTGCGCGCTCTGCGCGAGCACGGCATCCTCGTCGATCTCCACAATTCAGGAGTCGCACAGGTCGGAAGGCCCGCGACACGCCGTGAGAGCGCGCCCCCGGGCCTGCGGGCGCGCGCGGCTCCTGAATTGTGGAGACACGCCCGCGCGGGGTGAGGCGGGAATACCTTCCGGGGCACCGCGTTGACCTCAGCATGAGCGCCCCCATCGATGTGCAGATCTGGTCCGACGTGCAGTGCCCCTGGTGCTACATCGGCAAGCGCAAGTTCGAGGCCGCCGTCGCGCAGTTCGAGGGCGACGTCACGGTCACGTACCGCAGCTTCGAGCTCGCGCCCGACACTCCGGTCGACTTCGAGGGCTCGCCTGTCGACTACCTCAGCCAGCGCAAGGGCGTCACCCCTGAGCAGGCCCAGCAGATGGTCGACCGTGTCAGCGGCATCGCCGAGTCGGTGGGCCTCGAGTACCACTACGACCGCATCCACCAGACGAACACGGTGCTCGCGCATGAGCTGCTGCACTTCGCGAAGGCGCAAGGCAAGCAGGTCGAACTGAAGGAGCGCCTGCTGCGCGCCTACTTCACCGAGGGCCGCCACATCGGGCGCGCTGACGACCTGGCCCAGCTCGCGGCCGAGGTCGGCCTCGACGGTGCCGCCGCTGCTGCCGCCCTCGCCGAGCACACCTACCTCGCCGACGTGAAGGCCGACATGGCGCAAGCGGTCGCGTACGGCATCCAGGGCGTGCCGTTCTTCGTCATCGACGACCGCTTCGGCATCTCGGGGGCTCAGGAGAGCGCGACCTTCTTGGCCGCGCTGCAGCAGGCCGCCGCCGAGAGCGAGTCGACCCCCGTCGAGGCATCATGACGAGGGATGCTGCGCCGAAGCCCTTCGCCATGCTCGGCGACCCCGCGGCCGAGGCCTGCGAGGGCGACGCATGCCTGATGCCCGTGCCCCCCACGACTCCGGCCGCCGCCGGGTAGGCGCGCCGCCTTCCTCGACGCCCCGCCCCGGCCGCTGACCTCCACAACTCAGGAGTGTCTGCGCTGGCGGCCACGCGACACGCCGTGCGCGCGCTCTCACGGCCTGTGCCGCGCGCGACTCTCCTGAATTGTGGAGACGAGCGCCGGGTCAGCGGGGCGCGATCGGCTCGCTGATGTCGGCGACGACGGCGCTGAGGGCGGCGAGCAGCTCGTCGGCCTCGACGAAGAGCGAGTACCCGTGCTCGCCCGCGCCCATCGACACGCGCCGCCCGACCATGCCCGCATCGGCATACACGGGCCACGCGGTCGTCGAGCCGAGCGGCGTGATCGTGCCGCGCTCATAGCCCGTCGCGTCGAGCGCGAGCTCCGGAGAGGGCAGCTGCAGCTTGTTGACGCCGACGAGGGCGCGCAGCTTCGGCCACGAGATTTGCCGGTCGCCGGGGATGAGAGCGAAGAGGAAGCTGCCGTCGCTGCGCTTCACGACGAGGGATTTGACGACGTCGGCCGGGGTGATGCCGAGAATCGATGCTGCCTCCTCGAGCGACGAGGCGCGCATCCGCTCGACGAACTCGACCGTCAGCCCGCGCGCCGCCGCGTCGGCCGCCACCCGCTCGCGTCCACCCTGCGTCATGGCCCCATCCTCCGCGTTCTAGGCTGAGCCCATGAGCAACGGCGCACCCCTCAGAGCGGGCATCATCGGCTTCGGACTCGCGGGTCGAGTCTTCCACGCCCCCTTCCTCGCCACGAACCCGGCGTTCGCGATCGCGGCGATCGCGACGAGCGACGCCGACCGTGCCGCGCAGGCGAGCGCCGCGCATCCCGTCGCCCAGATCATGTCGACGGATGCCCTCCTCGCGCACGCCGGAGACCTCGACCTGATCGTGCTCGCGTCGCCGCCGCACGTCCACCGCGAGCAGGCCGTCGCGGCGCTCGAGGCCGGGGCCGCCGTCGTCATCGACAAGCCGTTCGCACCGAGTGTGGCCGACGCCGAGGCGATCATCGCCGCGGCCGATGCCGCGAGACGGCCTCTCACGGTCTTCCAGAACCGGCGGTGGGACGGCGACTTCCGCACGGTCGCGCGCCTCGTCGAGAGCGGTGCGCTCGGCACCGTGCATCGCTTCGAGTCGACGTTCGAGCGCTTCGGCGCGCCCAAGCGCGACCAGTGGCAGGGGCAGATCAGCCCCGCGCAGGGCGGCGGCATCCTCTTCGATCTCGGCAGCCACCTCATCGACCAGGCGCTCACGCTCTTCGGCCCCGCGACCCTCGAGGTCGCCGAGCTGAGGGCCGTGCGCGAGGGTCTCGGCAGCGAAGATGATGCGTTCCTCTCGCTGCGGCACGACAGCGGCGTGCGCAGCCACCTGACGATGAGCCGGGTCGCGGCGCAGAGCGGGCCGCGGTTCCGCGTGCTCGGGGATGCGAGCGGCTACAGCGTCTACGGGCTCGACGGGCAGGAGCCCGACCTCAAGGTCGGCCGCTGGCCCGGCAGCGAGGGCTACGGCGAGACCCCGAAGGCCGACTGGGGGCTGCTCGGCGTCGACAACGGCGAGCAGCCGCTCGTGCCCGTGCCCACCGAGGCCGGCGGTTACCCCGACTTCTACGCGCAGGTCGCGGCGAGCATCCGAGACGGCGCCCCGGTGCCGGTGGATGCTCGCCACGCCCTCGAGACCGTGCGCATCATCGAGCGGGCCCACGCTCTGAGCGCTCGCTGAGTCCGGGTCCCCGCGCTGACAGCGCATCCCGGCGCGACCTGGGAGAATAGAACCCTCATGTCGACCGCCACCCTGCCTGCGCCGCTCAGCATCGGCCCGATCCCGCTGAGCGTGCCCGTCGTGCTCGCGCCCATGGCGGGCATCACGAACACGGCGTTCCGGCGGCTGTGCCGCGAGTACGGCGCGGGCCTCTACGTGAGCGAAATGATCACGAGCCGCGCGCTCGTCGAGCGCACTCCTGAGAGCCTGCGCCTCATCACGCACCACGAGAGCGAGACGGTGCGCAGCATCCAGCTCTACAGCGTCGACCCGTTGACGGCGGGGGAGGCGGCCGCGTTCCTCGCCGGCGAGGGGCTCGCTGACCACATCGACATGAATTTCGGATGCCCCGTTCCGAAGGTCACGAAGAAGGGCGGGGGAGCCGCCCTGCCGTGGAAGCTCGAGCACTTCCGCCGCATCGTCGAGGCGACGGTGAAGGCCGCGGGCGACATCCCGGTGACGGTGAAGATGCGCAAGGGCATCGACGCCGAGCACCTCACCTACCTCGAGGCCGCGAAGGCGGCCGAGGGCGCCGGAGTCGCGGCAGTCGCCCTGCACGCGCGCACCGCCGCCGACTTCTACTCGGGCAACGCCGACTGGGACGCGATCGGCACGCTCAAGCAGACGATCTCGAGCATCCCCGTTCTCGGCAACGGCGACATCTGGTCGGCGCAGGATGCCCTGCGCATGGTCGAGCAGTCGGGCTGCGACGGCATCGTAGTCGGGCGAGGCTGCCTGGGCCGCCCGTGGCTCTTCGGAGACTTGTCGGCCGCATTCCGTGGCGAGCAGCACACAGCCATGCCCGGCCTCGGAGAGGTCGCCGACGCCTTCCGCCGCCACGCCGAGCTGCTCGTCGAGTTCTTCGACGACGAGGCGAAGGCCTGCCGCGACATCCGCAAGCACGTCGCCTGGTACTTCAAGGGCTACGCGGTCGGCGGCGAGCTACGCGCCCGGCTCGCGGCCGTCGAGAGCCTGCAGCACATGGACGACCTTCTCGGCGAGCTCGATCGCGACGCGCCCTACCCGGGCGAGGCGGCCGAGGGCCAGCGCGGCCGCGCCGGCACGCCGAAGAAGCCCGCCCTGCCCGACCGCTGGCTCGAGAGCCGCGAGCTCACCGGTGCGAGCCGCGCCGAGGTCACCGCCGCCGAGCTGCACCACTCGGGCGGCTGAGCGTGCACGACGACCTCACGTCGGGCTACGGCCCGGCCGACGCCGAGCGCTGGCTGCCCGAAGAGCACAGCAGTCGCCGCAGCGACTTCGCGCGCGACCGCGGCCGGCTGCTGCACTCGAGCGCGCTGCGCCGCCTCGCCGCGAAGACCCAGGTGCTGAGCCCCACGGCGGGCCTCGACTTCGCCCGCAACCGCCTGACGCACTCGCTCGAGGTCGCCCAGGTGGGCCGCGAGCTCGCGACGAGCCTCGGCCTCGATCCTGATGTCGTCGACACGGCGTGCCTCGCCCACGACCTCGGGCATCCGCCTTTCGGCCACAACGGCGAGCGCGCGCTCAACGAGTGGGCCGTCGACGTCGGCGGCTTCGAGGGCAACGCGCAGACGCTGCGCCTGCTCACGCGCATCGAGCCCAAGGTGCTGGGGTCCGACGGTCGCAGCTACGGCCTCAACCTCACGCGCGCGAGCCTCGATGCGAGCACGAAGTACCCGTGGCCGCAGTCGCAGGGCGTGCCCGACCCGAGCGGTCGCAGCAAGTTCGGTTTCTACGACGACGACGCGGCCGCCTTCGAGTGGATGCGCGGCGGCTCGCCCGACCGCGTGCGCTGCATCGAGGCGCAGGTCATGGACTTGTCCGACGACATCGCGTACAGCGTCCACGACTTCGAAGACGCCATCGTGAGCGGCTACCTCGATGTGCCCGCTCTGAGCGCCCGCGTCGAGCACGACGCCCTCGTCGACGCGATGTTCGAGTGGATCGGCGGCGAGATCAGCCACGACGAGCTCATCGCCGCCTTCGACCGGCTCGACCACCTCGACGCGTGGATCGAGACGTGGGACGGCTCGCGCCGCGACCTCGCCCGGCTGAAGAACCTCACGAGCCAGCTGATCGGGCGGTTCGCGCACGAGGCCGTGCACGCGACGCGCGAGGCGCATCCCCAGGGCGCTCTCGCCCGGTTCGGAGCCGACGTCGTCGTGCCGCGCGAGACCCAGGCCGAGATCGCCGTGCTCAAGGGCATCGTCGCCGCCAACGTCATGTCGACGAACTCCCGCCAGCCGATCTACGCGCGCCAGCGCGCGCAGCTCATCGAGCTCGCCGACGCCCTCTGGGCGGCTGGTCCGGATGCGCTCGACCGCGCGTTCGCCGACGACTTCCGGGCGGCCGGCGATGACGACGCCCGCCGCCGTGTCATCGTCGACCAGGTCGCCTCGCTCACCGACCAGAGCGCCATGAGCTGGCATGAGCGGCTGGTGACCTGAGTCTGTCGAGCGCGGCGGCGGCGCCCAGCACCCCGGGCCTAGAATCGGCCCTGTGGCAGGCCTGATCCGACGCAGCGACATCGACGAGGTCAGGTCGCGCACGAATCTGGCCGACATCGTCGGCGACTACGTCACGCTCAAGAGCGCCGGCGTCGGCTCGATGAAGGGCCTGTGCCCCTTCCACGACGAGCGCAGCCCCAGCTTTCACGTGCGCCCGCAGGTCGGCTTCTACCACTGCTTCGGCTGCGGCGAGGGCGGCGACGTCTTCACCTTCCTGCAGAAGATGGATCACGTCACCTTCAGCGAGGCCGTCGAGCGCCTCGCCGGCCGCCTCGGCTACACGCTGCATTACGAGGATGGCGGGCCTGCCGCCGACCAGGGCAACCGCAGCCGCCTGCTGGCCGCCAACGCGGCCGCCGAGCAGTTCTTCCGCGAGCAGCTCGGCACGAGCGCGGCCGAGCCCGCCCGCCGCTTCCTCGGCGAGCGGGGCTTCGACGCAGCGGCGGCCGAGCGGTTCTCGGTCGGCTTCGCGCCGAACTCGTACGAGGCGCTCGGCGAGCATCTGCGGGGGCTGGGCTTCACTGCCGAGGAACTGCTCGCCTCCGGGCTGCAGGGCCAGGGAGACCGTAAGCCCTACGACCGCTTCCGCGGGCGGTTGGTCTGGCCGATCAAGGACGTCACGGGGCAGACCCTAGGCTTCGGCGCACGCAAGCTGCTCGAGACGGATCAGGGCCCGAAGTACCTCAACACGCCCGAGACGCCCGTGTACAGCAAGTCGAAGGTGCTCTACGGGCTCGACCTCGCCAAGCGCGACATCGCGCGCGGCAAGCAGGTCGTCGTGGTCGAGGGGTACACCGACGTCATGGCCTGCCACCTCGCGGGCATCACGACCGCCGTCGCCACCTGCGGCACGGCGTTCGGCAGCGACCACATCACGATCATCCGCCGCGTCATGGGCGACGTCGACAACCGCGACTCGCACGGGCTGGGCGAGGTCGTCTTCACCTTCGATCCCGACGAGGCGGGCCAGAAGGCCGCGAGCCGCGCCTTCGCCGATGAGCAGCGCTTCGCGGCGCAGACCTTCGTCGCCGTCGCACCCGACGGGCTCGACCCGTGCGATCTGCGCCTGCAGCGCGGCGACGACGCCGTGCGCCTGCTCATCCAGGGCCGCAAGCCCATGTACGAGTTCATGGTGCGCCGCCAGCTCGACGCCTACGACCTCGAGACGGTCGAGGGCCGCGTCGCGGCGCTGCGAGCGACCGCGCCCATCGTCGCGGGCATCCGCGACGAGTCGCTCTCGATCGGCTACACCCGCACGCTCGCCGGGTGGATCGGCATGGATCCCACGGAGGTCGCGCAGGCCGTGCGAGCAGTGCGGCGCGCACCCGCGCGCGCGGCAGAGCCCCGGTCGACCTCTGCCGGATCGCCGACGGGCCCGGCCGCACCGGGGGAGGGCGCGGCCCGCATCCCGGTCGGCGATGCCCACGCCGCGATGGCCGAGGCGGTCATCCCGACCATCGGCATCGCCCAGCTGCCGAGCGATCCCGTGACCCGCCTCGAGCGCGAGCTGCTCATGGCCCTGCTGCAGCACCCCGACGAGATCCCGCTCGAGACGGCGCGGAGGGCGCTCCACACGACCTTCAGCCAGCCCGCGCTCGCGACGGTGCGCGACGCGCTGCTCGCGGGTCTCGACGCCTACGGCTCGAGCGACTGGGCTCGGCGAGTGGCGGAGGAGGCGCCGCCCGCGTTCAGCCCGCTCGTGACCCAGCTGGCGATCGCGCCGCTGCCGATCCGCGAGGGATTCGCTGCCGAGTACTGCCAGGGCGTGACGACCTCGCTCATCGAGCGCGACCTCCTGCGGCGCAAGACCGAGCTGCTCGGGGCCCTGCAGCGCACCGACGCGGCGGCCGAGCCGGACCGTCATCGCACGCTGCAGCGCGAGCTCGTCGAGCTCGAGGCCGAACGCCGCCGCGTGCGCGGAGACTAGGATCTCTCGCGTGACAGAACCCGCCGTGCGCGCCCGCGATCTCACCCTCCGGTACCGCGGCGGCGCCGGCAGCCGGGCCGTGCAGGCCATCACGGGTCTCAGCCTCGACATCATGCCCGGTGAGACGCTCGCCGTGCTCGGTGACGCCGGAAGCGGCAAGAGCACGCTCGCGCGCGCGATCGCGGGGTACACCAACCGCAGCGTGCCGCGCGGTGTCGAGATCGTCGGCGGCGCCCTCGAGGTGCTGGGCGTCGATGTGCGCCGCCTGCACCGGCGCGACGACGACGTGCTCGCCCTGCGGGTCGGCTACGTGCCGCAGGATGCGGGGCTCGTGCTCGACCCTCACCTCACGGTGGGCGAGAACGTGTCGCTGCCGCTCTTCCAGCGCGACCGCTCGTTCTCGAAGAAGCTCGCCGGCGGAGTCGTCGCCGAGGCGATCGACGCCATGCACCTCACACTCGCCACGATGCCCAAGTATCCGCACGAGCTCAGCCGCGGCCAGCGTCAGCGCGTGGCGATCGCGCGGGCCCTCGTGCTCGACCCCGATCTTCTCGTCGCCGACGAGGCGACGGCCGGTGTCGACGCGACCGTGCGCGGCTCGATCCTCGGCCACCTCGCCGAAGTGCAGCGCCGCCGAGGGTTCGCGGCGTTCGTCGTGAGCAGCGAGATCGGCGAGGTGCGGCGGCTGTCGCATCGACTCGCCGTGCTGCACCGCGGCACGATCGTGGGCATGGGCGGCATCGACGAGGTGCTCGACGCCCCCGGCCACCCCTACGTGCAGCGTCTGGCAGACCTGTCGCGCGCGCGCGCATGAGTCGAGCATCCCACCGCCCGAGAGAGAAGCGAGCACTGTGACCGCCCCTGACCGCATGTCGTCCTCCGCGACCTTCTCGGCCGATGCCACGTTCGTGATCACCGACCAGCACCGCGATCCGGTCTCGGGCCACGGCAGCGTGCCCGAGCGGCGGCCGCAGCCGGGGGAGATCGCCGTGCTGCCTCTCGCGTCGGAGTTCTTCTCGGAAGCGGTTGCGGCGGGCGGCGGGGCGATCGGCGAACTCTCCGATCGCACGCGCGGTCTCGTCTGGTTGAGCGAGAAGCGGGCCGATGAGCTGACGCAGATCCTGCACGCCCATCCCGGGATCGGGTGGGTGCAACTGCCGTGGGCGGGCGTCGACGGCTTCGCCGAGGTGCTCGCGCACTACGCCGACGGCTCGGGTCCGCTGTTCACGAGCGCGAAGGGGGCCTACTCCGAGCCCGTCGCCGAGCACGCCGTCGCACTCGTCCAGGCGGTGCTGCGCGAGTTCGCCCCGAAAGCCCGCGCCGCCCGCTGGGCGCCCGTGCGCACCGGCCTCTCGCTGTACGGTCGCCACGTCGTCATCGTCGGAGCCGGAGGCATCGCCGCCGAGATCATCCGGCTCCTGCAGCCGTACCGCGTGCGCATCACCGTCGTCCGTCGCACGGCGGGTCCGCTCGCCGGGGCTGATCGCACGGTGACGACGGATGCCCTCCCCGAGATCCTGCCGACCGCCGACGTGCTCATCCTCGCCGCGGCGTCGACTGGCGAGACCCGCGCGCTCATCGGCGCCCCCGAGCTCGCGCTGCTTCCTGCGACGGCGGCCCTCGTGAACATCGCGCGCGGGGCGCTCGTCGATCAGGATGCCCTCGCCGACGCCCTGCGCGAGGGGCGGTTGCTCGGAGCGGGCCTCGATGTCACGAGCCCTGAGCCACTCGACGACGACCACGCGCTCTGGCTCGAGCCCCGATGCGTCATCACCTCGCACTCGGCCGACACCCCCGAGATGACGGCGCCGCTGCTCGCTCGCCGCATCACCGAGAACGTGCGGGCCTTCCTCGGCGACAGCAGGTTCGTCGGCATCGTCGACCCCGCGGCCGGGTACTGAGTGCGCAACGGGCCCTCACGATTCTGCTAGGTTGGAAGGGCTGTTTCAGCGATCCTCGATAGCTCAATTGGCAGAGCAGCCGGCTGTTAACCGGCAGGTTCTTGGTTCGAGTCCAAGTCGGGGAGCCAGACTCCTCATCCGCGCACCACCGCACCGTCGTGGTGCGGCACCGTCTCCCGTCAGAAGGGGCCCGCGATGCTCATCACGACGATGGTCTCCACGACCGGTTCCGACGCGACGATGCTCGTGATCGCGCTCGCCGCTTCGACGGTGCTGCTGCTCGTGCTCGGCGCGGTGCTGCTCGTGGCCTGGTTGCGGGCCCGTCGCCGCGTGCGCCGCACGGCCTTCGACCGCGCCGCGGCCGAGCGGCAGCGCATCGACCTCGAGCTCGGTCTGGCCGAGCAGACGGGTCGACTGCGCATCATCCGCGAGCTGCACGAGGTCTCGGTGCACGCGCTCTCCGTCATCATCAGCCAGGCCGATGGCGCGCGCTACGCGGCCACGGCCGATCCGTCGGCCGCCGCACGCGCGGCCGCGGTGATCGCCGAGTCGGCGCGCACGACCCTCGGTGATCTGCGTCGTGTCATGGGCCTCGCGCGCGAGGGGGAGGCGAGCGCGGCCCCGCAGCCCCGCCTGAAGTCGACGCGCGAGCTCTTCGCGGTCATGCGCGAGAGCGGCCTCGAGGTCGAGTTCGACGAGTCGGGAGAGTCGTTCGACCTGCAGCAGGGTGCCGAGCTGGCGATCTACCGCATCCTGCAGGAGGCCCTCGCGAACGCCCTCAGCTACGGCGGCGAGGGCACGGTGGCGCGCGTGAGCTTCACCTGGGGTGCTGAAGGGCTGCACGTCAAGGTCGACGACGACGGCATCCGGGCGTCGGCTCGACGCGAAGGGCTCGATCCCAACGACGCGAGCGCGGTCGGCTACACGATCGACGACGACCTGAAGGCGCTCACCGATGAGCCGAGCGGCAGCGGGATCCGCGAGATGCGTTCACGCGCCGAGCTGTACGGGGGCATCCTGACGGCGTCGACCGTTCCGGGCGTGGGCTTCTCCCTCTCCGTCGTCTTCCCCGCGCTGCGATATCACAACGGCGTCCACGGGGTGAAGCTGGGCCGGTCGTGACGACCCGCTCGTCGGCCCTGACCGTGCTCATCGCCGACGACTCCCCGCACCAGCGCGCCGGGTGGCGCATGGTTCTCGACTCGCAGCCCGACCTGAAGGTCATCGCCGAGGTGGGCGACGGCGCGCAGGCGCTCGCGATCGTGCGCCGCACACCATGCGACGTCGTGCTCATGGAGCTGCAGATGCCTCGCGTGAACGGTCTCGCCGCGAGCGCGCGCATCACGAGCGACGCGGCGGTGGGTGCGCTCGGGCCGGTGCCGCGCATCGTGCTCGCGACCGCTCTCGACCTCGACGACCACGTGGCACAGGCCGCGAGCGCCGGAGTGTTCGCGGTCGTCTACAAAGACATCGAGCCCGAGTCGTTGCTCGAGATCATCCGCGCGGCCGGTGCGGCCGAGGCAGAGGGCGCCGGCGCGGTCACTCATGAGCGCCGAGGCTGAGCGCAGGGCCGCCTGGCGCGCATCCCTCGCGGTCGGTCTGGCGGTCTCGGCGTACGGCATCTCTTTCGGCGCGCTCGCGGTCGCCTCGGGGCTCGACATCGTGCAGGCCTGCGTGCTGAGCCTCGTCATGTTCTCGGGCGGGTCGCAGTTCGCCCTCATCGGTGTGCTCGCTTCGGGCGGCGTGGCCGCCGGCCCGGCGGCCATCGCCGGCGCGACGCTGCTGGGCCTCCGCAACGGGCTCTACGCCATCCGCGTGTCACCGATCGTCGGGCCGGGCTGGGCGAAGCGCCTGCTCGCCGGTCATCTCACGATCGACGAGTCGACCGCCGTCGCCACGGCGCAACCGACCCTCGCGAGCCAGCGCATCGGGTTCTGGGCGACGGGCGCGATCATCTTCGTCGGCTGGAACCTCATGACGCTCGTGGGGGCTGTGCTCGGCGACCTGCTCGGCGACGTTCGGCAGTTCGGCCTGGATGCGGCCGCGGGCGCGGCCTTCCTGGGCCTCGTCTGGCCTCGGCTGCGAGCTCTGCAACCCGTCGCCGTCGCGGTCGGAGCGGCGGTCGTCGCCGCGGTGCTGCTGCCCGTCGTGCCCCAGGGTGTCCCGGTGCTCATCGCCGCGCTCGTGGCCGTCGCGGTCGGCGTGCCGAACCTTTTCGGCGCGCGCGCGACCTCGACCGACCCAGCGGAGGATGCGACGACGACGACGAGGGAGCAGCGATGACCCTCTGGCAGGTCATCCTGCTCGCCTCGATCCTCGTGATGGCGACGAAGCTTCTGGGCTACCTCGTGCCGCCGCGGGTGCTCGAGGCGCCGTCGGCGGCCCGCACGGCAGAGCTCACGACGGTGGCTCTGCTGTCGGCGCTCATCGTCGTGCAGACGATCGGCGACGGGCAGGGCATCGCGATCGACGCCCGGTTGCCCGCGCTCGTCGTGGCGGCGGGCCTCTTCGCCCTCCGCGTGCCGTTCATCCTCGTGATCGTGGCGGCCGCCGCGACCGCGGCGGGCCTGCGTGCCCTCGGATGGGGCTAGCGGCAGCTCAGTCTTCGAGGTGGTCGCGACCGGGCAGCCAGGTCTGGCCGGGAGACCCCCACGAGCGCTTGCGGACCACTTTCGCCGCGGCCCTGTCGTGCGGATGCGTGAGCCGATCGACGTACAGCACGCCATCGAGGTGGTCGTACTCGTGCTGGAAGATGCGGGCCAGCCATCCCGTGGCGTCGATCTCGTACGGCTCGCCGTCGAGGTCGATCGCGCGCAGCACGGCGCGCTCCGAGCGCAGCAGCGGAAACCGCTCGCCCGGCACCGAGAGGCAGCCCTCCGAGTCGGTCTCCTCGTCGGCTTCGCCGACGGGGGCAGGGCTCACGAGCAGTTCGGGATTGATCGCCACCCCGCGCCAGCGCACCGCGTCATCATCGGTCCAGTCGTAGACGAACACCCGGGCATCCACGCCGACCTGGGGGGCCGCGAGGCCGACCCCGGGCGCCGCTTCCATCGTGGCGAACATGTCGGCGACGAGCTCGCGCAGAGCGTCATCGATGACCTCGACCTCGGCGGCGACGGAGTGGAGCACCGGTTCGCCGGTGATGCAGATCGGAAGCGCGGCCATGCCTCCAGAATATCTGCGTCGAGGCGGGTAGATTGACCGGGTGCCGCCCGAGCTGACCGACTTCACCGAGCAGATCACGCTCACCCCGTACCAGTCGATCGGCATCCCCATCGCCCTGGTCGGGGCCGTCTTCCTCTCGCTCGGCGCCCAGTTCCAGCACCGGGGCGTCACGCGCGTCGAAGAGAGCCATGGCGACGGCGAGAAGGCCGGGCTCAGCATCCGTCAGCTCATGCACCTGCTCGCGCGGCCGTCGTGGGTCGTCGGCACGCTTCTGCTCGGCCTCGCCATCCTCTTCCAGCTGACGAGCCTCGGATTCGCTCCTCTCATCGTCGTGCAGCCGCTCGGCGTCGTGGCGCTCGTGATCACCGCGGTGCTCAATGCGCGCGTCTCGAAGATCAAGCTCGATCGGCACGCGATCCGAGCGATCGCGATGTGCGTGAGCGGCGTCGGCATCTTCGTCGCGATCGCCGCGGTCTACGCCATCGAACAAGAGATCACCGAGGTGCAGCTGCTCGTCGTGCTCGGCATCCTCGGCCTCGTGCTCGCGGCGTTCGGCGTGACCTTCGCCTTCGCGCGCCGCCACGTGGGCGCCATGTTCTACATCATCGGCGCGGGGGTGCTGTTCGGGTTCGTGGCGACCCTCGCCAAGGTCGTCATCAACCGCATCCTCAACAACAACTTCGAAGGCCTGACGGTGGTCGCGATCGTGGCGCTGCTCGCCTCCGCCGCGCTCGGCAGCTACTTCGTGCAGACCGCCTACTCCGTCGGGTCACCCGACCTCGTGATCGCGGGGCTCACGGTGGTCGACCCCCTCGTGGCGGTGCTCATCGGTGTCGTCGTGCTCGGCGAGGCCTCCCTCATCCCTCCCGCGTTCGCGATCGTGGCCGTGGTCGCCGGCGCGGTCGCCATCTTGGGCGTGCTGCAGCTCGCGAAGCACCACCCGCAGACGCATCGCTGAACCGGGGGGATGCCCTCCCCCGCGGGCGGGGTCGCCTGCGGTAGCGTAGATCGACGGTTCTCCTCTTGTCCCCGGCGCGCGCGCTCGCGAACGAGCGGCGCCCACCACTGAGAAGCAAGGATCACCACCACTGTGCCTGACGCTCCGCATGACGGCGGCTCTGCGAACCGCCCCCTCCGCATCCTGATCGGCGGCGACACCTTCGGCCCCGACGTCAACGGCGCCGCGAAGTTCGCCGAGCGTCTCGCGGCCGGGCTCGTCGAGCGCGGCCACGACGTGCACATCGTCGCCCCCGGGGCCGAGGGCGGCCCCAACGTGACCCGCACCGAGGTGCACGAAGACCAGCCGATGACCGTGCACCGCCTGCGCTCGTGGCGCTGGTACCCGCACCCCTGGCTGCGGTACGCGCTTCCGTGGCGCATCGAGCAGAACGCCGCGCGCATCCTCGACACCGTCAAGCCCGACGTCGTGCATTTCCAGTCGCACATCGTGGTCGGCCGCGGTCTCGCCCGTCAAGCCGTCAAGCGCGGCATCCGCGTCATCGGCACCAACCACTTCATGCCCGAGAACGGGCTCCAGTTCACGCCCTTCGTCGGCGCCTTCCGCGAGCCGGCCATCCGCGCGGCGTGGAAGGCCGCTGGGCGCACCTTCGGGCTCGCTGAGGCCGTGACGACGCCGACCCGCAAAGCGGCCGACTACCTCGAGAGGTACACCGACCTCGACGAGGTGCATCCGATCAGCTGCGGCCTGCACATCGACCACTACACGCCCAATCTCGAGGCGCGGCACGAGAACGTCGTGCTCTTCGTCGGTCGGGTAGAGGCTGAGAAGCACATCGAAGAGCTGCTGCGGGCCGCCGCGAAGCTCGACCCCGCGCTCGACGTCAAGGTCGAGGTGGTCGGCGACGGCGAGCAACGTCCTGCGCTCGAGAAGCTCGCCGCGCAGCTCGGCATCTCGCACCGAGTCCACTTCGCGGGCCACGCACCGGAGTCGTACCTCAAGCAGCAGCTCACCAGGGCATCCGTGTTCGCGATGCCCTCGCGGGCCGAGCTGCAGTCGATCGCGACGATGGAGGCCATGGCGTCGGGCCTGCCGGTCATCGGGGCGAACGCCATGGCGCTGCCGCACCTCATCCATGACGGTGAGAACGGCTTCCTCTACGAACCGGGCGATGTCGATCAGTTCGCAGCTCTGCTGACCAGGGTCTTCACGATGCCGCACGACGAGCTGCTCGAGCTCAAGCGCGAGAGCCTGCGCATCGTGCAGGGCCACGACATCAACCGCACCCTCGACACCTTCGAAGCGCTCTACCGCGGCGAGCCCGTCATCGACCCCGTGGTCGACGACATCGATGCCCTCGCTCCCTGATCGACGCGCGCGCGCTCGGTAGAGTGGGCCTGCACCGCTCTCGGTGCGCGGGGCGGTAGCTCAGCTGGTCAGAGCAGTGGACTCATAATCCATCGGTCACGGGTTCAAGTCCCGTCCGCCCTACGACCCGACATCGCGTCGCGTCGAAGGGAGTGCTCATGTCGCCCGCGCTCGAGCCCGCACCTGCCCCCGATCGTCGACGCACGATCGGGCTCGCCAGCGCAGGGGCCCATCTCGTCGTCGCCGTCGCCCTCCTGACCCTCGCTCTCGGCGGCGCCTCGATCGTGCTGCCCGTCGCCCTGTCGCTCCCCGCCGGTGGCCCGGGCGCTTTTGCGAGCGTCGATCTCGCCGCGGCCGCCGTCGTCGTGCTCCTGATATCGTCCCTCGCCCGAGCGGTCGCCGCGGTCGAGGGAGACGAGGCGCGGCGACGCAGCGTGCGTCACCTCGAGCACTCGCAGGTCGCCGGCATCAGCCTCTTCCTGATCGCGCAGCTCAACGGCATGGCCGAGGCAGGCGCGCTCATCCTCTGCTACGCCGTGGGCGCGGCATCCGTCGGCGTGCTGTGGGTGCAGGGCCGGGGTCCGGTCGAGCACCGCGGTGCGGCGTGGCCCTACAGCCTCGGCGCAGCGATCGCGATCGTGCCCTGGGGCGTCGTGGCGCTGTCTCAGATCGTGGGGCTGGCCGCCTCGACGCCGCCCGCACCGCTCGTGCGCGTCATCACGCTCGTCGTTCTCGTGCTCGCAGCGGCGATGTGGCTCGTCGAGCGCCGGTGGCAGCTCGGAACGCTCACCGACCAGCGCGCCGAGCTGATGCGCACCGCGCTGATGCTCGCGAACGGTCTCGCGCTGCTCGTGCTCGCCGTGGGGCTCGCCCGGCCCTCGGCGCTGCTGTAGCGCCAGCGAGCGGCCCGCGGCGAGCATCCCGCACGGGGAATCGCCGCGCGCAGACAGCGGTTGCACCGACCAGACCGACAGGATGGACTCCATGACCGACACCACCTCTGCCACCGCCCCAGCCACCGCGGCCGAGCGCTACGCCGTGTTCCGCGAGCGGCGCGCCCTCGCGGCCGTGCAGCCGCAAGGTCCGCTCGCGCTGACGAACACCCAGTGGATCTCGGAGGAGCAGTCGGTGTGGGGAGTACCGGGCCGCTGGGCTCCCGCTCCGTCGGGTCAGGGCGGTCTCGTCGTCACCGCGACGGCGGCTGACGGCATCCACGTCGACGGAGCGCTCGTCGACGGCAGCGCGCACGTGCGCGGCAAAGACGATCCCACGCCGAGCACGATCGTGTTCGACGATCACACGACGGGCTTCGTGATCGCGGGCGACGACGGCCTCTACGCCCTGCGGGTGTGGGATGCCCAGAGCGAGGGCATTCAGAGCTTCGGTGGCATCGACGCCTTCGACTACGCGCCCGAGTGGGTCGTCACGGGCACCTTCCGCGAGATCGAGGGCGGCACGGTCGTCGGCTTCGAGCACCTGAAAGACGACGGCAAGACGCGCGGCGAGGTGGTGCCAGGAGAGATCCGCTTCACGCACGACGGAGTCGAGTACGACATCGCCGCCTTCAAGTCGGGCCGAGCGCTGCAGCTCGTCTTCGCCGACGCGACGAACGGCGACGACAGCTACAGCGTCGGTCGGTTCCTGTTCCTCGCCCCGAACCCCGACGGCACCATCACGCTCGACTTCAACACCGCCATCCTTCCGCCCTGCGCGTTCAGCTACGCCTTCAACTGCCCGCTGCCGCCGAAGCAGAACCGGTTCCCGTTCCGCGTCGAAGCGGGCGAGAAGAACGTGCTCGCGGCCGACGGCTCGCTGCTGCACGGCTGAGCGCCGCCCACTGTCGCCACGCACCGGCAGACTGAGGGCATGCACATCGTCGTCGACCGACGCCCCGCGGGGGTCGCGCTCATCGACGACGACGGGGCAGAGACCCTCGTGCCCGAGCAGGGGCTGGCTGCGGCGGTCGCCGCGCGCGAGGCGGAGCATCCGCGCTGGGTCTGGACCGACACCGCGCAGTGGTACCCGCCGCTGCTGGCCGCGGGCGTGCGCCTCGAGCGCTGCCACGATCTCGCTCTCGTCGACGCCCTGCTCGCGGGCATCGACGGGCGGGTGCCGCGCCGCGACTGGGGTCGCCCTCCTGCGCCGGCCCGCGGCGACACGCTCTTCGACCTCGATCAGGCGCAGGATGCTGCACCGCCGGTCTCCGCGGCCCACGCCTGGCAGCAGCAGCGCGCGGCCATCGCGGCGCACGCCGAGCCCGCCCGACTGACCCTGCTCGCGGCCGCGGAGTCGGCGGGCGCCCTGACCGCCGCCGAGATGCGGCACGCCGGTCTGCCGTGGAGCGCGGCCGCGCATGATGCGCTGCTCACCGAGGCGCTCGGGCCGCGCCCGGCGCCCGGCCATCGTCCGGCGAGACTCGAGGCGCTCGCGGCCGAGGTCGAGAGGTTGCTCGGAGTACACCCGCTGCCGATCGACTCGCCACCCGAGCTCGTCAAGGCTCTGCGGCGCGCCGGGCTCGACGTCGCGACGACCCGCTCGGCCGAGCTGAAGCAGCTCGACCACCCGGCGATCGTCCCGCTGCTGCAGTACAAGACCCTCAGCCGCCTGCACACGGCCAACGGCTGGAACTGGCTCGACGAGTGGGTGCACGGCGGTCGATTCCGACCGACGTTCGTGCCGGGCGGCGTCGTCACGGGTCGATGGGCGTCGGACGGCGGGGGAGCGCTGCAGCTGCCGAAGCAAGTGCGGCCCGCGGTCGTCGCCGATCCGGGCTGGGCTCTCGTCGTGGCCGATGCGGCGCAGCTCGAGCCCCGCATCCTTGCCGCCCTCTCGGGAGACGCGGCCATGGCTCACGCCGGCGCGGGCGTCGACCTCTATGCGGGCATCGTAGCGAGCGGTGCCGTCGCCACCCGCGAGCATGCGAAGGTCGGCATGCTCGGCGCCATGTACGGCGGCACGACAGGCGTCAGTGCCCTCGTGCTGCCGCGCCTCGCCCGCTCGTTCCCGCAGGCGATCGGCTACGTCGAGGCGGCAGCACGAGCGGGGGAGCGCGGTGAGCGCGTGACGACGCGGCTGGGGCGCACGTCACCCGCGCCGTCGGCGGCGTGGCGCGACCGGCAGGATGCCGCATCCTCCGAGGGTGCCGGTGAGGCCGAGGGGCGGGCCGCCCGCACGGCGTCGCGTTCGTGGGGTCGGTTCACCCGCAACTTCGTGGTGCAGGGCACGGCGGCCGAGTGGGCTCTCGCCTGGATGGCGGGCGTGCGACGTCGGCTCTGGAACCCCGAGGGCGGGCCGCTCACGGCGCAGCCGCATCTCGTGTTCTTCGTGCACGATGAACTCATCGTGCACTGCCCGCTCGATCGCGTCGCCGAGGTCGAGGAGGCCTTGCGTGCCGCGGCGTTCGACGCCGGTCGTATCGTCTTCGGCGCTACGCCGGTCTCCTTCCCCGTCTCGGTCGCCGCGGTGCAGCGCTACAGCGACGCGAAGTAGCCTCTAGGCGACCGGATGCGCCGCGTCGGCCGCGCGTCGGCCGCGTCGGCGGCGATCGGTGCGCAGCGACCACGGCTCGACCTCGGGCAGCGAGTCGAGCCAGGCGAGCGCCGAGGCCTGCAGTAGGCGCGCCGCATGCTGCGCGGCCGCCTGGGCGGCCCCTCCCGTCGGGTCGGCGACCTCATCGCTCGCCCCGCGCCGGGGCGCCCAGAGCCGACGGTAGTTGCGCACGAGCGCCTCGACGTGATCGCCGGGCAGCGAGAGCGCGAGCAGAACCCGCTCGACCATCTCATGCCAGTCGGCCAGATCGGGCTCGGTGAGGTGCATGCGCGCTTCGATGGCGCCCGCATCTGTCAACGCGTAGAGCGGCAGGTTGTCGGGAGTGCTGCCCGCATCTTCGATGAGCGCATCGCGCCGCAGGCGGTCGAGGGTCGAGTAGACCTGGCCGACGTTGAGCGGCGCATCGCGCCGCGTGCGCTCGACGACCTCGGCGTGCAGCTGGTAGCCGTAGGCGGGGCCGAGAGTGAGCACCGCGAGGAGCGAGTGACGCAACGTCATGCCCCCACACTATTCGGCGTATGCATGCCGAGTGACTACCAGCGCACAATTCACGCGATCGTCACCTCGAGAATGACAGTCGTGTGATTTCAGCCTTGTGATTCCATCGGCTTCTGCGTCATACTGCTGTGCAGACGGGAAGCCCGTCACAACTGAACACACCACGCACTCCGTGCACCAGGTCGATGGGGAAGTCGCACCTGAACGAAACGGAGTGAACTGTGGACACCAACCCTGTGGTCGACGATTCGATGGTCGCCACGTCTTCGGCGATGGCTCGCGGAGTCCTTTTTGTGCACTCCGCCCCTCGCGCTCTCTGCCCGCACATCGAGTGGGCCGCGGGCCGCGCCATCGATCGCGCCGTCAACTTCGACTGGATCGAGCAGCCCGTGCTCAAGGGCACCCAGCGCACCGAGTTCGTCTGGGAGGGCGAGCGCGGCACGGGTGCCAAGATCGCGAGCGCCCTGCGCGGCTGGGAGCACTTGCGGTTCGAGGTCACGGAGGACGCCGGGCTCGGAACCGACGGCGGCCGCTGGATGCACACGCCCGACCTCGGGGTCTACTTCGCACAGACCGACACGGCCGGCAACACCGTCATCCCGGAAGACCGCATCCGGTACGCGATCGAGGTCGCCGGATCCAACACGCTCGAGCTGCACCGTGAGCTGCGGCTCGCCCTCGGCCAGGCCTGGGACGACGAGCTCGAGCCCTTCCGTCACGCGGGCGACGGAGCGCGCGTCGTCTGGCTGCACCGCGCAGGCTGAGCCGCGCATCCCGCCCCCGCCCGACTGATCTCCACAATTCAGGAGCGAGCGGCGTCACGCTGACCGAAACAGCCCCGCGACGGCGTGTCGCGGGGCTGTTCGCGTCAGAACTCCTGAGTTGTGGAGACGCGCGCTAGTTGTAGTTCCCCGGGACGTTGTGAACGTTTGAGGTAGCGAAGACCTCCGGAACGAT
>CAZILZ010000010.1:0-112077 GCA_964540305.1 uncultured Microbacteriaceae bacterium | reverse complement strand
GTTGTGACCCGGCGCGATCCGCGCGCACGCACGCGCGGGGCGCGCTCAGCATCCGTGTCGCTCATGGCACCAGGGTACGCGCGCTCGCGCTCAGCGAGTGATCGCGAGTTCGTCGGTCGGGTGCTCGGCCGCAGCGCCGTGATGCGCACCGCGACCCAACACCGGGCCCGTGCCGCCCGGCGCCGCCGCGGCGGGCGCGCCGCCGGCGAGGGCGTGGATGCGGTCGGCCACGGCCTCCGGGTCGCTGAAGAGCTCGAAGACGTGCACGCGGGCGTAGTGCCAGCCGAGGCGGCGCAGCAGGTCGGGCCGCAGCCGCACAGACTCGCGCAGGCTGAGGCGCCCGAGCGCGGCATCCGTCTCGATGGCGACGCAGTAGCCGCCGCGGCTCGCCACGAGGGGCAGCTTGCCGCGGTGCCCGAGCGCGACCGTCATGCCGCGCGCCTCGAGGCGACGGGCGAGATCGATCAGCATGGGGTCGCTGTCGTCGGGCAGCTCGACCGCCGTGCGGCGCGCCTCGATGTCGGCGAACAGGTCGGCGAGCGCCCGGGCGCCGTGCGAGAGCCGGTCGTCGTCGAGATCGCTCGGGCGGATGCAGCTGACGATGCGCACATACCGCCGTGCCCGGGTCATCGCGACGGCGAGCAGCCGGTCGCCGCCGGGGCGGCCGAGCGAGCCGAACTCGGTGAGCACGCGGCCGTGCGGCGTGCGGCCGAAGCCGATCGAGAAGATCACCCGGTCGCGCGACTGCGCCACCGACTGCTCGATCGTGAGCACCGCGAACGGCTCGGGCCGATCGCCCAGCAGCACCTCGTGCAGGTCGGGGCGGTGGGCGAGCGCCTCGAGCACCGCGGTGTGCACACGCGCGGCGTGCTTCGCGCTCGCCGTGATGACCATGAGCGACTCGTTCGGGCGCGCCGTGGCGTGCTCGATCACGAGATCGACCGCGCGGCGCACCTCGGCGTCGACGCTCTCGATCGCACCCGTGACCTCGTCGGGCATGCCGTGGCCGTCGTCGAGGTAGTCGACGGCGATCGAGGGGTGCCCGAGGAACGATCCGGCCCACGGCAGCGACTCGATGCGGCCGGCGTAGAAACGCCGGTTCACGAGCTCGGCGAGGTCTTCTCCACCCGCGCGGTACGAGCGGGTGAGCGACAGCGCCGGCAGCAGCTCGCTGAGCTGGAAGAGGGCGGAGGCGGCGTGCAGGGCATCCACATCGCCGTCGTCGGCGGTATCGCCGACCGCGATCGTGAACGGTGCCGGAGCCTGCGTGACGGGGTCGCCGACGGCGACCACCTGGCGCGCGCGGCGCACCGAGCCCGCCACCTCGGCGACCGTGACGGCACCCGCGTCGAGCAGCAGCACGGTGTCGAAGGGGATGTCGTCGCTGATCGCGTGCACGTCGTACGGCGAGGCGAGCCAGATCGGCGCGATCGGCCGGCTGAGGTGCGGGGCCTCGCGCTGCAGCTGCGCGGGGGTGATCGCGCCGCTCTTCAGCAGCGTCTTGAGGGCCTCGGCCTCGTCGGGCCAATCGGTGATGCCGATCGACCAGTTCTCGGCGAGCTGCCACCCGAGCAGCTGCGCGCTGCCCGCGGCGTGGGCCTCGTCGACGAGGCGGAAGTCGGCCTCGAGCCGCTCGAGCACGTCGGGCTCGGCGCCGAGCAGGGCGCGGTCGTGCTGCAGCAGGCTGTCGAGCGCCGAGCGCCACCACGCGAGCTCGAGCTCGGCGGCGACCTGCGCGTGCGGCACGTGCCGCGCGGCGAGGTCGCTCAGCAGCGGCCCGACATCCCACTGCTCGAGGCGCTGCAGCAGCGTCGTGCGCTCCTGCAGGTTGGCGAGCACGTCGCTCTCAGCGGCGAGGCCGTCGAGCAGGGCGTGCAGCTCGGCGAGCGGGCGGTGGGCGAGCTGCTGGTCGCGGCTGTGGTGCCCGAGCGGGGCATCCAGCGCCTCGAGGTCTTGATCGACCTGCTGGTAGGCGACCGCGACGTCGGCGATGCCGACCGGCACGGCGGGCGTGATGCCGGTGGGCACGAAACGCTGCCACAGCACCCGCTGCTGCTGGATGCGCTGCAGGGCCTCGTGCATGTCGCCGACGGCGACGCCGGGGCGCAGGTACTCCTTCGCGAGCGCCTTGAGGCGCCGGCGAGTGGCCGCGGGCATCGTGCCGCCCTCGCGGCGCGGCGCGGTCGCGGCGATGAGCTCGCTGAGCGAGCGGTCGAACACGGCGGGCTGGAACTTGTCGAGCGTGTCGCGCAGGTCGGCCAGCAGGCGCAGGTACACGCCGAGCTCGGCGATCGACTCGAATGGGCGCAGCGGCGTCGCGGCGATGAGCAGACGGCCGCGCTCGACGAGGCGCGGCACGAGGTCGTGGTGCAGCCGGCGCGCGAGCTCTTGCGCGTGCGCAGCCTCGTCGCCCGTGCGGAACCGGGCGCCGTACCAGGGCGAGTCACCCGGCCCGTAGCTGAACTGCCCCAGCTCGGCAGCCTGCACCATCGCCTCGGCCGCCTCGCGGCGATCGGCGGCGAGCAGCTCGACGGCCGCGCGGCTCAGGCGTGCGCGCGTCGTCGGCGGGGTCGGCAGCAGCTGCAGGCGGCTGAGCTCGGCGATGCAGTCGAGCACGCTGATGCCGAGCTCGGCGTCGGGGCGCGAGAGCGCCTCGCGGTAGTCGATGAGCACGGCGCGCAGGCGGCTGAGGGCGTCGTTGACGTCGGCGACGCGCGGGCGCTGCGCCTTCTCGTTGCGGCCGATCGCGCGGATGAGGTCGCGCCGCAGCGACGCCGGCGACACCGCTGCGCCGGGCAGCCCGATGTCGGCGAGCCGCCGCTCGATCGTGCGCAGGCTCGCGCGGCGCGGGCTCACGACGAGCACGCGCTTGTTCTGCGCCACGAGGGCGCCGAGGGCGTTGACGACCGTCTGGGTCGCGCCCGTGCCCGGGAGGGTCTTGACGACGAGCGAGTTGCCGGCTGCGATGCTGGCGATGACGTGCTCCTGCTCGGCATCGGCGTCGAGCAGCAGCAGGTCGGTCTCGGGCGGGCGCAGGTCGGCGGGCACCGCCTCGACAGGCGACTGGCTCTCGGTGACGGCCCACCGGGCGCTCGTGTTGCCGGCGAGGGCGTCGAGCACGGGATGCGCGAGGTCGTGCGCATCGGCCACCATGGCCGGGCCCACCTCGGCGAACGTGCTCACGACGAGGCGCGGGCTGATCGTGAAGCCCTCGAGGTGGGCGGTCAGGCCCCGAAGTCGATCGAGCGGCGGATTGGGCTTGAAGGCCTCGCCGTCGTGGGCGAGGGCGACGAACGCAGCCTCGTCGAGGTGCAGCGAGAACTGCTCGGCGAGCGCGCGCACGAGGGCCGGGTTGACCGCGACGCGTCCGGTGAGGGTGAGCTCGACATCCCGCCCCCGACGGCGCAGCCGCAAGGGGCGCAGCAGCAGCGGGGCGCAGTGGTCGACGCCCTGGTGGTTCCACGAGACGAGGCCGATGCCGAGGGCGACGGCGTCGATGCCGCGCACACTGGCGAGCTCGACGCCCGCGTCGGCGATGCGCTCGGCGGCGACGCGCGCCTGCCGCAGCGCGACGTCGTCGCGCACGAGGTTGCTGAGCAGGGTGGGGCTGCCGGCGATGAAGCGCGCGAGGCCGCCCGGGTGGCTCGTGCCGAGCTCGATGCGACCGCGCGGGTCGTCGTCGAAGTGCAGCAGGGTGCTCGCGCCGCCGACGCGGGCGAGCTCGGTGCGCCAGCGATCCCACACGGGGGCGGCGACGTTCATCGGCACGACCCGGGGGTCGTCGAACCGCACCGAGGAAGCCGCGAGCGGGTTCTCCCCGCCCGCCTCCTCGGCGTCGATCTCATGATCGTCGTATCGGTCGGCACGCCACACGCGGCCACTGTATGACTGCGGGGCCCGAGTTCTGGGGATTTCGGGCGGTCTGCCCCCGAACCCGCCCGCCGTGTTCGCAACTCAGGCTGAGACGCCGTGTGAGCGTGCACAGCGCAGCACATCGGGCGTCTCAGCCTGAGTTGCGAACAAGGTTGCCGATCTAGGATCGGGGCGTGGAGCTCGTGGGCGGTCTCGTGTCGGCGATCGTCGCCGCGGGTACGACCGTGCTCGTCGTCGTGGCCGCCGTGCTGGTGGGCGGCATCGTCGTCGTCGCGCGGCGCCGCGGTCGCGCGGGACGCCTGCTGAAGGCCCCCGACGACATCCGCCGTCGCGCGGGCTCGGCGCTCGTGCGCGCCGATGACCGCATCGCCGAGGGCGAGGCCGACGTCGAGTTCGCGATCGCCCAGTTCGGCGAGCGCGCCGCGCAGGACTACCGCGGCGCCGTGCGACGGGCCCGCGCCGACCGCGACGAGATCCTCCGGCTGCACCGGCTCATCGACGCAGAACCCGATGCGGGGCTCGCCAACCGCGAACGCGCCGACCGCATCGTCATGCTCGCCGACCGCATCGAGCGCGGGCTCGGGGAGCAGTCGGCGGCGTTCCGCGACCGCCGCTCGCTCGAATCGACCGCGCCCGAGCGGCTCGAACGACTGCGCAGGCGCATTGCCGAGGCCCGCACCCGGCTGACCGAGACGACCCGGCAGCGGGATGCCCTGCTCACGCAGCACGCCCGCACCGCGCTCGGCCCTGCCGCCGACGCCCCCGAGCGCGCCGCCCGCGGCCTCGATCGTGCCGAAGGCCTGGCAGCGGACGCGGCCCCCGGCAGCACGGCCCCCGCGAGCAGCGTCATGGCGACCATCAGCGAGGCCGAGCGGCTGCTGTTCTCGGCCGAGGAGGCGCTCGAGCAGGTCGGTGCCGCGGCCGCGCGGCTCGATGACGCGGCCGAGGCGCTGCGCCGGCTGCGCGACGACGCGCGGGTCGCGCGCACCGAGGCGCTCGAAGCGGCGGGCGGGGCGCCCGACGGCGACTCGGGGGTCGCGATCACGCGCGCCGTGGCGCAGCTCGACGCGGTGTCGGGCGACGATGCGGAGGGCGCCGCCGATCCGGTCGAGCGGCTGGGGCAACTGCGCGAGGCCATGGACGCCGTCGAGGTGTCGCTCGCCTCGTCGCGCACGCAGGCCCAGCGCCTCGCGCACGCGCGCGAGGCGTACCACGCCGCGCGCGTGCAGGCCGAGGCGCAGATGCTCGTCGCGCGCGACGCCGTCGGCTCGGGCGGCTCGGCGGGCGCGCGGGCGCGGCTGGAGGATGCGGTCGACGAGCTGCGAGCATCCCGCGGCATGCTCGACACCGACCCGGTCGGCGCCCTCGACGCGGTGCGGCGCGCGCTCACGCACGCGCGCGACGCCGAGGTGCTCGCCCGCTACTGAGCCCCCGCCGCTCTGTGCCAGATCTGGGCCAGAAAGGCGCATGCACGCAGGTGACCTGCCCTTCTGGCCCAGATCTGCGACAGAAGGACGGGGTTAGCGGGCCTGGAGCCACGCCAGCACCGCGAGCACGCGGCGGTGGTCGCCGTCGGCCGCGTCGAGGCCGAGCTTGGCGAAGATGGCCGAGATGTGCTTCTCGACGGCGCCGACGCCGATGAACAGGGCGCCCGCGATGGCGCCGTTCGTGCGACCCTGCGCCATGAGCTCGAGCACCTCGCGCTCGCGCGCCGTGAGCGACTGCAGCGGGTCGACCCGGCGGGCCATGAGCTGCGTGATGACCTCGGGGTCGAGCACGGTGCCACCCGCGGCGACGCGGTCGAGGGCATCGCGCACCTCGTCGAGCGAGACGACGCGGTCTTTCAGCAGGTAGCCGACCCCGCCCGTTCCGGCGGCGAGCAGCTCTTGCGCGTAGGCGACCTCGACGTACTGCGACAGCAGCAGGATGGCGATGGCCGGGTACCGCCGCCGCAGCTCGATCGCCGCGCGCACGCCCTCGTCGCGGAAGGTCGGCGGCATGCGCACGTCGAGCACGACGGCGTCGACCTCGAGCTCGGGCACGGCGGCGAGCAGGGCCTCCGCGTCGCCGAACGCGCCGACGACCTCGACGCCGGCGTCGCGCAGCACGCGGACCAGCCCTTCGCGCAGCAGCACCGAATCATCGGCGACCGCGACGCGAAGGGCTGACATGCCCTCCAGATTAGGCACTCGGCTCGCTGCCGTCGGCCGGGGCGGTGGATGCCGCACCCACGCCCGCGAGCGGCAGCGCCACCCGTACGGTCGTCGGGCCGCCCTCGGGGCTCGAGACCTCGAAGGTGCCGCCCATGCCCGCCGCGCGGTCGCGCAGCCCGGCGAGGCCGTGCCCGACCGACTCGACGGCTCCGCCCACGCCGTCGTCGGTCACGGCCACGAGGAGCGCGCCGTCGGCCGTCGTGACGCTCAGCGTGATCGCGGTCGCCTGCGAGTGCTTGGCGGCGTTGGCGATGAGCTCGCTCGCCACGAAGTAGGCGTTCCGCGCCACCTCGTCGGGCAGGTTCGCCGTCGCGCCGAGCTCGGTCTCGAGCGTCACGGGGATGCTCGAGCGGGTCGCGAGCGACTCGAGCGCGGCGAACAGCCCGCGGTCGAGCAGCAGCGGCGGCGC
Organism: uncultured Microbacteriaceae bacterium; assembly: GCA_964540305.1. Taxonomy (GTDB): domain Bacteria; phylum Actinomycetota; class Actinomycetes; order Actinomycetales; family Microbacteriaceae; genus Microcella. The sequence goes on along the minus strand of CAZILZ010000010.1, from coordinate 105,582 downwards.
GAAGCCCCGCGACAGGTTGCGCAGCTCGTCGAGCGCGTCCTGCGCCTGGCGCCGGGCATCCTGGATCAGGCCGGCGGCCTCCTCGGGGTTCTCGGCGAGGCGGCGCTCGGCGGCGGCGAGATCCATCTGCAGGCGGATGAGGCGCTGCTGGGGGCCGTCGTGGATGTCGCGCTCGATACGGCGCAGCGCCGAGCCCTCCGCGGCGACGGCCGCCTGGCGCGAGGTGAACAGGCTCGACACCTGCTGCTCGAGCTGCTCGTTCGTGAAGCGGCCGAGGAAGGGGCGCGCGATCGCGGCGTGCAGCCAGGTGAGGCCGCGCAGCACGTAGGGCAGGGTGACGACGGCGATGATGCCGAGCACGATGACGATCGTCACCGCGATCGGCGCCGCCGTCGCGACCCAGGCCTCGGGAAGCCGCAGGCCCGGCCCGGTGAACCAGTCGTCGGGGCCGCGCACCGCGAGCGTGATCGGCAGGGCGACCGCCGCCCCGATGAGCGAGACCCACAGCACGATCACGGCGAAGCTCAGCGTCGCCACGATCGGCGCGATGACGACGGCGTGCAGCAGCGCCAGCCAGTACCGGCCGTTCGCGAGCGGGCGCAGCCAGCGGCGCCACCAGACGGCGGTCGGGTCGGCCGGCCACTCGGGCTCTCTGATCGGGGTCTCGCCCGACCAGCGCAAGCGCGCGATCTCGAACGAGCCCGCATACCGGGCGAGCAGCAGCGTCAGCGAGAGCAGGAAGATGCCGCCGATGATGATGAGCAGGCTGACCGCCGTCGAGAACAGCGAGCTGAGGATGCTCGTGACCGCGATCGCGATGGCGAACGTCGGAACGAGGTAGCCGAGCGTTCGGGGCGCGCGGCGCCAGAGGGCGCCGTAGCTCCAGCTGTCGGGCACGGCGGGGGCCGCGGGCGGAGCGGCGAGGGCGGTGGTCATGAGGTTCTCCTGAGGTCAGACTGCCACGGCGCAGCGCGCGCCGGGGTGACTCCAGCCTCGCGATCGGCATCGCGTCGCGGCATCCGAGGCGCCCCCGGATCGTGCGGGGGTTAGCCCCCGGCGCTCACGCGTCGAGACGCAGCGCCACCACGGTCACGGCGATCGTCACGCTGATCGGCGCCTGCCACTCGAGCAGCACCTTCTCGACCTTCGCGCGATCCTGGTGGAAGGCGTTCGGCCCCATGAACACCGAGTCGAGCGCCTGCTCGACGCTCAGCTGCACGCGCTGCCGCACCTCGACCGAGCTCACCACCGTGGCATCGGGGATGCTCGCCGCGACCTCCTCCGCCTTGCCGGCCGGCACCTTCATGAGCTTGAGGCCGTGCCCGAGCTCGCGCAGGTGGTCGGCATGCGGCACGGCGAACACCGCGGTGCCGCCCGGCGCGAGGATGCGCCGCACCTCGCTCACGCTGCCGGGCGCGAAGACGCGCACGGCGACATCGACGCTGGCGTCGCGCAGCGGAATACCCGTCCACACATCGGCGCTCACCCCGGCCAGCCGCTCGTGCGCGCGGGCCGCGATGCGCACCGCCGGAGCCGAGGCGTCGAGCACGACGCCGTGCAGCTCGGGGCGGGCATCCAGTATCTGCGCCGCGTACCAGCCGGTGCCGCCGCCGAGGTCGGCGAGCCAGCCGCGCGCCCCTGCCGGCACCGCCGCGACGACGGCCGCCGCGATCTCGTCGTGGAAGCCCTCGGCCTGGAAGCGCTCACGCGCCTCGAGCATCTCGGGGGTGTCGCCCGTCGCCGGAGCGCCCTTGCCCTTGTGCGCGGCACGCAGGCTCAGGTAGCCCTGGCGGGCTCGGTCGAAGTGGTGGCGGTTCGCGCACGAGGCGCCTCCGTCGGCCGCGCTCAGCGGCTCGCCGCAGCTCGGGCACTGCAGAATGGCGAAGGCCGCGTCGAGGGTGGTCACCCGCAACGGTACCGCGCGCACCGCGGGTAGATTGGGCGCGGCGACTCCCGAGCAGGTTCGGCGGCCATCCGTCTCGGCACGAAGGTCATCTCATGGCGATCGTCTACACCCTCATCAACGCGCTGTTCATCTCGGTGAGCAACGTCATGGGCGGGGTCGCGGCGCGGCGCCTGCCGCTGGCCATCGTCGTGGCGATCGCGGGCCCGACGACGATCGTCATCGCGCTGCTGCTCGCTCTCGTCATGCCCGGTTCACCGAGCTGGCCCGGCTTCTGGATCGGCTTCCTCGCCGGGCTCTTCGGCGGCAGCGGCCTGCCGGTCGCGTATCGAGCCTTCGCGATCGGTCCGGTCGGCATCGCCGGCGCCGTGCTCGCCGTCGTCGGCACGGCACTGCTCGTACTCGTCGGCGTGCTGTCGGGCGACGCCATCACGCCCCTGCGCGGGGCGGGGCTCGCGCTCGGCCTCGTCGCGATCCTGCTCGTCACCTACCGGCCTCCCGTCGACGGCGTGCGGCCGAGCCTGCGCGGGCCCCTGCTCGCGGTCGTCGCCGCGACCCTCTTCACCGGGTTCATCGTGACCATCAACACCGCGCCGCAGGCCGACGGCCTGTGGCCGGTGGTCGGTGCGCGCTTCGGGGTCACGACGATCGCCATGGTGCTGCTGAGCTGGATGCTCTACCGGGAGGGCGCGAAAACCGTCGGCGGGCACGTCCGCAGCCGGTACGTGCTCGTCCCGATGGCGACCGGTGCCGCCGACATCCTCGGCAACCTGTTCCTCGTGCTCGCCCTGCAGACGGGAGACCTCGTGCTGCTCGCGATCCTCGCCCCCGCCGCCCCCGTCTTCACGGCGATCATCGGCCGCGTCTTCCTGCGCGAGCTCATGACGCGCTGGCAGATCCTCGGGCTCGTCGTCGCCTCGGCCGCGCTCGTGCTCGCGTCGCTCTAGCTGCGGCGACGAGCCACCAGCCGCGCGAGCACGCGCGCTCCGATGAGCACTTCGACCGCGGCGGCCGGGCGCAGCCATCGCGAGCGCGGCACGTCGACCATGCCGCCTTTCGCGAAGCTCGCGACCGTGAGCCCCGCGACCGGGATCGCCCAGGCGGCGAAAGTCGCGAGCTGCCAGCCCCGGCTCTTCTCGTGCGTCACGGTGAACCAGGTCCAGAGCGCGGCGTCGGCGAGGTAGTCGCCCTGCGTGCCGAAGCGGGTGACCGTGCCCGTGCGGCGCGCGACCTTGCCGTCGACGAAGTCCGTGGCGAGTGCCAAGACCGGCACGGCCGACCCGAGTCGCGCCGCAGCGGCGGGCAGATTGGCCCGCGCGACGGTGAGCAGATTGGGCAGACCCATCGTGCGACGCTCTTCGAGCATCCCCAGATGCGTGACGGTCATGAGCCAGCTTGTGGCGACCCAGACGCGGCCGTGCGGGTGCGCGATTGCGGCCATGCCCGCGTGAACCGCCGTCGCTTCGGCGAGCGCGATGGGCCGCTTGCGGGCTTCGCGGATGCTGCGCAGCGTCGCGTCGGCGACGAACGCCCCGAGGGCGCGGCCCCCGAACCCGCCGCGGCGAAGTCCGCCCAGCAGCTCGTTCGTCGCGGCACGCGAGTCGGCGCCGTCGAGGATGCGCGCGCGACGGAGGCCGTCGCGACGCTCGTGATGCCTCGTCACCGCAGCACCCCCTCGCTCGTCACCCTATTCGGAGTGGGCGACGACGCCGGGGCGCTCACCCGCGACGGGCGCTGAGCTCGGTGGCGATGAGCTCGACGACGTCGAGCGGCAGCGGCTGCGCGTGCGAGAAGTGCACCGAGTCGGTCTTCGCGCGGTACGGCCCGACGACGACCTCGTGCGCCTCGTCGCCGCGGTAGACGGGGTAGAGGGCGAGGTGCTGCTTCCACGTCGCGTAGTGCAGGCCGTAGCGGGCGTCGAGCATGACGGCGGGCATCCCGTACCGGAAGGCCTCGGTGGCGGTCGGCATGCAGCGCAGTAGCGTCGCGCGCACGGCGGCGAGCCGCTCGCGCGCCGCTTCGGGCGCCGCCGCGATGTAGTCGTCGATCTCGCTCATGCGCCCATCCAACACCCGGGCAGGGCTCAGCGGGCGGCCGCGACGCGGGCCAGGGCGATGCGATCAGCGGCATCGAGAGGCGTGATGCCCTCGGCCGCGGCCGTCGCGAGCACGTCGGCGAGCGTGCCGCCGATGCCGCGCAGCCGCTGCTCGACGACGTCGGGCGTCTCGCCGCGCTCGGTGAGGGCGAGGTGGATGACTCCCCCGGCGTTGACGACGTAGTCGGGGGCGTACAGGATGCCCCGCGCCGCCAGTGCGTCGGCCCCGCTGCGTTCGGCCAACGGGTTGTTGGCCGGCCCGCACACGGCGCGCACGGGCAGCTGCTCGATCGCGGGCGCGGTCAGGATTCCGCCGAGCCCGGCCGGCACGAGCACGTCGGCGGGCGTCGTCAGCGCGTCGGCGGCGTCGATCCAGGTTGCCCCGAGCTGGTCGGCGAGCGCGAGCGCGCTCGGGTTGATATCGGTGACGGTGAGCACCGCCCCGGCGTCGGCGAGGCGCCGCGCGAGCCGCGAGCCCACCTGCCCGAGCCCTGAGATGACGAACGACCGACCCGCGACGTCGGCCGAGCCGAACACCGAGAGCAGCACCTGCTCGATCGAGGCGAACACGCCGAGCGCCGTACCGGCGGCCGGTTCACCGGCGCCGCCGTCGGCGGCGGGCAGACCGACGACGTGCTGGGTCCGCTCGCGCACGACGAGCATGTCGTGCTCGGTGACTCCGACATCCTCGGTCGTGATGTAGGCGCCGCCGAACGACTCGACGAGGTCGCCGAGGTCGAGGAGGGCATCCCGCCGCTGGGCCGCGTCGAGGACGAGACCCGGGGTGAGCGCGATGACGGCCTTGCCGCCGCCCGCGCCGATGTCGGCGAGCGCGTTCTTCATCGTCATGGCCTGGCCGAGCCGCATCGCGTCGGCGACGCCGTCGAGCCAGTGCTCGTAGGTCCACAGTCGGCAGCCGCCGAGGGCCGGGCCGAGGGCGCTCGAGTGCAGGGCGACGGTGATGCGCAGGCCCGAGCGCTCGCCCGTGACGGTCGTGACGCGCTCGTGCGTGAAGTCGGGAAGAGGTGCGGCGGTGGTCATGCGAGCTCCTTCACGCTCTGAGCCGGTCGGGTCGCGAGGCGCTGCGTCAGCTCGACGAGCAGGCGCGGGGCGTCGTCGCGCGGCAGCTGCACGCGCACGAACACGGCGTCGTCGGGGGCCGAGCTGGCCGCCTCGAGCGCCGATCGCAGCTCGCCCGCGGTCGTCGACTCGAGCACGCGCACGCGGGCGCCGCCGAGCGCGGCGGGGATGAGCCGCCAGTTCCACGGCACGATGTCTTGATACACGGCCTCCGGGCTCTGGATCATGCGCTCGACGGTATACCCGGCGTTGTCGATGAGCAGGATGACCGGCGCGAGCCCGTGGTGGAACACCTGCCCGAGCTCTTGCACCGTCAGCTGCGCGGCGCCATCACCGATGATGAGCACGGGCCGCCGATCACGACGGGCGAGGCCCGCGCCGAGCATGGCGGGGATCGTGTAGCCGATCGACGACCACACGGGCTGGCCGAGCAGGTCGCTGCGCTCGGGCAGCCGCAGGTCGAGCGCGCCGTAGAACGAGGTGCCGGCCTCGGCGACGACCGTCGTCTCGCGCGGCAGCCAGCCCTGCAGCTCGTGCCAGAAGATCGCGTGGTCGAGCGGTGACTCGTCGGCGGCGGGCGCGGGTACGGCGAGGTCGGGCACGTCGATCGCCTCGGCGGGGGCGAAGCCGGCCGCTGCGGTCACGCGCGCGAGCACCTCGAGCGCGTCGTCGAGGCGCACCTCGGGGTAGACGGCGTAGCCGATGCGGGCGTGGTCGAGCGCCAGCTCGACGGCCGCGGTCGGGTCGAAGGCCTGCGTGAAGAACCCCGTCGTGAAGTCGCTCACGACCGTGCCGACCATGACGAGCAGGTCGGCCTCGTCGACCGCGCTGCGGGCGCGCTCGGTCTGCGTGATGGCGCCCATGTAGGTGCCGAGGCTCGCCGGGTGGTCTTCGTCGATGACGGCCTTCGAGCCCACCTGGCTGGCGATGCGCACCCCGGGCAGGTCGGCGAGCGCGGCCACACGGCCCTCGACCCCGCGGCGGTGGATGCGCGGCCCCGCGAGCACCGTCACCGCGACCTCCCCGGCGAACCGCTGCCCCAGCGCGCGCTCGAAGGCGGCGAGGGCGCCCGGCTCGCTGCCCCGGGCCCGGATCGGCTCGGCCAGCCCGGCGGCGCTCACCCGTGCGACCGCGACGTCGGTGGGCACCCCCAGGTACACGGGCTTGCTCGAGGTGAGCGCGACGGCGAGCACGCGGTCGATCTCGGCCGTCGCGGTCTCGACGGTGAGCACGGCCTGAGCCGCCGTGACCTCGCGGAACGCGCGCACGAAGTGCTCGTGGTCGCCGTCGAGCAGGCTGTGGTGCAGCAGGGCCCCGCTGCCGAGGGCGCCCGTCGCGGGCATGCCGACGATCGAGATGACGGGAACGTCTTCGGCGAAGGCGCCCGCGATGCCGTTGATGGCACTGAGCTCACCGACCCCGTAGGTCGTGACGACGCTCGCGATCGTGCGGCCCACGCGCGCGAAGCCGTCGGCGGCGTAGGCGGCGTTGAGCTCGTTGCTCGAGCCGATCCAGGTGAGGCCGTCATCACTGTGCTCGTTGACGCTGAGCAGCTCGTCGAGCAGGCTCAGCGTGAAATCGCCGGGCACGCCGAAAGCGTGCGAGCCCCCGCACTGCACGAGGCGGGCGGCGAGGTACTGGCCCACGCTGATGGTGTCGTCGCTGGTCATCATGACCAGAACACTGTCGCTCTCGGGATGCCCACGACAAGATCAGCGTCGAGAACTGGTCGATCCGACCAGAGTTCGGCGTAGAGTGGCGCGCATCATGGTCAGATCAGCCACCATCCTCGACCCCACGACGCGGCGCATCGTGCTCGCCCTCGACGCCGACCCGCGGGCGACCGTCGGCGGGCTCGCCGAGTCGCTGCGGCTCGCGCGCGGCACGGTGCAGAGCCGCATCGCGCAGCTCTTCGACGGCCGCACCCTTCGACCGCAGAGCGTGACGGTGCCGCCCGAGGCGCTGGGGTACAGCATCCGGGCCATCGTGACGGCGGAGGTCGATCAAGACCGGTTCGACGAGGCGATGGTCGCGCTGCGTGAGATCGCGACGATCATCGAGTGCGTCGCCACCTCGGGCGAGAACGACCTGCTGTGCCAGGTGGTCGCGCGCGACACCGACGACCTCTACGAGGTGGGCCAGCGCATCCTGCGGTGCCCTGGCATCCGCCGCACGGCGACGTCGATCGTGCTGAAAGAGCTCATCGCGTACCGCACGACGCCGCTGCTCGAACCGGAGTCGCGCTGAAGCTCGATGTGCGTTCGTCGGGAAACGGGTCTAGCATCGCGCGAGTGGGTGATATCCAGTCGCACCTGACCTGCAACGTCGAGCAGTTCAGTCAGCGCATCAAGATGCGCGACAACGTCGATGAGCCGCGCGAGGTCGAGCACTTCGCCAACTTCGCCGCCATCAAAGAGGCACGGGCCGCTGCGGCCGCTCTCGAGAAGCTCGGCTACGGCGTGACGGTCGCCCGGCGCATGCTCTTCCGCGGCACGCTGCGCGCCGCCAAGATCGCCACGGTCGACGTCGAGACCGCCGACCGCATGGTCGAAGAGGTCTTCGCCGTCGTCGCCGCGCACCAGGGCGACTACGACGGCTGGGGCGCCCCGGTCATCCAGGGCTGACGCGGCTCAAGCTCCCGAGTTCTCGCTGCAAGCTCGTCCTTTTCCCTTTCGGACGCCCGCGCGCCGTTCTGCTGTCTTCCCTCTCCGTACCTTCCACAACTTCGGAAGGGGAAACAACGCTCCCACTCCGAAGTTGTGGAAGTCTGACGGGTGCGGGAGGTTCGGGCTGAGCGCCTGGCATCGAGCGCCCGCGCCAAGGGTCTGGGGGCGGAATGACGAGGCGGGGCTTGGCCGCGATGAAGGCGGTCGTCGTCGGGGCGATCCTGAGCGTGCTGACTGGATGCGTCGCGGGTGATGCACCCGAGACCACGGCGACACCTCCTGACGGCGCGCAGGTTGCGGCTCCGTCCGACGGCGTTGTCGCTCTATGGGACGTCGCTCCGGGACAGCGCATCGACGAGAGCACCACGTCTGTCACGGCCCTCGTCACGCGACTGGGTTGCAACAGCGGCGTCACCGGCGAAGTGAACTCGCTGCAGGTGACGACGTCAGCATCAGAGGTCGTCGTTTCCTTCACCGTCAGTCCTCGACAGCAAGGGGTAGTGGGCTGCCCCGGCAACGATCAGGTCGAGTATGTGGTCGGGCTGCCAGAGCCGCTCGGTGATCGTCGACTCATCGATGGAGCGTGTAGGTCTTCCGAGGCTTCGCGGACGGTCTTCTGCCAGACGGACGTGCGCTTCAGGCTGTAGCGGCACCAGGCCTCAGGCGCCGGCGCCCTCGAGGTCGCCGACGCTCAGCGACACGGCGCCGGCGAGGTCGGTGATCGCGACCGGGCGGGCGGGCATCCACGTCACGCGCTTCTTCCCGCGCCCGCGCCCGAAGCCGCCGATGAGCGCGCGCAGCACCGCCGTCTCGTCGAGGCCGGCCTCGACGAGCGCCGCGAGCTCGTGCGGGTTCACCCCGAGCGGTTGCGGGCCGTTGCCGAGGTCGGTGCCGTAGAGCAGCTCTCCCCCGGCGGCGCGGAACGCTCGCACGTTCGCGACAGCGATCGCGCGCTCGGCCGGCTCGTGGATGGCGAGCGTCGACACCCAGTGCTGGCCCTGCGCCACCGCTTGCGCGATGAGCGACTCTGGCAGGGCCTCGCTGAACGGCGCGTGGGCGAGCGTGTCGGCACCGGCCGTGATCGCACGTGCCGCCTGGCCCGCGCCCTCGACGTGCGCGACGACGGGCAGCCCGGCCGCGCGGATCTCGGCCACGACCTCGGCGAGCAGCGCGTCGCTCCAGACCGGCCCCGCGTCGGCGTGGAGGGCGATCTTGATGCGGGATGCTCCTGCCGCCACCTGCTCGGCCACCGCGAGCTCGGCGTCGTCGGCCGAGGCGATCTCGCGCACCGAGCCCGCGGGCGCCCAGGCCCGGTCGCTCGGGTAGCCGCCCGGCGCCGTGAGGAAGGCGCCCGCGAACTCGACGAGGGCGTTGAAGGGGTCGGGTTCGGCCATCATGGCGAGCCAGTCGGGGTCGCCGCCGAGGTCGACCACCCGCGAGATACCGCCCATCGCCATCGCATCGGCCGCGGAGACGTCGACGATGTCGACGAGCTGCAGGTGCACGTGGTGGTCGGTGAAGCCGGGCAGCAGCACACCGGGCAGCTCGATCGCGCCGGGTGACGCGCTCGCGCCCGCATCCGCCGGCCCGACGTAGTGCAGGGTCGACCCGCCGCGGCGGAACACGCTCCGGCCCATCCACTCGCCGCGCCAGGCGTCGGCGACGCGGAAGACGGCGGGAGGAGCATCCATCGCCTTCGGGGTCACGGCTGGCCGATCTCGGTGCGCACCGCGTAGAGCTCGGGGAAGAACGTGAGGTCGAGCGCGCGCTGCAAGAAGTCGACGCCCGCCGAGCCGCCCGTGCCGCGCTTGAAGCCGATCGTGCGACGCACGGTGCGCAGGTGCCGGAAGCGCCAGAGCTGGAAGTTGTCCTCCAGGTCGACGAGCTCTTCGCAGGCCTCGTAGACGCGCCAGGTCGAGGCATCGGCGTCGTGCGCGCCCTCGTAGATCGCCACGAACACGGGCACGAGCTCGGGCGTGAAGACGTGCGCCTGCGTCACGTCGCGCTCGAGCACGCTCGTGGGGATCGCGATGCCCTGCCGCGCGAGATGCCGCAAGAACTCGTCGTACAGGCTCGGCTCGTGCAGCAGCCCGTCGAGCACCGCGTGGGCAGCGGGGTCGCTCTCGAAGACCGCGAGCATGCCCGCGTGCTTGTTGCCGAGGATGAACTCGATGGCCCGGTACTGGTGCGATTGGAAGCCCGAGGAGTTGGCGAGGAACCCGCGGAACTCGGCGTACTCGGTGGGCGTGAGCGTCGCGAGCACGCTCCACTGCTGGATGAGCGCCTCTTGGATGTGCTTGATGCGCGCGATGCGCTTGAGGGCGCCGCCGAGGTCGTCGTCGATGAGGCACTGGCGGGCCGAGCGGGCCTCGTGCAGCAGCAGCTTCATCCAGAGCTCGCTCGTCTGGTGCTGGATGATGAACAGCAGCTCGTCGTGGTGCTCGGGCTCGCTGATCGGGCGCTGCAGCTGCAGCAGCTCGTCGAGCGCGAGGTACGAGCCGTAGCTCATGCGGGTCGAGAAGTCGGTGACGACGCCCTCGTCGATGTCGCGCGTGTTCTCGGTCATGACAGCTCCGGGGTGTGCGGCGGCGGCACGCGCGTGCCGCCGAGTGCGGACCCGGGCCGGGTGGCCGAGGCTTCGAACGCCGACGCGAAGGCGAGCAGGCGGTTGTCGTCGTAGGCGCGGCCCGCGAAGGTCAGGCCGATGGGCATGCCGATGTCGCTCATGAGCCCCATGCCGACCTGCACGCACGGGATACCGAGGTGCCGCGGCACGAGGTTGCCGTTCGCGACCCACGTTCCGTTGCGCCAGGCGAGCTCGGCGCTCGCGGGGTTCACGTCGGCGTCGGCCGGCCCCACATCGGCGACGGCGGGGAAGACCACGGCGTCGAGGCCGAGCTCGTCCATCCACTGCTCGAGGTCGAGGCGACGGGTTTCTTCGAGCCCGCGCACGCCCTCGGCGAGGTCGGGGATCTGCTCGAGCGCTGGCACCCCCGTCGCGCGGGCGCGGTGCACGTAGTCCTCGAGCGGAACATCCTCGGGCGCGAAGCGGCTGAGGTGGTCGTCGTAGCGGCCGGGCAGCGAGCCGGGCGGGGTCGGGAAGATCAGCTCAGGGTCCACGTCGGCGAGCCGGTGCAGGGCGGGGTCGCCGTTGGCCTGGAGGAACTCCTCCCACCCCCACATGCTGAGCTCGTAGAGCTCGTGGTCGGCGAAGAGCGGGGGGACGAGGCCGCGCGCGACCATAGAGCGATCATCCGCCCGCCCGCGCGATTCGTAGTTCGTGACGACTGGGAAGTCGACCTCGACGACGGTCGCGCCCGCCGCTTCGAGGTCGGCGCGGGCCTTCTGCCACTGCGCGATGACGCTCGGCCGGGTCTCGATCGGGTCGTCGCCGGTCATGTCGCCGAGGTACATGCGCGGCACCCCGAGGCGCATGCCGGTGAGGGCATGCGGGTCGGCGAGGGCGGGGTACGAGGGCGGGCGCACGGTCGATGCGAGCGGGATGCTCACCCACGGCTGCACGCGCCAGAAGTCGCCCCGGCTCTGCGCATCATCGGCCACGACCGCGTCGAGAACGAGCAGCAGCTCGGCCATCGTGCGCGTGTACGGAACCACGACGTCCATCGTCGGCACGAGCGGCCAGTTGCCGCGCACCGAGATGACGCCGCGGCTGGGCGTGTAGCAGCACAGGCCGTTGTTGCTCGCGGGGCCGCGGCCGCTCGACCAGGTCTCTTCGGCGAGCGCGAACGCCGCGAAGCTCGCCGCGAGGCCCGTGCCCGAGCCGTTCGACGAGCCCGAGCCGAAGGGCGCCGTGAGGTAGGCCGGGTTGTAGGGGCTCTCGGCGCGGCCGTACAGCCCGCGCTGCATGCCGCCGTTCGCCATGGGCGGCATGTTCGTGAGGCCGAGGCAGATCGCGCCCGCGGCGCGCAGTCTCTCGACCGTGAAGGCGTCGTGCTGGGCGACGAGCTCGGCGAAGGCGGGCGAGCCGCTCGCGACCGTCAGGCCGCGCACCATGTAGCTGTCTTTCGCGAGGTACGGGATTCCCTCGAGCGGGCCGAGTGCGGCTCCGGATGCTCGCCGCGCGTCGCTCGCCCGCGCCTCGTCGAGCGCGGCCGGGTTGTCGATGACCACGGCATTGAGTGCGGGTCGCGAACCGTCGGCCGCAGGCTCGCGGTCGTAGGCCGCGATGCGATCGAGGTAGCCCTGCACGAGCTCGACCGCGGTCGTACGGCCCTCGGCGAGCGCCGCGGCCACCGTGACGATGCTCGTCTCAACGAGCGGAATGCGCGTCATCGTGCTGGAGCAACAGGCTGCTGCTGCGTGATGCAGTGGATGCCGCCGCCGCGCGCGAAGATCTCGCGGGCGTCGACCGTGACGACCTCGCGGCCGTACGCCTCGGCGAGCGCCTCACGAGCGCGGGCATCCGCCACCGCATCGTCGAAGCCGCAGGCGATGATGCCGCCGTTGACGACGAGGTGGTTGACGTAGCTGTAGTCGACGAAGCCCTCCTCGTCGCGCAACTGCGCGGGAGCGGGCAGCTCGATGAGCTCGAGAGTGCGCCCCCGGGCATCGGTCGCGTTCCGCAGCGCATCGTGGAGGGCCGGCATGACGGCGTGGTCGGGGTGCTCGGGGTCGAGCTGCGCGTGCACGAGCACGCGGCCGGGGCTCGCAAAGGTGGCGACGATGTCGACGTGCCCGCGCGTACCGAGTTCGTCGTAGTCGCGGGTGAGGCCGCGGGGCAGCCAGATCGCCGTCGTCGTGCCGATCGTGCGCGCCAGCTCGGCCTCGACGCGCTCCTTGGTGGCCCAGGGGTTGCGATCGGGGTCGAGCTGCACCGTCTCGGTGACGAGCACCGTGCCCTCGCCGTCGACGTGGATGCCGCCGCCCTCGTTGACGAGCAGGCTCGGTACTCTGATGACGTCGAGTTCGTCGAGGATGCGCGCGGCGATGAGCGCGTCATCCTCGCAGTCGGCACCCTGGCCCCAGGCGTTGAAGATCCAGTCGACGCCGCCGAGCTCACCGGTCTCGTCGTCGATGACGAAGGTGGGGCCGAAGTCGCGCATCCAGAAGTCGTTGAGCGGGGCCTCGATGATGTCGATCTCGCTGCTGAGCATGCGGCGGGCGCGCTCGCGCTCGCTCGGGTCGACGACCATCGTCACCGGCTCGAAGGGCAGAATCGCGTGCGCGACGGCCGTCCAGGCCGCGTACGTCGACTCGCGCGCGGCCGACGAGTCGCCCATCACTTCGCCCTCGCGCGGGAACGCCATCCAGATGCGTTCGTGCGGGTCGGTCTCAGCGGGCATGCGCCAGGCCATGGATGCTCCTCTCACGCCGCCCACGCGGCACCGCCCGGGCGTGCCCCGAGCCTATCGAGCCGCCGCGCCCCGGTGATCGTGGGATCATGAGCCAGTGACCGACCGCGTTCCCCTCTCGATTCTCGATCTCGCCGCGGTGGGGTCGACCGGGGGCGTACGCGGTGCTCTCGACGGCTGTGTGGCGGTTGCTCAGCAGGCCGAAGCGTCGGGCTATCGCCGCGTCTGGTACGCCGAGCACCACAACATGGCGGCGATCGCCTCGAGCGCCCCGGCCGTGCTCATCGCGCACGTCGCGGCGCACACCCGCAGTATTCGGTTGGGCTCCGGTGGCGTCATGCTGCCCAATCACTCGCCCCTGGTGATCGCCGAACAGTTCGGCACTCTGGCCGAGCTGCACCCGGGTCGCATCGACCTCGGTCTGGGGCGCGCACCCGGCACCGACCAGGTCACGCTGCAGTCTCTGCGCCGCACGCCGCAGGCCGCCGAGACCTTTCCGAACGACGTCATCGAGTTGGGGCACCTGCTCGGCGATGATCTGCCGCGCACCGCCGTCAACGCCTACCCGGGCCGGGGCACGCGAGTGCCGCGGTACATCCTCGGCTCGAGCCTCTTCGGTGCCGAACTGGCGGGGCGCCTGGGGCTGCCGTTCGCCTTCGCCTCGCACTTCGCGCCGGATGCTCTGCTCCCGGCCCTCGACCGCTACCGGTCGCTCTTCACCCCGAGCGCGGAGCTCGAGCGGCCGCACGCGATCGTTGCCGTGAATGTGATCACCGCCCCCACCGCGGAGCGCGCGGCCGAGCTGCTCGCCGAGGTGCAGCGCGAGCGCGTGCGGCGCTTCTTGAGCCTGGGGCGCCCCGTCGAGCTCACCGCGGAGGAGGCCGAGCAGTTGCTCGACCACCCGGCCGGGCAGCAGGTGCTGGCCACGATGCGCGTCACCGCCGTCGGAACCCCCGGCGAGGTGGTGGCCCAGCTCGAGTCACTCGTCGCCCACACCGGCGCCGACGAACTCATCACCGCGCACCCGCACCCGTCCCTCGATGACCGACTCACCTCGGTGCGTCTCACCGCGGAAGCCTGGGTCTCTCCTCCATCGACGGAGTAGTCCAGCTCAGCGCACCGAGCGGATCGGCAGTACCGCGGCGGCCCCGAGCACGCTGAGCAGGATGGCGGCCGGGAACAGGCCCGCGAAGCCGACGGCGAGCACGACGGTGCCGGCGATGGCCGGGGCGACCGTCTGCGGCAGGGTCGCCGCGATGTTGACGACGCCGAGGTCTTTCGCGTGCGCGTGCGAGTCGGGCAGCACTTGCGAGACGAGCGCGGTGTCGACGGCCTGGAAGGCGCCGAAGCCGAGGCCCGCGAGCAGGGCGAACACGATCATGCCCTCGAAGGTCGGCCACACCCACGGCACGACCTGCGCGAGTCCGACGATGAGCGACGAAGCCACGACGAAGGGCTTGCGGCGCCCGACCCTGTCGCTCCACGGCCCCGAGATCGCGACGGCGAGCACGAGCGTCGGCAGCGCCGCCGCCGAGACGAAGGGCAGCAGCACGACGGCCTCGTCACCGAGCCCGATGTAGTCCTGCAGCAGGTACAGCTGATACGCCACGACGAGGAAGTACCCGGTGTAGAGCAGCAGCCGGCCCGTGAAGGCCCAGAAGAAGTCGGGATGCGCGATCGGGTTGACCCAGAACGTCAGCAGGAAATCGCGCAGCCGGAAGGGGGGTCGCGGTTCGCCGCGGTTGTCGCGCGGCCCGGTGAACACGGCGAAGAGGGTGAGCAGCACGACCGAGGTGCCCGCGAGCACGAGGTACGCCCCGGGGATGCTGCCGGCGAGCAGCGAGGCGAGGATGACGCCGCCGAGCGAGCCCACCATCGTCATGGCGCCGATCATGGCGGCGAAGGTGCCGCGCACCGCTTCGGGCACCCGGTCGGGCAGCATCGCCGAGTACGGCCCCTGCACGACGTTGAACGAGATCTGCACGAGGGTCCAGCACAGCGCCACCATGAGGATGCTGCTCGACAGCCCGAGGGCGACGAGCGCGAGCCCGCCGATGAGCGCGCCCCCGACGATGTAGGGCGCCCGGTTGCCGAAGCGGCTGCGCGTGCGGTCGCTGATCGTTCCGGCGACGGGCTGCGCGATCATGGCTGCGAGGGCCCCGATCGTGGTGACGATCGCCAGGTTGGCGACCTTGTTCGCCGGGTCGAGCTGCTCGACCTGCAGCGGCAGCAGCACGGTCGGTATGGCACCCCAGAGCATGAAGATGCCGAGCGTGCCCGGCATGAACCACAGCAGCAGGCTGCGCAGCGGGCCCCGGATGCGCACGCGCTCGGCGGTCGGCTGGGTGCCGTCGGCGGCGGGCGGGGTCGAGGTGGTCGTCACGGGAATCCTCTCGCGGCGCTCCCTTGCGCCGATGCCAGCGTACGACGCGTGCACCGCTCCGCGGCGACGACCTAGTCTCGAGTTCGTGACGACCCGCATCGACGCGACCTCGCTGAGCACCGACGAGCAGCTCTCGCTGCTCTCGGGAGCCGACTTCTGGCGCACGCGCGCCCTGCCCGAGCACGGCATCCCGGCCGCGATGATGGCCGACGGCCCGCACGGCCTGCGCGCGCAGCTCGAGGCGACCGACCACCTGGGGCTCGCGAGCAGCGTCGCGGCCACGTGCTTCCCGCCCGCGGCGACCCTCGCGAGCAGCTGGAGCCCCGAGCTCGTGCTCGAGGTCGGCGAGGCCGTGGGCCGCGAGGCCCGAGCTCTCGGCGTCGACGTCGTGCTCGGGCCGGGCATGAACATCAAGCGGCACCCGCTGTGCGGCCGCAACTTCGAGTACTACTCCGAAGACCCGCTGCTGAGCGGCCTGCTGGCGGCGAGCGCCGTGCGGGGCATCCAGAGCGCCGGTGTCGGGGCGTGCCTCAAGCACTTCGCCGTCAACAATCAGGAGCACCGCCGCTTCGTGATCGACGCGATCGTCGACGAGCGCACGCTGCACGAGCTCTACTTGCGCGGCTTCGAGATCGCCGTGCGCGAGAGCGCCCCGCGCATGGTCATGGCCGCCTACAACCGCGTCAACGGCGACCACGCGACCGACGCGCGCTGGTTGCTGACGGGCGTGCTGCGCGAGCGCTGGGGCTTCGACGGAGTCGTCGTGAGCGACTGGGGCGCGACGGCCGACCGGCCCGCCGCCGTGACCGCGGGCATGGATCTCGAGATGCCCGGCGGCGCCGGCACCGAGCCCGCCCTGCGCGCCGCCCTCGCCGCGGGCGAGCTCGACCCCGCCGATGTCGCGCGATCGGCCCAGCGCGTCATCGACCTGGCAGTGCAGGCGCAGGATGCCCGTGCCGACGCCGCCCCCACGATGGCCGAGCTGCTCGACCCCCACGACGCGCTCGCCCGCCGCGCGGCGGCGTCGAGCTCGGTCGTGCTCACGAACGACGGGATTCTGCCTCTCGCGCCCGGCGCCCGCGTCGCGCTCATCGGTGCGTTCGCCGAGCACCCGCGCTACCAGGGCAGCGGCAGCTCGCTCGTGACGCCGACGCGGCTGACGACCGCGCGCGCGGCGCTCGAGGCCGCGGGTCTCGAGGTGACCTTCGCTCCCGGCTACGAGCCCGTGCGCTCGGCACCCGATGCGGCGCTCATCGCCGAGGCGGTCGTGGTCGCCCGCAAGGCGGAGGTCGCGATCGTCATGGTGGGGTTGCCGGGCATCGCGGAGAGCGAGGGCTTCGACCGCGAGACGCTCGCGCTGCCCGCGCAGCACGACGCGCTCGTCGCGGCCGTCGCCGCCGCGAACCCGCGCACGATCGTCGCCCTCAGTGTCGGCGCGCCTGTGCTGCTGCCCTGGCGCGACGACGTCGCGGCCATCCTGCTGAGCTACCTGGGCGGGCAGGCGAGCGGCGGTGCGCTCGCCGACGCGCTGCTGGGGGTCGTCGAGCCGGCGGGGCGCCTGGCCGAGACGTGGCCCGCCGCGCAGTCCGACGTGGCCGCCGACCCCTTCTTTCCCGGCGACGACGCGCAGGTGCACTACCGCGAGGGGCTCTTCGTCGGGTACCGGCACGCGACGACCGCGGGGGTCGCCCCAGCCTTCGCGTTCGGGCACGGCCTCGGCTACGGGTCGAGCGCGTGGGGCGCGGCGCGCGCGAGCGCCGCGACGCTCGCCGAGGGCGGCAGCCTGACGGTCACGGTCGAGGTCACCAACACCGGTCCGGCCGCGCGCACCGAGCTCGTGCAGGTCTACGCGCACGACCGCTCGGGCGTCGTGCTGCGGCCGCGCCGCGAGCTCGTCGGCTTCGCACGCGCGACCCTCGAGCCCGGTGAGACGCGCGCGGTCGAGGTCGCGATCGCCGCCGACGCGCTGCGCTTCTGGGACGTGCGGGTGCACGACTGGGTGCTGGCGCGCGGCCCGGTCGACCTCGAGGTCGCGCGCTCGAGCGAGACGGTCGAGGCCGTGCTGGCGATCGAGGTGCTCGGCACGGCATCCGACTCGATCGAGGGGCCGTCGACCGCGGCCGTCGCGGCGAGCGATGAGCAGTGGGCGCGGCGCCTGGGCCGCGCCATCCCGAAGCCCGCACCGGCCCGCCCGTTCACGCGCGAGTCGACGCTCGGCGACATCGGCGGCACCCTCGTCGGCCGCACGCTGCGCAGCGCCGTCGTGCGCATGGCGCCCGTGAGCGACGAGGATCGCGCCGACCCGGCCTCGCTCGCCCTCATCGAGCGCAGCATCGACGAGCTGCCGCTGCGCGGGCTCGCCCAGATGTCGCAGGGGAAGATGTCGTGGGCGGTCGTCGACGCCGTCGTCGCCTTCGCCAACCGCCGCCCGCTGCGCGGGCTCGGCGCGCTGCTGCGCCGCTAGCGCTCCTCCTCCTCAGCGCGGGTGAGGCGCTGGGAGACGTAGACCGGGATGAACGAGAGCAGGATCAGCACCGTCGCGATGACGTTGACCTGCGTCGCCTCGTTGGGGCGGGCCATCTGGTTGAACATCCACAGCGGCAGGGTCTCGACACCGGCCGGAGCCGTGAAGATCGTCACGACGATCTCGTCGAAGCTCAGGGCGAAGGCGAGCAGACCGCCCGCGACGAAGGCCGTTCGGAACTGCGGGAACGTCACGAGGCTGAACGTCTGCCACAGGCTCGCCCCGAGGTCCATCGAGGCCTCCTGCATGCTCGGGTTCATGCGCCGCAGCCGGGCGAACACGTTGTTGAACACCATGACGATGCAGAAGGTCGCGTGGGCGATGATCATGCCGAAGTAGCCGACCTGGATTCCGACGGGCTCGAGCACGTTGTTGAACGAGTTGCTGAACGCCACACCCGTGACGACGCCGGGCAGGGCGATCGGCAGCACGATGAGCAGGTTGACCGTGTGCTTGCCGAAGAAGTCGTAGCGCTGCAGGGCGAAGGCCGCGAGTGTGCCGAGCACGAGCGCGATGACCATGGCACCGGCGGCCACGATCGCCGAGTTGGTGACGGCCGTCCACAGCGCCTCGTTCTGGAAGGCGCGCCCCCACCAGTCGAGCGTGAAGCCCGTGATGGGCCAGCTCGCGATGGGCGCCACATTGAACGAGTTGATGATGACGAGGAAGAGCGGCACGTACATGAACAGCAGCACGATGGCCACGATGATGCCGAAGGCGACACGGGTGCCGCGGGTGAGTCTCAGCATGCGCCGCTCACATCCTCTCGAGGGCGCCGGTGCGCCGAGTGACCAGCAGGTAGATGACGACGAAGGCGATCGGGATGACCGAGAACGCCGCCGCGACGGGCGGGTTGAGGTTGATGTTCGAGGCGATGATGCTGCCGATCATCTGCGCGTTCGCCCCGCCGACGAAGCGCGCCACGATGTAGTCGCCGAGGCTCAGCGAGAAGGTGAAGACGCTGCCGGCGATGAGCGCGGGCCAGAGCAGCGGCAGCACGACCGTGCGGATGGTCGTGAAGCCGTGCGCGCCGAGGTCGGACGAGGCATCGAAGAGGTTGACGGGGATCTGCCGGATGGCCGTGTAGACCGGCAGCGCCATGTACGGGAACCACAGGTAGGTGAGCGTGAGCACGACCGTGACGATGCTGAAGCCCGGGCCCGTGATGCCGATGGGCGCCATGAGCCAGTTGAAGAAGCCCTCCTCGGTGAAGGTGATGCGCATGGCGAGGATCTTCACGAGGTAGCCGGCCCACAGCGGCAGCGTGATGGCGACGGCCAGCACGGCCCGCAGCCACGGCGAGGCGAGCTTGGCCATGAAGATGCCGAGCGGCACGGCGAACACCGCGCTCAGCAGGGTGACGGCGAGCGCGACCCCGAGGGTGCGCAGCGAGGTCGTGATGTACGCGGGCTCGCTGAACACGAGCACGAAGTTGTCGAGCGTGAAGCCCGGGATCACCTTCGAGGTGAAGGCGTCGATGTACCAGAAGGCCGTGACGAGCAGCAGCGCGAGCGACACGATGTAGAGGCCGATGAGCCAGGTGAGCGGCAGGCTCAGCAGCCCGACCAGGCGCATCCAGCGATGCCGGTAGAGCAGCGTCGAGAGCGGCTTGCTCGTTCTCGCCGTCGTCGTGGTCGTGGTCACGGTCGTCCTTCGCGGGGTGGGGTGAGGGGCGGGGTGGTGCGGAGGAGCGGGGCGGTCGGCCCCGCTCCTCCGCGGGCGGGCGCTAGCCCTTGATGGTCGCCCAGGCGTTGGTCCAGTCCTGGAACGAGGTGCACTGCACCTCGGTACGGCCGTCGATGCACTGCTCGATCGGGGTCGTCCAGTACCAGACGTTCTCGAAGTACTCCTCGTCGAGGGCGTTGAACTGCTCGCAGTGAGCAGCCGCCTCGTCGCTGAGCTCGCAGAACGCACCGTTGGCGGGAGCCATACCGAAGTTCATGGCGATGGCGCCGTTCACCTCAGCCGAGCTCGTGTAGTCCATCCAGAGGTACGCGCAGTTCGGGGCGTCCGACTCGCTCGAGATCATCCAGGCGTCCGACCAACCGGTCGAGCCCTCGACGGGCAGGGTGCCGCCGAACTTCTCGGTGTCCTCCGTGAACTTGCGCAGCACCTCCCACGAGGTGCCCGCGACGGTCGTGCCGCCGAGGAACGAAGTGATCTGCGCGACCGGGTCGGCCCAGTACTCGGCGACGATCGCGTTCTGCTGCTTGAGCAGGTCGACCGCGGCGGCGAGCTGCGTCTCGTCGAGCGCGTAGGGGTTCTGGATGCCCAGCTCAGGCTGGTGGTACATCAGGTACACCGCGGCGTCGGCGATGTAGATCGGCGCGTCGTACGCGGTGATCTGGCCGGCGTAGGGGCTGTCGGCCTCCCACACGATGTCCCAGCTTTCGGGCGTCTCGGTGACGACCTCGGTGTTGTACTGCAGGATGTTGGCGCCGCGACCGATCGGAACGCCGTAGACCTTGCCGTTGATCGTGTCGTACAGCTGGCCCTGCATGCCCGAAACGATGTCGTCGCCGAAGTTCGGCAGCAGGTCGCGGTTGATCGGGGCGACGTCGCCACCGACGATGAGGCGCAGGCTCGCGTCGCCCGAGGCCGACACGAGGTCGTAGTCGCCCGTGCGCATGAGCTGCACCATCTCGTCGCTCGTGCCCGCGACCTTGCGGTTCACAACGCAGCCGGTCTCCTCGGTGAAGGTGTCGGCCCAGGCCGGCTCGACGAAGCCCGACCAGGCGATGATGTCGACCTGGCCCTCGCCCTCGCCGAGCGCCTCGAGCATGGGCACGTCGGGCACGTCGAAGACGAGCTCGCCCGAGCCCTCTTCCGCGGCGGGCGCGGCGCAGCCGGCCAGCATGAGCGCCGAGACGGCGGTGACCGCCGAGAGCGCCATCAGTTTCTGTCGCATGTTTCCTCCTTGATGTGGGGGTGGTGCTGTGGTGGTGCTGGGGTGGTGCAGCTCGGGGGCGCTCAGGGCACGATGGCGGCGTGCTCGGTCACCCAGACCGCACGCACGGCGTCGCCGCGGTGGTAGGGCGCCGTGTCGCTCGGGGCGTGGTCGTTGTGGCGCTCGGCGACGACGCGCAGCCCGTCAACGGTGTCGACGATGTACCGCGTCGTCGGGCCGGTGTAGACCGTCTCGACGATCGTGCCGTCGACGCAGGTCTCGTGGGCGGCCGGCTCGGTGCGCGCATCCATGAGGCGCACGCGTTCGGGGCGCACGCTGATGGCCGTGGGCACGCCGGTCAGCCGTTCGGCGTGGGCGGCGTCGATGAGGTTCGACAGGCCGAGGAAGCTCGCGACGAAGGCCGTCTGCGGGTACTCGTAGACCTCGCGCGGCGTGCCGACCTGCTCGACGCGGCCGTTGTTGAAGACCGCGATGCGGTCGCTCAGCGTGAGCGCCTCCTCCTGATCGTGCGTGACGAAGATGAAGGTGATGCCGACCTCGCGCTGGATCTGCTTGAGCTCGATCTGCATCTGCTCGCGCAGTTGCTTGTCGAGAGCACCGAGCGGCTCGTCGAGCAGCAGCACGCGCGGCTGCAGGATGAGCGCGCGGGCGAGGGCGATGCGCTGCCGCTGACCACCCGAGAGCTGGTGCGGAAGACGATCGGCGACGTGGGTGAGGCGCACCTGCTCGAGCGCCGTGGCGACGCGTTCGCGCTGCTCGGCCTTGGCGACCTTGCGCACCCGAAGGCCGTAGGCGACGTTCTCGGCGATCGACATGTGCGGGAACAGCGCGTAGTCCTGGAAGACCGTGTTGACGGTGCGGTCGAAGGGCGCGGCGCCGGTGACGTCGGTGCCCGCGATGGCGATGGTGCCGCTCGTGACCTCCTCGAACCCGGCGATCATGCGCAGCACGGTGGTCTTGCCCGAGCCCGAGGGGCCGAGCATCGAGAAGAACTCGCCCGACTCGACGGTGAGGGTGAGGTCGTCGACGGCGGTGGTCTCGCCGAAGCGCTTGGTGACGCCAGCGAGCTCGACGCCGCCGTGGCCGCGATCGGGGTCGACGGGGCCGGGAGCGCCGGGGGCGGTCGTCGCATGAGGGGCGGACATGGCGGCGGGATTCCTCCGAGACATCGTTGGTCGGTGCAATAACTGTAAACGTATAGTTTCATATCTTTTATTTCGATCGCATAACGCCGGTGTAACGCTCTCGGTTCTGTGCCCGACAATGGGGCCATGAGCAACCGCAGTGCCGCGCCCCGCTCGGGCCGACCCACCCGGCTGCACAGCGCCGTCTTCCAGCCGATCGGCGACGAAGGGCGCGCCGCGCTCGTCGAGCGCCGCATTGCCGAAGCGATCATGGGCGGCGTGCTCGCCGCCGGCGAGCGCCTGCCCCCCGAGACCGAGCTCGCCGCGGCGTTCGGCGTCGCCCCCGCCACCGCCCGAGAGGCGCTGCTCGCGCTGCGCGAGCGCGGGCTCATCGTGACGCGGCGCGGCCGCACGGGCGGCAGCTTCATCGCCGACAGCGCCGACCCCGTGCGCTTCGCGACCCGCTCGCTGCTCGACGGATCGCGCGTGAGCCTGCGCGACGCCGCCCAGCACTACCTCGCCATCACCGCCGCGTGCGTCGAGCTCGCGGCGCGACGGGCCGACGCGAGCGAGATCGCGATGATCGTCGCCCGACTCGAGCGCGGCGACGACCGCGACCTCGCCGCGTGGCGCCGCGCCTCCGACGACGCCGTCATCGAGCTCGCCGCCCTCAGCCAGTCAGCGCGCCTCACCCGCGAGCAGATGAAGCTGCAGGGCGAGTTCTCGCCGCTCCTCGCCCTCATCGACACCGAGGCCGAGAGCCGCGCCGAGAGCCGCGCAGGGCTGCTCGCCGTGCTGCACGCCGTGGGCTCGGCCGACGCCGAGGCCGCCGTGTTGGCGCTCCGCGCCAGCACGCGCGCGACGGTCGACTGGCTCATCGCCTACCGTGAGCGGCACGGAGCCGTCACGACCACCCCCCTCGCGACCGTACCGGTGCCGAGCGCATCGGGCTCGGCCGCCCCGACCCGCACTGAGAGGAGCACCCCGTGAGCATCCACCCCGCCCCGCCCGCGTCGCGCACCGCTGCCGAGCACCCCGTCGAGCTCGTGACCGAGTACTTCGCTCGCGCGATCGACGCCCTCGCCGACTGGAAAGACAGCCTCGCCGCCGAGATCGCAGAGCTGCGCCGCTCGGCTCCGCTCACGACCGACCGCCTCGATGAGGTCGTCGAGCCCTCAGCGCTGCGCCTCTTCGACACGGTCGACCTGCCCGTGTACGGCTCGGGCTTTATCGCCGCGCTCGACTCGCTCGCCGACGCCAACAGCCACCTCGCGTGGTGGCAGGGGCCCGAGCGGGCCCGGCTCGTACTGGCCTCGCAATCGGTGAACAAAGAGCACATCGACTACAGCGAGCTCGAGTGGTACCGGGTGCCGCTCACGACGGGCGAACCGCACGTCGCCGGCCCCTATGTCGACTACCTGTGCAGCGACGAGTACACGATCACCGTCGCGGCGCCCGTGCACATCGACGGAGAATTCGTGGGCGCGGTCGCGCTCGACCTGCTCATCGATCGCGTCGAACGCGACCTCACGCCGCGCCTCGCCGCGTACGGCGACGACATCTCGATCGTCAACGGAGTCGGCCGCGTGCTGCTCTCGACGAGCCCCGAGCGCGCGACGGGCGACACGATCCGCGGCGACGACCTCGCGGCCTTCGATCGCTTCGCCTGCCCCGGCATGGCGCTCGACGTGCTCATCGCGCGCTGACGCGCCTCACCTGACGAGCACGCCCGCGAGCCAGGTCAGGTACGGGATGCCCAGCACGAGGTTGATCGGGAACGTCACACCGATGCTCGCCGCGAGCGGCAGCGCCAGGTTTGCCTCGGGCAGCGCGAACCGCACCGCGGCGGGCGCGGCGATGTATGAGGCGCTCCCGCACAGGATGCCGAGCACGACCGCGCCGCCCTGGTCGAGACCGGCGAGCGCCGCGAGCGCCACGACACCGCCCCCGACGACGAAGGGGAACAGCGCGGCGAAGACGAGCAGCCCCGCGCCGGCCTCGCGCAGCGAGCCGAGCCGCTGCCCCGCCTCGATGCCGAGCCCGAGCAGGAAGAGCGCGAGCACGCCGCGGAAGGGCTCGTCGAAGAACGGCTGCACTCCCGCGTATCCGCTGTCGCCGATCGCGAACCCGAGCAGCAGGCCGCCGGCGAGCAGCACGATCGACTTGCCCGCGAGTACTTCGTGCAGCGCGCCGCCCCACCGCACCCTGCCGGCCGCCGCCCTGCTGGCGAGCAGGATGCCGACGACGATCCCCGGGATCTCGAGCACCGTCAGCAGCGTGGGCGCGTAGCCGGGGTAATCGATGCCCGAGCTCTCGAGGAAGACGAGGGCGGCGGTGAAGGTGACGAGCGACGTCGACCCGTAGTGCGCGGCGACGCTGCCGCGATCGAGCGGGCCGAGCCGCGACATCCACCGCAGCGCTCCGTAGGCGACGAGCGGCACGATCACACCGAGCGCGAGGGCGAGGGCGACGGGCCCGGCGACCTCCGCGAGGGTGGCCGACCGCAGCGCGACACCGCCCTTCACGCCGATGGCGAGCAGCAGGTAGATCGAGATCGAGGTCGTGAGCGCCTCGGGCAGCCGCAGGTCGCTGCGCACGGCGACGGCGACGAGGCCGAGCACGAAGGCGAGAACGGGGGCGGAGAGCAGGTTGGCGGTGGCGGTCTCGAGAATCACGGCGGCTCCGGGGTGGCGGAATCAGATGAAGTGAAGTTCATGCATTTTGCACTATACCTGCACTTTGCTTCACCTGATGCGCAGCGCGGGCCTCCTCCTGGCACAATGGCCGCATGTCGTCGTGGACCTTTCTCACCCACCATGCGCACGTGCTGCTCGAAGTCGCCAAGAATCCCGACGCGACCGTGCAGCAGCTCGCCGACGAGGTCGGCATCTCGACCCGCTCGACCGTCACGATCCTCGGTGACCTCGCCGCCACCGGGTACATCGAGCGCGAGAGGCTCGGCCGGCGCAACCACTACGCGATCGTGCCGTCTGCGCCCCTGCGCCACCCCTCGAACGCCGACCACACGGTCGGCGACCTCATCAGCGCGCTCGCCGAGCTGCGCTGAGCGCCGGCCCGCCCGCAACCGCCGCTAGGCTCGCACCATGACTGACCACGACGACCGCCCCGTTGGCTTCCTCGGCAAGCTCCGCAGCATGAAGGCCATCACCTGGGTGCTCATCATCGGCCTCGTGGCCATCACCCTCAGCGGCACGACGCTGCTGTTCGTGCTGCTCGGCAACTAGGCGAGAATCAGGGCCTTCTTCGCCTCGAACTCTTCGGGCGTCAGGATGCCCGCGTCACGCAGCTCGCCCAGCTGCTTGAGCTGCTCGAGTGTCGCGCTCATGTCGTTCGCAGGCGCGGCGGGCGCGGCGGCGGGCGCGGGGGCCGGAGCGGCCGCGGCCTGCGCGGCCGCCGTCTGCTGAGCCCACTGCGCGTGCTGGCGGCGGGAGACCTTGTTGTGCACCGAGGTGGCGACGGCGACGTTGGTGGCGGTGCGGAGAAGTCTCATGATCAGTCCTTGTCAGTCGAGGCGGGGTCGGTGGAATCGATGGCGGCGACGAGCGCTTCGACCTCGATCGGTCCTTCGGCGAGCAGCACGGCGCCCTCGCCCTCCCAAGCGGCCAGGGCCGAGATCATCGACAGCTCTTCGTAGATGACGACGACCGCGACGCTGCCCGGCGACATCGCGCCGCCGATCTCGTGGATGTCGTCGTCTTCGAGCAGGTACGAGGCGGCGCCGTCGAAGAAGCCCATGTCGACGCCGTCGATGTCGCCGAGGTCGTGGGCGGGCGTCGTCACGACGTGCCCGTCGGCGCTCTTGCTGAGGAACTCGATGTCGAGCACGAGGATGCGAGCGGCATCCGAGAGCTCGACGATGCGGCGGAACCCCGCTCCGGTGACCTTCCCGTCGGGGAACTCGATGACGACGTAGTCGATGGGGCCGAGCCGTTCGGTGGTGTGGGCCATTGCTGCTCCTTCGGTCGGGCTCAGCGTAACCGCGCGAGGCGTGCGCAGATAGGGACTTACGTCAGATGCCCGTGATGCCGACGAGGTGTAGGGGATGCGCGCCGGGCGCCCCTGCGGCACCATGGGGCGATGCACCCCGTGACCGATCTCATCAGCGGCCTCGACGAGCCGGCGCCCTCGCTGCTCGAGGGCTTGCGCGCCCGCGCGCTCGAGCTCGTGCCCGACGCAGTCGAGGGCGTCTCGTACGGCATGCCCGCGCTGCTGCACCGCGGCAAGGGCCTCGTCGCGGTCGCGGTGACCCGCGCCGGCTACTCGCTCTACCCCTTCAGCGGGCAGGTCATCACCGCGGTCGCGGGAGAGCTGGAGGACCTGCCCCGCTCGAAGGGCGCCGTCTCGTTCACGGATGCCCGCCCGCTGCCGCCCGTCGCCTTCGACGCCCTCGTGCGCGCACGCCGGGCCGAGATCGACGCGGCCCTCGACCGCGCGACCTGAAAATCTGCCGCCGGTGCCGGACATGGTGCAGTGTGAGAGCCGTGACCGATGCCGAGCGCGAGCAGCGCTTCCGTGAGCTCGCCGACCTCGTCGTCGAGCACGTGCGGCGCTACCTCGCGCGGCGCACCGACGCGGCGACAGCCGACGAGGTGCTCAACGAGACGCTGCTCGTGTGCTGGCGCAAGCTCGACGAGGTTCCTCCCGAGCCTGACGCGAGCATCCCGTGGGCGATCGTCGTGGCCCGCAACCTGCTCGCCAACGCGCAGCGGGCCGAGCGGCGGCGCGGTCGGCTCGTGGGCAAGATCATCGCGCTCGACCCGCCCGCATCCGTCGTCGAGTACGCGCACCCTGACGACGATGCCGACGCGATCGCGCTGCGGGATGCCCTCACGAGGATGCGCCGCGACGACGCCGAACTGCTGCGCCTGTGGGCGTGGGACGCCCTCGAGAGCCCGCAGCTGGCCACCGTGCTCGGCATCAGCGCGAACGCCGCGGCGATCCGGCTGCACCGCGCGAAGAAGCGTCTGCGCAACGAGCTGCTGAAATCGGCGAGCCCTGCCGGACATGTCGGGGCAGAGGAAGGGAGCACCGATGCACGACGATGACCGCTCGCTGCGCGATCAGCTGCAGCGCGCCGACCCGGCGCGCGGGCTCGCTCCCCTCCCGCCGACGTGGCTCGACCACAGGATGGAGCAGATCATGAACGATGCACCCCTCACCCCCGTCTCCGACCCGCGCCGCAGCCCCGCGCTACGCGTGTGGGTTCCGATCGCCGCGGTCGCGACCGCGGCGGCCGCCGCCGTGGCGATCGCCGTGCCTCTCATGCTGGGCGGCACGCCCACGGTCGAGCCGCTCGCCCTTCCCGAGGGCGGCGGACTCGCGAGCGGCAGCTGCCTGCCCGTGAGCGTCGAGACGCTGCAGGCGCAGCAGCAGGCCTTCGCCGCCCGTGTGCTGACGGTCGACGACGACGTGGTGACGTTCGAGGTGACCGAGCGCTTCGCCGGCGAGGTCGCCGACCGCGTGACGGTGCCGCAGGTCGACGAGCTGACGAGCGACTTCTCGCTCGTGCCGTTCGCCGTCGGCGACAGCTACCTCGTCACCGCGACCGACGGCGCCGTCACCGGATGCGGGCTCAGCGGCGCCGACACCGCCGAGCTGCGCGCGATCTACGCCGAGGCCTTCGGCGGCTGACGCTCTCGCGGCCCGACACGGGTCCTCCGACCCTGTCGGGCCGCTGCCCTGCGGGTATACCGTGAGCGCACTCCCCCGACTCGTCGAAAGGTGCCCCCATGCTCCGGTTCCTCATCCGTCTCGCGATCTACGTCGGCACGGTGGCGCTCGCGCTGCTCGTCACCTCGTGGATGCTGCCCGGGTTCGGGCTCTCGCTCTCGGGCTTCATCGTGGCGGTCGCGGTCTTCGCGATCGCTCAGAGCATCCTGACGCCGTTCATCGTCAACATGGCGCGCAAGTACGCGCCCGCCGTGCTCGGCGGCATCGGTCTCGTCTCGACCTTCGTGGCGCTGCTGCTCGCGAGCCTCTTCCCCGGCGGCATCACGCTCAGCGGCATCGACACGTGGGTGCTCGCGAGCCTCATCGTCTGGCTCATCACCGCGCTCGGCGGATGGCTGCTGCCGCTGCTCTTCCTGCGCGGCAAGCTCGCCGACCCGGGCCCTGCCGCGAAGTAGGCGGCTCCCGCGCCTGCACTGCGCCGCTCTCGCGCCCGCACTGCGCCGCTCCCACACTCGCACTGCGCCGCTCCCACGCCGTGCATCCCGCGCACGTCAGCCCACCGCACCTGACGCACTTCCACGGATGCGGAACTGCGCGAGCCGGGTTCACGAAGTTCCGCATCCGTTGAAGTGCGCAGGAACATGGAGTCGGGTTCCGCTGGCGAGCGCGCGATGGGGCGGGCAACCAGGCGGGCGGGCAACCAGGCGTGCGGGCAACCGGGCGGGCGCGGCGGCACCCGGGCCAGTGGCACCCGGACCACTGGCACTCGCGCCCAGGGGGCGATCAGCGCGCACCGATGCGACCGTCGGCGCGCATCCAGGTGGCGTGCGTACTGTGAGAGCGCGTGAGGGACGCCGTTCGACGCTCCCCCGCCATCGCGTGAAGGGAACCGCTATGCGCAGCTCGTCCTCCTCCCCCGGCTTCGACCTCCGCGAGGCCGTCGAGAACCTCCGCGACGCGTTCACGCCCCGCGGCGGGTCGCGCGGCGCGAGCGCCCACGGCGACCTGCGCACGGCCATCCTCACCGCTCTCGCCCACGACGCGAAGAACGGCCACCAGATCATGCAGGCCATCGGCGCCGCGAGCGGCGGCTCGTGGATGCCCACCGCGAGCCAGGTGTACCCGATGCTGCAGCAGCTCGCCGACGAAGGGCTGCTCAGCACGCAGCACGACGGCGAGCGCACGGTCTACGCGCTCACCGACGCGGGCCGCGAGGCCGCCGCAGCGGCGAGCGCCGAGTCGAGCGCGCACGACTCCGAGCGCGACGCGTGGAGCATGGGCGACTGGAGCGACCGCATGAGCGGGCGCTGGAACGACCACTGGAACGAGCGCACCGCCGCAGTTCCGCGCGCGGGTGCGAAGCTCGCGCAGGCCGCCGCGCAGGTGACGCAGAGCGGCACGCGCGAGCAGCAGGAGCGCGCCGCCGCCCTGCTCGACCAGACGCGCAAGGCGCTGTACGCCATCCTCGCCGAAGACTAGAACGTGCCGACCGAGGGCACTGGGCGCGCTCCGACGACCGATCCGGCCCTGAAGGCCCGCTACCGCCGCATCATGCGCTTCGCGGCGCGCGCACTCGCCCAGGCCTGGTGGTTCGAGCTCGTGCTGCCGCGGTTCGGCCTGGCGCGCTTCGCGGCGCGGGGGCGCATCCGTCGCCTGCAGAAGCTCGCGCGACGGTTCCACGACCTCGCCGCCGACCTCGGCGGGCTCATGATCAAGGTCGGGCAGTTCTTGTCGTCGCGCCTCGACATCCTGCCGCCCGAGATCACGCGCGAGCTCGAGGGGTTGCAAGACGAGGTCGCGCCCGAGTCGTTCGCGCGCATCGTCGAGCAGATCGAGCGCGAGCTCGGCATTCCGCTCGATCGGGCTTTCGCCAGCATCGAGCCCGAGCCGATCGCCGCCGCGTCGCTCGGCCAAGCGCACCGCGCACGGCTCTCACCCGGCATCGCCGCCGACCTCGGGTTCGCCGACGTCGTCGTCAAGGTGCTGCGGCCCGGCATCGAGCAGATCGTCGAGGTCGACCTCGCCGCCCTGCGCCGCGTCGGCCGCTGGCTCTCGCGCGTCAAGCTCGTCAACCGCCGAGCCGACGCTCCGGCGCTCGTCGAGGAGTTCGCCACGACGAGCCTCGAAGAGATCGACTACGGGCACGAGGCCATCAACGTCGAGCGCTTCGCGGGCGACTTCGCCGACGACCCGCGCGTCGGCACGCCCGTCGTCGTGTGGGAGCGCAGCGCGCGCCGCGTGCTGACCCTCAGCGATGTCACGGCCATCAAGATCACCGACATCGCGGGCCTCACCGCCGCCGGCATCGACCCGAACGCGGTCGCCGCCGAGCTGGCCCGGGCGACGTTCGAGCAGATCTTCGTCGCCGGCTTCTTCCACGCCGACCCGCACCCGGGCAACATCTTCGTCACCCCGAGCGCCGAGCACGGCTTCACGCTCACCTACATCGACTTCGGCATGATGGGCGAGATCACCGACGAGCTGCGCACGGGCCTGCAGCAGTTCATCTTCGCCGTCGCCGCGCGCGATGCCCGGGGTTGGGTCGTCGCGACGCAGCGCCTCGGCGTGCTGCTGCCGAGCGCCGACACCGTCGAGCTCGAGCGCGCCATCACGGCGCTCTTCGACCGCTTCGGCGGCATGGGCGTCGCCGAGCTGACCCGCATCGACCCGCGCGAGCTCGAGCAGTTCGCCCTGCAGTTCAGCGAGCTCGTGCGCACGCTGCCGTTCCAGCTGCCCGAGAACTACCTGCTGCTCGTGCGCACCATCTCGCTCATCTCGGGCGTCACGAGCGCGCTCAACCGCGACTTCAACATGTGGGACGCCGTCGACCCCTTCGCCCGCACCCTGCTCAACGGCGGCGGCGCCTCCACCGTGCGCTCGCTCGGCCGTGAGGCGGTCGCGATCCTCTCGGCCGTCGCCCGATTGCCCCAGCGGGTGGATGCTCTCGCCACCCGCCTCGACCGCGGCGAGCTCGCCACCCGCAGCCCCGAGGTCGAGCAGCGCCTGCGGGTGCTCGATGGCAGCGTGCGCCGCGCGACCTCGGCGATCCTCTTCACGGCGCTGCTCATCGGCGGCATCCTGCTGCGCCCGAGCGACGAGGTGCTCAGCTGGGTGCTGCTCGGCGCTTCGGCCCTGCCCCTGCTGCACGTCGTGCTGCCCTGGCGGCTGCGGTAGCCCGCCGCACCGGCACCGGGCCGGTACCCTGCCGGTGTGACGACCGCCGTGCACCTCAGCCGCGATGAGGCGCGCCGCATCGCCGTGCGCGCCGCACTGCTCGACGGCAGCGCGGCAGAACGGCGGCTCGAGGATGTCGTGCGCGAGCTCGCGATGGTGCGCGTCGAGCTGACGACGATCGTCATGCCCGCGGCCGACCACGTGCTCTACTCGCGCCTGGGCGACGGCGTGCGGCCGGGCGACGCCGAGCGTGCGCTCGCGCAGGGGCGGCTCTGGGAGCGCACCTGGATGCTGCGTCCGCTCGATCACCTGCCGCTGTTCACCGCGGGCTTCCGCACGTGGCTCGACCGCGCCGGTGCGCGCGCGTGGGTGGAGGCGAACGCGAGCTTCCGGCAGAGCATCCTCGACCGCATCGCCGACCTCGGGCCGCTGACGTCGGCCGATATCCCCGATGAGGCGGTCGCCCCGTGGCCCTCGACGGGCTGGACGAACGACCGCAATGTCACCCAGATGCTCGAGCTGCTGCACGGCGCGGGCGAGCTCGCGGTGGTCGGGCGGGCGGGGCGATCGCGCGTGTGGGATCTCGCGCAGAACGTGCTGCCGGCCGCGGCCCTCGACCGTGCCGCCGAGGTGCCGCGCCCCGAAGCGGCGCGCCTGCGCAGCGAGCACCTGCTCGCGGCGTGCGGCATCATGCGCGACAGCATCGCCGTGTCGCCGCACGAACTGCACGGCGTGGTGCCCGCGGGCGTACCCGCCACGATCGAGGGAGTCGCGGGTCGGTGGCGCGTCGACCCCCGGCAGCTCGAGCCCGCGCAGCGAGATCGCGACGTGCCCGATCGCATCACGCTGCTCTCGCCGTTCGACCGGCTCATGACCGACAAGCAGCGCCAGCTGCGGCTCTTCGACTTCGACTACGGAATCGAGATGTACAAGCCCGAGCGCCTACGCCGCCGCGGTCCGTTCGCCCTGCCGATCCTGCACGGCGACCGCCTCGTCGGCAGCGTGGATGCTCGTGCCGACCGCCGCGCGGCACAGCTCACGGTGCACGGGCTGCACCTCGACTCCCCGCTCGACCCGGCCGCGCGCGACGCCCTCGACGTCGAGCTCGAGCGCCTCGCGCGCTGGCTGCGCCTCGACCTCGTGCGCTAGCGTCACGCCATGACCAAGTACCTCATCTCGTTTCCCAGCGGTGTCATGCAGGTCGCCGAGGGCGACTGGGACAACGTCGTAGAGGAGTCGC
This sequence comes from uncultured Microbacteriaceae bacterium, assembly GCA_964540305.1. GTDB lineage: Bacteria > Actinomycetota > Actinomycetes > Actinomycetales > Microbacteriaceae > Microcella. Next base: position 73,482 of record CAZILZ010000010.1, on the reverse strand, counting down.
ACCAGGTGATCCGCGACATGAAGGCCGCGGGCGTGTACGTCTTCGGCGGAGGCATCGACGAAGAGGTCGAGCCGGTCGCGGTCGCCGCCGACGGCAGTGTCGACGGCCCGCGCTACGCCGCGTTCGAGAAGCTCGATGGCGGTCACACGGTCATCGAGGTGCCCACACGCGACGAGGCGATCGAGTGGGCGCGCCGCGTCGCCGTCGCCTGCCGCTGCCCGCAAGAGCTGCGCGAGTTCATGTACGACCCGGAGTCGTGACCCCGCACCCTCGCTAGGGTTGCCCGCATGCGCACACCCGCCCGGCTCGCCCTCGCCCTGACGCTCGCGGCCGGGTACGCGCTCGGGTTCGCGCCCACCGCAGCGCTTGCCGCTCCGCTCAGTTCCGACACGAGCGACTTCACCTTCGACTCGTTCGACGCCGACTACACGCTGAGCCGCGAGGCCGACGGCACCGCGACCTTGCTCGTGATCGAGACGATCGTCGCGCGCTTTCCCGACTTCGATCAGAACCGCGGCATCATCCGGGCGATCCCCGACGACTACGACGGGGTGCCGCTCACCACGCAGGTCATCAGCGTCTCCGATCAGAACGGCACCCCGGTGCCCTACGAGTCGGCCTTCTCCGGCGGATTCGTCGAGCTCGCCCTCGGCACCGACGCGTTCGTGCGCGGGGTGCAGACCTACGTCATCACCTACACGCAGCAGAACGTCGTGCGCTCGTTCGACGACACGGCTTCCGACGAGTTCTACTGGGATGTCAACGGCACCGGATGGGGCCAGCCCTTCGGCCGCGTGAGTGCGACGGTGACGCTCGCCCCCGACGTCGTCGAGGCGCTCACCGGCAACGCGGCCTGCTATGCCGGCGCTCTCGGCGAGACCGAGCAGTGCACGATCCAGGATGCGGGCGGCGCGTTCACCGCGAGCGCCACCGACCTCGCCCCCGGCGAGACGCTCACCGTGGCCATCGGCTTCGCACCCGGCACGTTCCTCACCCCCGAGCCGACGCCCCCGCCCGTTCCGCAGGAGGTGCCGTTCTGGATGCACGCGCTCTCGGGCGGCGCCGGCCTCGCGAGCCTCGGCGCGCTGGGGGCGGCGATCGTGTCGCGCGTGCGCGCCGGCACCAGTGCGAAGAGTCGGGGCGCCATCATCGCGCAGTACTCCGAACCCGAGGGCATCGACATCGTGCAGTCGGCGCACCTCGTCGGGCGGCCGGCCAGCGGTATTCCGGCCGCTGTCGTGCGCCTGGCCGTGCGCAAGAATCTGCGCATCCTGGCCTACGCGGTCGATGAGGGCGGGGCGCCGTACACGGTGCAGTACCTCACCGACGAGCGGGCCGATGCGCTCGACCTGGCCCTGCTCAACGCCCTCTTCGGCGCCCCTCGCAGCGCAGGGGCGCTCGTGCCCTATGGCGAGTACGACTCGGCCCTGGCGACCGCGCTCGACGCGCTGTCGACGAGCGCGGCGACGTCGCTCGAGCCGAACGCGTTTCGGCGACAGCCCTCGGGTCGCGGCTTCGGCTGGCTCATGCTCGTGGCGCAGTGGCTGCTGCAGTTCGTGGCGTTCGGTGCGATCGTCGTGTCGACGGGGCTGTTCCTCACGGTCAGCCCGCTCGCGTTCGTGTCGCTCGTCATCGCGTTCCTCGCCGGCTTCGCGGCCTTCGGCCTCGCCATCCGGCCCGTGCAGTTGACCGAGAAGGGTCGCGCGGCGGCAGACCACCTCGAGGGCCTCAAGCTCTACCTGACGGTGGCCGAAGAAGAGCGCCTGCGCGTGCTGCAGAGCCCGACCGGCGCTGAGCGCATCGACGTCGGCGACAACCTCCAGCTCGTGAAGCTCTACGAGAAGCTGCTGCCGTGGGCGGTGCTGTGGGGCGTCGAAGACCAGTGGATGCGCGAGCTCGAGGTGCGCGTCGCCGCCACGGGCACGACCCCCGACTGGTTCGTGGGCCGCAACGGCTTCGAGGTCGCGCTGTTCACCTCGGCTGTGCGGGGCATGACCGCGACGACGACCGCACCGGTCTCGAGCTCGTCGTGGTCGGGCAGCGGCGGCGGCAGCTTCTCAGGCGGCTCGTCCGGCGGCGGATTCTCGGGTGGCGGCGGAGGCGGAGGCGGGGGCGGCGGTCGCTGAGACCCCTTCGCGCGTCACGAACTCGGCGGCCGGTGATCGATCGCGAGCCAGCGGATCAGCACGCGCCGCAGCGCCGGCTCTTTCGCGCGGATGTCGTCTGCGTCGGCGAAGGCGATGAGCCCGCGAATATCGGAGGCCCACTCGACGAGCCCCTCTTCCTCGAGCAGCACCGGCGCGCCCTTCTTGTCCTCCGGCCGCGTGGCACCCATGTGCAGCACGAGCTTCACGACGCCATCTTTGTTGCGCAGGTTCATCGTGATGCGGTCTTCGCCGTCGAGCACGTAGCTCGGGGCATTCCACTTCACGTGCTCGGAGAGGCCTGGGTCGAGCGAGCCGATGATGTCGCGCAGCAGCTGCACCTGCCCTCGCGTGGCGTCGTCGAGGGCGCTCACGAGGTCGGTGACAGAGGGCCGCGCGCTCGGGGTCATGGGCTCAGCGTAGAACGACGTGCAGTCGTCACGGCAGGACGTTGGCTTCGATGCGTCCACAAGCTCGCGGCAGTCCCGCGCCTCCACGGGCTTCCCAGCGTCCTCTTCCTGGGCGACGGCGCACCTCTAGGTTCGGCAAATGATCATTGAAGCCGGGTACGACCTGCACCATCTCCTATTCGCCGGGCACCGTGAACTAGGTGAGCTACGGATGGTTTGCCTCGATGCAGACTTGCGCGTCACCGACATTCGCACCGTGATTCCTTCGTTCACGGGAAGTTTCGACGCCGCGGCGCTCGAGTCCATCGACGAGGCCATCCCCGATGACGACGAGGATCTTCCGCAGTTGAACACTCGCTTCGTGGCCCTCGGCTACAACGTTGCCAGCACTTCGGGGTACCCCGAGGGCTTCGATGGGGCGCGCGTCACAGTTGTAGAGGAGTGGCTGGGCTGCCGGGGGATTACCCTCCTCGGCATTCAGGTCTCCGATCACGAATGCTGGGCATCGACGGGGCCGATGTATTCCTTCGCGACATACCTGCTCGCCGAAGAACTACCGCGGGCTGTCGTCATCCCCGGTCCGCACCCATTCGGCTCGTGCGAGTGCGCGTCCTGCGCGCCGCGGCGCTCGAACCGTCGCCCCGAGCAGTCGGCGCGCTCTGTGTAGACTTGTGTGTGAGGATGTAGTGATGGCGACGAATTTGGCACTCGATCCTGACCTTCTCGACCGTGCCCTCTCGGTGAGCGGGCAATCCACCAAGAAGGCGGCGGTGACACTCGCGCTGCAAGAGTTCATTGCCCGTCGGGAACAACGCGGCCTGCTCGACCTCGTCGGCACCCTCGAATGGGATGACTCGTTCGACTACAAGGCGCAGCGCTCGCGGACATGACGGTTCTGGTCGACACCAGCGTCTGGTCGCTTGCACTTCGTCGTGACTCCCCAGCGAGCAGCCCCGCGATCGGGCGTCTGACAATGGCTATCGAGTCTGACCTGGTGGTCACGACAGGCCTCATCGTCCAGGAGCTTCTTCAAGGTTTTCTGCCGGAGCGCACCCAGACCGAGGTCCGTCGACGCTTGTGCGCACTTCCCCTCGTTCAGCCGACGCGAGAGGACCACATCGCGGCTGCAGACCTGCGAAACACGTGTCGCCGCGCCGGAGTTCAGCTCGGCACCATCGACGCCCTCATCGCTCAGCTGTGCATCGCCCACGACCTCGAGCTGCTCAGCACCGACCAGGACTTCGAGCACGCCGCCCGACACTCACGGCTCCGGCTGAGGAATGGAAGCGACTCGTAAACCGTGCGGCAAGGTGCCCCTGGAGGGACTCGAACCCCCAACCCTTTCCTTAGGACGGAACTGCTCTTCCATTGAGCTACAGAGGCGGTGCATCCAGTGTATTCGGCGGGGTGTGGCTAGGGGTGCCCAGCGAGGCGAGCAGCTTCGCCGCGCGACCGCGCACCGACTTGTGGCGGCTCGTGGTCAGCGTGCGCAGCTCGGGCACGAGCCACGCCGCCAGCTCGGGGCGCTGTCGGGCGAACTGGGCGAGCGAGTCGGCGGTGGTGTTCTGCACGATCCAGTCGTCGAAGTGCAGGTTCGCCTGCATGAGGGCGATGGCCGCATTGCGCTGGGGCAGGGTCATGTGGGCGTCGAGCAGCACGAAGAGAATCGAGAGCGTCCACTTGGTCGAGGCCTGGTCGATCTGGGCGACCCAGCCGAGCAGGTCGTCGAGGTGGGCGGCCACCCACTCGGGCCGCTGCTGCGCCACGCGCTTCACCGCGCTCGACACCCGCAGCCGCACCACGGCATCCTCGCTGCGGTAGCAGGCCATGAGCTCGGCGAGCAGGCCCCGATCGGCGAGCACCTCGTCGACGACGCTCACGGCGTTGCCGAGCGAGTTCGGGTGCCCTCCCGTCAACGGCCCCTCGAAACGACTCACCGGCATGCGGCCAGGGTAGCCCCGCGGCGAACTAGATTCAGAGCATGGTCACCGACGACTCCCCCGCCTTTCACCCCGACCTCACGCGCGCGCGCTTCATGCCGCCGACCTCGGCCACCCGGGGCAATCGCCGGGTACTGCGCGCGCTCACCCGCATCGGCCGCGGGCGCCCGCCGAAGGGCGGCGAGCTCGTCGACCTGGGCGACAGAGTCACGCTGCGCGTGCACCGCCCCGCCGTGATGGATGCTGGCGAACGCCGCCCGGCCGTGCTGCACCTGCACGGCGGAGGCCTCATCATCGGCTCGGCCACGCAGGGCGACCCCCTGTGCCGGCGCCTGGCCGACGAGCTCGGAGCGGTGGCGATCAGCGTCGACTACCGCATGCCGCCCGAGCACCCCTACCCGGCGCCGCTCGACGACGCCTATGCCGCGCTGCAGTGGCTGGCCGCACAGCCCGACGTCGACCCCGAGCGCATCGCCGTGATCGGCGAGAGCGCCGGAGGCGGGCTCGCCGCATCCCTCGCCCTCATGGCCCGCGACAGCGGCGAGATCGCGCTCGCCGGGCAGGTGCTGGCGTATCCGATGCTGGATGACCGCACCGACGAGTCCGCGGCCGCCCACCCGCGCATGCTGCGGCTCTGGAACGGCCGCAGCAACCGCCTGGGCTGGGGCATGTACCTCGGCGCGGGCACGGCCGGCCCCGCCGCCACGCCCCTCGAAGCCGCGACTCTCGAACGCGCGGTGCCGGCGCGTCGCACCGACCTCAGCGCGCTGCCGCCCACGTGGATCGGCGTCGGCACCCTCGACCTCTTCCACGACGAAGATGGGGAATACGCGCGGCGCCTCTCGGCCGCCGGCGTGCCGACCGAGCTGCACGTCATCCCGGGCGCGTACCACGGCTTCGACGCGAGCGAGCCGACGGCCGAGGTCTCGCGCGACTTCGTCAGGCGGCAGATCGAGGCGCTGCGCGCGATGCTCGTCGCAGGCTGAGCATCCCGAGTTCAGGCGGCGAGCGGAGCCAGGTACTCGTTCCAATCGGGCAGCGGGCGCTCGATGCCGCGCACGAGCCACGCGGTGCCGTGCGGAGCCTTCGGCACGACCCGCAGCTGCCAGCGCATCTCGGCCGGAGTGCGGTCGCCCTTCACGTTGTTGCACTTCAGGCAACAGGCGACGAGGTTCTCCCACGAGTCGGCGCCGCCGCGCGAGCGCGGCATGACGTGGTCGATCGTCGTCGCGGTGCCGCCGCAATAGGCGCAGCGGTTGCCGTCGCGGCGCAGTACCCCGCGGCGCGTCAGGGGCACCTGACGCGAGTGCGGCACGCGCACGTACCGGCGCAGCACGATGACGCTCGGGCGATCCCAGCGGCCATCGATGCCGAAGACCGGATGCTCGCCATCGGAGGCGAGCACGGTCGCCTTCTCGTTCATCACGAGCACGAGGGCTCGGCGAAACGACACGACGGCGAGCGGCTCGTAGCCCGCGTTGAGGACGAGTGTGCGCATTCACGGCTCCTGTCGAACGGGCCCGCATGGCCTGCGGGCGTTCCTTCGTCGGTGCGGTGTCACACGGAACGAGGCTCGCGCTCCTGCCCTCGCGGGCACAAAAAAAGCACTGTCGTCTAGACGACAGTGCTCAGCTCGGCCAGACCGCGACAGGGCGCGATCCAGCGGGCGCGGGCGGCTATGCGGAAGATGGCGCGCGCATCCACGGTTTGGATGTCGCGTCTCTCACTCATGGCCTCTCCTCGGGTGCCCGTGCGGCACCACGAGGTCAAGGCTAACCCAGGAAACGTGACAAACCGGTGAAGATCAGATACCGATGCGCACGATGTAGTACGAGTCGGTCCACAGCGGGCGCACGCTGACCGTCTTGCCGGGGTACGGCGCGTCGAGGATCTGACCGCCGCCCATGTAAATGCCGTTGTGCGACATGTCGTTGAAGATGACGAGGTCGCCGGGGCGAGCATCCTCACGCGAAATCGGCGTGCCCATCGCAGCCTGGCCACGAACCCCGTGGGGCAGCGCGACGCCAAACTGGGCATAGACGTACATCACGAAGCCCGAGCAGTCGAAGCCCGCAGGGGTGTCTCCGCCGTAGCGGTACGGAACACCCTGGTACTGAAGGGCCACCTGCACGACCTGGTCGAGGCTGAAGCTCGGGTACGGCGGGTTGGCGAGGAAGTCGGTGACGCGCGGGCCGCTCCAGGCGGCGGCGCGGGCCGCGGCCTCGGCGGCGAGCTGGATGCGGCGCACTTCGGCGGCGCTCGTCGCAGAGAACGCCGCGCGCGAGGCATCGACGGGAGCCGCGGCGAGCGCGGTCTGCTCGAGCTGCTGCGACTCGGTCTTCTGCAACTGCGCGATGGCCTCGGCGCTCGCGTTACTCTCGGCGTTGGCCGCCGGAGCGATGCCGGTGCCGGGCAGGGCGAGAGTGGCGACGATCGCGGTAGCCGCGGTCATCGCTCCCAGGTTGAGAAGGGTGCGGCGCCAGGTGGTACGGGGGGTAGAGCTGTGATCCAAGAGAGAAACCTCCTGCGCTTCGCCACTCACATCGCGTGGCCCGTCCGCTTTCGTGTTATCCACGGTCTGGTGCAGGAGACGGGCGTGCGAAGCGTCCTGCGTCAGAGTCGCCGACCGGTTGGGTGTGGCCGGGCAACTGTGCGAGTGTACGCGACGTTACCGAAAGGTGACAAACTGGCGCGCCCGGGCACATCTAGTGGTCAGCGGTCACTCAGCAACGTAGATGTGCTGTGCGATCTCGCTCGGCAGGTCGATGCCCTCGGCCTGACCGACGACCTCGATGCTCACGTAGCCGTTCGGTTCGGGGCGGATGCGGGCCTCCGCACCGGGCACGACGCCGGCTTCGCGCAACTGGTGCAGCAGATCGGGATCGACCTGCACGGGCTCGGCCAGACGCCGGATCGTGCCCGAGCGCACGCCCGCCGCCGCGGCATGCGTGAGCGAGATGACCCCGTCGAGGAACGCGTTCGCGGCTGAACCGCCGAGGTGCTCGAGGCCGGGGATCGGGTTGCCGTACGGCGACTCGGTCGGCTGGCCCAGCAGCTCGAGGATGCGCCGCTCGACCTGCTCGCTCATGACGTGCTCCCAGCGGCAGGCCTCGTCGTGCACGAACGCCCAGTCGAGACCGATCACATCGGCGAGCAGGCGTTCGGCCAACCGGTGCTTGCGCATGACCGACACGGCCTTCGCGCGGCCATGGTCGGTGAGCTCGAGGTGCCGGTCGCCCTCGACCCGCACGAGCCCGTCGCGCTCCATGCGCGAGATCGTCTGCGACACGGTCGGGCCCGAGTGACCGAGGCGCTCGCTGATGCGCGCGCGCAGAGGCACGATCTGCTCCTCCTCGAGGTCGAGGATCGTGCGCAGGTACATCTCGGTGGTGTCGACGAGGTCGGCCACAGCGCCTCCTCTCTCCTTGGGCAGGTCAGGCTCGCCTAGCCTAATCGACCGTGCCAAACGGCCTGCGCCCTCTCGGTACGATGGGCCCATGGCCGACATCACGATTCCCGCCGAGCTGCTTCCCGCCGACGGGCGCTTCGGATGCGGGCCCTCCAAGGTGCGGAACGAGCAACTGGCCGACCTCGCGGCGGCGGCGGGCATCCTGGGCACCTCGCACCGTCAGGCGCCCGTCAAGGCGCTCGTGGGCAGCGTGCGCGCCGGTCTGGCCGACCTCTTCCGGCTGCCCGACGGCTACGAGGTCGTGCTCGGCAACGGAGGCTCGACCGCGTTCTGGGACGTCGCGGCCGCCGGCCTCATCGCCCGCCGCAGCGCGCACCTCGACTTCGGCGAGTTCGGCTCGAAGTTCGTCGCCTCGGCGTCGGCGCCCTGGCTCGACGCCCCGCACGTCGTGCAGACCCCCGGCGGAACCCGCGGCCAGCTCGAGGTCGTCGACGGCGTCGACGTGTACGCCTACCCGCACAACGAGACCTCGACGGGCGTCAGTGCTCCCGTGCAGCGGTTCGGCACCGCTCCGGATGCGCTCACCGTCGTCGACGCCACGAGCGCCGCCGGCGGCATCGACCTCGACGTGGCCGAGACCGACGTCTACTACTTCGCGCCGCAGAAGAACTTCGCCGGCGACGGCGGGCTGTGGATCGCGCTCATGAGCCCCGCGGCGATCGACCGCGCCTACTCGATCGCCGGGTCGGGGCGGTACATCCCGCCGTTCCTCTCCCTCACCGCGGCGATCGACAACTCGCGCCTCGACCAGACGCTCAACACGCCCGCACTCGCGACGCTCGTGCTGCTCGACAGCCAGCTGCGCTGGATGAATGCCTCGGGCGGCCTCGCGTGGGCCGCTGCCCGCACGGCCGAGAGCTCGACGCACCTGTACGAGTGGGCTTCGGCGCACGAGCTCGCCACGCCCTTCGTCGTCGACCCCGCGCACCGCTCGCCCGTCGTCGTGACGATCGACTTCGACGACTCGGTCGACGCCGCCCGGGTCGCGGCCGTGCTGCGCGCCCACGGCATCGTCGACACCGAGCCCTACCGCAAGCTCGGGCGCAACCAGCTGCGCATCGCGACGTTCGTGGCCATCGAGCCCGACGACGTGCGCCAGCTCACGCGCTGCATCGACCACGTGCTCGAGGCGCTCGCGAGCTGAGCCGCCCGGCGCGCCGGGCATCCCGTAGCCCCCGCGCGCAGAGCGCGCTCGCCCGCGCGCCGCGACCCTGCCAGACTGGGCCGCATGAGGCTCTACGTTCCGCACGACGAGCGACGGCCGCAGCCCGAACCGGCCGTGACGAACGACGCCCTGGCGTTCGCGATCGGCCTCGGCGGCTGGCTCATCGGCCTCGCCGTCGTGCTCGGAATGCTCTCCGCCCCCACCCCGTTCGACCCCGCCCGCGTGCTCACGACGATCGCCGTCGGGCTCGTGCTCGGCGTCGCCGGGCTGCTCGTCTCGCGCCGCCGCCGCCGCTAGCCGCCCGCCACGGCCGCCCACCCCCGCCGAGAGTCGCCGTTCGTGGCGAGAGTCGCGAACTGTTGCGTCACTCTCGCCAAGAACGGCGACTGTCACCAGCGCAAGCCAATCCGCCGAAGACGATCGGCCATGAGGTGGGCAGACCCGGCCACAGTCCAGTCCCACCGGCCATAGCCGCTGACCTCGAGCCGCACCTCGTCCTCCCGCACCTTCTCGTCATAGACCACCTGGTCGGCCGTGCGACCCCCTCGGTAGGTCGGGTCGAGGTACTTGATGCGACCGTCGAAGTCAGCCCCGATGTCTTGCGCGGGCCAGTAGAAGTCGAGGTAGTAGACCTTTCCGCTCGCGCTAACGATGCAGTGCTGCAGCTCGGGCAGCGGAACCCCGAGGGCGATCATCGTCGCTCTCGACAGCGACTCGCCGGGGCGATCAGCACGCGGGTCGATCGATGCGAGAACTCGGCGAACCCGTGCGCGGCCCCGACGCACATCGGCCGACTCGAGCACTCTTTCGAGTTCACGGAGTGTGACTCCTTCACCTCGCGCCGATCGAAGTGGGTGATCCACGCGCCGGAGCGCAGCATCTCCCATCGCCAATGCTGCGGGGAATGGTGCGACGCGGGCGATGTCGAGCACCGTCTCCGCGAGGGAGGTCGCGGGCACGCCACCGATCTTGACCGGGGCGTCGACAAGCTCGCGCCGATGCCGGGTGAGCACCGTGGTCGACCGTCGGGCAGCTGCGGCAGGTGCGGTCACGTGCACCGTGCTGGGCCATGCCCCGATGGTGGGCAGCTTCCACAACGCGGCGGCGGACCAGTGGGAGAGAACATCGTCGGCGTGGAGTCGTTCACGCGCCGCGACGACGAGCGTGCGGTACCGCTGGTCGGCGTCGAGTGCGCTCCACTCGGACGCGCTGACGAACGTACCCGGACTCAGGCGCACGAGCTCGCCCTGTCGCGCGGCCCGGTACCCGCGCGAGCGGAGGCCAGCATCGGCTTCGTTGGGGAGGCGTACGAGTGCGGCATCAGGGTGAAGGGTCGACATCGTGGGATGGTGCCACCGGCCGACGAGCCACCCCGCGCTCCTCGGCACGACTGTGGCATGCAGTCGCCGGAATCCGGCGGGGAGGAGTTACTCACCACATGCTCGCGAAAGTCGCGGTCTCTGGCGGGGGTTGCGAAACGTTGCGTCACTCTCGCCACAAAGGGCGACTCTCGAGCCGGCGCGAGCCGGCAGCGGCGCGGGGCGCGGGCTACGGCGCGTGCGGCTCGTCGTCGAGGTGCAGGTCGATGTCGACGCCGTCGAACACGTCGTCGCCGTCGTCGCCGTGCAGGTCGTGCTCGTCGAGGTGGTCGTCGAGGGCATCCGCCTCGTCGTCGGCCAGGTGACCGCCGTCAATCTCGCGCGCGTCGTCGTCCAGCTCGTCGGCGTCGTCGTCGAGGTCGTCGTCATCGGCGCCGTCGTCATCGTCGGGGTCGCCGTCGTCGCCCGCGAGCTCGGCCTCGAGGGTCTGCTGCGCCAGATAGTCTTCGAGCCGGTCGGCCCAGGGCACCCAGTCGGGGGCGACGAGAGCGCCCTCGGCAGGCATGAGCTCGGTCTCGAGAACGCTCGGCTCCATGCCGGGGTTCACGGCGATCGAGACGGTCCAGTACCAGCCGGGGTAGCCGCCCTGCGTGGTCGAGAAGCGCACCGTCGCCACATCGTCGGCGACGACGACGTCGCGCAGCGCACCGACGTTGGCCGGTCGGGTGATCTCGCCGAGCGCCTGCCGGGCGATGGACTCGAGCACGGCGGCGTCGGGAGCATCAGGAGCCGCGACCGATCCGGCGGCCTTCTTCGACACGCGCGCCACGAGCGCCTAGCCTTCCAGGTCGTCGGCGACGCGGCGCAGCACGGCCGCGATCTTCTTGCCGTGCTCGCCATCGGGGTAGCGCCCGCGCTTGAGGTTCGAGCCGATGCCGTCGAGCAGTTTGACGAGGTCTTCGATGATGATCGACATGTCGTCGGCCGACTTGCGGTTGGCTCGCGCGAGCGAGGGCTTCGCATCCAGGATGCGCACCGAGAGCGCCTGCGCACCGCGCTTGCCGTCGGCGATGCCGAACTCGAGCTTCGTGCCCGCCTTGACGACGGCGCCTTCGGGCAGCGCGGAGGCGTGCAGGAAGACTTCGTCGCCTTCATCGCTGGCGATGAAGCCGAAACCCTTCTCCTGGTCGTAGAACTTGACCTTGCCGGTGGGCATGCGCGTACTCCTCGATTGGTGATCCAACCTCCGAGGATACCGGTCGCGCGGGCCCTGTACCCCTGACCCCAGCACGCGGGGTACAACGAGGTCGGTCGTGGCACCTATCCTGGAGGGCGTGCCCGAAGAATCGTTCGTCATGAGCAACCGCGTCGAGCGCGTGCTCGCCTACATGGTGGCCGGCATCGTGGTCATGAGTCTCGCGAGCTTCATCGCGCTCATCGCCGCCACCGGCGCCGGTCTCGGGCGCGACGACTTCGCGCAGGGTATCTGGCCGGCCATCACGATCCTGCCCCTCATCGGCCTGCCGATCGGCTTCGTGCTCATCATCGTGCTGCTCGTCGTCAGCGCTGTGCGCCGGGGGCGAGCCGCCAAGGATGCCGGCCACTAGCGCGGCCTCCCTCGCCCTCGCGGCGCGACTGCGCGACCTCGACGACGCGGTCGTCGCGCGGGTGATCCGCGAGCGCGCGATCTCGCCGGCGAGCCTGCGCGACGTGTTCGACCTCGCCGAGGCGCTGCTCGACCCGGCCGCCCTGGCCCTCGCGCTCTCGGGCCTCACGCGCCGCGCCCTCGCAGCGCTCGCGACGGCCGCCGAGCACGGTGAGGCGGGGGCGACACCTGCCGAGCTCGCCGCGCAGCTCGATCGCACAGCGGTCGAGGTGCTGCATGACCTCGATGCGGCGATGGATGCCCTGCTCGCCGACCGCACGCCGACCCACGTGGTCGTGTGGCCGGCGGTCGCCGCCGAGCTCGCCGCGTGGCCCGCGCGCGGCCTGCCGAGTGCGGCCCAGCTGCGTGATGCGGCTCCTCCGCCGGCGCTCGCGCCCGTGGACGACGCCGACCGGCGGTTCCTCGACCGCGGTGCCGCCGAGCGCGCGTTCACGACGACGACGGCGATCACCGAGGTCGTGCTGGCGCTCGCCGAGGCTCCGGGTCGGCTGCTGGCGCGCGGCGGGCTGGCGCTGCCCGATGCGAAGCGCCTCTCGGCGGCGGCGGGATGCTCGCTCGACGAGCTGCCGATGCTCACCGATCTGGCGGCCCTCGCCGGTCTCATCGATGATGAGGCGGGCATGACGCGCCCCACCGAGGCTGGCGACACCTGGCGCCGAGGCCCGCTCGCCGACCGGTGGAGCACGCTCGCGACGGCCTGGCGCGACGCCCTGCCGTCCGAGCTCGTGGCCCTGCTGGCCGAGCGGGCTGACGCGCGCTGGGGGTCGGGCCTCGTCGACTTCGTCGACTGGCTCTACCCGGCGGGGGGCGACTCCCTGCTGGCGCGGCTTCACCGTCGCGGGCTGCAGGCCGACCGCCTGGGCATCGCTGTCGACGGTCGGCCGAGCAGCATCGGCCGCGCTCTGGTCACCGAGGGCGCGGCGGCCGCCGGGGCCGTGCTCGCGCCGCTCGTGCCCGCCGAGGTCGAGCAGGTGTACCTGCAGCACGACCTCACGATCGTGTCGCCCGGCCCCCTCGCGGGCGCCATCGATGAGCGCCTGCGTCGAGTGGCGGAGGTCGAGAGCTCGGGCCTCGCGGGCCGCTACCGCATCACGGCCGAGAGTGTGACCCGCGCGATCGCGATGGGCGAGACCGCCGAGGGGCTCAGCGCCTTCCTCGCGGGCATCTCGCTGACCGGGGTGCCGCAGCCGCTCGCCTACCTCATCGACGAGACGGCCCGGCGGTACGGCGCCGTGCGCGTCGGCGCCCTCGAGCACGACGAGGCGGCCGAGCTGGGTGCCCGCACGGCGGTGCGCAGCGACGAGCCGCTGCTGCTGGAGGCGATCCTCGTCGACGCGGCCGCAGCATCCCTCGCCCTGCGCCGCGTGGGGCCGCACCGCGCGGTGAGCCGCTTCGAACCGGCCGTCGTGCTGTGGACCTTGATCGACGCCCGGTATCCGGCCGCGGCCGACGAGGGCACGGTCACGCCCGAACGGCCGGGGCGCGCGCGCAGCAGGCCGGTACCCGTCGTCGTCGACGACTCGGTGGCGGCGGCGGTCGCGCGCATCCGCAGCGGGTCGACGATCGGCATCGACGGTGATTCGGCGTGGGTCGCGCGGCAGTGGGAGCTCGCGCTGCGCGGCAAGCTGTCGCTGCGCGCCACGGTGCGCCTGCCCGACGGCAGCGAGCGCTCGTTCGACCTCGAGCCCACGGGCATCGCGGCGGGGCGCGTGCGCGGTCGCGACAAGGCGGCCGACATCGAGCGCACGCTGCCGGTGTCGAGCATCACGGCGCTCGAGCCGCTCGAGTAGCGGGCGGGCGGGCGCTCTCAGCCGCGCCGCCTAGACTGGCCCGTTATGAATCCCGAGGGCCCCCTGATCGTTCAGAGCGACCGCACCGTGCTGCTCGAGGTGGCCAACAGCCAGGCCGATGAGGCCCGCCACGCTCTCGCGGTGTTCGCCGAGCTCGAGCGCGCACCCGAGCACGTGCACACCTACCGCATCACGCGCCTCGGCCTCTGGAACGCCCGCGCCGCCGGCCACGAGGCCCACGAGATGCTCGCGGTGCTCGAGAAGTACGCGAAGTTCCCCGTGCCGCAGTCGGTGTCGATCGACATCACCGAGACGGTGGGCCGCTACGGCCGACTGATCATCGTGCGCAATGACGAGGGCACGCTCGTGCTGCGGTCGACGGATGCCGCGGTGCTGACCGAGATCGCCGCCAACAAGAGGGTGGCCCCGCTGCTGACGCGGCGCATCGACCACGCGGCCTTCGAGCTCGCCCCGTGGGCGCGCGGCCAGATCAAGCAGGAGCTCGTGAAGATCGGCTGGCCGGCGGAGGACCTCGCCGGCTACACGCCCGGCACCCCGCATCAGATCGACCTCGACCTCGCCGAGTGGGGCCTTCGGCCGTACCAGCAGCAGGCGATCGACCAGTTCTTCGTCGGCGGCTCGGGGGTCGTGGTGCTGCCCTGCGGCGCCGGCAAGACGCTCGTGGGCGCGGGGGCGATGGCGCAGGCCGACACGACGACCCTCATCCTCGTCACCAACACGGTCTCGGCGCGGCAGTGGCGGGCCGAGCTGCTCGCCCGCACGAGCCTGACCGAAGACGAGATCGGCGAGTACTCGGGGCAGGTGAAAGAGGTGAAGCCGGTCACGATCGCGACGTACCAGATCCTCACCGCCAAGCGGAAGGGCGAGTACGCCCACCTCGCCCTGCTCGACGCCCTCGACTGGGGTCTCATCGTCTACGACGAGGTGCACCTGCTGCCCGCGCCCGTGTTCAAGCTCACCGCCGAGCTGCAGGCCCGCCGCCGGCTCGGCCTCACCGCGACGCTCGTGCGTGAAGACGGCCGCGAGGGCGACGTCTTCAGCCTCATCGGGCCCAAGCGCTTCGATGCGCCGTGGAAGGAGATCGAGGCGCAGGGCTACATCTCGCCCGCGAGCTGCTTCGAGGTGCGCATCGACCTGCCCCCGACCGAGCGGCTCGAGTACGCGGCGAGCGCCGACGACCAGCGCTACCGGCTCGCGGCCACGGCACCGGCCAAGCTCGGCGTCGTGCAGCGCCTGGTGAAGCAGCACGAGGGCGAGCGCATCCTGATCATCGGGCAGTACCTCGACCAGATCGACGAGCTCAGCGACGCGCTCGGCGTGCCGAAGCTCACCGGCGCGACCTCGGTCGACGAGCGCGAGCGCCTCTTCCAAGAGTTCCGCGATGGCCGCACTCCCGTGCTCGTCGTGTCGAAGGTCGCCAACTTCTCGGTCGACCTGCCCGAGGCCACGGTCGCCATCCAGGTGTCGGGCTCGTTCGGCTCGCGGCAGGAGGAGGCGCAGCGCCTCGGGCGCCTGCTGCGCCCCAAGCAGAGCGGCATTCCGGCGAGCTTCTACACGCTCGTCGCGCGCGACACCGTCGATCAGGACTTCGCGCAGAACCGCCAGCGGTTCCTCGCCGAGCAGGGCTACAGCTACACGATCCTCGACGCCGACCAGATCGCGGCTGCCGCCGCCTGAACCGCGGCGCCCGGCGGCCCTACCCGCTGATCGCGGTCAGGATGCTCGCCGCGAGCTCGCTCGGCTTCGTGAACTGCGGCCAGTGGCCGGTGGGCAGCTCGACGATGTCGAGCCGCTGCATCCGGGCCAGCTCGCCCGCCCACTCGCGCTCGTTGCCGATCGCCTGGTGCACGAGGGCGGCGGGGAACTCGCACGCGATGATCGTGACGGGCACGGCGAAGCGCGACTCGTCGTCGAGGCGCGTCGGCTCGTGCGCGACGCCGACGGGCTCGGGCTTCGCGATCGACCGGAAGTGGGCGCGCAGCTCGTCGTCGAGATCGACGAGATCTTCGTCTTCGAAGAGCGACCAGTCGGGCAGCGGCACGCCGTCGCCCTCGACGGGCAGCTCGTCGTTGATGCACGTGCCGGCGGGCATGGGGATGGAGTCGACCATGACGACGCGGGCGATCCGGTCAGGGCGCGCGTCGGCGACGGCCCACGCGATCGTTCCGCCGCCGGAGTGCCCGACGAGCACCACGTCGCCGTCGAGGGCGTCGACGACCGCGAGCACAGCATCCACGTGATCGCGCAGCCCGATGCCGGCGAGGTCGGTGTCTCCCGGGCGCTTGCCGGGAAGGGTGAGCGGGTGGACGCGGTGGCCCGCGGCCTCGAGCTCGCGCGTGAGGGGCGCCCACGAGTCGCCGTCGAGCCAGAAGCCGGGAATGAGCACGATCTGCATGGTCGAACGCTACCGCTCAGGGCGGACAGGGCGACAGGCCGACCGCGTTCAGGAAACTTTCACCAGAAGCCCAGATAATAGGCGCATGGCTGACGGACCCAAGATTCTCATCGTCGACGACGAGCCCAACATTCGCGACCTGCTCACCACGAGCCTGCGCTTCGCCGGCTTCGCCGTGCGCGCCGTCGGCAACGGGGCGCAGGCCATCTCGGCCGTGCTCGAAGAAGAGCCCGACCTCATCATCCTCGACGTCATGCTGCCCGACATCAACGGCTTCGGCGTCACCAAGCGCCTGCGGTCGAGCGGCTACACGAGCCCCATCCTCTTCCTCACGGCGAAAGACGACACCGACGACAAGATCATGGGTCTCACCGTCGGCGGCGACGACTACGTCACCAAGCCGTTCAGCCTCGACGAGATCGTCGCCCGCATCAAGGCCATCCTGCGCCGCACGATGCAGGAGGAGGACGACTCCGTCATCCGCACCGGCGAGCTCACGATGGACCAGGACACGCACGAGGTCATCATCGGCGACGAGGTCATCGAGCTGAGCCCCACCGAGTTCAAGCTGCTGCGCTACCTCATGCTCAACCCCAACCGCGTGCTCTCGAAGGCGCAGATCCTCGACCACGTGTGGGAGTACGACTTCAACGGCGACGCCGGCATCGTCGAGAGCTACATCTCGTACCTGCGCCGCAAGCTCGACCCGCACACCGACGAGCCGCTCATCCAGACCAAGCGCGGCTTCGGCTACATGCTCAAGGCCGCCAAGGTCTAGCCTTGGCGTTCGATGCATGAGCAGCTGATCCAGTGGTGGGAGTCGATCTCACTGAGGTCGAAGATCACCGGCGTCACGGTGTTCGTCGTGACCCTCGGGCTGCTCGTCGTCGGCATCGGCACCCTCACGGTGCTGCAGCGCACTCTGGTCGACGAGGTCGACCGGCAGATCCAGCAGGCCGCAGACGATCTGCCCGAGTCGTTCGCGGTCGATGAGTTCGACTCGTTCGATGAGCTGACGCCGTCGATCTTCTCGAACCCGTTCTACTTCGGCGCGATCGATGGCGATGGCGTGCTCATCGACGACAACGTGGGCACGGGCAGCCGCCTGCAGGCGCCCGACGTCACCCGCCTGACGAGCGAGTTCGTCGCGGGCCTCGACGGCGGCCTCACCGTCACCAGCACCGACCGCACGACGCAGTGGCGCATCTTGACCTTCCCCCTGCAGGTGACCAACGGCGAGAGCGGCGAGAGCACGGAGGCGACGCTCCTGATCGGCGCCGACCTCGCCGACGCCAACGCCATCATCGGCTCGTTCGCCTCGATCTTCCTCGGTTTCGGCCTCGTCGTCGTCATCCTCAGCGCCGCCCTCACGCGCATGCTCGTCACCTCGACGTTCCGGCCCCTGCGCGACGTCGAAGCCACCGCGGCCCGGTTCGCGAGCGGCGACTTCAGCCAGCGCCTCGGCGGCGCCACGCCCAACACCGAGGTCGGCCGCCTCAACCGCTCGCTCAACACCATGCTGAGCCGCATCGACCGCGCCTTCGCCGACCGCGCGTCGACGATCTCGCAGATGCGGCGCTTCGTCGGCGACGCGAGCCACGAGCTGCGCACGCCGCTCGTCTCGGTGCGCGGCTACGCCGAGCTCTACCGCATGGGCGCCCTCACCGCCCCCGACGACGTGGCCCAGGCGATGGACCGCATCGAGAAGGAGGCGATCCGCATGGGCGCGCTCGTGAGCGATCTGCTCGAGCTCGCCCGGCTCGACGAGTCGCGCCCCCTCGAGCTCGCACCCGTCGACCTCCTGCCCGTAGCGCGCGACGCCGCCCTCGACGCCATGGCGAGCTCGCCCGATCGCGACGTGACCGTCGTCATCGCCGAGCCGACCGGGGTCCAGAACGATGAGGCGCGGGATGCCGAACTCCACACCCCCGCCGCTCACAGCGCCCCGGCCCCGGGGTCGGCGAGTCTCGCCGGCTCGGCGTTCGGGCGGCTGCGCGGCCTGCGGGGGCGGAGGCCCGCGGCGGGCATCCCGCAGCCGGATGCCACCGCCGCGATCGCGCGACCCGCTCTCGAGGCCGTCGTGATCGGCGAGGAGAACAAGATCCGCCAGGTGATCACCAATCTCATCGGCAACGCCCTGCGGTTCTCACCCGAGGGCTCGCCGATCGAGCTCGTCGTCGGCACCGATGCGGCGGCCGGCGTCGCGACGATCACGGTGGTCGATCACGGCGAGGGCATCCCTGCGCAGCTGCAGGAGAAGATCTTCGAACGGTTCTTCCGCGCCGACTCGTCGCGTGCTCGCGACACGGGCGGTTCGGGCCTCGGCCTCGCGATCGTCGCCTCGATCGTGGCGCTGCACGGCGGCCGGGTCGATGTGCTCGACACGCCCGGCGGCGGTGCGACCTTCCGCGTCTCCCTGCCTCTCGCGGGCAGTCCTCCCTTCCTCCCCAGCGCTGAGGCGGCGCAGGATGCTCCCTCTGAGCCGCCCGCCCCTCCTCGCTCCCCCTCCCGCGCCTAGCCTTCCGCCGACGCCGGGCGACCGCCCCGGCGCGGAGGGAGAGCATCATGACGCGCTACCAGGTCGACAGCGAGGCGGTCATCGCCGCCACCGCCGCGACGCGGGGGTCGATCGGCCGGCTGCAGGCCGAGGCCGCGGGGCTGCAGGGCAACCTCAGCGGGCTGCAGAGCACGTGGAGCGGCTCGGCGGCCTCGGCCTTCCAAGGGCTGCTCGGCGAGTGGGCGGCCGCCTACCAGAGGGTGGAGCAGACGCTCACCGCCATGAACGAGGCGCTCGCGCACGCCGGCCAGGGGTACGCCGACGTCGAGCAGCAGGCGGCCCGCATGTTCTTGCGCTAGCCGCGCGCGCCGTGCACGCAGAACGGGGCGGTTCCCGAAGGGAACCGCCCCGTTTCCGTGCGTACCGGGATGCCCGGCCGCGGTGACAGACCTAGAAGTCCATACCGCCGCTCGGGTCGCCCATGGGCGCCGCGTGCTTCTCGGGCTTGTCGGCGACGACGGCTTCCGTGGTGAGGAAGAGGCCCGCGATCGAGGCCGCGTTGAGCAGCGCCGAACGGGTTACCTTCACCGGGTCGGCGATGCCGGCCTTGAGCATGTCGACGTACTCGCCGGTCGCGGCGTTGAGGCCGTGACCCACGGGCAGGTGGCGCACCTTGTCGGCGACCACGCCGGGCTCGAGGCCCGCGTTGAGGGCGATCTGCTTGAGCGGGGCGTCGATCGCGACACGCACGATGTTCGCACCCGTCGCCTCGTCACCCACCAGGCTCGTCATCTCGGCCGACTCGAACGCCATCTTGCCCGCCTGGATGAGGGCGACGCCACCACCGGCGACGATGCCCTCTTCGACGGCCGCCTTGGCGTTGCGCACGGCGTCTTCGATGCGGTGCTTGCGCTCCTTGAGCTCGACCTCGGTGGCCGCACCCGCCTTGATGACGGCGACGCCGCCCGCGAGCTTGGCGAGGCGCTCCTGCAGCTTCTCGCGGTCGTAGTCGGAATCGGTGTTCTCGATCTCGGCCCGGATCTGCTTGACGCGACCGGCGATGGCGTCGGCCTCGCCGGCGCCCTCGACGATCGTGGTCTCGTCTTTCGTGATGACGACCTTGCGCGCACGGCCCAGCAGGTCGAGGGTCGCGTTCTCGAGCTTGAGACCGACCTCCTCGCTGATGACCTGGCCGCCGGTGAGGATCGCGATGTCTTGCAGCATGGCCTTGCGGCGGTCGCCGAAGCCGGGAGCCTTGACGGCGACCGACTTGAAGATGCCGCGGATCTTGTTGACGACGAGCGTGGCCAGGGCCTCGCCCTCGACGTCTTCGGCGATGATGAGCAGCTGCTTGCCGCTCTGGATCACCTTGTCGACGACGGGGAGCAGGTCTTTGATGGCCGAGATCTTGCCGTTGACGATCAGGATGTACGGGTCTTCGAAGACCGCTTCCTGACGCTCGGGGTCGGTCACGAAGTACGCCGACAGGTAGCCCTTGTCGAAGCGCATGCCCTCGGTGAGCTCGAGCTCGGTGCCGAAGGTGTTCGACTCTTCGACCGTGACGACGCCCTCCTTGCCCACCTTGTCGATGGCCTCGGCGATCAGGGCGCCGATCTCGGGGTCGGCGGCGGAGATGCTCGCGGTGGCGGCGATCTCTTCCTTGGTCTCGACCTCCTTGGCGTTCTTCAGCAGCTGGGCCGAGACGGCCTGCGTGGCCTTCTCGATGCCGCGCTTGAGGCTGATGGGGTCGGCACCGGCCGCGACGTTGCGCAGGCCCTCGCGCACGAGCGCCTGGGCGAGCACGACCGAGGTGGTCGTGCCGTCGCCGGCGACGTCGTCGGTCTTCTTGGCGACCTCTTTGACGAGCTCTGCGCCGATCTTCTCGAACGGGTCGTCGAGCTCGATCTCTTTGGCGATGGAGACGCCGTCGTTGGTGATGGTGGGGGCGCCCCACTTCTTCTCGAGGACGACGTTGCGCCCGCGCGGGCCCAGCGTGACCTTGACGGCGTCAGCCAGGATGTTGAGGCCGCGCTCGAGGCCGCGACGGGCCTCTTCGTCGAAAGCGATGATCTTAGCCATGTGTCTCTCGTCCCTCCCGGACGCTTCACGTACGGTAGCTCTTGGCACTCACAGAGCGTGAGTGCTAAACGATTCTGGCACTCGCAGAGGGCGAGTGCAAGCCGCACCGGCCGTGCCGGGGCGTGTCGGCCGGCCCCTCGCCGCTAGCGGTACGAGAGCGAGCCGCCGAGCGGCACGAGCTCGACCCAGGTGTTGCCGGGTGCCAGCCGCACGGCCACGCCGTTGATGTCGAGCAGGCGGATGGGCGCCGTCATCGAGCGCTTCGACCACGTGGCCCGCACGGTCGCCCCGCCCGTCGAGATCCACGCCTCGCCCGAACCGATGAGCTGCGTGGTCGGGATGCTCTGGATCACCTGCACGGGAACCCGCAGCACCACGACATTGGTCGCGCTCAACTGCGCCCCCGAGAAGTCGGTATCCGGCGCGCCGCCGGTCTGGAAGCGCAGCCATCGCTGGCCCGCGGCATCCCACGACCACGACGGCGCGCTCGCCCCGCCGAACCGCATGGCGATACCGGCCGTGGGCGAGCCCTCTGCCGTCGCGGTGGCCGCGGCGACGCTCTCGGCGAAGGCGAACTGCTGCACGGGCGCGGCGAGGTCGAGGTGCTGCGCGATGACCTCGGGGGCCCTCACGAGCACGTTGTGCGGGGCATCCGCGTTGTCTCCGCGGTAGAAGGTGGCGTCGGTGTCGCGCTGGCCGTGGATGGCGTTGTAGACGGGTGCCGCGCGCATCATCTCGACGAAGCGGCTCTGGCCGCCCGAGTAGGCGACGATGCCGCCGAGCGGCGAGATGATGTCGGGATCCATCGGCCGGATAGACCGCACGGGGCCGATGACGTCGGGGACATCGGAGTGCCACACGGCGACATAGCGCGTGAGGCCGCCCTCGACGAGCTCTTCGAACACGATGTCGGTGCGCTCGAGCCCCACCTGGGGCCGCGCGTCGGGGTGGTTGTCGACCTTCGCGGCGAGCGAGGGAGCGGTGAGCGCCCCCACCTCGATCTGCTCCCCCGTGAGCGGCGCGATGCCGTAGGCGGGCGGCGGCACGTAGCTCGACACGAACGAGGGCGTCGGTGTGGGGCTCGGCAGCGGAGCCGCGGCGGAGCATCCCCCGACGACGAGCAGCATGCCCGCACCGAGCACTGCCACGAGGGCGCTGCGGGCGGATCGCCGGTTCATGAGGGTCACCCTAGCCCGGGGTGCCCGGCAGGTTCAGGCGACGCGCACGCCCTCGGCCTGCGGACCCTTCGTGCCCGAGCCGATCTCGAACGTCACGGCCTGGCCCTCTTCGAGCACCTTGTAGCCGGGCATGTCGATCGAGCTGTAGTGCACGAAGACATCGCTGTCGCCGCTCTCGAGCGTGATGAAGCCGAAACCCTTCTCGGCGTTGAACCACTTGACGGTTCCGTGGGCCATGGCAGTTCTCCTCGCGATCCCGGCAGAGGAAGAGCCGGGAATGTCGCGAGACTACCCGCGCGCGCACCTCGGGCGGGCCCGTCGCCGCGACCTTTTACCGAGGCGAAACACCCGCGTAACGCGCGGACGTCAGGGCGCGACGACAGCGGCGAAGTCGGCGCCGAGCGCGATCGTGATGGGAGCGCCCGGGAAGGCGTCCGACAGTTCGATGACGCCCGCACCGAGCAGCGACGCCATGCCGGCGGCCACGCCTTCGAGGGTGGGGTCGCTGTAGTAGACGACCGTCTCGGCGAGGTCGGTCTGCGCGGCCGCCGTGACCGTGCCGACGGGCCACCCGGGCGCCGCCAGAAGATCGCGGGCTGCGGCACCGAGGCCGTCGACCTCGGTGCCGTTGAGCACCGTGATCGTGAAGCCGGCCGGCAGCACGGCGAGCGCCGGGTCGGTGATCGGCTCGACCGACGCGGGCGCCGAGGCCGACTCGCTCGGGGTCGGCATCGGCTCGGCCGTATCGAGGCCGGGCAGCGGGAAGGTGACGCGGTCGCTGATGAGGGACAGGCCGTACAGCCCGGCCACCACGAGCACGCCGCTCGCGAGCGCGGCCCAGGCCACGACGATCCAGCCGCGACCTCGGGGGGCCGGGGCGCGGTGCGCGCCGACGCGGCCGAGCGACGCAGGGATCTCGTCGAAGCGATCGGGGGTGTACTCGGCCATCGTGGCGATGCCTTTCGCGGCGAAAATTGGTGGACTCAGGCGGCGCCGTCGGTGCCCGCACGTCGGGTGCGTCGCCGCTGCGCACGACCATCGCGCACCTCGAGCAGCCGGCCCACCAGAACAGGGTCGTACCGCACGGCGACCTCGGTGTCGATCACGGCGTTCAGCACTTGATAGTAGCGGGCCGCCGTCCACCCGAACTCGCGACGGATGCCGAGCTCTTTCGCACCGCTATGCCCCCACCACGTGCGCTCGAACTCGAGCACGCGTTGCGCGCGCTCGTCGAGGGGGTCGGCGGGAGCATCCATGGTGAGAATCAGGGTAGGGCGCGAGGACCTTCGGCCCTAGTCGGCTCGCGGATGCCGCGGCAGGCTCAGACCGTGCGCCCAGAGGCGGCACAGCACGGCGGATTAGGCTCGACACCACGACCTTCCTGCCCTCTCCCCTCGATCGACCGGACTGATGATGACCCGCCGAGCCCCGCGACCGCCGCGCGCCGCCGCGACCGCCGCCGGCCTCATCGCGCTCGCCCTGCTCGCCGGGTGCTCGGTCTCGCCGCCGCAGTCGAGCGCCGAACCGACCGCCCCGGTCGGGCCGCGCGTGCCGCTCAGCGAGCTCGCCGTGTCGGGCAGCCCACGAGAGCTCACCGGGCCGTCTACCGCGCTCATCGCCTCGACGGCGATCGAACCGGTCGCCGTCGACCCCTCGCAGTCGCTGCCCGCGACGGTCGTCTCGCGCGACCTCGACGGCGACCGCGACGTCGTGGTCTCTGACACGAGCCGCATCCTGCCGCTCGACATCGCCGGCTCGATCGCCGCGACCGTCTTCGCGCTCGGCTTCGGCGACGACGTCGTCGGCCGCGACATCTCGACGACGTTCCCCGAGGCCGACGGACTGCCGATCGTCACGAGCAGCGGCCACGCCATCAGCAGCGAAGCCGTGCTCGCCCTGCGCCCGACGCTCGTCATCACCGACGGCACGGTCGGACCGACCGACGTCGTGCTGCAGCTGCGCGAGGCCGGCGTGACGGTCGTCTACGTGGATGCCGAGCCGGGCCTCAGCGCCCCCGCCGAGCTCGCCCGGCAGGTGTCGACCGCCCTCGGCTCGCCCGAGACCGGCGAGCTGCTCGCCCAGCGCCTCGAGCAGGAGCTCGCCGAGGTGCTCGCCGCCATCGAGCAGATCAGGCCCGACGACCCTGCCGATCGCGTGCGCATCCTGTTCCTGTACCTCCGCGGGGCCTCCGGCATCTACTACCTGTTCGGCGAGGAGTCGGGGGCCGACGAGCTCATCGAAGGCCTCGGCGGCGTCGATGTCGCCGGCGAGATCGGCTGGACGGGCCTGCGCCCGATGACCGACGAGGCGCTCGTCGCCGCCAACCCCGACCTCATCCTCGTCATGACGGGAGGGCTCGAAAGCGTCGGCGGCGTCGACGGCCTGCTCGCCGAGAAGCCCGCTGTGGGCCTCACGCGCGCCGGCGAGGCGCGGCGCTTCGTCGACATGGACGACGGTGAGGTGCTGAGCTTCGGCCCGCGCACGGCCGCCGTGCTCGACGCGCTGGCGAGGGCCATCTATTCCGAGTAGGCCCAGCGCTCGATGACATCCCCATGCGGCGACACCACCGCGAGCGGGCGACCGTCGAGGCTGAGCACGAAGTCGTCGTCGGCCCCCGGCAGCAGCTCGTCGACGGCCGCGCCCACGGCGGGCAGCACGCGGCGGCCATCGAGCGAGACCCAGTGGCCGGGCAGCTCGCCGACCACGGCGGCGAAGCGCGCGCGGTCGGCAGGCGCGAGGTACACGAGCACGGCGGGGCTCGCGACGACGAGCGTCGCGTCGTGGGGCGCGTGCGCGGCGAGGGCGGCGAGCCCGTCGACGGCGTCTCCGGCGACGAGATGCGGCGGATGCTCGCGGGCGATCGCGATGGCCGCATCCAGCTGCGCCGCGCGCTCGCGCTCCTCCGGCCAGATCAGGGTGCGCAGCCAGCGCTCGTCGTCGGGGCGATCGAGGCGCAGCGGTGAGCGCTCGAGGCCGGCACGCCACACGATGTCGGGCATCGCGGTCGGCACCGGCACCCCCGGGCCGAGCGTGCAGGTGAGCTCGAGCAGCGACGGCCCCTCGACGGGGTCGAGACGGTGCTCGCGCCCCTCGGCATCGATGAAGCGGTGGCTGTAGCGGTCGACGAGCAGACCGAGCCCGGCCGAGGCTCCCACCTCGAGCAGGGCGACGGGGCCGGGGATGCCCTGCAGGGCCGCGAGCAGCGGCGCCGTACGGCGCGGGTCGTTCGTCTGCGTCGCGCGCTGCCGCGCGATCTGCGCCACGGCATCCCACTCGCCCTCGAGCCAGGCGCGGATATCGCCGTGCGTCGAGAGGCCCGAGAACCGCGCGGCGCTCAGCACGAGCACGGGCTGCCGGTCGGCGACGGGCAGGGTGTCGATGAGCGCGAGGCACTCGTCGTCGTCGGCGATCGCCTCGGCCCACGCGGCGTAGATGCGCGAGCGGGGGGCCGCCTCGCGGGCGAAGCGCCGGTACCGTTCCGCGGTGGTGCTCACGTGCCCATCGTGGCACGGCGACGGCGTCAGACGCCGGAGGAGGGGCCTTCCGCCGACGCCGAGCGCCGTCGGGCGCGCGCGACGAGCACGGCCGTGAGGGCGCCGCCGAGCGCGGTCGCGAGCACGGTGGCGCCGACCGCGAGCGGCAGCGATCCATCGCTCTCGTGCGCCTCGATCGCGCGCGCGGCGCACTCGGCCGAGGTCGAGACCTCGAGGTCGAGGGGGTCGAAGGCCTCCCCCGCGGGGTACGTGCCGAACGCCTCGGCTCCCTCGGCGGTGAGCGTCAGGGGGATTCCCTCGAGAAGCAGCGCATCGCCCGTCTCGCTCCACTGCGCGGCCGCGAGGTCGCCCGAGAGGAAGGGCACGTCGACCGAGTCGACGGGCACGAAGTCTTGCGTCGTGCCGCGGAGGTCGACGACGACCGTCAGCCGTTCGGGGCTCTCGACGACGAAGCGCAGGTTCGAGATCGTCGTGTCGAGGATGCCGTCGTGACCGGTGAAGCGCAGGGACCCCTCGACGCCGAGCTCGCCCTCGATCGGGTCGAGCGCGAGCGAGCCGGCGAGCGCTTCACTGAAGAACGCGGGCGTCTCGTAGCCGAGGTCGCCGTCGGCGGTCCACCCGCCGTTCGCGATCGAGCCGCTGATGTAGGCGCGGAACGACTCTTTGAAACCCCACGTGAACGCGCCCGACTCGGCCGTACAGTCGGCGCTCGACGCCGTCGGCGCGACCACGAGGGCGGCGGTGAGGGCGAGTGCGGCGATCATGGTGCGATCAGCGTACGGTGTCGCCCCTCGGCGCAGGCTGCGCGGGGCGGTGCATGCCGATGTGCGGGATGCCCGCCTCGAGGTACTCGGCCCCGTAGGCCTCGAAGCCGAGTGCGGCGTACAGCGGCTGGATGTAGCTCTGGGCGTGCAGGGCCAGCGGCTCGCTTCCGTGACGCTGGATGACGTGCTCGAGCAGGCGGCGCGAGAGACCCTCTCCGCGGCGGTCGGCCCGGGTGACGACGCGGCCGATGAGGCGGCGGGCATCCCTGTTGCCCGGCTGCGGCACGTCGTCGACGACGACCCGCAGATAGGCGGCCGTTCCGCGTTCATCGGCGATCCACACGTGCTCGGTCGACTCGTCGCGGTCGCGCTCGTCGAGCTCGGGCTCGTCGATGCGCTGCTCGAGGAAGAACACCTCGGTGCGCAGCCGGGCGATCTCGAAGAACTCGTCGCGGGTCAGCTGGCCCCACGTTCGCTGGATCGGGGAAGAGTCGGCCACGATTGCGAGTTTAATGGGGGGAGATCAACCGCCTGCGGGCGAGGAGCGAGGAGTCATGGGCGAGAACCCGGCAACCGAGGGCAAGAGCTACGCGGTCGAGAAGACCGAGGAGCAGTGGCGGGCCGAGCTCGGCGACGAGCGCTACCAGGTGCTGCGCGAGGCCGGCACCGAGCGCGCGTGGACGGGCGAGCTGCTCGACGAGAGCCGCGCCGGCATCTACACCTGCGGCGCGTGCAACGCCGAGCTCTTCGTGGCGGGCACCAAGTTCGACTCGGGCTGCGGATGGCCGAGCTTCTACGAGTCGGTGCGCCCCGAGGCCGTCGAGCTCATCGACGACACCTCGCTCGGCATGGTGCGCACCGAGGTGCGCTGCGCCAGCTGCGGCTCGCACCTCGGCCACGTGTTCCCCGACGGCTTCGGCACGCCCACGGGCGACCGCTACTGCATGAACTCGCTCGCGCTCGACTTCACGCCGACGGCAGAGTAGTTCCGCGCCCTCCGCGCCGCCACCGGATGCTCGCCACGAGCACGCCGGAGAGCGCGAGCACCACGGCCGCCGCCGTCGCGCTCGTCGACCCCGGGCCGAGCGGTGCGACGACGTCGAAGACGAGCGCGGCGGCGAGCTGCCCGGTCACCAGGCAGAGGCCCAGGACGAGCACGCCGATGCGGCCGACCGTCACGGTCTGGATGGCGATGAAGATCGCGCCGACCGCGCCGCCCAGGTAGAGCAGCGGGTTGCTCGGCAGCGCCTCGGGCAGGCCCGCGATGAGCAGATGCGTGAGCGTCGCCACGACGAGCGCGGCGGTGCCGACCGTGAAGTTGATGGTCGTCGCGGCGAGGGCCGACCGCGCCTCGGCCCGCACGCGGCCGTTGAGCCCCTGCTGGAACGCGACCGCGACCCCCGCGAGCAGCGGCAGCGTGATCGCGGCGATCGGGAAGCCCTCGCCGTCGAGCCTCGGGATGACCGCGACCGCGACCGCCGCGACCGTGAGGACGGCCCCGAGCACCCGCGCGGGTGCGATCGCGGTGCGCCGAGCACCGGCGAAACCCGTGGCATCGAGCGTCAGGCCGGTCACGGTCTGGCCGGTCACGATGGCGATCGTGAAGATCGCGACGCCGAGCATCCCCGCCACGAGACCCTGGGCGAGCACGAAGTATCCGCCGGCGAGGCCGCCCAGCAGCATCCACCAGGCGAGGCGGCCGTGCCGAACCTCGGTGATGACACGGGCCATGCCTTCCCGTCCGCGCGGCGAGAACGCGAGGATCGTGAGCAGGATCAGCCAGCCGCTGCCGAACGAGATGAGCGCCGCCGTGTAGCCGTCATCGAGCCGCTGCCCGAGCTCGCCGTTGATGCGGCTCTGCGTCGCGACGCCCACGCCGGCCGCGAGCGTCGCGGCGATCGCGAGGGCGGTCGCCGCGCGCGAGCCGTGCTCGGGCTCAGTCATCGTCGAGGTCCTCGCCCGCGAGGGCGCGGGCAGCGAGCGACTCCTCACCCGCGAGCCGCCAGACCTCGAGCGCCGCGCGTCCGTTGAGCACGATGATGAGCGCGCCGAGCACGATGTCGGGCCAGCCCGTGCCGATCCACAGCGTCACGACACCCATCGCGATGATCGCGAGATTGATGACGACGTCGTTGCGCGCGGCGAGCCAGGCCGCGCCGACCATCGACCCGCCCGCGGCGCGGATGCGCGCGAGCAGGAGGGCGCACACCAGGTTCACGAGCGCGGCCCCGCCCGCCGCGAGCATGAGCGGCAGGGCGGCCGGCGCCTCGGGGTCGCCGACCTTCAGCACGAGCTGCACGATGACGGCGATGGCCGGTAGCAGGATGACGATCGCGAGCGCCCGGCCGACCCGCGCCCGCGCGGCGAGCGACCAGCCGAGCGCGAGGGCGATGAGCAGGTTGACCGCCGTGTCTTCGAGGAAGTCGACGCTGTCGGCGAGCAGCGCGACCGAGCCGATCGCCAGGGCGACGACGACCTCGACGCCGAAGTAGGCGAGATTGATGGCCGCGACGATCACGACGGTGCGCCGCAGCGCCCGACGCTCGGGGGCATCCGGAGCCTGATCGCGTGCCGTCATCGGTGCTCCGAACCCGAACGAAAGGGATGGAGCCGCCTGTGGGAATCGAACCCACGACCTTCTCATTACGAGTGAGACGCTCTGCCGACTGAGCTAAGGCGGCGGACACGGCCGAGGCCGTGACACGAGGTGAAAGCTTAGCCGATCAGCGACCCGACCCGCGCATCGAACCCTCGATCGGGCCGTTCTGGTCGTAGAGCACGCAGATCACGTCGCGGTCGCCTCCGCCCCAGTTGTTCTTGTCGGGCCAGTAGTAGCCGAAGTAGAACAGCGAGCGGTCGTAGCTGATGCCGACATACGGTTCGAACGTGTCGAGGCAGATCTCCTCCGCCAGCCGGAAGACCTCGTCCTCGCCCGGGTACGGCCCCTCGTCGAGCGTCTCGATCGCGTAGACCTCGCTGTCGTGCGGTTGGGCGCAGTCGACGAGCGGGATCGACAGGAAGGTCTCGGGCAGGTCGGCATCGTTGACGCACATGCCGACTTCGAGCTCCCAGTAGTTGACCTCGCCCTCGGGCGCTGGCGGAGCATCCGCACCGCCCGCGTCGTCTCCCCCGGCGCCCGGGTCGCCAGCAGCGTCGTCGGGCGCGTCGCCCGCCCCGCCCACCGGCTCGCCCGACTGCGCGTCGAGCTCGATGTCGGCGCAGCCGAGCGGGTTGACGGCCTCACCCGACACTGGGTCCGACCCCGCCGGCACGTCGCCCCGCACCGATGCGGTCCACGACTCGTCGCCCGGGGTGACCGTGACGGTGAACGCGAACGCGTCGACGCTCACCGGCCGCTCGCCGACGAGGAAGAGCGTCGTCGAGCCCGGCGCCGCGACCGCGTGCAACCGCCCCGCCGCGCAGGCGCGCAACAGCTCGTCGACCACCCACTCGCCCGAGATCTGGGCGTCGGATGCCGGCGCGGCGGCTGCCTCCCCCGCGAGCAGCTCGTCGAGACCGGAAGGGATCGAGCCCCCGCGCTCACCGAAGGCCGCGGCCGCGGCCGCGATGCCCGACGCGAGACCTGCCGCGGTCGACACCATGCCCGTCGTTACGGCGAGCGCCAGAGCGACGACCGCCAGCGTTCGTCCGGGTGCGCCGCGCACCGCGCGGTCGACGGCGATGATCGCCACGACCACCGAGACCGTGATCGCGGCAGCGGCGAGCAGCCCCGCACCCGGAACCGGCAGCGCGAGCAGCGCGAGCGGCAGCACGGCGAGCACGAGGGCGATGATGGCGAACGGGATGCTCGCTCGGCGCTGCCCGTCGCGCGCGAGCACCGTCGCCTCGGTGTCGACGAGCCCGGTCGGCTCGGCCTGCTCCATGGCTCAGCCCTGCCCGGCGTCGCAGACGAGGCCGTCTTGCGGCACTGCTCCGGTGAGGAAGTAGGCATCGACGAGGTCGTTGATGCACGGGTCGCCCTCGTCGTAGGCGATGTGCCCCTCGCCCACCCAGGTCAGCAGCACCCCGCTCTCGAGCTGCTCGGCCAGAGCCTCGGCCCACTGGTACGGCGTCGCGGGGTCGCCCGTCGTGCCGATGACGAGGATCGGCGCGGCGCCCGCGCCGCTCACGGGGCCGAGCTCGCCCTCGAACGGGTACGGCCAGTTGGCGCACAGCACATCGCCGAGCGGTGAGCCCTCGCCCGCCGTCGTCGGGGCCACCTGGCGGATCTGCTCGTTCTGCTGCGCGATGACCGCGCGATCGGTCTCGACGGGGTAGTCGAGGCAGTTGATGGCGATGAAGGCCTCGAGCGAGTTGTCGATGTACTCCCCTTTCTCGCGCCCGTAGTAGAAGTCGGCGAGCAGGAAGCCCGTCTCGACGACGCCCGTGCGCAGCTCGGTGAACATCTGGCTCAAGAAACTCCACGACCCCTCGTCGTAGAGCGCCGTCGCGATCGCGATGTCGAGCACGGCACCGTCGAAGAAGCGGCCGCCTTCCGCCTCGATGGGGTTCTCACCGAGGCGCTCGTACAGGTCGCGGATGAGCGCGAGGCTCTCGTCGATCGTGCCGGGGAACGGGCAGGCGCCGAGCTCGGGGCAGCCCTCGAGGTAAGCCCGCAGCGCGAGCTCGAAGCCTTCCGACTGCGCGAGCACCACATCGAAGGTCGTCGTCGTCGGATCGGTCGCGCCGTCGAGCACGAGACGCCCGACCTTCTCGGGGAACTGGTCGGCGTACCGCGCGCCGATGTCGGTGCCGTAGGAGTATCCGAAGTAGTTCAGCCGGGCATCCCCCACGATCGCCCGCATCATGTCGAGGTCGCGCACGGTGCTGTTCGTGTCGACGAAGCCGAGCAGCGCACCGGTGTTCTCGGCGCAGGCCTCGGCGAACGCGATGGAGCTCGCGATGACCTCGGCCTCCCATTCGGGCGTCGCGAACTCGGCTTCGGGGATACCGAAGATGAACTCGTCGAGGTCGGCGGGGTCGGTGTAGCAGGTGACGGCGCTCGACCTGCCGACGCCTCGGGGATCCCAGCCGACGATGTCGAACTCGCGCTGCAGGTCGGTGCTCACGGCGAAGTCGACGCTGTCGCGCACGAAGTCGAAGCCGGAGGCGCCGGGGCCGCCGGGATTGATGAACAGCGAACCCTGCGCCTGACCCGTGGCCGGGTGACGCACGAGGGCGAGTTCGATGTCGTCGCCCTCGCCGGGGTTCTGCCAGTCGAGCGGCGCGATCGCGGTCGCGCACTGGGCGCCCCCGCCGCAGCCCGTCCACGTCAGCACCTGGGTGTAGTACGGCCGGAGGTTCTCGGCGACCTCCTCGCCCGTGGGCGTGGAGACGTCGCCGCCGCTGACGAGGCCCTGCAGCCAGCTCGGCACGCAGCCGCTGAGCAGCAGCAGGGGGACGAGGACGATCGAGGCGAGGGCGGCGGCTCGGGGCGCAGTGCGGCGGGTCACGAGGGCGAGCCTAGCGCCGGCACCCGTCCGCTCGCCGTGATGAGCATGGCCTCGAGAGCGAGCGCGGGAGGGGTGTTGCCCTCGATGCGGCGGCGGGCGAGAGCGATGGCATCGAGCGCGGCGAGCGACTGCTCGGCGCTGACGGCACGCGCGACGACCTCGAGGTCGCCGCGGATGGCCTCGTTGACGAGCTCGACGCCCGCGCCGAGCCGCAGCAGCAGCAGATCGCGGTGCAGCGACAGGAGGTCGACGAGCACGCGGTCGATGCCGTCGCGCACCGATCGGGTCGCGCGGCGCTTCTGGTCTTCTTCGAGCGCCTTCAGGCTCGCGCGCAGGCCCATCGGCACACTCGCCCCCGGCTCGATGCCGAGCGAACGCAGAGCCGCGGCGCGCTCCTCGTCTTCGCGCTCCGCCGTGAACGCCTTCGCGTCGTCGGTCGCGACGGCGACGAGCCGCTCGGCCGCGATCACCGCCCCGCTCACGCTCTGCACGCCGAGGGCGAGCTCGAGCGTGCGAGCACGGCGCTCGCGCGCGTCGGCGTCGGTCGCCAGGCGCAGGGCCATGCCGATGTGCGTCTGCGACTCGCGCGCGGCCCGCTCGGCGAGCGCCGGCTCGACACCGTCGCGTCGCGCGAGCAGCTCAGCCACCTCGGCCACGCTCGGCACACGCAGCCGCACGGTGCGCACGCGCGATCGGATGGTCGGGATGAGGTCGGCCGGGCTCGGTGCGCAGAGGATCCAGACCGTACGCGGCGGGGGCTCCTCCAGCGCCTTGAGCAGCACGTTCGAGGTGCGCTCGGTCATGCGATCGGCGTCTTCGATGACGATGACCCGGTACGGAGCCACGCTCGGCGAGAACTGGCTCTGCGACACGAGCTGCCGCACCTCCTCGATCGCGATGATCACGCGGTCGGTGGCGAGCACGGCGAGGTCGGGGTGCGTGCGTGCCGCGACCTGGGCCGCCGTGCGCTGCGCTTCGGCACCGGTCGCCGATCCCTGCAGCAGGGCGGTGGCGAAGGCGAACGCGAGGTTCGAGCGGCCCGAGCCGGGCGGACCCGTCATGAGCCACGAGTGCGTCATCGCCTCGGGGTCGGACGCGGCATCCTGCAGCGCCGTGATCGCGGCCTCCTGGCCGGTCAGGTCGTCCCAGGAGGTCATGGCGCCACCCTAGTCGAGCAGGGCCGACACCCGATTCCGGATGCTCGCCTGCAGCTCGTCGACCGGCAGCGTCGCGTCGAGCACGAGGAACCGGCCCGGCTCGGCCTCGGCGAGCGCGAGGTACGCGGCGCGCACGCGCTCGTGGAAGTCGGCCTCTTCTGCTTCGAGCCGGTCGTAGCGGGTGCGGCTCGCGTCGAGCCGCTCGCGGCCGACGGCGGGGTCGAGATCGAGCAGCACGGTGAGGTGCGGCAGCAGACCCTCGGACGCCCACAGCGAGAGGTCGCGCACCTCGGTCGGGTCGAGCACGCGCCCGGCACCCTGGTAGGCGACCGACGAGTCGAGGTAGCGGTCTTGGATGACGACGTCGCCGCGCTCGAGCGCCGGGCGCACGACCGTCGCGATGTGGTGCGCACGGTCGGCGGCGTACAGCAGCGCCTCGGCACGCGCGGCGATGTGGCCGCGGCGGTGCAGAACGATCTCCCGCAGCTCGAGGCCGAGGTCGGTGCCGCCGGGCTCGCGCGCCTGCACGACGGTGCGGCCGCGCCCCTGCAACCATGCCGTGAGGGCACCCATCTGCGTGCTCTTGCCCGAGCCGTCACCGCCCTCGAGGGTGATGAACAGCCCGGTCACGACGCCTTCTTGGGCGCAGGCTTCGCGGCCGCCTTCTTCGCCGGGGCCTTCTTCGCAGCCGTCTTCGCTCCGGCCGCGGGCGCGCGCTTCACGGGCTTCTTGGCCGGACCCTTCGCGCGCTTGTCGGCGATGAGCTGCACGGCCCGGTCGAAGTCGATCTCCATCGGGTCTTCGCCGCGCGGCACGGTGGCGTTGGTCTCGCCGTCGGTCACGTAGGGGCCGAAGCGGCCGTCCTTCAGCTTGATCGCCTTGCCGCTGACGGGGTCGGCGTCGAACTCCTTGAGCGCGCTCGAGGCCTTGCGGGCCCCGTACTTGGGCTCGGCGAACTTCGCGAGGGCGCCATCGAGGTCGATCTCGAAGATCTGCGCCTCGGCGTCGAGCGAGCGGGTGTCGGTGCCCTTCTTGAGGTACGGGCCGTAGCGGCCGTTCTGCGCCGTGATGGGCTCGCCGCTCTCGGGGTCGTCGCCGACCGTGCGCGGCAGGCTCAGCAGCTTCAGGGCGGTCTCGAAGTCGACCGTCGCCGGGTCCATGTCCTTGAACAGGGATGCCGTGCGCGGCTTCTCGACAGGAGCCTTCTTCTTGGCGGGCGCGCGCTTCTTCGGCGCCGGCAGCACCTCGCCGGTGGCCGGGTCGACGACGGTCTCGGCAGCGGCGGAGAGCGCGGCAGCAGCCGCGGCGGCCTCCTCCGGCGTCACCTCGGGCTCGGGGTCGAGCTCGGTGACATAGGGGCCGAAGCGCCCGTCTTTCGCCACGACCTGCTTGCCGTTCTCGGGGTTGATGCCCAGCACGCGGTCGCCCACGACGGGGGCATCCACCAGTTCTTGCGCCTTCGTCGGCGTGAGCTCGTCGGGCGCGAGATCTTGGGGAAGATTCACGCGTCGCGGGGTGGCGGGGGTGCCGTCGGCGGCGGCTTCGGCCGTCGGGTCGACCACCTCGAGGTAGGGGCCGTACTTGCCGATGCGCAGGGTGATCGTGTCGGTGAGCGGCATCGAGTTGAGGGTCTTCGCGTCGATGTCGCCGAGGTTGTCGATGACGGGTCGCAGGCCCGGCTGGTGCGCGTCGCCGAAGTAGAAGCCCGTGAGCCACTCGGTGCGGTCGGCCTCGCCATTGGCGATGCGGTCGAGGTCTTCCTCCATCTCGGCCGTGAAGTCGTACTCGACGAGGTCGCTGAAGTTCTCCTCCAGCAGGCGCACGACCGAGAAGGCGATCCAGTTCGGCACGAGCGCCGAACCGCGCGGGGTGACGTAGCCGCGATCGACGATCGTCGAGATGATCGCGGCGTAGGTGCTCGGGCGGCCGATGCCGCGCTCCTCCAGCGCCTTCACGAGGCTCGCCTCGGTGTACCGCGCGGGCGGGCTCGTCTCGTGGCCCTTGGCCTCGACGTCGACGACGGTCAGCGCCTGACCCACGGTGAGCGGCGGAAGCTTCGCCTCGGCGGGCTCGGACTTCTCGTCGGTGTCGCGCGACTCGTCGTGACCCTCTTCATAGGCGGCGAGGAAGCCGCGGAAGGTGATGACGGTGCCGCTCGCGGCGAACTCGGCGATCGCGCCCGCGGGGGCGGCGGATGCCGCGGTCGGGCCCGCCTGGATGCTCACCGAGGCGGTCTGGCCGCGGGCATCCGCCATCTGGCTCGCGACGGTGCGCTTCCAGATCAGGTCGTAGAGCTTCCAATCGTTGCCGCGCAGCGTGCCCTCGAGCTCGCTCGGCGTGCGGAACACGTCGCCGGCGGGCCGCACCGCCTCGTGCGCCTCTTGCGCGTTCTTCGACTTGCTGGCGTAGACGCGGGGCGACTCGGGGATGCTGTCGGCGCCGTAGAGGGCGGCCGCCTGCGAGCGCGCCGCATCCACCGCCTGCTGCGAGAGCGTGGTCGAGTCGGTGCGCATGTAGGTGATGTAGCCGTTCTCGTAGAGCGACTGGGCGACCGACATCGTCTGGCGGGCCGTGAAGCGGAGCTTGCGCCCGGCCTCCTGCTGCAGGGTCGAGGTCGTGAACGGCGCGGCGGGGCGGCGCGTGTAGGGCTTCGACTCGACGCTCGTGACCGTCACCGCGAGAGCGGGGTCGCGCAGGGCCTCGGCGAGCGAGAGGGTGAGCGACTCGTCGAGTGCGACCGTCTCAGCGCCCTTGAGCTCGCCGCGGTCGGTGAAGTCGCGGCCGGTGGCGACCTTCTTGCCGTCGAGTCGAGCCAGGCGGGCGGTGAACGGGGTGTCGCCGCTGGTCGGCGAGAGGGTCGTGTCGAGATCCCAGTAGCTCGCGCTCACGAAGGCCAGGCGCTCGCGCTCGCGGTCGACCACGAGGCGCGTGGCGGCCGACTGCACGCGGCCGGCGCTCAGGCCGGGGCCGACCTTGCGCCAGAGCACGGGGCTGACCTCGTAGCCGTAGAGGCGGTCGAGGATGCGCCGGGTCTCTTGCGCGTCGACGAGGGCGGTGTCGAGCTCACGCGTGTTGTCGACGGCACGCTGGATGGCTTCGGCGGTGATCTCGTGGAAGACCATGCGCTTGACGGGGACCTTGGGCTTGAGCACCTCGAGCAGGTGCCACGCGATGGCCTCGCCCTCGCGGTCTTCATCAGTGGCGAGCCAGAGCTCGTCGGCGTCTTTGAGGGCTCGCTTGAGGTCGGCGACCGTCTTCTTCTTCGAGTCGGAGACCACGTAATAGGGCACGAAGCCGTTGTCGACGTCGATCGAGAACTTGCCCAGCGGGCCCTTCTTGAGCTCGGCCGGCAGGTTCTTGGGCTCGACGAGGTCGCGAATGTGGCCGACCGAGGCCTGCACTTCGTAGTCGTCGCCGAGGTACTTGCCGATCGTCTTCGCCTTCGCCGGCGACTCGACGATGACCAGCTTCTTGCCCTGTGGCACGGTGCTCCTTACCTAAGTACGTCAGTGCGGCGGGGGGATCGCATCCGCACCCCGGCCGGTGCCGCGGCACGGAGGCGAGCCCGCATGCCGCAATCAGGCACACCATACACAGGAAACGCCGGAGCACTACCACCCGGCCTCCGGCGGGCCCGCGCGTGCCGACCGCGCCACGACCAGTCCGAGGATGCCCGCCTCCACCCGCACGAGCACCGTCAGTCCGGCGCTCGAGCAGTCGGCGAGCCGCGCCGCGTGCGCCTCGGCAACGCGCTGCGCGACCTCGCACGGCTCGCCCGCGACCCACCCGAGCAGGGCGTCGCCCGCGGCGAGCGCTGCGGCATCGGCGGCCGCGCTCAGCTGCTGGCCGCGCACGAGCGCGTGGGCGCCGCCGAGCACCGTGAGGCCCGCGAGCGCCACCACCGAGACGAGGCCGATGACGAGAACAGACCCGGCGCCGCGATCACCCGCGAGAGGGTCCAGGCGCGCCCCGCGGCTCATCGGCCGCCGTCGAGCGCGCACGACGACCCCGCCACGCGCAAGGGCACGAGCAGCAGTCGCTGCTCGACGACGACGCTCGCGCAGACGAGCCCCGCGGGCCTGCTGATCACCAGGTCGGCGCCGGTGACGGAGCGTGCGACGAGCTGCTCGGCCGCCGCGAGGGGTTCGCCGCGGCCGAGCAGCCGAGCAGCGTCGGCCGCGGAGTCTTGTGCCCGCACTTGCGCGCTCGCGAGACCGAGCCCTCCCAGGCAGGCTGCGAGCACGACGACCACCGCGGGCAGGGCGACGGCGATCTCGGCGGTGACCGAGCCGCGATCGCGGGCGTGCTGCGCGGGCGTGCTCGCCATCACCCGCCGACGGTGAGCGCCGTGCGCACGAGGTCGGTCAGGATTCCGCGCACCTCGTCGCTCTGCATGATCACCACGAGCAGGCTCGCGAAGCCGACAGCGGCCATCGTCGCGATCGCGTACTCGGCGGTCGCGGCGCCGCGGTCGTCAGCGAGGCGCGGCCTGCGGGAGGAAGGGCGGGCGGTGTGGGGAAGGCGGGCGGTGTGCGGAGAGCGGGTGGTGTGCGGCATCGGTGGTCGTCCCATCATGGAGGCCCGCGAGGCGGGCGGTCGGCTGGCACGAACGGGTCGAGTGTGCCGCATCGACTCGCTCGTCGGGCGATCGCCCCGGTCGTGATCGCGGGGAGCTCACCACGCCCCGGCTGTGGAGGACAGCAGCCCGATGAGCATGGGCACGACGCCGAGCAGGAGGAAGGCGGGCAGGATGCAGGCGCCGAGCGGCAGCATGAGGCGCACGGCGAGTCGCTCGGCGGTCTCGCGCGCGGCGGCACGGGCGGCGGCCCGCGCCTCGGCGGCATCGGCCCGAGCGAGCTCGCCGAGCGGCGCACCTGCGGCGCGCGACAGGCTCACGAGAGCGGCGACGGCGACCGCATCGGCGGCCCCGCCGCCCAGCCCGACGCGGCTCAGCTCTGACTCGACGAGCTCTGCGGCGGCCTCGGGTGAGCCCCCGCCGCCCGCCGCTACGGCGAGCAGATCGAGAGCGAGGCCCACCGTGGGCGGGGGCGGCTCGGCGGCACGGAGGAGGCCCCGCATCCATCGTCGGGCGATGACGACGAGGGCGAGGCCAGCGATCATGGCGCTCGCTCCGACGGGTGTCGAGACTGTGCTCACGAGATCGACGCCCATGACCAGGCCCAGGAGCACGGCCACCCCGGGCAGCACCATGACGATGCGTGCGGTCGCGCGCGGGCCGGCCAAGGCGATGCGGATGTCGCGGCGCGCGGCCTCGCGATCGCGCAGCCCTTCCGCGAATCCGCGCAGCGCAGGCGCGAGGGGTGCTCCGGTCGCGGTCGCCACGCGCCAGGCCGCAGCGAGCGAACGCCATGCGGCGGAGGTGCCGGTGAGCAGACCGTCGTCGGGCGGCTCGCCCACCGCGGCACCCGACGGGGCGCCCCCGGCCGCGGCGATCGCATCGCCGATG
Source organism: uncultured Microbacteriaceae bacterium (assembly GCA_964540305.1). Lineage (GTDB taxonomy): Bacteria > Actinomycetota > Actinomycetes > Actinomycetales > Microbacteriaceae > Microcella. The sequence goes on along the minus strand of CAZILZ010000010.1, from coordinate 35,074 downwards.
TCGTCGCCGCGCTCGATCGCGGCGGCGACACCGGCCAGCACGGCATCATCGCCCGCCGCGGCAGCGTGCATCCACGCCGCTCGCGGGCTCAGGCCCGCCGCGACGAGCACGGCGAGCCGGTGCAGCTGCCCCGCGAGCGACCCCTCCGTCTGACGCGTCGTCGGCCCGGTCACGAGGGGCCGGCCCCGTGCGGCTCGACCCGCAAGCGCTCGCGCCCGTCGAGCGCGAATCGGCCGAGCGTGGCGCGGCGGGTGCCGTCGGGCCCGCGCTCGAGGTGCACGACGAGATCGATGCCGCTCATCGCCTGTCGCGCGAGAGCCTCGGGGCCGAGACCCGCGATCATGCCGATCGCCTCGAGCCGGGCGGCGACGTCGATGAGCGAATTGGCGTGCAGCGTGCCCGCTCCGCCGCGGTGCCCCGTGTTGAGTGCGGCGAGGAACTCGCGGATCTCGGCGCCTCGGCACTCCCCCACGACGAGCCGGTCGGGCCGCATGCGCAGCGCCTCGCGCACGAGCCGTGCCAGGTCGACCCCGCCCGCACCCTCCATGTTCGGCTGGCGGCACTCGAGCGCGACGACGTGCGGGTGCGCGATGGGCGCCTCGGCGACGTCTTCGATGATGACGATGCGGTCGGATGCGAGCGCGTCGCTGAGCCAGGCCGCCATGAGGGTCGTCTTGCCGCTGCCGGTGGCGCCGGTGAAGAGCACCGTGCGACGCTCGCGCAGCGCGCCGCGCAGGTCGTCGAGCGTCGCGGGGTCGAGACCCGAGCGCTCGAGGGTGACCCGGTGCACGCGCGGCAGGCGCACCGAGATCGCCGTGCCGCCCCAGGCGATGGGCGGCAGCGCGACGTGCACGCGCATGCCGTCGCCGAGGCGCACATCGGCGCAGGGCGTCGCCTCGTCGACGTGCCGCCCGCCAGCGGCGATGAGACCGACCGCGAGAGCGCGCGCGGCGGTCTGCTCGAGGCGCATCCCCGTCACGCGCTCGGCCCCGGGGCCCCGGTCGACCCACACCGCGCCGTCAGCGGTGACGAACACGTCGGTCGCGGCGGGGTCGGCGACGACCGCGGCGAGGGGGCCGAGCGCCGCGCGCGCGGCCGCGGGCACCCGCCGCTCGTGCGGAGCCTCGGCGGCGGGCGGGCGCGCCGCGGCCCCTCCGGTCGACGGAGGGCCAGGATCACGGGGCACCGCGGGCGCGCGCGGGTCTCGAGGCACGAAGGGCTGCACGGTCACAGGGTGCCTCGGGGCGGCGGGGCGCGCGGCACCGAGCGGGCATCCTGGGGCACGAACGCCGACGGCCCCTCATGAGGAGGGGCCGTCGGATTGCTGTGCCGCGCGGAATGACTGCCGGCTTAACGTCAGGGGCGGCGTCCGCATTGGGGGGAATCGGACGCCGCCACAGCAACACGTGATTGGGGGGAATCGTTCGCGTTGCCTAAGTCAGGCTTGCTGCTGACCCCTCCAGTGTATGCGTCGGAATGGTCAGGTCAAGCGATTTCGCCCCCCGTTTTGTCCTCCATAGGGAGGACTCAGGAAAATGTCCCCCGAAAGGGGACAAGTTCGGCGCGCGAACGCCGGTGACGCCCCGTGACCCGAGGTCGCCCGCGCGGCCGAGCGCCGCTCTAGGATGGCCCGGTACCCCGTTCCGAAGTCGGCAGACCAGGCCAGTCCGCTTCACATCGACCAAGGATGACGATGTCAGAGACCTCGATCGACAGCCTCCTGCACGAAGACCGCCGCTTCCCGCCGAGCCCCGAGTTCGCGGCGGCCGCCGTCGCGAAGCCCGAACTCTACGATGAGGCGCGCGCCGACCGCCTCGGGTTCTGGGCCGACCGCGCCCGCGAACTGCACTGGCACCGGCCCTTCACCGAGACGCTCGACTGGACCAACCCGCCGTTCGCGCGGTGGTTCGCCGACGGCGAGCTCAATGTGGCCTACAACTGCCTCGACCGGCACGTGCTCGCGGGCAACGGCGATCGCGTGGCCCTGCACTGGGAGGGCGAGCCCGGCGACACCCGCAGCCTCACCTACGCCGAGCTGACCCGCGAGGTCAAGCGCGCGGCGAACATGCTCGCCGCCCTCGGTGTCAGCCAGGGCGACCGCGTCGTGATCTACCTGCCGGTGATTCCCGAGGCCGTCATCGCCATGCTCGCCGTGGCGCGCCTGGGTGCGATCCACTCGGTCATCTTCGGCGGGTTCAGCGCAGAGAGCATCAGGGCCAGGGTCGAGGATGCCGATGCCACGCTCGTCATCACGGCCGACGGCGGCTGGCGCAAGGGCAAGGTCTTCCCGCTCAAGCAGGCCGTCGACGCAGCGCTCGCGGCCGCCGAGTCGAGCGTCGAGCGCGTGCTCGTCGTGCGCCGAGGCGACAACGAGGTCGAGTGGACCGACGGTCGCGACCTCTGGTGGCACGAGCAGATCGCCGAGGCCTCCGACGAGCACGAGGCGCAGGGCTTCGAGGCCGAGAACCCGCTCTTCATCCTCTACACGAGCGGCACGACCGGCAAGCCGAAGGGAATCCTGCACACGAGCGGGGGCTACCTCGCTCAGGCCGCGTTCACGCACAAGAGCGTCTTCGATCTGCGCCCCGAGACCGACGTCTACTGGTGCACGGCCGACGTCGGCTGGATCACCGGCCACAGCTACGTCGTCTACGGACCGCTCGCGAACGGCGCCACGCAGGTGCTCTACGAGGGCACTCCCGACACGCCGCACCCCGGCCGCTGGTGGGAGATCATCGAGAAGTACAAGGTCAGCATCTTCTACACGGCTCCCACGGCCATCCGGTCGTTCATGAAGCTTGGCCGCGAGATCCCGCTCGCGCACGATCTCTCAAGCCTGCGTGTGCTCGGCTCGGTGGGCGAGCCCATCAACCCCGAGGCCTGGGTCTGGTACCGCGAGATCATCGGCGGCGGCCGCACCCCCATCGTCGACACCTGGTGGCAGACCGAGACGGGCGCCATCATGATCAGCGCCCTGCCGGGCATCACAGTGACGAAGCCCGGCTCGGCGCAGGTGCCGATCCCCGGCATCAGCGTCGACGTTCTCGATGAGGCCGGCGTGCACGTCGGCAAGGAGGCGGGCGGTCTGCTCGTCATCACCGAGCCGTGGCCGAGCATGCTGCGCGGCATCTGGGGCGACCCCGAGCGGTTCCGCGACACGTACTGGTCGAAATTCGCGGATGCTCCGCAGGGGCCGCTCTACTTCGCGGGCGACGGGGCCCACCTCGATGCCGACGGCGACGTGCAGCTGCTCGGACGCGTCGACGACGTCATCAACGTCTCGGGCCACCGCCTTTCGACGATGGAGATCGAGTCGGCGCTCGTCTCGCACCCGATCGTGGCGGAGGCCGCGGTGGTCGGTGCGAGCGACGAGACGACCGGTCAGGCTGTCGTCGCCTTCGTGATCCTGCGCGCGAAGAAGGCCGCGACGGTCACGGCGACCGAGGCGAGCGTCATGCTGCGCGCGCACGTCACCGAGCAGATCGGCGCGATCGCCCGGCCGCGCGAGATCTTCGTCGTCGCCGAGCTGCCCAAGACGCGCTCGGGCAAGATCATGCGGCGTCTGCTGCAAGACGTGGCCGAGGGGCGCGAGATCGGCGACACCACGACACTCACCGACGTCAACGTCGTGCAGTCGATCCGCGGCACGCTCGACTGATCCCCGCCCCGCACCTCGTACTGGAACGGACACCTCGCACGCTTCACCCCGTGCGAGGTGTCTGATTCCGTGCGAAGCACGAGCCGCGCGACGGCAGCGCGGGACCAGCCCGGCGGCCGCCTGACGCTGGCTAGGCGAACTCGAGGATGAGCTCGACCTCGACGGGAGCATCCAGAGGCAGCACCGCGACGCCGACGGCGCTGCGCGCGTGCGCGCCCGCCTCGCCGAAGATCTCGCCGAGCACGGTCGACGCGCCGTTGGCGACCGCGGGCTGACCGGTGAAGCCGGCCGGCGAGGCCACGAACACGACGACCTTGACGACGCGCGTGACGCGGTCGAGCGAGCCGATGACGCTCTGCGCCGCGGCGAGCGCGTTGAGCACCGCGGTGCGCGCGTAGCCGACGGCGTCGTCGGGCGAGACCTCGGCGCCGACCTTGCCGGTCGCGGGCAGCGCGCCCTCGACGAACGGCAGCTGGCCGGCCGTGAAGACGAGGTTGCCGCTGGTGACGGCGGGAACGTAGGCGGCGACGGGCTTCGTCACCGCGGGGATGCTGATGCCGAGCTCGGCGAGGCGCGACTCGATGGCGCTCATGCCGAGACCCCCGCGACCGGGCGCTTCAGGTACGCGACGAGGCCGCCCTCGGGGCCCGTGACGACCTGCACGAGCTCCCACCCCTCGGAGCCCCAATTGTTGAGGATCGCTTGGGTGGTGTGGATCATGAGCGGAGTCGTGAGGTACTCCCATTGCGTCATCGAAGTGTCCATTCAGCGTCGTCATAAGCCAGGTGGCGTACCCTTAAGCATATGTCTGCCCAGAATCAGAAGGCTTCCGGCTCCACCGCATCCGGCGTCATCGGCGCCATCGGCGGGATGCTCGGCCTCAGCGCGCTCGCCGGCGTTCTGGTGACCGTCATGGTCACCCCGGCCCTCGCGGTGACCGGCATCGCCGCCAGCAACACCATCGGCATCTTCGAAGGCCTGCCCGAGTACCTCAAGATCAACGAGCAGTCGCAGCGCAATGTGCTGTACGCCCAGAACACCGCGAACCCGGAGGACGGATACACGGCGATCGCCACCGTCTACGCCGAGAACCGCGAAGAGGTCGCGTGGGAGGACGTGTCGCAGTACATCAAAGATGCCACGCTCGCCGGCGAGGACCGCCGCTTCTACGAGCACAACGGCGTCGACATCCAGTCGATCGTGCGCGCCGGCATCGGCAACCTCACCTCGGGCGGCATCGAGTCGGGCGCCTCGACGCTCACGATGCAGCTCGTCAAGAACATCTTCATCACCGAGGCGCTCAAGGCCGAGACGGTCGAAGAGCGCGACGCGCTCATCGCGCAGGCGCAGGAGCAGAGCCTCGAGCGCAAGCTGAAAGAGGCGAAGCTCGCCATCGGCCTCGAGAAGGAGTACACCAAGGACGAGATCCTGCTGGCGTACCTCAACATCGCGGGCTTCGGCGGCAACACCTACGGCATCCAGGCGGCCGCCCAGCAGTACTTCGGTGTCCCGGCCTCCGACGTCACGATCGCCCAGGCTGCGAGCCTCATCGCGATCGTGCAGCAGCCGGGCGCCCGCTCGCTCAACAGCCCCGACAACTTCGAGGCCAACCAGGGCCGCCGCGACGTCATCCTCGACTCGATGCTCGCCGAGGGGTTCATCACCGCGGCCGAGCACGCCGAAGCCATCGCGATCCCGGTCGATGAAGAGTTCGTGACCCTCACGCCGCCGCAGAGCGGGTGCTACGCCGCCAACCGGTACGCCAAGTTCTTCTGCGACTTCGTGCTGAAGAGCGTCGGCGACTTCGAGACTCTCGGCAACTCGGTGGACGAGCGCGAGGCCGCGTGGAAGCTCGGCGGCTACGACGTCTACACGACGCTCAACCTGTCGCTGCAGACGGCCACGCAGGCCCGCGTGTGGGAGATCGTTCCAACGACCGACCCCCGCCTCGAGATCGGCAGCGTCGCGACCTCGATCGAGACCAACACCGGCCGCGTCATCACGATGGCCCAGAACAAGGTCTTCGACGACCGCAGTGTCGAGTCGGGCGGAGGAACCCCCGGTACGACGGCTGTCAACTACGCGACCGACCGCGACTACGGCGGGTCGAGCGGCTTCCAGGTCGGGTCGACCTACAAGGTCTTCGCGCTCGTGCAGTGGCTCAACGAGGGTCGCGGGCTCAACGAGGTCGTCGACGCGACGATCCGAGATCGCAACCTCGCCGCCTTCGTCGACACGTGCGAAGACGGCGGCGGCCCCTACGGCGGCAACTGGAACCCCAAGAACGACGCCGGCGCGGCTCCCGCGATGAGCGTCTTCAACGCCACGGTGCAGTCGGTCAACACGGCGTTCGCCTCGGTCGCCGAGCAGCTCGACCAGTGCGCCATCCGCGGCGCGGCCGAGTCGCTCGGCGTGCACCGCGCCGACGGCGGCACGCTGCAGACGAACCCCTCCGCCGTGCTCGGCACGAACGAGATCGCCCCGCTCACGATGGCGAACGCATTCGCCACGATCGCGAGCGGCGGCATCTACTGCAAGCCGATCGTCGTCGACCGCTTCGTCGACCGCGACGGCAACGAGCTCGACGGTCAGGAGAGCGAGTGCAACCGCGCCCTCACGACAGAGGTCGCCGCCGCCGCCGCCGCGCCGATGCAGGCCGTCTACAACGTCGGAACCGCGACGGCGTCGCGCACCGGCGACGGCATCCCGGTCATCGCGAAGACGGGTACGACCGACAGCTCGAACCAGACCTGGGTCGTCGGCTCGACCTCGCGCATCTCGACCGCGGTCTGGGTCGGCAACGTCGTGGGCAAGGTACCGATCCGCAGCTACCCCAACGGCGGCCAGCTGCGCCACCAGATCTTCCGCGTGGCGCAGGGCGCGATCAACGCCCAGTACGGCGGCAGCGCGTTCGGCACCCCGCCCGCGCGCCTGCTCACGGGCTCGGGCGTGACCCTGCCCGACATCACGGGCCAGACCGCCGAGCAGGCCAAGGCGCTGCTCGAGGGCCTCGGTTTCAAGTTCGAGGTCGCGGGCAACATCGACTCCGATATCCCGGAGAACCGGGTCGCGTCGATGTCGTTCCCGCCGGGAACCCTGCTCGCGCGGGGCTCCACCGTCTCCGTCACGATCAGCAACGGCAACGTCGGCACCGTGCCCGACGTCGTGTCGTCACCGACGAGCACCGCCGATGCGCTCGCGGCGTTCTCGGCGGCCGGCTTCACGAACGTGAGCGTCGACTGCCGCGAGCTCGACCCAGGTGATGATCCGCTCTTGAACGGCATCATCGTCGAGCAGAGCAGGCCACCGGGCAGCAAGTTCCTCTTCTCGACAGGCATGACGCTCACCGAAGCGAGAAACAGCTGCTGATGCCCTCAGTGCTGCGTGCCGCGGCCGTCGCATCCCTCGGGATCGCGGCGGCCGCGGCCGTGTACGCCGTCGCCATCGAGCGTCGCGCCTACCGGGTGCGGCACGAGATCGTGCCCGTGCTCGCTCCGGGCGCCGACCCCATCCGGGTGCTGCATCTCAGCGACCTGCACCTCGCACCCTGGCAGCGCGAGAAGATCGCCTGGGTGCGCTCTCTCGCCGCGCTGAAGCCCGACCTCGTCGTCAACACGGGCGACAACCTGGGGCACGTGGATGCCCTTCCGGCGCTCGTGGAGGCGCTCCTGCCCTTCGACGGCGTGCCCGGAGTCTTCGTGCACGGGTCGAACGACTACTTCGCGCCGAGCCCGAAGAACCCCTTCCGCTACCTGCTGGGGCCGTCGAAGGGCGAGACCGAGTCGGCGACTCCGCTCGACACCGAAGCCCTCGAAGCCCTGCTGCACGACCGCCTCGGCTGGCAGTCGCTCAACAACGCCGTGGCGCAGCTGACCATCAACGGCTCGATCCTCGAGTTCATGGGAACGAACGACGCCCACCGCGGCTGGGACCGCCTCGATCACCTTCCCGGTCTCGTGGATGCCCTGCGCGAGCTCGATGACGACGACACCGACGATCCCGCCGTCATGATCGGCGTGACCCACGCCCCGTACCAGCGCGTGCTCAACGCCTTCACGACGCAGAGCGCCGACCTCATCTTCGCGGGCCACACGCACGGCGGCCAGGTGTGCGTGCCGGGCGTGGGCGCGCTCACCACGAATTGCGACCTGCCGCGCGACCGCGCCCGCGGGCTGTCGGTGTGGAATCACGCGCACCAGGCGTCGTACCTCACCGTCTCGGCCGGCATCGGCACCTCGATCTATGCGCCCGTGCGGTTCGCGTGCCCGCCCGAGGCCGTGCTCGTGACACTCGTCGGCGACGACATCGGCTATTCTTGACGGGTTGCCCTGGTTCGCCGGGGCGGCACCGGGGTATGGCGCAGCTTGGTAGCGCGCGTCGTTCGGGACGACGAGGCCGCAGGTTCAAATCCTGTTACCCCGACAAAAAGTGAAGGACCGCCAACGGCGGTCCTTCACTTTGTGTGTGCTTATGGTCGGGGAAGCGCACGCGCTTCCCCGACAGGAACCGGCGGCGGGCTAGCTGAAGTCGGCGTCGGGGCCGAGCACCCCTGACCCGAGCGGGTCGACCGCGTCGAGCGGCACCGGAGCGCGCCATCCGGAGGCGAGATTGTCGCCCGATTCGTCGAGATAGCAGGCGGCGCACAGCGACTCGTACGTCACATCCACGCCGTCGATCGCGACCTGGTCGCCGTCGAACACGAAGACCCCGTCGATCGAGCGCCCGTTGAAGATCGCCTTGCGGCCGCAGCGGCAGATGGTCTTGAGCTCTTCGAGCGAGTGCGCGATCTCGAGCAGGCGGCGACTGCCGGGGAAGGCGACGGTCTGGAAGTCGGTGCGGATGCCGTAGGCGATGACGGGCACGTCTTCTCGCACGGCGATGCGCAGGAGGTCGTCGACCTGCTGCATCGACAAGAACTGCGCTTCGTCGACGAGCAGGCAGGCGACGTCGTGCCCCGTCGCGCGCAGAATGCCCGCGCGGTGCGCCTGGAACCGCGTGTACACGTCGTCGGCCGCGTCGATCGTGAAGTCGACCGGCCGCGTCACGCCCAGGCGCGACACGATCGTCTGGTCGCCCTTCGTGTCGATGCGCGGCTTCGCGAGCACGACGGTCTGGTCGCGCTCCTCGTAGTTGTAGGCGGCCTGCAGCAGCGAGGTGCTCTTGCCGCTGTTCATCGCGCCGTATCGGAAGTAGAGCTTCGCCATTACTGCAGGTGTCCGTCTTCTGCCGCTCGTCTGATGAGGTCGGCCTTGGTGCTCGCCGGGCGCCCTGCCCGGGAGTACTTCTCGCGCACGCGCCGCAGATAGGTCTTCGCGGTCTCGTACTGCACGTTCATCTGGCCCGCCACCTCGGCCATGCTGTAGCCGCTCGCGTACAGCGCGAGTGCCTCGCGCTCGCTCGTCGAGAGCTTCGGGCGGGCAGGATGCTGCGCCCCGCTCGGCAGCGGCCGCCAGTCGCGCACAGGCTCGCCCGTCGACTCCATACCCATGACCCGGCGTGCGGTCTCCATGACCTCGCCGAGGGGCATGGCCTTGGAGAGGAAGGCCGACGCCCCTGCGTCGAAAGCACGGTCGCGAGCTTCGACGGTGTCGAGGCTCGTCAGCACGATCACTTTGGCGCCCGCCGCCCGGCAGGTGCGCACGCGCGCTTCGATCGAGACGGGTTCTTTCAGCTGGAAGTCGAGCAGCACGAGGTCGGTCGGAAACTGGTCGCTCTGCACGAGCTCGAACCAGGTCGGCGCGGTGAGCACGAGGTCGAAGTCGAGGGCATGGGTCGCGATCCACGACGACAGGCTGTCGAGCAGCAGCTCATGGTCGTCGAGGATCGCCAAGCGCACCCGGGATCCGGAGCGCGCGTCAGTATCCATACTCAAACTCTATGACCAGTCTGCCCGGCAGCTCGTGAACCGAGGAACGCAGCGTGAGGCCGCGGATGAGCTCGAGCATCGAGCGCAGCTCGCGGCGGGCATCCGGCAGCGGACGCGGCGTCGCGACCTCCCAGCGCACCGCGAGGCGGCCCTCGGGCGTGCTGAGCCGCAGCGTTAGGCCGGTGGCCGAGAGGCGTTCGACGCTGATCGCCGCGAGCGCCCGCAGCAGCGTGCGGCGCTCGAGCACGGCGCGGCGCCCGAGGTCGTCGGGGTCGTCGGCGACCGCCGTGATGTTGAGCCGCGGGTGCCGGCCGACGAGGTCGTCGAGCATGAGCTGGGCCCAGGTCTTCTCGACATCGGAGACGAGCAAGGTGCGGATGCTGCGCGCGAGCCGCCGGGCCTCCTCCCGATCGTCGTCGCCGATGCCGTCGGCGTTCACGACACGCTGCAGGTAGGGCACGACCTCGCGATTGAGCAGCGAGACGCGTCGCTGCTGTACCGAGCGGGCAACGCCGCTGCGGTGCTCGAGGGCGGCGGCGGCGGCGGACTGCCAGGCCCGGTCGTGCCACAGCTGCGTCGAACTCGTGAGAGACCGCGCATAGGCCGCCGCGGCGAAGCCCATCACCGCGATGCTGAACGAGCCGGTGACGGCGAGGGTCAGGGCGGGAACATCGGTGATCGCCGACGGCGCCTGGATGACGCCGAGCGCCGCGCACAGCAGCGTGTGCACGATGGTCCAGAAGAGGATCTCGCGCGCGGGCCGGTACGGGGTGCTCGCGACGAGCAGCACGCCGACGACGAGCGGGGCCCAGTCGTCGCGTACCAGGTCGTTGGCCCCCGCCGTCGCGGCCGCGGCAGTGACGAGCATGACCATGAGGAGCACCTGGAACACTTGCGCGGAGGGTGCCGTCCAGACGGGTCGAGTGGATCGCGAGCGATCGAGCAGCAACCACGCGGCGCCGCCGAGCGCGGCGTACGACACGATGAGCCACAGGGGGTGCGTCACCTCGTGGCCGCGGCTGAGCAGGGTGAGCGGCGGCAGCACGAGAGCCAGCAGGGCCCCGCCCGTCGTGACGGGGCGAGCCGCGGCAGCGGAGAGCGGGTCGAGGCGCTCGAGCGTGACCTCGGACGACGAGATGGGCGGGTCGAGGTTCACGCGAGCTCCCGCACCGAGCTCGAGGGCCGGCCGGCCGGAACGCGCAGAAGCACCGACGTGCCCTTGCCGGGCAGCGACCAGACGGTCGCCGAGCCGCCGATCGTCTCGAGACGCCCGACGATGCTCGTTCCGACTCCCAGGCGGCCATCGGTGCGGGCGTCGAGCGCGAAGCCGCGGCCGCCGTCGATGACCATCGCCGAGACCTCGTCGGCACTGCCGCCGAGCACCACGTCGGCAGTACTGGTTCCGGCGTGGCGACGCACATTGGCGATGCACTGCCCGATCGCGCGGCTGAACTCGTCGAACGCCTCGGAGTCGAGGGCGTCGAGCACCGCCGCATCGCCTTCGACCTCGACCCTCAGGTCGGGCCCGCCGGCGTCGTCGATGATCGCGCGCAGGCGCTGCGCCCGGCCGCCGTTCGGCCCCGCGGCGTCGTCGCCCGCCCCGCCCGAGGCATCGACGGCAGCGACATCGAACCACTCCTGCCCGACGATGGTCTCGAGGTCGGCGCGGATCGCGGCCCGCACCGCCGGCGAGAGATCGTGGGGGGTCGCCGTGATGACCGCGAGCTGATTGAGCACGGTGTCGTGCAGCAGGGCGACGGCGCGCTGCTCGAACACGCGGCGGACATCCGCCAGCATCTCGTCGCGCGCGGCGCGGTAGATCTCCGACTGCGAGTCGCGGCCGGTGAGGCGGTCGACGCGCAGCACGGCGAGCAGCCCGACGACGATGAACCACACCGCGAACGAGACCCAGTCGAACTGCCACGCCCCCCCGAGCATCATGTGCGCGACGGCCGAGGCGAGCTCGCCCACGAGGTAGGCGACCGTCGTCCACACCATCGAGATGCCGAGACTCGGGCCGACGCCGACCACGAGGATGAGGGCGAGCTTCAGCAGCACGATCGTGAAGTCGTCGTTCGCGACGGGGGTGTCGAGCTGGGTCGAGGCGATGAGCGAGTACCAGACGACGCAGAGACCGCCGATGACGAGATAGCTCACCGCGATGAACGACGACGGGCTGCGCTCGAGCAGCACGAGCAGCACGACCATGGGAACGAGCACGAGCAGCGCGGGCCAGAGGATCACCTGCGGCAGGTACGCCTGGATCGAGACGACCACGAGGCCGACCGCGGTGAGGCACACGGCCGCCGCAGCATGGCCCGCGCGCGCGATCGCGGTGCTCGTGGTGCGCGCCGCGAGATGCGGGGGCAGGCCCAGTGGCACGACATCCCCCTCTCCCGCCCCGACGCGAATGCGCGGAGGACCTCTCGCATTATGACCGAGGCGCCCGCCGTCAACCAGTCCTCACCCGGGGGGCACGGTACGGGCGGAGCGTCGTAGGCTCGGGGCGTGCGCACCGTCGACCTCAACAGCGATCTCGGCGAGTCGTTCGGCGCGTGGCGCATGGGCGACGACGAGGCGATGTTCCCGCTCATCACGAGCGCGAACCTCGCCTGCGGCTTCCACGCGGGCGACCCGGCCACGATGCTCGAGGCGTGCCGCTCGGCGGCGCAGCACGACGTGGCGATCGGCGCGCATCCCTCGTACCGCGACCTCGCGGGCTTCGGCCGGCGCGACATGGAGGTGCCGGCCGAGCAGCTGCACGCCGACGTGCTCTACCAGGTGTCGGCGCTCGTCGGCATCGCGGCACACGCGGGAGCGAGCGTTCGCTACCTGAAGCCGCACGGAGCGCTCTACAACCGCATCGCCGTCGACCTCGAGGTCGCCGAGGTCGTCGCCGATGTCGCGCGCGGGCTCGGGCTGCCGGTACTCGGGCTTCCCGGCTCGGCGATCGAGACGGCGTGCCGCCAGGCGCGCATCGGCTTCGTCACCGAGGCCTTCGCCGACCGCGGCTACCTCGCCGACGGCACGCTCGCCCCGCGCGGGCTCGCGGGCTCCCTCATCACCGACGAAGCGGAGGTCGCCGCGCGGGCGGTGCGCATGGTCGTCGAGGGTGTCGTGGTGGCGGTCGACGGCACCGAACTGGCCGTGCATCCTGCGTCGCTGTGCGTGCACGGCGACACGCCCGGCGCGGTCGCGATCGCGCGTGCGGTGCGCGCGGCGCTCGACGGCGCCGGGGTCGAGGTCGCGGCCTTCGCATGAGGCTGCTGCCCTGCGGCGATCGCGCGCTGCTCGCCGAGTTCCCGACGCTCGGGGCCGCGCTCGCGGCGCACGCGCGGTGGAGCGCCGAGGCCCCCGCCGGCATCACCGAGCTCGTGCCCGCGGCCCGCACGGTGCTCGTGCGGCTCGACCCGGCGGTGCTCGGGCTCGGCGCGGCCGAGCAGTGGCTCGCCGGGCACGCACCGGCGTCGGGAGCCGCCCTGCCGACCGCGGGGCTCGTGACCCTGCCGGTGGTCTACGACGGCGACGACCTCGCCGTCGTCGCCGAGGCCTGGGGATGCTCGCCGCTCGCCGTCGCCGAGCGCCACGCCGCAGTCGAGTGGGTCTGCGCGTTCATCGGCTTCGCGCCCGGTTTTCCGTACCTCGTGCCCGAGAGCGCGGAACTGCTGCCCGTGCCGCGTCGGGCCACCTCGCGGCCGGCGGTGCCGCCGGGTGCCGTGGCGCTCGCCGCCGAGTACTGCGGCGTCTACCCCCGTTCCTCCCCCGGCGGCTGGCAGCTCATCGGCCGCACCGATGCCGTGCTGTGGGATGCCGGCCGGGCCTCCCCCGCCCTCGTCGCCCCGGGCACGCGCGTGCGCTTCACCGCGGTGCGGCCGTGAGCGCCGTGCGGGTGATCGACTCGGGGCCGCTCGCGCTCGTGCAGGATCTCGGGCGGCCCGGTCTCGCCGCGCTCGGGGTGAGCGCCTCGGGCGCCTTCGATCGCGCGGCCCACCGGCTGGCGAACCGGCTCGTCGGCAACCCCGAGGGTGAGGCCGCGATCGAGAGCGTGCTCGGCGGGCTGACGCTGGCCCTGCCCGCGGGTGCGTGGTTCGCGGTCACGGGCGCGTGGAGCGACACCGTGCTCGTGACCGAGGGGCGGCGCACGCTCGTCGAGCCGCACACGGCGACGATCGTGGATGCTCCCGCCGAGCTGCACCTGGGCACCGTGACGCGCGGCCTGCGGTCGACGATCGCCCTGCGCGGCGGTCTCGCCCTGCCCGCGGTGCTCGGCTCGCGCTCGCGCGACACCCTCGCCGCGCTCGGGCCCGCACCGCTGCGCGCCGGAGACCTGCTGCCGCTCGGCCCCGAACCCCGCTCGCCCGTGCCGGTCGGCGACCTCGTGCCGGTGGATCCCCCGGCCGACGGGGTCGTCGAGCTCGGGGTGCGCCCCGGGCCCCGGCACGACTGGTTCGACGCCGCGGCCTGGTCGCTGCTGCTCACGAGCGAGTGGACCACCTCGGCCCGCAGCGACCGCACGGGAGTGCGCCTCGAGGGGCCTGCGCTCGACCGGGTCGGCGACCTCATCGGGGTCGAGCTCGCCAGCGAGGGGATGCTGCGCGGGAGCATCCAGGTCTCACCCGACGGCGCCCCGACGGTGCTGGGGCCCGACCACCCCGTGACGGGCGGGTACCCGGTCATCGCCGTGGTCGTCGACGGGTCGCTCGACCGGCTCGCGCAGCTGCGGCCGGGGCAGTCCGTGCGCCTGAGGCTCGTCACGGGCCGCCGCTAGCCGCCGAGGGCGAGCTCGCGACCCGACCAGCGGCGACGCAACCAGCGGTCGTGGCTCGCGACGACGACCGCGCCGGGGTGCGTGCCGAGGGCGTCGTCGAGCTCGGTCGCGAGCCGCAGCGAGAGGTGGTTCGTGGGCTCGTCGAGCAGCAGCACGTGCGGGGGTCGGCCGAGCACGATGGCGAGCGCCAGGCGGCGTTGCTGCCCGACCGAGAGCGCGCCGGCCGGGCGGTCGAGATCGCGCGGGCCGAGCAGGCCCAGGCTGGCGAGCGGCACGGCCTCGGCCCGACCGGCGCCGAGCGCCGCCGCGTACAGCTCGCACGGGGTGCGATGCGGCTCGTCGAGGCGGGTGTCTTGCGCGAGCACACCGATGCGCACGCGCGGCCTTGCGGTGCGCCGGCCGGCATCGATCGGGATGCCCGCCGCGAGCACCCCAAGCAGCGTCGACTTGCCCGATCCGTTCGGGCCCGTGACGAGCATCCGATCGCCGACCCGCAGCGCGAGGGTCACGGGCGCGAGCCGACGGTGGACCGCCGCCGCCTCGAGCGCGACGAGGGGCTCGGCGGTCTCGAGCGCGGCCGCCCCCGGCGGCAGGCCAGCGAAGCGCAGCGGCTCGGGCGGCGGCGCGACCTGGGCGGCCTCGAGCTCGGCGAGCCGTCGCTCGGCGTCGCGCACTCGCCGGCTCACGGCGACCTCGACCGAGGCTGCCTTGAAGTTGCGCACCGTCTTGTCGTTGTCGCGCACCCTTCGGTCGGGGTTGCCGAGCGCCCGAGCCGTGACGTGAACGGTCTCGCGCAGCTGACCGAGCTCGCGCTGCTCGAGCTCGTAGGCGCGCACCCAGCGCTCGTGCTCGCGACCCTTCTCGGCGAGGTAGTCGCTGAAGCCGCCGCCGTACCGCACGGCCTGCCCTCCCCCGTTCTCGCCGGTCGCGGCGCGACGGCTCGGGTCGAGGTCGACGAGCTCGGTCGCGACCTCGTCGAGCAGAGCGCGGTCGTGGCTCGCGAGCAGCACCGGCCCGCGCCAGGCGAGCAGCTGCACGCGCAGGGCGTCGACGGCGCGGTCGTCGAGGTGGTTGCTCGGCTCGTCGAGCACGAGCGCCTCGGGGCGGCTCAGCAGCAGGGCGGCGAGCGCGAGGCGGCTGCGCTGGCCGCCCGAGATCTCACCGAGCGCAGTCGCCGGCGGGATGCCCGCCACCCCGAACGCGTCGAGCAACGCGTCGCGGCGCGCGTGCCGGCTCCACAGCTCGACCCGCTCGGCCTCGTCGAGCGCGGCGGGGTACTCGGCGGCCGCCGCGGCATCGGTGCCAAGCCCCTCAGCCGACGCCTCGAGGCGGCGCTCGAGGGCGAGCAGGGGCGCGTCGGCGGCGTCGAGGATGCTCGAGACGGGCATCCCGGAATCGAACGGCACCTCCTGCGGCAGCCAGCCGAGCCGCGCCGGGCCCACGATCTCGCCGGCGTCGGGCTCGTCGACCCCGGCGAGCAGGCGCAGCAGGGTCGACTTGCCCGCGCCGTTCTCGCCGATCAGGCCGACGCGCGCGCCCGCGGGCACGACGAGGTCGACGTCGCGCAGCACGGCGCGACCGTCGAGGATGCGGGTGACGCCGCGCGCGATGAGGGGCGCGCGGTCGCCGGAGGGCAGGGCTGTTGGCATGGAGTACCGCCGGGGTTCACAGGATTCCCGCCGGGCTCAGCCTCGGGCGCGGGACGATCGACTGCGTCACAGCTCCATGCGACCAGGGTACCGGCCGCACCGCGCGAGGGTCTAGCGGGTGGCGCGCTCCGCGGTCTCGACGACGTTCGCGAGCAGCAGCGCGCGGGTCATGGGGCCGACACCGCCAGGGTTCGGCGAGATCCACGAGGCGACCGTCGCGACGTCGTCGGCCACGTCGCCCGCGATGCGCGAGACCCCCGTGTCGGGGTCGACGAGCCGCGAGACGCCCACGTCGAGCACGATCGCGCCGGGCTTCACATCGGCGGCCCGCACGATGCCCGGCACGCCCGCCGCCGCGACGATGACGTCGGCGCGGCGCAGGTGCGCACCCAGGTCGGTCGTGCCCGTGTGGGTGAGCGTGACCGTGGCGTTGTACTCGCGCCGCGTGAGCAGCGAGCCGATCGCGCGCCCGACGGTGACGCCGCGCCCGATCACGACGACGTCTTTGCCCGCCCACGACAGCCCATGGCGCTCGACGAGCTCGATGACCCCGCGCGGCGTGCACGGCAGCGGCGTGTCGATCGGGCGGTCGACGCGCAGCACGAGGCGCCCCAGGTTCGTGGGGTGCAGCCCGTCGGCGTCTTTATCGGGATGCACGCGCTCGAGAATGGCGTCGGTGTCGAGGTGCTTCGGCAGCGGTAGCTGCACAATGAATCCCGTCACGGCGGGGTCGGCGTTCAGCTCGTCGATGACGGATTCGAGCTCGGCTTGCGTCGCCGTGGCAGGCAGATCGCGGCGGATCGACGCGATGCCGACCTCGGCGCAGTCGCGGTGCTTTCCCGCGACGTACCACTGCGAGCCGGGGTCGTCGCCGACGAGCACGGTCGCGAGGCCGGGCACGATGCCGCGCTCGCGCAGCGCCGTCACGCGCTCGGTGAGCTCGGCCTTGATGGCCGCCGCGGTCGCCGTGCCATCGAGCCGCTGCGCGGTCGAAGCACTCACGACTACAGCCCCGGGTAGAGCGGGAACGCGTCGGTCAGCGCCGCGACGCGCGACTGCAGCGCCGCGACATCCGGGTTCGGCATGAGGGTGTGGGCGATGATGTCGGCCACCTCGGTGAACTCGGCGTCGGCGAAGCCGCGCGTGGCGAGCGCCGGGGTTCCGATGCGCACACCGCTCGTCACCATCGGCGGGCGCGGGTCGAACGGCACGCCGTTGCGGTTGACCGTGATGCCGACGTGGTGCAGCAGGTCTTCGGCCTGCTTGCCGTCGATGGGCGACTCGCGCAGGTCGACGAGCGCGAGGTGGACATCCGTGCCCCCCGTCAGCACGGTGACGCCGGCGGCTGTCGCGTCGTCCCGCATGAGACGGTCGGCGAGGATCTGGGCGCCGCGGATGGTGCGCTCCTGCCGCTCGACGAACTCCGGCAGCGCGGCGAGCTTGAACGCCACGGCCTTCGCTGCGATCACGTGCATGAGCGGCCCACCCTGCTGACCCGGGAACACCGCCGAGTTGAGCTTCTTGAACAGCGACTCGTCGTTGCTGAGGATGATGCCGGATCGCGGGCCCGCGAGGGTCTTGTGCACGGTCGAGCTGACGACGTGCGCGTGCGGCAGCGGCGAGGGGTGCAGGCCCGCGGCGACGAGGCCGGCGAAGTGCGCCATGTCGACCCAGAGCTTGGCGCCGACCTCGTCGGCGATGGCGCGGAAGGCGGCGAAGTCGAGCTGGCGCGAGTAGGCCGACCAGCCCGCGATGATGACGGTCGGCTTCACCTCGAGGGCCTTGGCGCGCACAACATCCATGTCGACGAGCATCGTCTCGGGGTCGACGCCGTAGCTCGTGGCGTTGTAGACCTTGCCCGAGAAGTTGAGCTTCATGCCGTGCGTGAGGTGGCCGCCGTGGGCGAGCTCGAGGCCGAGGATCGTGTCGCCGGGCATCGCGAGGGCGTGCAGCACGGCCGCGCTCGCCTGCGCGCCCGAGTGGGGCTGCACGTTGGCGAACTCGGCGCCGAACAGGCTCTTGGCCCGCTCGATGGCGAGGTTCTCGGCGATGTCGACGAACTCGCAGCCGCCGTAGTAGCGCTTGCCGGGGTAGCCCTCGGCGTACTTGTTGGTGAGCACCGAGCCCTGGGCCTCGAGGATGGCGCGCGAGACGAAGTTCTCGCTCGCGATCATCTCGAGCGTGCCGCGCTGACGGCCGAGCTCCTGCTCGAGCACCGCGGCGATCTCGGGGTCGACGTCGATGAGGGCGTCGTTGAACGAGCTGGGCAGTTTGTCAGACACGGGAGGTCTCCTTCGAGGGTCTGCCGGGCGCAGCCGGCGGGATTCTGCTGGGGGCCCAGGCGTACGGCCCCGCACCGTGTCGGTCGCTTCCTGATGGTGACCCATCTGAACGCCAGTCGCGACGGCGTCAGTCTATCGCGCGGCGTCTGCCGATGCGCCGTTCAGTAGGCGGTTCGGGATGCTCGCCGAAAGCGTCGCGCTACCGCGAACGCCCAAGTCAATGACTCTCTGTGCGCTCCGCATCCACCTGTCCTCGTGAATCACGAGTAGTGGCGGCATCGTGACCGCCTCGTGCGGTCAATCTGGTCCATGCATAGGCCTGAGCGGCGGCGACCGCCGCGAAGTAAAGGAAGAGAACCAGGCCGGTCACGATCGTGCTCACGAGGTTGCCCCACAGGTAACCAGTCAGCACGGCGACGAAGGAGCCGATAGCCACAGATACCCCCACGAAGGGGAACGCTAGGAAGCTGATGACGATGAATACCCACCCGTCGGCATTCGTCACCTGAGCGGCCGCGCTTGCTCCCCCGCCTATGGTTCCGATCAGGAGCGCATACAACGCAACTGTCCACGAGCGACCTCGTGGGAGAGAAGCAGTCACGAAGCTCTCGCCTCGTTGAGCGCCTTCACTCGTGTGAGGTCGAGGGTCTGACGCGCGACCCACAGGTCGTGAGCATCTTGCATCGCGAGCCAGCTCTCGGCGCTGCGGCCGACGGCCTTCGAGAGACGGAGTGCCATTTCTGGCGTCACCCGGCTCGTGCCCTTGAGTACCCGACTGAGCGTTGAGGGCGAGACGTCGAGCTGTGCGGCGAGCTCACGCCCGCTCACGCCGAACGGCTCGAGGTACACCGCGGCGAGGAACTCGCCGGGGTGCGGCGGGTTGTGCATGGGGGTCAGCTCACTCATCAGTGGTAGTCCTCGTAGTCCAGAACGTAGGCGTTTCCGTCGCGAAACTCGAATGTCACTCTCCAGTTGCCGCTCACCGTGATCGACCACCGCCCGCTCATGGTGCCCTTGAGAGGGTGAAGTCGGAAGCCCGGGATGCTCATGTCATCGATCGTCTGTGCCGAGTCGAGCGCCGCGAGTTGCATTCGCAGTCGAGGCGCGTGACTCGGCTGCACCCCCGCGACGCTCCCGGTCTCGAACAGCGCCCGGAGACCTTTGTGCCGGAAGGATGCAATCACGAGCATACCGTATCGCGTTGCGCAACACGCAACAGTTTTTTGTGATGGTGATCGTCGCGTTCCTTCACCAGACAAGACCTGCCACGGAACAACAGTGTGGAGGATCCCGCGCGGTTATCGACCGCGGCGTCCACAGCAGCACGGCAAAGACCGGTGGCCCCGCCGAGCGATACGCCGGAGACTCGGCGCTGGCCCCTACGGCGACTCGGCCTCGACGATCGTGATCGGCCGCGTTGTCAGCGGCACGCCGCGGGCGCGACGGCGCGACTCCATGACGAGCAGCGCGACGATGCCGAGGGCGATCGCCGCGGCCTCGATCCACGGCAGCCACGTCGTGCCGGTGCGCGCGAAGATGACGGCCCCGATCGCCGCCCCGCCTCCGATGCCGATGTTGAACGACGTGGTCAGCAGGGCGGCGCCGACGTCGCGCACGTGCGGCGAGGCGACCTTCAGCAGGCGCGTCTGGAGCAGGGTGGGGATTCCGCCGAAGGCCGCGCCCCAGACCACGAACGCGATCACGACCACGACGGGCACGCCGGCGAAGAGGGCGAGCACGCTGACGGCGAGGATGACGGTGGCGAGCATCCCGTACAGGCCGCCGCGGGGGTAGCGGCTGCCGACCACGCCCGCGAGCACGAGCCCGATGGCTCCGGCCCCGCCGTAGAGGAACAGCAGGATGCTCAGCGCCTCGGGATCGAAGCCCGCGGTGTCGAGCACGAAGGGCGCGATGTAGGTGTAGAAGACGTTGTGCCCGGTGATGAGGATGATCACGAGCAGGCAGATGAACAGCACTCCCGGCATGGTCGGGTCGCGGCGGGCCGGGATGCGGATCTCGCCGGTCGTCAGCGGCACACGGTGCTCGACCGCGGGCAAGAACCGGATGACGAGCAGCACCAGCACGACCACGGTCGCGGCGATGATGCCGAAAGCGGCCCGCCAGCCGAGCGCGAGTCCGAGGGCCGTGCCGAGCGGCACGCCGAGTACGAAGGCCGCGGTGCCTCCGGCGCTCGTCACGGCGACCGCGCGAGCGAGCTGGTGGCGCGGCACCAGGTAGCTCGCGTACGCGCCTGCGACGGCCCAGAACAGGCCGTGGGCGAGCCCGCCGAGCACGCGCGCACCGACGAGTAGCTCGTAGCTCGGCGCGATCGCGGCGAGCACGTTGGCGAGGGCGAAGACGCCGAGCACGACGAGCAGCAGGCCCTTGCGGGGGTAGTGGCGGGTCAGCGCGGCGAGGGGGGCGGCCGACACCACTACGGTGCCGGCGAAGATCGTGATGAGCAAGCCGACCTGCGACTCGGTGACGGCGAGGTCGTCGGCCATCGCCGATAGCAGGCCGGTGGGCAAGAACTCGCTCGTGACGAGGAAGAAGATGGCGACGGCGAGCGTGACGAGGCCCACCCAGGGGAACGGGCGGTCAGGGTGTGACATGAGGTGGCAGAGCTTTCGTGGCCAGCGTTGCGCCGCTGACGAACACGGGGACCCCGGAGCGGGCATCCGCGTCTAGGCTACCGGCACCACCACCGCGACCACCCGCCCGGAGGATCTGTGACCCGCTACCTGCCCGTCGTCCGCCTCTTCCGCACGCGCGAGGCGGGGGCCGACCGCGTCGCCTTCATCGAGCTGTTCTTCGACCTCGTGTTCGTCTTCGCCGTCACGCAGCTCTCGCACCACGTCATCGAGCACCTGACCCCGGCGGGCGTGCTCGAAGGGGTGCTCATGCTCATCGCCGTGTGGTGGGTGTGGATGTACACGACGTGGGTCACGAACGGGATGAACCCCGAGAAAGGCCCCGTGCGGTGGATGCTCATCGCGATGATGCTCGCGGGCCTCGTGCTGAGCACCGCCATCCCCTACGCCTTCGACGACCGCGCGCTGCCCTTCGCCATCGCGTACATCGTCATGCAGCTGGGCCGCACGATCTTCGTCATTGTGAGCTACCGCCTGGTCGGGCGGCACGACGACGCCCTCAACCTCACGCGCATCGCCCTCTGGTTCGTGTACTCGGCGCCGTTCTGGATCGCCGGCGCCGTGATCGGCGGCGACCTGCAGCTCGTGCTGTGGGCGATCGCGCTCGCGATCGAGCTGTTCGCCCCGCTCGTGCGCTACTGGGTTCCCGTGCTCGGCAACTCGGCCATCGAGTCGTGGGCCGTCGCAGGCGGCCACATGGCCGAGCGCAGCGGGCTCTTCATGATCGTCGCCCTCGGCGAGTCGATCATCGTGACGGGCACGGTCTTCAGCCGCAGCGAGTTCACGCCCTCGACGGTGCTCGCCTTCCTCGCCGCCTTCGTCGGCACGATCCTGTTCTGGCTGCTGTACTTCAGCCACGGGGCCGAGCACGGCCACCGGTACATCAGCGCCTCCGAGCAGAGCGGGCGTATCGCGCGGCTCACCTACACCTACCTGCACATGCTGCTCGTCGGCGGGGTCGTGCTCGTCGCAGTCGGCGACGAGCTCGTGCATCCCGACGACCCGCTCGATGCGCCGACCCTCGCGGTCGTCGTCGCGGCCCCGGCGCTCTACCTGCTCGGCAACCTGCTGTTCAAGCGCTCGATCGGGCGGCCGTGGCTGCGCTAACACCTGCTCGGCATGGCCGCGCTCTCGGCCCTGTGGCTCGCGGCGCCCGTCATCCCCGGCCTCACCCCCCTCGCGATCACCTGGATCGTCAACGGCATCGTCGCGCTCGTCGTCGTGATCGACGAGTTCGTGTGGCCGCACGACGAGTCGGAGGACGCCGATCAGGAGGCCGCTGACTCCGTCGTGATCTGAGCGGAGGCCCCGCGTCGCGCGAGCGCACCGACCGCCGCGACGAGCGCGAGCGCGGCCATCAGGCACGCGACGGTCACGAGCGGCAGCGCGGCCACCGACCACGCGCCGATGACGATGCCGCCGAGCAGCGCACCGCCGCCGATGCCGATGTTGAAGGCCACCGTCAGCCATGCGGCGGCGATGTCGCGCAGGGCGAGGGATGCGGTCTGCAGCAGGCGCGCCTGGAAGATCACCGGCACCCCGCCGAGGAACGCGCTCCACAGCGCGAGGAGCACGATGACAGCGAGCGGCTCGGCCGCCGTCGCGGCGAGACCCGCCACGGCGAGCACGACCCCGACGAGCAGCACGGGCAGCAGCCCGTGGGGGAACCGGTCGCCGAGCACGCCCGCCGCCGCCACGCCGATCGCACCCGCCGCGCCGAACAGCAGGAGCACTGCGGCGACATCACCCGCGGCGAACTGCGCCACGTCGATCATCCACGCGGCGATGTAGGTGTAGAACGTGGCGTGGCCGAGGGTGACGAGCACGACGGTGGCGCACAGCACCACGACCGGCGCGAGGGTCGCGTCGCGCACGGCGGAGGCGCGAGCGGTGGCGGCCGGGTCCGCATCCGTCGCCCGGTGCTCGACCGGCGGCAGCACCGCGATGATGAGCGCCCCGATGACGACGACGAGCCCCGCGATGACGGCGAACGAGGCACGCCAGCCGACCGCCGCGCCGAGCAGGGTGCCGAGAGGGATGCCGGCGACGGTCGCCACGGTGGCCCCTGAGGTGGCGATCGCCACCGCGCGGGCGATGCGGTCGGGCGTGACGAGGCGCGCAGCGTACGGCGAGACGACCGCCCAGAAGACTCCGTGCGCCGCACCGCCGATCACGCGCGCCACGAGCAGCACGGCATAGCCGGGAGCGAGCGCCGCCACGAGGTTGGCGGCGGCGAACACGGCGAGCAGCGAGAGGAGCAGGCGCTTGCGCGGCACCGTGCGGGTGAGGTGCGTGAGCGGGGCCGTCGCGACGACGACGGTCGCGGCGAACACCGTGATGAGCAGCCCGACCTGCGCCTCGGTGATGCCGAGCTCATCGCGCAGCTGCGGCAGCAGGCCGATGGGCAAGAACTCGCTCGTGACCGCCACGAAGATTCCCGCCGACAGCAGCAGCAGCGATGACCAGGGCAGGCGCACGCGCTCAGCGTAGCCGCGCGTCACCGCGGCGCACCGCACGAATAGGCTGAGCGGGTGAGCGAGACCCCCCACCACTGGATCGTGACGCTCGTCTGCGACGACCGCCCCGGCATCGTGCACGCCGTGACGGGCGCGATCGTCGAGGCCGAGGGCAACATCACCGAGCTGCAGCAGTTCTCGAGCCTCGGCTCGGGCCGGTTCTTCCTGCGCCTGCAGACCGAGACGCTCGCCGACCACGACCAGCTGCTCGAGGCCCTGCGGCCCGTCATCGAGCGCTACGGCATGCAGTGCCGCATCGACGCGGTCGGCCGGCCGCTGCGCACGCTCGTGCTCGTCTCTAAGGCGGCGCACTGCCTCAACGATCTGCTCTTCCGGCAGCGCAGCGGGCACCTGCCCATCGAGATCCCCCTCGTGCTCGGCAACCACCCCGACCTCGCCGAGCTCGCCGCGTTCTACGACGTGCCCTTCGAGTCGCGCTCCGTCTCGAGCGCTGAGGAGAAAGCCGCGATGGAGGCCCGCATCCTCGAGGTCGTCGAGCAGCACGACATCGAGCTCGTCGTGCTTGCGCGCTACATGCAGATCTTCTCCCCCGAGCTGTGCGCGGCGCTCGCGGGCCGCGCCATCAACATCCACCACTCGTTCCTGCCCGGGTTCAAGGGGGCGAACCCCTACGCCCGCGCGCACGCTCGCGGCGTGAAGCTCATCGGTGCGACGGCGCACTTCGTCACGAGCGACCTCGACGAGGGCCCGATCATCGAGCAGAACGTCACGCGCGTCGACCACTCGCGCTCGGCCGACGAGCTCGTCGTGATCGGCCGCGACATCGAGAGCCGCACGCTCAGCCAGGCCGTGCGCTGGTTCGCGGAGGACCGCGTGCTGCTCGACGGGCAGCGCACGATCATCTTCACCTAGGGGGCTGCCGTGCCGACGCTGCTGACGAACGCGAGCCTGCTCGACGCCGACGGCCGTCGCGAGGGCTGGGTGCTGATCGACGGCGACCGCATCGCGGCGATCGGGCTGGCGGGGGTGGATGCTCCGCCTCCCGCCGCGACCGTGCTCGACCTGCACGGCCGCACCGTGACGCCCGGCTTCATCGACCTGCACGGCCACGGCGGCGGCGGAGCCGCCTTCGACAACGGTGCGGAGGAGATCGCCGCGGCGCTCGCGGTGCACCGCGCGCACGGCACCACCCGGTCGGTCATCTCGCTCGTCGCCAACCCGCTCGACGACGTCGAGGCGTCGCTCTCGACGGTGGCCGAGCTCGCCGCGAGCGACCCGACGGTCGTCGGCGCGCACCTCGAAGGGCCGTTCCTCGCCATCGGGCGGCGCGGAGCCCACGCGCCGGAGTTCCTCCACGAGCCGGACGCCGAGACGATCGGCCGCCTGCTCGCAGCCGGTGCGGGGCGCATCAGCCAGATCACCATCGCGCCCGAGCTGCCCGGCGCGCTCGAGGCCGTGCGGCGCTTCGCGGCGGCGGGCGTCGTCGTGGCGATCGGGCACACCGAGGCAGACGAGCACGTCGCGCGCGCGGCGTTCGACGCGGGGGCGACGCTCGTGACGCACGTCTTCAACGCGATGCCGGGCATCCACCACCGCGACCCCGGCCCCATCGCCGCCGCGTTCGACGACGAGCGCGTGACGCTCGAGCTCGTCGTCGACGGTGTGCACGTGCACCCCTCCGTCGTGCAGATGGTCTTCCGCGCCGCACCACACCGCGTCGCGCTCGTGACCGACGCGATGGCCGCGGCGGGCGGCGCCGACGGCCACTACCGGCTGGGCTCGCTCAACGTCGACGTGCGGGTCGGCATCGCCCACCTCGCCGGAACATCGACGATCGCGGGCTCGACGCTGACCCAGGATGCGGCGCTGCGCACTGCGGTCGTGGTCGCGGCAGTCGACGAGGCGGCCGCGGTCGAGGCGCTCACACGCACCCCCGCGCGCGCGCTGGGCCGCGACAGCGAGTGGGGCTCGCTCGCCGCCGGGTACGCCGCCGACCTCGTCGTGCTCGATGCCGGCTGGCGGGTCGAGCGGGTCTGGGCCGCGGGCCGCGCGCTTCCCGTCGATCCGGCCGAGCAAACCTTTCGATGAAGCACAGCGAATATCCACCGAGGGCGGGCAAGCTGGACGCCGGGTGAGCGATCGCTGGATGCCGATGCCCCGCGCGGAGCAGTCCGCGCCGCCCGCACCGAACCGAGCACAGGAGACCCGTTGACCCGCATGATGACCGGCAGCGCCCGCACGACGGCAGCGCGCATCGCCGCGCCGATCGGCGCCACCGCCGCTCTTCTCGGCACGCTCACGGGGTGCTCGACCGCGGCCGCCGAGGCCGAGGTGCCCGTCGACGCGAGCTACCGCGATGGCACCTACCAGGCCAATGGCACCTACCAGTCGCCGAACGGCAACGAGAACATCATCGTCGTGCTCGAGCTCGAGAACGACCGGGTCGCCGACGTGCAGATCACGATCAATCCCAACAACCCGACGACGGCCAACTATCAGGGCCAGTTCGCCGACGGCATCGGCGCCCTCGTGATCGGGGAGGACATCGACACTCTGAACGTGACCGTCGTCGCGGGTTCGTCGCTCACGAGCAATGGATTCCGCGAAGCCCTCAACGCCATCAAGGCGGATGCCCTCGAGAGCTGAGGCCGCGCCGGCCGCAGCGGGGCCGACGAGCTTCGACGCGATCGGCACGTCCTGGCGCATCGGTGTGGGCGGCGCGCAGACGCCCGCCGCCTCCCTCGGCTCGCCCCTCGACGATGGCGACCTCGCCGCCGTGCTCGCCCGCATAGAGCAGTTCGACCGCGACTGGTCGCGGTTCCGCGACGACTCGCTTGTGAGCCGCATCGCCCGCGAGCCGGGGTCATGGCGGCTGCCCGCCGACGCCGCGCCCCTGCTCGACCTGTACGAGCAGCTGCACGCGCTGACGGATGCGCGGCTCAGCCCCCTCGTCGGCACCACGCTCGAGCGGCTCGGCTACGACGCCGCCTACCGCCTGACCCCGAGCGGCGACCCCCTGCCCGCCCCGCGCTGGGCCGACGCTATCGCGCTGCGCCGCGCAGACGACGGCCTCGAGCTCGACACCGTGGCTCCCGTGCTGCTCGATGTGGGCGCGGCCGGCAAGGGCTACCTCGTCGACCTCGTCGGCGACCTGCTCGCGGCTCGCGGCGTGGCCGAGACGCTCGTCGATGCGAGCGGCGACGTGCGCGTGCGAGGTGGGCGCAGCATCCGGATCGCTCTCGAGAACCCGGCCGACCCGACGAAGGCGGTCGGCGTCGCCGAGCTGCACGACGCCGCCCTGTGCGCCTCGGCACTCAACCGCCGCGCGTGGGGTGCGGGCCTGCACCACATCGTCGACGCCGTCACGGGCCGCCCGGTCGGCGACGGCATCATCGCCACCTGGGTCG
This sequence comes from uncultured Microbacteriaceae bacterium, assembly GCA_964540305.1. Classification (GTDB taxonomy): domain Bacteria; phylum Actinomycetota; class Actinomycetes; order Actinomycetales; family Microbacteriaceae; genus Microcella. The sequence goes on along the minus strand of CAZILZ010000010.1, from coordinate 8,316 downwards.
TCGCCGAGTCGGCGCTCCTCGCCGACGGGCTCGCCACGGCGATGTTTCTCACCGATCCGGCGCGTCTATCCGAGCGGTTCGCGTTCGAGTGGGTTCGACTGGGCTTCGACGGTCGCCTCGAGGCGAGCGCGGGGTTTCGAGGGGAGCTGTTCGCATGAGAGCACGGGTGGATGCCCTGACCGGCCGGGTGAGCATGTACCGGCTGGCCACGATCACGCTCGCGATCGTGCTCGCGCAGGCGGTGCTCTTCGGGTTCCTCGACGTGATCGGGCCCGACGGCTACGCGATTCTCGGCACCCTGGGCGTGGTGATCGTCGCCACTCTCGGCGCGAACGAGATCGCCGCGCGGCTCGCGCGCGTCGTGCCGCACCGCGAGTCGAGCGTGATCACCGCGCTCATCGTGACGTGCATCGTGCAGCCGAGCCTCACGACGCCGGGGCTCCTCGCCGCCGCGGCGGCGGGCGTGCTCGCCGCGCTCTCGAAGTACCTCATCGTGTGGCGAGGGCGGCACCTGCTCAATCCGGCCGCGACGGGCGTGCTCATCGCGGGCATCATCGGCTACTACGTCGGCCAGGGCGTCGGCTTCTGGTGGGTCGCGACGCCCGCCCTGCTGCCCGCGGTCGCTGCGGGCGCGCTCCTGCTGCTCGACCGCACGCGGCGGCTCGACGTGGGGCTCATCTTCATCGGGCTCACGATCGTCATCATCGGCATCCGCCTCGTCGCGACGGGCACCGCGCCGCTCGGGGCCGTGACGACCGTGCTGCAGCTCTTCCCCGTCGTCTTCCTCGCGGGCTTCATGCTCAGCGAGCCGCTCACGCTGCCGCCGCGGCGCTGGCAGCAGTGGCTCACGGCCGCCGTCGTCGCCGTGGCCTTCTCGGTGCCCTTCGGGTTCGGCCCGATCTACACCTCGCCCGAGCTCGCCCTCGTCGTCGGCAACATCGCGGCCTTCGCGGTTTCGCGCCGCAGCGGCTTCTCGGTGCGTCTCGTCGAACGCGCCGCGCTCTCGCCGTTCGCCACCGAGTACCGCTTCGAGCCCTCCCGCCCCCTGCGCTTCGAGGCCGGGCAGTACCTCGAGCTGCACCTTCCGCATGCGGCCGACATCCGCGGCATGCGCCGCACCTTCTCGATATCCTCGGCTCCCGAGCTCGCCGTGGCCGCCGAGCCGCGCCTCGCGATCGGCATCCGCACTCCCGAGAGCGGCAGCTCGTTCAAGGCGGCCCTCGGCACCCTCGAGCCGGGCACTCGCATCGCGGCCACCCAGACGGCCGGCGACTTCCTCCTGCCGCGCGATGCGAGCATCCCGCTCGTCATGATCGCCGGGGGCATCGGCATCACGCCCTTCGCCAGCCAGCTCGCGAGCCTCGCCGAGCGCGGAGAGCAGCGCGACATCGTGCTCGTCGTCATCTCGTCGAACCCGGGAGAAGTGCTCTACCGCGACGTGATCGAGGCGTCGGGTGCGCGCCTCGTCGACCTCGCTCCCGACCTGCTGGCACCGGATGCCCTCCGCGAGCTGATCCCCGATCTCGCCGCCCGGCGCGGGTACGTCTCGGGGGCGCCGTCGATCGTCGCCGCGGCCCGCACGGCCCTCCGCCGGGCGGGATGCCGCCGCGTGCGCACGGACTACTTCGCCGGCTACTGACCCGACGCGAGTTCGCTGACGGTCGTCGCGCCCCGGCGCGTGCGCGGAGCATCCAGCCCCGGCACGGGCGCGGCCCCCGCGCGCACCGCCCGTAGTGCGCCGAGGATGGCGACGAGGTCGACGACCTCCTGCAGGGCGGCTCCGGCGATCGCGGGCAGCAGGCCGACCGCCGCGACGAGCATGAGCCCGATCGAGATGGCGATGCCGAGCCAGATGCTCTGCAGGGCGATGCGCACGGTGCGCTGCCCGATCGCGACGGCGCGCGCGACCCGCGAGATGTCGTCGAGCAGGATGACGACGTCGGCCGACTCGCTCGCGGCCGTCGAGCCCTTCGCACCCATCGCGATGCCGACGTCGCTCACGGCCAGTACGGGGGCGTCGTTGACGCCGTCGCCGACCATGATCACGGGTCGCGGTTGAGCCTCGCGGATGATGCGCACCTTGTCGTCGGGCAGGCACTCGGCATGCAGTTCGGCGATGCCGAGGCTCGCCGCGATCGGCGCGGCCGTCGCACTGACATCGCCGGTGACCATGAGGATGCGCTCGACCCCCTGCATGCGCAGCGCGGCGAGCGTGGCGGCCGCGTCGTCGCGCACAGCATCCCGCAGCACCACGACACCGGCGAAGCGCCCGCCTGTAGCGGCATAGACGACGGCTTCGCCGCTGTCGCTCGGGCGCAGCACGAGGTCGGGCGCGTGCTCGGCCACGAAGGCGGGCTTGCCCACGACGGCCTCCTCGCCGTCGATGGTCGCGATGACGCCGTGCGTCGCGACCTCGCGGGCATCGGTCGAGAAGCTCAACGGCAGACCCCGAGCGACGGCGGCGTGCTGCAACGATGCGGCGAGAACATGCGACGAGTACTGCTCGAGCGAGCCGACGAGCCGCAGCAGCTCATCAGCGTCGAGGTGGGGCTGAGGGTGCACGGCGACGACCTCGGGGCGCCCCATCGTCAGCGTGCCCGTCTTGTCGAAGGCGACCGTGCGCGCCCGGGCGAGCTTCTCGAGCGAGCCCGCGTTCTTCATCACGATGCCGCGCTTGGCGGCACTGCTCATGCCGCCCATGAAGGCGACGGGCGCTGCGATCAGCAGGGGGCAGGGCGTGGCGACGACGAGCACCTCGGCGAAGCGCACGGGGTCGCCGCTGAGCGCCCAGGCGACGCCGGCGATCGCGAGCGAGACCGCCGTGAAGGGCAAGGCGTAGCGATCGGCGAGTCGCACGAGAGGGGCTTTGCTGCCGGCCGCATCGCGCACGAGCTCGACGATGCGCTGATACTGCGAGTCGGCGGCTACCGCCGTGGCGATCACTTCGACCGCGACGGGGCCGTTCACCGAGCCGCTGAGCACCGCGTCACCGGTCGTCTTGTCGACGGGCAGGCTCTCGCCCGTGAGCGACGACTCGTCGAAGCTGCCGGACGCGCTCGCGAGCTCGGCGTCGACCGGCGTGATCTCGGCGGGCCGCACGAGCAGCCTGTCGCCCACCTGCACCTGGTCGGCCGCGACGTCGACGACGTCGCCGTTCGCCTCGAGCCGGTGGGCCAGCTGCGGTACCCGGTCGAGCAGCGACCGCAGCTCGCGCTGGGCGCGGCCGGCGGCGGCGACCTCGAGCGCCTCGCCGCCCGTGAGCATGAGCACGATGACGAGGCTCGCCCAGTACTCCCCCACGACGATCGTGCTGACGATCGCGGTGACGGCGAGGATATCGAGGCCGAACTGCTTCGAGAGCAGGCCGCGGATCATGCGCACAGCCTCGACGGCGGCGATCGCGAGCGCGTACAGCGAGATGAGCCAGCGCGCCCCCGGCTCGAGGTCAGCGGCGACGAGCGATCCGGCGACGAGCCCGATCGCGACCGTGAGCGTGACGAGGGGGAAGCGGCGTACGAGCGCGAGGATGCGGGTCACGAGTCCGGTCTAGCGCGATCGGTGCGCCTGCGCCAGGGCCGGAGGGCACCTCGTGCGGCGGCGTGATGCTGTCAGGGGCCGCCGTCAGACCTGCGAGAGGGCTTCGCGACCGCCCAGCACGTAGGCCCGCCATGCTGCGTCATGCTCGGTGAGGCGCGACCACTGCGCCCCCCACGCCTCGCTGTCGGGAAGCGGGTCTCCTCGTCGTGATGCCCGCAGGGCGTCGCCGAGAGCGGCGACGGCGCCTTCGTGGTACTTGGCGGCCGGCAGCCGCTCGCGCGCCATCGTGCACAGCGAGTCACCGCTCGCCGCACCGGCCAACGCGTCGATCGCCGCGGCGCGGGCGGCCGCGATGCGGTCGACGCGCTGCATGCCGCGCCTAGTCGCAGGTGCAGCGGTCAGCGGCGGGCACGCCGTCGAGGGCCTGCTCGATGTGCTGGCCGCAGCCCGACCAGGTGACCTTGCCGCAGGCGGAGCAACGGGCGGGAGAGCACATGGAGATTCCTTCCGGTGGATGAGGGAGCGCTGATCGCGCACCCTCAGAATACCCCCGGGGGTATACCTCGCGCAACTCCTCCTAGGCGAGCCGCGTCTTCAGGTTCTCGTCGAGCGCGGCGAGGAAGTCTTCCGTCGTCAGGTACGCCTGCTCGGGGCTGATGAGAATGGCCAGGTCTTTCGTCATCTTGCCGCTCTCGACCGTCGTGATCACGACATCCTCGAGGGTCTCGGCGAACGTGATGAGCGCCTGGTTGCCGTCGAGCTTGCCGCGGTGCATGAGGCCGCGGGTCCACGCGAAGATCGAGGCGATCGGGTTCGTCGAGGTCGGCTTGCCCTGCTGGTGCATGCGGTAGTGGCGCGTGACGGTGCCGTGGGCCGCCTCGGCCTCGACGACCTGGCCGTCGGGGCTCGTGAGCACGCTCGTCATGAGGCCGAGCGAGCCGAAGCCCTGCGCCACGGTGTCGCTCTGCACGTCGCCGTCGTAGTTCTTGCAGGCCCAGACGTAGCCGCCCTCCCACTTCATGGCCGAGGCGACCATGTCGTCGATGAGCCGGTGCTCGTAGGTGATGCCGGCCGCGTCGAACTGCGCCTTGAACTCGGCCTCGAAGACCTCTTCGAACAGATCTTTGAACCGGCCGTCGTACGCCTTGAGGATCGTGTTCTTGGTCGAGAGGTAGACGGGGTAGCTGCGGGCGAGGCCGTAGTTGAGCGAGGCGCGCGCGAAGTCGCGGATCGACTCGTCGAGGTTGTACTGCACCTGCGCGACACCGCTGCCGGGCGACTGGTAGACCTCGAACTTCAGGGGCTCCGAGCCGTCCTCCGGCGTGAACTCGACCGTGAGCGTGCCCTTGCCCTCGAAGCGGAAGTCGGTGGCGCGGTACTGGTCGCCGAAGGCGTGGCGGCCGATGATGATCGGCTTGTTCCAGCCCGGCACGAGGCGCGGGATGTTCGAGATGACGATGGGCTCGCGGAAGATGACGCCGCCGATGATGTTGCGGATCGTGCCGTTGGGGCTCTTCCACATCTTCTTGAGGCCGAACTCTTCGACGCGCGCCTCGTCGGGCGTGATCGTGGCGCACTTGACGCCCACGCCGTGCTTGATGATGGCGTGCGCCGCGTCGATCGTGACCTGGTCGTCGGTCGCGTCGCGGTGCTCGATGCCGAGGTCGTAGTACTCGAGCGTGAGGTCGAGATACGGGTGGATCAATCGGTCTTTGATGAACTGCCAGATGATGCGGGTCATCTCGTCGCCGTCGAGCTCGACGACTGTTCCTTCGACCGTGATCTTCTCCACGAGGGGGTGCCTTTCCTTGAGTGACGAACCGCGAGCCAGCCTACCGGCACGGCCGCGTTGTCTCGATATCGAGATACATCGGCGGCCCCGCGCATCGGGCTCAGCGTCTACCCTGGGGGGCATGGGGAGCTTGAGACTCGAAGAACTGTCGGCCAAGACGATCGTGGCGGCGAACGGCCTGACGCTCAGGCCGGGGCAGGAGCAGTTCGTCACGCCCGTCTCGTACTCGGCCGCCGACGCCTACGTGAACCCCACGACCACCTGGGCGCGCGTCGTGCTCGACGGCGACAGTGTCGTCGGCTTCATCCGCGGCAACTTCGACGCCGACAACCCCAGGCCCGAGTTCCGCAGCTGCATCTGGCGCATCAACGTCGATGCCACGGCGCAGGGCCGCGGCATCGGCAAGTTCGCCGTGCACGAGCTGGCCGAAGAAGCGCGCCAGCGCGGCTTCCACACCGTGACGGTCATCTGGGAGACCGGCGACGACGGCCCGGGCGAGTTCTTCCGCCGCATCGGCTTCGTCGAGACGGGCGAGACCGAGTACGGCGAGAAGATCGGCTCGCTCACCATCTGAGCGCGCCGTGACGATCGACCTCGGGATGCCCGCCGCGAGCGAGCCGCCCCTCGACTTCGGCGGCGCCGTGCTGCTGGTGGTCGACAGCATCCCGCCCGGCCGCGTCATGACCTACGGCGGCGTCGCCGCAGAGCTCGGCTCGCTCGGCGCCCGCGCGGTCGGCCGGGTCATGGTGACGGAGGGCTCGAGCGTGCCGTGGTGGCGCGTCGTGCGGGCCGACGGCCGCCCGCCCGCGGGCCACGAGGCCGAGGCGCTCGCGCGCTACCGCGCAGAGGGCACGCCGCTGCGCTGGGTCGGCAACGGCGTCGTGGTCGCCGTCGACGACCGTTATGACCCGCACGCGTACCGCCTCGACCTCGAGGCGGCGCGCTGGTCGCCCTCGCAGCCCCCGGGCGCTCGCGGCGATACTGTGCCCGAGAGCGGCGAGCGCCGCGCATCCCGACCCCGGAGGTTCTCGTGACCGACTCGCCCGCCCCCGCGCCCCGCACCCGGAAGCCGAAGACGGCCAGCACTGCGCCCGCGACGGCCTCTCCCGATGCGTCGAGCGCAGAGCCCGCCACCCCCGCGCCGGCCGCCGCTCTCGCCGACCAGCTGCTCGCGCTCGATGTCAGCGCCGTACCCGGGTTCTTCCGCGCGCTCGTCGACTTCCGCTTCACGACCTTCATCACGCGGCGCATCGCGGGCTTCATCTACGCGATCCTGCTCGTGAGCATCCTGCTCGCGGGACTCGTCGCCTTCTTCAGCATCGTCGTCACGGGCGTCGGGCTCATGACCGGCGGCCAGCCGGTCTCGGGTGTGCTGACGGTGCTCGGTGCCCTCGTGCTCGTTCCGGTCGCGACGCTCGTGGCGGTGGTGCTCGCGCGCATGATCGTCGAGGTCAACGTGGCCCTCGTGGCCATCGCCGAGAACACCGCGGGGCTGCGCCGGCCGTAGCGGGGCCGACGGTCTCAGAACGCGCCGAGCAGCATGCCGCCGCCGGCGCCGACGATGACGACCGCCCAGGCGGGCACGCGTACGACGACGAGCAGCGCGGTGCACAACACCGCGAGCGCGACGGTCGGAACGTCGACGAGCGCGCTCGTCGCGACGGGGTCGTAGAGCGCCGCCGCGAGCACCCCGACGACGGCCGCATTGGCACCGCGCACGAGGGCCGGCACGGCAGGGCGGCCCTGCAGCGCGCCCCAGAAGGGCAGCACGCCGACGATGAGCAGCAGCCCGGGCAGGAAGATCGCGACGAGGGCGACGCCCGCGAGCAGCACGCCCTCGGCGCCCGGCGCGATCGAGGCGCCGAGGAAGGCCGCGACCGTGAAGAGCGGCCCGGGCACGGCCTGCGCGGCGCCGTAGCCGGCGAGGAACCGCTGCTCGGTCACCCAGCCCGGCTCGACGACCGCGGCCTCGAGCAGCGGCAGCACGACGTGCCCGCCGCCGAACACGAGGGCGCCGGCGCGGAAGAAGCTGTCGGCGACCGCGAGCGGCGTACTCGGCACGAGCGCCGCGAGCAGGGGCAGGCCCAGCAGCAGCACGCCGACCACGACGAGGCAGGCGGCGCCCACGCGGCGTGAGATCGGGATGCTCAGCTCGCCCGCGGCGGCCACCTCACCCGCGCGGCACAGCAGCAGACCCGCGAGGGCGCCGAGCGCGATCGCAGCGAGCGTCGCCCAGCCCGTGCCGACGAGCAGCACGAGCAGGCCCGCGGCGACGGCGATGCCCGCGCGGCGCACGTCGGGCGTCAGCGTGCCCGCCATGCCCCACACCGCGTGCGCGACGACCGCCACGGCGACGACCTTCAGCCCCGCGATGAGCCCCTCGGCGATCGGGCCGTCGAGCAGCGGCGCGCTGAGGGCCGCGAGCACGAGCAGCACGGCGCTCGGCAGCGTGAAGGCCGCGAACGCGGCGAGCCCGCCGAGAATCCCCGCCCGATGCAGCCCGAGCGCGAACCCGACCTGGCTCGAGGCCGGGCCGGGCAAGAACTGCGCGAGGGCGACGAGCTCGGCGTAGCCCTGCTCGCTGATCCACCGCCGGCGCACCACGAGCCGCTCGCGGAAGTAGCCGAGGTGCGCCACGGGTCCGCCGAACGACGTGAGGCCGAGCACCGTGAACTGGCCGAGCACCTCGAGCGCCGACCCGCGCGGCGCAGGCTCGTCGCCATCGTTGTTGCCGTGCCCCGCGCTCGCGCCGGACTCGCCGCCGGGCTCGATGGCCTCGCCGGGCTCGGGTGCGGCATCCCTAGGCCGATCGGTCACACCGCGAACCCTACCCAGGCCTCGTGAACGCTCTCGTCACCGCCGTCGTACCGTTTGCGACACCTCATACGCATGCATACGTGCGAAGTGTCGCAAACAGTGCGAGTCGCGCGGCGACGGCGGGCTGGGTCGATCGGCGGGGGTCGGTCAGCGGGGGGGGGGGGCGATCA
>CAZILZ010000009.1:0-112960 GCA_964540305.1 uncultured Microbacteriaceae bacterium | reverse complement strand
CGTTGCCGCCGACCGTGCGCCGGTTCGTCGCCCCGCGCCGCGCCGAGCCGCTCGCGCGCCGCGCCGCCGCGCCCCCGCCCGTGCCTCGGAATGGTCTCCTCCGGGTCAGCCTCGCTCCACAGAAGACCGTGCCCGGGGAGACTTCAACGGATGCGGAAGAACGCGAGTCGGGTTCGCGTTCTTCCGCATCCGTTGAAGTCTGCGGGGGTGGGGACGTGTGCGCCGCGGGCGGGAGGGGACGTGTGCGCCGCGGGCCGGAAGCGACGTGTGCGCCGCGGGCCGGAAGCGACGTGTGCGCCGCGGGGCGGACTCGAGGCCTCCTCCTCAGCGAGGTGGTGCTCGCGAGGGTGCACCTCCTCAGTGGGCGAGAGGGGCGTCGCGGTAGCGACCGGCAGGATCGCAGCATGGCTGGCTTCTCAGGGTTCGACCCCGTCATCCGCCGCTACGGAGGAATCGCTGCCCGGCGCGAGCTGAGGCACGCGGGGTGGAGCGAGACCGATCTGTGGTTCGCGTGGCACTACGGCAACCTCGACCGCATCCGGATCGGCTGGTACGCCTCGAGCGACCTGCCCACCGACGCCCGAGCGGCGTGGGTGGCCGGCGGGCCGCTCGCCTGCGTCAGTGCGCTCGCCCACTACGGGATGCTCGAGTCGCGTGAGTCTGCCGTCGACCCTGCCCTGCACATCTGCCTGCCTGCCGACGGGCACGTCGGGCGCGACGCCCCCGACGGCCTGGTGGTGCACTGGAGCACCGCAGACCGGTACTCAGGCTCGCGTCAGGCGGTGTCGCCCGCTGTGGCGCTGCGCCAGGCACGCACCTGCGCTCGCCGCACCAGCTCGACATGAAGAGGGCCCCTGACCCACCGTCGATTCGGTGAATCAGGGGCCGAAGAGGGCTGCGGGCTACGACTTGTCGGCGCCCTGCTCGGCGCCAGGGCCGTGCGGGCCGTGACCACCGGGGCCGCGCTCGCCGCGCTCGGGCCGCTCGCCCTCGGAGGGCTCGACGCCGTTCACACGGTCGGTGATGCGCTGCTCGATCTCAGCGAGACGCTCGTCGGCCTCCGCCTGGGTGAGGTCGCCGTCGGCGACGTGCTCGGCGATGTGCTCCTCTGCCTCCGCGACGAGCGCGTCGATGAGCGCAGAGACCTCCACGCCCTGCTGCTCGGCGAGCTCGGCGAGCGTCGTGCCGGCCTCGCGGGCGGCCTTCAGCTCATCCTCGCTCAGGTCGAGCACCGTCATGACGGTCTCGAGGCCGGGGCGCTCGCCGCGGGGGCCGTGGCCCTCGCGCCCGCGCTCCTGCACGCCCGCCGCATCGGCGGAGGCGCTCGTCGTGGCTGCCGTGCTCGGCACTGCCGCCATCGCGGTCGGGGCGAGTGCCAGGCCGAACGCCGTCAGCGTTCCCGCCGCGATCAGTGTGGTGATGGTTCCGGTCGTCTTTCGCATGAGGAACTCCTTCGGTTCGAGCTGCGGATGCAGCGCGTGCGGTGACAGAACCCACCGTCGACGCCGAAGCTATGCGCTTTCTATGCCTCGTCTATGACTCAGCGACCACTGCGCCCAGTGCCGCCTCGGCGAGCGCGGCGGCGGTGTCGAGGTCGCGCATCCAGAGCGGCACCGCCGCGGCGGCGACGCCGTCCGCGCGCAGCCCGGCCACGAGGGGCTCGTCGACCTCGTCGACCAGCCACGCGTCGAGCAGACCGCCGTGAGCCCGGGGGCCGTAGTGCCGGGCGACCGCGCCGGCATCCGTCGCCACCCCGATCGTGGTGAGGCACGCGTCGGCCATGCCGCGCACCGCGGCCCCCGCGATGATCGGTGAGACGCCGACGATCGGCGCGCGGCCGCTCGTCGACGACGCGCCGGCGGCGAGCACCGCCTCGCGCATGCCCGGGATGCCCAGGACCGTGCCGATCGAGACGACCGGGTTCGACGGCGCGATGAGCACGACATCGGCGGAGTCCAGAGCCGTGAGCGCCCCGGGCGACGGGCTCGCGAAGACCACCCCGCGCTGCTCGAACCGCAGCGCGGGCACCTGGGCGCGGTACCGGGTCCACCACTCCTGAAAGTGCAGGTCTTCCTCGGCTCCCGTGTCGGAGGCGACCCAGACGTGCGTGTCGACCTCCTGATCGGTCGCCGGGTGCAGTCGCACGCCGCCGAGATCCCAGCGTTCTTGCAACCGCGCCACGACCTCCGAGGGGCTATGCCCCGCGCGCAGCCACGCCGAGCGCGCGATGTGGGTGCCGAGGTCGAGGTCGCCGAGGGTGAACCAGTCGGGCGTCACGCCGTAGGCCTGCAGCTCGGCCGAGACCCGCTCGCTCTCGCCGACCCGCCCCCATCCGCGCACCTCGTCGTTCTGGCCCGACAGCGTGTAGAGCATCGAGTCGAGGTCGGGCGTGATGCGCAGCCCCGCGAGCCACCAGTCGTCGCCCGTGTTCACGATGACGTCGATCGACGAGTCGGGGTGCCACCGGTGCACCGCTTCGCGCACCCCGCGCACGAAGCGCGCGCCTCCGACCCCGCCCGCGAGCACCACGATCCTCATACCGCCCACGCTAGCGCCGTCGACTCGTGCTCATATGTGCGCGCGGGTGTACCCCTGCGCACCTGCGCCCTAGGTTTTACTCACGCGTCACTGGGCGAAACGAGCCGGAAACGCTCGAAGCGCACACTGGCCCCAGTTCAAAGAGGAAAAGGGGAACCACCCATGACCACCATCCGCGCCGCCATCACCCAGACCACCTGGACGGGCGACAAGGAATCGATGATCGCCAAGCACGAGCAGTTCGCGCGCGATGCCGCCGCCGACGGGGCTCAGATCATCTGCTTTCAAGAGCTCTTCTACGGGCCGTACTTCGGCATCATCGAAGACGCGAAGTACTACGACTACGCCGAGCCTGCCGACGGGCCGATCGTGCAGCGCTTCGCGAAGCTCGCGAAAGAGCTGAAGCTGGTCATCGTGCTCCCCATCTACGAGGAGGACATGCCCGGCGTGTACTACAACACCGCGGTGGTGGTGGATGCTGACGGCACGATCCTCGGCAAGTACCGCAAGCACCACATCCCGAACCTCGACCGGTTCTGGGAGAAGTTCTACTTCCGCCCCGGCAACCTCGGCTACCCCGTGTTCGACACGGCCGTCGGCAAGGTCGGCGTGTACATCTGCTACGACCGGCACTTCCCCGAAGGATGGCGCGAGCTCGGGCTCAACGGCGCCGAGCTCGTCTTCAACCCGAGCGCGACGAAGCCCGGCCTCTCGAACCGGCTCTGGGAGCTCGAGCAGCCCGCCGCGGCCGCCGCGAACCAGTACTTCATCGCGGCCAACAACCGCATCGGCACCGAGAGCGACGAGTTCGGCGACCTCGCCGTGACCTTCTACGGCTCGAGCTACTTCGTCGACCCGCGCGGCAACTACGTGGGCGAGGTCGCGAGCCAAGACCAGACCGAGATCGTCACGCGCGACCTCGACTTGCGTCTCATCCGCGAGGTGCGCAACAACTGGCAGTTCTACCGCGACCGCCGGCCCGAGAGCTACACGGCGGTGGTGAAGCCGTGAGCACGATGCTCATCAGCGGCGGCACGGTCGTCTCCGCCACGGGCCGCGGCGCGGCCGACGTGCTCGTCGACGGCGAGACCATCGTCGCCGTGCTCGCGCCCGGGTCGACCCTGCTCGGGCACGACCTCTCGGCATCCGTCGACACCGTCATCGATGCGACCGGCAAGTACGTGATCCCGGGCGGCATCGATGCGCACACCCACATGGAGCTGCCGTTCGGCGGCACCGCCGCGATCGACACCTTCGAGACGGGCACGATCGCCGCCGCGTGGGGCGGCACGACGAGCATCATCGACTTCGCCGTGCAGGCGGCCGGGCAGAAGGTGTTCGACGGTCTCGCCGCATGGCACGAGAAGGCCGGCGGCAACTGCGCGATCGACTACGGCTTTCACCAGATCGTCGGCGGCGTCGACGACGACTCGCTCGCCGCGCTGCCGAAGCTCATCGACGAGGGCATCACGAGCTACAAGATGTTCATGGCGTACCCGGGCGTCTTCTACGCCGACGACGCGCAGATCCTCCGCGCGATGCAGGTGGCCGCCGAGCACGGGCTCATGACGATGATGCACGCCGAGAACGGCCCCGCGATCGACGTGCTCGTGGCCCAGCTGCTCGCCCAGGGCAAGACCGACCCGTACTACCACGGCGTCGCGCGCGCGTGGCAGATGGAGGAGGAGGCGACGCACCGGGCGATCATGCTCGCCAACCTCACGGGTGCCCCGCTCTACGTCGTGCACGTGAGCGCCAAGCAGGCCGTCGAGCAGCTCGCCGCCGCCCGAGACATCGGTCAGAACGTGTTCGGCGAGACCTGCCCGCAGTACCTCTACCTGTCGCTCGAAGAGCAGCTCGGGGCGGTGAGCGAGCAGTACGGCGCCTTCGAGGGCGCCAAGTGGGTGTGCTCGACGCCGCTGCGCTCGCGCGCCGAAGGGCATCAAGACCACATGTGGCAGAGCCTGCGCACGAACGACATCCAGATGGTCTCGACCGACCACTGCCCGTTCTGCATGAAAGACCAGAAAGAGCTGGGGCTGGGCGACTTCTCGAAGATCCCCAACGGCATCGGCTCGGTCGAGCACCGCATGGACTTGATGTACCAGGGCGTCGTCACCGGCCAGATCACGCTCGAGCGCTGGGTCGAGATCACGTCGACCACGCCCGCGCGCATGTTCGGGCTCTACGGCAAGAAGGGCGTCATCGCGCCGGGGGCCGACGCCGACATCGTCGTCTACGACCCGAACGGCCACACGTCGATCGGCATGCCCGTCGACGAGAACGGCACGCCCACCGGCCGCAAGCACCACATGAACATGGACCACGCCGCGTGGGAGGGCTTCGAGATCGACGGGAAGGTCGACACGGTCGTCTCGCGCGGCTCGGTCGTCATCCAGAACGATCAGTTCCACGGGCGGGCCGGGCACGGGCAGTACCTGCGCCGCGGCCTGAGCCAGTACCTGGTCTGAGTTCCGAGACCCGACAGGAAGAGCATCCATGGATTTCGGAGCAGTACTCCAGACCAACCCGCCCGCCAGCCGCACGGTGCACCTCGCCAAGCTCGCCGAGCAGTACGGGTTCAGCCACGTGTGGACCTTCGACAGCCACATCCTGTGGCAGGAACCGTACGTGATCTACTCGGCGATCCTCGCGCAGACGCATCGCGTGAAGGTCGGCCCCTTCGTCACGAACCCCGCCACGCGCGACTGGACGGTCACGGCGAGCGTCTTCGCGACGCTCAATGAGATGTACGGCAACCGCACGATCGTCGGCATCGGGCGCGGCGACTCGGCCGTGCGCGTGACCAACGGCAAGCCGACGACGCTCGCGTCGCTGCGCGAGGCGATCCACGTCATCCGCGAGCTCGGCAACTCGCGCGCGGTCGAGTACAACGACTCGACGATCCAGTTCCCGTGGAGCCACGGCAGCGAGCTCGAAGTGTGGGTGGCCGCGTACGGCCCGCTCGCCCTGAAGCTCACGGGCGAGGTCGGCGACGGCTTCATCTTGCAGCTCGCCGATCTCGACATCGCGAAGTGGATGATCGAGACCGTGCGCACGGCGGCCGACAACGCCGGGCGCGACCCCATGTCGATCAAATTCTGCGTCGCGGCGCCGATGTACATCGGCGACGACTGGGATCACATGCGCAACCAGACGCGCTGGTTCGGCGGCATGGTCGGCAACCACGTGGCCGACATCGTGGCGAAGCACGGCGAGGGCTCGGATGTGCCGACGGCGCTCACCGACTACATCGCCGGGCGCCAGGGCTACGACTACAACAGCCACGGCAAGGCCGGCAACGACCACGTCGACTTCGTGCCCGACGAGATCGTCGACCGCTTCTGCGTGCTCGGCACGGCGAAAGACCACATCGAGAAGCTCGAGGCGCTGCGAGACCTCGGCGTCGACCAGTTCGCGGGTTATCTCCAGCACGACAACAAGGAGGAGACGCTGCGGGTCTACGGCGAGCACGTCATCCCGGCGCTCAACGGCAACAAGCAGGCCAAGGTATGACCGACGCCGCCACCCTGCTGGCCCCGCCCCGGCGGCGGCGTGCCGGTCGGGGTGCGCGGCTGCGGGCTGCCGGGTACGGTCTGCTCGGCATCGTGGCGCTCGCCGCGGTGTGGGAGCTCTACAAGTGGCTCGGCCCCATCGACGGCCTCGTCGTCGGCGACATCCGGGTGCTGCCACGCACGAGCGACCTCGCGATGCCCCACGTGTGGGAGATGGTCGCGCGGCTGTTCGAGCCCGTCACGCGGGCCGAGGGCGCGCGTGTGCTCTGGCTCGAGATCGTGCTCGCGGCCGGTCTGACGCTCGGCATCGCGGCCGCCGGGTGGGTGGTCGGCGTCGTCGTCGGCATGGCCTTCGCGCTCATCATGCAGCGGTGGATGCTCGCCGAATCGGCCCTGCTGCCCTGGATCGTGCTCAGCCAGACCGTGCCGCTCATCGCCTTCGCGCCGCTCGTCAAGAGCTGGGGCTCGCGCATCGAGATCGGTGCCTTCGAGTGGCAGGACTGGATGAGCGTCGCCGTGATCGCGAGCTACCTGGCGTTCTTCCCCGTCGCGGTCGGGGCGCTCAAGGGCCTGCAGGCCCCCGACCGACTGCACCTCGAGCTCATGCACACCTACTCGGCCGGATGGTGGCCGACGATGCTGCACCTGCGGCTGCCCGCGGCCGTTCCGTACCTGCTGCCGGCGCTGCGCCTGGCGGCCGCCAACGCCGTGGTCGGCGCGGTCGTCGCCGAGGTTTCGACGGGGTTGCAGGGCGGCATCGGGCGGCTGGTCATCCAGTACGCCGGCCAGGCCAGCGGCGACCCGGCGAAGGCCTGGGCGCCCATCTTCGGCGCGATCGCCCTCGGGCTCATCGCCGCCGGCTCGGTCGCCCTGCTGGGGCTGCTCGTGAAGGACTACCGCCGCACCGAAGGAGCATCATGACCAACGCGGTCACCGTGACAGGCGTCGACAAGGTCTTCGAGTCGACGAACGGGCGGGTCGTCGCGCTCAGCGAGGTCGATCTGACGGTCGCGCCGGGCGAGTTCGTCTCGCTCATCGGGCCCTCGGGATGCGGCAAGAGCACGCTCCTGCGCCTCATCGCCGACCTCGAGTCGCCGACCGCGGGCACGGTCGAGGTCTTCGGCACGAGCGCCCACCAGGCGCGCCTCGACCAGCGCTACGGCATCGCCTTCCAGCAGGCCGGCCTGCTGCCGTGGCGCACGGTTGCGGCGAACATCGCCCTGCCGCTCGAGCTGAGCGGCATGGCGCGGGCCGAGGTGAGGGCGCGCGTCGACGAGCTCATCGCCCTCGTGGGGCTCGGCGACTTCGGCGACCGCTTCCCCGACCAGCTCTCGGGCGGCATGCAGCAGCGCGTCGCGATCGCCCGCGCTCTCGCCAAGAAGCCCGAGCTGCTGCTCATGGACGAGCCCTTCGGCGCGCTCGACGAGATGACGCGCGAGTACCTGCAGACCGAGCTGCTGCGCATCGCGGCCGAGACCGGGGCCGCGGTCGTCTTCGTCACGCACTCGATCCCCGAGGCGGTGTACCTGAGCGACCGCGTCGTCGTCATGTCGCCGCGGCCGGGCCGCATCGCCCAGGTCGTGCCGATGTCGCTCGGCAGCACGGGCAGCCGCGCCGACGATCTGCGGGAGGACGGCAGCTTCTTCGAGATGATCACCGCGGTGCGCGAAGTGCTGCACGGCGGAGGCGGGGTCGCCGCCGCCCCGCGCGGAGTCGAGAACCGCTGATGACGACCGCGACGCGCACGCGAACGCCCGTCGGCCCTCTGGGTCGCACGGCCAGCCCGGCCGAGCGCGCGATCGCGCCTGTCGTGCTCGGCATCGTCGTGATCGGCACGTGGCAGCTGCTCGCCGGCAGCGGGCTCGTCGAGGCGTACCTGCTGCCGAGCCCCGCGGCGATCGGCGCCGAGATCTTCGAGTTCTGGCCCTCGATGCTGAGCGCGGGCGCCATCACGGGCCTCAACGCGCTCGTCGGCCTCGTCGCCGGCTCGCTGCTCGGCATCGTCGCGGCCCTCGTCGCCTCGAGCAGCCGACTGATCGACGGGATGCTCGCGCCGATCGTCGCCGCCCTCGCGGTCATCCCGATCGTGGCCCTCGCCCCGGTGCTCAACACGATGTTCGGCGCGGACTCGCAGACCGGGCGGCAGCTCATCGCGAGCCTCGCGGCCTTCGTGCCCGTCTTCATCACGACGGCGCGAGGCCTGCGGCAGACCCAGCCGGTGCACCGCGAGCTCATGACGAGTTTCGCGGCGACGCCGTGGCAGGTCATGCGCACCATCACCCTGCCGACGGCCGTGCCGTACACCTTCACGGGCATCCGGCTCGCCTCGTCGCTCGCCGTCATCTCGGCCCTCGTCGCCGAGTACTTCGGCGGCCCGCGCGGCGGCCTCGGCGGGCTCATCTCGACCTCGGCGGCCTCGAGCGCGTACCCGCGCGCCTGGGCCTACGTCGTCGCTGCGATCGTGCTCGGGCTGGCGTTCTACCTCGTCACCCTCGCCCTCGAACGTTGGGCCTCACGTCGACGGTGACGTGACATCCCTCACCCGTCCCCGCGCACCATCGGGGCCGACCGGCACCATCCCCGCACCGTCGAGAACACCGAAAGGACACAGCACATGATGAACCGCACACGTCGCTTCGCGACGTTCAGCGCGATCGGCCTGACCGCCGCGCTCGCGCTCTCCGCCTGCTCCGCTCCCGCCGAGACCGAGGGTGAGGGCTCCGACGAGCTCACGCCCATCAAACTGCAGCTGCAGTGGCTGCCGCAGGGCCAGTTCGCGGGCTACTTCGCCGCCGTCGAGCAGGGCTACTTCGAAGAGGCCGGCCTCGACGTCGAGATCATCCCGAGCGGTGGCGATATCGTGCCGCAGGATGCCCTCGCCAACGGTGATGTCGACTACGCGATCGCCTGGGTGCCGAAGGTGCTCGGCTCGATCGAGGCGGGCGCCAACGTCACCAACATCGCGCAGATCTTCCAGCGCTCGGGCACGCTGCAGGTGGCGTGGGCCGACAGCGGCATCGAGTCGGTCGCCGACTTCGAAGGCAAGAAGATCGGCTCGTGGGGCTTCGGCAACGAGTGGGAGATCTTCGCGGCCATGGCCGCCGAGGGCCTCGACTCGACGACCGTCGAGATCATCACGCAAGACTTCAACATGAACGCCTTCCTCGCGGGCGACATCGACGCGGCGCAGGCGATGACCTACAACGAGTACGCGCAGGTGCTCGAGTCGGTCAACCCCGACACGGGCGAGCTCTACACGGCCGATGACCTGAACGTCATCAGCTACGAGGAGACGGTCGGCGCGATGCTGCAGGACGCGATCTGGGCCGACACCGAGCGCCTCGAGAGCGACACCGAGTACCAGGAGACGACCGTCGCGTTCCTCAAGGCCGTCATCAAGGGCTGGGTCTACGCGGCCGAGAACCCCGAAGAGGCCGCGCAGATCACGATCGACGCGGGCTCCGGCTGGGGCCCGAGCCACGAGCTGTGGATGGTCAACGAGACCAACAAGCTCATCTGGCCGGCTCCGAACGGCATCGGCTACATCGACCCCGACGCGTTCGCCGCGACGGTGGCCGCCGCGCTGAGCGCCGTGAACGAGACGGGCGCGAGCCTCATCACGGCCGAGCCGCCGGCGACCGCCTACACGAACGAGTACATCGAGCAGGCGCTCGCTGAGCTCGCCGAAGAGGGCGTCGACACGACGGGCGAGGGCTTCTCGCCCATCGAGGTCGAGCTCATGGAGGGCGGCAACTAGCCGCTGCTCTGTCGACAACCGCTGAGGCGGCGGGATGCTCGCACCGGGCATCCCGCCGCCTCTCAGCGTCTCTGCCGCACGATGCTCTCTCGGCAGACGCGGACGTGGTCTCGGCTTTTGGAGCGGCTTCGGTGGCTGAGGCGAGGCCTCCCCATCGAGGCGTCTCTGTCGCGCTACCGCCAGCACTCACGCCACTATTTGTCGTTGTGTGGTTTCTCACACGCCGCTATGACAAATTGGTACATTGTCATTGCTGATTAACTCGAAGGGCACTATGACAAACACGCCGATACAACGTCCCGCCCGAGGTCGGCCCTCACGCGAGGTCGTGTATACGCGCTTCGCCGCAGCCATCAACGAGCTCTCGAACTACGGCGGTTTACCCAAGCCCTTCGAGGCGAAGCAGCTGTGGGACGACCTCTGGCACCTTGAGGCACACCACTCCACAGCGATCGAGGGCAACACCTTGGTGCTCCGCGAGGTAGAACAGCTTCTTCGCGACGGACGTGCCATCGGCTCGAAGGAACTCAAGGACTATCTCGAGGTACTCGGGTACGCCGAGGCATCGCGATGGGTCTATGAACAGGCCGTTGACCCGGACGAGTGGTCACATGAGGGTCTGGTGAACATCACGGAGATACGACGAGTTCACGCGCTTGCTCTCGGCAAGGTGTGGGAGGTCGCGCCGCACCCCGACGCGAGTCAGAGAGAGACCCCAGGCAATTTTCGAGAGCACGAGATTCAGCCCTTCGAGGGAGGGATGACGCCGCCAACCCATCCCCTCGTCGCCTCTGAGCTCACCGCTTGGGTTGACGAGGTTAACCACCTGAAGCTGGATCTCGACGGTGGCGCCGGGGTTGACACGGTGCCCGAGCGACTCGCCAGGTTGCATGTCGAGTTTGAGCGTATTCATCCCTTCATCGATGGGAATGGCCGCACCGGTCGGCTCCTCAACAATCTCGTTCTCATCCGCCTCGGGTGGCCACCGGCCATCATCTTCAAAGAACAAAGGCGTCGATACCTGAAGGCGCTTGCGCGAGCAGACCAAGGAGACCTTGCACCGCTCGCTGAAGTGATTGCACGCTCAGTGATCGACAACCTTCACCGGCTGATTCCCAACATCGCGGGGCCAGCCAAATACGTTCCCCTCGAGGCACTCGTCGATGACGAGTTCAGCCTGCTTGCCCTGCGTCAAGCAGCAAGTCGCGGCCGACTCGAGGCAATCTTGGCGCCGGACGGACGGTATCGGTCGAGTCGGGCAGCGGTGGATGCCTACAAGGCCTCGAAGTACACGCGTCGGGAGAAGTAACGTGCGGAGCTGCTGGGTGCTCGCATCGGGCATCACGCCCCCTCCCAGGCGGTTTGTCGCACGATGAGCGCATGACCTTCGAACCAACCCGCGACGAGGGGCTCGCCCGGCTCGCCGACTTCGTTCCCCGTGCCGGCCGTGCCTACGCCGCCGAGCGCAACACCGACCGAGGCCCGCAGGATCGCTCGAACGTGTCGACCCTGTCGCCCTGGGTGCGGCACCGCCTCGTGACCGAGCGCGAGGTCGTCGAGGCCGTGTTGCAGCGGCACTCGCTCGACGCGGCGGGCAAGTTCGTGCAGGAAGTCTACTGGCGCACCTACTGGAAGGGCTGGCTCGAGCTGCGGCCGAGCGTGTGGGCGCGGTACACCGCCGCGGTGCTGCCCGCGCTCGACGCCCTGAGCGCTGCCGAGCGCGCGACCTACGACGACGCGATCGCGGGCCGAACGGGCATCGAGGGCTTCGACGACTGGGCCCGCGAGCTCGTCGAGCTCGGCTACCTGCACAACCACGCGCGCATGTGGTTCGCGAGCATCTGGATCTTCACGCTGCGCCTGCCCTGGCAGCTCGGGGCCGACTTCTTCCTGCGCCACCTGCTCGACGGCGACCCGGCCTCGAACACGCTGAGCTGGCGCTGGGTCGCGGGCCTGCAGACCGTCGGCAAGACCTACCTCGCGACGACGCAGAACATCGAGTTCGCGACCGAGGGGCGGTTCCGCCCGCGCGGGCTCGCGACGAGCGCCCCGGCCGTCGAAGGTGACGCGCCGCTCCCGACTCCCGGCCCGGCCCCGCGGCCCGAGCCGCTGCCGAGCGGTCGCGTGGCCCTGCTGCTGCACGAGGACGACCTGCACGCCGAGAGCCTCGAGCCGATGCTGAGCGTCGCGGGCGCCGAGGTGGTCGCGGTCGCGGCCCCGACGGCGGGGGAGGGGCGGTCGACGCTGCGCTTGTCGGATGCGCCCGATCCGACGCCCCCGCTCGTGGCGGGGTTCACGACAGAGGCGCTCGCCGACGGCCGCGCGCGGGCCGGCGCGCACTACGGGGCCGAGGCCAGCGTGCTCGACGGGCTCACAGCATCCGCGATGCTGCCGTGGCTGCGCGCGCACGACGCGACGGCGCTCGTGACGCCGTACGCGCCCGTCGGGCCGGTGCGCGACCGCCTCGACGGCCTTGAGCGCGACCTGTCCGCGGAGGGCATCGCGGTCTCGCGCATGCTGCGACCGTGGGATGCCCGCGCCTGGCCGCACGCGACCCGCGGGTTCTTCCCGTTCCGCGAGCGCATCCCCGCTCTTCTGCGCGAGCAGCAGATCGGAGCCGAGCGACGATAATGGGCAGATTCCCGTTCCTTCGACTCAAGGACTGATAGCCATGACCGACACTCTGAACCGGTCACACACCTCCGCCTCCGCCTTCGACCCCGCCGACGGCGTGCGCGCCTACGATCTCGACCGCGAGTACGTCTTCCACTCGTGGAGCGCGCAGGGGGCCCTCAAGCCCTTCGTCGTCGCGAGCGCCGCGGGCTGCGACGTGCACACCTACGACGGCGAGACCTACCTCGACTTCTCGAGCCAGCTCGTCAACACCAACATCGGCCACTCGCACCCGAAGGTCGTCGAGGCGATCCAGCGCCAGGCGGCCCAGCTCGCCACGGTCGCCCCCTCGCACGCCGCCCTCGTGCGCGGTGAGGCCGCGCAGCGCATCGTCGAGAAGGCAGGCCCGGGCTTCAGCAAGGTGTTCTTCACCAACGGCGGCGCCGACGCCATCGAGAACGCCATCCGCATGGCGCGCCTGACCACGCACAAGCACAAGGTGCTCTCGACCTACCGCAGCTACCACGGCAACACGGGCGCGTCGATCGCGGCGACGGGCGACTGGCGCCGCATGCCCAACGAGTACGCCTACGGGCACGTGCACTTCTTCGGCCCCTTCACCTACCGCAGCGAGTTCTTCTCGTCGACGCCGGAGGAGGAGTGCGAGCGCGCCCTGCGCCACCTCGAGCGCACGATCGTCGCCGAGGGCCCCGGCACCATCGCGGCGATCCTGCTCGAGTCGGTGCCCGGCACCGCGGGCATCTTCGCACCGCCCGTTGGCTACCTCGAGGGCGTACGGGCGCTCGCCGACCAGTACGGCATCGTGTGGATCGCCGACGAGGTCATGGCGGGCTTCGGCCGCACGGGCGACTGGTTCGCGTGGCAGAACGACGCCATCAACCCGAACCGGGCGACCCCCGACCTCATCGCCTTCGCGAAGGGCGTCAACTCGGGGTACGTGCCCGTGGGCGGCGTCGTCATCAGCCCGAGCATCGCCGCGGCCTTCGACGAGCGGGTCTTCCCGGGCGGGCTGACCTACAGCGGGCATCCTCTCGCGATGGCCTCGATCGTCGCCTCGATCGATGCGATGACCGACGAGGGCATCGTCGAGAACGCCAAGATGATCGGCGAGCAGCACCTCGGCCCCGCCCTGCGCGCGCTCGCCGAGAAGCACCCCATGATCGGCGACGTGCGCGGCCTGGGTGTCTTCTGGGCGCTCGACCTCGTCACCGACCGCGCGACGCGCGAGCCCGTCGGCGCCGACGTCATCGGCCGCCTCAAGGCCGAGCTCATGGCGCGCAAGGTGCTGCCCTTCGCAGCCGACAACCGCATCCACGTCGTTCCGCCGTGCATCGTGACTCCCGAGCAAGTCGCAGTCGCCATGCAGGCCTATGACGGCGCTTTCACGGCGGTTGCGCAGAACTAGCGACGTACCGTGTGAACGGCCGCGAGCATCCCGAGCGATCGGGCGAAGGATGCTCGCGGCCGTTCCTCCGCCCCTGAGGCGCACCGCCGCCGTCGGGGGGTCCGCGCGCCGGTAGGATGGAGCGTTATGCCTACCCCGTCGAACCCCTACCGCGTGACCGTGCGCGACCTCATGCACCGCCCCGGCGAGATGCGCGAGAAGCGGCTGACGTTCGCCGTGCCCGAGCAGCTGGGCGCTGCTGCGCTCGTCGTACCGGCAGGCACCGAGCTCGAGCTCGACCTGCGGCTCGAGGGCCTGCACGACGGGATCCTGGTCTCGGGCGAGGTGCGCACGACCGGGTTCGGTGAGTGCGTGCGGTGCCTCGACCCCGTCGTGGTGCCGGTCGAAGTCGAATTCCAAGAGCTTTTCGCGTATTCTCGAGACGAGGCGTACGACTACCAGGTTCACGATGATCATGTCGATGGTGAACCGGTGGTTCGCGACGCCGTGGTGTTGTCGCTCCCGTTCCAACCGGTGTGCCGCGAAGATTGCCCTGGTCTCGACCCCGAGACCGGTGAGCGACTGGCGGAGACCGGCCTGCGGGAGCCCCGCGAGGTCATCGATCCTCGGTGGGCGGCGCTCGAGGGCCTGGCCACCGAGAGCTCGGCTGAGGCAGACGACGGCACCGCAGAAACCACGAGCTAGGGCTGCTCGCCCACCCCAGAACCTCACCAGCACGCGCGCGTGCCGGTCTGACAGAGAGAAGAACCACCATGGCTGTTCCCAAGCGGAAGATGTCGCGTTCGAACACGAACTCGCGCCGCTCGCAGTGGAAGGCCTCCGTGCCGACCCTCGTGAAGACCGTCGAGAACGGCAAGGTCGTCTACAGCCTTCCCCACCGCGCCAAGGTGGTCGAAGACTCCGCCGGCACGCCCCTGTACATGGAGTACAAGGGCCGGAAGGTCGCCGACGTTTAAGGAATCTGCCGGCATGATGCCGTCAGACGATCGTTCTGAGCTCGAGCGTGCGCTCGGGCTCACGATCGCGCCCGAACTGTTCGAGCTCGCGCTCACGCACCGCTCGTGGGCCTACGAGAACGGCAATGCCGCGACGAACGAGCGCCTCGAGTTTCTCGGCGACTCGATCCTCGGGCAGGCCGTCACGGTCATGCTCTACACGACGTACCCCGAGCTGAGCGAGGGTGATCTCGCCAAGCGCCGCGCATCGCTCGTCTCCTCGGTCGCTCTCGCCGAGGTCGCGCGCGCCATCGGGCTCGGCGAGCACGTCAAGCTCGGCAAGGGCGAAGAGCTCACGGGCGGGCGCGCGAAGTCGTCGATCCTGGCCGATACGGTCGAGGCCCTCATCGGCGCCGCCTACCTCGACCTCGGCGGCGAGGCGGCCACCGCCCTCGTGCTGCGGCTCATCGCCCCTCTCATGGCCGATCCCGACCGCTTCGGTGCGGCGATGGATCCGAAGACCTCGCTGCAAGAGCTCGCCGCTCACCTCGGCTTCGGCCTGCCGGTCTATGCGATCGTCGAGAACGGCCCCGACCACTCGAAGGTCTTCACCGCGACGGTGGTGCTCGCCGACGAGGCCATCGCCACGGGTGAGGGCACGAGCAAGAAGCAGGCCGAGATGGCCGCCGCCCTCGAGGCGTGCATCGTGCTGCAGTCGCGGCGCTGAGCCGGATCCGAGCCGTGCCCGAGCTGCCCGAGGTCGAGGTCGTGCGCCACGGCCTGCAACCCGCCGTGGAAGGTGCGACGATCGACGCCGTCGAGGTGCTCGACGAGCGCTCGCTGAAGCGCCACGACGGTCCGGCCGAAGACTTCATCGAGCGACTCACCGGCGCGCGGCTGCGGGGGGCCGTGCGGCGCGGCAAGTTCCTCTGGCTGCCGATCGAGGCGCCGGATGCTCCTGCCGAAGCCCTCGTCGCCCACCTGGGCATGAGCGGGCAGGTGCTGCTGCGCGACCCGGCGGCTGAGGCCGCGGCGCTCACGCGCATCCGGTTCTCGCTGTCGCATCCGCTGCATGGCCCGCTGCGGGTCGACTTCGTCGATCAGCGCATTTTCGGGTCGATGGCGGTGGATGCGCTGCTGCCGACGCGCGACGGCGCGGCGGCGGGGTACGGGCTGCCGCTCGCGAGCATCCCGAGCCAGGTCGCCCACATCGCGCGCGACCCGCTCGATCCGGCGTTCGACGAGCGCCTCTTCCTGCGACGGCTCGCCGCGAAGCGCACGACCGTCAAGCGCGCGCTGCTCGATCAGACGCTCGTGAGCGGCATCGGCAACATCTACGCCGACGAGGCGTTGTGGGCGGCGCGCGTGCACTACGACCAGCCGACCGAGTCGCTCTCGCGGGCGCGGGCGCGCACGCTGCTCGACGAGGTGCGCCTCGTGCTGCGCCGCGCCCTCGACGAGGGCGGCACGAGCTTCGATGCGCAGTACGTCAACGTCAACGGCGCCTCGGGGTACTTCAGCCACTCGCTGCGCGCCTACGGTCAACAGGGCAAGCCGTGCCCGAGGTGCGGGCGGCCCATCGTGCGCGAGCAGTTCATGAACCGCGGCTCGCACTTCTGCCCGCGGTGCCAGCGCATTCGCTGAGCGACGGCGCTGCCGCGCATCCGCCCAACGACGGCGCTGCCGGGCATCCGCTGAACAGCCGTTCTCACCGTGCGGGGGCGAGCGCCTGCGCGATGCGGTCGGCCGCGCGGGCAGCGGCATCCGGCTGCCGGATGCTCGCGCCGAGCCGGGCCGCCGCGGCAGCGTGCCCCGGCTCGTCGAGCAGGCGTCGCACGGCCGCGGCGATCGTCGCCGAGCTCGCGCTCTTCGTGAGCGCGATACCGGCTCCGGCCAGCTCGACGGCCGCGGCGACCAGGGGCTGATCGATCATGGGGTGCAGCGGGATCATGACGAGCGGCAGGTCGTGCGCGAGCGCGGTCATGGTGGTGCCGTGCCCGCCGTGCCCGATGACGAGGCGCGCGCGCCGCATCGCCTCGGGGTGCGGCAGGTAGCGGTGCACCTCGGCTCCGGCCGGTAGCCGCAGCCCGGCGGCATCGATCGCGGGGCCCGTCGTCACGACGAGCGGCAGACCGAGCCCGGCGACGGCGTCGATCGCCCGCTGCAGCACGGCGCGCTGCCCGGGCAGGTTGACGCTGCTGAGGCTCACGAGCACGGCGTCGCCCGTGCTCGGAGCCGACTCCGGGGGCACGAGGGGGCCGATCCAGGTCGCCCCGCTCGGCCGGGCGGAGGCGCTGTCGAGCTCGGGCAGGGCCGTGACGAGCACGGCGTCGGCGGCATCCCACAGCCGGTCGGCCCGCACGCCGAGCCGTGCGCTGAACAGTGCGGTGAGCGGGTTGCGGCGCCAGCGGTGCCAGAAGCTCATGAACGAGTGGGCGATGACGATCGTCGGCACGCCCTCCTGCTGCACGTTCTTCAGCACCCCGAGCAGCATGCAGTCGACGATGACGGCATCGACCGGCTCGCGGGTGATCGAGCCGACGACGTCGGTGCCGAGCGCGGCGTCGTGGAACACGCGGAACATGGCGACGGGGTTCGACCCCTGAGACCCCACCCACTGCATGCCGGTCGGGTAGGGCTCGAAGGGCAGACCGGCGGCCTCGACGGTCGCGCGCTGGTCGTCATGGCCGATCACGCGCACGGTGTCACCGCGCCGCACGAGCTCGGCGGCGATGGCGAGGGCGGGCGGCAGGTTGCCGCCTCCGCTCCAGGTGGCGAGCAGGTAGCGGGTCATGGTGCGGTCCTCTCAGGCGGGGGCGGGGGTGGCGCGGTGGTGCTCGATGACGGCGCGGGCGAGCGAGAGCATCCTGCTCTCGGTGTCGGCGCGCGAGAGCGCCCGATCGCGCCGCAGCAGCTTCCAGGCGTAGACGTCGGTGACGACGACGAGCTCGTCGACGGCGTCGTCAGGCGCGATCGCGCCGGCGGGCGCGACGAGGGGGCCGATGAGCTCGGCTACCCAGGCGCGGTGCATGGCGCGCCCGTTCGCTGTGACGGCGCGCGAGCGCTCGTCGGTGCGCTCTTGCGCGAGCAGGGTGATGCTCATGTCGCCCCACAGCTCGTAGTGGTCGACGAGAACGCGCAGGTCGGTCTCGAGGTCGCCGGCGGGTGCACGACGCTGCTCGCCGACGCGCGCGGCGCCATGCTGTTGCAGAGCGTCGAGCAGCCCTTCGCGAGAGCCGAAGTGCCGCAGCACGGTCTGCACGCTGACGCCGGCGCGCTCGGCGATGTCGCCCAGCACGATCTCGACCGTGAGCTTCTCGCGGCCGAGGTCGAGGCCCGCGTCGAGGATCGCCTCGCGCGTGCGCTCGGTCGCGGCGCGCCGCGCGGTCTGCTCGTAGGCCCGGGTCGTTTTCATGTTAGTTGCTATTAACACGAAAACATCGAACCCTGTCAAGAGGTGGCGGCGAGATCCTTCCGCCAGGCGCCCTCGTAGACGAACGGTTCGAACCCGAGCGCCTCGTTGACGGCGAGCATGTGCCGGTTCTCCTCGGCGTTGTAGGTGATGACCGAGGGATGCCCGGGCGAGACCTGCTCGAGCCACAGCACGTTCGCGGCCTTGAGCAGCATGCCGAGCCGGTGCCCCCGGTGCTCGCGCAGAACGATCGTGTCCTCCTGGCCGACCGAGCGCTCGGCCTCGGCGGGAACCGTCATCTCGGTGAATCCGACGAGGGTGCCCGAGGGCACGTGCTCGACCGCCGCGACGACCGAGGTGCGGGGGCTCTCGGCCTCTTTGGCCTCATCCTCGAGCAGCCGCTCGACCGTCCACGGGTCCTCGGGCTCCTCGAGGCCCGCGCTCGGAGCATCCGTGCTCATGCGGGTCAGCAGGTGCGCGATGCCCTCGCGCCACGGCGGCGGGGTCGGCCCGGCCCACGTGTGCACGAGGTAGTCGGGCCCGGCGGCGGCGAGCGCCGCCTCATGCGCCGCCTGCAGCACGCCGCTCTCGAGCGGAAGCGCGAGCCGACTGCCGCGTTCGACCTGCTCGAGCGTGTAGCCGAGCGACTGCAGCAGCCGCACCTCGGGGGTTCCGGCGGGCACCGAGCCGAAGCCCGTGGGAGAAGGGATGCGGATGCCACCGGTCTTCCACGATGGGGCGTAGACGATCGCACGGGTCTTGCCCTCGCTCAGGGCGAGCGCCTCGAGGTGCCGGGCGAGCGCCTCTCCGACGCCGTGGCCCCGAGCATCCTGCAGCACCTCGGCCATGAGCCAGACGGTGTCGGCCGCCTCGTCGGTGCGCGTCTCGTAGACGCCGCGCGCGACGAGGCGTCCGTCGAGCCGGGCGGCGAACATGCGCTTCGGCTCGAACGTCGTCTTCTGCCAGCCGGGCAGCAGCTCGGCGGCGGTGTACGTGAGCTCGTCGGCGCCCGAGTCGGCGCGCCAGACGGTGTTGCGCACGTCGACGCACGCGAGGAACTCGGCGGCGTCGGGCGCATCGAGTGATGCGGGGATCGTGACGTCGGTGACGGTGATGGCGGTCATGAGGGTTCCTCCTGGTGGTGGCCAGCCCGCCAGAATAGCCCCGCGCGAACCGATACGGTAGCCCTGACCGGTTTGCGTGTTGCCGCGGCCGTCGTCGCCGAGCTGCAGGAAGGAGTCGTGCGTGCACCTCAAGAGCCTCACCATCAAGGGCTTCAAGTCGTTCGCGCAGCCGACCACCTTCCAGTTCGAGACGGGCGTCACGTGCATCGTCGGGCCCAACGGCTCGGGCAAGTCGAACGTCGTCGACGCTCTCGCCTGGGTCATGGGCGAGCAGGGCGCCAAGACCTTGCGCGGCGGCACGATGTCAGACGTCATCTTCGCCGGCACGACCACGCGCGGGCCGCTCGGCCGCGCCGAGGTGCAGCTGACGATCGACAACGCCGACGGCGCCCTGCCGATCGAGTACAGCGAGGTCACGATCTCGCGCACGCTCTTCCGCAACGGCGGCAGCGAGTACGCCATCAACGGCACCGCCTGCCGCCTGCTCGACGTGCAAGAGCTGCTGAGCGACTCGGGGCTCGGCCGCGAGATGCACGTCATCGTCGGCCAGGGCCAGCTCGACGCCGTGCTGCACGCGAGCCCCGACGACCGGCGCGGCTTCATCGAAGAGGCGGCCGGCATTCTCAAGCACCGCCGCCGCAAAGAGAAGACCGTGCGCAAGCTCGAGGCCATGCAGGCCAACCTCACGCGCTTGAGCGACCTGGCCGGCGAGATCCGGCGGCAGCTGACTCCGCTCGGCCGGCAGGCCGAGATCGCGCGCGAGGCGCAGACCATCGCCGCGATCGTTCGGGATGCCCGGGCCCGCCTCCTGGCCGACGAGGTGGTCGCCCTGCGCACCGCGCTCGCCGACCACGCCCGCAGCGAGAGCGAGCGCACGAGCGAGCGCATCGTGGTGCAGAGCCAGCTCGACCAGACCCGGCTGCGCGTGCAGCGCATCGAGGCCCAGCAGGTGGGCGATGCCGTCGATGAGGCCCGCCGCGTGGCCTTCGAGCTCGAGCAGGTGCAAGAGCGCGTGCGCAGCCTGGCGAGCCTCACGCAGCAGAAGCTCACGCTGCTGAGCCAGCAGGCCGAGCTGCCGGGCATGTCGACCACGATCACGCAGGCCCAGGTCGACGAGGCGCGCGCTGAGGCCGTCGCGCTGCGCGAGGGCGTCGCCGCGGCCGAGTCGCTCGTCGGCGAGGTCGCCGCCCGCACGGCGACCGCGCGTGCGACGCTCGACGCGCTCGATGACGAGATCGCCGCGCAGAGCGCCCTCGTCTCGCAGCACGACCTGCAGCTCGCGGCGCTCGCGAGCCGCGTCGACGTCGCCCGCTCCACCCTCGCCGCCGCGCGCGGCGAACTGCTGCGCCAACAGAACGCGCTCGAGGCCGCCGTCGCTCGCCGAGAGGCCACGCGCGCCGAGTTGGCCGCCCTGCCCGCGCTCGACGAGGGCGACGGCACCGAGCAGTCGCGCGCGCTCGACGCGGCGCTCGCCGAGGCCGACGACCGCGTCGCCGCGCTGAGCGCCCGGATCGACGTCGAACGCGACGCCCTGCACGCCCTCGAGCGCGAGCGCGATGCCCTCGCCGCGCGTGTCAGCGCGCTCTCGCAGGCCATCGACACGGGCGACGGCGCGACGGGCCTGGTCGGCAGCACGGGCATCCGCGGGCTCGTGAGCGACCACCTGCAGGTGCGCAGCGGCTTCGAGGCGGCGATCGCCGCGGCGCTCGGAACACTCGCCGACGCGGCGCTCGCCGACGACCTCGACGCAGGTCTGCGGGCGCTCGAGCGCGCGCACGCCGCCGAGGCGGGCCGGGTCGACGTCGTGCTCGCCGAGGTGTCGGGCCGGGCATCCGCCCCCCTCACGACCGTCTCGGGGCTCACGGCCGCCGCCGACGTCGTGACCGCGCCGCCCGGGGTGCTCTCGCTGCTCGCCCGCACCTACATCGCTGACGACCTCGCCGCGGCGCGGGCCGCTTGGCCGGCCGTGTCGGCGGTCGACGGTGCCGACTCGATCAGCGTCGTGACGCGCGCGGGCGACGTGCTGACCCGTTCGGTGCTGCGCGGCGGCTCAGGGGCAGGGCGCAGCCGCCTCGAGCTCGCCGCCGAGCGCGACACCGCCTCGGCAACCCTCACCGAGGTGTCGACCGGCATCGAGCGCGCCCGCGGAGCCCTCGACGAGACCCGCGCGGCCCTCGCCGCCGCGAAGCAGGCCGCGGTCGACGCTCTCGCCGCGGTGCGCGATCAGGATGCCCAGCGCGCCGCCCGCAGCGAGCAGGTCTCCCGTGCGCGGGCGCAGGCCGAGGCCGCAGAGGCCGAAGCCGCCCGGCTCGCCTCGGGCGTGGATTCTGCCCAGGAGTCGGTGCGCGAGGCCGAGTCGGGGGTCGAGCGCGCGCAGGCCGAGCACGAGGAGTTCGCCGGTCGCCCTCGCCCCATGCTCGATGCGTCGGCGCGCGACGCCCTGCTCGCCGACCTCGAAGCGGCGCGCGCCGCCGAGCTCGAGCGCCGCATCGAGCTCGAGACAGCGCGCGAGCGCGTGCGCGCGGCCGTCGAGAGCGCTGAGCTGCTCGACCGGCGCCGCGTCGCCGAGAAGGCCGCCGCCGACGAGTCGGCGCGTCGCGCCGTGCTGCGTCACCGCCAGGTGCGGCAGGCGTCTCTGGTCGCCGCGGCGCTGCCTGCCGTGCAGGCGTCGATCGACCGTTCGGTCGTCGAGGCCCGGGTGGCGCTGGCGCAGCGCGAGAGCGAGCGCGCGGCCCAGAACGACGAGCTGCTCGAGCTGCGCCGCACCGAGTCGAGTCTGCGCGAGCGCCTCGCCGCGATCACCGAGGGCGTGCACGGTCTCGAGCTGCAGATCTACGAGAAGAAGCTGCACCTCTCGCAGCTGCTCGAGCGCGCGGGCGACGAGCTCGGCCTCGTAGAGGAGGTTCTCGTGGCCGAGTACGGCCCCGAGGTGCCCGTGCCCGACGACGACGCCCTCACCGAGGCCGCGCGCGCCGTCGCCGATGCGATCGCTGCCGAGGCCGCCGCGCGCGTCGACCCCGACCCCGATGCGCCCGCGTTCGACCCGACCTCCGACGAGGAGGCCGCGCGGGTGGCTGAGATCGTGGCGCAGTCGCGGACAACACCGTCTGTAGGTTTGGCGGCGCACGGTGCAGACGGGCGCGAGAGCGCCGGTCTGCAGACGATAGTGCCCACCGGCAAGCCCTTCGACCGCGCCGAGCAGCAGGCCCGTCTCGCGCGCGCCGAGCGCAAGCTCGGCCAGCTCGGCCGCGTCAACCCGCTCGCACTCGAAGAGTTCGCGGCGCTCGAGCAGCGTCACAAGTTCCTCACCGAGCAGCTCACCGACCTCGCGAACACGCGCCGCGACCTGCTGACGATCATCGACGAGGTCGACGCGACCATGCAGACGATCTTCGCGGCCGCCTTCGCCGACACCCAGGCCGCGTTCGACGTCGTCTTCCCGATCCTCTTCCCGGGCGGCACCGGCAGCCTCACGCTCACCGACCCCGAGAACATGCTCACGACGGGCATCGAGGTCACGGTCAAGCCCGCGGGCAAGAAGATCGAGCGGCTGAGCCTGCTGAGCGGCGGCGAGCGCTCGCTCGCGGCCGTCGCGCTGCTCATCGCGATTTTCAAGGCCCGGCCGAGCCCGTTCTACATCATGGACGAGGTCGAGGCGGCGCTCGACGACGCCAACCTCGGCCGGCTACTGACGATCTTCCGCGACCTTCGCCAGAACTCGCAGCTCATCATCATCACGCACCAGAAGCGCACGATGGAGATCGCGGATGCCCTTTACGGTGTCAGCATGCGGCAAGACGGCGTGAGCGCGGTCGTCGGCCAGCGCGTGCAGGCGCCCGACGAGCGCGTGAGCTGAGCCCTCAGACCGAGAGCGTCGGCAGCGCGGGCTCACCCCGGCTGAGCCGCAGGGCGGCGGCGGGCAGCTCGGCGACCGCGGCCGCGCGGTGCTCGCGCGCCGCGGCGACGCCCGCGGGGCCGAGCCAGCGCGCATCCGGCTCGCCGTCGCGCATGAGCGGCACGGTGAGCGGCCGGGCGGTGAGGTCGGCCGGCGTCTGCGCCTCGGGCAGCCCGTCGCGGTCGTCGTCGATCACGATGCGCTCGGCCACGGCGACGCCGTCGCGCAGCAGCCGCTCGGCCCGCTTGGTTCCGCCGATCGAGGCCTTGCCGGTTGAGGCCTTGGCCACGGGCATCCACTCGCCCGCACCATCGCGGCGCGCGACGAGCTTGTAGACGAGACCGGCGGCGGGGGAGCCCGATCCGGTGACGACGGCGGTGCCCACGCCGAAGGCGTCGACGGGCGCGGCGCGCAGCGCCGCGATGGTGTGCTCATCAAGGTCGCTCGTGACGGTGATGCGCGTGCCGGTGGCGCCGAGGCCGTCGAGCTGCCTGCGCACCTCCTGCACGAGAGCGGGCAGGTCTCCCGAGTCGAGCCGCACCCCGCCGAGCCCGGTGCCCGCGACCCGCACGGCCGTCTCGACTCCCGCGCGCACGTCGTACGTGTCGACGAGCAGCGTCGTGCCCACCCCGAGCGCGGCGACCTGGGCGCGGAAGGCTTCTTCCTCCGAGTCGTGCAGCAGTGTGAACGCGTGCGCCGCCGTGCCCATCGTCGGAATGCCCCACGTGCGCCCCGCCTCGAGGTTCGAGGTCGCGCTGAATCCGGCGATGTAGGCCGCGCGGGCCGCCGCGACGGCCGCCGACTCGTGGGCGCGCCGCGAGCCCATCTCGGCGATCGGATGCCCGTCAGCGGCCGCGACCATGCGCGCCGCCGCCGTCGCCACGGCCGAGTCGTAGTTCAGCACGCTCAGCACGACCGTCTCGAGCAGCACGGCCTCGGCGAAGGTGCCGCGCACCGTGAGCAGCGGCGAGCCCGGCACGTACACCTCGCCTTCGCGGTAGCCCTCGACCTGGCCGGTGAAGCGGTAGTCGGCGAGGAAGGCGAGGGTCGCCTCGTCGACGAC
Source organism: uncultured Microbacteriaceae bacterium (assembly GCA_964540305.1). Classification (GTDB taxonomy): domain Bacteria; phylum Actinomycetota; class Actinomycetes; order Actinomycetales; family Microbacteriaceae; genus Microcella. The sequence goes on along the minus strand of CAZILZ010000009.1, from coordinate 88,682 downwards.
GCGCTCGTCGGCGAGCCAGTCGAGCTCGGCCCGTCCGAAGCGGAACGCCGTGATCGCCTCGAGCACCCGGCCGGTGCCGGCGAGCACGCCGTAGCGCCGCTCGCCCGGCAGCCGCCGCCCGAACACCTCGAAGACGCAGTCGCGCCCCGCACGCCCCGAGCGCAGGGCGGCCTCGACCATCGTCAGCTCGTAGCGGTCGGTGCGCAGGGCGGTCGTCACGCGGTCAGCCTACGCGCGGCTGGCCGCCCTAGTCTCGGGCGCATGACCCCGCCCGCCGCCGCGAGCGCCGCCGCGCCGCCGACCCGCTGGCTCACCGCCGAGCAGCTGGGGCCGGCGTTCGACGACGGCGGGCGCATCCTGCTGCTCGAGAACCACGAGGTGTTCCGGCGCCGCCCGACGCACCGGCAGAAGGCGCACCTGTACCTGGTGGCGCTGCGGCAGCGGGCCCGCGAACTCGGCGACCGCGGCGCCCTGCACCGGGTGCACCGGTACCGTGACGCGCTGACGGATGCGGAACTCGTGCCCGGCGCGCTCGAGGTGATCGACCCGCCGTCGTGGGCCGCCCGGCGCCTGGTGCGCGAGCTCGGGGCGAGCATCCTGCCGTCGCGGGGGTTCGTGACGAGCGAGCAAGATTTCGCCGCCTGGGCTGAGGGGCGAAAGCCCACGCAGCTGGTCATGGACCGCTTCTACCGGGAGGTGCGCGAGCGCACGGGAATCCTCATGACCCCTGACGGTCCGGTCGGCGGGCAGTTCAGCTTCGACGCCGACAACCGCCAGCCGCCGCCGAAGGGCGCCGCGACCCTGGGGCTGCCCGAGCCCTGGCATCCGGTCGAGGACGACATCGACGCCGCCGTGCGCGCCGATCTCGACGCGCTCGAGGCGCAGGGCGTGCGCTTCCTCGGCCGCGACGGTCCGCGCCGGTTCGCGGCGACGCGCGCCGAGGCGCTGGCGGCCCTCGACGACTTCGTGGCCACGCGGCTCGGCGACTTCGGGGCCTTCGAAGACGCGATGATGCTCGGCGATGACACGATGGCGCACTCCCGGCTGAGCGTGCCGCTCAACCTGGGCCTTCTGCACCCGCTCGAGGTCGTCGACCGCGTCGTCTCCGAGTACGCGGCCGGGCGCGCCCCGCTGAACAGTGTCGAGGGCATCGTGCGGCAGCTGATCGGCTGGCGCGACTGGGTGTGGCACCTCTACTGGCACCTCGGCCCCGACTATACGCGGCGGTCGAACGCGCTCGCCGCGCACCAGCCACTTCCCGCCCACTGGTGGCGGCTCGACGGGTCGGCGACGGATGCCCGCTGTCTGTCGCACACCCTCGACACGGTCGGCGGCGCGGGCTGGGCGCACCACATCCCGCGCCTCATGGTGCTCGGCAACGCCGCCCTGCAGCGCGGCTACGACCCGGCCGAGCTCACCGCGTGGTTCCAGGGCGCGTTCGTCGACGGCACGCCGTGGGTCATGCCCGCCAACGTCGCCGGCATGAGCCAGTGGGCTGACGGGGGAGTCGTGGCGACCAAGCCCTACGCCGCGGGCGGCGCCTACATCCAGCGCATGTCCGACTACTGCGGCTCGTGCCGCTTCAACCCGAAGGTGCGCGTGGGCCCGGACGCCTGCCCGTTCACGGCGGGCTACTGGGCGTTTCTCGACCGGGTCGAGCCGAGCATCCGCAGCAATCACCGCATGGCGCAACCGCTTGCCGGGCTGCGGCGCCTCGCTGACCGCGAGCAGGTCGTCGAGCAGGAGTGCGCTCGAGGCGCGATCTAAGGGCACTGCCGCGCCCGAGAACCTAACTGACTGCCGTGGATCGCGAGCGGCGTGCGCGCATCGAAGCGAGCGAGAGGGCTCCTGCCGCGATCGCGAGCGACCCGGCCAGCGCGATGCCCCACAATCCGTCCGGCCCCGTGTCTGCGAGCGCCGCCTCGGGGTGGCTAATGCGAGCAAAACCGATGTCGACGTTGTCGGCGAGCGAGATGATCTCTCCACCCTCGATCAAGTACCCCGACCCGCCGCCGCCGCCGCCATGGAAGAAACTCAGCGTGAAGGTCGGCGGGTCAATGCCAACCTCCTCAATCCTCGATTCGTCGCCGACTCCGGCAGAGAAGTAACCCCAGCCGCCTGCTCCTGTCCGATTCGAGGTCGGGGCCGCTGGCGCCGAGGGGGCGATCACCCCAAGGTCCACCACAATCGGCACTGACGAGGCCTGGCCCGGAGTGCCAGATGCACTCCGACTGACTACACCATCCAGAACTCTGATGTCCTCGCTTTGACCACTGACGCCGGGAGCGGAATCGGTTGCCCCTCCGCCGTGGGAGAACAGCTCATACGGAATCGCTGGACTTGGTTGACCGGGAAGGCCTGCAGCGCCCCCCGCGGTCGCCGAGAAACCACCGGCGCCCCCATCGCCGCAGATGCTCGAACTGATGCAGCGGTTACCGCCTCCCCCTCCACCGGCAACGGCCAAGATGTCGCCATCTGACTCAGCAATCACGGCAGGCGCGCCGCCGTTGCCGAGAAGCGCGGACGTGAGCGGGCCCCTGCCGACGAGGATCAGCAGTGTCGAGCCGGGCTCCACCGGAATTCGGGCCGTGAGATGGCCGCCGACCCCTCCGGTCGCGATCTGCCCTTCATCACCGGTCTCCGTTGCTCCTGGCGTGCCGGCGAGTTCGACGAGAATTTCCGTGACGTGATTGGGAACGACCCACTCGTACTGTTCGCCCGCAACTGAGTATGCGAAGTCGACGGTCACCATCGTGGCGGCCTGGCTTGCGACCGGAGGTGACATCAACAGAACGAGTGCGCCGATGACGGCAGCGTTTCGCGTCGTCCGGGCGGTCGCGCGGCGGGTAGTGAGGGAGGTTCGGGTCACGATGATGAATCTAACCGGCGATCTGACAAACCGCCAGGGCGTCATCAACCGCTGCCCACTCCTAGACTGGCGGGCGTGAGCACTGCGCCGATCGGAGTCTTCGACTCAGGCGTTGGCGGCCTCACCGTGGCCCGCGCGATCATCGATCAGCTGCCGCGCGAGCGCCTGCTCTACGTCGGCGATACCGCGAACGGGCCCTACGGCCCCCTGCCGATCGCCGACGTGCGCGAGCACGCGCTGCGCATCATGGACGAGCTCGTCGACCAGGGCGTCAAGCTGCTCGTCATCGCCTGCAACACCGCGAGCGCCGCGATGTTCCGGGACGCCCGCGAGCGGTTCGAGCAGGGCCACGGCATCCCCGTGGTGGAGGTCATCCAGCCCGCCGTGCGCACGGCCGTGCGCCGCACGCGCAGCAAGCGCATCGGGGTCATCGGCACCGAGGGCACCGTGCGCTCCGGCGCCTACGTCGACGCGTTCGTCGCCGACCCCGACATTGTCGTCACGCAGGCCGCAGCGCCGCGCTTCGTCGAGTTCGTCGAGGCTGGGATCACGAGCGGGCCCGAGCTCTTCGCCGCCGCCGAGCAGTACCTCGCGCCGCTGAAAGCCGCCGAGGTCGACACGCTCGTGCTCGGCTGCACGCACTACCCGCTGCTCGCCGGGGCGATCCAGTACGTGATGGGTCCCGAGGTCTCGCTCGTCTCGAGCGCCGAAGAGACCGCCTACGACGTCTACCGCCAGCTCGTCGCGCACGGCCTCGAGACCACGGCGACGGATGCCCCGCAGCACGTGTTCGAGGCGACGGGCACCGACACCGAGCGCTTCCGGCTGCTCGCCCATCGCTTCCTCGGCCCCGAGATCGGGCACGTCGAGGCATTCCCGACCGGCACCATCCCCGCTATCGCGACCCCGAAGGGCTCCTCATGACCACGATCGCCGAATCCGCCGGCCTGCGCGCCGACGGGCGCACAGCATCCCAGCTGCGGCCCATCACGATCGAGCGCGGTTGGAGCGCCCAGGCCGAGGGCAGTGCGCTCATCAGCTTCGGCGGCACGAAGGTGCTGTGCACGGCGAGCTTCACGAACGGCGTGCCGCGCTGGCTCACCGGCAAGGGCAAGGGCTGGGTCACGGCCGAGTACGGCATGCTGCCGCGCTCGACGAACGACCGCATGGACCGCGAGGCCGTGAAGGGCAAGGTCGGCGGGCGCACCCACGAGATCTCGCGCCTCATCGGCCGCAGCCTGCGGGCCGTCGTCGACATGAAGGCGCTCGGCGAGAACACGATCGTCATCGACTGCGACGTGCTGCAGGCCGATGGCGGCACGCGCACGGCCGCGATCACGGGCGCCTACGTCGCGCTCGCCGACGCGATCGAGTGGGGCCGCGAGCGCGGCTTCATCGCCAAGAAGGCCGTCGCGCTGAAAGACTCGGTGAGCGCCGTGAGCGTCGGCATCATCGACGGCACGCCGCTGCTCGACCTCGCCTATGTGGAAGACGTGCGGGCCGAGACCGACATGAACGTCGTCGTCACGGGCTCGGGCCACTTCGTCGAGGTGCAGGGCACGGCCGAGGGCGCGCCGTTCAACCGCGCCGAGCTCGATGCCCTGCTCGACCTCGCCCTCGCGGGCTGCACCGACCTGGCGGCGCAGCAGCGTGCTGTGCTCGGGGCCTAACCGCGTGCGGGTCGTCGTCGCGACGCACAACGCGCACAAGGTCGCCGAGCTGCAGCGCATCCTCGGCGCGGCCCTGCCGAGCCTCGAGCTGCTGCCCTACGACGGCCCGGCACCGGTCGAAGACGCCGACAGCTTCGCGGGCAACGCGCTCATCAAAGCGCGCGCCGCCGCGGCGCACACGGGCCTGCCGGCCATCGCCGACGATTCGGGCGTGAGCGTGGATGCCCTCGCCGGTGCCCCCGGCGTCGACAGCGCCCACTACTCGGGTGAGCGCGACGACACGGCCAACCTGCGGCTCGTGCTCGAGAACCTCGGCGCCGAGTCGAACCGTGCCGCGCGGTTCACGTGCGCGGCCGCCCTCGTCGACCCGCAGGGAGGGTCTGCGTTCGAGCACGTCGAACTGGGGGTGTGGCCCGGTACGATCGCCCTCGAACCCGCGGGAGTCGGCGGCTTCGGCTACGACCCCATCTTCATCCCCGAGGGGCTCACCGTCACGAGCGCCGAGATCAGCGCCGACGAGAAGAACGCGATCAGCCACCGCGGGCGCGCCTTCGCGGCGCTCGCGCGCGTGCTCGCCGATCGGTACAGCGGCTCGTAGGCTGAGCGGCATGTCGACCCCGCCGATCGCCCGCACGGTGCCCCGCACCACGGTCGACGCCGCCGACGACTACCTCAAGACCATCTACTCGCACACCGAGTGGCAGCCCGACCCCATCACGCCCAATCAGCTCGCGACCCGGCTGGGGCTGGCCCCCTCGAGCGTCACCGAGATGGTCAAGAAGCTGCACGCCGCGGGGCTCGTCGACCACCGGCCCTACGGGCCGATCACGCTCACGCCCGCGGGCGAGCAGCGCGCCCTCGCGATGCTGCGCCGGCACCGGCTCATCGAGACCTGGCTCGTCAACGTGCACGGCTACGGGTGGGACGAAGTGCACGACGAAGCCGAGGTGCTCGAGCACGCCCTGAGCGACCGGCTGCTCGACGCGATCGACGCCCAGCTCGGGCGACCCCAGCGCGACCCGCACGGCGACATCATCCCGTCGGCCGACGGCACGCTGCGGCGGCCGGATGCCGTGCGCCTCGACCAGGCGCCCTTCGGCTTCGCGGGCCGCGTCGTGCGCATCAGCGACCGCGACCCCGACGTGCTGCGGGTTCTCGACCAGCTCGGCGTCGAGCTCGACGAGCCCGTGTGGGTGGGCGAGTCGCCCGAGGGCGGTGCGGGCGTCGCGATCCTGCGCCGCGCGGGCACCGAGATCGTCGTCTCGCCGGCGGTCGCCGGGTCGGTGTGGCTGGAGCCCCGCCCCGCGGTCTAATATTTCGGTGTGCCGAAAAATCAGGATGCGCCGCTGCCGCCCGCCGATCCGGCACCGCACGACCCCGTGCCTCGAGACGCGCGCCTGACCGCCGCGCGGCGCGGCCTCGTCATCGCGCCGATGCTGGGCCCGGCGATGGTCGCGGGCGTCGCCTACCTCGACCCGGGAAACGTCGCGGCGAACATGACGGCGGGCGCCCTGTTCGGCTACCTTCTCGTGTGGGTCGTCGTGACGGGCAACGTCATGGCCTGGCTCATCCAGTACCTCTCAGCCAAGCTCGGCATCGCGACGGGGCTGAGCCTGCCCGAGGCGCTCGGGCAGCGGTTCCGCCGCCGCCCGGCCCGGCTCGGCTACTGGCTGCAGGCCGAGGCCGTCGCCATGGCGACCGATGTCGCCGAGGTCATCGGCGGCGCCGTCGCGCTGTACCTGCTGTTCGACCTTCCGCTGCTCGTCGGCGGGGTCATCACCGGAGCCGTCTCGATGGCCCTGCTCGTCGTGCAGAGCCGCGGCGGGGCCAAGCCGTTCGAGCGCATCGTCATCGGCTTGATCGCGATCATCGTCATCGGCTTCTGCGCGGGGCTCGTGATCGGCCCGCCCGACCCCGCGGCCGCCGCAGCCGGCCTGCTGCCGCGGTTCGACGGCACCGAGAGCGTGCTGCTCGCGGCGAGCATCCTGGGCGCCACGGTCATGCCGCACGCGATCTACGCGCACTCGGCCCTCACGCGCGACCGCTTCGGCCAGGTGGCCGCCAGCGCCGAGCGCACCACGGTGCTGCGGGCGACGCGCATCGATGTCACGATCGCGCTCGCGATCGCGGGCAGCGTCAATGTCGTGATCCTGCTGCTCGCCGCCGCGAACCTCGAGGGCGTCGCGGGAACCGACACGCTCGAGGGCGCGCACGCGGCGCTGGGCGCGGCGCTCGGCCCGGCGGTCGCCCTGCTCTTCGCGATCGCCCTGCTCGCGAGCGGGCTCGCCTCGACCTCGGTCGGGGCCTACGCGGGCGCCGAGATCATGAAGGGGCTGCTGCGCGTGCGCATCCCGCTGCTCGTGCGGCGCGTCATCACGATCATCCCCGCGCTGGGCATCCTGGCCCTGGGCGTCGACCCGACGCTCGCCCTCGTGCTCAGCCAGGTGGTGCTGAGCTTCGGCATCCCGTTCGCGCTCATCCCGCTCGTGCGGCTGACGGCCGATCGAGAGCTCATGGGCGAATCGGTGAACCGACGGTTCACGACGGCGCTCGCGATCGTGTGCGCGGTGCTGCTCATCGCGCTCAACATCACACTGCTGGTACTGCTCGCCCTGCCCGGGTCATGATCAGGGGCCGCTGAGTGCGCTCGGCTATCGCAGCCCGCTGTCTTTCTCGTGCTTGCCGTCGTGGGGGCCGATGCCGTATCCGGCGGTCGGATGCTCCGCCTCATGCTGCGCCGCGTGCGCGCTCTCGGCCGTCCACACCTCGACGACCGGCACGGGCTCGCCCGCTGCCGCCGCCTTGGCCTCTTTGCGCTTCTCCCACTGCTCGTGCCCGAGGTGCCAGCCGATGCCGATCACGGCCATGCCGATGACGACGAGGAAGACCACCTCGATGTACTCGGTCACGAGGTCGGCGACGCCGGGGATGTGCGCCGCGCCCCAGCCGAGCATCGTGAGCCCCACGCCCCAGACGAGGGCGCCGAGCACGTTGAAGAACAGGAACGTGCGGTACGGCATCTTGCCGACGCCCGCGGCGACCGGCGCGATCGTGCGCACGACGCCGATGAAGCGCGCGATCGTCACAGCCCAGCCGCCGTACCGCGCGAAGAAGGCCTCGGTGCGCGCGACGCTCTTCTTGCTGAAGAAGCCCGACGACTTGCGTTCGAAGATCGGCGGCCCCGCTCGGTAGCCGATGTAGTAGCCCAGCTGGTCGCCGAGAACGGCCGCGATGAAGATGCACAGCACGACGAGCCAGATCGGCTGGGGGATGACGCCCGTGAAGGTCAGGATGCCCGTGATGACGAGCAGCGTGTCGCCCGGCAGCAGAAAGCCGATGAGCAGCCCGGTCTCGACGAACACGATCGCGCAGACGAGCACGAGGCCCCACTGGCCGGCTCCCGTGATCCACGCCTCGACGTCGAACAGACCGAGGTCCATGGGCATCATCGGGCGGCTCCGTCGGTCGTGGGTGAAGGTCGCTTCAGGCTACCCCGACGACCTCGTGCGGAAGGAGGGACTTGAACCCTCACGCCCGAAGGCACAGGAACCTAAATCCTGCGTGTCTGCCATTTCACCACTCCCGCGAGTGCCGCCAGTCTAGAACCGCGGCGTCACGCCCGCCCGATGGCCTGCAGCGCCGCCCACACCTCGGCCCGCGCGGGAAACGCGTCGAGGTCGCGTTCGAGCAGGTCGGCGGCGCGCCGCAGGCGCGCTCGAACCGTGTGCCGGTGGATGCCCAACCGCAGCGCCGCCGCCTCCGCCACCGCATCGCACCGCAGCCAGGTGCCGAGCGTGCCCACGAGGTCGTCGCCGGTGAGGGCGTCGTGCTCGAGCAGCGGCTGCACGAGCGCGGCCGCATCGTCGGGGTCGCGGTGCACGGGCGCGGGTGGGGCGGACGGCTCGCTGGCGACGAGCGCGGCCTGCACGGCCGAGCGCAGGGCCGCGAGGCGCGCGGCGGTCTCGGCCGCCTCGGCGACGAGCGCATCCGTGTCGGCGACGCCGGCGAGGCCCGCGAGCGCGACGACGCTCGTCACGACGGCCCGCTCGGCGTCGTCGTGCACCGAGCCGGGGCCGATCGCGAGCACGCCCGTGAGGGCGGTGGCGGCGCCGACGGTCTGCAGGCTCCAGTCGTCGACGGTGCGCGCGGCGCGGCGTCCTGCGCGCAGCATCCCGAGCGCTTCGTCGAGAACCGTCGGCGGTGGTGTGCTGCCGATCACGCGGCCGCCCGGGTCGACGATGCCCGCGTCGGCGCCGATGCGGCGGGCGAGCTCGGCGACGACGGCGGTGAGGCCGGTGGGGCGCAGGGCGGCGACGGCGATCGCGCGCTGAGTCTCGAGCGTCCAGCGCACGCGCGCGTAGCGCTCCTCCGCATCGAGGTCGGCGACCGCGCGGGCCACAGCGATGAAGGGCGTGCGGTAGGGCACTTCGAGCAGGGCGACGCCGTGGGCGGTGCAGGCGGCGACCAGGGCATCCGGCGTGCCGTCGCGGATCACCTCGGTGCCGAAGCCGACCGCGGGCACTCCGACGGCGGCGAGGCGCGCGACCCAGGGGGCGATGTCGTCGTCGTCGGCCCACTGCGTGCCGGTGGTGAGCAACGCGTCGCCCGGCGAGAGGAAGGGTGACGGGTCGGCGAGATCGCTCGAGTGCACCCAGCCCCAGGGGCGGGAGCGCGCGGTGTCGTCGGCCCAGACCAGCCGCAGCTGCAGTTCGCGGCGGGCGAGCACGGCATCGAGGGTCACGGGCATGGGCGGGTTCCTTACATTCGGGAGTCTGCCGAGGGAGTACCCGCCGACCCTAGCGCCACGCTGTACGTCGTGTCGAGCGGTCAGGCGCCCGATGTACACCCCGTACATGACGGGCGAGCATCGACCGCCCTACTCTTGCCCCATGAGCATGACGATCGACGCACCCACGATCCTCGGCGGCCCGAGCCTGCCGCAGCGGCGCGAGCTCGTGACGAGCATCCCGGGCCCGAAGAGCGAAGCGCTCATCGCCCGCAAGCAGGCCGCCGTCTCGGCCGGCGTCGGCACCATGATGCCCGTCTACGCGGCTGCCGCGGGCGGCGGGGTCATCGTCGACGTCGACGGCAACTCGCTCATCGACCTCGGCTCGGGCATCGCCGTCACGAACGTCGGCAACGCCGACCCGCACGTGACCGCCGCCGTCATCGAGCAGGTGCAGCGCTTCACCCACACGTGCTTCACGATCACGCCCTACGACGGCTACGTCGAGGTCGCCGAGGCGCTCAACCGGCTGACGCCGGGAGACCATGCCAAGCGCACCGCCCTGTTCAACTCGGGCGCCGAGGCCGTCGAGAACGCCATCAAGATCGCGCGCTACTACACCGGCAAGTCGGCCGTCGTCGCGTTCGACCACGGCTACCACGGCCGCACCAACCTCACGATGGCGCTCACCGCCAAAGCCATGCCCTACAAGGCAGGCTTCGGCCCCTTCGCGCCCGACGTCTACCGCGCGCCCATGTCGTACCCCTACCGCGACGGCCTGAGCGGTGCCGAGGCGGCCGCGCGCGCCATCCACATGATGGAGCGCCAGATCGGCGCCGACCGCCTCGCGGCCATCATCATCGAGCCCATCCAGGGCGAGGGCGGTTTCGTCGTGCCCGCCCCGGGCTTCCTCCCCGCCCTGCAGAAGTGGGCCAACGAGAACAACGTCGTCTTCATCGCCGACGAGGTGCAGACGGGCTTCGCCCGCACCGGCCAGATGTTCGCGAGCGAGCACGAAGGAATCGTTCCCGACCTCATCACCCTCGCCAAGGGCATCGCGGGCGGCCTGCCGCTCGCGGCCGTCACGGGCCGGGCCGAGATCATGGATGCTCCGCACGCGGGCGGCCTCGGCGGCACCTACGGCGGCAACCCGATCGCGACCGCCGCGGCCCTCGGTGCCCTGAAGGCCTACGACGAGCACGACCTGCTCGGGCGCGCGCTCGAGCTCGAGGCGATCATCCGCGACGAGCTCACGACCCTGCAGGCGCGCGACGGCCGCATCGGCGACATCCGCGGCCGCGGCGCCATGATGGCGATCGAGCTCACCGACGCCGACGGCAACCCCGACGCCGCCCTCACCGGGAAGGTCGCGAAGCACTGCCACCTCCACGGCGTCGTCGTGCTCACGTGCGGCACCGACGGCAACGTCATCCGCCTGCTGCCGCCGCTCTCGATCGGCGACGAGCTGCTGCGCGAAGGAATCCGCGTCATCGGCGAAGCCCTCGAGGCCCACTAGACCACCAGCACGACCCCATCATCCGCGGATCCGCCACCACCGCATCCGAACACCAGCGAAAAGGGAACCTCATGATCACCGAAGCCGAACTGCTCGCCAAGGTCCCGCGCGGCCTCTACATCGGCGGCGCCTGGGTCGACGCCGAGGGCGGCGCGACCATGACCGTCACCGACCCCTCGAACGGTCAGGTGCTCGCCGAGATTGCGAGCGCGTCCGTCGCCGACGGCAAGAAGGCGATGGATGCCGCGGCCGCCGCCCAGGCGAGCTGGGCCGCGACCGCGCCTCGCGTGCGAGGCGAGCTGCTGCGCAAGGCCTTCGAGCTCGTCATCGAACGAGCCGACGAGTTCGCCCTGCTCATGACGCTCGAGATGGGCAAACCCCTGCCCGAGTCCCGCGGCGAGGTCACCTATGGCGCCGAGTTCTTGCGCTGGTTCAGCGAAGAGGCCGTGCGCATCAACGGCCGTTTCGGCGAGAACCCCGAGGGCACGGGGCACATCGTGGTCTCGCACGCACCGGTGGGGCCCTCGTTCCTCATCACGCCCTGGAACTTCCCGCTCGCCATGGCGACCCGCAAGATCGCTCCGGCGATCGCGGCCGGCTGCACCTCGATCATCAAGCCCGCCGCGCTCACCCCGCTCACGACGATGTACTTCGTCAAGACGCTCGAAGACGCGGGTCTGCCGGCCGGCGTGGTGAACGTCGTCACGACGGCGAAGTCGGGCGCTCTCTCGGCCGAGATCATCGCCGACCCGCGCCTGCGCAAGCTCAGCTTCACGGGGTCGACCGAGGTCGGGCGCATCCTCATGAAGCAGGCGGCCGACGGCATCTTGCGCACCTCGATGGAGCTCGGCGGCAACGCCCCGTTCGTCGTCTTCGCCGACGCCGACCTCGATAAGGCCATCGACGGCGTCATGCTCGCCAAGTTCCGCAACATCGGTCAGGCGTGCACCGCCGCCAACCGCATCCTCGTGCAGAGCGACATCGTCGAGGAGTTCGGCAGGCGGGTCACCGAGCGCGTTGCCGCCATGAAGATGGGCCGCGGAACCGACGAGGGCGTGCAGATCGGCCCGCTCGTCGACGACAACGCCGTGAAGGGCTCGCACGAGCTCGTCGAGGATGCCGTCTCGCGCGGGGCGACCGTCACGACCGGCGGCGCGATCCCCGATGGTGCTGGCCACTTCTACCCGGCCACCGTCATCACGGGCGTGCAGGCCGGAACCCGTCTGCTGACCGAGGAGATCTTCGGCCCCGTGCTCGCGATCGTGCCCTTCGACTCCGAAGACGACGCGGTCGCGCTCGCCAACGCCACCGAGTATGGCCTCATCAGCTACGTCTACACGCAAGACCTCGCGCGCGGTATGCGCATGATCGATCGCCTCGAGACGGGCATGATGGGGCTCAATGCGGGCGTCATCTCGAACGCCGCGGCACCCTTCGGCGGCGTGAAGCAGTCGGGCATCGGTCGAGAGGGCTCGGTCGAGGGCATCGACGAGTACCTCACCACGAAGTACACCTTCGTTCCGAAGAGCTAGTCACCCGGGGCCGTCGGCGTACGCCGACGGCATCCCGCACTCTTCCGCTGCCGGGCGCTGTGGTGGCCGCCCGGCAGCGGATCTCTTCTCCCTTTTGCCCCAGATCTGGGCCAAAAGGGCGCTTCGGTCGCTCGCATCGTCCACTTTGAGGTGAATCTAGGACGCGCGCGCAGCGCGCGAGCGCTAGCCGAGCTGGGAGAGCGCGAACGCGAGCGCGAATCCGAGCGCCGCCCACAGCCCCGTGAACGAGCGGTCGGCCGCGAAGGCCTCGGGGATCATCGTGTTGGCGACCATCGCCATGATGCCGCCGGCCGCGATCGTCGTGACGACGGCAACGACCTCGGTCGGCGCGCCGGCGAGCAGGGCGAAGCCGAGCATCGCGGCGACCCCCGACACGAGGGCGATGCCGCCCCACACGCCGAAGACGTACCGCGCGCTGCGGCCCTCGTGCTTCATGCCCGAGGCGCTCGCGAGCCCCTCAGGAATGTTCGACACCGCGACGGCGACGAGCAGCGGGATGCTCACCGCACCGCCCTGCGCGATCGACAACCCCAGCACGAGGCTCTCGGGCACCCCGTCGAGCAGCGCCCCGATGGCGACGGCGATGCCGACGCTCGCGCTCGCGGCCGCCACGGGAGGTGCGTGCACGCCCGGCTCGCTCTGCAGGGCGATCGACTGCTTGCGTGCGCGGGCGCCCCGTCGAGCCAGGGCGATGTCGGCGAGCACGTAGGTCACGGCACCGGCGAGGAACCCGCCCAGGGTCGGCAGCAGCCCGCCCACCGCGTGCGCTTCTGCGACGAGCTCGAACGCGAGCGTCGAGATGAGCGCGCCCGCGCCGAACGCCATGACGCCGGCCACGGCTCCTGTCGGCACCCGCACGAACCAGCCGATCGCGGCGCCGAGCACGAGGAAGCTCGCGGCGGCGAGCCCCACGGAGCCGGCGGCCAGGGCCTCGAGCATGCGCGCCTCCTCGTCGTGTGCTGCTCGCCTGCGGGCAGTCGCCGCCCAGCCTAGGGCGCGATGCGGCGCTGACGGCTGCGCCCGCCCCCCTCGTCCGCGAAGGGCCTCGGTCGGGCAGTTGTTGGCGTGTCCTCCCGAACCGCGATCAACGAATGACCAATCGACGGGGTTGCGGCCGCTCGAACGGCCAGCCGCCGAGGTGCGGCACCCTCGGCGGCATGAACCGACGACCAGAGCCGCCAGGCTTCGACGACGCCTGGGTCGTGCGGGCATCCGTCGCCCGTGGCGGGATGCCCTACGCGCGCACGCGTCGCATCGATGTCGAGCATCCGTACCGCGGAGTCGCGGCGCGTGGTGTCGATCTCAGCGACATCGTGCAGCGTGCGCACGCCCTGGGGCTGCTGCTCGACGAGGGCGGGGCGATCAGCCACACGACGGCGGCGCTGGTGCGCGGGTACCCCTTGCCCCGAGCGTTGCGACTCGCACCGCAGCTGCACGTCTCGGTGCCGCGACCGCGGCGCGCTGTGCGCATCGCGGGGGTGAGCGGCCACAGTCTCGAGCTCGCCGCCGGCCAGGTCGAGCACCTGCTGGTCGTGGCGCCGAGCACGCGTGAGTCGCTGCCCGTGCCGATCGTCGATGAGCCGTTCACGCTGCTGACCTGCGCGACGCAGCTCGCTCTGCCCGATCTCGTGGCGCTCGCCGACGCCATGCTTCACCGTGCGATGGTGCGGGGGAGGCCCGACCCGATGCTCCAGGCGCTCGACGACAGCGCCCGCAGGCCGGGGCACGCCCGGCTCGCACGAGCGGCGCCGCTGCGTCGCGCCGGGGTGCGTTCGCGAGCCGAGACGCTGCTGCGACTCATGATGGCGAGTGCCGGGCTTCCTGAGCCCGTTGTCGCGCATTCGGTGCAGTCGACCGGGCTCTCGCTCGAGACCTGGGTCGCCGAAGCCGATCTCGCCTGGCCCGCCTATCGGGTTCTGGTCGAGTACGAGGGTGACGAGCACCGCACGTCGCGGCGCCGATTCACGACCGACGTGCGCCGGTTCGACCGCTACGCCGATGAGGGATGGAGCGCGGTTCGGGCGACTCGCGACGATGTCTTCGACGACCCCCGCGAGTTGATGAGCCGATTGGTGCGACGGCTGCGCGAAGGCGGGTGGAGGCCTCCGCGGCGGTGGAGGCCGCGCGACGTCGCAGCCGCGGTCGCATAGCGGCGGGTCGAGTGGCGGGTCGTGAGCCGCATAGCGGCGGGTCGAGTGGCGGGTCGCAGGGCTCTGGAGGCCCGCATGGTGGTACTCGAGCCCGTCGATCGGGCACTTGTGGGGCCGACCTGCAGAGGCGATCGCAACGAGTGACCGATCGACGCGTGCCGTGACACGCCTGCCTCGCGAGGCGCGCAAGCGGGGCCGCACCCCACCCGGGGATGCTCACCCAGCCGCTCCGATGTGCAGTACTCGAACATCCCTATCGTCGAACTTGTGGAGAATCCCTCACCCCGCGCACCGTCCCTCACCAGAATGACCCGCATGCCGGCCGCCCACAGCGTCATCACCGAGCGCGTGCGCGAGCGGGTTCGTGCAGAGCGCCTCGACCTCAGCGCCGACCCGGGCGCGGCCGAGCGGCTCGTGCGCGACGAGCTGCGCGTGTACGCCGAGCGCTCGCTCGCGGGTTCGCTGCCGCCGCTCGCCGACGAGCAGGCAGCCCTCGGCCACGTGCTCGCCGACCTCACGGGCTACGGCCCGCTGCAGCCCTACTTCGACGACGCCGAGGTCGAGGAGATCTGGATCAACGCCCCCGACGCCGTCTTCATCGCGCGTGCCGGCGTGACCGAGCGGGTGGATGCTCGCCTCACCGACGACCAGGTGCGCACCCTCGTCGAGCGCATGCTGCAGAGCACGGGTCGCCGCGTCGACCTCAGCAGCCCGTTCGTCGACGCGAGCCTGCCCGACGGCTCGCGGCTGCACGTCGTCATCCCCGACGTCACGCGGCGGCACTGGGCCGTGAACGTGCGCAAGTTCTCGCAGCGCATCGGCAGTCTCGCGCGGCTCGTCGAGCTCGGTTCGTTGACGCCGCTCGCCGCGGAGTTCCTGCGCATGAGCGTGCTCGCCGGCAGCAACATCCTCGTGAGCGGCGCGACCCACTCGGGCAAGACAACGCTGCTCGGCGCCATGCTCGCGAGCGCGCGCCCGGCCGATCGCATCGTCACGGTAGAAGAGACCTTCGAGCTCGACCTCTCGGCGGGCGACGTCGTGGCGATGCAGTGCCGCACGCCCAACTTGGAAGGCACAGGCGAGATCACGCTGCGGCGCCTCATCAAAGAGGCGCTGCGGATGCGCCCCGACCGTCTGGTCGTGGGCGAGGTGCGCGAGGCCGAGTCGCTCGACCTGCTGATCGCCCTCAATTCGGGGCTGCCGGGCATGTGCTCCATCCACGCGAACAGCGCGCGTGATGCCCTCGTCAAGCTCTCGACCCTGCCCCTGCTGGCCGGCCGCAACATCGACTCCGCGTTCGTGGTGCCGACAGTCGCGAGCGCGATCGACCTCGTCGTGCACTGCGAGCTCGTGAAGGGCGGCCAGCGCCGGGTGGCCGAGATCGTCGCGCCGACGGGCGAGGTGGTGGCGGGCTCGATCGAGGCTCAGTCGGTGTTCACGCTGCGCGACGGGGTGCTCGAGCCGACCGGCACGCTGCCCGCGCGCGCCGAGCGGTTCACGGGCGCGGGGCTCGACCCGAGCATCCTGCTGCAGCGCGATGCGCCCAGCGCGCACCCGCGCGCCGCATCATCGCCGCGCGCTGCTGCGCAGCGACAGCGGCAGGCGCTCGCATGACGCTCGCCGTCGGGTTCCTGCTCGCGGCGGGCGTGCTGCTCGTCGTCTCGCCGTGGTTGTGGCCGCGGCGCAGCGAGGCCCGGTCGCGCGGCCGCGACACGCTCGCGCCGCTCGCCGACCTGCTCGCGCGCGCGGGCGTGCCGACCGTGTCACCGCTCGTGCTCGTCGGGGTCATCGCCATCGCGGGTGTCGCCGGAGGAGCCCTGACCCTGCTGCTCGTGCCCGTCGTGGCGCTCGCACCGGTTGCCGCCGTCGTCACGGCGACGGTGCCGCTGCTCGTGCTGCGGGGCCGGGCGGCGACCCGCCGCCGCGCCCTGCGCGCAGTCTGGCCCGACGTCGTCGACCACCTGCTCTCGGGGGTGCGCGCGGGGCTCAGCCTTCCGCAGGCGATCGCGGCGCTCGCCGACAGTGCGCCCGAGCCGGTGAGGCCGGCGTTCCGAGCGTTCCGTCGCGACTACCTGCGCACCGCCCAGTTCACCGAGTGCCTCGACGCCCTCAAGACGAGCCTCGCCGACCCCGTCGCCGATCGCATCGTCGAGACCCTGCGCATGGCGCGCGAGGTCGGCGGCACCGAGCTGCCGACCGTGCTGCGCTCGCTCTCGCACTACCTGCGGGCCGACGCCGCGGTGCGTGCCGAGGTCGATGCGCGCCAGTCGTGGGTGCGCACGGCCGCTCGCCTCGGCGTCGTCGCCCCCTGGGTCGTCCTCCTCCTGCTGAGCTCGCGCCCCGAAGCCGCCGCGGCCTACAACTCGGTCGGCGGCGCCGTGCTCGTCGTCGGCGGGCTCGCGGCCACGCTCGTCGCCTATCGCCTCATGATCGCGCTCGGGCGCCTGCCCGAAGAGGGGCGGTGGTTCCGGTGACGCCGCTGCTCGGAGCCGCACTGCTCGCCGGCCTCGGTCTGGGAGCCGGCCTGTGGCTCCTCGTCTCGACCGCGCCGCGCATCGGCCGCCCGCGCCTCGCCGCCCGCCTCGCCCCCTACCTCGTCGACGTGTCGGCTGAGGCGCGCGTCATGACCGCGGTGAGCCGCTCCGACCCGCTGCCGGTGATCGGCGCTCTGCTCGCTCCTGCCGCTGAGGCGGGGCGCGGCATCCTCGACACCGTGCTCGGCGGTGAGACGGTCATCCGCACGCGCCTGCGGCAGTCCGGCTCGGCGCTGACGGTTCAGGGCCACCGCACCCGGCAGCTGTTCGGCGCCCTGGTCGGCGCGGCATCCGGCATCGCCCTCGCGATCCTCCTGACGCGCGACGGCGTGCCCTTCGTGCCGGCCGCGATGGGGGCGCTGGTCGCGGGCGGCATCGGCGGCATCGCGGCGATGGATGCTCTGCTCGCGCACTCCGCCCGCCGCCGCTCGGCGCGCATCGCCGAAGAGTTCCCGACCGTGGTCGAGTTCCTCGCCCTCAGCGTGGCAGCCGGCGAGAGCATCCTCGAGGCACTGCGCCGCGTCGCCCGCACCGGGTCAGGAGAACTGGCGGGCGAACTCGATCGCGTCGTGCAGCGCGCCGCCGCGGGTCATCCGCTCGCGCTCGCACTCGCCGAGCTGCGTGACGACCTCGCCGTGCCCGCGGTCGGCCGCTTGATCGACCAGGTGCTCGCCGCCCTCGACCGCGGCACGCCGCTCGCCGACGTGCTGCGCGCCCACGCCCTCGACGCCCGCGACGAGTCGAAGCGGCGCCTGCTCGAGGCCGCCGGCACGCGCGAGGTCGCCATGCTCGTGCCCCTCGTGTTCCTCATCCTGCCGGTCACGGTGCTCTTCGCCGTCTGGCCGGGCCTGATGGTGCTGCAGCTCGGGTTCTGAGATTGTAAGAGCCGTGACCCATAGGCTCTCGAGCATCGCCCCAGACTTGAGCGAACTTCTGACTCATCTGCCGGAAGGTCAACAACGTGCGGTCGCATGCAAAGCGGCCGACTGGGCTGTCAGCGCAGTCCGGGTTTCGGACCCGCGGCTTGACGCTGGGCGCCGATTGTTACCCGCCCAGGAAGGTGGTTCGGATCTGGTCACAACGGATCTCGCGACGCTCGTCGACGAGCTCGACGCGGCCGCCTTTCATCTGCAAGACGTTGGCGATGAGGATGGATACGCAAAGGGCTTCGCCCGCGCACGTGCTGTTCACGCGGTGCTTTTCGCTATCGGTCGGGATGCGGCGGAAGCAGCGCTGGAGGCCTCATACGAGGCGCTGATTGCACGCGATCTAGACGTCGAAGGTCTCCGCTTCACTATCCACCAAGCGTTGCGATCGTAACCGCCTTCCAAGATTCGGATGAGTCCTAATTCCGCAACGAGCCCCCTCGTGTTCTTCATCCTTCCGGTCACGGTGCTCTTCGCTGTATGGCCGGGGCTCATGGTTTTGCAGCTGGGGTTCTGACTCGGATTCTCGCTCGACGCCGCAGCCACAAGAGCCGCTGCGGAATGAACTCAAGGATCACGAGTGACGGCAGCGATTCACCTGGTTCGAGACCCACTTTGCGCCTGTAGGTCCAGTGGTTGCCCGACGCAAACGAGCAAACGCCTTCTACGCGTCCGTCTTCTCGCTCGACTTGGATCTGAACCAAGTGGGGCGCTCCGGTCGCGTTCGTCTTGCGCGGTGCCAGCTCGACGTGGAAGTGCGCACCACCCGACTCGTGCTCAACCGACTTTGTGATCGCCCAGTTTCTTGGAGAGATCTTTCGTGGGAAGCGGGCGACGGGGATTCCGTCGATGTGCTCTCGCCTCATGCGGTAGGGAGAAAAAGTGCGTCGTGTCATTGCCGGTCGTGCCGACCGCTGGCACCCGGGGCTGGAAGAGTCGTAACTCATCTACGAGCCCCCTCGTGTTCCTCATCCTGCCGGTCACGGTGCTCTTCGCGGTGTGGCCGGGGCTCATGGTGCTGCAGCTCGGGCTCTAGCAGACCGCTAGACCCTCTACCCTGGCGCTCAGTGCGCCCAGCCCGCCCAGCAGGTGGATGCGTTGAACGTTCAACGCGCTCATGTCTTCGAGTACAGCCAGCGGAATGCAGGTCGAGGGCGCCAAGTACAGGGGAGCACCGAGCTGCGCGGCGAAGGGTCCTCCCGAGAGTGCGTCGGCGAATCCTTGACCCGTGGCAAGAACGGCCTCCTCGGTCTCGAAGAGGAACGCCGCCTGATTGATGAGAAGGCTCGTCTCATACCTGCCCGCGCCGCTGAGCCGCTCCTCGTCCTCGTTGGCGAGGCCGACGATATCGGCGTCGAGCGCGGCGGGTAGCGAGCCGGTTCCACCGACGATGTAGAGGTAGTTCGGATCGAGGTTGGTGATCAATTCGCGCACCTCGGTGGGCAGACGCGGCTGAGCCGGGTCGAGCAGGATGACCGGACCGCCGCTCCACGCCGCCGCTGGCCCTGCAGCAAGAGCATCGGGGTAGTTGGCACCCGATGCCAGGAAGATCGCCTCTGTTTGCTCGGGAGTCGCGTCGTCATCGCGGAACGCATCTGACACCACGGCGAACCCGGTGTCATACCGGCTTGCACCGCCGAGCCTGGTCACCTGGGTGAGCGGATCGTCGACGAACGTGCGGAGCTGGGCCTCGACGGTCGACGAGACCGCTCCCTCTCCGCCGACGACCACGATGCGTTCCGGCTGAAGTCGAGTGAGTTCGTCCCGCACGGCGGCAGGAATCTCCGTCGGACGAACCAGCAGAAGCGCCCCGCCGAAATGTGCGGCCGCTGGTCCGGCCGACAGGGCATCGGGATAGTTCAGACCGTTCGCGATGTACACGACGGGAACGCTCCAGGTCTCGGCCGCGGCCGCGGGGAACATTTGCGCGGTGATCGCCGTGCCCGTGGCGAATCGATCTGCCCCCGCATGTCGCTGCCTGATTGGCAGCAACTGGGTGTTGAGGTTGATCCGCTCGAGACGCACGTCGTTGTCGACCGTCACGGTGATGACGCGAGCGTCTCGGAAGAATCGTGCATCGGGGTAGTACACGACGGCGTTGCCGAACAGCGAACTGCTGCGACGCGACGACACGACGTAGTTGCCCGGTTCGACGTCATAGAACACATAGCCGCCGCCCACGAAGTTCGACGTCGTCTGCTCCTCCAGAGCGTAGAACTGCGATCCGGGGGAGGTTTCGCGGAACAGGTTGACCTCGCTGGGGCCAGACGACAGCGAATCGTTGGTCGTCACTGTGCCGGAGATGTTTGCGTTGCGGGACAGCGCGATGTTCTGATCGTCGATCCACTGCTCGGCGACGATCGAGATGGGTGTGCCTCCGACCTGCTCATCCTCTCCGTAGCAGGCAGGGATTACCCGATAACGAGGTGCGTTTGCGTTGGACATATCAGCGACGTTTCTGAAGCACAGTGTGTACGTGCCGGGAGCGACATTGTTGAACTCGTACTTCCCCGTCGAGAAGCTCGATGTCGCGTAGCGGACCATACCTGCGGCGGTGATGAGCTCGGCCGTAACCAGGTACAACGGCTGGCCATCGATTCGTGAGGTGACCACGCCCGCGATGGCCGCAGTCGGTGACAGCAGCACGTCGAAACCCGTCTGCTCTTCGCCGGCGGTCACCGCGATCGGGGTCACAGAGACCTCCGGGTTGGTGGTCCACGACGTCGTCCGCCACCGATTCGTTGACGAGAAGGTGAGCGACACGTACCCCGTCGCCAGTCGGTCCACACGCCAAACACCCGTAGTGGGATCGAATTGCGTGCGGGGGTTGTTTCCGGGGAACACCCGAGACTGTCGTGCAGCAACCTCACCTGAGGGGAGCGGGCCCGTCGTGCCCGCCAAGGTTCCGATCAGCGTGGCACCGACGTCGAGCGTGCGATCGACGATCACATCGGCGTCGGCACTGATGGTGAACTCGGTTCGCAGAGCGGCATCGTTGCCATCACCCCCGCCTTCGTAACGCGACAGGAAATTGCCGGTGCCGGTGTAGTAGTAGCCGATCGTCCAGGTTGAACCGACAGGGAGGGCGGCACTCCACGCGCCCGTTGCAGGGTCGACGGTCCGCTCGACGATCGTGCCGCCGCCCACAGGAGACAGCCGGACGCGCACCATGTTGTCCCAGTTGGCGCTCGCGTCTCCACTGACGACTCCGCGAATCGTGCCGGATGTCGCCGCGGAGGTTGCCGGAGAGATCGCGAGGGACGCGATCGCGATGAACACCGTGACCACTGCGGTCACCATCAGCCGCGAAGAGTGTCCTCGGTGTGCCGAGCGTGAAGACATAGCTGTTCCTTGGGCGGTAAGGCATGCGGGGGAAGACCGCAGCACGCGTGCGAGCGGGCAGTCGGCACATCAGTTTCGCTCACGTTACCGGATGCGCGCCGAGAGTTTCGGCCTTGGCGCTTCTGCCGAAGAGCAGTGATGCGCGCCCCCTGTTCCGCTTTCGTGCCTAGCGGCGGGCGACCCCGAGCGCCGCGGCGACCGCACGCGCGCGGTCGAGCTCGGCGGTAACGGGCTGCACCACATCGCGCTGCACGACCTCGTCGATGGAGGCGAGCAAGCGTTTGCGCGTGCGACGCCGACGCGCGGCAGCGGTCAGGGCGCTCAGCGCGGCAGAGATGAGGCCGAGCAGCACTCCGACGAGCACGGCCGCGATCATCACGAGCGTCGGAACAGCCCAGCCTGCGAGCGGGCCGTCTTCGACGCGGGGGATGAGCAGAGCGGGCATCCCGAACGTCGGAAGCAGTGAGGCGCCGACGAGCCACAGGGCTCCCAGAACGCCCGCCGCGATCGTGACCCACTGCACGATGCCGATGAGCGCCCACCACCATGACCCGCGCGCGGGCAGGGGAGTGCGCGCGATCGCGAGATCCAGGTCGGCGGGCAGCCGGTCGAGCGCCTCCTCGGCGGCGGTGCGCACCGCCGCCTTCCAGGGGCCCGCGAGCCCCGAGGCAGCGGAGTCGGCGAACGAGCGCACGGCGAGCGAGAGCTTGGCCTGCGCTCCCGCGCTCAGGAGCGGCATGCTCGTGCGATGCACGTCGGCGTCGGCATCAGAACCGCGCCGCTTCGGCCCCAGCCCCAGGCGCGTGAGCGGGTCGGCGCGCAGCCGGCCGATCCACGAGACGAGCGGCCAACCGGTGACCTGGCCGGCACGCTTGCGGTACGAGCTCGCGACGGCGGCCGCGACGACGTCGACCCCCGCGGCCGTACCCACCTCGTCACGCACGCGAACAGATCCCCGAGCATCGAGGCGAACCGCCGAGCCCGGGTCGTCGATGCGCGCGGCGAGGGTCTGCACGTCGGCCGTCAGTCGCGCATCGCGAACGGCCTTCGAGGCGGCTAGGTCGCCGATCGCCGCCTGCAGTGCGTCGATGCCCTCGAGCGTGCGCGCGCTGACCGGCAGCACGCGGGCGCGCGGCAGGCCATCCCGCGAGATGATCCCCTGCAGTGATGTCACGACGGATGCGCGGTCGCTGGTCGCGAGCAGATCCACCTGGTTCAGCACGACGAGCGTGACCGCCGCGTGCCGAGCGTGCGGCGCGATGAACTGTGCGTGCAGCACGTCGTCGGCGTACTTCTGCGGGTCGACGACCCAGAGCAGGGCATCCACCTGCCCGGCGAGGCGTTCGGCGATCGCGCGATTGCCGGCCTCGATCGAGTCGACGTCGGGCAGGTCGACGAGCACGAGCTTGCCCGCGCGCGGGTCGATCGGCTCGGTGCGCTCGACGCGCTCGCGAATCTGCAGCCAGTCGAGCAGCTCGGCGGCGCCCGTGGCATCCCACGTGACGGCGAGGGCCTGCGACGTCGTCGGACGCCGCACGTGAGCCTTCGCCACCTCGTCGCCCACCAGAGCGTTGACGAGGCTCGACTTGCCCGACCCGGTCGCGCCGAAGACACCCACGACGGTGTGCTCGGGTGAACGCGCGCGTCGCGCTTCAGCCTGCTGCAGCAGCGCCGCGGCCTCGGCGGCGATCGCGCTCGGGATGCGCCCCGCCCCCGCTGCGGTCACCGTGCGCAGAGCGGCGATCCGCTCGTCGAGGGTCGGCTTGGCGGCGCTCATGGCGTCGCCCACAGTCGCGGCGAGGCGCTCACGACTCCGCCGCCGCTCGCGTGACGTCGTCGAGCAGCCCCCGCGACTCGCGTCGCAGGGCCTCCGGTGCCGAGCCGAAGCGCAGGGGTTCCAGCGCCGTGCCCAGGCGGTCGGCCTCGGCGTCGAACAGCGCCTCGACCCGCCGCTGCAGATCGTTGCGGGCCTCGGCGGCGAGGCGTCGCACGGCGTCCTCGCCGAAGATCGTCTCGAGCAGCTTCTGGCCGACGACGGCCGAGCCGCCCGCGATCGCGAGCTCGCCGCCGGTGAGCCCGCCGGTCGAGGCGAAGACCACGATCATGAGGGCGACGGTCACGACGTTGAGCCCGAGCGACAGCACGCGAGCCCGCACGCGCTTGTTGCCCGCGTTGTCGTGGATGAGTTGCATGAGCGCACCCTGCCACTCGCGAATCATCGCCGAGGCGCGACCACGCAGTTCGGGGCTCTCGGCGGCGAGGTGCGGGTTCAGCTTGGCGATCATGCGCCCCGGAGCCGTGCGTTCGAGGTCGACCCACGCGGCCGCTGCGGCACGCCCGGCTTGGTCGATGATGACGGCCTGCAGTCCGCTTTCGATCTGCGTCTCGACCGCGATGACGGGGCTGGGCTTGCCGGTGACCCAGGCGGTCACGCTGTCGCGCGTGCGCGAGAACCACGATTCGATCTTGCGGAAGACGTCGGATGTCCCCACGAAGTCCTGCCACCGCGCGAGCACCTCGCCGCGCAGCAGCGCGCCGTCGCTCGTGGCGGCATCCACGGCGTCGATCGCCGCCTGGTAGTGCGCGTCGGCCGCGGCTTCGGCACCGTCGAGCCAGTCGAGCTGCTGCTGGCGAGCATCCGCGATGTGCGTCACGCGCCGGTCGAGGTCGGCGATCGCGCCGCGGAGAGTGCGCGCCGCGATGCGGGCGCGGGATGCGCGGTCGCCCGCAATGCCCTCGAGCCACGCGCGCGGGCCGGCCACCGCGCTCGCGGGCAGCATGCCGAGGTCATCGAGGGGCTGCTCGTCGATCGTGAAGACGGGGGCGTCGGCGAGCCCGCGTGCCGTGAGCATCGCGCGCAGGTCGGGCAGCACTTCGTCCGTCGCTCCGGGCGGCACGCGGTTGAGTACGACGCCGACCGTGATCGAGCGGGCGGCGGCGCCCTCGAGCAGGCGCCATGGCACGGCGTCGGCATAGCGGTTGGCCGTCGTGACGAAGAGCCACAGGTCGGCGGCGGCGAGCAATTGCGCCGCGAGGGCGCGGTTCTCGTCGGCGACCGAGTCGATGTCGGGGGCATCGATGATGGCGAGCGAGCGCGGCACGGCCTCGTGCTCGAGCAGCATGAGCTCGCTGATGCGCGCGGCCTCGGGGGTGTCGCCCGCGGCGCTCGCCGGGGTGCCCGGTGCGCTCACCCGGCCGCGCACGCGCGCGAGCCCGGGAAGGATGCGGTCGCTCGCGAACCAGCCGGCATCCACGGGGGAGTGCACGAGAATGGGCTGCCGGGTCGTCGGGCGGATCACGCCCACGCGGGTCGTCGCCACGCCGAGCAGCGCGTTGACGATCGTCGACTTGCCTGAGCCCGTCGAGCCGCCGACGACCGCCAGCAGCGGCGCGTCGAGGTCGGCCAGTCGTGGGCGGATGTAGTCGTCGATCTGCCGCACCGCGGCGGCGGCGGCCTCGCGCTGCTCGACGATGCCGTCGAGGTGCAGGCTCAGGCCGACGTCGGCGAGCGAGGCCCGCAGGCGCTCGAGCGACACGGTCGCGGGCGCTCGGGTGTCGGTCACGCCTCCAGCATGCCCCGCCCGGCGACCCTGCGCGAGTCAACCGCTGCCGGCGGGCCCGTGATTGTCGCATCGCCCCGGTGAAGCGGCGCGCACCTCGGGGCGTTCAGGCGGTCCGGCGGCGTGTCGAGAGATTCGCCGAGTGGTTGCGACACGATCGCGCTCGCCGTCTGTGGAGAGCCGTCGACCCGCGGGCGAGGGTCGCGCCACAATCGCGCACATGCGCAGAATCCTCGACTTCTCGACCCGCGTGAGCGATGACCGCGGCGACGTTCCCGGCTGGGTGCTCATCACCCTCATGACCGCTGGGTTGGTGATCCTCATCTGGGCGCTGGCAGGCCCCGCGCTGCAGGGCGTCTTCCAGCAGGCGATCGACCGCGTCACCGGTTTCTAGGCCCCCATGCGCGAGCGGCTCACCGACGACCGCGGTTCGGCCGCCGTCGAGTTCGTGCTCGTCGGCGTGCTGGTGACCCTCGTGACGCTCAGCGTGCTGCAGGTGGCGTTCGCCCTGCACATCCGCACGACCCTCATCGATGCGGCGGCAGAGGGTGCGCGGTACGCGGCACTGGCAGACAGCTCCCTGCCCGCCGGCATCGAGCGGAGTCGCGAACTCATCGCCGCGGCGCTGGGCGAGAGCTACGCGCAGAGCATCTCGGCGGGCACCGGGGCCTTTGGCGGGCATCCCGTCGTCATCGTCACCGTGCGCGCACCGCTGCCTCTCGTCGGCATGGTCGGCATCGACGACACCCTGGAGGTGAGCGGCCGTGCGGCCCTCGAGCCCCTCCGCTGACCGCATCTCCGGTCGCGGCCCAGGATGCTCCGACCGCGGCTCGGCCTCACTCGAGTTCCTCACCGCCGGCCTGCTCATGCTCATTCCGCTCGTGTACCTGATCCTCACGCTCGGCGCGATCCAGTCGGCGGCGCTCGCGACCGAGGGTGCTGCCCGGCAGGCGGCGCGTGTGTTCGTGCAGGCCGAGTCGACCGCGGCCGGCACGGCCGCCGCGCTGCGCGCGCTCGAGCTCGCCCTCGCCGACCACGGCATTGAGGCCGAGGGCACGAGCATCGCCATCTCGTGCGCCCCGCGCCCCGACGCCTGCCACACCCGCCGCGGGTGGGTGACGGTCGACGTGGCCGTGCGCGTGCCCTTGCCGCTCGTGCCGCCCGTCTTCGACCTTCGCGTGCCACTCGCCGTGCCCGTCGAGGCGAGTGCGACCCAGCAGGTCTCGCGGTTCTGGGGCGCGAGGTGAGGGCGCTGCGCGACGACCGCGGCTCCACGCTGCCCCTCATCGCGGGGTATGGCGCCCTCGCGCTCGCCGTCGTGCTGCTCGTCACCGCGGCGACCTCCCTCTACCTCGAGCGCAAGCGCCTCTTCACCCTCGCCGATGGCGCCGCCCTCGTGGGCGCCGAGTCGTTCGACCTGGCTGATGTTCGCGTGACGCCCGAGGGCGTGCTGCGGCCGCGCCTGACGAACGCGCACGTGCTGCAAGGCGCGCAGCAGTACCTCGCCGAGGCGCCCGCCAGCGGTCTCGAGAACCTGCAGCTCGTCAGTGCGAGCACACCTGACGGCCTGAGCGCGCGCGTCACGCTCGCCGCCGACTGGCGCCCGCCCGTGCTCGCGATCCTGCTGCCCGACGGCCTGCGCCTCGAAGTGACGGCGACCGGCCGCAGCGTCTTCGACTGAACAGCGACGCGCGCCCACCAGAATGGGCAGGTGAGCACCGAGCGCCCCGAGAAGCCCGTCATCTACATCAGCGTCGACATCGAGGCGGCCGGCCCGAGCCCGAGCGGGTACGCGATGCTCTCGGTCGGGGCATGTGTCGTCGACGCGCCCGACACCGAGCCGGGCTTCTACGTCGAGCTGCAGCCCGACCGCGAGGGGGTGCTCGACTCGGCCATGGCTGTGGGCGGCTTCACGCTCGACGGATTGCGAGCATCCGCGACCGCCCCCGCGGTGGCGATGCAGCAGTTCGCCGACTGGATCGAGTCGGTCACGCCCGCCGGGCACCGGCCCGTCATGGTCGGCTTCAACGCCGTCTTCGACTGGATGTTCGTGGCCGACTACTTCCACCGCTACCTCGGCCGCAACCCTTTCGGCCACTCGGCGATCGACATCAAGGCCTTCTTTCTCGGAGTCACGGGCTCGAGCTGGGCGGGCACGAGCATGAACTTCGTCGCCGAACGCTATGGGCTGAGCATCACCCTGACGCATAATGCACTCGACGACGCGCGCGATCAAGCGGCCCTGTTCCGGGCCGTGCGCGGTGAGCAGGTCGCACGCGTCTGACCCCACCTCACCCCCGAGAGGCCCGCGATGACGCTCCAGACCGATCAGCCCGACGATGACATCGCACGCATTCGCGAGTCGGCCGCCCGACTGGGCGTGCAGCTCGATGAGGAGGCGGCGCTGCAGTGGCTCGCCGCGATCGCGGCCGACGCCGCGAGCGACGACCACATCGTCACGCACGAGAGCGGCACCTTCGGCCACCGCGTGAGCATGCTCGACTTCACGCCGCGCGACCTCGAGCGCTTCCGCCGCATCGGGCAGGTCGTCGAGGTGACCGGCCCGCCCGAGATCGCCGAGAGCGCCCTCGCGCTCAGCGGCTCGGCGGCGCAGTCGAAGATCCAGTCGTTCCCCGGAGATTGCGACTACTTCCAGCGGCTCAACATCAAGGCCGACACGCGCGAGGAGGCCTGCCGCATCATGGCCGACCTCATGCGCGCGGCCGCCCGGCGCACGTACACCGGCGACGCCTTCCAGTTCCTCGAGGGCAAGCTCGGCAGCTATCCCGTCGACTGCGAGCACAACGGCGCACCCCGAAAGCACGGCAGCCCCATCTCGTGGTCCGCTGCCGAGATCGAGGCCGAGCGCATCGAGCTGACGCTCGCCGACGGAAGCGTGCAGAGCCTCACCTGGTACGAGGCCGCCCTCGATCCGGGCTGGTGCAAGCTCGACTGGGTCGTCACCGACCCACAGCGCAAGTCGCTGTCGAACGCGAGCAACGTGATCGATGTGACGTGGGAGGCGCCCGACGGCCAGATCGTGCCGCTCGACGGCTACCTCGACGCGTACTTCCAGGAGGTGTACCTCGAGGCCGACGATCTGCCGACCTTCACGAAGGTCGTGCAGCATGTCAGCGACGACGCTCTCGACGAGTACGTCGAGCGGCTCGAGGAGGAGGTGCGCAAGTACCTCACCAAGCAGCTGAACTACGGCAAGGCCGCCAAGCGCATGTACAACATCTTCCGACTGTCGGGCCGTCACCTCGACGCGGCCTACGTGCGCGAGCTCTTCGACGAGCCGGCCACGATCCTCTACCAGGTGTGGTCGCTCATCTCGACGCTCGACAACGCGACCCAGCCGGGCACGAGCATCCCCATCGATGCCGTGCGCGATCAGGCCGACGCGCTCATGCTGCAGGTCATCCAGATGCTCGACGGTGATGAGGAGGCCGAGATCGTGAGCGCCCTGCTGAGCCTGCGGCGAACGCTCGAAGACCAGTCGGCGGGCGAGCGCCGCACGGCCGACGTCGAGGCGGCGCAGAACCGGGTCATCAACCTCGTCAACACGTTCTTCCGCGACAAGCTCGAGGGCGTGCCGACGATCCGCGACTACATCCGCTCGATGCAAGAGGCTCGCGCGTGACGGCAGTCGCACCGGAGGTGCTCGTCGTCTTGCACGATGTTGACGACAACCTCAACGAGCTCGCCGCCCCGCTCGCCGAGGCGGGACTGCGCATCGTGACGTGGGACGTCGAGCGCGATCCTGAGGGCGCTCCTGCGCTGGATGCTCTCGAACGGTTCAGCGGCGTCGTCTCGCTCGGCGCCTACGCGGGAGTGCCCGACGAGCCGAAGCACCCGTGGATGACGCACGAGAAGCGCGTGCTCGAGCACGCCCTCGAGAGCGGGATGCCCGTGCTGGGTCTGTGCTTCGGCTCGCAGCTGCTCGCCGCGGCCGCGGGGGCCGCGTTCCGCCCGTCTCCCGTGCCCGAGCTCGGCTGGACGAGCGTGCGCCTCACCGACGAGGCCGCGACCGACCCCGTGCTGGCACCTCTCGTGGCGTCGGCCGCGCGCGGCGCGAGCGGGGCCGACGAGGTCGAGGTGTTCCACTACCACTTCGACAGCTATGAGCTGCCGGAGGGGGCGGTGCTGCTCGGCGAGACCGACGGCATCATCGAGGCCTTCCGGGTGGGGGAGTCGGCGTGGGGACTGCAGTTCCACCTCGAGGTGGGCCTGGCGACGCAGCTCGCGTGGATCGCGGGCGGGCGCCGCGTCTACGAGCGCGAGGGCGTCGACCCGAGCGAGCAAGAGCGCCTGAGCCACGAGAACTGGCGGCTGTACCGCGAGCAGGCGCACGACGTCGGTGCGGCTTTCGCGCAGCAGGTTCGCCAGTACGCCGAGCGAGGCTGAACGCCCCCGGCACGCGCGCTGGGCGCCCTCTGCATGCTCCCAGAGAGCCGACGTAGCGTGGGCGGCATGACCGACCTCGCGGGTGCCTCCATCATCGTCCTCGGCGCGACGGGCGGCCTCGGTCGCGAATTCGCCCGCCAGCTCGCCGCGTCGGGGGCGAGGCTGACCCTCACCGGCCGTTCGATGCTCGCGCTCGACGACCTCGACATCGCCGGGGCCGCGCTCGTCCCCGCCGACCTGACCGACACGGGGGAGGCCGAGAAGGTCGTCGCTGCCGCGAAGAACGCGCACGGCCGGGTCGACGGCGTCATCGTCGCCTCAGGCGCCGTCGCCTTCGGCCCGCTCGTCGACACGAGCGACGAGACCCTCGAGGCGCTGTGGGCGATCAACGTGCTCGCTCCGATGCGCGTGCTGCGCGCCGCCGCTCCGGCCCTCGCCGAGAGCGCCGCCGCGGGCGGCTCGCCGTTCGTGGTGTCGATCAGCGGCGTCGTCGCCGAGACCCCCACGGCCGGCATCGGCGCCTACAGCGCGGTCAAGGCGGCCCAGGCTGCGGCGCACCAGGTCGCCGCGCGCGAGCTGCGTCGGGCGGGCATCCGGGTGCTCGATGCGCGCCCCGGCCACACCGAGACCGAGCTCTCGAAGCACCCGCTCGCGGGCGAGCGGCCCGCGTTCCCCGTCGGCTATGCGCCCGCCGCGGTCGTCACCCGCATCCTGGATGCCGTGCGCGCCGACGAGAAAGACCTCCCGTCGAGCGCGTTCCAGGGCCTGCCGACCGCGACCGACTGACCGTGGCGCGCTAGATCGCGCCGATATCGCCGGTCGGCCCGGTCGCTCCGGTCTCGCCGGTGGATCCGGTCGGTCCGATCTCGCCTGTCGGCCCGATCTCGCCCGTCGGTCCGGTGGCGCCGGTCGCGCCGGTCTCGCCCGTGGGAGTGGTGGGCCCCGTCGGGCCCGTGGGCCCGACCGAACCGGTCGGCCCCGTCGCTCCGGAGATTCCGCTGCTGCCGGTGGGCCCGGTCGGTCCGGGTGTGCTGCCCGAACCGGTAGGGCCGGTCGAGCCGTCGGCCCCGTCTGCCCCGTCGGCGCCCGCAGGGCCCGGTGCGCCGTCTCGACCGTCTGTTCCGTTCAGTCCGTCGGCCCCGTCGCGTCCGTCGAGGCCGTCCGCGCCGTCGACGCCATCGCGTCCGTCCGCGCCGTTCTGACCGTCGGCGCCGTCGGCGCCGTTCTCGCCGGGTGGGCCAGCGGGCCCCGGCAGCAGGAGGTTGACTCCGGTGGTGAGGGCCGCGGTGGCCGCGGCCGTGCCCAAGACGAGCAGAACATCACGACGACTGGGCATGAGCGCGTCTCTCTTTCGGGTGCCCTCAGCATAGTCGGCGGCACCGCGCGGCGGCAGGCCTAGCCCTGAGCGAGTTGCGATTGCATGAGCTGCAGGTGATCGCGGTGATCGGCCGGGATGCCCTCGAGCGCGAGCAGCCGCTGCGCCTCCGTGCGGGCGAGGTCATCGAGGCCGAGGCGCCAGGCGGCGTCGGCACGTTCGAACGCGGCCGCCCAGCGGTACACCTCGGCGTCGACGAACAGCGTGTCGTTCGGGGGCTCGATCGCCGCCGCGGCACTGGCGAAGAACCACGCGGCGTGGTGCTTCCGCAGCAGCCGATGCCGACGGGCGAGCCGGTAGAGCGGTTCGGCGCGCTCGGGGCGGGCATCCCACGCCGCAAGAAACGCGTCGGTCGCCGTCGGAACCTGCAGCGCCTCCTCGAGCAGCGCCGCCTGGTAGAGCGACCAGAAGACCTCCTCCGCCCACCCGCCCATCTCGGCTCGGCGGCGGTAGTGCTGCAGGGCCAATTCGTGCTCGCCGGCATCGCGGTATGTCTGCGCGAGGTAGAACACCGTGCGGGTCGACTCGGGAGCCTCGAGCAGATCGAGGCCGAGAAGGTCGAGATCGCGCTCGAGCTTGACCTCGTGCGACGAGCCGTCGCCCACGTGCGTGATGCGCAGGCCGTCGAACCACTCGGTGCGGTACGGCTCGGTGCTCGACAGGTGCTCGTGGGTGCGGCCGAGGTAGTTCCAGGGCCGGTTGCCGCGCACGAGGTACGGCATGCGGTACGAGACACCGCCATCGACCGGAACAAGGGCGGCGTCAGCGGTGAAGCGCGCCAGTTGCTCGCCGAGGTCGTCGTCGACGTCGATCGTCATGTCGGCGTCGAGCAGCAGCAGCCACTCGGCGCCGTCTGCCGCCCACGCGACGAGTTCCGAGCGGTTGTGACCGAAGTCGACCCACTCGCTCCGGCGCAGCTCTCCGGGCACTGGCTCGAGCGCTGTCTCGATGAGCGATGTGGTCTCGTCGGTCGACCCGGTGTCGATGATGCGCCACGAGTCGATCCATGGCAGTGCAGAGGTCAGAACGCGATCAATGATGGCGGCCTCGTCGCGCACGATCATGGCGAGCCGCACGTGCGGGCGGGTCACGCGAGCACCGCCGTTCTCGTGGCCAGTGGTTGCAGACGGTCGAGCACGCCGTCGAGAGGCAATCGGGCGAGCCAGGCGTCGCGGTCGCCGACGCCGAAGGTCACGAGCAGGTCGTCGTGCTCGCGCGCGGCGCCCGCGACGTACTCGATGCCGAAACCCGTCAATCGCAGTCGGGGCGAGGCCCGCGCGACGAGGCCGTCGGCGCCGATCGTGACGAAGCGATGCAAGTAGGCTCGGCCGGTCGCCGTGGGGTGCACCTCATGCACGACGAACAGCCACTCGCCGTGGTCCAGTTCGACACCGCCCGAACCGCCCCGTGTTGCGGGCCCGAGGCCGCTCGACCCCCGGTCGTCGAGCGACGTCGCTCCTGTCGTCGGGTCGATCGTGACGATGCGCAGGGGATCCCACGAGTAGACGGCGCGCGGTGCGCCCCACGTCGACCACGGCGCCCAGTTCTTCTCGTGCCGCCCGGGCCGAGGGCTCGCGACGAGCACCTCGCAAAGCCGGTCGTCGCCCGCGGGAAGCAGCAGGGCGATCCGGCAGAGACCCGACTCGTCGACATCGCGCACGGTCGCGAGCGCTGCCACGCCACGATCGGTGCTGAAGAGCCGAACGTCCTCCCACCCGTGCACGGGATACGCCGACGGCGTGCGGCCCGACTCGATCGCGAGCGGGCGCCCGTGGGTGGCCCTGCCGTCGACGAGATCGACCAGCACCGTCTGCGAGCGGATCGCCGAGTCCTCCATCTCGTATCGACCGGCCTCGGTCAGCCGGTAGTTCGCGCTGCGCACCGCGATCGTCGTCGTGCCCTCGTGCCGCACGACCGACGGATTGAAGCGCGACCACCCCGGCTGAACGGGAGGAGTGAGGGGCTGCAGCGACACCGAGGGCGCCCATTGCGCGAGCAAGGGGGGCACCGGGACCATGCGGGCCACTGTAGCGCCGCGCCGCTCGCCGACGCTGCGGCGGCCTCGCGGGTAGGCTGGTGCAGACATGATCGATCTGGATTTCGCCGAGCGCATCGCCGCCGCCCGCAGCACGTTCGCCGACATCCGCGCCGTCGTCGACGTCGACCGGCTCGAGGCCGACATCGCCGTGCTCAACGAGCAGGCGGGCGCGCCCGACCTGTGGGACGACACCGCGAACGCGCAGAAGGTCACGAGCGCGCTGAGCCATCGCCAGAGCGAGCTCAAGCGCATCACCGAGCTGCAGGCGAAGCTCGACGACCTCGACGTGCTCATCGACATGGCGCGCGAGGCCGACGACGCCGACGCAGCGGCCGAGGCGGCGAGCGAGCTCGACGCGATCGAGAAGTCGCTCGCCGATATGGAGGTGCAGACCCTGCTCGACGGCGAGTACGACGCGCGCCCCGCGGTCGTCACGATCCGCGCCGGAGCGGGCGGCGTCGACGCCGCCGACTTCGCCGACATGCTGCTGCGCATGTACTTGCGCTGGGCCGAGCAGCACAAGTACTCGACGACCGTCATGGACATCTCGTACGCCGAGGAGGCGGGCATCAAGAGCGCGACCTTCGAGGTGGATGCGCCCCACGCCTTTGGCATCCTCAGCGTCGAGGCGGGCACGCACCGCCTCGTGCGCATGTCGCCGTTCGGCGCCGCGGGCAAGCGGCAGACGAGCTTCGCCGCGGTCGAGGTGATCCCGCTGCTCGAGGAGAGCGCGGAGATCGAGGTGCCCGAGTCGGACATCCGGGTCGATGTGTTCCGCTCCTCCGGCCCCGGCGGCCAGTCGGTCAACACGACCGACTCGGCCGTGCGCATCACCCACCTTCCGACCGGGCTCGTCGTCTCGATGCAGAACGAGAAGAGCCAGATCCAGAACCGCGCCGCCGCCATGCGCGTGCTGCAGTCGCGCCTGCTCATCATGCAGAAAGAGCAAGAAGCGGCGACGAAGAAAGAGCTCGCCGGCACGATCACCGCGAGCTGGGGCGACCAGATGCGCTCGTACGTGCTCGCGCCGTACCAGATGGTGAAAGACCTGCGCACCGAGCACGAGGTCAACAACCCCTCGGCCGTGTTCGACGGCGATCTCGACGGCTTCATCGCCGCGGGCATCAAGTGGCGCAAGCAAAAGCTCGTCGACTAACCCGCGCGGCGCCCGTAGAGTGCTCGCCATGGTGAGCATCAACATCGTCGAGATCCCTTCGCGCCGCCTCGAGCGCGCGCTCGCGTTCTACGCGCGCGTGTTCGAGGTCGAGCTCGAGATCTCCGAGATCGACGGCCAGCGCATGGTGTTCTTCCCTCAAGAAGACCCCGCGGCCCCGAGCCTCGCCCTCACCGAGGGCGACGACTACCAGCCGAGCGGCGAAGGTGTACGGCTGTACCTCACGGTCGACGACGTCGAATCGGTTCTCGCGCGGGCGGTGGATGCCGGGGGCGAGATCGCGGCGGAGGTCGACGTGGTCGAGGGCTGGGGCCGCTACGCCTCGTTCCGCGACCTGGAGGGGAGCGTCATCGGCATCACCGAGCCGGAGCCCGAGGCGGCACCGGAGACCGACGCCGGCTAAGCACCCCCTGAGAACCGCGCTCTCGCGGGTGTCGCACGCGGTCGAGCGCGGGCTCGCGGCTTACGCTGGCCCTCGATGATCCGATTCGACGAAGTCACCAAGGTCTACCGCGGAACCGCGCGGCCGGCGCTCAACAGCGTCAGCCTCGAGATCCTCAGCGGCGAGTTCGTGTTCCTGGTCGGCGCCTCCGGATCGGGCAAGTCGACCTTCCTGCGCCTCGTGCTGAAAGAGGAGCGCCCGTCCACGGGCGCCATCCACGTGCTCGGGCAAGACCTCGGCCGCATCTCGAGCCGCAAGGTGCCGTACTTCCGGCGCAATCTCGGCGTCGTGTTCCAAGACTTCCGCCTGCTGCCCAACAAGACCGTGTTCGACAACGTGGCCTTCACGCTGCAGGTCATCGGCAAGAGCAAGGGCTTCATCCACGAGGCGGTTCCGGATGCGCTGCAGACCGTCGGCCTCGACGGCAAGGCGCAGCGCTTTCCGCACGAGCTCTCGGGCGGCGAGCAGCAGCGTGTCGCGATCGCCCGCGCGGTGGTCAACAAGCCCGCGATCATGCTCGCCGATGAGCCGACGGGCAACCTCGACCCCGAGACGAGCGCGGGCATCATGGCCCTGCTCGAGCGCATCAACGCCAACGGCACGACCGTCATCATGGCGACGCACGACGCGGGCATCGTCGACCGCCTGCAGCGTCGCGTGATCGAGGTCATCGGCGGCCGCATCGTGCGCGACGAGCGCGGCGGCGGTTACAAGACGCAGGCGACGCCGATCGTCAGCCAGGGCTTCGGCATGGCACCCTCGGTCGCCCCCACGAGCGCGGGAGGTCTGTCATGAGGCTCGGTCTCGTGCTCAGCGAGGTCGGCCAGGGCCTGCGCCGCAACCTCAGCATGGTTATCTCGGTCGTGCTCGTCACCTTCATCTCGCTGACCTTCGTGGGCGCGGCAATCCTGCTGCAGATGCAGATCACCCAGATGAAGTCGTACTGGTTCGATCGCGCCCAGGTGGCGGTCTACATGTGCACCGAGTTCTCGACGGTCGGCGGGTGCGACCAGCAGGCCGCGAGTCCCGACCAGGTGGCGCTCGTCGAGGCCCAGCTCGAGGGCGAGACGCTCGCCCCGTTCATCGACACGTTCTACTTCGAGACCCAGCAGCAGGCCTACGAGAACTTCCAAGAGCAGTTCGAGGGCGACGCCGTCGCAGACCTCATCACGCCCGAGCTGCTGCCCGAGGCCTTCTGGGTGAACCTCATTGACCCCACGCAGAGCGCGATCCTCGCCGACGCGCTCGGCGGCCTCGCGGGGGTCGAGAGCATCGTCGACCAGCGCAGCTATCTCGACCAGATCTTCGACATCCTCAACGCCTCGAGCCTGACGGCCATCGGCATCGCCGCGCTCATGCTCGTCGCCGCCGCGCTGCTGATCGCCACGACGATCCGGCTCAGCGCGTTCTCGCGCCGCCGCGAGATCGGCATCATGCGGCTCGTCGGCGCATCCAACCGCTTCATCCAGACGCCGTTCATCATCGAGGGCGTCGTCGCGGCGCTCATCGGTTCGGTGCTCGCGGGGTTCGCCGTGGTCGGCATCGTGCAGTTCTTCGTGCAGGGCTACCTCGCCGAGACGCTGCCGCTCACCTCGTTCGTGGGGCTGTCGGATGCCCTGCTCGTCGTGCCCATCCTGCTCGGTGCGGGCGCTCTGCTCGCGGCGCTCTCGGCCAACGTCGCCATCACCCGCTACCTGCGCGTCTAGATCTCGCGACCCTGCCGGGTATGCTGGAGGGCTGCGCGCGAGGTGCGCGCAGCATCCGTCGGCCGCAGCAGGAGGTGAATCGTGCCGAAAGAACAGGGCGAGAAGGTCGTGGCGACCAACCGCAAAGCGCGGCACGACTACGCGATCGAAGACACCTACGAGGCCGGCCTCGTGCTGAGCGGCACCGAGGTCAAGTCGCTGCGCATGGGCCGTGCGAGCCTCGTCGACGGCTACGGCTTCATCGACCGCGGCGAGGCGTGGCTCGACGCCGTGCATATTCCCGAGTACTCGCAGGGCACGTGGACGAATCACCCGCCCCGCCGCAAGCGTAAGATGCTGCTGCACAAGGCGCAGATCATCAAGATCAGCCAGAAGGTCAAAGAGGGCGGCTACACCCTCGTACCTCTGCGCATCTACTTCCTCGACGGGCGGGCCAAGGTCGAGCTCGCCGTCGCGAAGGGCAAGAAGGAGTACGACAAGCGGCACGCCCTGCGCGAGCGGCAAGACAAGCGCGAGGCCGACCGCGCGATGCGCACGCGCAACCGCCTCGGCGACTAGCTCACCGTCGGGCGCCTCGCCGCGCTGCTACGAGGCCGGGCGTGCGATGAACCGCGCATCGACGGCCACGTCGATGATGATCGGTTGCGGGCGCAGCGAGAAGCCGCCTGCGCCGCCGGCGTCCATCGCCATGGCCATCGACTTCTCGAAGCGCGGCTGCGGTCCGGTTCCGCCGGCCGAGCCGTCGAGCATGCCGGGGTCGGCGAGGGCGATCGCGTCAACCCCGGGGCGCCCCACGGCCGCCGCGAGCACGACCGCCTTGCCGAGGGCGTCGGCGACGGCGCGCGTACGCACCTCTGACTGCGACCGGGCGAGCGCGGGGTCGGTCAGCGACCACTCGACAGCGTCGATCGTGACGAGCGGGTCGACCGCGAGGGTGTCGACGAGCTCGGCGGCTGCGATCGGGGTCGAGAGCACTGCTCGACCTGAAGCGCTCGCGCGGTGCACGAGCGCGGCCTGCGTGCCGTCGTTGGTCCAGGGCCGCTGGGCCGTGACGCCGAGCTGGTCGACCGACCAGGCGATCAGCGGTCCGTTCTGGGAGTCGTGCCGCGCGGCGAGAGCGGCACCGGCGCTGCTGAGGGATGCCGTGACGGAGTCGACGACCGGCCCTCGGTGCGGCCCGTCCGCGGCGACCGTGAAGCGCACCGTGGCCCGCTCGGGCTCGAGCTCGGCGCGGGCGGTTCCTTGCACGGTGAGGATGAGGTCGGTCATGGCAGCTCTTTCTCGAACGCGTCGGTGGTGACGTATACTGTAGGGCTACGCCGTGATCGGCGTCTGACTGCCCGGTCTCAGCGCCCGGGCCCCCACAACTCCACAGTGCGTGACAGTGGCCCGCTTGCGCAGGCTCCCGATCCGTCGGGGGTGACGCGCGAGTGACCGAGGGGATGATCGGTTTCGACATCGCCTGCGAAACGGTGAGAAGCGGGTCGAGGATGCAGGGTTATCTCGTTAACGATCTCTGCAAACAACAGGTGCCAATGCTAAGCGCACCGACTTCGCTCTCGCCGCCTAGGCAAGAGTAGTTAAGTCCGTCAGCCCGGGTTCGTCTCCGCCCCGGTCGCTGGCGTCATGAAGGAGACTTGCTGCGTGCCTGCGTCTCAGGTGCACGCGGGACTTTCACTGAGGCTGGGCTCGTCGACCTAGGGGTCTGCAACAAAGGTCGGAGCCGAGCAGAACGATTCAGCAGACTACGCCCGTAGAAGGCTCTGGCTCACAGCGATGGACGGGGGTTCAATTCCCCCCATCTCCACCACTGGCCGCTGTCACGCACTGATGGACCGCTCTGCAAGACTGGGCCTATGCGCACCCTCCTCAA
This sequence comes from uncultured Microbacteriaceae bacterium, assembly GCA_964540305.1. GTDB lineage: Bacteria > Actinomycetota > Actinomycetes > Actinomycetales > Microbacteriaceae > Microcella. The sequence goes on along the minus strand of CAZILZ010000009.1, from coordinate 50,821 downwards.
CATCATCTGGCTCGTGCTCTCGGGCTTCTGGCTGTTCCTCGGCTACGCCCTCGCGGCCCTCATCATGTTCGTGCTCATCGTCACGATCCCCTGGGGCATCGCGGCCTGGCGCATCGGCGTGTACTCGCTCTGGCCTTTCGGCAAGACGGTCGTCGACAAGCCGTCGGCGGGCGCCTGGTCGGTCATCGGCAACATCGTCTGGGTGCTGCTCGCCGGCATCTGGCTCGCGATCGGGCACGTCACGTCGGCGGTCGCTCTCGCGGTCACGATCATCGGCATCCCGTTCGCGTGGGCGAACCTGAAGATGGTGCCGGTGGCGCTCCTGCCGCTCGGCAAGGAGATCGTCGACCAGCGGTGAGCCTGCGGCACTCGCTGCTCGCCCTGCTCGTCGTCGTCATTTGGGGCGCGAACTTCGTCATCATCGACGCCGGGCAAGAGGATGTCCCTCCGCTGCTCTTCCTGGCTCTGCGGTTTCTCGTGGTGTGCGTGCCCGCGGTCTTCTTCCTGAAGCCGCCCGGCATCGGCTGGCGGCAGCTGCTGCTGGTCGGCGGGTTCCTCAGCCTCGGCCAGTTCGCTCTGCTGTACCTCGCGCTGGCGCTCGGCATGCCCCCGGGCCTCGCCTCGCTGCTGCTGCAGACCCAGGTGATGTTCTCGATCGTCGTCGCGGCCGTGGTGCTGCGCGAACGGCCCACGCGCCGCCAACTGATCGGCATCGTGATCGGGATGCTCGGCCTCACCGTCGTCGTCGTGGGCCACTCGCAGTCGGCACCGTGGCTGCCGCTCGTCGTGACGCTCGCGGCGGCCCTGTCGTGGGCGGTCGGCAACGTGCTGGCACGTCGAGCGCAGGCGAGCTCGGGGCTCTCGCTCGTCGTGTGGTCGGGTCTGGTCGTGCCCGTGCCGGCGTTCGCTCTCTCGCTCGTGGTCGATTCGCCCCCGGTCGTGTGGGCCGCGCTGTCGAACCTCTCGTGGGTGGCGATTCTCAGCACCGTGTACACGGCAGTGTTCGCGAGCCTCATCGGCTACGGCATCTGGAACTCGCTGCTCGCGCGCTACCCGACGAGCGCCGTGGTGCCGTTCACGCTGCTCGTGCCCGTCGTGGGCATCCTGGCCGCGTGGCTCGTGCAGGGCGAGGTGCCGGCCGCGACCGAGTTCGTCGGCGGCGCGATCATGCTCGCGGGGCTCGCCGCTGCGGTGCTGCAGCCGCGGCGACCGCGCGCGCGTCCCCGACTGAGTAAACAAAACTTGACATGATGTAACAGATGCTTTACCTTCGAGCATGTCAAGCATTATTGACACCGACCGAAGGGAGGCCGCCATGGCCGATCACGACATGGGCTATGAAGAGAAGGTCGCGTGGGGCGGGCTGATCGTGTCGATCGTGCACTTCGCCGTCTACCTGAGCGTGCTGCTCACGCGCGCCGCGACGACCCCGATGCCCGAGACGCCGTACGTCGACGCCATGCTCTGGAGCATCGGCGCCGCGATCGTGGTGATGATCCTGCTGTCGATCATCGTCGCCGTGACGACTCGGCGAGACGGGCACGAGACCGACATCCGCGACAAGCAGATCAAGGCGCGCGCCGAGTTCACCTCGCGCGGGTTCCTCATCGCGGCCGCGCTCGCCGCGCTCATCCTCGCGATGCTCGAGCTCGATCCGTTCTGGATCGCGAACGTGCTCTACCTCGGCTTCTTCCTCTCGGCGATGCTCGAGGCGGTCACCAAGATCGCGCTGTACCGCGGGGGAGTGCCCGCATGGTGAAGCCCACGCGCGTCACCAACAACATCCGTGCACTGCGGTTCGCCGCCGATGAGTTGACGCAGGCCGAGCTCGCCGAGCGCGTCGGCGTCACGCGCCAGACCATCATCGCCATCGAGCAGGGCAAGTACTCGCCCTCGCTCGAGGTGGCCTTCCAGATCGCCCACGCCCTCGGCGTGCGCCTCGACGAGGTCTTCACCTACCCGACCACCTCGACTCCCGGAGCCTCCTCATGACCGACCTCAGCAGCAGCACCTCCATCGCCACCATGACCGCTATCGTGCAGCACGGCTACGGCGGCACCGAGGTGCTGAGCATCGACCGGATGCCCGTGCCGACGCCGCGTGCCACGCAGGTGCTCGTGCGCGTGCACGCGGTCAGCCCCGACTCGGGCACCGTGCACCTCATGACGGGCGACCCCTTCGCCGTGCGGCTGGCCCTCGGGCTGCGTCGCCCGCGGCAGCCGATCGTCGGCCTCGCCTTCGCCGGCGTCATCGAGGCGGTCGGCACAGAGGTGCGCGGCTTCGCCGTCGGCGACCGCGTGGCGGGCTCCGCGTCGGCGGCGTTCGCCGAGTTCGTGGTGGCGACGCCCACGAAGATCGCGCGCATCCCCGACGGCGTCTCGATGTCGGATGCCGCGACCCTGCCGATCTCGGCCAGCACCGCCCTGCAGGCCGTGCGAGACGGCGCTCGGGTGCAGAAGGGCCAGAGCGTGCTGATCATCGGCGCGGGCGGCGGGGTCGGATCGTTCATGACCCAGCTCGCCGCCGCCGAGGGCGCGCACGTGACCGCCATGGCGAGCGCGGGCAAGGCCGCGTTCGTGCGCTCGCTCGGCGCCGAGCGCGTCATCGACTACCGGGCGACCCCCGAGCCCGCCGACTGGGGGCGCTTCGACGTCATCATCGAGGCGGCCGACGGTCGGGCTCTGCACGTGCTCCGGCGCGCACTGACCGAGCGGGGCACGCTCGTCATCGTCGGTGCCGACAAGTCGGGCGGGCCGCTGCTGCGCGGCGCCGATCGGCAGCTGCGAGCGATGCTGCTCAACCCGTGGGTGAAGCACCGTCTGACGGCCGTGATGCAGCGGGAGAACGGCGACGACCTCGCCGTGCTGCTCGACATGATCGCGCAGGGAGCTCTGCGCGCCGCGGTCGACGAGGTCGCGCCGCTCGACGGTGCGCTCGCCGTCATCGACCGCCTCGCGCACCAGCGCGTGAGCGGGAAAGCCGTGATCGAGCTCTCGGCCGAGCCCCGCTAGTCGGTGATGCCCGCGAGCGAGCCGGTGACGGGCCCCTCGGGGTCGTAGATCACGCACAGCACCTCGCGGTCGCCGTTCGCCCAGCTCTCGTCGGTGGGGTAGTAGTAGCTGAAGTCGAAGCGCGAGTCGAGGTAGGGCTCGCCCACGAACTGCTCGAAGGCAGGCAGGCACAGCGCCTCGGCCTGGCCGATCACGGCCTCCTCGCCGGGGTACGCCGATTGCCCGAGAAGGTGGGCCGAGTAGATCTCGCTGTCGTGGGGCTCGTCGCACGGCACGGTCGGAACGGTCTGCACCTCTCCCGTCTCGGTCGCATCGTCGAGGCAGTCGCCGACCTGCAGCGCGAAGGCGTCGGTCTGCTCGTTGGGCTCGATGATGCGCCCGTCGTCATCGCGCACGGGTTGGTCATCGGGCGCGATCGCGCCGAGACCCGTGCAGCCGGCGAGAACGACGACGGCGGTGCTCGCGATGATCGCGAGCACCGCTCGTCGGCGTGCTGTGATGGCGTTCGGGATGCTCAGCGCCCGATGTTCTGCAGCGATCCGGTGACCTGCCCGGCTTCGTCGTAGATCGTGCAGAGGATCTCGCGGTCGCCACCCTCCCAGCTGCCCTCGGTGGGGAAGTAGTAGCTGTAGTAGTAGAGCGAGTCGGCGTAGCTGACCCCCACGAAGCCCTCGAAGGCATCGAGGCACGCGGTGTCGGCTTCGGCGATCACGGCGTCGGTGCCGGGGAAGGTGTCGCCCGTCATGATGATCGATGCGTAGATCTCGCTGTCGTGGGGCTCCGTGCACGGCACGGTCGGGATGGTCTCGACGGTCTCGGCCGCGGTGGCGTCGTTGAGGCAGTCGCCGACCTGGAGGGTGAAGACGTCGGTGTCGTCGTTGCCCTCGACGACCTCGCCGCTGTCATCGCGAGTGGCGGTACCGCCGCCGGTGAACGAGGGCAGGAGGCTGCAGCCGCTCAACGCGAGGCCGGCGGCGGAGAGGGCGACGATGGCGAGTGCGCGCGTCCAGGGCGCGGAAGTGGCGTGGGTCACAGGGGGCTCTTTTCGACTCGGGGTGGAGGTGCGGTCGGGCGCCGTCATTGCTGCGAGGAGCGCTCGAGAGTGAGCCTACTCAGCCTTCAGCTGCCGCAACACCTCTTCGTGCAGCAGGCCGTTCGTGGCGAGCGCGCTGCCGTGCCACGGCCCCGCCTCCCCGTCGACCGAAGTGAAGCGCCCGCCCGCCTCTTCGACGATCGGCTGCAGCGCCGCCATGTCGTAGGGCTGCAGGTCGAACTCGCCCGCGATGTCGATCGCCCCCTCGGCGACGAGCATGTACGACCACATGTCGCCGATGGCTCGAGCCCGCCACACGGCTCGTGTGAGCTCGACGATGGGCTGCAGCCGCCCTGCGTCATCCCATCCCGGAAGGCTGTTGTAGCTCAGCGAGGCGTCGGCGAGATCGCGCACCCCGCTGACGGCGAGCCGACGGGCAGGGCCGCCGCGCTGGGCGGTGTGCGCGCCGAGGCCGCGGGCCGCCCACCAGCGCTGGTCGAGCGCGGGGGCGCTCACGACCCCGACGACGGGCACGCCGTCGATCGCCAGGGCGATGAGCGTGCCCCAGATGGGCACGCCCCGCAAGAAGTTGGCGGTGCCGTCGATGGGGTCGATGATCCACTGCCGGTGCGCTCCGGCCCCCGTGCCTTCGGCCGTGCCGTACTCTTCGCCGAGGATGCCGTCGTGGGGGCGCTCGGTGCTGAGACGGTCGCGGATGGCTCGCTCGACGGCCTGGTCCGCATCCGTCACCGGCGTGCGGTCGGGCTTGGTCGTCACCCGGAGGTCGACAGAGCGGAACCGTTCGATCGAGAGGGCGTCGGCGCGGTCGGCGAGGTCGAGGGCGAGGGCCAGGTCGTCGGCGAGAGGGGTGCCGCCGATCGCGTCGTCAACGACGTGCTCGTGCGGGTCGCGGTCGGTTCCGGATGCGGGGCTCACGGTTTCAGCGTATCGGCGCCCGTGCGCCCGCTCGGGGTCATGAGGGTCGTCAGCAGGCGCTGCAGCGAATCGAGCCGCTCGGCGCCGAACTCGCCGAGCTCACCGGCCGAGGCGCGTTCGACGAGCTCGCAGTCGGGCGCGTCGGGCAGGTGGGTGCAGCCGCGCGGGCAGCTCGCGCCGATGGCGGCGAGGTCGCCGAACGAGCGCAGGATGTTGTCGGGGTCGACGTGCCCGAGGCCGAACGAGCGCACGCCGGGGGTGTCGATGATCCAGCCGCCGCCGGGCAGCCGCAGCGAGACCGTCGACGACGAGGTGTGGCGGCCGCGGCCGGTGACGGCGTTGACGACGCCGGTCGCGCGGTGGGCATCCGGAACCAGGGCATTGACGAGGGTCGACTTGCCGACGCCCGAATGGCCCACGGCGACGGTCGTGCGGTCGCGCAGCATGGCGCGCAGCTCGTCGACGGGCGGGGCATCAGACCTGCTCGTGACGACCCGCAGGTCGAGCCCGCGGAACTGTGCGAGAAACGGGCCGGGATCGGCGAGGTCGGTCTTGGTCATGACGAGCAGGGGCTCGATGCCGGCATCGAACGCGGCGACGAGATAGCGGTCGACGAGTCGGGGCCGCGGCTCGGGGTTGGCCGCCGCGACGACGATGAGCAGCTGGTCGGCGTTGGCGACGATGATGCGCTCGACGGCGTCGGTGTCGTCGGCGCTGCGGCGCAGCAGGGTGCGGCGGTCGTGGATGCGCACGATGCGCGCGAGCGAGCCCTCCGCCCCGGTCGCGTCGCCGACGAGGTCGACCTGGTCGCCCGTCACGATCGCGCTCTTCCGCAGCTCGCGGGCGCGGGTCGAGATCACCTCGCGCTCGTCGGGCCCGCCCTCGTCGACGAGGCACAGGTAGCGACCCCGGTCGACCGTGACGACGCGACCCGGTACGGCGTCGTCGTGCGCCGGGCGCTGCTTCGACCGGGGACGGTTGGCCTTGGGGTTGGGCCGCGACCGCACGAGCGACTCGTCGTCGTACGCGTCGTACGGGTCGTCGTCGTCGGGCGGGAGCCAGCTCACGGCGCAGTGCCCGTCGAGGTGCCGGTCGCCGGTGCCCGCTGGTCGAGCATGGCGGTCCACAGCTCGACGAACTGCGGCAGCGTCTTGGCCGTCGAGCCGATGTCGTCGACGCGCACGCCGTCGACGGCGAGGCCGATGATCGCCCCGGCCGTCGCCATGCGGTGGTCGTCGTAGGCGCGCCACGGCCCGCCGTGCAGAGGGCGCGGCTCGATCGCGAGGCCTTCGTCGAGCTCGGTCGCGGTGCCGCCGAGCCCGGTGATCTCGGCGGCGAGGGCGGCGAGCCGGTCGGTCTCGTGGCCGCGCAGGTGGCCGATGCCCGTGATCGTGCTCGGGGTGCTCGCGAGCGCAGCGAGGGCGACGAGGGCGGGCGCGAGCTCGCCGCCCGTCGCGAGGTCGAGGTCGATGCCGGGCAGGGTAGCGCCCCCGAGCAGCCCGGCCCCGCCGTCGACCACGAGCGCCTCGCCGTCGCGGTGCACGCTGGCCCCGAAGAGCGGCAGCAGCGTCTCGAGATCGGCGCCGACCTGCGTCGTCGCGCGCGGCCATCCCTCGACCGCGACGGTGCCCCCGGCCACGATCGCGGCGACGAGGAAGGGTGCGGCGTTCGACAGGTCGGGCTCGATCGCGATCTCGCGGCCGGCGATGGGCGCGGGGGGCACGACCCAGACGCCCTGCTCGGGCGTCTCGACGTCGACGCCGCGATCAGCCAGCGCGGCGATCGTCATCTCGATGTGCGGCATCGACGGAAGCCGCTCGCCCGTGTGCCGCAGCACGAGGCCCTCGGTGAAGCGCGGCGCGGCGAGCAGCAGGCCCGAGACGAACTGGCTGGATGCGGACGCGTCGATCGCGATCTCGCCGCCGCGCACCGCGCCCGTGCCCCAGAGGCTGAACGGCAGGGTGCCGCGGCCGTCGTCGTTGACGTCGACGCCGAGAGCGCGAAGCGAGTCGATCGTCGTGCGCATGGGGCGGCGGCGGGCACCCTCGTCGCCGTCGAAGGCGACGGGGCCGAGGGCGAGCGCGGCGATCGGCGGCAGGAAGCGCATGACGGTTCCGGCGAGCCCGCAGTCGATGGCCGTGCTGCCCGCGAGCTCGGTCGGGGGAGTGACGAGCAGGTCGGGCCCGTACGCGCCGTCGCCCGTCACCTCGTCGATGCGCACGCCGAGCGACCGCAGCGCCTCGATCATGAGCCTCGAGTCGCGCGAGTGCAGCGGGCGCGTCAGAAGCGATGGCGCGTCGGCCAGGGCCGACAGCACGAGCTCACGATTCGTGAGGCTCTTCGAGCCGGGCAGGCTCACGCGCGCCGCGAGCGGGCCCATCGCGCGCGGGGCGAGCCAGTCGCCCGCGGTCACGGGGGTATCGGAGGCGCCCGGGCGCTGCTCGTCGCCGTACGGCGAGAACCGTGCTCCGGAATAGGTGAAGACCTGCATCGGTTATCAGGGTAACGGCACCGCATGGTGCCCGGTTCACGCGGAAGGGTCCTCATGTCGACGCTGCTGCTCGATCGACCGGTGACGACCACGTCGTGGTCGACGCAGGCGCGCTCGGTAGACTCGCGCGTGATGACCGATACGACGCCCACCGCCGCCGAGCAGTCTGCGGCCGACGAGCTCGCCGAACGCCGGCGGCTGTTCCAAGAGCAGGCCCTGCCCTTCATGGACCAGCTCTACGGCGCGGCCATGCGCATGACCAAGAACCCTGCCGATGCCGCCGATCTCGTGCAAGAGACCTTCGTGAAGGCCTTCGCGGCCTTCTCGCAGTTCGAGCAGGGCACCAACCTCAAGGCGTGGCTGTACCGCATCCTCACGAACACGTTCATCAACGTGTACCGCAAGAAGCAGCGCGACCCCTACCAGGGCACGATCGACGAGCTCGAAGACTGGCAGCTCGGCGGTGCCGAGTCGGCCACGTCGACGACCACCCGCTCGGCCGAGGCCGAAGCGATCGATCGCATGCCTGCGAGCGCGGTGAAGGATGCGCTGCAGTCGATCCCGGAGGACTTCCGGCTGGCGGTGTACTTCGCCGACGTGGAGGGCTTCGCCTACCAGGAGATCGCCGACATCATGAAGACCCCCGTGGGCACCGTCATGAGCCGCCTGCACCGCGGCCGACGGATGCTGCGGGAGCTGCTGGCCGACTACGCCAGCGAGCGCGGCATGACCGCCGCGGCCCCGGCCACCACGACGAAGGGGAGCACGCGATGACCGACTGCGGCTGCGACAAGGCCAAGGAAGAGCTCGAGGAGTTTTTGCACAACGAGCTCAGCGCCGATCAGTGCGCCGACATTCGCGAGCACCTGGCGAACTGCGACGACTGCTCGGCCGAGCACCTCGTCGGCATCACCCTGACCACCAAGGTCAAGGAGGCGTGCCAAGAGAAGGCGCCCGACGAGCTGCGCGACCTGATCCTCGGATCGATCGAGCGACTCGACGCCCGCTAGCTCCTAGCTCAGCGCCGCATCCATGATGTCGGCGTGCTCTTGAGCACTGCGCTTGCTCGACCCCGTCGCGGGCGACGCCGAAGCGTGCCGCGAGACGACGCGCATCGTGGGCATGCCGCGCTTCTGCGCCTCGAGTGCGAGGAACGGCCACGCGCCCTGGTTCTCGGGCTCGTCTTGCACCCAGACGATCTCGGCGTTCGGGTAGCGGCCGAGCACGGCCCGCAGCTCGGCTTCGGGCAGGGGGTGGTACTGCTCGAGGCGCACGAGGGCGACCCCGGTCGTTCCCCGCTTCTCGACCTCGGCCCGCAGGTCGTAGTGGATCTTGCCGGCGTGCAGCAGCACCCGGCGCACGGCGCCGGCATCCACCACCGACGCGTCGTCGATGACGGGCTGGAAGCGGCCGCTCGTGAAGTCGGCGACCTCGCTCGTCGCACCGCGCAGGCGCAGCATCGCCTTCGGGGTGAAGACGATGAGCGGGCGGCGCGGGCGCGCGTAGGCCTGGCGGCGCAGCAGGTGGAAGTACGAGGCGGGCGTCGAGGGCCGCGCGATCGTCATGTTGTCTTCGGCCGCGAGCTGCAAGAACCGCTCGATGCGCGCCGACGAGTGGTCGGGCCCCTGGCCCTCGTAGCCGTGCGGCAGCAGCAGCACGACGCTCGAGCGCTGGTTCCACTTCTGCTCGGCCGATGAGATGAACTCGTCGATGATCGTCTGGGCGCCATTAGAGAAGTCGCCGAACTGGGCCTCCCACAGCACGAGCGCGTCGGGGCGCTCGACCGAGTAGCCGTACTCGAAGCCCATGGCCGCGTACTCGCTCAGCAGCGAGTCGTAGATCCAGAACCGTGCCTGGTTCTCGCTGAGGTTCGCGAGCGGCAGCCACTCCTGGCCGTTGACGCGGTCGTGCAGCACGGCGTGCCGCTGCACGAAGGTGCCGCGGCGCGAGTCTTGCCCGGCCATGCGCACGGGCGTGCCCTCCATGAGCAGCGAGCCGAGGGCGAGCAGCTCGCCGAAGCCCCAGTCGATCTGGCCGGTGCGGCTCATCTCGACGCGCTTCTTGAGCATCGCCTGCAGCTTGGTGTGCACGGTGAACCCCGCGGGCGGGTTGTCGTGCGCGTCGCCGATGTGCTGGATGACCGCCACGTCGACACCCGTCGACTCGGGCTCGCCGGCCAGGTCGTCGTGCTCGGTGGCCGGGCCGCCCGTGACGATGGGGATGGCGCCGGTCTGCGCGGCGTGGGTCTCGGCGAACGCCACCTCGAGGCGGTCTTGGAAGTCGCGGTGCGCGGCTTCGAACTCTTCTTCGGTGATGTCGCCGCGGCCGACGAGCGCCTCGGTGTAGAGCGTGCGCACCGAGCGCTTGGCCTCGATGAGGTTGTACATGAGCGGTTGCGTCATCGAGGGGTCGTCGCCCTCGTTGTGCCCGCGGCGACGGTAGCAGACGAGGTCGATGACGACGTCGCGCTTGAACTGCTGCCGGTACGCGAAGGCGAGCTCGGCCACGCGCACGACGGCCTCGGGGTCGTCGCCGTTGACGTGGAAGATCGGTGCCTGGATGGTCTTGGCGACATCGGTCGAGTAGATCGACGAGCGGCCTTCGCCGGGAGGCGTCGTGAAGCCGACCTGGTTGTTGACGACGACGTGGATGGTGCCGCCCGTGCGGTAGCCGCGCAGCATGCTCAGCTGCAGGGTCTCGAGCACGACGCCCTGACCGGCCATGGCCGCGTCGCCGTGCACGAGCACCGCGAGGGTGCTGAAGGCCGCGTCGTTCTTGCGGTCTTGCTTCGCGCGCACGATGCCCTCGAGCACGCCGTTGACGGCCTCGAGGTGCGAGGGGTTCGCGGCGAGGTAGACGCCGAGCTGCTGGCCGGCGGCGGAGGTGAAGACACCCTCGGTGCCGAGGTGGTACTTCACGTCGCCCGAGCCCTGCACCGACTTGGGGTCTTGCGTGCCCTCGAACTCGCGGAAGATCTGCCCGTAGGTCTTGCCCGCGATGTTGGCGAGCACATTGAGGCGGCCGCGGTGGGCCATGCCGATCGCGACCTCGTCGAGGCCCTGCTCGGCGGCGCCCTGCAGGATCTCGTCGAGCAGCGGGATGACGCTCTCGCCGCCCTCGAGGCTGAAGCGCTTCTGGCCGACGTACTTGGTCTGCAGGAAGGTCTCGAAGGCCTCGGCCTGGTTGAGCTTGCCCAGGATGCGCATCTGCTCGTCGTGGGTCGGCTTCTGGTACGGCTTCTCGAGGCGCTCCTGGAACCAGCGGCGCTGCTCCGGCTCCTGAATGTGCATGTACTCGATGCCCACGGTGCGGCAGTAGGTGTCGCGCAGCACGCCGAGCACCTCGCGAAGCAGCATCGTGCGGCGCCCGCCGAAGCCCGCGGTGACGAACTCGCGGTCGAGATCCCAGAAGGTCAGCCCGTGGCTCGAGATGTCGAGGTCGGGATGCGTGCGCTGGCGGTACTCGAGCGGGTCGACGTCGGCCATGAGGTGGCCGCGCACGCGGTACGCGTTGATGAGCTCGTGCACGCGCGCCGTCTTGTTGATCTGATCGGCGAGGTCGACGTGGATGTCTTGCGCCCAGTGGATCGGGTCATAAGGGATGCGCAGGTCGGCGAAGATGTCTTCGTAGAAGCGGCGCTCGCCGATAAGCAGCTCGTGCACCTTCTTGAGGAACTCGCCCGACCCGGCACCCTGGATGACGCGGTGGTCGTAGGTGCTCGTGAGCGTGATGGTCTTGCCGATACCGAGGTCGGCGAGGGTCGCCTGCGACATGCCCTGGAACTCGGCCGGGTACTCGAGGGCGCCGGCGCCGATGATGGCACCCTGGCCCTTCATGAGGCGCGGCACCGAGTGCACCGTGCCGATGCCGCCGGGGTTCGTGAGCGAGATCGTGTTGCCCTGGAAGTCGCCCGCCGTGAGCTTGTTGTCGCGAGCGCGCTTGACGACGTCTTCGTACGCGGCGATGAAGTCGCCGAAGCCCTGAGCTTCGCACTTCTTGATGCCGGGTACGAGCAGCGAGCGCGTGCCGTCGGGCTTGGGCAGGTCGATCGCGATGCCGAGGTTGATGTGCGCGGGCGTCACGACGACGGGCTTGCCGTCGACCTCGTCGTAGTAGACGTTCTGGCTGGGGAACTCGCGCAGGGCGCGCACCATCGCCCAGGCGATGAGGTGCGTGAAGCTGACCTTGCCGCCGCGCGCGCGCTTGAGGTGGTTGTTGATGACGATGCGGTTGTCGATCATCAGCTTCGCGGGGATGGTGCGCACGCTCGTGGCGGTCGGAACCGTGAGGCTCGCATCCATGTTGGTCGCGAGGGTCTTGGCCATGCCCTTGAGGGGCGTGACGATGTCGTCGAGCTCGCCGTCGCCGTCGGCGTCGACGGGCAGCGTCATGGCGCCGGTCGTCGGCGCGGGCGCCTGGGCGGGGATCGGCGTGGGCTGCGGCGCGATCGAGGTGGTGCGCGCGACGGGCTGGCTGCCGGTAGCGGGCACAGCGGCCGACGGAACGGCGGCCGAAGGCGCGGATGCCGGCGCGGGCGCGGCGGCGGGAGCATCCACCGGCATGGCGGGAATCTCTACCGGCGCGAACTCGCTCGCGGCAGGCGCTGCCGCGGCGGCCGCCGTCGACTGGTGGTACTTCTCGAGAATCGGCCACCAGGAGGGATCGACCGTGTTCTTGTCGACCTTGTACTGCTCGTAGAGTTCGTCAACGAGCCACTCGTTGGCCCCGAATTCGCCCGCGGCATTGCCGTCAGGGCCGACTCCGGTCACTTGGCTTGACACAGCCGACCGCCCACTTTCGCTTCACATCGATTGGGTTGGCACCGGCGGAGCCCTCGCTGGCGCCGCCCGCACAAGCTTAACCGCTCTCGAGCGCCGGTTTCGCCGGTGCGGGGGGCGAGTAGCGTTAATTCGTGCGATTCTTCCGCGAGCCTCCCGCCCATGACCTCACCTACAGCGATGTCTTCCTCATGCCGCAGCAGTCGGCGGTCGGCAGTCGGCTCGCAGTCGACCTGGCGGCGGAGGACCCGACCGGGCTGCGCATCCCCCTCGTCGCCGCGAACATGACCTCGGTGACCGGCCCGCGCCTGGCGGTCGCCCTCGCGCGCCGGGGCGGGCTCGCCGTGCTGCCGCAAGACGGCTCTCCGCAGCAGCTCGACACCGACATCCGCGCGGTGAAGAGCGCCTCGACGCTGCTCGACCCCCTCGTGCTCGTGGGCCGCGCGCACACGGTCGCGGCCGCGCGGGCCCTCGTCGCCGATGTTCCCGGGGCCCTGCTGACGATCGTCGATGCCGACGGGCAGCCCGAGCGCAGCATCCCGGCCAGCGCCCTGCGGCACGCGCTGCCCGACTCGGTCATCGGCGACCTCGTCGCGCCGAGCGTGCCCTCGATCGACGATGACGATGTCACCGAGCCGCGAGCGGCCTTCGCCCTCATCGACGCGGCAGGCGTCGAGGCCGTCGCGGTGCGCCACCACGGGCGCATCATCGGCTCGCTGAGCGCGCGCAGCGCCGTGCGAGCGACGATCTATCCGCCGGCGGTGGATGCTCACGGTCGGCTGCGCGTCGCCGCAGCGGTGGGCGTCACGGGCGATCCGGCCGCGCGGGCGGCTGCTCTCGTCGAGGCCGGCGTCGACGTCATCGTCATCGACACGGCGCACGGCCACCAAGACCAGGCGGTCGCCGCCGTGCGCGCGGTCGCGTCGCGCGGCCTCGGTGTGCCGATCGTCGCGGGCAACGTCGTCACGGCAGAGGGAGTGCGCGACCTCGTCGAGGCGGGGGCGCACGTGCTCAAGGTCGGCGTGGGCCCCGGCGCCATGTGCACGACGCGCATGATGACGGCGGTCGGCCGCCCGCAGTTCTCGGCCGTGCTCGACACGGCGGCCGCGGCCCGCGAGCTCGGCGCCCACGTCTGGGCCGACGGCGGTGTGCGCTACCCGCGCGACGTCGCGCTCGCGCTCGCCGCGGGGGCCTCGGCCGTGATGGTCGGCTCGTGGTTCGCGGGCACGCTCGAAGCCCCGGGCGAGCTCGAGGCCGATGAGCACGGCCGGTGGTTCAAGAGCAGTTGGGGCATGGCCTCCACGAAGGCCGTCGAGCAGCGGTTCCAGCGGCTCGACGCCTTCGAGCTCGCGCGCAAGCGCCTCTTCGCCGAGGGCATCTCGAGCTCGCGCATCTATCTCGACCCCGAGCGGCCGTCGATCGACGACCTGCTCGACATGATCACGTCGGGGCTGCGGTCGTCGATGACGTATGCGGGGGCATCCACGCTGCCCGAATTCCACGAGCGCGCCGTCGTCGGCACGCAGTCGGCGGCCGGGTACGAGGAGGGCAAAGCGCTGCCCGTGAGCTGGTAGGGCCCCGCTCTCAGCGCGCGCTGGGCGCTCGCCCCTATAGTGAGAGCGTTATGGAGCCTCCTAGTACGGGCGAATCGCCCGCCCCTGACGAACCCAGTCATAGACCCTCGCCGATGATCGGGGGCCGCCGTGAGCGCTGAGTGGATCTCTCTGCTCGCCGGCCTGCTGCTGACCATCGGCACCGGATTCTTCGTCGCGAGCGAGTTCGCGCTCGTCAACCTCGACCGCTCAGAGCTCGAGGCGCGCCAGGCGCGCGGTGAGAAGCGGCTCGGCCCCACGATCGCCGCTCTCAAGATCACGTCGACGCACCTCTCGAGCGCGCAGCTGGGCATCACGCTCACGACGCTGCTCACGGGTTTCTTGATGGAGCCGGCGATCTCGAGCATGCTCGCCGACCCGCTGCGCTCGATCGGCCTGCCCGAGGGCGCCGTGCCGATCGTCGGCTCGATCATCGCGATCACCCTCGCGACCCTGCTGTCGATGATCGTCGGCGAGCTCGTGCCCAAGAACTTCGCGCTGAGCCTGCCGCGGCAGACTGCCAAGGTCGTCGTGCCGTTTCAATGGGCGTTCACGACCGTGTTCCGCCCCGCCATCGCCTTTCTCAACGGCTCGGCGAACACCATCCTGCGCGCGATGGGCGTCGAGCCGAAGGAAGAGCTCAGCGGTGCTCGCACGGCCGAAGAGCTCGCCTCGCTCGTGCGCCGCTCGGCGAGCGAGGGCCGCCTCGACAGCGACACCGCCACGCTGCTCTCGCGCACGCTCGCGTTCTCGCAGCACACCGCGCAAGACGTCATGACGCCGCGCCCGCGCGTCGCCGCCGTCGAGCGCGGCGACAGCGCGCACTCGGTCATCGAGCTCGCACGCACCACGGGGCACTCGCGGTTCCCTGTCATCGACGAGTCGATCGACGACATCGTCGGCATCGTGCACGTCAAGCAGGCCGTCGCCGTGCCGCGCGATCGCCGCGCCGATGTGCCCGCCTCCGCGCTGCAGAGCGAGGCGCTGCGCGTGCCGGAGACGATGATGCTCGACACCCTGCTCGCCGAGCTGCGCGGCCGCGGCTACCAGATGGCGATCGTCGTCGACGAGTACGGCGGAACCGCCGGTGTCGCGACGCTCGAAGACCTCGTCGAAGAGCTCGTGGGCGAGGTGAGCGACGAGCACGACCGCGCCCGCGTCGACGTCGTGCGCTCACGCAACTGGCTGACCTTCCCCGGAATCCTCCGCCCCGACGAGCTCGCCGACCGCGCGGGCGTCACGGTGCCCGACGACGGCCCGTGGGAGACCGTGGGCGGCTATCTCATGGCCGAGCTGGGCCGCTTGCCTGAGGTGGGCGACACCGTCGAGATCACCGCAGGCACCTTCCGCATCGAACGATTGGATGGCCGCCGCATCGACCGCGTGCGCTTCACCCCGCTCGCCACGGGCGAGATCACTCTGCCGGCCGCGGCTTCACGCGCCGGTTCGACGGGCGCCGAGGGGGGTGAGCCCCGATGACCGAGTCCGACTGGTGGGGCATCGCCTGGCTCGTCGTACTGCTCGCCGGCAACGCGTTCTTCGTCGGGTCGGAGTTCGCCGTGATCGCCGCGAAGCGCTCTCAGATCGAGCCGCGGGCCGAGGCCGGTTCGCGCGCCGCGAAGACGGCATTGTGGGCCATGGAGCACGCGACCCTCATGCTCGCGACGAGCCAGCTCGGCATCACGATCTGCTCGATCCTGATCCTCAACGTCTCCGAGCCCGCCATCAAGCATCTCTTCGAGATTCCCCTCGGGCTCACGGGCCTGAGCGCCGAGTGGATCGCCGGGCTCGCCTTCACCTTCGCCTTGCTCATCGTCACGTACCTGCACGTGGTCTTCGGCGAGATGGTGCCGAAGAACCTGTCGTTCACGCTGCCGACGCGCGCCGTGCTCATCCTCGCGCCGCCGCTCGTGCTGGTGTCGCGCATCTTCTCGCCGGTCATCCGCAGCCTCAATGCGATCGCGAACGGCGTGCTGCGCCTGTTCCGCGTCGAGCCGAAGAACGAGGCCGAGAGCGCCTTCACGCTCGAGCAGGTCGAGTCGATCGTGCGCCAGTCGACGCGCGAGGGCGTGCTCGACGACGCCACCGGCGCGCTCGCCGCCGCGTTCGAGTTCACGACCAAGATCGTGAGCGATATCGCCCTGCCGATGGATGCCCTCACCTCGCTGCCCGACGACGCCAGTGCCCTCGACGTCGAGCGCGCCGTCGCCCAGCGCGGGTTCAGCCGCTACGTGCTCGTCGACGACGCGGGCGAGCCCACGGGCTACCTGCACCTGAAAGACGTCATCGACCTGCCCGACGACGAGCTCGACGACCCCGTGCCGCCGAAGCGCATCCGCCGGCTCGTGTCGATCCTCGCCACGGCCGACCTCGAAGACGCCCTCGCGGTCATGCGCCGCTCGGGCGCGCACGTCGCCCGGGCCGTCGACGCCGAGGGTGTCACGACCGGAGTGCTGTTCCTCGAAGACATCATCGAGGAGCTCGTCGGCGAGGTGCAAGACGCGACGCAGCGTGGCGGGCGGTAGGCAATGCTGATCCTGAGCACTAGTGAGCGCGGTCGGCGTGCGAGGCCGATGTGATCGAGTCCATCGTGGGCTGCGAAGTGACGCAGGTCAGCTTTGGTGGAACGTTCATCATCCGCCTCAGCCCGAGCGGCGACATCAGTATTGAAGGCGCCATGGGCATCGAAGTCGCGGGCCGCGCTGTTGGTGAGGACGACACTGATGCGCGTGTCGCTCGGCTCGTCGACCTTTTCGGCACCCGCATCCAACTGGCCGAGATCTTGCCGACGGGAGACCTCAGGGTGCGTTTCTCAAACCAGACCGTCATCACCGTCGAGGCGGGAAGCGCATATGAGGCCTTCGACCTCAACCTGCCGGGCAGCCCCTCGAAGGTGGTCGGTGGTGCCGGCGGCCGTCTTGAGGTGTGGGACTGAGTCGCGAGGCCTAGACGGTCATGGGTCAGTAGTGCTGGCGTGCTTGCAGAATCACGATGTGGTCGTCGGTTACGAAGTAGACAAGCCGATTCGTATCGTCGATGCGTCGTGACCACGCGCCGCTCAGGATGTGCTTGAGCGGCTCAGGTTTGCCGATGCCGGCGAACGGGTCGCGCAGTGCATCGGCGATCAATTGGTTGATGCGCCGAAGCGTCTTGCGATCCTGCGTCTGCCAGTAGACGTAGTCCTCCCACCCGTTTGGATCGAAGGAGACAGTTCGACTCATGCCTCGACTGGTTTACAGGTCGACGAGGTCGTGCTGCTCGAACTCTCCACGGCGGGCGCGATCGATCGAGGCGAGGAGGCGTTCGGCACTCGCCGGGTTGCGCAGCAGGTACGCGGTCTCGGTCATCGCGTCGTAGTCGGCTTTCGACAGGATGACCGCGTTGCCGTGCTTGGAGACGACCTCGACGGCCGTGTGGTCATCGTTGACCTGCTGGATGAGCCCGAAGAGCGTCTTGCGTGCTTCGGTAGCGCTGATCGCGGTCATGATGGCCTCCTCAGTGGTACTAGATAGTGTACCACTCTGAGCTGTCACCACTGCGAAGCAGGGAAATGACCGTTAGCGGTCTGGAGCTGAGAGACTTGCGAGATTGAGCCCCACGTGAGTGAGCGGAGTTGGCGTGGCGTACGAGGCTGAAGTCATCATCCAAGTGCACTCCAACTACCATCTCGACAGCGAAGTGCCCGAGATCGTCACCTCGCTGGCGGTCGAAGATGTTCGCACCAAGCGAGAACGTGTGGCCCAGTTGCTCACGGTGCGAATTGAGGGCGTTCAATGGCAAGAACGCCAAGAACAGTTCAACGATGCCGTCGCAACCATCGTGGGCATCTTCACGACGATTGACGAAGCCACCAATCGAGCGCGAGACCATAACCGGTTCGTACGAATCGCCATGATCCAGGGCGAGAACGTCGTTACCTTGGCGTTGTCACCCGAACAGTTGACCGCTCTGGGGGAGCTGAACGTAATCGTGCACCTAGACGCGTGGGCGGGCGGCGACTGGGAGTGGACCGGTCCTCTCTAGCACTTCCAGCATCGCTGCAGTCGGAGGCTCAGCGGTACGCGCGCAGGTACTGCGGCGGCGTGCCGACGGGGGCGCGGTCGACCTCCACGCCGAGCTCGCGCGCGAAGCGCAGGGCGGCGTGGGGGTCGCGCATGAACTCGCGGCCCATCATGACCGCGTCGGCCTGGCCCGTGGCGACGATCGCCTCGGCCTGTGCGGCCTCGGTGATGAGCCCGACGGCGTTGACGGGCACGTCGCCCTCGCGGCGCACCGTCTCGGCGAACGGCACCTGGTATCCGGGGCCGACCTCGATGCGGGCGCGCACGAGGCCGCCCGTCGAGATGTCGAAGAGGTCGGCGCCGGCCTCCTGGGCCCACGCGGCGACGATGGCGGTGTCGTGCTCGTTCCAGCCCGCCATGCCCGAATCGGCCAAGCCGTGCGACTCCAGCCAGTCGTCGTCGACCCAGTCGGTGGCCGAGAAGCGCACGAGGATCGGCACGTCGACGGTGGCCCGCACGGCGCGCACGATGTCGAGCAGCAGGCGCGCGCGGTTCTCGAGGCTGCCGCCCCACTCGTCGTCGCGCGTGTTCGACAGCGGCGAGAGGAACTGGTGCAGCAGGTAGCCATGCGCTGCATGGATCTCGACGAGATCGAAGCCGGCGGCGACGCTGCGGCGGGCTGAGTCGGCGAAGGCGACCACGACATCCTGAATGCCGGCGGCATCGAGAGCGACGGGATCGGCGTATCCGTCGAAGGCGATGGCCGTGGCCGAGACGGTCTGCCAGCCGCCGAGCTCGACAGGCACGGTGCCGTGGCCCGAAGCGCCGTTGGCCATCGCGCCCCACTCGGGGAAGACCGAGGCCTTGCGGCCGGCATGCGCCAGCTGGATGCCCGCCGCGGCCCCCTGCGAGTGGATGAAGTCGACCACGCGCGACCAGGCCTGAGCCTGCGCGTCGTTCCAGATGCCCGTGTCATGCGGGCTGATGCGGCCCTCGGGGTTCACGGCAGTCGCCTCGGCCATGACGAGCCCGGCGCCGCCCGCGGCGAACGAGCCGAGGTGCACGAGATGCCAGTCGGTGGGCACGCCGTCGGCGGCCGTCACCGAGTACTGGCAGAGCGGCGACACCCACAGCCGGTTGCGCAGGGTCAGCGAGCGGATGGTCAGGGGGGAGAAGAGCGCAGAGGTCACACCGTCAGTCAAGCCCATCGAGCCCGGGCGTATTCCGTGCGGGCGCGGTTTCGCGGGGATAGGGTAACCGCGTGAGCGAGGCCCGCACGATGACGACCGCCGAGGTGGCGGCGCTGCTGCGGGTGCCCGGCCCCGATGACGACAAGTACTCGCGCGGCGTGCTCGGCATGATCACGGGCTCGACGCGGTACCCGGGTGCCGCCGTGCTCGGCGTCGAGGCCGCGCTGCGCACGGGAGTCGGCATGGTGCGCTACCTCGGCCCCGCGCGGGCGGCCGACCTCGTGCTGCAGCGGCGCCCCGAGGCGGTCACGGCCGAGGGGCGCGTGCAGGCCTGGGTGCTGGGGTCGGGCATGGATGCGGGGGCGACGTCGGTCGACGACGGCGCTGGAGACGAAGCAGCCGCCGAGTCGGCCGGGCGCATGCGGGCGGCGTTCGCGAGCGGGCATCCGCTCGTCATCGACGCGGGAGCCCTCGACGCCGTCGGCGCGGCGCACGGCCTCGCCATCATCACGCCGCACGCGCGCGAACTGGCGCGGCTGACCGGCGGCACGTTCGACGCGGTGCTCGCCGACCCCGAGCGCGCCGCCCGTGCGGCCGCCGAGCAGCTCGGCGTCACCGTGCTGCTGAAGGGCCACGCCACGCACGTCGTGGCCCCGGGCGGGCCGGTGCTCGTCGCGCGTTCGGCGACCCCGTGGCTCGCGACGGCCGGGGCGGGGGATGCCCTCGCCGGCATCCTCGGCGCCCTCGTCGCGACGCACGCGGCCGGTGGGCCGGCGAACTCAGCGCCGCTCGACCTCGCGCACCTCGCGCGGCTCGGCGCCGCGGCCGCCGTCGTGCACGGGCTCGCCGCCCAGCGCGCCTCGGCGGGCGGGCCGGTCACCGTGCTCGACGTGTGCGCCGCCGTGCCCGCGACGATCGCCGCGCTGCTGCGGGGGCGGGGCGACTGAGCGCGAGCATCCGCCGCACTACGCTCGATCTCATGCCCGCGCCCGTCGACCGCCTCGCGACGGCTCGACGCTTCGCGACCACGGCGGCGGGCAGCGCCGTGAGCCTCTGGATCGCCTTCGCGGTCGTGCACCTCTGGCTCGGCTTCCTCAACCTCTACGGCCCCGGCCTGCCGATGGGCGACGTCACCTACGTGTACCTGTTCTGGGTCGAGCGCGGGGTGCTCGGCGCCGAGTGGGTGGGCATCGACACCTCGTGGGTCTACCCGCTGCTCGCGCTCGCTCCCATGCTCGCGGCCTACGTCTTCGGGCCCGACCTCTACGGCACGACCTGGCTGACGCTCGTCATGATGCTCAACGCGGCGGCGCTCGTCTCGATCATCGGGGTGCAGGAGCGCGCGCGACGGGCGGCCGTCGCCTGGTGGTGGATGCTCTTCCTCGTGGCTCTCGGCCCCATCGCGCTCGGCCGCATCGACGCCATCACGGTGCCCGTGGCCCTCGTCGCCGTCATGCTCATCGCCGATCACCCGAAGTGGGGCGGCGCCCTGCTCGCGATCGGCGCCTGGATCAAGGTGTGGCCCGCGGGCCTGCTGCTCGCCGCGCTCGTGGCCCTGCGCGCTCGCGGCGCGGTGCTCGCCGCGGCCGTCGCCGTGTCGATGCTCGTCATCGCGACCGGCATCGCGCTCGGGGGCGCCTCGGCGCTGCTCACGCCCATCACCGAGCAGACCGGCCGCGGGCTGCAGGTCGAGTCGCCCGTGTCGACCGTGTGGCTCTGGGCCGCGGCGGCGGGGGAGTGGGCGGCGAGCGTGTACTACGACCAGGGAATCTTGACCTGGCAGGTCGTCGGTGACGGCTCGCAGCTCGCAGCCGACCTCATGACGCCGCTGCTGGCGCTCGCGGTGCTCGCGGTCGTCTCCCTCGGCATCGTGGCCGCGCGGCGCGGTGTCGACGAGGTCGAGCTGCTGCCGGTGCTTTCGCTCGCTCTCGTCATGGCGCTCATCACCGTCAACAAGGTGGGCTCGCCGCAGTTCGCCACGTGGATCGCCGTGCCGGTCGTGCTCGGCCTCGCGTGGCAGGCGTGGGGTGGTGTGTCGTTCCGCGTGCCGGCGGTGCTCGCGCTCGTCATCGCGGGGCTCACGCAGGTCGTGTACCCCGTGCTCTACGGCTCGCTGCTCGCCCTCGACCCGCGCATGCTCGTCGTGCTCTCGGCGCGCAACGTGCTCTACGTGGCACTGCTCGCCTGGGCGGTGGGGCAATTGATCGCGCTGTGCTCCCGGCCGCGCGTCGTATCGTCGAGTGTCGCGGCCGGTGCCGCCGCCTCGGCCTCGGAAGGAGCATCCTCATGATCGTCGCGTTCTCGGTCGCCCCCTCGGGCGGCTCGTCGTCCGACTCGGTGCACGACGCGGTCGCCGCTGCCGTGCGCATCGTGCGCGAATCCGGACTGCCGAACCGCACCTTGTCGATGTTCACCGAGATCGAGGGGGAGTGGGACGAGGTGATGGATGTCGTCAAGCGCGCCACCCTCGCCGTGGCCGAGCACGGCACGCGGGTGTCGCTCGTGCTCAAGGCCGACTACCGCCCGGGTCATGCCGGCGAGCTCGACGGCAAGGTGCAGCGTCTCGAGGCCGCTCTCGAGCAGCTCGGCTGAGCGTGCGCGCGGCCGATCGTGATCACGTGCCGCGAGTGTCGAATCGATTCGATACACTCGTGTCGTGCCCGCCCGCGATGACGCGCGGCTCCACCCCCTCTGCCGCCCAGGAGTTGCCGTGAGCGTCTCGACCGCCAGCGTTCCCATCATCGACGAGGCGACCGCCGCCGAGTACGCCCGTGCGCAGCGCGAGCACGACGACGCGCACCGCCGTGCGCACGGCGGGGCCGAGCGCCGCCCGCTCAGCCGCGGTCGCGTCTACGCCGCCCTGCTCGCCCTCGCGCTCGGAGGCTTCGGCATCGGCTCGACCGAGTTCGTCGCCATGGGGCTGCTGCCCGAGATCGCGCGCGACCTGCTGCCCGGTCTCTACGCGGCGAACGCCGAAGAGGCCATCGGCCAGTCGGGGTGGGTCATCACCGCCTACGCCCTCGGCGTCGTCGTCGGGGCGCCGACGATCGCGGCCTTCGCGGGCCGCGTGCCGCGCCGCCGGCTGCTGCTCTGGCTCGCCGCGGCCTTCACCGTCGGAACGATCGCGTCGGCCACGCTGCCGACCTTCGAACTCGTCATCGCCGCCCGCTTCATGGCGGGTCTGCCGCACGGCGCCTACTTCGGCGTCGCGGCCCTCGTGGCGGCGAGCCTCATGGGCCCGGGCAAGCGCGGCCAAGGCGTCGCCCTCGTGCTGAGCGGCCTCACGGTCGCGACCGTCATCGGCGTGCCGCTCATCACCGCCGTCGGCCAGAGTGCCGGCTGGCGCGCCGCCTACCTCGTCGTGGCCGCCCTCTTCGCCGCCACGTTCGTGGCCGTGCGCATCCTGGTGCCCTGGCAGCCCGGAGACGCCAACTCGACCGTGCGCCGCGAGCTCGCGGCCTTCGGCAGCCTGCAGGTCTGGGTCGCCGTCGCTGTCGGCGCCATCGGGTTCGGCGGCTTCTTCGCCGTCTACAGCTACATCGCCCCCATGGTCACCGACTCGGCCGGCATGCCGGGCGGCGCCGTGCCGTGGGTGCTCGCCAGCACGGGCATCGGCCTCACGATCGGCAACATCATCGGTGGGCGCCTCGCCGACACGGGCACGGCCCGCGCGATGTTCCTGGGCTTCGCCGGGCTCATCGGCTCGCTCGCCCTGCTCGGCCTCGCGGGCACGACACCGGTCGGCCTCATCGCCGGCACCTTCCTCGTGGGGTTCACGGCGTCGATCATGTCGCCCGTCATCCAGACCCGGCTGATGGATGTCGCGGGCGAGTCGCAAACGCTGGCAGCGGCCCTCAACCACTCGGCCCTCAATGTCGGCAACGCGCTCGGGGCCTTCCTCGGCGGTCTCGTCGTCGCGGCCGGATGGGGCTACCTCACGCCCGCGTGGGTGGGGCTGCTGCTCGCCGTCGGCGGAGTGCTGCTCGCGCTCGTGAGCGTGGCGCTCGAGCGGCGCGCGGCGCTCGTCTGACCGAACGCCGTCGCGCGGGCAGTGCGGGTCAGAGCCCGCTGCCCCCGCCGGGAGCATCCACGAGGATGCCGTCGGAGAGGGCCTGCTTGCGCAACGCGACCTTGGTGCCCACGTCGATGCCCGCGATGCGGTACTTCTCGCGGATGCGCTTGAGGTAGCTCTTCGCCGTCTCTTCCGAGATGCCCAGCTGATAGGCCACCGTCTTGACGGGCTCGCCGGCGCCGTACAGGGCCATGACACGGCGCTCTTGCGCGCTCAAGCGCGGCGAGCCCCCGATGTCGGCGGCGTTGAGGGCGAGGTCGAGTTCGGCCGAGATGAACGACTCGCCGTTCTTCGCCGCGCGGATCGCCTCGACGATCATGCCGGCGTCTTCGCTCTTCACGAGGTAGCCGAGCGCGCCCGCGTTGAGCGCTTCGCGCACGACGTTCGGCTCGCTGTAGGTGCTCATGAGCACGACGCGAACGTTCATCGACTTGAGAGTCTGGATCTTGAGCGAGACGGGGATGTTGTCTTTCAGGTCGAGGTCGAGCAGCACGACGTCGACCGGGAAGGCGGGGTGCGAGAGCAGGTCGGGCCAGGTCGCCACGGCGGAGACCATCTCGATGTCGTCTGCCGCCTGGCGGATCCACTCGGTGAGCGCCCCCAGCAGCATGCGGTGGTCGTCGACCAGGGCCAGTCGAATGGGCGATCCTTGCGCCATCGCGGTCACTCCTGCTCTCTCGGTGCTGTGCTCGTCACGTCGGCTCGGGTCGATCACTGCGGTCGAGCCGCATCGACGGGGTTGTCGACGCTGCAGTCGAGCTCGATCACGACCGTGCCGCTCGCCGTGCTGTCACTGTATCGCCCGACCCGGTCGAGGGCTTCCCACACACCGGGGTCGACGCGATTGCGTCGCAGACCCGCGACCTCGATGCGCACGGGAATGACGAGCCGCCCGCCGCCCGCGGCCCGGTGCGGATCGAGGGGCCCGAGGGCCACCGTCACAGTGCGGGTGGGGGATGCCCCCGCCGGGTCGGCCGCCAGCAGCCACAGCGCCGCGAGCAGCGAGTCGCGCTGCACGTCGTCGAGCAGACCCGCGAGCGTGCCCGGGTCGCTCACGGTGACGCGACGGCCGAGGTGCTCCGACTCGCTGATGGCGTGGAACAGCCAGGTCTCGCGCCGCCCTTCGATGAGGTGCAGGCGCAGCTCGGTGGCGAGCGTGGAGGCGCGCGAGGAGTACGCGGCCGGCAGCGGCAGCGGCGCTCCGCCGGTCGCCACGGCCTCGAGCAGCTCTTCGGCGTCGAGGTCGAGCCGGGCGAGCTCTTCGCTCGCGAGCATGCCGACGGCGAGTCGCGGCGCGGTGACGGTCGACTGCACGAGCACGCGGTCGAGCTCGCGCTTGAGCATCCGCTCGAAACCGCTCACGAGAAGCACGCCCGTGACTCCCGGCCCGACCGCGAGCGCCACGGTCACGACCTGCGAGGGGATGGTCACGGGGGTCAGCGGCGTCGAGACGAGGATCGCGACGATGAAGGCGATGCCGAGGGCGGAGGCGGCCAGAAGCACCTCCCACCGCGAGCGCAGCGTGACGATGACGAGCAGCACGAAACCGGCCGAGACCGAGGCCGTGGCGTTGCGCCCGATGTCGCCGAGCGGCGCGATGGCCACGAAGTCGAGCCAGACCACCGCCGCGAGCGCGGCGAGGAACACGGCGTAGAGCCAATCGGGAAGTCGCTCGCCGCTCGCCGAGATCGTGATCGTGAGGCCGAGGAAGGTCACCATGAGCAGCAGCCAGGCGCCCGCGACCGGCAGCACCGAGGGGTAGGCGTCGATGCGCGAGAGGAAGAGCGAGATGCCGAGCATCGACTGCAGTGCCGCGATGATGGCGACGCCGAGGCCGAGGAACCCTGATCCGAGGGCGGAGGCGTGCGTCGAGGTGGGCGTGCCGCGCCGTGTCGACGATCGCGCGCCCGCGGGGCGCACGAGGCCGCCGAGCGTCGACTCGTCGGGCGGGGTGTACTTCGAGGTCATCGCGGCACCTCGAGAATCACGGTCGTGCCGGCGCCGGGCGTCGAGAACACGCGCGCATTGCCGCCGACGTCGCGCAGGCGGGCGACGACCGATTCGGTGAACCCGAGCCGCTCGGCGGCGACCTCGGTGGGGTCGAACCCGACGCCGGCGTCGGTGACGACCGCGCGCAGCACGTCGTCGCCCTGCGTGATCGTCACATCCGCCTCCTCGACCCCCGCGTGCCGGCGCACGTTCTCGAGGCACTCGGCGAGGGCGAGCAGGAAGGCGTCGAGCACGTCGCTCGGCAGCAGCACCTGCCCGCTGCCGTGCCAGCGCACCGAGAGGCCCATGCGCAGAAAGCGCTGCTTGACCGATTCGAGGGTCGTGCCGAGGGGCGTCTCGGCGACGGGCTCGAGGCTGTAGGTGCCCGAGAACTGCGGCATGGGCGTCGAGCCGAGACGCAGCTGGCGCAGCAGCCGGGCGTCTTCCGCGGCCTGCTGCCGCAGGGCGTCGGCGCTGACGCCGACCCCCGAGTGGGCGAGCAGCGTCAGGGTCGCGAGCACCGTGTCGTGCAGTAGACGCGCGCTCTGGCGACGCTGGGCCTCGGTCTCGCTCGCCTGCCGTTCGAGGTGGTGGGCCCGCCCGATGTTCTCGATGCGGCGCACGGCGCGCTGCACGCCGACCGTCACCCAGAGGCCGATGATGAGCGTGATGACCCAGCCCGCGAGGGTCGCGATGGCGGAGGTCGAGATGAGGCCGCTCGTTGGCCCGGCCGTCGCCACGAGCAGGCTGCTCGCGAGCGTGCCCCCGGCCCACAGCACCCAACGGCCGGTTCCTTCGCTCAGCACCATTCCGACGGCTCCGAGCCCGGCCGCGCCGAGAGGGGCGAGCGACGTCGAGAGCGCGAGCGAGGTCGCCTGCCCCCCGGGCAGCTGCGCGAGCGCGAGCGCGCCGCAGCCGAGCACGATCGTGAGAGCCACCCAGCCGATGTGGCCGCTGCGGCCGACCATCACGAGCGCGCCCGCCTGCCCGGCGAGCAGGATGAGCACCGAGGGCAGCAGGTCGGGGTCGACGATGCCGGGCAGCGCGAGGCAGAAGGCGGCGAGCACGACGCCGCTGAGCCCGAAGGCGCGCGCCGCCGATTGGAGCAACCGGCGCCGCTCCTTCTCGATCAGCTCCATGCGGCCCAGTCTGTCACTCGGGCGGCCCCTCGCCTCATAAGCCGCACGCGCGCGTGAACGCGTCGTACAGCGCGGCTCGGGTGGCGGCATCCGCCGCGATCGTCACGGTGCCGGGCTCGCCGTCGACCCGCACGTCGAGCCGGAAGAGCGTGCCCTGCTTGTCGTCGGCGAGGGCGTGCGCGTCGCAGCGCGCGGGCGTCAGAAGCAGAGGGATGCTCGCCGAGGCCAGGCCGCCGGCACCACTCGCTCCCGCCAGCGTGACGCTCGTCGCCCGGCCGCCGTCGGCGGCCCGCACGAGCCCGAACAGCACCGTGTCGTGCAGGGCGACGAGCTCGAGCCCGGCGGCGCGCGGCGCGACGTCGAGCAGCAGCCCGACGAGGGCACCGTCATCGCGCGCGGGGTCGTGCCGCACGGCGATGGCCGCCCGCTCGGCGACGGCGGCGGCGAAGCACTCGGCGGCGAGCCAGTCGGCCCACTGGCCGAGCCGATCGGTGGTCGGCACCCGCACCTCGGCCGAGCTGCCGTCGGCGAGCACGACCGTGAGCAGAGCATCCGGCGGCGCCTCGCTCGCGGCGGGGCACGCGGCAGAGGTCAGCGTCATCGCGAGGTCGCGCGTCTGCCCGGGGGCGATCGCCGTCGTGCGATCGCGCTCGACGGGCGTCTCGAGGGCGGGGGAGTCGAGCGCGGCGTGCACGATCGTGAGGGGTGCGGCGCCGTCGTTGCGCACCGAGAGCTGGATGCCGCCGCGCGCGGGGTCGATGCGCGAGCGGTACACGTCGGCGGCGACGACGACCTCGGCCGTGCTCGCAGGCGCGGTGGCGGAGGTCGTGGAGGGGTCGGGAGCATCGGCGGAGCATCCGGCGACCGACACCGCGGTGGCGAGCACGACGACCGCTGCGAGGGGCGAACGACGGCCGAGAGACACGGCTCAGTCGGCGAGCAGCGCCGCGAGGTGCGGCCCCACCAGGTCGTCCTCGATGAGGAAGGCGTCGTGGCCGAACGGTGACGAGATGACGACGGCCTCGCTGCCGTGGATGGTCGAGGGCAGGTGCGCGGCGAGCGCCTGCTGCTGCTCGACCGGGAAGAGGCGGTCGCTGTCGATGCCGAGCACGAGCGTGCGGGCGGTCACCGCACCGAGAGCCTCGGTGAGCGACCCGCGGCCGCGCGCGATGTCGTGCGAGTTCATCGCCTCGACGAGCGTGATGTAGCTGTTGGCGTCGAACCGGCGCGTGAACTTGTTGCCGTGGAAGTCGAGATAGCTCTCGACGGCGAAGCGCCCTCCCCGCCCGAGCGGGTCGAGCACGCCCTGCCACGAGCGTTCGAAGCGCTCGTTGAGCTCGCTCGGCGAACGGTAGTTCAGCAGCGCCATGCGCCGGGCGAGCGCGAGCCCCCGGTAGGGCCCCTCGGGCTCGTCGTAGTAGTCGCCGTCGCGGAACAGCGGATCCATGCGGATGGCCTCGAGCTGCACCGAGTTGAGCGCGATCTGGTCGGCGCTCGAGACGGCGGGCGCGGCGAGAACAGCGAGCCGTGCGACACGCTCGGGATGCTGCACCGCCCATTCGAGCGCGTGCATTCCCCCCATCGAGCCGCCGACGACCGCCGCGAACCGAGCGATGCCGAGGGCGTCGGCGAGGGCGACCTGAGCGGTCACCTGGTCGCGGATCGTCAGGTACGGGAAGCGCGAGCCCCACTCGGTGCCGTCGGGGGCGAACGAGGCCGGCCCGGTCGAGCCCTGGCAGCCGCCGAGCATGTTGGGGGCGATGACGAACCAGCGGTCGGTGTCGATCGCGCGGCCGGTCCCGACGATGCCGCCCCACCAGCCCGCGGTGGGATGCCCGGCACCGGGCCGCCCGACGACGTGGCTGTCGCCCGTGAGGGCGTGCACGACGAGCACGGCGTTGTCGCGCGCCGCGTTGAGCGACCCCCACGTCTCGTAGGCGAGCCGCGCGTGCGGCAGCGTCGCCCCCGACTCGAGCGCGATCGATCCGATCGACTGGAAGAGCCGGTCGCCCGGGGCGTCGCCTTCGCGCCAGGCGCCCGTCGTCGGCGGCGTGCCCAGCATCGATCGCCGGTTGGCCTCGGTGATGAACGCCGAGGGCACCGTGTCTTCGCTCGTCTGCCAGTCCATGCTGCGTCCATTCTGACGCAGAGACGCCCCTGCCCCCGCCGTGTGACAGCAGGGGCAGGGTCGCGGTGTTCGGAAGCCGCCGCTAGACCGCCGCGTTGGCGGCGACGACCGCGCGGGCGGCCGCGAAGCCCGCCTCGAGGTCGGCGATGATGTCGTCGATGTTCTCGAGACCGACCGACAGCCGTACGAGGCCCGGGGTCACCCCGCTCGTGAGCTGCTGCTCGGGCGTCAGCTGCGAGTGGGTGGTCGACGCCGGGTGGATGATGAGGCTGCGCACGTCGCCGATGTTGGCGACGTGGCTGAAGAGCTCGACCGAGTCGACGAGCGCGCGCCCCGCATCCACGCCGCCCTTCAGCTCGAACGAGAGCACCGCGCCCACGCCCTTCGGCGCGTACTTCTGGCCGGCCGCGTACCACGGGCTCGACGGCAGGCCCGAGTAGCTGACGCTCGCGACATCGGGGTGGGCCTCGAGCCAGTGCGCGACGGCTTCGGCGTTCTGCACGTGCCGCTCGATGCGCAGGCTCAGGGTCTCGATGCCCTGGATGAGCTGCCAGGCGTTGTCGGGCGAGACGGCGGCGCCGATGTCGCGCAGCAGCTGCACGCGCGCCTTGATGATGTACGCGATGCCGTCGCCCAGCACGCCCGTGTAGCTGGCGCCGTGGTACGACGGGTCGGGCAGGGTGAGGCCGGGGAACTTCTCGGTGTTCTGCGACCAGGCGAACTTTCCGCCGTCGACGATGAAGCCGCCCATGACCGTGCCGTGACCGCCGAGGAACTTCGTGGCCGAGTGCACGACGATGTCGGCGCCGTGCTCGAGAGGCCTGATGAGGTAGGGCGTCGCGATGGTGTTGTCGACGATGAGGGGCAGGCCGTGCGCGTGAGCGACCTCGGCGACGGCGGCGATGTCGAGGATGTTGACCTTGGGGTTGCCGATCGTCTCGCCGAAGAGCAGCTTGGTGTTGGGCTTGATCGCGGCGGCCCACGCGGCCGGGTCGTCTTGGTTCTCGACGAAGGTGACCTCGATGCCGAGCTTCGCGAGCGTGTAGGTGAAGAGGTTGTAGGTGCCGCCGTAGATCGACGACGACGACACGATGTGGTCGCCCGCCTGCGCGATGTTGAGCACGGCGTAGGTCGTGGCCGACTGGCCGGAGGCGAGCAGCAGGGCAGCCGTGCCGCCTTCGAGCGCGGCGATGCGCTGCTCGGCGACGTCTTGCGTGGGGTTCTGGATGCGCGTGTAGATGTTGCCGAACTCGGCGAGCGCGAACAGGTTCTTGGCGTGCTCGGCGTCGTTGAACGTGTACGCCGTCGTGCGGTAGATGGGGGTCGCCCGGGCGTTGGTGACCGGATCGGGCTGCGCGCCCGCGTGGATCTGCAGGGTCTCGAACTTCCAGCTGGCGGTCATGGGGGTCTCCTCGCGGGTCGGTGGAACATCCCGAACGGTACGCGTGCGGGTGCGGCCGCGGCAACGCCCCCGACACACGCCGTAACCTCTGCGCGCGGGTACCGTGGAGCCATGACGACCTACACGGCTGTGGTGACCGGTGCCAGCTCAGGAATCGGTGAGGCGACGGCACGAGTGCTGCGCGAGCACGGGTGGCGCGTCGTCGCCGTCGCGCGCCGTGCCGACCGCTTGGCGGCGCTCGCCGCCGAGTCGGGATGCGAGCCGCTCGTGGCCGACCTCACCGACGCCGCGGCGGTGGATGCCCTGCGCGAGCACATCGCCGCGACCGGCCCGATCCACGCCATCGTCAACGTCGCCGGCGGCGCGCTCGGCACCGACACGGTCGAGTCGGCCGATGCCGCCGACTGGATGCGCATGTTCGACATCAACGTGCTGAGCGCCCAGCGGGTGATC
Source organism: uncultured Microbacteriaceae bacterium (assembly GCA_964540305.1). Taxonomy (GTDB): domain Bacteria; phylum Actinomycetota; class Actinomycetes; order Actinomycetales; family Microbacteriaceae; genus Microcella. The sequence goes on along the minus strand of CAZILZ010000009.1, from coordinate 20,606 downwards.
AGCGCCCTGCTGCCCGCGCTGCGGGCCGGCGCGCGCGAGCGCGGGGTCGGCGACATTCTCGCGATCACGTCGACGGCCGGGCAGGTCGCCTACGAGACGGGCGGCGGCTACAACGCCGCGAAGTTCGCGCTGCGCGGCATGATGCACGCCCTGCGTCTCGAGCTCGCGGGCGAGCCCCTGCGCGTCATGCAGGTCGCGCCGGGCATGGTGCGCACCGACGAGTTCGCGCTCAACCGCTTCGACGGCGATGTGGGCAAGGTCGATGCCCTGTACGAGGGGGTCGAGCACCCGCTGACGGCGCACGACATCGCGGCTCTCGTCGTGCACGCCATCGAGGCGCCCGCCCACGTCAACCTCGATGAGCTGACCGTGCGCCCGGTGGCGCAGGCGGCGCAGCACAAGCTCATCCGCCAGCCCCTCGTGGTGCGCGAGGGCTGAGCGCGCTTCCTCAGTGGGGCGCGACCAGCGTCGCCTCGTCGGCCGCGACGTCGCCGAACGCGAGGCGCGGCACGAACACGAGCGACACCGCCGCGACGAGTGCGGCGCCGCCGCAGATCGCGAAGACGATGAGGTAGCCGAGCAGGCTCGACGCCGTCTCGGTGACGGCCTGACCGGCGGCGAGCACGAGCACGACGGCGAAGATCGCACTCGCGAAGGCCCCGCCGATGGTCTTGGTGGTGTTGGTGAGCCCCGTGGCGATGCCCGTCTGCCCGAGCGGTGCGGCGGCCGCGGCGGCGGCCGGAAGCGCGGCGACGAGCGCGCCCGAGCCGATGCCGGCGACGACCATGTTGAGGGTGACGCCCACGGCGGTCGCGTTGTTGACGAGGAAGGCGAGGTAGCCGAGCCCGACCGTGACCGAGGCGGCGATGAGGGCGAACCGGGGCGTGAACCGCTTCGACACCACGGGGAACAGCAGGGCGCCGATGATCATCGCTACGAGGTATGCGCCGATGATGTACGAGCGCTCGGCCGCATCGAGGCCGAGCCCGAAGCCGTTGGCCGGGTCGGTGCCGGCGAAGGTGCTGAGCGGTGCTTGCGCGCCGAGGATGCTGATGCCGACGAGCCCGGCGGTCAGCTGCACCGGCCACATGGTGGGCTGCCGCAGCACGCGCAGGTCGATCGCGGGGTCGGGGTGCTGCAGCACCCACTTGCCGAACGGGTAGAGCAACAGCAGGCCGACAACCATGAGCCCGTAGACCCACCACGTGGCGGGGCCGTTGATGCGCAGGAAGGTGAGCCCCGAGGTGACGGTGAGCAGAGCGATGGTGAGCAGGATGAACCCGATCGTGTCGAGTCGGCGCCCCGGCTGCGGGCTCGATTCGGGCACGCCGAAGAGGATCACGAAGAAGGCGACGGTCACGGCGATGGCCGGGATCATGAGCGTGAGCATGACGTTCTCGTCGAAGGCCGCGAAGACGCGCGCGCCGCCGAGGGCGCCGACGATCGCGCCCGCCTCGAGCGCGACCACGAGGTAGCCCGCGGCGCGGCGCGTCTGCGAGGCGCCCGTGTCGCTGCGGCGACCGCGGTCGAAGATGAGCGCCACTTCGAGCGGCAGCCACACGACGTAGAAGCCCTGCAGCGCCCATGCGGCGAGGAACACCCAGAACGAGTCGGCGAAGACGAGCCACCAGCTCGCGCCCGCCGTCAGCACGGTCGAGATGAGCAGCACCTTCTTGTGCCCGATCATGTCGCCCAGCTTGGCCAGCACAGGCACGACGAGCGCGCTCAGCAGCAGCTGGGCGGCCTCGAACCAGTTGAAGTCGGCGTCGGTGATGCCGAGGTAGAGCACGAGGTCGCTGATGAGCGGAACGTAGTAGCCCTGCAGCACGCCGCTCACGAACTCGACGAAGAAGAGGTAGCCCACGAGGCCGAGCGTGATGGCCCCAGCTTTTCCGCTGAGTCTCGAGGGGCCGCTCGGGGCCGTCGGGCGGGAGGTCGAGGCGCTCGCGGGCTCGGTCATTCCGCGATGCTAGCGCGCGGGCGGGGTGCAGCCCAGCGCCCGACGCGCCCGGTAGCGTGCTCGCATGAGCGACGCACTCGCGGCAATCGCGCCCGACTGGGCGGCGGCGCTCGCCCCCGAGGCCGACCGCATCCGCCGCCTCATGGCGGCTCTGCGCGCCGAGGCAGAGTCGGGCGCGCCCTTCCTGCCCGCCGAGGCCCACGTGCTGCGCGCGTTCACGGCACCTCTCGCCGACGTGCGGGTCGTGATCGTGGGGCAAGACCCGTACCCGACGCCCGGGCACCCGATCGGCCTGAGTTTCGCCGTCGATGCCTCGGTACGGCCCCTGCCGCGCTCGCTCGTGAACCTGTACCGCGAACGTCACGACGACCTCGGGATCGCGCCGGCCGAGCACGGCGACCTGAGTGCGTGGAGCGCGCAGGGCGTGCTGCTGCTCAACCGCGTGCTCACGGTCGCGCCCGGTCGGCCGGGTTCGCACCGCGGCCGCGGCTGGGAGGCGGTGACGGCATGCGCGCTCGCGGCTCTCGGCGCGCGCGGCGGGCCGCTCGTGGGCGTGCTGTGGGGGCGGGATGCTGCGGGCGCGGCGCCGCTGCTGGGGGCCGTTCCCGTCATTGCGAGCGCGCATCCCAGCCCCCTGTCGGCGCACCGCGGATTCTTCGGATCGCGCCCGTTCAGCCGCGTGAACGAGCTGCTGCGCGAGCGCGGCGGAACGCCGATCGACTGGCGCCTGCCCGAGGTCGCCGCGAACGTAGACTGACGCGGTCAGCTACGCGGAGATCGCGAGCAGAAGGGGGCGGGATGCTCGAGGAGGAGTACGAGCGGCGGCGCACCCTGCCGCCCCACCTGCGCAAGCGCCCCGAGCCCGAGCCCGCGTTCGCGTTCTCCGTGCGCGAGGCCCTCGAGCAGGATCTTCCTGATGTGCGCGAGATCTACAACTACTACGTGGCCAACTCGACGGTGACCTTCGACGAGTCGCCGTGGACGCTGAAGGCCCTGCGCACGAAGTTCGCGAGGGTGCGCGAGCTCGGCTACCCCTTCCTCGTGGCTGTGTCGCCCAACGGGGTCGTGCTCGGCTTCGCCTACGTCTACCCGTGGAAGGAGAAGGCGGCCTACCGGTTCACGGTCGAGAACTCGATCTACCTCGGGCCGGCCTCGACCGGCAAGGGGCTCGGCAGGGCGCTCATGGCCGAGCTGCTCGACCGCGCGAAGGCCGCGGGGGTGAAAGAGGTCATCGCCGTGATCGCCGACCGCGGTGCGGAGGGCTCGATCGCCCTGCACGAGCGCTTCGGCTTCGAGACCACCGGCTCGATGGGCCGGGTGGGCTTCAAGTTCGGTCGCTGGCTCGGCGTCGTGATGATGCAGAAGTCGCTCGCGCGCCGTCGCTGACGAGTGCTGCCGCTGGTTAGCGGTACACCTGCGTGGCGACCTCGTCGGCGAGCACCACGGCCTCTTCGTAGAAGGCCGGCCCGCCGAGGCTGCTGATCACCGAGATCCAGCTCTCCTGCGTCACGACGTTGTAGATCGCCGGGGCGAGCCCCTCGTCGCCCTGCTGACCGTAGGTGAAAGCTCCGTCGTCGGTCGTCGCCTCATTGAGGCCCTGGGCCGTGAGGTCGCCGATGATCGTCGCGCGGTTCGCCGTGGTGACGGGGGCGACGCTGATGAGCACGCTCGACTGGTCGACGCCGTCTTGCGCGTACACGCAGCTGATGCCGCCCGCCGACTGCTCGGGGGTGGGCTCGAAGAAGTAGTCGTTGCCGTAGACGCTGCCGGGGCCGCCGAGAAGGGCCAGGCTCTGCGCGGCGAAGGCGTCGAGGCGCGACTGCGGCAGGATCGTCGTGCAGTCGACCGGCATCGAGAAGGTCAGCTCGGCGGGCTCGGGCTCGGCCGATTCGGTCTCGGTCGGCGTGGGGGTGGGCGTCGGCTCCTCCGCGACCGGATCGGATTCCGGCGCGCAGGCGGCGAGGGCGCCGATGAGGAGGAGGGCGGCGGTGCCGGCGAGCAGGCGCTGCGCAGTCATGGTGCTCCTTGGATGGTGGCCTGGAGGACGAAGAGGAGGGCGTGCCCCGAGGCGCCCTTTCGCGCGAATCTAGCAGTCGAGAGGGTGAGAGACGATGCGATGAGGTCGCTCGAGGGGCGTGGGGGGCCCTTCGTTGCGCAATCGATATGAGCGAGCCTCGACCGGTCGCGCCGTAGGCTCGCAGGGTGTTCGAACTCCACCACCTCACCGCGCTCGAGCAGGGTGAGTGGCTGCGGCTCGGGCGCATCAGCCCGCGCGAGCTCGTCGAGCACTACCTCGAGCGCATCGAGCGTCTCAACCCGGCCGTGGGCGCCCTGACGGTCGTCGCGGCTGACCGCGCGCTCGCCCGGGCCGACGCGCTCGAGGGGCTCGGCGCGCGGTCGGCGCCGCTGTGGGGCATCCCGATCGCCGACAAAGAGCTCGTGCAGCGTGCCGGCCAGCGCACGACCTTCGGCTCGCGCCTTCTCGCCGACCACGTCGCGACGGTTGATGACGAGCTCGTGCAGCATCTCGATGCCGCCGGGGCCATCAGCCTCGGAGCGACCGCCGCCCCCGAATTCGGCCTCTCGTCGCACACCGAGAGCCTCGTCGCCCCACCCGCGCGCACGCCCTACGACCTCGATCGCGGTGCCGGCGGGTCGAGCGGGGGCGCCGCGGCGGCCGTCGCGGCCGGGCTGCTGCCCGTCGCACCCGGCAGCGACGGGGGCGGTAGCATCCGCATTCCCGCAGCGGCATGCGGCCTCGTGGGGCTCAAGCCGTCGCGCGGCCGCGTTCCGGCCGGCAGCGGGCTCGACCGACTCGCGGGGCTCGTCGTGCCCGGCCCGATCGCCCGCACGGTCGCCGACGCCGCGCTCGTGCTCGACGCGCTCATCGCGGCGGCACCGTGGCCGTTCGCGACGCGCGCTCCGATCGACCCGCCGCTCGCCTCGGGGCGCGAGCACCCGCACTCGGGGCCGCTGCTCAGCGCCGCCGTGCGCGGCGAGGGCCGCTACCAGCTCGGGGTCATGACGAGCTCGCCGTGGGACGATTACGCCGACATCGTGCTCGACCCCGAGGCCCGATGGGCGCTCGATGAGGCGATCGCGGGCTTCGCCGCACTCGGCCACGGTATCGACGACATCGCGCTCGAGCCTGAGCCCGACTACGGCCGGAACTTCCGTACGGTGTGGATGGCGGGCGCCGCCAGCATCCCCGCCCGTACGCCCGATGAGCTCGCGCTGCTCGAACCGCTCACCGCCTGGCTCGTCGGCCAGGGCCGTGCGCTCTCGGCGGAGACGCTCGCCGAGGCCCTCGCCTGGCTCAGCGGGTTCGAGCGGCGCGTGATCCGCCGGCTCTCGAGCGTCGACGCCGTGCTCACGCCCGCCCTCGCGATGACGCCGCGCCCCCTCGGCTGGTACGACGCTGAGGATGCCGACCGCAACTTCACCCAGCAGGTGCAGTACACGCCGTACACGAGCTTCGTCAACGTGGCCGGGCTTCCTGCGCTGACCCTGCCGGTCGGGCTCACGCCGCCGACCTCGGATCAGCCGGGGCTGCCCATGGGCGTGCAGCTCATCGGCCGCCCCGGCGGCGAGGCGACGCTGCTGGCGCTCGGGGCGCAGTGGGAGCGCGCGCGGGGGGCGCACCGCATCCACCCGCCGCAGTGGTAGCGCTACCGCCCGTAGCCGCCCTTCTCGAGGCCGGCCTCGACCTCGAAGCGGTTGGTGCGCGCGTCGTGCCCCGCGGCGAGGTAGAGGGGGATGAACGCGAGCCCGTACTTCTTCCACTGCGCGCGGTGCACGGCCTCGTGCTCGAGCACCGATTCGCGCGTGTTGTCGTGCGTCAGGAACGCCGCGCCGATGGTCGTGCCGCCGCGGCCGAAGGCCCAGCGGGGCAGCCCGGCGCACACGACGACGCCGCCGCGACGCGAGATGCGGAAACCGCCGAGAAGGGCACCCCACGTGACGCCGACGGCCGTGGCGAACCAGTAGCCCGGCCGGGCGACGACGGGGTGCAGGGCGACGGCGCGCACGACCCTGTTGCGGGAGAGCGCGTCGATCGCGCGGGCCGCCCGACCGCGCGCAGGGCTCTGGCTCACGGCCGCCCGTAGCCTTCGAGCAGGCGCAGCCAGACCTCGCTGAGCGTGGGGTACGAGGGCACGGCATGCCACAGCCGCGCGATCGGCACCTCGCCGACGATGGCGATCGTGGCGGCATGCAGCAGCTCGCCCACATCGTCGCCGACGAGGGTGAACCCTACGATCACACCGCGATCCTCATCGACGACCATGCGCGCCCTGCCGCGGTAGTCGTCGCCGTGCACGGTCGCGCCGGCGAGCCAGTCGAGCTCGTAGTCGACGATGCACGTGCGCCGTCCCTTCGCATCGGCCTGCGCTGCGGTCAGGCCGACGCTCGCCACCTCGGGGCTCGTGAAGGTCACCTGCGGCACGGCGTCGAGGTCGGCCGTCGCGACGTGCGCGCCCCAGGGGGCGTCGTCGACGGATGACCCGCTCGCGCGCGCCGCGATGACATCGCCCGCCGCTCGCGCCTGGTACTTGCCCTGGTGGGTGAGCAGTGCCCGGTGGTTGACGTCGCCGGCGGCGTAGAGCCAGTCGTGGCCGCGCACCCGCAGGGTGTCGTCGACCTCGAGCCAGCTGCCGGGCTCGAGCCCGATGGTCTCGAGCCCGAGGTCGCCCGTGACGGGTGCCCGGCCGGTCGCGACGACGACCTCGTCGACCTCGAGCATGCGGCCCCCCGGCAGCGCGATCGCCACGGTGCCGTCGGCGGCGCGGTCGACGCGCTCGGGGCTCGTGCCGAGCAGCACCTCGGCGCCGTCGGCGCGCAGTCGCTCGGCCACGGCCTCGCCCGCGAAGTCCTCCACGCCCGCGAGCAGCCCGCTGCGCGCGATGAGGGTCACGGCGCTGCCGAGGCTCGTGAACGCCGTCGCCATCTCGCAGCCGACCACGCCGCCGCCGATGATCGCGAGCCGCGCGGGTACCGTCTCGGTGCTCGTGATCTCGCGCGAGGTCCACGGCCGGGCCTCGGCGAGGCCGGGGATGGGCGGCATCGCGGCCGTCGATCCCGTGCAGATCGCGACGGCGTGCGTCGCCGTCACGGTGCGGCTGGACCCGTCGGCGGCGGTGATCACGACGCGGCGCTCGCCGTCGAGGCGCGCGTGCCCGCGCGCGAGCGCGATGCCCGTCTTCTGCAGCCAGCGCACCTGGCCGGCGTCGTCCCAGTGGCTCGCGACGGCGTCGCGGCTCGCGAGCACGGCCGCGGCATCGATACCGCCGGTGATCGCCGAGCGGGCACCCGGCACCGCGTGCGCCGCGCGCAGAACGCTGCCGGCGCGCAGCAGGGCCTTCGAGGGCATGCACGCCCAGTACGAGCACTCGCCGCCGACGAGCTCGCCCTCGACGATGAGCACGCTCAGCCCGCCCTGCACGGCGCGATCGGCGACATTCTCGCCGACGGCGCCTGCGCCGATGACGATCAGGTCGTAGGCGTCGAGTGCGGGGAGGTCGGTCTGGGCGGTCGTCGTGAGCGGGCGCATGCGCCTACCGTCCCACGAACTCCGGGTCGGTGCGGCTGAGAAAGGCCTGCATACCGATGCGGGCGTCCTCCGTCTGCGCGAGCCGCACGAGCTCGCGCGGCAGCTGCGCCTCGGCGGCGGCCTCGCCCTCGCGCACCGCGAGACGCGCGTTCGCGAGAGTCGCCTGCACGGCGAGGGGGGCCTGCGCCGCGATCCGACCGGCCAGCTCGCGAGCGCGCGACAGCTGCTCGCCCGCGGGCACGACCTCTTGCACGAGGCCCATGCGGTGCGCCTCGGCGGCATCGAAGCGGTCGCCCGTGAGCATCCACCGCATCGCACTGCCCCAGCCGGCAGCCGCGGCGAAGCGCGTCGTCGCGCCGCCGAAGGGCAGGATCGCGCGGGCCACCTCGAGCTGCGCGAACACGGTGTCGTCGGCCGCCACGACGATGTCGCTCGCGAGCGCGAGCTCGATGCCGAGCGTCAGGCAGGTGCCCTGCACGGAGAGCACGACGGGCTTGCGCACGCGCGTGCCGTCCATGCCCCAGGGGTGGATGCCGCCCTCGGGCACCATCGCGAGCCCCTGCGGGCCGATGCGCGGCACGACGTCGGCGAGGTCGAGCCCGCCCGTGAAGTGGTCGCCGTGCGCGAACACGACGCCGACGCGCAGCTCGGGGTCGCGGTCGAGCTCGCCGTAGGCGAGGGCGAGCTGCTCGAGCATGGCCACATCGGCCGCGTTGCGCTTCTCGGGGCGGTTGAGGCCGATGAGCAGCAGGTGCCCGTCGCGCTCGACGGTGACGCGGGCCGGGTTCGCAGTGTCGGGGGTCGTCTCGCTCATGCCCGTCAGCGTAGCCAGCGGTCGATACGGGATGCCCGCGCTTTGTCGCTCAGCGACGAGGTTTCAGCGGCTCAGGGCGGCCAGGATGCGCAGGATCACGGTGAGGGCGTCGCTCGCGCGCTCGTCGCCCTCGCCATCGGTCGCGCCGGCGCTGTCGCCCGGCACCTCGTCGCGCGCGGGCGCGGGGGCGAACTCGGTGAGCCCGGCGCCGACGAGCGGCAGCCGCGCGCGGGCCTGCGCGACGGCGGTGGTGAGCTGCTCGAGCGTCAGCCCGAACGGGGCCGGGAACCCGACGCCGTCGAACACCCCGGGGTCGAGGACGTCGAGGTCGATGTGCACGTAGAGCACCGGTTCGACCCCTTCGGCGCGCGCGGCGGCGACGCGGTCGGCCACGCGATCGCCCACCTCGTCGAGGGTCACGCGCGGCATGCCCGCCTCGTCGATGAACCGTGCTTCGGCGTCGTCGAGGTCGCGCACGCCCAGCAGCAGCACGTCGGCCGGCGACACCGCGCCCGCGTCGATGAGCGCTCGCAGCACCATGCCGTGGAAGGCCCCGCTCGGCGAGGTCTCTGCCGTGTTGAGGTCGGCGTGCGCGTCGGCCCAGAGCAGCACGACGCGCCCCTGCCGGGCGGCGTGCTCGAGCCCTGCGTACTCGACCCCGCAGTCGCCGCCGATGATGATGGGGGTGCCGTCGAGCTCGGCGAGCTCGCGCTCGAGGCGCTCGCGCACGAGGCGGATCGCGCTGTAGCGCAGGATGCCCGTGCCCTCGCTGTCTCCCGCCTCGAGCGGCACGTCGATGAGACGCGTGGCGACGCTCGGCAGGTCGGCGCGGATCGCCTGGGCGCCGTCGACGAGCCGCATAGCGCGCGATGAGCCCGACCCCTGCCACTGCGGCACGACGAGGAAGGTGCTGGTCATGCGCCCAGTCTCGCACCCTGGTCATCGGAACCGTGCTCGTCAGAACCCTGCTCGTCGTGACCGAGCGGTCGGCCGCGGAACGGCAGGCCCGCGACGGTCGACAGCAGCCACTCGAGGGGGCCGCGACGCCCCGTCGCCTGCAGGGCGAGCCCCAGTCCGATGCCGCCCAGCGACAGCGCGAAGAGCAGCGGGATGCCCACCGCGGCCTCGAACCGCCCGGCCGGGCCGAGCGGTGCGAGCGCGGCGATCACCAGCACATGCGCCACGTACACGGTTAGGGCGACGCGGCCGAGCGCGGTGAGCGGCGCGGCGAGCAACAGCACGACGCGTCGGGGCTCGCGGCCGTCGAGCGCGAGCAGCGCCGCGCCGACGATCGCGAACGCCAGGCCGCCCGCCCCCAGCAGCTCGGCCGTCGAGCCGCTGTGGGCCGCGGCGTCGATGCCCGGCAGCACGGCCGCCGCGCCGTAGCCCGCGAGGCTCGCGGTGGCGCCGAGCCCCAGCATGAGCACGCGCACACGCCGGGAGTCGAGCCCGGCCCGCGCGCACAGCAGGCCCACGAGCAGCAGCGGCAGCCAGAGCAGAGCCGGGTAGTAGCCCGTCAGCAGCCAGTCGACGAGCACGGCCGCGGGGTCGTCGCCGAGCGCGAGCGGTCCGGTGGGCCGGAGCCCGGTGAGCTCGACCACGCGATCGCGCACGAGCGGTGCCACCACGAGGAATCCGGCGGCGATCGCGGCGAGCAGCCCGCGCCTCGCGAACAGCAGGGGCACGAGCAGCAGGAACATGACGCCGTACGCGTCGAGGATGACCGCGATGCCGCTCGGGAGCATCCAGAGCACGACGCCCATGATCAGCAGCAAGGCCGCCCGGAGCGCGAGGCGGCCGCGAGCGGCGCCTCGGCCCGAGCTCCTCCCCGTGCCGCGAGGTGCGGCGGGCGGTTCTGAACCGCCCGTGACGAGGCCGAGCGCTACGCCCGCGACGACAGCGAACAGCACCGAAGGCCGCCCGTCGACGAGCAGCTCGCCCTGCTCGGCATCACGGGGCCAGGTGTGGGCCGCCATCATGCCGAGCACGGCGAGACCGCGCGCGAAGTCGACCCCGAGCCAGCGGGGTCGCAGGGTCGCGATTGCTACTGGCCGATCGCCTGCTGCGGCCCGCCGGCCTTCAGCGCGGCGAGCCGGGCCTCGACCTCGGTCTGCGCGCCGAGGTCTTCGAGCGACTCGAACTGGGCGTCGAGCGACGACGCGGCGAGCTCTTGCTGCCCGAGCACCTTCGCCTCTTCGCGGCGGATCTTCTCCTCGAACCGGCCGAGCTCGCTCGTCGGGTCCATGATGTCGATGCTCTTGACGGCGTCGATCACCTGCGACTGGGCATCGGCGATCTTCGCGCGGGCGATGAGCTGGTCGCGCTGCGAGCGCAGCTCGTTGAGCTTGCCCTTCATGGCCTCGAGGCCGCCCTTGAGCTTGTCGACGATCTCGGTCTGGCTGGCGATCGTCGGCTCGACGGCCTTCGCCTCGGTCTCGGCCGAGAGCTGCTTGCCGAGGGCGACCTTCGCGAGGTTGTCGAACTTGTCGGCATCGGCGGTGTTGCCGCCCGCGCGCAGCTCGTCGGCCTTGGCGCTCGCGGCGACGGCCTTGCGGCCCCAGTCTTGCGCCGACGCGACGTCTTCGGCGTGGTCCTGCTCGAGCAGGCGCAGGTTGCCGATCGTCTGGGCGATGGCGGCCTCTGCCTCCTGGATGCTCGCGGTGTAGTCGCGCACCATCTGATCGAGCATCTTCTCGGGGTCTTCCGCCGCGTCAAGCATGGCGTGGATGTTGGCCTTCGCGAGCTGCGCGATACGGCCGAAGATGGACTGCTTGGACATGGGTGGTGCCTTTCTGTCGGTGGTCGGTAGATCGTGGGTCGTGGGCAGTGGTGACGACTAGAAGCGGCCTCCGCCGCCTCGGCGGCCGGATGACCGGCTCGACGACGACCGGCGGCTCGAGCTGCCGCCGCTCGACCCGAAGCTCGGGCGGCGCGACCCGCCGCTCGAGCCGCCGCCGAAGCCGCCACTGAATCCGCCGCCTCCTCCGCCGCCGCCGAGCAGGCCGCCGATGAGCCCGCCGATGAGGGCGTCGCTCACGCCGCCGCCGCGGCCACCCCCGCTGATGAGCCCGCCGACACCGCCGCTCGGCGCCATCGTCGCCCTCAGGTCGTTCTCGGCCGACTGCAGGGCCTGCCCGGCGAAGTCGAGGGCACGCTGCGCCGCGGCGAGCGCGCCGACCGGGTCGGTGGTCTTCGTGTCAGAGGCGAGCTGCTCTTGGGCCTGCGCTTCGGCGAGGCGCGCACGGGCGTCGGCACCGACGGCCCCGCGGTGGGCGGCGACGTACTCGGCGGCGCTCAGAATGCGGCTGCGGGCCGACGCGAGCGTGCGCTCGAGCGCCGCTTCGGCCTTGGCCCGCCGCTCGCCCTCCTCGCGCGCGCCGGCGAGCTGGGTGTCGAGCTCGCGATCGACGCCCACGACGCGTTCGAGCGCCGCAATCGGGTCGCTCGCGTCGACCGAGGCGAGGGTCGACTCGGCGGCGGCGAGCGCGCTCGCGAGCCCCGAGGTCGACGGCAGCGCGGCGGCCGCGGCGATGCCCGCGCGCACGTCGTCGACCTGCGCCGCGAGGGCTGTGCGGGCCGCGCCGAGATCGGCGGCGAGCCGTTCGACGTTGGCGGTGGCTGTCGTCAGCTGAGCGATCGCGAGCTGCGCCGAGCGCACGTCGATGGCTGCCTCGCTGGTCTTCGCGGCCTGCTGGTTCGCGGTCGCCTCGGCGAGCTCGGCGTCGGCGAGCTCGAGCAGACGTCGGGCCTGGGCGGGTGCATCCGCGATGCTCGCGATGGCCGGTGCGCCGAAGTCGCTGCGCAACGAGGCCACGGTCGCCTCGGCGGCCTCGATCGCGGCGGGCGCGGCCGCCCGTGCGGCCGTCACCGAGGCGAGGGCCGCGGGAAGGTCTTGCTCGACATCGCGCAGGGCGTCGAAGGCGTCTTCCTGCGCCTCGAGCAGGGCATCCGCCTCGTCGCACGCCGTGATGATGCCCACGAGCGCCGTGCGCTTCTGCTCGTCAGACTCGGGGTTCTCATCGTCGAGCTCGCGGCGCACGCGGAAGGCGTCGGCGACGAGGGCCTTCGCCTGCGTGAGCGCGGTGCGGAACCCCTCGGTGGGTGCGGCGCCGAACTGCGCCTCGGCGAAACCGAGCTCCTGCTCGCTCGTCGTGAGGGCGTCGTCGAGCTGCACGAGCCGTCGTGACGCCGTCTGGTCGAGCTCGACGACCGACTGCTGCTCGACGGCCGCCGTCACGGGGCCCTTCTTGCGACGTGCGCGAGCGATCACGAACCACGCGACCGCACCGACGCCTCCGACGCCCAGGGCGATCGGCACGAACGGGATACCGCCGTCGTCGGCAGCGGCTCCGCCGTCACCCGGAGTCTCGTCCGGGGCCGCGCCCGGTGTCAGCGCCGCGGTCAGGCTGTCGGCGTAGGCGATGATGCCGTCTGCCCAGCGGTTCTCGCGCAGCTCGGGCACGAGCCCGTCGGTCTCGGCCGTCGTGAGCTGCGCGTCGCTTGCGGGAAAAGCCGCACCGACGCTCGTCGCGTACTCGCGGTCGTCGACGGCGATGGCGAGCAGGGCGTCGCGATCGCCGAGCCCAGACAGCGAGGCCGTCTCGTCGGCCCACGCGAGGCCGTCGACCGACCCTTCGAAGCGATCGACGACGACGACGAAGAGCTGGGCCCCGCCGGCATCGAAGAGCCGATCGAGCGCCGCTTCGACGCGCGCGGCGTCGCCCTCGAGCACGCCCGTCTCATCGAGCACGTACGCACCGTCCAGCGCCAAGGGCGGCACCGCGAGTGCGGGGGCGGTCGTGCCCAGCAGCAGTCCGGCCGAGAGCGCCGTGATGGCGAGGATGCTGCGGTGCCGCCCCATGGGCCTGCCCTTCGTCGTGCGGGTCAATCACGCGGCTTCGGTTCGGGCGCCGTTGCGTGGTGCCGCGATTCTAGCCAGCCGGGGTTGCCGTGCGTCGAGCAGATCTCGACTCGACACCCCCAGACGTCACTCGAGCCGCAACGGCACCTCCGGACCCGTGACCGTGACGATGCGCCCGGTCGCCGGGTCGACGAGCTCGACCTCGATGACCACGGTGCCGACTCGGGACTCGGGAGACGAGCCGTCGGTGCACGAGAAGGCCCTGAGTCGCACGATGCTCTCGCCCGAGTTGGCGGCCGTCGAGGGCAGGTGGAACTCGACGGCGAGCCCGCTCGGTCGGTCGCAGCCCCGACCTTCCGCGACGCGCTCGTCTCCGCTCGTCGCCGGCGCGGCGACGCCCCCGCCGTCGCCCCCGCCGTAGTCAGGGGCATCGACAGCGCCCTCCTCCGACAGCAGCAGGTCGCCGCCGTCGGCCGACTCGCTCGCGGCGATGAGGGTCGGCGGGGTGACGGCCGCGACGGCGATGCCGCCGAGGCCGAGCACGGCAACGAGCCCGAGCGTGCCGGCGGCCCACTGGCGCGGTCGACGTCGGGCGCGGGCGGCGCTGATCACCGCATCCACATCGATGCAGGATGCGGGGGGCGCTGACGCGACCGCATCGTCGCGCAATGCTCGCCCCAGGTCATCGAAGCTGGCCATGATGCTCCCTTCCGGGTTCGGTGAGAGCCGTGGCGAGCTTGGCGAGGCCGTCGCTCAGGTAGCGCTTGACCGCTCCCGAGCTGATGCCGAGGTCGGCGGCGATGTCGTCGACCTTCTGGTCGCCGTAGAACCGCAGCACGACGCAGGCCCGCTCGCGCGGGCTGAGCCCGTCGAGCTCGGCTGTGAGGTCGAGCCGGCGGTCGGTGGCCGCATCCGGACCCTCGATCTGCTCGGGCACCACGTGCAGGTGCGCGGTCGCCCGCCAGCGGGTCGACCGTCGGCCGCGGTCGATGTAGGCCGACGCGATCGCGCGGCGCACGTAGGCCTCGGCGCGTTCGATCGCGAACCCGTTGCGCAGCCGTCCGAAGGTGGCCACGAGCCCCGACTGCACCAGGTCGGCCGCGTCGTCGGGGTCGCCGCACAGTACGTACGCGTACCGCGTCAGCGCATCGCCGCGCTCGGCGACGAGCGTCGCGAGCACCGCCTCCCAGCCCTCGCGGGTCGTCTGCGCCACGGGTCGACCCTTCTTCTCCGCACCGCGGCAGGGGCCGCTGGGTGCACTGCTCTCACCCTCTCAGACGCGCGACACGGCGTGAACGTTGGGGGCGCGCTGTTTCCGAACCAGCGAGAACCCTGCCACGCTGTGCCCGGGCGCCGCCGCCATCGCGACGGCGCCGTCACCCCCGTCGAATGGAGAACCTCATGGCTGGACGCGTCACAGAACGAACGGCGAACTGGCGGCTCTTCGGCGGCGGGGGGATGCTCGCCGGAGGCCTCCTCTGGCTCATCGCCCTCATCGCTGCCGCCGCGGGCGCGGGTGGCCCGATCACCGGGTGGCTCACGACCATCGGGTTCCTGCTGCTCGGCGCCAGCGGATTCTTCCTGGCCTTCGGTCAGACGGGCTCGAACGGCGTCGTCGGTGGCTCGGTGCTCGGCAAGCTCGGCTTCGTCGCCTTCGGCATCGGCTTCCTGCTCCTCGGCCTGATCCCGCTGCTCGCCGCATTCGGCACGACGCTGCCGGCCGGCACGGCCACGGTCGGCACCGTGCTCATCGTCATCGGCGGCATCATCGGCGCGATCGTCACGTACCAGAAGGGCGTCGCGCGCGGCGTGGCGCGCTGGTTCTTCGGGGTCCCCGTCGTGCTGTCGATCGTCTGGCTGCTCGCCACGGCGGGCCTTCTGGCGATCACCGGCAACATTCTTCCGCTGCTCGTCGCGCTCGCGTTCACGCTCGCAGGACTCCTGTTCCTGCTCAACCGACGCTGAGCATCCCGCCCACTACTGCTGCGCGGTCGCGAGCCGGTCGCGCAGCAGGGTGAGCTGGCGGGTGAGCTCGGGCGGCAGCCGGTCGCCGAAGGTCGCGAAGAAGGCCTCGATGTCGTGGGCCTCGGCCTCGAACGCGGCCGGGTCGACGCGGAAGAGCTCCGAGAGCGCCGCCTCGTCGAGCTCGAGGCCATCGACGTTGAGCGAGCCCTCGGCCGGCAGCGCGCCGATGGGGGAGTCGACGGCGCCGTGCTGGCCCTCGAGCCTCCCGACCATCCACTCGAGCACGCGGGCGTTCTCGCCGAAGCCGGGCCAGAGGAACGAGCCGTCGGCACCCTTGCGGAACCAGTTGACCTGGAACACGCGCGGCACTCGGGCCGACCGGCGCAGGCGGCGACCGAAGTCGAGCCAGTGCGCGAAGTAGTCGGCCATGTTGTACCCGGCGAAGGGCAGCATCGCGAACGGGTCGCGGCGCAGCTCGCCGACAGTGCCTTCGGCGGCCGCCGTCTGCTCGGAAGCGATCGTGGCGCCCATGAAGACACCGTGATCCCAGTCGCGCGCCTCTACCACCAAGGGCACGTTGCTGGCTCGGCGGCCGCCGAAGATGATGGCGTCGATGACGACGCCTTCCGGGTCGTCCCAGTCCTCAGCGATCGAGGGGCATTGCCGGGCCGACACGGTGAACCGTGAGTTGGGGTGAGCGGCGGGGCGCCCGCTGTCGGGCGTCCACGCGTCGCCGCGCCAATCGGTGAGCTGAGCCGGCTTCTCGTCGGTCAGCCCCTCCCACCACACGTCGCCCTCGGGGGTGCGGGCGACGTTGGTGAAGATCGTGTTGCCCCAGAGCGAGTCGATCGCGGTGGGGTTGGTGCGCAGACCGGTGCCGGGGGCGACGCCGAAGAAGCCGGCCTCGGGGTTGATGGCGCGCAGGCGGCCGTCGGCCCCGATCCAGAGCCAGGCGATGTCGTCGCCGATGGTTTCGACCTTCCAGCCGGGCAGGCTCGGGGTCATCATGGCCATGTTGGTCTTGCCGCACGCGCTCGGGAAGGCCGCGGCCAGGTGGTACGACTTGCCCGAGGGCGGCGTCACCTTGATGAGCAGCATGTGCTCGGCGAGCCAGCCCTCGTCGCGCGCCATGACCGAGGCGATGCGCAGCGCGTAGGCCTTCTTGGCGAGGATCGCGTTGCCGCCGTAGGCCGAGCCGTACGACCAGATCTCGCGCGTCTCAGGAAACTGCACGATGTACTTGGTGTCGTTGCAGGGCCATGCGACATCCTGCTCGCCCGGCGCGAGCGGGGCGCCGACGCTGTGCACGGCGGGCACCCAGGATGCCCCGCGCGCGATCGCGTCGAGGGCCGCGTCGCCCATGCGCGTCATCGTGCCGACGCTCACCACGACATACGGCGAGTCGGTGACCTGCACGCCGAAGCGCGCCATGGGCGAGCCGATGGGGCCCATCGCGAAGGGGACGACGTACATCGTGCGGCCGCGCATGGCGCCGCGGAAGACCCCGTCGAGCTCGGCGCGCATCGCGGAGGGTTCGCGCCAGTTGTTGGTGGGGCCCGCATCGGCCTCGTTCTCGGTGCAGATGAACGTGCGGCTCTCGAGCCGGGCGACGTCGCTCTCGGCCGAGCGGGCGAGGAACGAGTAGGGGCGCAGGTCGGGGTTGAGCTGCTCGATGGTGCCGTTGGCGACGAGAAGCTGCAGCAGTTCGTGGCGCTCACGGGTCGACCCGTCGACCCAGCTGATCTCGGCCGGTTCGAGCAGGGCGGCGATCTCGGCAACCCATGCGACGACCTCGGCGGGCCGGTGCTTCGCAGCGGCGCCGGAAGAAGCCGGGGTGCTCGTTGCGGCGGCGGTAGCAGGGTTGCTATCGAGAAGTGTCATGGCGTCTCCCTCGGAGAATTCGGTGATATCCCCATGGTGGTGGGGATGAGACGACGGTTGCCGACGAATCGAGTGGAAAGAAGCATCGTTCTTTCGATATCGTCAAGGCATGAGCGATCTCGTGACTCTCGGCCAGCGCATCCGGCACTACCGCACCGCGGCGGGCCTCACCCTCGACCAGCTGGGTGATCGCGTGGGCGTGGCGGGCAGTCAGCTGTCGCTCATGGAGAACGGTCGGCGTGAGCCGCGCGTGACGCTGCTCACCGCGATCGCCACCGAGCTCGGGGCCACGCTCGGTGATCTGCTCGACACGACGCCGCCCACGCCGCGCGCCGCGCTCGAGATCGAGCTCGAGCGGGCCCAGCGCAGCCCGCACTATGCGGGCCTCGGCCTGCCGGTCGTGCGGGCCGGTCGATCGATGCCCGACGATGTGCTCGAGTCGATCGTGGGCCTGCACCGCGCGCTCGTCGAGCGTGAGCGCCAGGCGATCGCCACGCCGGAGGAGGCGCGGCGCGCCAACACGGCCCAGCGCCTGCACATGCGCACCGTCGACAACTACCTGCCCGAGATCGAAGAGCTCGCGCAGCAGGTCGTCGCCGAGTCCGGGCACGTGAGCGGGGCGCTCACGCACCGCGAGGTGGGGCTCATGGCGCAGAAGCTCGGCTTCGAGCTCGTCTACGTGAACGACCTGCCGCACTCGGCCCGATCGGTCACCGACCTCGACAACGGCCGCATCTACCTGCCGCCCGCGTCGATCCCCGGCGGGCACGGCCTGCGCTCGATGGCTCTGCAGGCCATCGCGCACCGGCTGCTGAATCACGAGGTGCCCACGAGCTACGCCGAGTTCTTGCGGCAGCGGCTCGAGATCAACTACTTCGCCGCCGCGTGCCTCATGCCTCGCGAGCAGTCGGTCGCCTTCCTCACCCAGGCGAAGACAGATCGCAACATCGCAGTGGAGGACTTCCGTGACGCCTTCGGCGTGACGCACGAGGCCGCCGCGCTGCGGTTCACCAACCTCGCGACGAGCCACCTCGACCTCACCGTGCACTTCATGCGCGTGGGCGGCGACGGCGCCGTCTACAAGGCCTATGAGAACGATGGCCTGCGACTGCCGGTCGACGTCACGGGCTCGACCGAGGGCCAGCTCGTGTGCCGCAAGTGGAGCGCCCGCGCGGCCTTCGCCCGCACCAACCGCACGACCGAGTACTACCAGTACACCGACACCCCCGAAGGCACGTTCTGGGAGTCGACGCAGATCGGCTCGGGCGCCGCCGACGAGTTCTCGATCACCGTGGGGGTGCCGTTCGCCGACTCGAAGTGGTTCCGCGGTCGCGACACCGTCAACCGCCATCGGTCGACGTGCCCCGATCCGGCCTGCTGCAAGCGGCCCGATGGCGAGCTGGCGACCCGCTGGCAGGGCAAGGTGTGGACGAGCGCCAAGCTGCACGCGCACATCCTGTCGCCGCTGCCGAGCGGCACGTTCCCCGGCGTCGACGATCAGGAGCTCTACCGGTTTCTCGAGACGCATGCGGCTGACGCCGCTGTCGACTGAGCAACGACTCAGTCGCTCGGCGTCGCGCACTGCTCCGATCAGCGCTGGGGGAGCTTGCGCACCGCCGCACGGCGGCGTCGGCGGCTGGGCGTCATCGACCGCATCTCCTCCATGCGACCGAAGCACAGCAGCCGGTCCTCCGCCTGCAGCACTTGCGAGCGGCGCGGGTTCGGGATCACAGTCGTGCCGCGGTTCAGAGTGAGCACGGTGATGTCGCGGTCGAGGATGCCCGAGTCGCCCAACGTGCCCCCGACGATCTCGGCCCCGGCGTGCACGACGAGCTCGGCCACGCCGTATCCCGTCGACACCGAGAGGCGCTGCCGCACGTCGATG
Organism: uncultured Microbacteriaceae bacterium; assembly: GCA_964540305.1. Taxonomy (GTDB): domain Bacteria; phylum Actinomycetota; class Actinomycetes; order Actinomycetales; family Microbacteriaceae; genus Microcella. Next base: position 1,692 of record CAZILZ010000009.1, on the reverse strand, counting down.
TCGGGGAAGGCGACCTCGTGCGAGATGTAGTCGATGATCGCGCCCGCGACGTCGAGCTTGGTCGCGCGCTCGATGCCTTCGAGGCCGGGGGAGGAGTTGACCTCCATGACGAGCGGACCCTCATTGCCCTCGAGCATGTCGACGCCCGCCACCCGCAAGCCCATGATCTGCGCCGACCGCACCGCGGCACGCTCGTACTCGGGGGTCAGTGTCACTGCTTCGACGGTGCCGCCGCGATGCACGTTCGAGCGGAACTCGTCGCCTTCGGCCGTGCGGCGCATCGCCGCGACGACGCGGTCGCCGACGACGAGGGCGCGGATATCGCGGCCCCGGCTCTCGGCGATGAACTGCTGGATGAGCACGTTCTGCTTGGTCGAGTGCAGCGTCTCGATGATCGCCTCGGCGACCTTGGCCTGGGGGGCGAGGATCACGCCGATGCCTTGGGTGCCCTCGAGCAGCTTGATGACGACGGGGGCGCCGCCCACGCGCTCGATGGCGGGGCGCACGTCGGCGCGGTTGCGCACGAAGGCCGTGGCGGGCATCCCGATGCCGTGGCGGCTCAGAATCTGGGTGGCCCGCAGCTTGTCGCGGGCGTTGCTGATGCCGTTGGCGGTGTTGGGCGTGAAGACGTCCATCTGCTCGAACTGGCGCACGACGGCGGTGCCGAAGTAGGTGATCGAGTTGCCGATGCGCGGCAGCACGGCGTCGTAGGTAGACAGCGGCTTGCCCCGGTAGTTGAGGTCGGGCTCGGGCCCCGTGAGGTCGACAGCGAACCGCAGGGTGTTGAGCACTTTCACGCGATGGCCGCGCTGCTCGGCGGCCGCGCGCAAGCGGCCGGTCGAATACGACTGCGGGGCACGCGAGAGAATGGCAAGTTTCATGGGCGCCCCTGAGAAGATGGTGGTGTGACCGAGCCCGCCCATTCAACCACCATCGCCGGGTGGCGCGAGTGGGTCGGCCTGCCCACGGCGGGCGTGCCGTGGATCAAGGCGAAGCTCGACACCGGCGCCCGCTCGTCGTCGGTGCACGCCTTCGGCATCGAGACCCTGGTTCCGGATGCTGACGGCATCGAGCATGTGCGCTTCCGGCTGCGTCCGTGGCAGCGATCCGACGCCGACACGGTCGTGGTCGAGTGCCCCGTGCACGATCGCCGCACGGTGCGCAGCTCGTCGGGTCACACGGAGGAGCGCATCGTCGTGCTCATGGACATCACCCTGATGGGCCGCACGATCACGGCCGAGATGACCCTCAGCAACCGCGACAGCATGGGCTTCCGCATGCTCATCGGCCGCGAGGCGCTGCGCCAGGGCTTCGTCGTCGACCCGCGCCGCTCGTTCCTTGGCGGTCGCGCGCCTAAGCCCGTCCGCCGGCAGAACCGTGGGGCGTGAGGCCGCTCTGAGTCGTTTGTGCCAGGTTGCGTGTACACAGGACATCCGAAAACGCCTCCTGCCGGGGTACAGCTCTAGTCCTCCAATGAGAGGACTAGCGAAGCAGAGTTCAGCTATTTAGGCTCACGAATGACCGGGGCTCACTTCTAGACCGCGTCGTACCCGACACTGAATCACTGGAGCCTCAGCATGGTCTCGTGGTCTCCTCTCACCCGTTCGATCGGCGTCGTACTCGCGACCGCGTTGGTGGTTGGTTTGTCGGTCATGCCGGGTTCCGAGGCGGTTGCGGCGCCGACACCGCCCG
>CAZILZ010000008.1:92082-123998 GCA_964540305.1 uncultured Microbacteriaceae bacterium | reverse complement strand
CCCCTGCCTGAACCCCTGCCTGAACCCCTGCCTGAACCCCTGCCTGAACCGCTGCCCGAACCCCTGCCCGAACCCCTGCCCGAGCCCCCGCCGTCATCGTCAGGCGGCACGAGCAGGTACCGCGGCCCGTCGCGGCGGATCTCCCACCCGTTGTTGTGGGCGAGCAGGTGGTGATGTCGGCACAACAGGATTCCGTCGGCGACGTCGGTTCGGCCACTGTCGCGCTGCCAGTGCTCGATGTGGTGGGCCTCGCACCAGGAGGGTGGGCGTTCGCAGCCGGGCCAGCGGCATCCGCCGTCGCGGGCCGCGAGGGCGATGCGCTGGGCGCGGCTGAAGAGGCGGCGCTCGCGCCCGAGGTTGAGGGGCTGGCCGGCGTTGTCGGCTGCATCGTCGACCGTGAGGGTCACGGTGCCAGCGCTGCACGCGAGCCGCTCGACCGTCGCGATCGAGACGGCGTCGGCCTGGCCCTCGAGGAACCCTCGCCCGCGCCGCTCATCGAGCGCCCGGCCGGCGACGATCACGCGCACGCCGACGGGGGCATCGCCCAGCAGCTGCGAGGTATCGGCCGCCACCCCCTGCCGCAGCAGCTCGGCGATCGTGTCGCTGGCGCGCTGCTCGGGAGTGCGGTCGTCACGCGGGTCGGAGTCGGAAGCACCCGGCCGGCCCGGACCCGTGGCGGGGTTCGTCGCGGCGGCAGAGCGACTGCCGACGGGGCCACCGGACGCGTCGTCGTCGAAGCTCGGCACCGAGCGCTTCGGCGACGTGACGCGATCGTAGACGTCGCTCACGATCGCGTAGGTCTCGGGGTCGAGCACCCAGTGCGCGTACCCCATGCCGTCGGCACGCCGCCCGAGCCGGAACGAACGCTGCGCCCGCCGCGCCGCCTCGCGCTCGGGAAGGCCCAGCAGGTCGAGGTCGTCGCGCATCGCCCGCGCCTCGCGGGCCGCGCGGTCCGCGTCGAGCTCGGCGACGCGGGGCAGCAGCTGCTCGGCCGCGGCGTCGAGCATCTCGGCCGTGAGCGCGGGGGAGGGCGACCCGAGCCCGAGCCGCACGGCATCGGCGACCGCCACGCTCACGCGCCCCTCGAGCACGGCCGCGCCGAGCGCCGAGCCGGCCGCGTCGACCCCATCGCCGAGACCCGCGACGCCCGCACTGCCGACACCCGAGCCGTCGACAGAAGCGCCCGCCGCGACGATCGCGGCTCCGACCCGCACCGCCGTGCGAGCATCGGCGACCCGGGTGCCCGTGGTGACGCGCACGAGCTCGTCGGGCGTGCGGTGGCCCGTGCGCTGCGCGAGGCCCTCAGACCCCAGCTCGGGAGCCGACCGCCGCGCGATCTCACCCGCCAAGAGCGACACGTGCAGTTGCGCGAGGCGCACCTCGTCGGCCGCGACGCGCGTGAGGTCGAGCAGCGCGTCATCACCCAGGGAACGGTAGAGGTCGAGCTCGCGGGGGACGCGCTCAAGGGCATCCACCGCCGCAGACAGCGCGCCCGAAACGGACGGGGAGGCAAGGGCGGGCGCAGATGGCGCCGTCAGAACTGCGAACACACGCCACCCCTTCCGTCGTCAGGTTCGATCTCTTTGGTTCGAACATACATTCGACCACCGACATCGGGGGCGGTGCATCCACAGGGGCGGAATCAGCCCCGCGGCGGCTCCGACGAGTCAGAAGGCGAGTCGGAAGGCGAGTCGGAAGGCGAGTCAGAAGGCGAGTCAGCAGGCGCATCAGGCGCCCCAGCCCCATCCCCCGGCGCCCGCCCCGCTCCCGCGAGCGAGAAGAACACCACCCCGAGCCCGAGGAACGTGATGCCGAGCGCGATGTTGTCGGGCATCGTCACCGTGAACACGACGCCGACGCTGAAGAAGGTGATGCCGCTGGCCATCCAGGCTCCGCGCGCGCCCGCCGACCCGCTGCGGTCGGGCCCAGATGCAGTCGGGGGATGCTCGCTCACCCTCCCCACGATAGCCACCGCCCCGGCACGGCGGGCGTAGCATCACGCTCATGACCCCCGCACGCCGCAACCGCCTCGTGCTGCTGGTCGTGAGCATCTCGCTCATGACCGTGGTGAGCGCGGTGAGCGGCCTCAACGTCGCCCTGCCGAGCCTCGCGCGGGCGACGGGCGCGAGCCAGACCGAGCTCACATGGATCGTCGACGCCTACACCGTCATCTTCGCCGGCCTGCTGCTCGCCTCGGGGGCGATCGGCGACCGCCTGGGCCGCAAGGGAATCCTGCTCGTCGGCCTCGCGATCTTCGGCACCGCCGCCGCGGCCGCTGCCTTCGTCGAGACCCCGAGCGCGCTCATCGCCCTGCGCGCCGTCATGGGTATCGGCGCGGCCGCGATCATGCCGACGACCCTCTCGGTCATCACGACGACCTTCCCCGTGGAGGAGCGCGGCAAGGCCGTCGGCGTGTGGGTGGGCGTCGCCGGTGGGGGAGCCGCGATCGGCGTCTTCGTCGCCGCGGTGCTGCTGCAGTGGTTCGAGTGGCCGTCGTTCTTCTGGCTCAACGTCGGCCTCGCGGCGGCCGGCTTCGTGGGCACGGCCCTGATGGTTCCGAAGGGGCGAGACGAGCATCCACCCCGTTTCGACGGCCTGGGCGCGGTGCTGAGCCTGCTCGCGGTCGGAGGGATCGTCTTCGGCATCATCGAACTGCCTGAACGCGGCGTGGATGACCCGCTCGCGCTCGGCGCACTCGCCCTCGGCCTGGCCGCTCTGGGGGCGTTCGTGCTGTGGGAGTGGCGCGCGCCCGCCCCGCTGCTCGACCCGCGCCTGTTCGCCGTGCGCGGCTTCGGCATGGGCAGCCTGTCGCTCTCGGTGCAGTTCTTCGCCGCGTTCGGCTTCTTCTTCGCGGCCCTGCAGTACCTGCAGTTCGTGGCCGGCCTGAGCCCGCTGTGGGCGGCGGCGTGCCTGCTGCCGATGCCGTTCATCCTCATCCCGCTCGCGCGCGTCTCGCCGCGCCTGGCCGAGCGCTTCGGCTACCGCCGCGTCGCCCCCGTGGGCCTCCTCCTCATCGCCGCCGCCTTCGTCGTTTTCGCCCAGCTCGAGGTCGAGCTCAACTACGCCGTCTTCGGCACCGGCATCGTGCTCTTCGCCCTCGTGCTCTTCGCCCTCGGCATGGCCCTCTCGGGAGCCCCGTCGACGACCGCGATCACCCAATCCCTGCCGCCCGGCAAGCAGGGCGTAGCCTCTGCGGTCAACGACACCGCCCGCGAGTTCGGCAGCGCTCTCGGCATCGCCGTGCTCGGCAGCATCCTCACGGCCACCTACAGATCAGGCATCCAGGATGCGATCGCGGGCCTGCCGCCCACGATCGCCTCCGCCATCGAATCCTCGATCGCCTTCACCCAATCCCCCCGAGTCGCCGACTTCGGAGCCGCCGCCACCCCCATCATCGCCGCCGCGAAAGAGTCCTTCCTCTCCGGCGTCACGACGGCCCTCCTGACGGCGGCGTGCGTGCTCGCCGTAACGGCGCTGCTGACGGCGACGTTCGGCCCCCGGCGGGTGTCTTCGGATGCCCCGCCGACGCTCCCCGGACGTGTCACGCCCCCGCCCCCAACGCGCTAGACTCTCTCTTCGTGCCCACGGGCACAGCCACGGGCTGTGGCGCAGCTTGGTAGCGCACTTGACTGGGGGTCAAGGGGTCGCAGGTTCAAATCCTGTCAGCCCGACGAACGACGAAGAGGGCCGGATGAAATCCGGCCCTCTTCGTCGTTTCTCGCGCCATCAAGGTTGCACCTGCGAGCAGGTGGGCCCACAGCGCGCGAGGGGCCCCAGTCGCGGCGAAGCCGCGTCTGGGGGAGCCGCTGGGGACAAATCAAACCTGCCAGGCAGAACCGGCGACGAGCCCCGCTCGGCGCCGCACGCTGTGCAACCTCACGCGTTTCCGCCGAGTCGCGCACTACCCTGACACCAGAGCGAGAGGAGGCCGATCGTGGACAAGCTCTACTTGACGCCGCTCTACACGCAGACCGAGGCGACTCGGCTCATCGGCATGCCGCAGTCGACGTTCAATACGTGGGCTTCGGGTTACGAGACGGGGGCTGGGAATCGCAAACCCGGCTTCATCACGACTGAACGCCCGGGTCGCGGGTACACGGTGCCGTTTGTCGGTCTTGCCGAGGCATGGATCGTGCGAGCGTTCACGCGGGCTGGTGTCCCGGTGTCGCGCATCCGCCCTGCGCTCGAGGTCTTGCGCACTGAGATTGGGCTCGAGCACGCACTCGCGAGCGACCAGCTCCAGACCGATGGGGCCGAGATTCTGTGGGATCTCCGAAACCGAGACGAGTCGTTCGACGACAATCGTCTCGTTGTGCTGAGAAACGGCCAGGCAAGCTTCGGCGAGATCGTGCGAGAGCACCTGCGTTTCGTCGACTACCGCGATGGTTTCATCGGGCAGCTCAGTATTCCGCGGGCGGATGGCGCTGACCTGACGGTCGATCCGCAGATCAACTTCGGTCAGCCCACCCTGTCGCAGTACGGGATTCGTGTGCATGATGTGCTCGACAGGATCGCCGCAGGCGAGTCGATCGAAGACGTCGCCGCTGACTTCAGTTTGCCGGCGAATACCGTCTCGAATCTCGCGCTGGCCGCCGCGTAGGTTTGCGTGCAGTGAGCGTTCGGTTCTTCACCGATCGCAGTCTGGGCGACCACGTCGTTCCGGAGGCCCTGCGCGCGGCAGGCTGGAACGTGGTCAGCATGCGTGAGCGCTACGGAAGCGTCACCGCTCAAGATCTGGCCGACATCGATTGGATCCGTGACGCGTCTGCACGAGGCGAGGTGCTGCTGACTGGCGACAAGACCATCGCCAAACGTCCGCTCGAGGCGAGGGCTGTCGTCGATGCGCAGGCCAGGGTCTTCGCCCTCGGCAACAGCCAGCTAACGGGACAGGTCAAGGCCCAACGGTTTCTCGACCGCGAGAGCGCCATCTTTCGCCGCGTCAAGAATCTGTCCGGCCCCTACGTGGTGAGCGTCTCAGAGCGTGGGCTCCAGTCCCTCAAGCTCTTCGCATAACGGAAATGGCGAATCGTGTCCTCCCCGTGGTGCCAGCTTCGTCGCCCTGATGTAATGACCCCCAACCGAAGGCAGGTCAACCAGTGCGCTACATGATCCTCATCCACTCGAACGAGACCGCCGAGGCGGCCTGGGCCGACGGTCTGCAGCAGTCCCTCTACGATACTCACGACGCGATCATCGAAGAGCTCATCGCGAAGAAGGAGTTCATCGACACCAACGAGCTCGACACCGTGAACGTCACGGTCATCGGCCACCACAACGGCCGGCCCGTCACGACCCGCGGCCCCTTCACCGAGGGCACCGAGTACATCGGCGGCTACTACCTCGTCGACGTCGCGAGCCACGCGCGCGCCGTCGAGATCGCCGGCATGTTCGCCGAGGTGAAGTATTCGCCCATCGAGGTCCGCCGCCTGATGCACACGGAAGAGGCCAGCTAATGCGCTACCTCCTGCTCATCGTGAGCGACCCCGCCGCCCCCGCCTACGTGCCCGAAGAAGACAATATCGAGCAGTGGGTGGCCGACCTCGAGCGCCGCGGAGCCGCCATCGCCGGCGACCGCCTGCGCCCGCCCTCCGACGCCACGACGGTGACGGTGCGCGACGGAAAGACGATCCTCACCGACGGCCCGTTCACCGAGTCGAAGGAGTGGATCGCCGGCTTCGACCTCATCGAGGTCGACAACCTCGACGAGGCGATCGAGCTCGCGGCCGCGCACCCCATGGCCCGCTTCGGCCGCGTCGAGGTGCGCCCGCTCTGGCCGCTCGAACTGGGCGCCTAGGCAGTGCGGCACCGCGACAATCAGGCGATGGATGCCCACACCCGGCCCTGACAACGCTCCGACCGCGACGACCGAGGTGAGCACGACGCTCGCCGAGGTCGTCGCGTCGGAGCGCCTGCGCATCGTCGCAACCCTCATCCGCACGACCGGCGACTGGGATCTCGCCGAAGACTCTTTCCACGACGCCGTCACCCGTGCCCTGACGACGTGGCCCGAGCGCGGAATCCCCGACAACCCCGGAGCCTGGCTCACGACGGTCGCGAAGAACACAGCCATAGATGCGATCCGCAAAGCAAGCACCGAACGCAAAGCCACCGAGCGCTACGCGCGAGAACCCGACGACTACGCAGAGGAGGAAACAGTGACCACGATCGACGACGACCGCCTCCGCCTCATCTTCACTTGCTGCCACCCCGCACTGGCACTCGAAAACCGCGTCGCCCTCACCCTCCGCACCGTGCTGGGCCTGAGCGTCGCCGAGACCGCGCACGTCTTCCTGGTGAGCGAGCAGACCATGCAGAGGCGCCTGGTGCGCACGCGCGCGAAGATCCGCAGCGCGAACATCCCCTACCGCGTGCCGCCGCCGCACCTGCTGCCCGAGCGCACCGCGGGGGTGCTCGCCGTGCTCTACCTGCTCTTCACCGAGGGCTATTCGTCCGGCAGCGGATCCGACCTCATCCGCCCCGCCCTCGCCGACGAGGCGATCCGCCTCACGCGTCTCGTGTCGCAGCTCATGCCGCAGCAGCCCGAGGTGCTGGCTCTGCTCGCCCTCGAGCTCTTCCAGCACTCGCGCGCCGCCGCGCGCCTCGACGCCGCCGGAGACCTCGTGCTGCTTGAAGACCAAGACCGCGCCCAGTGGAACGCCGCCGCAATCGCCGAAGGGTCCCGGATGCTGGCCGAAGCCGAGCACGCCCTCCAGCACCTCGGCACCCCGCCCGGCCCCTACCTGCTGCAGGCCCAGATCGCCGCCGAGCACGCGACCGCCCCGACGGCCGCGGCGACGAACTTCGCCCGCATCGCCACCCTCTACGCCCACCTCAGCCAGGTGGCCCCGTCGCCCATCGTCGACCTCAACCGAGCGATCGCCGTGGCCTTTTCCGAGGGCCCGGATGCTGGCCTCGCCCTCCTCGACACCCTCAACCTCGACGCCCACCTGGGGGAGTACCACCTGTTGCACGCCACCCGCGCCGACCTGCTGCGCCGCGCGGGCCGCCCCGCGGATGCTCTGCCGCACTATCGGCGGGCCCTCGAGCTCGCCCCCTCCAACGCCGAGCGCCGCTTCCTCCAGCGCCGGCTCGACGAGTAACCAAGCCATGAAGTAAGGGCCTGCAAGCGCAAGGCGCTTGTAGTTCTCGGGCCTCTGAGGAAAAATTGACGTGTTGTCACGATGAACCGCTGACCCGATGGGATCTGAACGTGAGCTATCGAAACAAGACCTACGTCGCTTTCGCAAGTGAAGACATTCACTACTACCGGCTGATGGAGGCCTGGCGAGACAACGACAACATCGATTTCACTTTCATCGACGCCCACGATCTTTTCAAATCGCGAGATACTAGCCAACCCGAGACGATCAAGCGCAACCTGCGCGAGCGGATGAAGAACGCTAAGCAAGTTGTACTGCTCGGCAGTGCGGACGCGCGACGCAAAGGATCTGATGGAGTGTCGTTCTTGGCACACGAGGTCAAAGTCATGATGGAATTCGACCTGCCCATCGTCGTCGCAAACTTAGACGGCGATAGAACGGTCAACCGGGCACTCATCCCGAAACCTCTTCTCGACAGCGACTACTTCACCGTGTCAGTTTCGTTCCAAACCAAGATCATCGTTCACGCGCTTAACGACTACGCGTCCAACTACTCGGCAAGCACCAGGTCGGGCCCGCACAAGTACCCCGCCTCGGTCTACACGAACTTGGGACTTTGACCGAGTCGCTCTTTCGGGACTTGTCAAGAAGACGGTTCTGGAGTCGCTTTGCTACGCAGGCCCTGTCGGCGCTCGGAGCCATCGCGGTCGTGGCGGGGTTAATCGACATCTTCCTGCCGCTTCTCCTAGCGCCAATACCGTGGGGCGTGTGGCCTTCGCTCGGGGCAAGCATCTTGTACGGGCTGATTCGCGCATGGCCACGCCCTATCGAGACTTCCTTTGAGGCGCCACGCACCAAGATCCGGCTGGTTCGGGGAGACCTGTTCTCTCAAGACGGACACCTCGTAATTGGGGCACCAGACACATTCGACGTAGCACCCCCGCATATCGCACCCGACAGCGTTCAGGGTCAGCTTCTATCGAGGGTGTTCGAGGGTGACGTCGAGGCCCTAGATGCGGCCATCGGCGAAGCCCTCCCAAAGTCTGCTGTGCCGGCGCCAATACTGGAGAAGTTAGGCAAAGCATCGAGGTACCCGCTCGGCACGGTCGTGACCCTGAAAAGACCGATGAGGTCCTACTTCTTGGTTGCGTATTCGACCATGGATTCTCGCAGCACCGCGTCGTCATCGAGCGACATCATGTGGAACAGCCTGAGCAGCCTGTGGAAAGAAGTCCGCGCGGAGAGCAACGGTAGACGCGTAAACATCCCCATGATCGGGGGTGGGCAGTCAAAGCTCTCACCGATCCTGCCCGCTCAAGATGCGGTCCGGTTCATTGCGCTGTCCTTCATGCTCGCTTCGCGCTCGAGCAAGGTCTGCGACGAGCTTGTCATCGTCGCTCTTCCCGGCGAGTACGAGAAGCTTGACCACATGGAGCTGCAAGCGTTCTTCGATTCCCTGAGGCCTACGTGACGATCGGTTCGGGCCTAGAGATGCCGGAAAGCGGGTCGTGCGCTTTCTGCGAATACTTGTCTGGCCGACGGCCATACACAATTCTCTGGCGTGAGTCGTCGACCGCGGTTCTGGTCACGAGGGAACAGCGAGGTATCGCTCATCTTCTGGTCATGCCCACTCGACATGCAGGAAGCTTGCTTGACATCAGAAATGAAGAGGCAAAATCGCTAATGCTCGCTCTTCGAGACGCGGCGATAGCTATCGACTTGGCGATGGATCGCCCGGGAATCTCCATATGGCAAAACAACGGGACTCCTGCACACCAAACGATAGGACACGTTCACTTTCACATCGCTGGCACCTTGCCAAGTGGAGGTACCGACTTTGGTGACGTCCCAGAGCTGTCTCTAAAGGAGACCGACGAGATTGCTTCGCAGCTCGTTGGCTTCGTGCCCGAAGGCTTGGAAGCGCGGGATCTCTTCGCATGAAATTGCGAAGTACACCTCGCCCTATCTCAGACCCTGGTAGCGAGGTGACCTCGACCGAGCCAGATACATCGTCACTTGTTCAGCAAGGACGGCGAACGACGACGACCAAAACCGAGCCATCATGACGGCCAATTCCCCAGGGCTACAGTGCCTACTCTTCTAAGTCGGCGGGGGGTCTAGCACTCTCGGCAACTTGCTGAGTATGCCCTTCTGCGGGCTTTTCCTCGCGGTCCTCACCCTCGCGCTTCGCCACTAGGCGGTGTCCTCTCCGCGGTATTCAGTGGCCGGGTTGGGTTTCTGGCCGTGCTCGACGACCGGTCCTGTATTTCCCTGCGGGGGCTTTTCGGGTCGCTCATCAGTCTCGCTCACGATGCTCCTTCTAGGTCAATCGACGATACGTATTTCTGTAACTGAAGTTGGCGCGTCTGCGATCAAGCCCAACACCGATCCCGTCGCTGCAAGTGCCCATGCGGCCGCCAAGAGCCAGAACCCGACAACCAAAAGGGTGTGGCGCTCCCCTAAGTTGCGGACTGCTAGAGCGTGTGAACGCAGCCGACCGAGAATTAGCTCTCGCCGCATCGAGATTGTCGCGAACGCGGCATACTCGGCAACGATTCGAGCCAGTGCAGGCTCGCGCCCAACTCTCGAACGAGCTGAGATCAAGCCAAGGACTGCTGCAGCAAGGTAGAGCGCCAGCGCTGCTCCCGTGGTCACGGCGCTCCACGAAGAACTAGCGAATTCAGCTCCTGCCAGGAAGGCGCTTGCCCCGATGAGGACCGCGGACCTGGTGCTGGCGGCAGAGGTCCGCGTCTTCATGGCACTTTCCTGCCGCTCGAGTTCAGCTTCGATCAACTCGCATTGTGCTGGCAACAGGTCCTCGATGCCGTCACCCGGGACGAGCGACTCGATGGACCTAAGTTTCATGACGGACAAGCTATCGCAGTAGCAAACGTGAGTGATAGACCACTATCGAGACTGCGCGCCGATCGTCTTGGGGTTCAGGAGCGCTGAAGAACGTCCAACCCACTGGCTGACTCTCCTGAAGAATTCGAATACGCCGTTTTGCGTCCAGAGTTTCAGCTAAGGCGCATCTGCTCCAGACTTCATGGACGATCGCAGTGACGACGTCACTTGCTGTGAACAGGCGTTTTCTCTGTAGTTCATCTCGTCCAATGTCGTCTATTGGGCCTCGCACGAATGTGGGCCCTCCTCAGTACGCTGACTTCATGCCCCCCACAACCCGAGAAGCCCAGCGCGCCGAACTCCACAAGGCCATCTGGCGGGTAGCCAACGACCTCCGCGGCAGCGTCGACGGCTGGGATTTCAAGAGCTACGTGCTCGGCATGCTCTTCTACCGCTTCATCTCCGAGAACCTCACGGCCTACCTCAACCGCCAAGAGCGAGCAGCCGGCGACAACACCTTCGACTACGCCAAACTCCACGACTCCGAGGCCGAGCACGGCCGCCGAGAGACCGTCAAGGAGAAGGGCTTCTACATCCTCCCGAGCGAACTCTTCGCGAACGTAAAGACCAATGCCCCCACAGACGAAAACCTCAACGAAACCCTAAGCCGCGTCTTCCAAAACATCGAAGGCAGCGCAGTCGGCACCGACTCCGAAGACGACCTCAAGGGCCTATTCCAAGAGCTCGACCCCAACTCCAACAAGCTCGGCAACACGGTCGCCCAGCGCAACCAGAAGCTCGTCAAGTTGCTCAACGCCATCGGTGACCTCAACCTCGGCGACTTCGAGAACCACGAGATCGATGCGTTTGGTGACGCCTACGAGTACCTCATGCAGATGTACGCGGCCGACGCCGGCAAGTCGGGCGGCGAGTACTACACGCCACAAGAGGTCTCAGAGCTGCTCGCCCAGATCGCGAGCATCGGCAAGACCGAGCTCAAGAAGGTCTACGACCCGGCCGTCGGCTCCGGCTCGCTGCTGCTCAAGTTCCAGAAGGTGCTCGGCCCGAATAAGGTCGGCGGATACTTCGGTCAAGAGATCAACCTGACCACCTACAACCTGGCGCGCATCAACATGTTCTTGCACGACGTGCCCTACGAGCAGTTTCACCTCGCGCACGGTGACACGCTCACCCACCCCGAGCATTGGGACGACGAGCCGTTCGAGGCGATCGTCTCCAACCCGCCCTACTCGATCAAGTGGGAGGGCGACGCGAACCCGCTTCTCATCAACGACCCGCGCTTCGCTCCGGCCGGCGTGCTCGCCCCCAAGTCGAAGGCCGACCTCGCCTTCACGATGCACATCCTCAGCTGGCTGGCCGTTGACGGCACGGCGGCGATCGTCGAGTTTCCCGGAGTCATGTACCGCGGCGGAGCCGAGGCGAAGATCCGCAGGTACCTGGTCGACAACAACTACGTGGATGCTGTGATCCAGCTTCCGCCCGACCTCTTCTTTGGCACCACCATCGCCACGTGCATTCTCGTGCTGAAGAAGTCGAAGACCACCAATGACGTCGTCTTCATCGACGCGTCCGCCGAGTTCACCCGCTCCAACACCAAGAACAAGCTGACGGATGCCCACCGCGAGCGAATCGTCGAAGCTCTCGTCACCCGATCTCCGGTCGACTACTTTGCAGGGCTCGTGTCAAACGCCGACGTCGCCGCGCGCGACTACGTGCTGTCGGTCTCCTCATATGTACAAGCCGAAGACACACGCGTGGCCGTCGACATCGCGGCCCTCAACGCTGAGATCGCCCGCATCGTCGCCCGCCAGGCCGAACTGCGCATCGCGATCGACACCATCGTCGCCGATCTGGAGGGCGCGCCTTGAGCAAGGTCGACGAGCTTATTCGCGAGATGGCCCCGAACGGTGTGGCTTTCCGCCCCCTGGCGACTCTTGGTAGACGAAACGCCGGAACCTCGATGACCGCGGCAAAGATGAAGACGATCCGAACGGAAGGCGGGCAGGTTCGAATCTTCGCCGGCGGTCAGACTGTCGCGGACGTTGACGAGGAAACGGTTCCCGCTAAGGCTATTGTGCGAGAGCCAAGCATCATCGTGAAGTCTCGTGGTCACATCGGTTTCACCTACTACGACCGTCCGTTCACTCACAAGGCGGAGCTCTGGTCGTACACGCTGACCGATCCGAGCATCGATCAGAAGTTCGTCTACTACTACCTGTTGACGAAAGTCGATCAGCTTCAGGAGATCGCACGTGCGACCTCAGTGAAGCTCCCGCAGCTGGGTGTCCGTGACACAGACTCCCTGCGGATCCCGGTGCCGCCTCTCGAGGTTCAGCGGGAGATCGCGCGAATCTTGGATGACTTCACGGAGCTGGAAGCGGAGCTGGAAGCGGAGCTGGAAGCGGAGCTGGAAGCACGACGACGGCAATATGCCTTCTATCGCGACCACCTTCTGACCTTCCGCGAAGCGGGGGGGGGTCCGGTGGATTCCGATGGGTGAGGTACTCCGAATTCGGAATGGCAAGGATTTCAAGCACCTGCCAGCAGGCAACGTGCCCGTATATGGGTCAGGTGGCGTCATGTCACATGTTGGAGAATCCGTATTCATCGGTGAGTCCGTGCTGATCCCGCGCAAGGGTTCTATCGGGAATCTTTTCTATGTCAACGGGCCGTTTTGGACGGTGGACACGATCTTCTGGACAGAGGTAGATCTGTCCGTGATTAGGCCGCGTTTTCTCTTCCATTACCTGAAGACGCAGGATCTCACACGACTGAACAACGCCGGCGGGGTGCCGAGTCTCACCCAGGCACTTCTCAATCCCATTTCGGTCCCGGTTCCCGGCCTAGCAGCGCAAGACAGAATCGTAGAGGTGCTCGACAAGTTCGACGCTCTCGTCAACGACCTCAGCATCGGCCTCCCCGCCGAGCTTGCCGCCCGCCGCAAGCAGTACGAGTACTACCGCGACAAGCTGCTGACGTTCGAGGAGGCTCCCGCGTGAGCGAAGCCCACGCGAGCCACTTCGAGCCAATCGTCGTCAGCGCCGAGAGCACGGTCGTGGCGGAGTTCACACCCGACCCCTCCACGGCGGAGGCGTACCAGTCTGAGGCGGCGCTCGAGCGGGAGTTCATCCGTCTGCTGCGGGGCCAGGCGTATGAGTACGTGACGATCCGCTCTGAGGCCGACCTGCTCGCGAACCTGCGCACGCAGTTGCATCTGCTCAACGGGGTGACGTTCAGCGACGCCGAGTGGCAGCGTCTGTGCGATGAGTATGTGGTGGGCGCGAACGATGGCGCGGTCGAGAAGACGGTACGTGTGCAAGAGAACCACGTGCATGCCTTCAAGCGTGATGACGGCAGCACCAAGAACATCGCGCTGATCGACAAGTCGAGCATCCACAACAATCGCCTGCAGGTGATCAACCAGTACGAGGTTGCGCAGGGCGGCGAGGCCGGCGGGGCTTACGCGAACCGCTACGACGTGACGATTCTGGTGAACGGTCTGCCGCTCGTGCACGTGGAGCTGAAGCGCCGCGGGGTCGACATTCGTGAGGCGTTCAACCAGATCGACCGGTATCAGCGGCACAGCTTCTGGGCCGGCTCGGGCCTGTTCGACTACGTGCAGCTCTTCGTGATCAGCAACGGAACGCTGACGAAGTACTACTCGAACACCACGCGGCGCCAGCATGTGGAAGATGCCCGCGGGCAGAAGCGCGTGAAGAAGTCGAGCAACTCGTTCGAGTTCACCTCGTGGTGGGCCGATGCTTCGAACACTCCGATTCGCGACCTGGTGAGCTTCACGAAGACCTTCTTCGCCAAGCACTCGCTGCTCGCGGTGCTGACTCGGTATTGCGTGCTGACGTCAGAGCGGCAGCTGCTCGTGATGCGCCCGTACCAGATCGTCGCGACCGAGCGCATTCTGCAGCGCATCGAGATCGCCACCAACTACAAGAAGCTGGGCACGACGGATGCCGGTGGCTACGTCTGGCACACCACCGGGTCGGGCAAGACCCTGACCTCGTTCAAGGCGGCGCAGCTGGCCTCGCGCCTGCCGAGCGTCGACAAGGTGCTGTTCGTCGTCGACCGCAAAGACCTCGACTGGCAGACGCAGCGTGAGTACGACCGGTTCGAGCCCGGCGCCGCGAACGCCTCGTCATCGACCGCGCAACTGTCGTCGCACCTGGCCGACCCCGAGCGGCGCATCGTCATCACGACGATTCAGAAGCTGGCGCGGCTCGTGCAGTCGCAGAAGGGTCACGCGATCTACGACGGCCACGTCGTGCTGATCTTCGACGAGTGCCATCGCTCGCAGTTCGGCGACATGCATGCCTCGATCACGAAGGCCTTCAAGCGCTACAACCTGTTCGGATTCACGGGCACCCCGATCTTCGCCGAGAACGCCGGCTCGGGCGGCAACCCGTCGTTGAAGACCACGGAGCAGGCGTTCGGCGAGAAGCTGCACACCTACACGATCGTCGACGCGATCACCGACAAGAACGTGCTGCCGTTCCGCATCGACTACGTCAACACGATCTCTCTGCCGGAAGGTCTCACCGATAAGCAGGTCTCGGCGATCGACACCGAGAAGGCGCTGCTGGACCCCACCCGCATCGGCATGGTCGTGGAATACGTGCTCGAGCACTTCGACCAGAAGACCCGCCGCAGCGAGCACTACGCGCTGGGAGAGAAGCGCGTTCGCGGCTTCAACTCGCTCTTCGCCACAGCCTCGATCGAGGCGGCGAAGCGCTACTACTCGGCCTTCCGCACGATGCAGTCGACGATTCCCGATGCGCAGCGCTTGAAGGTCGGCATCATTTACTCGTTCGCCGCCAACGAGGCCGAGGTCGATGGGTTTCTCGACGAAGAGGGATTCGATGCCACCGGCCTCGACCTGCCCTCGCGCGAGTTTCTCGACGCCGCCATCGCCGACTACAACCAGATGTTCGGCACGCGGTGGAGCACCTCGTCTGACGGCTTCGCCGGCTACTACACCGACCTCTCGAAGCGGCTCAAGGCGCAAGAGATCGACATCGTCATCGTCGTCAACATGTTCCTCACCGGGTTCGATGCGACGACGCTCAACACCCTGTGGGTCGACAAGAACCTGCGGTCGCACGGGCTCATCCAGGCCTACTCGCGCACCAACCGCATCCTCAACTCGGTGAAGACCTACGGCAATATCGTCACCTTCCGCGATCTCGAGCAGCAGACCAACGACGCGATCGCCCTGTTCGGCAACAAGAACGCGCAGGGCGTGGTGCTGCTGAAGCCCTATGGCGAGTACTACGCGGAGTATGCGGAGCGCGTGGCGGAGTTGCTCAAGGACTTCCCGCCCGGCCAGCAGATCGTGGGGGAGCAGGCGCAGAAAGACTTCGTCGCGCTGCTGAGCGCGATCTTGCGACTGCGCAACATTCTGACCTCGTTCGACGACTTCGCCGGCAACGAGATGCTCACCGAGCGGCAGCTGCAGGACTACAAGTCGGAGTACCTCGACATCTATGCCTCGATTCGCCGGCCCGACGACGAGAAGGAGACGATCAACGACGACATCGTCTTCGAGATCGAGCTCATCAAGCAGGTCGAGATCACGGTCGACTACATCCTGCTGCTGGTGCAGAAGTACCGCGACGAGCGCGGAGACGGCGACGACAAAGAGATCCGCGCCGAGATCACCCGCGCGATCGACGCGTCGCCGAGCTTGCGTAACAAGAAGGACCTCATCGAGGCCTTCGTCGACCGCGTCTCAGTCGCGGGTCACGTCGACGAGGAATGGTCGGCCTACGTCGCCGCCCGACGGGATGCTGAGCTCACTCAGATCATCGCCGACGAGAACCTGCAGCCCGACGCCACCCGCGAGTTCATCGAGCGGGCCTTCCGCGACGGCGCCCTCCAGTCGACGGGCGTTGCCATTACGAAGGTTCTGCCTCCAGTCTCGCGCTTCGCGGCCGACGGAGCTCATGGCGCGAAGAAGCAGCGCGTGCTCGACCGCCTGGGCGAGTTCTTCGAGCGCTTCTTCGGGTTGGGATAGTCGCCCCACGCTTCGATCATTCGATGTTGCTCTGGCCACTTAGAGTGAACTTGCCTCGACGAAAGGGTTGTGAATGGACGTCACGGAGACTCGCCTTCGGGTCGTGCTCGGCGGAGACCAGCGGTACAGGGTTCCTCTGTATCAGCGCCCCTACTCATGGTCCGAGAAGCAGCTGGCCCGCCTGTGGTCAGATCTCACTGAGTTGGCCAACGAGCTGAAGAAGAACGAGCGCGCAAGCCACTTCACTGGCTCGCTGGTGCTCGACCTCGGTCACGCGGGTCCCGGTGTCAACGAGTACCTCGTGGTTGATGGCCAACAGCGCCTGACGTCATTGTCTATCTTGCTCTGCGCGATTCGCGATCACTACGCGGAGCACATGCCAGAGCGCCCGGAAATGCGAGAGTCGATTCACGAGCGCTATCTGGTGGACAAGTACGCGTCTGGTGACAGCCGATTGAAGCTGCTGCCGACTCAGGCAGATCGCGATGACTATCGCGCGCTCGTAGACGGGGCGGGAGACGCACATGGATCGTCTCGAATCATCACGGCTTATCGCTACTTTCGCCTCCAGCTCGAGATCAGCGACGATCCTGACGACGACTTCGACATCGACCGCATCCTCGACGCCACTCTGGGCGGGCTCGCGTTCGTGAGCATCACGGCTCGAGGAGACGACAACGTGTATCGAATCTTCGAGTCGCTCAACAACACCGGCATGAAGCTCACTCAAGGCGACCTCCTCCGCAACTACATCTTCATGCGGCTCGGAGCCAAGGGCGAGGAGGCGTACTCCACCTGGTGGCTACCAATGCAGGATCGCCTGTCGACGCCTGATCTCGAGGCGCTCTTCTGGATGGTGCAGATCGTGGCCGACTCCGAAGTGAAGCAGGGCGACATCTACTCGGCGCAGCAGGAGCGCATGGACAAGCTCACCGCTGACGAGGTCTTCGACGAGGTTCGGCGCTTCTCCGGTCTCTCGAAGATTCTCGAGGTCATGCGTGACCCCTCTCGCGACACGGTTTTCGGCTCAGAGATCTCACGGCGTCTCAAGCGATTGAGTGCGTGGGGCACAGGGACTGCGGATCCGCTCATCTTGTGGTTGCTGTCGAGGGCTGCCGCTAAGGAGATCGGTCGTGACGAAGTTGAGCGCTGTCTCGCGATTCTCGAGTCGTTCTTCGTGCGCAGGCTTCTGGTCGGGGCGACGTCAAGCGGCCTCAGCAGAATCATGCTCCGGGCGCCTTCGGACATGCGATCCGATGTGCCGGTAGCGGAAGCGCTTGCGCTCTATCTCTCCACTGGGCGGAAGTTCTACGCGTCGGACGAACAGATCCGCGAAGCCGCGTTGACCAAGCCGCTCTACTTCATGGGAGGTCCGCACCAGAAGAAGCTCTTGCTCCAGTGGTTGGAAGAAACGTACGGGAGCAAGGAACCGATTGACCTGTCGCGCGCGACGATCGAACACGTGATGCCACAAACACTCACTCCCCATTGGAGGGAAGCTCTCGCTGCTGAGGCAGATGCTGATGAGTCAGCGGAGAGCATTCACGAGGCGATTCACCACACGTTGGGAAACCTGACTCTGTCGGCGTACAACTCCGAACTGAGCAATCGCGACTTCGACGACAAGCGGGTACTCCTGGCGGAAAGCGGCATCCGTCTGAACGCAGAGATCGCGAAGCACGAGAAGTGGAGTCGATCTGAAATTCTCGAGCGGGGTCGTCAGCTTGGCGAGCGGATCATCAAGGAATGGATCGCGCCTGTTCAAGTGACGGAAGTGATCGACACCGGAGTCACCTGGTCTCTCGTGCGCGAAGCAGTGGAGGCTATCCCGGCAGGGCGATGGACGACCTACGGAGACTTGGCGGCTTTGGCGTCAACCTACCCTCAGCCCGTTGCCGGGTTCGTGTCGCGAACTCCCATCACGGGTGCCTGGAGAGTGATGCAAGCAGGCGGCACGGTGGCGCCTGGCTTCAAGTGGAGTGCAGGTTCAGAGAACTCCGGCAAGTCCGCTCGCGAAGTGCTCGAGAGCGAAGGAGTGGTGTTTGACGAGAGCGACCACGCTGACCCGGCGCAACGCTTGACGTCGCTGCAACTTGCCCAAATGCTCGGAATTCAGCTTGATCCGGAGACCGAAGACGTGGGCTCGTTCGACGACGATAGCCCCGACTATGAGGAGTTCATCGCCCAGCTGGTGGAGGCCCAGCCTGCTGCCGCGGTACACGGGGTCATTGAGCTTCTGAGCTTCTGGCGCTCGATAGGCGGCAGCCTCGGTTTCGGTGCACAAGCGGAGAAGTCTTGCTTCCTGATGGCGCGTCGAGGTGTCAGACACCTAGGCGGCGCCGGCATCTGGCCGTTCACCATGTACCCGAAGGCCGGGACGATTGAGGTTGTCTTCCAGTACTTGAAGGACCGGGCACCATTCGATCAGGTCGAGCTTCGGCGAGAGCTGCGCGCGCGGCTCAACCGGATCAACGGGATCGAGATTGGTGAAGATCGTCTCACCACGCGACCCAGCTTCAAGATCTCGGTGTTGGAGTCTTCGGCGGCTCGCGAGGCTGTCTGTGAGGTTCTGAGGTTCTTCATGGACGAGGTAAAGCGGGCTGAATAGATGCGCTTGGCCGATGTCGGAGTCGATCAGTAGTGTCGGCCCCATGAGTGATGAAGCCGAGTTCGACTCCGAGTTTGACCTGCGGTCGGACACCCCGGCGGGCAAGGATCCTGACACGTACAGTCCACGACTGCGGCGCTACCACCGGTTGTTGTGGAGCAAGGAGCTTCCGAACAAGAAGAAGTTCGACCTCGTTGCTGAGAAGCGCACGGTGTATCTCGCGCATGACTCTGAGGTCGGCCGCTTCGTGCTCTCCAGCGACACGATCGCGACGTCGAACAGAAAGCGTCTTCATCACCTGTACTCCGAGCTTTCGGACGAGGAGAACGAACGCTTCCACCGCCAGGGCTACACAATCGGTGGAACGATTGTGTTCCCCGGCGTTCGTTTCAACGGCAAGCAGACCATCAATCAGCGGCGTGGAACGCATCGTGAGATAGAGGACCGCTTCGATCTCACAATGGAGTGCATCAGACGGCACTACGTGGGCGAATCGAGCCCTCTCGGCGAAACTCTCGCGGCCTACGGTTCTTTCTTTGACTTATTCGTGGACTTCGCCGGATACGTAGACTTCTTCCACCTGGGCGACCTCATCTCGAAGTCGGGCAAGGTCAAACCGTTCCACCCGTTCGAGGGCTTCGGGCCGCGATCGCTTCCCGACAACCTCGACGACTACATCGCTTATCGGGAGCGCACACTGGAATTCGTACGCGCCCGCAATCAGCGCATCCAGAAATGGGTGGTTGAGAACCGCCTCGAACGGGAGTGGTGACCGACATGCCTGAGTGCCGCCACGGTTTCGAGGAGGGCGAGTGCGACCTCTGCCTGACCGCGTCGCGGCCGGCCACAGACCGCACAGGTTCGCGCGAGGGCCAGTCGTTCGCACTCATCTACGCACCGAGCCTCGCCCCCGACACCTTCTTGCACCTCAACCGGCAGGGTGACAGCTGGAAGATCCGTCATTACGAGTCGCCGAGCCGTCCCGCTCGAGAGCTCGCCCAGTCGAGCGAGAAGGCGACGAAGTTGGTGCTCGACCTCACCCAGCTCGAGATCGAGCACGAGATCGCCTACCCCTACTCGACGTCGCCCACAGGCGTGTCGATCGAAGACCACCGCTACTGGTTCGACGAGATCGCGAAGGCGAACGCGAAGTACCTCGGACGGGGTGTGTAGAGGAACCCTCGCGTCTGATTCGATGGACCCATGACCTCCGACGACCACAACGCCCCCGGAACCTCGGCCCAGCGCGAGTACGAGCGCCGCAAGGCCAACGACGAGGCTCGCACTCGTGCGAAGTGGGGCAAGCTTGGCGGCCTGGCCGTCGCGCTGTCGGACGAGAAGCAGAGCACGAAGGCGTGGAGCAGTGGAGCTGCCGGTGAGGCGGCCGTGGGGGCTCGGCTTGACGGGTTGGCGTCGGAGAGCATCCGGGTCATGCATGATCGGCGCATTCCGCGCTCGAAAGCCAACATCGACCACATCGTGGTGACGTCCGGCGGGGCGTGGGTGATCGACACCAAGCGGTATGTCGGCAAGGCGCCCGAGATGCTGGTGGAGGGCGGCATCATCCGGCCGCGGGTCGAGCGCGTGCTGTGGCGATGCCCCGGCCGTGCCGCTCAATTGGTGCGGCCCCAGTAGTTCGTCCACGTCGTCGGGTATGGCCCGCGCGAGGGCCGGGCCGTGAACGCGGAGTCAAGTTGGTCAATGGGCGTGGGCCACATCGCCCAGGCGCGCACCTCGTCGACATCTGTGGCGGCGACATCGTGAATGATGCGCGCTTCTACCTCGGCCTGCAGCTCGCTGAGGAGTTCGCTGATCAGGTCGATCAGACTGATCCACCGCTCAAGGATGCTCGCCGGAACCTCTTGCGCAGCAGTCATGCCGATGACACCCGGCCGGATGCTTCCGTCGTTGTCGATTCCGATGAAGGCGAAGGTGCTCGCGAGGTGCGATTGCGAGTGCGCCACCCGCTTGTTGCGGTAGTCAGTGATCTGGGCATGTAGCTCGGCGTGCTCGTGCGGGATGTCGATGCGTTCGGTCATGGGCGAGCGCACTGCGGAGTCGAAGTAGGTGCGGCAGTAGGCGACGGCCGCGTATCCGACCAGGAACTGGCGGGCATCACCCAACAGTCCTGCATCGTCGATACCGGCAATCGCAAGCTCGAGCGCGGTGCGTGCTTCGGTGAGGTCGGCCTGATAGCTCGAGAGTTCGACGAACAGTCGCGAGTCGGCGGAGTCGGGTAAGTGCCGAGTCTCGAGGCCGTCGGGCGGAGGGATGCTCATGGGTTCAGTATGACGAGCATCGTGGTTGATCTGTGAGGTGGCAACTACTCACCTTTGTCGGTGCTCGCGCCTAATCTGAAGGTGAGCCCGTCAGAGCGAGGGGCCGGGAAGGCCGGACATGTCGGAGAGCGGCGAGACCGCAGCCAAGAAGATCCTCTACCTCGACATGGACAACACGCTCGTCGACTTCCCGAGTGCGTTTCCGCATGTCGACCCGGCGCTGCTCGAAAAGCACGCCGAGCACAAAGACGACATCCCCGGCATCTTCGCGCTCATGCAGCCGATGCCCGGGGCGATCGAGGCCGTGCACGAGCTCGCCCCGCTCTTCGACATCTACGTGCTCTCGACGGCACCGTGGGCAAACCCGTCGGCCTGGCACGACAAGGTCGCGTGGATTCAGAAGCACTTCGGCGCCGAGGAAGGCGGCCCGCTCTGGAAGAAGGTGATCCTCTCGCACCACAAGCACCTGAACCGCGGCGATTTTCTGGTGGATGACCGGCCTCACGCCAACGGCGCCCAGCGGTTCCACGAGCACGGGGGAGAGGTCATCGCCTTCGGGCCCGAGGGCACCCACGCGACGTGGCCCGAGGTCGTCGAGTATCTCAAGGAGCGCGCGTGACGGCCGATCCGACCGATGACTGGACGCCCGTCGGCGTCGTGTTCGAGAACCACCCCATCGAGATCGATGGCGTGAACCCGTGGGCGCAGTCGTGGAACTCGACGGGGGAGACCGCGTACGTGCGGCATCCGGCGTATCCGACGCAGGTGCACGACGTGCCGGTGTACGACATGCAGGTCGAGGGCCGCACCATCCGCTTCGCGGCGGGCGAGCTGTCGAACGGGGTGTGGGGCTTCTACCGTCACTGGCGCTGAGGCCCGCCCGGCGGTCGGGCGCCGTGTTCCGCTCAGCGCGGGAAGGGCATCCACTCGCCTTCGCTGACCACTCGCACCTCGCCGTCG
Source organism: uncultured Microbacteriaceae bacterium (assembly GCA_964540305.1). Taxonomy (GTDB): domain Bacteria; phylum Actinomycetota; class Actinomycetes; order Actinomycetales; family Microbacteriaceae; genus Microcella. Next base: position 102,161 of record CAZILZ010000008.1, on the reverse strand, counting down.
ACGACGCTGATGGCGGTCTGGTCGTCGATCGCGTAGGCGGGGGTGTCGAGCTTGCGCGCCCAGCCTTCGGCCGCGGCGCGGGAGTTGCCGGGCTCGCCGTCGGGGGCGAGATGGGGGCAGATCGAGAAGTCGACGAGCCCGAGCGCGGTGTCGTCAGCGATGCCGTCACCAGCGTCGTCGCTCGCCGGCCGCCACCCGACGAACTCGCGGCCGATGCGCGGCGTCATCACCATGCTGCCCGCGCTCATGCCCACCCACACCGTGCTCGCCAGCTGCGGGAAGAGCTCGTCGAGCCCCGACGCGCGCACCCAGTGGGCGAGGTAGAGGGCGTCGCCGCCGGCGACGAGCAGCACGTCGGTCTCGAGCACGAGGGGCTTCCAGCGCTCGTCGTCGATGCTCGGCAGGGCGGTGAGCTCGAGCACACCGACCGACTTCCAGCCCAGGTCGACCATGGGGTTCTCGGCGCGGCCGCTGATGAACTCCCACGCCTTCACCCCGGGCCCGACCCAGGGGTGCCCGTACATCGCCGTCGGAATGCACAGCGCCGTGCTCTCGCCGATGGGCTTGCCGAGCAGCTCGACGAGGGCGTCGGCGATCGTGGGGTTGGTAACTCCGCCCGACGTGAGCAGCAGTTTCATGGTGCCTCCTCGGTGACCGCGGCAAGCTCGGTGATCTCGGCAAGCCTAGGGTGCACGGGACGCTCAGCGCGGGCCCGGTATTGACGAGCTGCGGCGACTGGCTGCCGCATCGCGCGGGCTGTATCGTCGCCCCAGGCCCTGCGGCATCCCTCATTCCCGACGCAGGTGCACGACGTATCCGTCGACGAGATGGAGGTCGAGGGCCGCACCGTACGCTTCGCGGCGGGCGAGCTGTCGAACGGGGTGTGGGGCTACTACCGCCCGTGGCGGTGAAGGGCGTGACGACGCTCGACGCGACACCGTTGCACGGTGTTGACTGACCCGCATGTCCGTCACCGAATCTGAGATCGACGCGCTCGCGACCGCGCGCTCGCCTTTCACCGGCGTCGTGAGCATCGACGTCGCGGGCGAGCCCGAGCTAGTGAAGGCCTACGGCTTTGCGCACCGGGCGCACCAGGTGCTGAACACGCCCGACACCCGCATCGCGATCGCGAGCGGCAGCAAGGCGTTCACGGCGCTCGCGGTCATGAGCCTCGTGGAGGAGGGGGTGCTCGCCCTCGACACACGTGTGCGCAGCATCCTGAACAGCGACCTGCCGCTCATCGACGACGGCGTGACGATCGAGCACCTGCTCACGCATCACAGCGGCATCGGCGACTACATCGACGAAGACGGCGACTTCGAGGTCGACGACTACGTGCTGCCGGTGCCGGTGCACACGCTTGATACGACCGAGGCGTTCGTGCCGGTGCTCGACGGTTTCGAGCAGACGTTCCCTCCTGGCGCGCGGTTCGCCTACTGCAACGGCGGCTACATGGTGCTCGCGCTCGTGGCTGAGCGGGTGAGCGGCACATCGTTCCACGACCTGGTGCAGTCGCGCGTCTTCGATCGGGCGGGCATGTCGCGAACGGCATATCTGCGGTCAGACGACCTTCCGGCGGATGCTGCGCTCGGGTACCTCGACGACGAGGGCAACCGCACGAACGTGCTGCACCTGCCCGTGCGCGGCAACGGGGACGGCGGTGCGTTCACGACGGTAGGCGACCTCACCCTCTTCTGGCGTGCGCTGCTCGAGGGGCGCATCGTCTCGAGCGGCACGGTCGCTGAGATGATGCGCCCGCGCGCGGTCGTGCCCGATGAGGGTATGCGTAGCGGCATGGGCTTCTTCTTGCTGGAGGATCACGATGCGCTGGTGATCGAGGGCTACGACGCGGGAGCGTCGTTCCGTAGCACGCACGACCCGGCGACGAAGCGCACGGTGTCGATTCTGGGCAATAGTTCTGAGGGCGCGTGGAGTCTCATCTACGGTCTCGGCGTCGACGCCTGAGCCGGCTCAGCGCGAGCTGTTCGCCGTGCGCCCCCGCACGATGCCGATGAACTCGTCGACCATCGGATGCGCGCCCGCGGCCGGCCACACGAGTGAGATGCTCGTCTCGACCCCGTCGGTGACCGGTCGTGCGACGACGTCTTTCCGCGAGTGCGCACGTGCGACCGACTGCGGCATGACGGCGACGCCGACGTTGGCGGCGACGAGCTCGACGGCATCGGTGCCGCTGCCGTCGAGCAGGTCGACGGTGAGCACGACCACGTCGTCGAGCGAGCCCAGCTCGGCGAGGGTGACGCTGTCGAGCCCGGCCACGAGCGATCCTTTCGGTGCGACGACGACCGGCGCTTCGCGGTAGAGCGGGATGGCGTGCCAGGTCTCGTCGGCCGCGACGTCGCGCAGCAGCGCCATGTGGGCGGTGCCCTCCGCGAGCGAGGCGAGCGCAGCATCCTGATTCATGGGGATCAGGTCGAGGCGGCCGCGAGGGCGGCGGTCGCGCCACACGCGCTGCCACTTGCCCGGGGTGACGCCGGGCACGAAGGCGACGCGCAGCGGGTCGGGGTACGGGGCGGCCATGCGCTCAGGCTACCGGCGCGGCCCGGCGGCCCGCCCGGCAGTACGCTCGACTGCATGACCGAGACCCCGCGCGAAGACCGCCGCCAGCAGCCGAAGCCGAAGAAGGAGCAGCTGCTGAGCCCCGCGACGGCCGCGAAGAAGCTCGGGCTGTACCTGCCGGCGACGCCGGGCGAGTTTCAGGCGACGCCGATCACGCGCACGCAGCTGCAGGCGCTGACCGAAAGCCCTCCCGCGTGGCTGACGACACTGCGCAAGGAGGGCCCGCACCCGCGCGACGAGGTGTCGCGCCGGCTGGGCGTGTCGAACTCGGCGCTCGCCCGCGCGGGCGTGAGCGACCACATGACGACGACCGAGATTTGCGCGCTGCTCGACGACCGGCCCGAATGGCTCGTGGCGGAGCGCGAGAAGCACGCGCCCGGCACCGGCATCGTTCCGGGTACGGCGGTCGGCGAGCGGCCCGTGCGCGCCGAGAATCCGCGCGACGAGGAGGACGACGACCTCACTGACGAGCTCGTCTGAGGGTTGTCGCCTAGCCCCAGGCGGCCTTCATGATCTCGTGGTCTCGCAGGTCGTGAGCTCTAGCCGCCGACGCTCGCACCTCGTCGCCCCCGACCGGCTCATGTGTCGGACTCGGAGTGAGGGCGAGAGACAGGGATAACGCTTGAGCCAACCGCACGACCGTGTCCAGGGTGGGGTTCGAGTGGCCGTTCTCGATCCGGCTGATCTCTGACTGCTGCACCGCAGTCAATTCGGCGAGTTCGGGCTGAGTCAGGCCAAGGGCCTGACGGGCGGCGCGAAGCTGCCTTCCCAAGACTGCCCGTGCATCGAGCTCTTCGTGGAACATTGCCGAGGCGGCGTCGTGGACCCGTCGAGTGTCGTCGGTCCAGGTCGCTCGAGCGCGAGCAGAGAGTTCGTCGAACGAGCGAGTCATAACCACGCCTCCCGTCCCGAGTATGGGTTCTAGCGCATATTCTCTCACGGATACCGATCACGTGACGGTTTCTCCGTGCGGCTCACTCTCCTCAAGCAAACGTCGCCGCGGCCGCGCCCACACCCCGAGCAGCCCCGGCAGCACGGCGACGAGCCCGAGCAGCCCGAAGACGATGCTCGCGGCGAGACTGTCGCTGGCTGTCGCCCCTGCGAGGGGCAGCAGCGCGGCGGCCGCGCCCTCGCGCAGCCCCCAGCCGCTGATCGTGATGGGCACGAGCATCGTGAGCAGGATGAGCGGCACGAGCGTGACAACCGCGGCGAACGGCAGGCTGAGCCCGATCGACGTCGCCGACGCCCAGAACGCGACCAGGATGCACGCGGTCGTGCCCGCGCTGAGCGCGAGTTGCGGCAGCCACACCCGGCGGCCGACGAGGGCCACCGCCGCGGTGCGCGACAGCTCGGCGACGCGCGGGCCGACGCGGCCCGGCAGCCACCGGGCGGCGAGCAGCACCCCGACGAGGGCGAGCGAGACGAGGGTGATCGTGGCGGCGAGGCCGAGCATCCACCCGGGCCATTCGAGGCCGCCGGGCGTGAGGGTCGTCACGGTCACGGCGATGGCCATCGTCGCGAGCAGCGCGACCTGGCCGGCGAAGCGCTCGACGACGACGGCCTGCGCGGCCACCGCGAGTCCCGCCTGCTCGCGGCTGCGCACGGCGCGGCCCGCGTCGCCCACGACGCCCCCGGGCACGGTCGAGTTGACGAGCTGGGCCAGGTAGTACTCGTGCAGCGCGTGCCCGCGGCCGAGCGGCAAGCCGAGCGCTCCGGCGGTGAGGCGCCAGCGCTCGGCGGCGAGCACGGTGTGCAGGGTGAGCGCGGCGAGGGCCACGAGCATCCACCCCGGATTCGCGGAGGCGAGCGCCTCGAGCGCGTCGGATCCGTCGGCGACCTGCCACAGCAGGGCGAGCAGGCCGACCGTGACGAGCGCCTGCGCGGCGACGACGAGCGCGCGGCGGCCTAGGCGCGGCGTCGCCACAGCCACAGGATGTCGCGGCCGAACGACCAGCCGAGCGCGGCGAGCGTGCCGGCGATGAGCACGACGGCGAGGGGAGTTGGCACCCACGGCGACTGCAGCACGATGAGCACGATGAGCTGGATGACGCACACGACCTTGCCGCTGTAGCGCGGCGGCAGCGGGTCGTAGAGCCAGGGCCAGATCGCGCCGGCGACCCAGAACAGGTAGCGCGGCAGGCCGAGCAGGATGACGAACCACGGCGCGCCGCCGAGCGCGGCGAGCAGGGCGAGCACGAGGGCGAAGACGGAGTCGACCTCCATGTCGAAGCTGCCGCCGAAGTCGGACGACAGCCCCTGACGGCGCGCGAGCCATCCGTCGACGCCGTCGAGGCTCAGCGAGACGGTGGCGATCGCCATGATGGCCACGGGCTCGTGCGCGCCGCCGAGCAGCGGGATGATGAGCGCCGACACGAGCGCGAGGCGCAGCAGGGTGACCGCGTTGGCGAGCCCGAGGCGCGCGTGCGGGTGCCGGCGCCGCAGCTGCCACGCCGCGATGCCGGCACTCACGGCGAAGATCGTGAGGCCCAGGATGATCGCGAGAGCCCCCGCCGACCCGAAGACGCCCGCCCCGAGCGCGGCGACCACCCCGAGCCCGACCGGCGCCAGCACCGCGAAGCGGCGCACGGGCGTGTCGGTCGAGCGCAGGGGGAAGAAGCGCCCGGCGCGGGCGTCGAGGGCGGTCATGTTCTTAGCCGGCAGCGACCTCGTCGCGCTTGGGCAGCACCCAGTCTTTGCGCGGGAAGTGGCAGGTGTAGCCGTTCGGGTACTTCAGCAGGTAGTCCTGGTGCTCCTCCTCCGCCTGCCAGAACGGGCCCACGGGCTCGATCGTGGTGACGGCTTTCGAGGGCCACAGGTGCGAGGCGTCGACGTCGGCGATCGTGTCGCGCGCGACCTGCTCCTGCTCGGGGCTGAGCGGGAAGATCGCCGAGCGGTAGCTCGTACCGACGTCGTTGCCCTGCCGGTTGAGCGTCGACGGGTCGTGGATCTGGAAGAAGAACGCCAGGATGTCGCGGTACGTCGTGGCACTCGGGTCGAAGACGATCTCGACCGCCTCGGCGTGGCCCGGGTGGTTGCGGTAGGTCGCGTTGGCGTTCGCGCCGCCGGTGTAGCCGACGCGCGTGCTGATGACGCCCGGCTGGCGGCGGATCAGGTCTTCCATGCCCCAGAAGCAGCCGCCCGCGAGCACGGCGGTCTCGGTGCCGGGGGTGCGGGTGATGGCACCCGTGCTGATGTCGACGGTGTCGGTCATGATGCGTCCTTCGTGAAGAGAGCGGTGAGCTGGCCGTAGCCCTCGGCCTCGAGCTGGTCGACCGGGATGAAACGCATCGCGGCCGAGTTCATGCAGTATCGCAAGCCTCCCGCATCGCGGGGCCCGTCGTCGAACACGTGGCCGAGGTGACTGTCGGCTCCGGATGACCGCACCTCGGTGCGCGTCATGAAGAAGCCGCGGTCGGTCTTGGTCGTGACGGCGCCCGCATCGAGGGGCTTCGTGAAGCTGGGCCATCCGGTGCCGCTGTCGAACTTGTCGAGCGACGAGAACAGGGGCTGGCCCGAGACGATGTCGACGTAGATGCCGGCCGCCTTGTTGTCGTGGTACTCGTTGCGGAACGCGGGCTCGGTGCCGTCGTTCTGCGTGACCTTGCGCTGCATGTCGGTGAGGCGGGCGATCGCCTCGGGTGTGGCGCGGTACTCGGTGGTCATGGAATTCCTCCTCGGGCGACGGCGCTGGATGCGACGTCACTGAACAAGAACAGTCTCGAGTGCGAATCGGTTCCCGCGGGGCTGGGAGCCTGCTGGGAGTTGCGGTCAGACGGCGGGGGTCGGCTGGGTCGCGGTCGACGGCTCCGCCTCGGCGGGGGAGTCGGCTGCCCGCTTGTCGGGCAGGGTCACGAGCCAGCAGCCGATGAGGATGAGCCCGAAGCCGAGCCCCGTGTAGACGGTGACGGCTTCGCCGAGCACGAGCGCTCCCGCGACGACCGCGACGGCCGGGTTGACGTAGGTGATCGCCGTCATGCGCACCGGCCCGATCTCGGCGATGAGCGCGAACATCAGCAGGAAGGCGACCGCGCTGCAGAGCACGGCGAGCACGAAGACCGACGTGATGACGGGCGCCGACGGCACCTCGGTCGGCCAGCTGCCGGTGATCGCGACGATGGGCAGGTAGATGAGCCCCGCGATCGTGAGCGCCGCGGCCATGACGCCGAGGCCCGGGAGGTCGTGCATCCACTTGGCGAGGATGGCGGGGCCGACCGCGTAGCCCACCACGGCGACGCCGATGAGGGCGACCGCCCCGAGGTCGCCGCCGCCGAGGTCGAGGCCGACGACCGCGACGACGCCGGCCGTGCCCGTGATGAGCCCGAGCACGGTGAGCCCGGTCACGCGGTGGCGGCGCCCCATGAGGAAGGCGACGCCGATCGCGACGAGCGGGATGCTCGCGAGCAGCAGCCCGGTCGTCGAGCTCGGCAGGCTCACCTCGGCGGCGTTGAGCGCATACCAGGGCAGCACGATCTCGACGACCGCGAACGCGAGCAGGGGCTTCCACCGTCGCAGCACGGGCGCGAGGGCGCGCTGGCGGGCGGCGATCGGCAGCAGCAGCGCCGCCGCGATGACGCAGCGGGCGAGCACGAGGAACTCGGGAGTGAGTTCGGCGACCGCGATCTTGATGAACAGGTAGGGGATTCCCCAGATGAGGCCGAGAGCGGCGAAGAGGATGAGGCCGCGGCGGGTCATGCCTCCATCATCGCGCAGGCGCGGCGCGCTGGAGGCCGCGCACGTGAGCGCGGGCGTAGCCTGGCGCCGTGGTGCACCCGAACTCCCGTCAGGCGAAGGCGGCACGTCGTCGCCGCAAGCGGGTCGCGGCGGCCGACAACGATCTCACGGGCCCGCAGTGGGTCGAAGTGCAGCGGCTGTGGGGCGGATGCGCCTACTGCGGTGCGACCGACTGCCCCCTGCAGCGGGACTGCGTGCAGCCCATCGCCCGCGGCGGTCGATACACCCTCGACAACGTCGTGCCGGCGTGCGGCTCGTGCAATGCGAGCAAGAGCAACGACGAGGTCACGAGCTGGATGCGCCGCACCCGCCGCGACGAGCGCGCCTTCCTCGAGCGGCTCGTGCAGGTGCGGGCGGCGCTCGCCGGATAGCGTGAACCTGTGCGCCGCCCTCTCATCATCGTCTCGATCGTTCTCGCCGCCCTGCTCGTCGTGACGGGTGCGGTCGCGGCCGGGCTCGGCATCGCTTCGACGCTGTATGCGGCGGTCGCAGGCGAGGAGCCCGGCGAGCGGCAGACGTCGGACGACGGCGACGCGCCCGCGCTCGAGGACGACGTCGACTTCGGCACCGTCGAGGTCTACGACGTGCTCGAGGATGGCTCGCTCTCCCCGGCCGCGAGCGGCACCGCCGGGGCGGTCTGGGCCCTGTTCGTGGAGCTCGTGGGGGAGGAGGCGGCCGGCAGCAGCATCCTGCAGTTCAAGGCGGGCGATGCCCCCGACAGCGACACGCTCGCCTACGTCGTGCAAGACCGCGACCCGCAGTACTGGACGCTCGTCATCAACCTCGCGACCGCAGATGACCCCGAGCTGCTCGTCGCGACGCTCGTGCACGAATACGCGCACGTGTTCTCGTACGCTCCGGACGAGTTCGACGCGAAGGCCGTGTCATGCGACACCGTCGAGGTCGTCGAGGGCTGCGCCGAGCCCGACTCGTACCTGTGGGCGTTCTACGACGCGTTCTGGGCGGGCTACGCCGAGCACCCTGACCTCGAGAACGTCGACGCCGACATCGCCTACGAGTTCTACCTCGAGAACGAGGAGGACTTCGTGAGCGACTACGCGGCGACCAACATCGGCGAAGACTTCGCCGAGAGCTTCATGACCTTCGTTCTCGAAGACTCGTGGTCGCCCGACACCGTGACGGGCGCCAAGCTCGAGTTCTTCACGCAGTACCCCGAGCTCGTGGCGCTGCGCGAGCAGATGCGCGAGGCAGCGGCCGACGAGCTGGGTCTCTAGCGCGGGATGCTCAGCCGAGCTCGCGCCGCATGACGAGCCGCCGCTTCGTAGGGTGGGTGACCTCGGCGAAGCCGGCGGCGAGGAAGGGCCCGACGGGGCCGACGCTCAGCTCGTCCCACGTGATCTCGGTGCCACCCGTGAGCAGGGGGTAGCCCTCGATCGCGCGGGCGCCGCGCTCGCGCGCGTGCTCGACCGCGGCGGCGACGAGCGGGTAGGTGAGCCCTCGGCCGCGGAATCCTCGGCGCACGACGAGGCAGGCGATGGCCCAGACCGTGGTGTCGTCTGTCGACTCGTGCCGGCCGGCCCAGGGCACGGGCGAGCCGCGCAGGCGGCGGAAGGCGGTGCGGGCATCCACCGCCGCCCAGGCGGCCGGTTCGTCGTCGACGTAGGCGACGAGACCGGCGGTGCGCGCGGGGTCGCGGTCGAGGGGCTCGTCGCAGCCGACCGCCTCGCGCAGCACGGCCGCGCGTTGCTCGACCGGCAGGGCGTACCACTCGCGGTCGCCGAGGCGCTGGCGCGTGCACTGGCAGCGGCCCGCGGTGCCGGTGAGGATCGCCTGCAGGTCGTCCCAGCTCGCCTCGTTAGCGGCGACGATGCGGATGCTCGGCTCGGCCATGACGGTCACGCTAGCGCGCGGGGCCGTCGGTTCGACCGCCGATAGGCTGGAGGCGTGTCCAAAGTCTTGACCTCCCTGCCCGTCGGCGAGCGCGTCGGCATCGCCTTCTCCGGAGGCCTCGACACCTCCGTGGCCGTCGCGTGGATGCGCGACAAGGGCGCGATCCCGTGCACCTACACGGGCGATCTCGGTCAGCCCGACGAGCCCGATGTCGAGGCCGTGCCAGCGCGGGCGAAAGAGTACGGCGCCGAGATCAGCCGCCTCGTCGATGCGAAGGCGGCCCTCGTCGAAGAGGGCCTCGTGGCTCTCGCGTGCGGCGCGTTCCACATCCGCAACGCTGGCAAGACCTACTTCAACACGACGCCTCTCGGTCGCGCCGTCACGGGCACGCTGCTCGTGCGCGCCATGAAAGACGACGGCGTCGAGATCTGGGGCGACGGCAGCACCTACAAGGGCAACGACATCGAGCGGTTCTACCGCTACGGCCTGCTCGCCAACCCGCGCCTGCGCATCTACAAGCCGTGGCTCGACGCCGACTTCGTGACCGAGCTCGGCGGCCGGCAGGAGATGAGCGAGTGGCTCGTCGCCCACGGGTTCCCGTACCGCGACTCGGCCGAGAAGGCCTACTCGACCGATGCCAACATCTGGGGCGCGACGCACGAGGCGAAGACGCTCGAGCACCTCGACGTGTCGCTCGAGACGGTCGAGCCCATCATGGGTGTGCGATTCTGGGATGCCGCGGTCGAGATCGCGACGGAGGACGTCACGGTCTCGTTCGTCGAGGGCCGCCCCACGGCGCTCAACGGCGTCGAATTCGCGGACGCGGTGCAGCTCGTGCTCGAGGCCAACCGCATCGGCGGCCGCCACGGTCTGGGTATGAGCGACCAGATCGAGAACCGCATCATCGAGGCCAAGAGCCG
>CAZILZ010000008.1:0-92072 GCA_964540305.1 uncultured Microbacteriaceae bacterium | reverse complement strand
AGGCCGACGCCTGGGCCGTCTCATGTACGAGGGCCGGTGGCTCGACCCGCAGTCGCTCATGCTGCGCGAGAGCATCCAGAAGTGGGTGGGTTCGGCCGTGACGGGCACGGTGACGCTGCGGCTGCGCCGCGGCGACGACTACACGATCCTCGACACGAGCGGCCCCGGCCTGTCGTACTCGCCCGAGAAGCTCTCGATGGAGCGCGTCGGCGACGCCGCCTTCGGCCCGACCGACCGCATCGGCCAGCTGACCATGCGCAACCTCGACATCGCCGACTCGCGCGCCCGGCTCGAGCAGTATGCGGCGCAAGGCATCATCGGCGGTGCGACCGCGCAGCTGGTCGGCCGCATCACGGCGGGGGAGTCGGACGAGGTCGTCGAGCACGCCGTGCCGCTGAGCGCTGAGCGCGAGGCCCTCGCCGAGGCGATCGACGCCGCCGGCGAGAGCGCCGCGTTCGACTTCGGCACCGACTGAGCCGCGGTCGCCCTTGACGGCGACCCGAAGCGTGCGTAATGTGCAACCAAATGGTTGTACAAACTGATGTGCTGAGCGACGCCGAGGTCGACGCGGTCTTCCACGCCCTCGCCGATGCCACGCGGCGCGACATCGTCGCCCGCGTCATCGAGCGCGAGCAGTCGGTGTCGAGCCTCGCGGCGGGGTACGCCATGAGCTTCGCCGCCGTGCAGAAGCACGTCGCCGTGCTCGAGCGGGCATCCCTCGTCAGCAAGACGCGGCAGGGGCGCGAGCAGATCGTGCGCGCCGACCCCGTCGCGATCGCCCGAGCGCGGGCGCTGCTCGAGCGCTATGAGACCCTGTGGCGGCACCGTGCCGCCGCGATCGACGCGATCGACGCCGAGGATCCGGAGCAGTAGGGAGACCCCGATGCCCGTCATCGACGCCATCACCGACCTCGAGGCGCTCAGCCTCACCTTCGTCACCGAGCACGACGCGTCCCTCGAGCGCGTCTGGCAGCTGTGGGCCGACCCGCGGCAGCTCGAGCGCTGGTGGGGGCCGCCCGAGTGGCCGGCGACCTTCACCCGTCACGACTTCGTGCCCGGCGGGTGGTCGACCTACTACATGACCGGGCCGGGCGGCGAGAAGGCCCCCGGCTGGTGGATCGCGACGAGCGTCGAGGCTCCGCACCGCTTCACCTTCGACGACGGCTTCGAGGGGCAGGATGGCCGGCCCGACCCCGCGATGCCCACGATCGCCTGCACCGCGGTGCTCGACGACCTCGGGCAGGGGCGCACGCGCATGACGATCACCTCGGTCTTCCCGACCGCTGAGGCGCAGGCCCAGCTGCAGGCGATGGGCATGGAAGAGGGCATGCGCTCGGCGCTCGGCCAGATCGAGGCCGTGCTGACCAGCTAGGTCACTCCTCTTCTTCGGCGCGCTCGAGCTGCTCGCGCCAGCCGACCTCTTTCTGCACGTACTCGTTGTCGGCGAACTCGGCGAAGTCGCTCTCGTCGGTCACGCGGCGCACCTCGAGCTTCTGCCCGGGGCCCAGGGGGCAGCGGCGCGCCCAGGCGATCGCCTCGTCGAGGTCGGCGACGCGAATCGTCCAGTAGCCGTTGAAGAGCGCCTCGGTCGGCCCGTAGGGGCCTTCGGTAACGGTCGGCTCGGGGGTCGAGAAGTCGATGACGACGCCCTCGCCCGGGTCGCTCAGGCCGTCACCGCCGACCATCACGCCGGCCTCCATCATCGACTCGTTGAACGAGCCCATGGCGTTGATGATGGCCTCGAAGTCGCCTTCGCGGCTCGCGGCGAGCCCCTCCTCGGTCGCGCGCATGATGAGCATGTAGGTGGGCATCGCGGTCTCCTCGCCTCGGCGGTGTCGTCACCGACCACTATGGCGGGCCGCGCCGCCGAAGGGAACAGCGGCGACCGCGTACCCTGGGGGCATGGCAGGCGAGCGCGGCATCCGCAACAACGGCACGGCCGCGACCCCGCGATCGGCCCCGGATGCCCGCCCGCAGGTGCGCCCGACGACCGAGGGCTGGCAGCAGAAGATGGGCCCCGATGGGCGCCCCGTGCTGCAGTTCGCCGAGCCGAAGCGCGGCAAGCCGCCCGTGCACCTCGCCGACCTCACCCCTGAGCAGCGCACGGCGCGCGTCATCGAGCTCGGGCTGCCGGGCTTTCGCGCCAAGCAGCTCAGCACGCACTACTTCACGCACTACACGAGCGACCCGGCCGCCATGACCGACCTGCCCGCCGCGGTGCGCGACGAGCTCGTCGCCGGGATGCTGCCGCCGCTGCTGACCGAGGTGCGCCGCCTGCGCACCGACAACGGCGACACCATCAAGTTCCTCTGGAAGCTGCACGACGGCGCCCTCGTCGAGAGCGTGCTCATGCGCTACCCGGGCCGCATCACGCTGTGCGTGAGCTCGCAGGCGGGCTGCGGCATGAACTGCCCCTTCTGCGCGACGGGTCAGGCCGGCCTCACGCGCAACATGTCGAGCGCCGAGATCATCGACCAGATCGTGCAGGCCAATGCGGCCATCGCGGCGGGCGAGCTCGGCGGCAAGAAGCGCGGCGAGACCACCCCCGAGCGGGTCAGCAACATCGTCTTCATGGGCATGGGCGAGCCGCTCGCCAACTACAACCGGGTGATGGATGCTCTGCGCACGATGGTCGAGCCCCAGCCGAACGGCCTCGGCATGAGCGCTCGGCACATCACGGTGTCGACGGTCGGGCTCGTGCCGGCCATCCTGAAGCTCGCCGAGGAGAAGATCCCGGTGACGTTCGCGCTCAGCCTGCACGCGCCCGACGACCAGCTGCGCGACGAGCTGATCCCCGTCAACTCGCGCTGGAAGGTCGACGAGGCCCTCGACGCCGCGCGCGCCTACTTCGACGCGACCGGTCGCCGGGTGTCGATCGAGTACGCCCTCATCAAAGACATGAACGACCACGCCTGGCGCGCCGACCTGCTCGCCCAGAAGCTCAACGAGCGCGGGCGCGGCTGGGTGCACGTCAACCCCATTCCGCTCAACCCGACCCCCGGCTCGATCTGGACGAGTTCAGAGCCCGCCGTCATGCGCGAGTTCGTGCGGCGGCTGGAGGACTCGGGCATTCCGACGACGCTGCGCGACACCCGCGGCAAAGAGATCGACGGAGCCTGCGGGCAGCTCGCCGCCGCTGACGGCTGAGGCCCCGCCCACCGCACGCGTGTCGGCCTTTGTGTTCTGAGCCCGCGTCGCATATGGTCAGCGCTGACGCGATCGCCGTGCGTCGTCATCGACGTACGGAGTACCCATGGTCCACGCCCCTGCTCGTCGCCCGCAGCGGAGCGCCCGCGGCCTCCGCCACCTGCTCGTGGCCACCGCGATCGTGGCCGTCGCCACCCTCAGTGCGAGCCCCGCGCTCGCCGCGTCGGCGACCTGGTCGCCGCCCGTCACGACGACGAGCGATCAGGGTCAGACGGTGGGCGCGGTGACGGCCCCCGACGGCACGATCACGATGGTGGTCGAGAGCTACACGACCGGCATCATGGCCGTCTCGAGCACCGACGGCGGAGCCTCGTGGCAGACCCCTGTGGCGCTCGGCAGCGGCGGCGACTACGCGTTCCGCGCCACGATCGGCATGACGTCGACTGGGCTGCTGGCCATCGCCTGGGTCGAGTCTGCCGCTGACGTTCGCACCATCTGGATCGTCATGAGCGCTGATGGCGGCAGCACCTGGAGCGCTCCGACCTCGCTGCCGACCGTGAGCAGCTACGTCGACGACCCGACCATCGGCTCGTCGAGCGCGCTCGGCGTCACGGTCGTGTGGACGGAGGACACCTTCGACAAGCTGTCGAGCTCGACGACCGACGGAGGCACGACGTGGAGCGCCAGCACCGTGATCACCGAGAACCTCAACTCGTACGGCACCGCAACATTCGCCGCGCTAGGAGAGAACGACATCATCACCGTGTACCAGGAGCTCGATGGCGACACTGCTCTCTACAGCATCCAGAGCCGCCGCAGCACTGATGGCGGCGTCACCTGGGCGCCTGCCGTGATGGTCACCGATGCGTGGAGCGGAAGCCTCTCCAACACGCGCTTCAACCCTGTGGTGTCGCCGGCGACCGGCTCGGCCGTCGTGTTCTGGAGCCATCGTCGCGACGAGGGCGGCACTGCCATCTTCGCGGCGACCAGCACCGACAGCGGGGCCAGCTGGGGATCCGTCATCGAGATCGTCGCCGGCGTCGGTTCGATCACCTACTTCGACGCCGCGGTCGTGGACGACGCGACGGCGGCACTCGTGTGGCACCAGGAGATCAGCGGCGGTTCGCAGGTGTACTACACCGAGGTCGAGCTCGGTGCGACGTCGGGCAGCGTGCCCGTCGCGGTCGTGCCCACCTTGAGCGCCTACGCCGATCGACTGCCGACCCTCACCTCGTTCGGCACGACGCGCGTCGCGACGTGGTTTCAGGAGGGCGAGGTCGATGCCGATACGGCGCACCGATCCGCCGTGAGCTGCGATGGCGGGGCCACCTGGCGTGCCGCCACCACGATCGCCGCGGGCGACGCTGTCAGGGTGGCCGACGCCGTCGTGGCACGGCGGGGAACCGTCGTGACGGCGCTCTGGAGCGCGTACGACGCCGACCTCGACGAGTCGCGCCCCGTCGCCTCGTCGATCGACGACCCCTGCTCGGTCGCGGTGCCCATCGTCGACGGGCCCGAGCTCGCGGCGACGGGGGCGAGCGACCTCGGCCTCGCGGCCTTCCTCGCGGGCTTCGGGATGCTCGTCGCGGGCCTCGCCGCCCTCGGAGTGCGCCGGGCCTCAGCGCGGAGCTAGTTCTCAGCGCCGAACTTCTCTCGGCTCCGCCATACTGGCCTCATGCTTCTCGACCAGGTCAATGAGTTCTTCACGCAGATCGTCGGCATCAGCGTCGCCGTCGTCATCGCCATCATCGTCATCGTCGTGCTGCTGCGCGGCATCAAGGTGGCGAAGCCCGATGAGGCGATCATCGTCACCTCGCGGCAGCGCACCCCGAAAGAGCGCCTGCAGAACGCCGAGATGGAGAACGTCGGCCAGCGCGTCGTGTTCGGCTCGCGCGTCTTCGTCAAGCCCATCGTCGAGGCCTACTTCAAGCTCAGCCTGCGCTCGCGCCAGCTCAACGTGCAGGCCACGGCGCAGACCCGCGACGCCATCACGATCAAGGTCAACGCCGTCGCGGTCGTCAAGGTCGGGGGGTCGGAGGCCATGGTGCGCGCGGCCGCCCAGCGGTTCCTCAACCAGCAGGACCAGATCGAGTCGTCGACCGAGGAGGTGCTGAGCGGCTCGGTGCGCTCGATCGTCGGCCAGCTTACCGTGACCGAGATCATCACCAACCGCTCGGCGCTGCAGGAGCAGGTGCTCGAGGCGGTGCGCGAGGCCCTCGACATCCAGGGCCTGCAGATCGACACGCTGCAGATCAAAGAGATCGACGACGAGAACGGCTACATCCGCGACCTCGGTCGCGCCGAGGCGGCACGCGTCAAGCAGGTCGCCGAGATCGCCGAGGCGCAGGCCCAGCAGGCCTCGGAGGAGGCCCGCATCGCCGCGGCCCAGAAGATCGCTGAGAGCCAGCGCGCCCTCGATCTGCGCAACGCCGAGATTCAGAAAGAGACCGACAAGGCCCGCGCCGAGGCCGCGGCGGCGGCGCCGCTCGCCGAGGCGATCGCGCAGCAGGAGGTCGTCAGCCAGCAGGAGGTCACGGCGCAGAAGCGCGTCGGCCTGCGCAAGCAAGAGCTCGATGCCGAGGTGCGTGCCGTCGCCGACGCCCAGGCCTACGCGATCGAGAAGGAGGCCGATGCGGCGGCACTCGCCTCGGTCGCGGGCGCCAACGCCGAGCGCGACTCGCGCAAGGCCGCGGCAGAGGCCATCGAGGCCGAGGGTCTCGCCGAGCGCAACCGCCGCAAGAGCGCGGCCGAGGCCGTCGAGGCGGAGGGCATCGCCGAGCGCGCCCGCCGCATCGCCGCCGCCGAAGCGCTCGCGGCCGAGGGCGAGGCCGAGGCATCGGCGATCCGCTCGAAAGGTACGGCCGAGGCCGACTCGACCCGAGCTCAGGCCGAGGCCCTCGCCGAGCGCGCCGAGGCCCTGCTCAAGCAGCGCATCATCGACCAGCTTCCCGAGATCGTGCGGGCGGCGGCCGAACCTCTGGGGGCCATCCAGAACATGACGGTCATCTCGTCCGACGGCAGCGGCACCAACCAGCTCGGTGAGAACGTCGCCGGCCAGCTCGCGATCTCGACGAAGATCATCAAAGACCTCGTCGGCATCGACATCGCCGAGCTCATCAACGGGAAGGTCGTCGGCGAGGCCACCGGCGCCGCCGTCGCGAAGGGGGCCGCGGCCGCGGCTTCACCGCGTCGCAAGAACCCCGAATCTTGACGCGCTGAATCGACCGTGCGGGCCCGAACGAGGCTCGCGCGGTCGATAGCGTTGAGATCATGACCGACGCCGCAGTCGCCCAGCGCGAGGCCTGGAAGGCCCGCGAATCACTCGCCGAGCAGTTCATCCCGCTCATCGGCCGTCTCTACCGCGAGCACGGGGTGGTGACCTCGATCCACGGTCGACGCCTCATCAACCAGTCGCCGATCGGCGTCATCAAGGCGCATCGCTACGCTCACCACGTCACCGGGTCGGTGCTGCCGCTCGAGCAGACGAAGCAGGTGCTGGATGCCCTGCTGCAGCTCGACCCCGGCCCGGCCTCCCTCGACATTGCGCGGTTGCTGAGCGACTTCGAGCTGCACGGTGCGGGGCGGTCGCTCGGCGACTACCTCGGCGAGGTGCTCGCCGCCACGCACCGCGCGGCCCCGGCCGCGGGCGGCACCGACGTCGTGCTGTACGGCTTCGGCCGCATCGGGCGGCTGCTCGCGCGCATCCTGATCGCGCATGGGGGCCACGGTGCCGGGCTGCACCTGCGCGCGATCGTCGTGCGTCGCGGCGGCGAGAACGACCTCATCAAGCGCGCGAGCCTGCTGCGGCGCGATTCGGTGCACGGGCCCTTCGAGGGCACGATCACGGTCGACGAGGAGGCGAGCACGATCCTCGCGAACGGCACGCTCATCCGGGTCATCTACGCCGACGATCCCGCGGCGATCGACTACACGGCGTACGGAATCCGCGACGCGATCGTCGTCGACAACACGGGCCGCTGGCGCGACGAGGAGGGCCTGTCGCAGCACCTTCGCTCGACGGGCGTCGCACGCGTGCTGCTCACGGCCCCGGGCAAGGGCGCTCTGCCGAACGTCGTGCACGGCATCAACCACGAGTCGATCTCGCCCGAGCACCGCATCGTGACGGCGGCATCGTGCACGACCAACGCCATCACCCCGGTGCTCAAGGTGCTGCATGACGAGTACGGCGTCGTGCACGGGCACGTCGAGACCGTGCACTCGTTCACGAACGACCAGAACCTCATCGACAACTTCCACAAGGGCGACCGTCGTGGCCGCTCGGCCGCGCTCAACATGGTCATCACCGAGACGGGCGCTGCGAAGGCCGTCGCCAAGGCGCTGCCCGTGCTCGACGGCAGGCTCACCGGCAACGCGATCCGCGTGCCCACCCCCGACGTGTCGATGGCGATCCTCAACCTGCGGCTCGAACGGCCGACGACGCGCGACGAGGTCAACCGCTTCTTGCGCGAGACCTCACTGCACTCGAGCCTGCGCCAGCAGATCGACTACATCGAGTCGCCCGAAGTGGTCTCGACCGACTTCATCGGCTCGCACCGCGCGGGCATCGTCGACGGGCTGGCCACGATCTGCACGGGCGAGAACCTCATCGTGTACGTCTGGTACGACAACGAGTTCGGCTACAGCTCGCAGGTCGTGCGCGTGCTCGAGACGATGGCGGGCACGCACCCCGCGGTCGTGCCGGAGCGGGTGAGCGCCTAGCCCGCAGCGTCAGCGGAACGCGGGGATGCCCGTGATCGCGTTGCCGAGGATGAGCGTGTGCACCTCGTCGGTGCCCTCGTAGGTGCGCACCGACTCGAGGTTGTTGGCGTGCCGCAACGGCGAGTGCTCGAGCGTCACGCCGTTGCCGCCGAGCATCGCCCGTGCCTCGCGGGCGATCGCGATGGCCTCGCGCGCGTTGTTGAGCTTGCCGACCGAGATCTGGTGCGGCTGCAGCGTGCCGGCGTCTTTCAGCCGCCCGAGCTGCAGCGCGAGCAGGAAGCCCTTGTCGATCTCGAGCGCCATGTCGACGAGCTTCTGCTGGGTGAGCTGGTACGCCGCGACGGGCTTGCCGAACACCTCACGCTGCTGCACGTAGGCGAGCGCCGCGCGGTAGCTGTCGAGCGCGGCCCCCATGACGCCCCAGATGATGCCGTAGCGCGCCTGGTTGAGGCACGTGAACGGGCCGCGCAGCCCCTCGGCGCCGGGAAGCTGAGCGCTCGCGGGCACGCGCACGTCGTCGAGCTCGATGTCGCACTGGATCGAGGCGCGCATCGACAGCTTCTGCCCGATCGGGGTGGCGGTGAAGCCGGGCGTCTCGGTCGGCACGAGGAAGCCCCGGATGCCCTGCTCGGTCTGCGCCCAGATGACGGCGATGTCGGCGATCGAGGCGAGGCCGATCCAACGCTTCGACCCCGAGATGACCCAGTCGTCGCCGTCGCGGCGCGCGAAGGTCTGCATCGAGGCCGGGTCGCTGCCGGCGTCGGGCTCGGTGAGGCCGAAGCATCCGATCGCCTCGCCCGCGGCCATGCGCGGCAGCCACTGCTGCTTCTGCTCCTCCGAGCCGAAGCTGTGGATCGCGGTCATCGCGAGCGAGCCCTGCACCGAGACGAAGGTGCGCAGGCCCGAGTCTCCGGCCTCGAGCTCGGCGGCGGCGAGGCCGTACTCGACCGCCGAGCGGCCCGCGCAGCCGTAGCCCTGCAGGTGCATGCCGAGCAGGCCGAGCGCCCCCATGGGCTTGACGATCTCGGTCGGGAAGACCCCGGCGTCGTACCACTCGGCGATGTGCGGGCGCAGCTCGGAGTCGACGTAGGCGCGCACGCGGTCGCGCGTCGCGCGCTCGTCGTCGCTGAGCAGCGCGTCGAAGCCGATGAGGTCGAGCGGGGAGTCGGTCATGGCGGTCCTTCCGGGAACATGCTCATCGTGCCGCGCGCCCGGCCTTTTGTCCACTTGTACAGTAGGCGCATGATCCGACCCCTCGACGGGATGCTCGTGGCCGACCTCAGCCGTGTGCTCGCCGGCCCGACCGCCGCCATCATGCTCGCCGATCTGGGCGCCCGCGTCGTCAAGGTCGAGCGCCCCGGCGCGGGCGACGAGACCCGCGCGTGGGGCCCGCCGTGGGCGGGATCGTCGAGCGCCTACTTCGAGGCCGCGAACCGGTCGAAGCAGTCGATCGCCCTCGACTTCGGCGACCCCGACGACCTCGCCCTCGCGCACGAGCTCGTCGACCGCGCCGACGTCGTGCTCGAGAACTACCGCACGGGGGCGCTGGCGCGCTTCGGGCTCGATGCCGCGAGCGTGCTCGCCCGCAACCCGCGCGCCGTCTACTGCTCGATCACGGGCTTCGGCTCGACGGGGGAGGGCGCGGCGATGCCCGGCTACGACTTCCTCGTGCAGGCCGTCGGCGGGCTCATGAGCATCACGGGCGACGCCGGGGGAGAGCCGCGCAAGGCGGGTGTGGCCATGGTCGACCTGCTCGCCGCCAACCACGCCGTGATGGGCGTGCTCGCCGCCCTGCTGCACCGCGAGCGCGCGGGAGGCACGGGCCAGCACGTCGAGGTCGCCCTGCTCTCGAGCCTCATCGCCTCGCTCGCCAACCAGGCAGGCTCGTACCTCGCCACGGGCGTCGCACCCCGCGCGCTCGGCAACCGGCACCCCTCGATCGCGCCGTACGAGACGCTGCGCTGCCGCGACGAGCTCATCGCCGTGGCCGTCGGCAACGACGCGCAGTTCGCGGCCCTGTGCGCGGTGCTGGGCGATCCGGAGCTCGCGAGCGACCCGCGCTTCGCGACCAACCCCGCGCGGGTCGAGCACCGTGACGCCCTGCAGCATGCGCTCGAGACGTTGCTCGCCGCCGACGACGCCGCGGTCTGGGCGACCCGGATGCTCGGCGCCGGGGTGCCCGCCGGCAGCGTCAACGGCATCGACGGGGCGCTCGCGCTCGCGCGGAGGCTCGGGCTCGAACCGACCGTGGGGGTGGGGCCGGAGCATCCGGAGCAGCTCGCGCACCCCGTGCGCTACTCGGCCTTCGCGCCCGCCCCGCCGACGGCGCCGCCCGCGCTCGACGAGCACGGCGCGGCGCTGCGCGCCTGGCTGCGCGCGCCTCGGGCCTAGGCCGGAGGAGGAGGCGCGCCGGCGTCGTGCTCGAGCGCCGCGCTGTCGAGCGCCGCGCGGTCGAGCACCGCTCGGTCCAGCACCGACCGCGCGAGGCTCGTCGCGCCCACGACAGCCGCGGGCATGACGGCGATCGCCCCGCCGGGGAGAAGGAAGAACAGCTGGGTGGCGACGCCGAAGCCGAGCTCGCGGGCGCGCGAGCCCCGCAGCAGGCGCGACCTGTCTGCGGCTGTGATGCCGCGGGCCTCGAAGGCCCGCGTCGTGAGCTCGCGCGCGATGAGGTGACCGGCGAGCACGGGGCCGAGCACGGCGGCGGCAACCGATCCGACGACGGGGATGAGGCCGACGAGCGCCGTGACGAGCGCGTAGCCGAGCGCCCGCAACACGAGCAGCAGGCCGTCGCCGAACGAGCGCCAGAACCGCACGGGAGACGGTGAGAACCCCCCGAGCTGCTGCTCGGCCGCGCGCCAGATGCGCTCGTAGAACGGGTCGCCGATGAGCAGGGTGAGGGTCGTGAAGGTGTAGACCGTGCCGATGATGGCACCCGCGACGATGGTGAGCGCGAGCAGGGTGCGCAGCACGCCGCGATCGCGCTCCGCCCAGCCGTCGGCGAAGGGGGTGACGACCTGCGCGAGGGCTTCGACGTTGAGCCCGAGAGCGATGAGCACGATGCCGACGAGGGCGCCCGCGATGACGGCGGGCACCATGCCGAGGGCCATGACTCCGGGCCGCTGCCGCCAGAAGGCGAAACCACGCGGGACGAGCGACGCGCCCGCGACGAGCTCGCGCACGATCTGTCGCATCCGCTTCATGTCGGACACTGTAGACGGCGTGGCGACGTGCTGTACGGCGTGGCGAAGAAACCCCTGCGAATCTCCACCGTGTCGATGCGAGTGCGCCGCCGCTGACC
Source organism: uncultured Microbacteriaceae bacterium (assembly GCA_964540305.1). GTDB lineage: Bacteria > Actinomycetota > Actinomycetes > Actinomycetales > Microbacteriaceae > Microcella. Next base: position 80,905 of record CAZILZ010000008.1, on the reverse strand, counting down.
CTAGGCTGAGCGGAGGTGTGCACCGTGGCCGCCCCGATCGGGTGAGCGCCGCGTGCACCGTCGAATCAATGAGGAGCCTCATGAGCAAGTACGCAGTGATCAACCCCGCCACCGGCGAGACGCTGCGGTCGTACCCGACCGCGACCGACGCCGACGTCGCCAGCGGGATCGAGGGTGCGTTCAACGCCTACCGCGGCTGGTCGCGGTCGACCACGGTCGAGCAGCGCGCCGCGCTCGTCGCGAAGGTCGCCGATCTGCACCGCGAGCGCCGTCAGCACCTCGCCGAGATCATCGTGCGCGAGATGGGCAAGCCGATCGGCGACGCGCTCGGCGAGGTCGACTTCTCGGCCGACATCTACCAGTACTACGCCGATCACGGCCCCGAGCTGCTGAAGGACGAGCCGATCGCTCTCGCTGAGGGAAGCGAAGGCTCGGCCTTCATCCGCAAGAGCGCTATGGGGGTGCTGCTCGGCATCATGCCGTGGAACTTCCCCTACTACCAGGTCGCCCGTTTCGCGGGGCCCAACCTGATCCTGGGCAACACCATCCTGCTCAAGCACGCCGCGCAGTGCCCCGAATCGGCCGAGGCCATCCACCAGATCTTCGCCGACGCGGGGTTCCCGGCCGGCGCGTACACCAACCTCTACGCGACGACCGACCAGGTCGCGACGATCATCGCTGACCCGCGTGTGCAGGGTGTCTCGTTGACCGGTTCTGAGCGCGCCGGTGCCGCTGTCGCCGAGCAGGCTGGCCGCCACCTCAAGAAGGTCGTGCTCGAACTCGGCGGCAGCGACCCCTTCATCCTGCTCAGCACCGACGACCTCGATGCGACCGTCGAGATGGCCGCCAACGCGCGCCTCGACAACAGCGGCCAGTCGTGCAACGGCGCCAAGCGTTTCATCGTCGTCGCCGACCTCTACGACGCCTTCCTCGAGAAGTTCGTCGCGGCCATGTCGGGCACGCAGGCGAGCGACCCCATGGTCGAGGGCGGTGCGTACGGCCCGCTCTCGTCGAGCAGCGCCGCCGAGGGGCTGGAGGACCAGGTGAAGCGGGCCGTCGCGGGCGGCGCCACGGTGCTCACGGGCGGCACGCGCGACGGCAACTTCTTCAGCTCGACCGTGCTCGCCGACGTCAAGCCCGGCAACGACGCCTACTACGAGGAGTTCTTCGGTCCGGTCGCGCAGGTGTTCAAGGTCGCGAACGAAGACGAAGCCGTCGAGCTCGCGAACGACACGCCCTTCGGCCTCGGCTCGTACCTGTTCACGACCGACGAGGCCCAGGCGGCGCGCGTCGCCGACAAGATCGACGCCGGCATGGTCTACGTCAACTGCGTGCTCGCCGACAGCCCCGAGCTGCCGTTCGGCGGCATCAAGCGCTCGGGCTCGGGTCGCGAGCTCGGCACCCTCGGCATCGACGAGTTCGTCAACAAGAAGATGATCCGCATCGCCTGATGCTCCGCTTCGAGGAGCTCGCCCATGAGCAGACGCCCCTGGGCGAGCTCACTCTGCGGCGGCGCCACGAGCCCGCCGTCGGGGTCGACGTCTTCGAGGTGAAGCTCGGCGACGAGTTTCTGATGTCGAGCCTGTTCACTGTCGCCGAGGAGGCCCTGAGCGACCTCGGCCTCGCCGCCGTGCCCGTGGGCCGCGACGGGCTCGACATCGTCGTCGGCGGGCTCGGCCTCGGCTACACCGCAGTGGCCGCCCTGCGCGACGCGCGCGTCGCGACGATGACGGTCGTGGATGCCCTGCCCGCCGTCATCGACTGGCACGAGCAGCGACTCCTCCCGGTCAGCGGGTCGCTCGTCGGCGACCCCCGCACGCACCTGGTGCAGGCCGACTTCTTCGCCCTCGTGCGCGCGGCCCCCGCAGCGGAGGGCGTGCTGCCCGTGCCGCTCGACGCCATCCTGCTCGATGTCGACCACTCGCCGAGCTTCACCCTCGACCCCTCCCACGCCGACCTCTACACGGTCGAGGGCCTGCGCCGTCTCGCCGCGCACCTGCGGCCGGGGGGAGTCTTCGCCCTGTGGTCGGACGACCCGCCCGAGGAGTCGTTCCTCGAGGCTCTGCGAACGGTCTTCGCGCGCGTCGAGGGGCACACCGTCGCCTTCGACAACCCGATCACCGGAGGCACCTCGCGCAACGGCGTGTACGTCGCGGTGCTCGCGGGCTAGAAGACCTTGCCGGGGTTGAGGATGCCCCGGGGATCGAAGGCGGCTTTGATGCGCCGCTGCAGCGCCACCTGCTCGTCGCCGAGCTCGTCGGCGAGCCAGCGCCGCTTGAGCGTGCCGATGCCGTGCTCGCCCGTGAGCGTGCCGCCGAGCGCGAGGGCGGCCTCGAAGAGCTCGCCCGCGGCCGCCCACACCGCGTCAGGCACCTCGTCGCCCTCGTAGACGAGGTTGGGGTGCAGGTTGCCGTCGCCCGCGTGCGCGACGGTCGGGATGGCGATGCCGTGCCGCTCGCCGATCTGCCGGATCGCCGCGAACATCTCGGGCAGGCGCGAGCGCGGCACGGCGATGTCTTCGATGAGCACCTGACCGAGTGCCTCCATGGCGGGGTGCATGGCGCGGCGCACGGCGAGCATCCGCTCGCCCTCGTCGGCGTCGGTCGTCATGGTCGCTCTGCCCCCGAGCTGCCTGATGATCGCGAGCGCGGCCCGGGCCTCGGCCTCGGCGGCGTCGCCGTCGGTCTGCACGAGCAGGTGCGCGGTGCCCGGGGCGCGCTCGGGCAGGTCGAGGTGGCGCACGATGGCCGCCAGCGCCACGGGGTCGAGCAGCTCCATCGCGGCGGGGCGGATGCGGGCGGCGGTGATCGCCGCCGAGGCCGCGGCGGCATCCTCGATCGTCGGGAAGGAGGCGCCGATCGTGGCGACCGTGCCGGTCGGGATCGGTGTGAGCTTCAGGGTGGCACCGACGATGACGCCGAGCGTGCCCTCCGAGCCGATCATGAGCGCCGTGAGGTCGAGGCCCGTGACGCCCTTGACCGTGCGATGCCCCAGGCGCATCAGTGTGCCGTCGGCGAGCACGACGTCGAGCCCGAGCACGGCCTCGCGCGTCACGCCGTACTTCGCGCACAGCAGCCCGCCGGCGTTCGTGGCGATGTTTCCGCCGACGCTCGAGATCTCGCGGCTCGCCGGGTCGGGCGCCCAGCGCAGACTGTGCGGCTCGAGGGCGCGGTTCAGGTCGGCGTTCAGGATGCCCGGCTCGACGACCGCCACCTGGTCGGCCTCGTCGATCTCGAGAAGGCGGGTCATCGCCGCGGTCGAGAGCACGAGCTCGCTCGCCCCGGCCATGGCCCCGCCCGTGAGCCCCGTGCCGGCACCGCGGGGCACGACGGGCACGCGATGCTCGTGGGCGATGCGCAGGGCCGCCTGCACCTGCTCGACCGTGCGCGCGGTGATGATCGCGAGCGGGGCCGCGGCCGAGCGCTGCCCCGACTTGTCGCCGCGCGCCGCGTCGAGTGCGGCGCTCTCGGTCGAGACGGCGTCGCCGAGGGCCTCGCGCAGCAGCGCGACGACGTCGCTCACGGGCCGAGCAGGGCGTCGAGGAACAGTCGCCGGTAGGGCTCGGGGTCGACGTCGAGCACGACGGTCGCCGACGGCACGGTGCGCGCCGGCGCGATGTCGGCGCCGACCATCGTGCGCAGGTCGACGATCGTCTGCCCGCGCGTCGCCCCCGGCGCGAGCGCCACCTCGACGGGCGCGACGCGCGTCACGAGCGGCGCAGGGTCGATCGCGGCGCACACCGCGCCGGCATCCCCGATCGCGACCCGGTCGTCGGCCACCCGCTCCTCGGTGGCGTCGATGCCGATGAGGTGCGTCAGCAGAGCACCCGCGAGTCGCGGTGCGGTGTCGTCGGCCGCGCTCAACCGCGCGACGTCGTCGTGCGACACGCCGACGCGGTAGAAGGGCTCGAGGCCGTACATGAGCACGTCGAGGCCCGCACCGAGCACGATCGCGGCGGCCTCGGGGTCGTGCCAGACGTTGAACTCGGCGGCGGCCGTCGCGTTGCCGGTGCCGACGGCACCGCCCATCATGACGAGTCGCTCGATGCGGTCGAAGACCTCGGGGTGCATGCGCAGCAGCAGGGCGATGTTCGTGAGCGGGGCGAGGCTGATGATCGTGAGCGGCTGCTCAGACGCCGCGAGCGTGCGGCGCAGCAGCTCGACGGCGTGCACGGGCTCGGGGGTGCGGGCCGAGCCGGGCAGCCCGAGGTCGGCCAGGCCGTCGGATCCGTGGATGGCGGCGGCGTGCTGCGGCGCCTCCAGCAGCGGGCGGTGCGCCCCGGCGGCGACCGGGATGGCGCTGGCGCCGGCCGCATCCAGCACCCGCAGCGTGTTGGCCACCACCTGGGCGAGCGGGGCGTTGCCGCCGGTGCACGTGATCGCCCGCACGTCGAGGGCCGGATGCCGCACGGCGAGCAGGATCGCCAGAGCGTCGTCGACCCCCGTGTCGACATCGAGGATGACCGGGCGCGCGCCGCTCATCGGTTGCGCGTGCGGTCGGTGAGCCAGAACAGCCCCGCGATCATGAGCATCGTCGCGGCGACGAGCAGGCCCGTCGTCGGCGAGGTCTCGATGTAGCGCGAGACGGCGCCGGGAGGCACGGGCGGCCCCGTGAGGGCGACGCGCAGGGCGCCGATCGCGAGCCCCGTGCCGACGAGCGCGAAACCGAGACCGATGCCCGTGAGAGTGATGCCGGCCTCGGTGCCGCGGGCGAGGCGCCGCACGCGCGTGCGGGTGAACGCGATCGCGGCGCCGACCACGGCGAGGAACCCGAGGGTGAAGGGCTCGAGAAGCGCGACGAGCAGAGACTGCTGCAGGAGTGTCAGGCGCACCACGATCGACACGATCACGGCGGCCGCTGCGGCGATCGCGACCCAGCGGAAGCGCTGATCGATCGACTGCCAGCGGAACACCGAGAGCAGCACCGCCGCCGCGGCGAACCAGAGCACGGGGGCGACGTCGATGTAGAGCAGCAGCAGCTCGCCGGGGCGCGCGAAGACCGTGTCGCCGATGCCGAGCTGGAAGGCCAGCCCCACGATCGCGAGGCCCACGAGCGCACTCAGCAGCAGCACGCGGGCCACCGAGCCCGAGCGGGTCGGCATGCCGCCGACGGGGATGGCGGGGGGCGGGGCGTCGTCGCTCATGCCCCGATGCTAGGTCACGCGACGCCGCGCGCACCGCCCCCGCCGCGTGCTCAGATGAACAGCGTCGTCGTCGACTCCGACGCTTCGCCGAGGAAGGTCGCGACCCCGCCCAGCTCGACGCCCTCGAGCAGATCGCTCGGCGCGATGCCGAGCAGGTCCATCGTCATCGTGCAGCCGATGAGCCGTGCGCCGCCCGCTTGCGCCGAGGCGATGAGCTCGGGCAGCGACGGCACGTTGTGCTGCGTCATGACGTTCTTGATCATCGCCGGCCCCATGCCCGCCATGTTCATGGTCGACAGGGGCAGAGAGTTCGCGCCCGAGGGCATCATCACACCGAACATGCGGTCCATGAGCTTCTTCTCGCGCTTCGGCGGCTGCTCGCGCCGCAGAGCGTTGAGGCCCCAGAAGGTGAAGAACATCGAGACCTGCTCGCCCATGGCCAGTGCTCCGTTGGCGATGATCATCGAGGCGAGCACCTTGTCGAGCTCGCCCGAGAACACGACGAACGAGGTCTTGCCGGGCCCGTCGACGGTCGCTCCGCCCGTCGGCCGTGCGGAGGCCATGGCTCCCGCGCCGCCCTTGCGGATGACGGCGACATAGCCGGGGCCCTCGGGCTCGATCGAGACCAGCTCGTGGCCGTTCCGGTTCGTCCAGGCGGGGGCATCCGCCGCGAAGCCGGGGTCGCTCACGTGCACCGTGATCTCGTCTCCGGCATCGGCCGCGGCCGCCGCTTCGGCGAGCTTCATGATCGGGCCCGGGCAGGCGAGGCCGGTGCAGTCGAGGTCGATGGATGCCCCGACCCCGGTCGGAGCGAGCGCGAACAGCGAGTGCGTCTCGGCGTAGTTCTCCATCGGCGCGCGCTGCACGGGCGCGTCGGGCTCGTCGAGCTCGTGCCAGGCCCGGAAGGTCGTCGATCCGCCCGAGAGGGTCTTCAGGTCGGTGAAGCCGCGCTGCCGCAGAGCGCGGAAGGCGAGATACGAGCGGAAGCCCACGGCGCAGTACAGCCGCAGCGGCGTGCTCGTCTCCCAGTCGGCGCACGCCGTGCGCAGGTTCGCGAGCGGCACGTTCTCGGCACCAGGCAGGTGCCAGATGCCGAACTCCTCCGGCGTGCGCACGTCGATGATGCGGGCGCCGTCGACCGCCGCCGGGTAGTCCTCGGCGTACCAGAGCTCGAGATCGCCGCGCACGACGTTGCTCGCGACGAACCCCGCCATGTTGATCGGATCCTTTGCCGAGCCGAACGGGGGAGCGTAGGCGAGCTCGAGGTCTTCGAGGTCGAACACCGTCATGCCCATGCGCACGGCCGTGGCGAGCACATCGATGCGCTTGTCGACGCCGTCGAAACCCGCCGCCTGACCGCCCAGCACGCGCCCGGTCTCGGGGTCGAACACGACTTTGAGGTGCATCATCGCGGTGCCGGGGTAGTACCCGGCGTGCCCCGAGGGGTGCACGTGCACGGCGCGATGCGCAATTCCTGCGGCGATGAGCTGCCGCTGCGTCGCCCCCGTGCCGCCCGCGACCATGTCGAAGACCTTGACGATCGAGGTGCCCTGCGTCGAGCGGTACTCGGTGGTGCGTCCGCAGATGTTCTCGGCCGCCACGCGCGCCTGCCGGTTCGCCGGCCCCGCGAGGGGTGCCAGGGCCGTGCCGGGCAGCACCGTGCCGGGCGTCTCGACCGAGTCGCCCGCGGCCCAGATGTGCGGGTCGGAGGTGCGCATGTGCGTGTCGACGGCGATGCCGCCGTGCGGGCCGAGGTCGAGACCCGCCGCGCGAGCGAGATCGGTGTTCGGGCGCACGCCCGCCGAGAGGATGACGAGATCGGCGTGCAGCACGGTGTGGTCGGTGAGCTCGACGTCGAGCCCCGCCGCCGTCTCGCGCAGAGCCGCGGCGCCGGTCTCGAGGTGCACGGCGACGCCGCGGCTGCGCAAGTGCGACTCGACGGGCACCGAGAGCTCGTGATCGAGCGGAGGGAGGATTTGGTCGGCGAGCTCCACCACATCGACCTCGGCGCCGCGGTGCCTCAGGTTCTCGGCCATCTCGAGCCCGATGTAGCCCGCGCCGATCACCACGGCGCGCACGGGGCCGCGGCGGCCCGTGGCCGCCTCGGCGAGCAGGGCATCCAGCTGCGTCTTGATCTGGTCCATGTCGCCCATGCGCCGCAGCACGTGCACGGCCGGCAGATCGATGCCGGGGATCGGGGGGCGGATGGCCTCGGCACCCGGGGTGAGCGCGAGCGCGTCGTACGCCTCGACGTACTCGGTGCCGTCGTCGACGCGGCGCACCGTCACCGTGCGGGCCGCGCGGTCGATCGCGACGACCTCCTGACCGATGCGCACGTCGAGGTCGAGCGCCTCGCGCAGGCTCTCGGGCGTCTGCACGAGCAGTCGGCTGCGATCGGTGATGACGCCGCCGATGTGGTACGGCAGCCCGCAGTTGGCGAACGAGACGTGGTGGCCGCGCTCGAGCACGACGATCTCGGCGAACTCGTCGAGGCGACGGGCACGGGCGGCAATGGATGCTCCGGCGGCGACTCCGCCGATGATGACGAGCTTCACGATTCTCCTCTGGATGAGCGGTGGTCCCCTCAGGCTAGGGAGCGCTCTCGCCGGCGGGTAGTGCCCAAAGGCCCCACCTGACAGGCTGGCCCCATGTCTGTCATCGAGAACTCCCGCTTGGCCATCATCGGCGCGGGCGCCGTCGGCTCCTCCCTCGCCTACGCCGCCCTCATCAGGGGTTCGGCCCGCGAGGTCGTGCTGTACGACATCGACGCACCGCGCGTCGAGGCCGAGGTGCTCGACCTCGCGCACGGCACGCCGTTCACGGGGTCGAGCACGATCTCGGGAGGCGCCGATCTCGATGTCGTGGCCGGCGCGAACGTCGTCGTCGTGACGGCGGGAGCCAAGCAGCACCCCGGTCAGAGCCGCCTCGACCTCGCCGGGGTCAACGTGGGCATCTTGCGAACACTCATGCCTCAGCTCGTCGAGCGCGCCCCGAACGCGGTCTACGTGCTCGTGACGAACCCCTGCGACGTGCTCGCCGTCGCCGCGCAGCGCTTCAGCGGGCTGCCGGCGGGGCGCGTGTTCTCGAGCGGCACGGTGCTCGACAGCTCGCGACTGCGGTGGCGGCTGGCCGAGCGCCTGGGGCTGGCCCCGTCGAGCATCCACGCCATGATCGTCGGCGAGCACGGCGACAGCGAGTTCCCGCTGTGGTCGCAGAGCCGCATCGGCCCGATCCCCATTCGCGAGTGGACAGACGACACGGGCGAGACGCTGACCGTCGAAGAGCTCGACCGCATCGCCTACGAGGTCAAGACCGCGGCCTACAAGGTGATCGAGGGCAAGGGCGCGACGAACTACGCCATCGGGCTCTCGGGTGCGCGCATCGTCGAGGCCGTGCTCAACGACGAGGGCGCGGTGCTGCCGGTGAGCTCGGTGCTCGTCGACTACCGCGGCGTCAGCGGGGTCGCGCTCTCGGTGCCGAGCGTCGTCGATGCCGCCGGGGTGTCGCGCGTCATCGACGTACCGTTCTCGGCCGATGAAGAGCGCGCCCTGCACGCCTCGGCCGAGACCATCCGCGCCTCGCTCGCCGCTCTCGACCTGGCCTGAGGATGCTCGCCTCGAGCGCGTCGCGCAGAGGCTCGCCCGTCCGTCGTCAGTCGAGTTCGTCGGGGTCGGCGTCGCGACCGCGCAGCCGCTCGATGAGCCGCCGGTCGCGCTTCGTCGGCCGGCCCGCGCCGCGCTCGCGCAGCACGGTCGCCGGGCGCTCCTCCTTCGGCGGGGGCGGGGGAGTGCGGTCGTCGTAGTTCAGCGCGGCGAGCGGTGCGCTCGTGCGCTTCGTGATGAGCCCGGTGACGACGATGATGCGCTCGCCCCCGGGTGTGAGCGCGCGCACCTGGTCGCCGATGCGCACGACCTGGGCGGGCTTCGCCGAGGCGTCGTTGACCTTGATGTGCCCGGCCTTGCACGCGGCGGTCGCCGCCGAGCGCGTCGCGAACAGCCGGATCGCCCAGGCATAGGCGTCGACGCGCACGCCGCTGGGGCTGCTCGCTGAGGTCATGGGCCCAGCGTACGAGGCCCCGGCCGCGGCCGGTTAGCGTGGAGTCATGCCCACCGCACTCATCACCGGCGCCACGGCCGGCATCGGCGCCGAGTTCGCCCGGCAGCTCGCGGCACGCGGCGACGACCTCGTCATCGTGGCGCGCGACGGTGCCCGGCTCGCCGCGACCGCGGCCGCGCTGCAGCACGAGTTCGGCGTGCGCGTCGAGGCCCTGCCCGCCGACCTGCTCGACCCTGAGGGGCTCGCCGCCGTCGATCGCCGGGTCGCCGACGAGCGCCGGCCCATCGATCTGCTCGTGAACAACGCGGGCTACGGCATCCAGGGCGAGCTGGACGAGACCTCGTGGGACGACGAGAAGCGGCTCCTCGACATCCACGTGACCGTGCCGCTGCACCTGATGCAGACCGCCCTGCGCGGCATGCTCGCGCGCGGCCACGGGCGCGTCGTGCTCGTGGCGAGCGTGGCGGCCTTCACGCCCCGCGGCACCTACTCGGCCGCGAAGGCCTGGGCCGTGATGGCGGCGCGCGGTGCCAACATCGTCTACCGCGGGCGCGGGGTCAGCGTCACGGCCGTGTGCCCGGGGCTCGTGCGCACCGAGTTCCACGACCGCATGGCGGTGAGCACCGAAGGAATCCCTGGGTTCATGTGGCTGCAGGCGCCGCGACTCGTGCGGCTCGCGCTGCGGGGTATCGATCGTGGTCGTTCTGTCGTCATCCCCACGGCGCGCTACCGCGTGATCTCGGCCCTCGCGCGCATCCTGCCCGATCGCCTGGTGACAGTCGGCCGGTTCCGCCCGAGCGACTAGCGGGCGGCGAGCAGCGCGGGCTCGAGCCGATCGTCGTCGACCCGACCCTCCTCGACCGCGAGTCTCGCCTTCCAGTCGACGAGCCCGCGCACGACCGCGCTCGGGTCGTCGGCGAGCGCCTGCATGGCGTCGGCGGGCACGAAGTAGTTGATCGCCACGAATCCGCGCACCCGCTCGTCGGGGTCGTCGGCGAGCCGGCGCAGGATGTCGCACGGTGCGTGCTCGTTCTTCGCGATGCACGCGCGCACGCCGGCATCGGGGTCGCGCGAGAGGGCCTCGTAGACCTCGAGAGGCGCATGGTACGAGAGTGCGGCGGCCTCCCTGATCTTCGGATCGGGGTCGCCGGCGAGCCGGCGGATGCGGGCGACCTTCGAGGCCGTCACGGCGGGGGAGAGGAACTGGGCGACGGGATCGTCTGACATCAGCATCGCCGGCGCATCGGCGGCGAGCTGACGGCGCTGGGCAGGAGTGTTGAACCGGATGCACGACATGCGCAGGATGCTAATCAGGAGGCGGGGGCATCCGCGGCAGCGGCGCGGCCCTCTCGGGGAATCCACGGGATGAGCATCGAGGTGCGCCGCTGGTACTCGGCGTACTCCGGGTACTTGCTGAGCGTGATCTCCTCCGTGAACCGGGTCGAACCGAGGAAGAGGGCGGTCAGCAGAACGGGCCCGACGAGGGTCCAGTGCAGCGCGGCTCCGAGGGCTGTCGCGCCCATCGCGTAGAGCACCCACCACTGCGCCTGCTCGAAGAAGAAGTTCGGGTGGCGGCTGTAGCGCCACAGCCCGGTCGTCACGAACCGCTCGTCGGGCGCGTTCCCGGCGGCGACCGCGGCCTTCTTGCCCTGGTGGAAGCTCCACTGCTGCTGGTCGGCGACCAGTTCGCCGATGAGCAGCGCGAGGAACAGCGCCGCGAGACCGAGGTCGAGCGCGCCGATCGGCGTCGCCTGGTTCTCGTACGCGACCAGGGCGGGCAGCGCGATGAGCAGCAGCAGCGCGTTCTGGAAGATCACGATGAAGATCAGGTTGAACACCTGGAACTGCGCGGCGCTCATGCGCGCCCGCAGGATCGGCCAGCGGTAGTCCTCGACCCCGCTGTAGCCGCCTTTGCGGGCGAAGTTGAAGGTCAGACGCGCGCCCCAGAGTGCGACGAGCACGGTCATGATCGTCAGCCGGGCATCCGAGAATCCCGACGCCGCCCAGAACACGGCGACGTAGACGATGGGCACGATCGACCAGATGCGGTCGACCCACGAATGGTCTCCCGTCAGCAACGACGCGACCCAGGTGAACAGGCTGACCCCGGCGGCGATGCCGAGGACGATGACGACGGTGTCCATACCCTTCAGGTTAGTGCGGGATGCCCCATTCTCCCTCGCGGCAGCCTCACTAGACTGAGCCTGTGTCGGAGCCGCAGAACGACCCGAGCCCGGTCGGGCCCGTCGTCAGCGAGCGCGTGCTCACGGTGCCGAACGCGCTCAGCGCCCTGCGCATCCTGCTCGTTCCGGTGTTCCTCGTGCTCGTGCTCGCCGAGCTCGACCTCGCGGCCCTCGTCGTCATCATCGTCTCGAGCCTGAGCGACTTCCTCGACGGCATCATCGCCCGCCGGTTCGCGCAGATCACCAAGCTGGGGCAGCTGCTCGACCCCGCCGCCGACAGGCTGTTCATCTTCGCCGCCGTCATCGCCCTCGCCGTGCGCGAGGTCGTGCCGTGGTGGGTCGTCGCCGTCATCGTCGGGCGCGACGTGTTCCTCGCCGTCCTCGGGCTCGTCCTCGCCCAGCACGGGTACGGTCCGCTTCCCGTGCACCACCTGGGCAAGCTCGCCACCTTCGCGCTGTTCTACGCTCTGCCGATCCTCGTGCTCGGGCAGGCGTTCCCCGCGCTTCAGCCGGTGAGCGACCCGATCGGCTGGGCCTTCACGCTGTGGGGGGCCTTCCTGTACTGGTGGGCGGGCATCCTCTACCTGCGTCAGACCCGCGAGCTCACCGCGAGAGCGCCGCGAGCGACGCTCGACTCATCGGATACGCTGGGCGATCAAAGGAGGTCGACGGATGGCTGACAGTTCGCCCGACGCGCACGACGGCGCGGTTCCGGGTGCCTACCGACCGCATGAGACCACGGTGCACTATGGGCCCGAGTTCGCGGCTCAGCTCGCCGCGCTCGAAGCCGGAGTGAGCCCGGAAGAGCACGAGGTGATCGGTGCCCTGCCCTCGGGCTCGGCGCTGCTGATCGTCCGCCGGGGCCCCACCGCGGGTGCGCGCTTCCTGCTCGATGCCGACGTGACGGTCGCGGGGCGGCATCCTGAAGCCGACATCTTCCTCGACGACGTGACCGTCTCGCGCAAGCACGCCGCATTCCTGCGCCAGGGCACCCAGTTCTCTGTGCGCGACCTCGGCTCGCTCAACGGCACCTTCATGTCCGGCGAGCGCATCGACGAGACCGTCGTGCTCGTCGACGGCTGCGAAGTGCAGGTGGGCAAGTTCCACCTCACCTTCTACGCATCGCGCGTCGACCTCAGCACGAGCGCGTGATGGCGGCGCGGTCATCGGCCGCTGCGTCCCGCCCCGCGGGGGGAGGCGGTCTGCTCAGCATCGGGCAGGTGCTCGCCAAGCTCAGCCCGGACTTTCCCGATCTCACCCCCTCGAAGCTGCGGTTCCTCGAGGAGCAGCGGCTCGTGTCGCCCTCGCGCACCGAGTCGGGCTACCGCAAGTTCTCGCCCGCCGATGTCGACCGCCTGCGCTTCATCCTCACGATGCAGCGCGACCACTTCCTGCGGCTCAAGGTGATCCGCGGCTACCTCGACGACATCGAGGCGGGCCGCACGCCCTCCCTCTTGGCGACCGGCACCGTGCCGACCTCGATCCTCATGACGGAGCGCCGGTACACGCGCGCCGAGCTCGCCCGCGAAGCCGGCGCGAGCCCCGCACTGCTATCAGACGCCATCTCGGCATCGCTCCTCGTCGCCGCCGAGACGTACGGCGACGAAGGCCTGCAGGTGCTGCGGGCGCTCGTCGAACTGCAGCGCTCGGGCATCGAGCCGCGCCACCTCCGGGGCTTCCGCGCGGCCGCCGAGCGCGAGCTGGGGCTCATCGAGAGCGCCCTGATCCCGGTCTCGCGGCGCAACGACCCGTCGAGCCGGGCTCAAGCGGCCGAGCTCGCCCGCGAGATCGCCGGGCAGCTCGAAGTCGTTCGCTCGAGTCTCATCCGTTCGGCCCTCGGCAAGCTACAGTCATAGGCGGGCCCGACACGCCGAGGTGTTCGAGCGGATGTCTCCCGTCGGCGTGGGGCGGCTCGCTACTCTGAACGGCGTGGCACCAACTGTCACGTTAACAATGAAGGTTAGGTAGGGGTCATGACCGACGCTGACAACCGCGACGAGCGCTACGACCTCGGGCTCCTCTTCACTGATGGTCTTCCCGACCTCGACGACCAGGCGGGGTACCGTGGGGCCGTCGCCGCGCGTGCCGCCGGGATCTCCTACCGCCAGCTCGACTACTGGGCGCGCACCGAGCTCGTCGAACCCACCGTGCGGGGCGCCGCCGGCTCGGGCACCCAACGGCTGTACGGCTTCCGCGACATCCTCGTGCTCAAGCTCGTCAAGCGGCTGCTCGACACCGGTATCTCGCTGCAGCAGATCCGCACGGCCGTCAACCAGCTGCGCGAGGCGGGCGTGAGCGACCTCGCCCAGACCACCCTCATGAGCGATGGGGCGAGCGTCTACCTGTGCACGAGCGACGACGAGGTCATCGACCTCGTCAGCCGCGGCCAAGGCGTCTTCGGCATCGCCGTCGGCAAGGTGCTGCGCGAGGTCGAGACCTCGCTCGTCGAGCTCGACTCGACGTCGGTCGCCGACCCGAGCGACGAGCTCGCGGCGCGTCGGGCGACCCGGGCTTCCTAGAGCGCTGAGTATTCGCCCATCTTGGCGGTGCGCATGATGCGGTCGAGCAGCTGGTCGAAGTTTCGGGCCATCTCTTGCGCCGAGTCGCCGGGCCAGACATGCAGGGGCTTCGCGGCGCCCTGAGCCTGCTGCAGCGACGTGCGCTCGGGCAGCTGGGGCGCGAGCACGAGCGGGCCGAACATGTCGCGCAGCTCTTTGATGCGGAACTGGTGCTCGAGCGACTGCACGCGCGCGCGGTTCACGATGATGCCGAGCGGCTGCAGCCGCGGTGAGAGGCCCCGGCGGATCTCTTCGATCGCCCGCAGCGCGCGGTCGGCTGCTGCGACCGAGAAGAGGCCGGGCTCGGTGACCACGACGACGCGGTCGCTCGCGGCCCACGCGGTACGCGTGAGGGCGTTGAGCGAGGGGGCGCAGTCGACGAGCACGAGGTCGTAGTCGGCCTCGACGTGCGCGAGGGCCTCCTCGAGCTTCCAGATCTCGCGGATGCTCGGGTGCGGCCCGTCGAAGTTGATCGCGCTCGGGCTGCCGATCATGACGTCGACCGTGCCGGGGCGGCCCCGGGTCCATCCGCTCGGCGCGATGGCCTGGCGCACGGTGCGCTCCTTGGGCGCGGCGAGCACATCCGCGACGGTCAGGTGCCCTGCGACCTGGATGTCCATGCCGGTCGAGGCGTCGGACTGCGGGTCGAGATCGACCACGAGAGTGCGCAGGCCGCGCGAGAAGGCGGCCGACGCCAGACCCAGCGTGACCGTCGTCTTCCCCACGCCCCCTTTGAGGGAGCTGACGCTCAGTACGTGCACGAGTAACGACCCTACCTTCACTAGTGTGGAGAAGCGCGCATGCGCACCGACCTCGGCCCGCCACCACCGGAGCCCTGTCGACCCCCACCCGGGCCGATTCCGAGAGGACACGATGTTTCGGAAGATCCTTGTCGCCAACCGCGGAGAGATCGCCATCCGCGCTTTCCGCGCCGCCTACGAGCTCGGCGCGAAGACCGTGGCGGTGTTCCCCTTCGAAGACCGCAACTCCATGCACCGACTGAAGGCCGACGAGGCCTACCAGATCGGCGAGCCGGGGCATCCGGTGCGCGCGTACCTCGATGTCGACGAGATCATCCGTGTCGCGAAGCTCGCGGGAGCCGACGCGATCTACCCCGGCTACGGCTTCCTCAGCGAGAACCCCGACCTCGCGCAGGCCGCCGCCGACGCGGGCATCGCGTTCATCGGCCCCCCGCGCTCGGTGCTCGAGATGGCCGGCAACAAGGTCACCGCGAAAGAGATGGCGATCGCCGCGGGCGTGCCCGTGCTGAAGTCGAGCCCCGCGACGACCGACATGCAGGTGCTCATCGACGCGGCCGACGAGATCGGGTTCCCGATCTTCGCCAAGGCCGTCGCGGGGGGCGGCGGGCGGGGGATGCGCCGCGTCGAGAAGCGCGAAGACCTGCGGGCGGCCCTCGAGGCCGCCATGCGCGAGGCCGACAGCGCCTTCGGCGATCCGACGATGTTCGTCGAGCAGGCTGTCGTGCGCCCCCGGCACATCGAGGTGCAGATCCTCGCCGATGCCACGGGCGAGACCGTGCACCTCTTCGAACGGGACTGCTCCGTGCAGCGCCGCCACCAGAAGGTCGTCGAGATCGCGCCCGCGCCCAACCTCGATGAGGGCACGCGCCAGGCGATGTACCGCGACGCCGTGGCCTTCGCGAAGTCGATCGGCTACGTCAACGCCGGCACGGTCGAGTTCTTGCTCGACACGGCGGGCGAGCGCGCGGGCGAGCACGTCTTCATCGAGATGAACCCGCGCATCCAGGTCGAGCACACCGTGACCGAGGAGGTCACCGACGTCGACCTCGTGCAGTCGCAGATGCGCATCGCCTACGGGCAGACGCTCGCCGAGCTGGGCCTGCGGCAAGAGCAGATCCACCTGCGCGGCGCCGCCCTGCAGTGCCGCATCACGACGGAGGACCCGGCGAGCGGGTTCCGCCCCGACACCGGCAAGATCACGACCTACCGCTCGCCGGGCGGCGCGGGCGTGCGCCTCGACGGCGGCACGATCGCGTCGGGCGCCCAGATCTCGCCGCACTTCGACTCGATGCTCGCGAAGATGACCTGCCGGGGTCGCGACTTCGCCTCGGCCGTGTCGCGCGCCCGTCGCGGGCTCGCCGAGTTCCGCATCCGGGGCGTCACGACCAACATCCCGTTCCTGCAGGCGGTGCTCGACGACCCGGCGTTCCAGGCCGGCGACCTCAGCACCGCCTTCATCGACGAGCGTCCGCAGCTCGTGCGCGCGAACCCCTCTAAAGACCGCGGAACGAAGGTGCTGAACTGGCTCGCCGACGTCACCGTGAACCAGCCGAACGGGGCGGGGGAGGGCGTGATCGACCCCGCGCTCAAGCTGCCCGCGGTCGACCTCGACGCGCCCGCTCCCGAGGGCTCGCGCCAGCGCCTGCTCGCGCTCGGCCCGGCCGGCTTCGCGAGCGCCCTGCGCCAGCAGACGGCCCTGGCCGTCACCGATACGACGTTCCGGGATGCCCACCAGTCGCTCCTCGCCACCCGCGTGCGCACGTCCGACCTCGTGCGGGTCATGCCGCACGTCGCCCGGCTGACCCCGGGGCTGCTGAGCGTCGAGGCCTGGGGCGGGGCGACCTACGACGTCGCCCTGCGCTTCCTCGGAGAAGACCCGTGGCAGCGCCTCGCCGCGATGCGCGAAGCCCTGCCGAACGTCGCGATCCAGATGCTGCTGCGCGGGCGCAACACCGTCGGCTACACGCCGTACCCGACCGAGGTGACCGACGCCTTCGTCGCCGAGGCCGCCGCGACGGGCATCGACATCTTCCGCATCTTCGACGCCCTCAACGATGTCGACCAGATGCGCCCCGCGATCGACGCCGTGCTCGGCACGGGCTCGACGGTCGCCGAGGTCGCCATGTGCTACTCGGGCGACCTGCTCGATCCGGCGGAAGACCTTTACACGCTCGACTACTACCTGCGGCTCGCCGAGCAGATCGTGGACTCGGGCGCGCACATCCTCGCCATCAAAGACATGGCGGGCCTCCTGCGAGCCGGCGCGGCCGAGCGCCTCGTGGCCGCGCTGCGCGAGCGCTTCGACCTGCCCGTGCACGTGCACACGCACGACACGGCGGGCGGGCAGCTCGCGACGCTGCTCGCCGCCGCGCGGGCGGGGGCGGATGCCGTGGACGCCGCGAGCGCGCCCATGGCCGGCACGACCTCGCAGCCCTCGCTCTCGGCCCTCGTCGCCGCGCTCGAGCACACCGAGCGCGATACGGGCCTCGGCCTGCGGGCCGTCGCCGACCTCGAGCCCTATTGGGAGGCCGTGCGCCGCGCCTACGCGCCCTTCGAGTCGGGGCTGCCCGGCCCCACGGGTCGCGTGTACACGCACGAGATCCCCGGCGGCCAGCTCTCGAACCTGCGCCAGCAGGCGATCGCGCTCGGGCTCGGCGACCGCTTCGAGGTCATCGAAGACTGGTACGCGGCGGCCAACCGCATCCTCGGCCGACCCACGAAGGTCACGCCCTCGTCGAAGGTCGTCGGCGACCTCGCGCTGCAGATGGCGGCCGCGGGGGCCGATCCGGCCGACTTCGAGGCGAACCCGCAGAACTACGACATCCCCGATTCGGTGATCGGCTTCATGGCCGGCGAGCTCGGCGACCTGCCCGGCGGGTGGCCGGAGCCTTTCCGCACGAAAGTGCTCGCGGGCCGCACCGTCAAGATCGGCACGACCCCGTTGACCGACGAGCAGCGGGCGAAGCTCGCGGGGGGCACCGATGACCGCCGCCTCATGCTCAATCAGCTGCTGTTCCCGCAGCCGACGCAGCAGTTCCTGCAGGTGCGCGAGCAGTTCGGCGACCTCTCCGTGCTCGCCACTCCCGACTACCTGTACGGTCTGCGGGCGGGCGTCGAGCACACGATCGAGATCGAGCAGGGCGTCAGCCTGCTCGTGAGCCTCGAGGCGATCGGCGAGCCCGACGAGAAGGGCATGCGCAGCGTCATGGCGACGCTCAACGGCCAGTTGCGGCCCATCACGGTGCGCGATCGCGGCATCGCCGTCGACACCGTGAGCGCCGAGAAGGCCGACCCCGCTCAGCCCGGCCAGATCGCCGCGCCGTTCATGGGGGTCGTGACGCTGCAGGTTGCCGAGGGCGACCGCGTCGAGGTCGGCCAGGCGATCGCGACGATCGAGGCGATGAAGATGGAGGCCGCGATCACGAGCCCCGTCGCGGGCATCGTGCAGCGCCGGGCGGTCCCCGCCACCCAGCAGTGCGAGGCGGGCGACCTGCTCGTCGTCATCGACTAGCCCGCCGTCGCGACGAGGGGTGCTCCCCGACCGCTGTCGGAGCGGACGGTAGACTGAGAAGTCGTCCGATCCCAGGGAGAGTTGCCGTCGTGGCCGAGAAGCGCGTCAGATCCACCCGCGAGACCGCTGCGGCGTCCGCCGCGCCAGCGCGCCCGGTGTCGGTCGCCGAGGGCATCGAGCCGTCCGGTGCGACCGACCTCGCCGCAGCGCTGCCCGCGAGCTTCACGATCGATGTCGAGCTGCCCGCGCCCGTGCGCGAGCAGCCGGAGGACGAGCAGGCCGTGGCGCTGAGGGAGACGGGCGTCGACCCGGCCGTCGTTCAGGCGATCGAGCTCGGCACCACCGTCATCGAGCTCGATGACGAGGCGCTGCAGGCTGCCGTCGTCGCTCCCGAGGCCGAGCTGCAGGCCGAGGTCGCGGTGCCGCCTCTGCCGATCGCGGAGGGGGTGTACTCCCGTCGCGACATGCTCGAGGGCGTGCACCAGGGCCCCGAGTCGGCGGCCATGCTGACGGCCGACCGCCTGATCGATCCGAGACGGCGTGCCCGCACCGCCCCCGAAGGGTGGTGGCCGGCCGTCGTCTACGCCGTCACCTTCCACCTGGTGAACCTCGGCGACTCGGCGCGCGTCCGCGCCCGCAAAGAGCTCGACGCGAAGATCGCGACCGCGTTCGAGGGCGGCGCGCGCTTCGTGCCCGTGCTCACCCGCAAGGGCGGCGTCGGCAAGACGACGATCACGACGCTGCTCGGCATGGCCCTCGCCTCGGTGCGGGATGACCGCGTCATCGCGATCGATGCTAACCCCGACCGCGGCACCCTGTCTGAGCGTGTCGCGCGCCAGACCCGCGCAACCGTGCGCGACGTCGTGAACCGCGCGCCGAGCATCCAGGGCTTCACCGACTTCTCCACCCTCGTGTCGCGCGACGAGACGCGCCTCGACATCCTTGCCTCCGACACCGACCCGATGCTCTCCGAGGCGTTCGATGAGAACGACTACAACGTCGTCGCCGATCTCGCCGCGCGGTACTACTCGATCGTGCTCACCGACTGCGGCACGGGCATCGTGCACTCGGTCATGCGGGCGACCCTGCAGCGCGCCGACGCGCTCGTGATCGTGTCGGGCGGCAGCGTCGATGAGGCGCGGTTGGCCTCCGAGACCCTCACGTGGCTCGAGGCGAACGGCTACGGCGACCTCGTGCGCGAGTCGATCGTGGCGATCAACACCGCGACGCAGGGCACGAACCTCGTCAAGCTCGAAGAGATCGAGGCGCACTTCGCCTCTCGGGTGCGCGAGATCGTGCGCATCCCCTACGACGAGTTGCTCGCGGCGGGCTCCGTCATCTCTTGGCGCGACCTCCGGCCGCTCACGCGCCGGGCCGCGCGCGAGCTCGCGGCGCTCATCGCGCAGGGCATGCCCGTGCGGCGCGGGGTCTGACCGGCCCATGGCCGTCCGCCCCATCCGTCTCTTCGGCGACCCGGTGCTGCGCAGCGCCGCCGACCCGGTCGGCCGCATCGACGCCGCTGTGCGCGGGCTCGTCACCGACCTCCTCGACACCGTCAGGGTTCCCGGGCGCGCAGGCGTCGCGGCGCCGCAGATCGGCGTCGGCCTGCGGGCGTTCAGCTACAACGTCGACGGGGTCGTCGGCTACGTGCTCAATCCGGCGCTCGTCGAGGTGCGCGGCGAGCCGGAGGCGGTCGAGGAGGGCTGCTTGAGCGTGCCCGGTTTCGGTTTCCCGCGGCGGCGGCACCCCTGGGCCCGCGTCGTCGGCATCGACCTCGACGGGGCCGCTGTCGAGCTCAGCGGCGACGGGCTTCTCGCTCAAGCGCTGCAGCACGAGTGCGATCACCTCGACGGCCGCCTCTACATCGAAGGGCTCGAGCCCGAGATCAAGCGCGAGGCGATGCGCGCGGTGCGCCAGGCCGAGTGGTTCGCGCGAGCCTGAACACCGAGAAGGCGCCGCGGTCGCTGTGACCCGCGGCGCCTTCCTGTCGGTGCCCGGCTACTGCAGCGAGATGCCCTGCGTCTCGGGGGCGCCGCTGTACATGCCTTCGATCACGTCGGCGAAGTCGGCCGTGATCACGTGGCGCTTGATGCTCATCTTCGGCGTGAGGTGACCGCTCGACTCGGTGAACTCGGTCGCGAGCACCGTGAACTTGCGGATCGACTCGGCGCGCGACACGCGGCTGTTGGCCCCGTCGATGGCGCGCTGCACCTCTGCCAGCACCTTCGGGTGCTGCGCGGCTTCGGTGAGCGACATCTGCGCGTCGAGGTCGTTGTTGTTGAGCCAGACCGGCAGCATCTCGCTGTCGAGGGTCACGAGCGCCGAGACGAAGGGCTTCTGGTCGCCGACCACGACGACCTGGCCGATGATCGGGTTGGCGCGGATCGGGTCCTCCAGCGCGGCGGGGGCGACGTTCTTCCCGCCGGCCGTCACGATGATCTCCTTCTTGCGGCCGGTGATGGTCAAGAAGCCGTCGTCATCGAGCGTGCCGATGTCGCCCGTACGGAACCACTCGCCCTCCATGACCTCGGCGGTCGCCTCGGGCTTCTTCCAGTAGCCGGCGAAGACGTTGATGCCCTTGACGAGGATCTCGCCGTCTTCGGCGATCTTGAGCCCGACACCCGGCAGCGCCGGGCCCGTCGTTCCGATCTTGAACTTGTCGACGAGGTTGATCGTCGCCGGCGCCGTGGTCTCGGTCAGGCCGTAGCCCTCGAGGATGCGGATGTCGAGGCTGCGGAAGAAGTGCGCCAGGCGCAGGCCCAGGGGAGCGGAGCCCGAGACGGCGTAGACAACGCGGCCGCCCATGGCCGCCCGCAGCTTGCTGTAGACGAGGCGGTCGAAGAGCGCGAACTGCACCTTGAGGCCGAGCGGCACGTGCCCCGCGTCGAGCGCCTTCGAGTGCGCGATCGCGACATCGGCGGCCTTGCGGAAGATCTTGCCCTTGCCGCCGGCCTCGGCCTTCTGCTCGGCCGAGTTGTAGACCTTCTCGAACACGCGCGGCACGGCGAGCAGGAACGTCGGCTTGAACGAGCCGAGCGAGGGCAGCAGCTGCTTCGTGTCGGCCTGGTGGCCGATCTTGACGCCGCCGTGCACGCTCAGCACCGAGATGAAGCGGGCGAAGATGTGCGCGGTCGTGATGAACAGCAGCGTCGACGACTGCGGGTTGACCACCTGGCTCATCGAGACGACCGCATTGCGGCACAGCTCGACGAAGTTCGAGTGGGTGAGGATGCAGCCCTTCGGCACACCGGTCGAGCCGGAGGTGTAGATCAGCGTCGCCAGATCGCTGCCCTTGGCGGCAGTGCGGCGCGCCTCGAGCTCGTCATCGCTGATGCCCTCGCCGGTCGATGCGAGCTTCTCGAGGTCGCCGACGTGCATCTGCCAGACGTGGCCGATGTTCGGGAGGTCGCCCGCGACCTCGTCGTAGCGGGCGAAGTGGTCGGCGGTCTCGACGATCATGTGGTGGGCCTCGGAGTCTTCGAGGATGTACTGCACCTGGCTCGGCGAGCTCGTCTCGTAGATCGGCACGAGAACGGCGCCCGCGAACCACGTCGCGAAGTCGACGAGGGTCCACTCGTAGCGCGTCTTGCACATGAAGCCGATCTTCTCGCCGGGCTTCACACCCGCGGCGATGAAGCCCTTGGCGAGCGCCTTGACCTGGCGGTGGAACTCGGCCGCGGTCAGGTCGGACCACCCGCCGTCAGCGGTCGGTAGGGCGAAGAGCGCCCCGTTGGGCGTCTGGCGCACGCGGTCGACGAGCAGGTCGCTAGCGTTGGCGTCGGGATCGGGCGTGACGACGGCCGGGACGAAGAACTCTTTCACGGCAACTCCTTTGGTACCGGACGGGCAGATGGTGCCCCCACTCTAGTGTGCGAAGCCTGCTTCATCCTCGGAGAGCCTGAGCTCGTCACTAGACTCGTCGCTCGTGCACTCCATCGGAATCGACATCGGCGGGACGAAGATCGCCGGCGCCCTGGTGAGCGACGACGGCGAGATCCTCGCCGAGCTGCGTGAGCCGACTCCGGCCGGTGATCCGGCCGCCATCACCGACCTCGTCGTGCGCATGATCGAGCAGCTGCGCGACGGGCAGCAGGTCATCGCCGCGGGCGTCGCGGCGGCGGGGTTCATCGACGCCGCGCAGTCGACCGTCTACTACGCGCCGAACATCAACTGGCGCCACGAGCCCTTCCGCGACCGCCTGCGCGAGCGGCTCGACCTCGACGTCACGATCGACAACGACGCGAATGCGGCGGGCTGGGCCGAGTTCCGCTTCGGCGCTGCGCGGGATGCGCACGACATGACGATGCTCACGATCGGCACAGGCGTCGGCGGGGCGATCGTGACCGGCGATCGGCTGCTGCGCGGAGGCTTCGGCACAGCAGGCGAGCTCGGCCACCTGCGCGTCGTGCCCGACGGCCTGCCCTGCGGCTGCGGGGCACGAGGCTGCATCGAGCAGTACGG
Source organism: uncultured Microbacteriaceae bacterium (assembly GCA_964540305.1). Lineage (GTDB taxonomy): Bacteria > Actinomycetota > Actinomycetes > Actinomycetales > Microbacteriaceae > Microcella. The sequence continues at coordinate 58,232 of CAZILZ010000008.1, read as the reverse complement.
TTCGGGTCGCGCTCTCTTGCGCATGGCCAACGAGATCGCCGATGCGGGCGGTATCGGCCTGCAGCTCGCCGTCGAGCGCGAGCGCGCGGGCGGGCTGACGGGCGACATCCTGGCGCGGTTGCTCGTCGAGGAGGACGCCGGGGCCGTGCATGCGCTGCGTCAGCTGGGCACCTGGCTCGGGCAGGCGTGCGCGAGCCTGAGCGCCGTGCTCGACCCCGAGCTGTTCGTCTTCGGCGGCGGTGTCTCGATCGCGGGCGACCTGCTTCTCGACCCGGTGCGGGAGGCGTACCTGGCGCACCTGCCGGCGCGCGGCTACCACCCCGAGCCGCGCTTCGTCGTGGCCGAGCTCGTGAACGACGCCGGCGTCGTGGGGGCCGCCGACCTGGCGCGCATCCACGCCACCTCCTCGCCCGCGTGATGCAGCCCACGACCGCGCGGAGAGCGCGGGCAGGGGTTAGGCTGGCGATCGCTGCCGACGAAGGGACTCCCCAGTGTTCTACTGGCTGATGAAGAACCTGGTGATCGGGCCCATCCTGCTCACGGCGTTCCGCCCCTGGGTGCGCGGGGTCGAGAACGTCCCTCGCACCGGGGCGGTCATCCTCGCCAGCAACCACCTCTCCTTCACCGACTCGGTCTTCCTGCCCCTCGTTCTCGATCGACGCGTGGTCTTCCTCGCGAAGAGCGACTACTTCACCGGCCGGGGCATCAAGGGGTGGCTCATCAAGATGTTCTTCGAGGCGAGCGGCCAGCTGCCGATCGACCGCTCGGGCGGCAAGGCGAGCGAGGCCTCCCTCAACACCGGCCTGCGCGTGCTGGCAGAGGGCTTCGCGCTCGGCATCTACCCCGAGGGCACTCGCAGCCCCGACGGCATCATGTACCGCGGCCGCACGGGCGTCGCGCGCATGATCCTCGAGTCGGGCGCCCCCGTCGTGCCGGTGGCGATGATCGACACCGAGAAGGTCATGCCCATCGGCTCGACGCTGCCGAAGGTCGTGCGCCCGGGCATCGTGTTCGGCGAGCCGCTCGACTTCAGCCGGTTCCAGGGCCTCGAGGGCGATCGTTTCGTGCTCCGCTCGATCACCGACGAGATCATGTACGAACTGGGTCGCCTCAGCGGCCAGGAGTATCGCGACGTCTACGCCACCACCGTCAAGGACAAGCGCCCCGCCAACGCCCGGTAGGCTGAAGCGCTGCGGCGCGGTGCGCCGCGCATCCCTGAATCTCCCGCCCCGTAGAGGACGTAACGCTCGTGGTCGACCCCTTCGAAACCGTTGTGCACGCCGACCCCGCGGTCATCGCCGGCCTCGACCACTGGCGCACGCTGCCGATCAAGCAGCAGCCGCAGTGGCCCGACTCGACCGCTGTCGCGGCCGCGTCGGCCGAGCTCGCGACCATGCCGCCGCTCGTCTTCGCAGGCGAGGTCGACATGCTGCGCGACCGCCTCGCGCGCGCCGCCCGCGGCGACGCCTTCCTGCTGCAGGGTGGCGACTGCGCCGAGACCTTCGCGGGCGCGACCGCCGACCAGATCCGCAACCGGGTCAAGACCATCCTGCAGATGGCGGTCGTGCTCACCTACGGCGCGTCGATGCCCGTCATCAAGATGGGCCGCATGGCGGGCCAATTCGCCAAGCCGCGCTCGAGCGACACCGAGACCCGCGGCGACGTCACGCTGCCCGCCTACCGCGGCGACATCGTCAACGGCTACGACTTCACCCCCGAGTCGCGACAGGCCGACCCTGCGCGCCTCGTGAAGGGGTACCACACGAGCGCCTCGACCCTGAACCTCATCCGCGCCTTCACCCAGGGCGGTTTCGCCGACCTGCGCATGGTGCACAGCTGGAACAAGGGCTTCGCCGCCAACCCCGCCAACCAGCGGTACGAGGGCCTCGCGAAAGAGATCGATCGCGCCGTGAAGTTCATGGAGGCGGCCGGGGCCGACTTCGACGAGCTTAAGCGCGTCGAGTTCTACTCGAGCCATGAGGGCCTGCTCATGGACTACGAGCGCCCCATGACCCGCATCGACTCCCGCACGGGCACTCCGTACACCACGAGCGCGCACTTCCTCTGGATCGGCGAGCGCACGCGCGAGCTCGACGGCGCGCACGTCGACTTCTTCAAGCGCATCCGCAACCCCATCGGCGTCAAGCTCGGTCCGTCGACGACGCCCGAGACGATGGAGCGCCTCATCGACGTACTCGACCCCGAGCGCGAGCCCGGTCGCCTCACCTTCATCACGCGCATGGGCGCCGGGACGATCCGGGATGCCCTGCCGCCGCTCCTCGACGCGATCCGCGGCATGGACGCCACGCCCCTGTGGGTGTGCGACCCCATGCACGGCAACGGCCTCACGACCCCCAACGGCTACAAGACGCGCCGCTTCGACGACGTCGTCGACGAGGTCAAGGGCTTCTTCGAGTCGCACCGCGCGGTCGGCACGCACCCGGGCGGCATCCACGTCGAGCTGACCGGCGACGACGTCACGGAGTGCCTCGGCGGCTCCGAGCACATCGACGAGGAGACCCTCGCGACGCGCTACGAGTCGCTGTGCGACCCGCGCCTCAACCACATGCAGTCGCTCGAGCTCGCCTTCCTCGTGGCGGAGGAGCTCGGCCGCAGTTAGAAGTTCGCGACGATCGTGACCTCGGAGCCGCGAATCGCGGTGCCGTCGTCCGAGGGATCGGAGCTCTGAACCTCCGCGACATCCCAGAACGGTCGTGGCACGTTCGTCTGCACGATGGCCACAAAGCCCGCCGCTTCGAGCGCAGCGATGGCGTTGGTGATCGTCTCGCCGACGACGTCGGGGATGTCGACGAGGTCGGGCCCGCGCGAAACGATGATCGTGAGCGTGCTGCCGGGGCGCACCGGGCCGTCGGTCGTGCGTTCGAGCCGCAGCACATTGCCCAGGGCGACCTCGTTGTCGAACTCCGACGCGCCTCCGACGATGCCCGTGAGATCTCGAGCGCTGAGCGCGGCCTGCGCGGCCTCGACCGTGAGCCCCCGCACCGAGGGGATCGTGCCGACTGAGACCAGCAGCTGCACGCGCGTGCCCTTGAACGAATCGGCTCCCGCCGCGAGCGCGGCCTCATCGGCATCGACGACCGCGATCACGGAGCCCTCCGGAACGTCCGCATCGAACTGGGGGATGCCCTCGCCGACCTCGAACCCGGCGCCGACGAGCGCGATCCGGGCGTCGGCCTCCGGCTGGCCGACGACGTCGGGCACCGTGGTCGGCTCGGGGCCTCTCGAGACGACGATCGTCACGACCGTGTCGCGGTCGATGACCTCGCCCGCCGCGGGGTCGGTGCCGGCCACGAGCCCTGCGGCGATCTCGAGGTCGAAGGCCTCGACGACCGCTTCGTCGACGATCGCCCCCTGGTCCTCCAGGATGAGTCGTGCCGCTTCGACGGTGTCACCGCGCACGTCGGCGATCGTCACGCGCGCACCGGGACCCGCGCCGAACCACCAGCCGACCCCCGCGGCGAGGCCGGCGAGGGCGAGCACCGCGGCGAACAGGATCCACCCCCGTCGGCGGCTCTGAGGCCCACGACGCGTGAGCTCGGCCGTCGCCGACGGCCCCTCCGGGGTGTCCGGCCCGCCGCGCGTGCCGAGAACCTGGGTCTCTCCCGTCGCGGGAGCCGTGGGGATCGGCGAGGTGAGCAGCAGGGTGCGCTGCGTGGCCGCGGTCGGCAGCGCTGTCTGCAACGAGCGGCCCGTCTCGGCCACCTGGTCGAGCAGGGCTCGGGCATCCGCGGGTCGATCGTTCGGATCGCGCGACGTCGCCCACAGCACGATCTCGTCCCACTCGGCAGGCACCCGCGGGTTGAGGGTGCTCGGCGCCGGCACCGAGTCGTTGGCGTGCTGGTAGGCGATCTGCATCGGCTGCTCGCCTTTGAAGGGCTGCTCGCCCGTGAGCATCTCGAACATCATGATGCCGACCGCGTAGATGTCGCTGCGGGTGTCGGCGATGCCGCGCGTCACGAGCTCGGGCGAGAGGTAGGCGATCGTGCCGAGGAGCGCCTGGCCCGTGGCGGTGTTCGCGCTCGCGGCCCGCGCGAGGCCGAAGTCGCCGATCTTGATGCGTCCGTCGTCGGCGAGCAGCACGTTCTCGGGCTTGAGGTCGCGGTGCACGATGCCGGCCTTGTGCGCGGCGGCGAGACCGCCGAGCACGGCCTCGGTGATGTCCATGGTCTGCTCGGGGGTGAGTGCGCCGTACTCCTGCAGCAGCTCGCGCAGCGTGATCCCCGGCAGGTACTCCATGACGAGGTACGCCGACTCGGCATCCTGACCCTGGTCGAAGACGTTGACCACGTTGGGGTGCGCGAGGCGCGCGGCCGAACGCGCCTCCTGGATGAAGCGCTCTTTGAACTGGCTGTCGTCGGCGAGGTGGCCGTGCATGATCTTGACCGCGACGAGGCGGTCGAGGCGCTGGTCGGTCGCGAGGTAGACGGTCGCCATGCCGCCGCGGGCGATGCGTGAGCGCACCTGGTATCTGCCGTCGATCAGGCGGCCGATGAGGGGATCGGTCGTCGAGGTGCTCACCGCGTCAGTCTAGATTGCGCGGCCCGGGCGCTCCGGGTGCCACGCGCGACGTCGCGAGGGGCGTCACGTGAGTTCGAAGTACCACGCCCAGGCGCTCGCCTCCCACTTCGCGTAGGCGTCGGGGTACGCCGAGATCTGCACAGCCTGGGCGGCGCGCGTGAGGGTCATGCCCTGCCAGCCGGGGATGTCGAGGAGCCCACGGGTGTAGCCCGACCTGCCGACGTAGAAGAGGGTCGCGGCGTGGCTCGGCACCTGCAGATCGGCCGCGGTGCCCCAGCCCGAGCTCGGGCGCTGCTGGAACAGGCCGACCGAGTCGCGGTCTCCCCACGAGAGGTTGCGCAGCGTCGACTCCTGCATGGCGGTCGCGAGAGCGATGACGATGCCGTACTCCGGCACGCCCAGTTGCCGGCCCACCTGGATGATGGTGCTCGCGTGCGTGCGCATCTCGGCCGTGAGGGGCGTGACCGACCCGCCGCTCGGCGGGCGGGCGGAGGAACCGCCCGGTGTCGATCCCGAGGCGGGGCTGCGGGGCTCGACCGGGAGCACCGGCCGAGCGGCGATCTGCATGCCGGCGACGGCTGCCGCGACAGACCCGGCCGCGGTGGACTCCGCGGCGGGCTGCTCGCCGGTGGCGGGCCGGTCGAGAGGAGCGTCGTGGGTCTGACCGACCAGGGGTGCGCGCGGGGGCTCGGGCTGCGCGACGCGGCCGGGGATGAGGAGCGTCTGGCCCGGGTAGACGATGCTCGTCCACGCGAGGGCGTTGGCGTCGAGGATGGACTGGGTGGAGAGTCCGAAGCGCGCGGCGATCGCCGAGAGCGTGTCGCCTTTGACGATCGTGTACCGGCCCGCTGCTGTCGTGGGCGCGGGGGTTCCCGTGGTCTTGACAGGAGCCGAGCTCAGGGCGAGCACCTGGCCGGGGAAGATCGTCGACTTCCACGACAGGCCGTTCAGGGCGAGCACCGATGCCGTGGAGATGCCGTAGCGCTGGGCGATGCTGCTCACGGTGTCACCGGGAGCCACGGTGTAGACCGCGGGCGCGACGCTCGTGCTCACGGCGTGCGCCGTGAGCCCTCCGGGCATGAGGGCGGCGCCGATCTGCGAGAGCGCCGTGCGCAGCCCGAGGGGCGAGGGCGCCTGCTCGGGCTTCGGCGGCGAAGGCTTGCGGGCGTGCGCGGGGTCGACCGGCCCCGTGAGCCCGAGGCCCAGCACGATCGCTCCCGTCAGGGCGACGGGCACCGAGGTGAATGCTGCAGACCGCACGCGGCGTGAGATGGCTCCCCGAGCCGGGGTGGCGACCGTCAGGGTCGTCACCCCGGTCTCGGCGGCGAGGCGGCGCGGAGCCAACCCGGCGAAGACCGCGCGAGCGCGGTCGTCGGAGTCGGATGCCCCCAGCGGGCTGCGCGCGGTGTCAGCAGCGCGGTCAGTCTCGCTCATCGTGTTCCGGCCCTTCGCAGTGCCCAGGTGCGCCCGAACGGGCGCGGCGGATGCCCCCGCATCCGCGGTGACAGAGTACAACGCATGTCTACCAATGGGGAAGATGTGGCGTGAGTTTACATGTTCGTAACATGACAGTTCGGCACAGACGACCCCGCGAACATGGCACGCTTGACGGGTGCCTGCTGAATCCGCCCGCTGGATGACCGTTCCCGATCTCGTCGATGTGCTGAACCTGAGCCCCGGCAAGGTGCACCGGTTGATCGAGGACCGCCACCTGCTCGCCGTGCGGCGCGAGCGAGTGCTCGTCATTCCCGAGGAGTTCGTGCACGAGGGCGAGCCGCTGAAGGATCTGCGCGGCACGCTCATCCTGCTCGCCGACGACGGCTTCACCGACGACGAGGCCATGGACTGGATGCTCGAGGTGAACGAGGTGCTCGGAGTCTCGCCCATCACCGCGTTGCGCGCGGGCCGCAAAGCCGAGGTGCGCCGCGTCGCGCAGGCGCTCGCCTTCTAGCGCGAGCGCGACCCGTCGCTAGTGCGCACGGCGCGTGACGAGGTCGCTGAGGCCGATCAGCTCGGCGCGCGCGGAACGGCTCAGGGGGGCATCCTCGAGAGCGGCGATCGCCTCGGCGACGCTGCGGGCGATGATGCGCTCGGTGGTCTCGACAGCGCCGCTGTCACGGATCGTCGCCTGCAGCGTCGCGATCTGGTGATCGCTGAGCGAGGGGTCGCCGAGGAGCTCGTCGATGAGCCGCACCGCACCCGCGGGAAGTGCGGCACGGGCGAGCGCGATGATGACGGTGCGCTTGCCCTCGCGCAGGTCGTCGCCCGCCGGCTTGCCGGTGACGGTCGGGTCGCCGAAGACGCCGAGCAGGTCGTCGCGCAGCTGGAAGGCCACGCCGAGCGGCAGACCGAAGGCGCGCAGGGCCGACACCTGCTCGAGGCTGCCGCCGGCCATGAGCGCGCCGAGCGCGAGCGGCGCCTCGATCGAGTACTTCGCCGACTTGTAGGTCACGACGCGGTGGGCGCGCGGCAGCAGCTCGGCCTCATCGGCATCGCGCCACGCGACCTCCTCGCGGATATCGAGGTACTGACCGACCATGACCTCGGTGCGCATTCTCTGGAACTCGCCGCGCGCCGCGCGAGCGCTGCGCGGGTCTGCGAGCCGCTCGAGCCCGGAGTCGAGCAGCTCGTCGCTCCAGCCCAGCAGCAGATCGCCGAGCAGGAGAGCGGACGAGGTGCCGTACGTGGCGGCGCTGCCGACCCACTCGCGGCGAGCGTGGTCGGCTTCGAAGCGGCGGTGGGCGGCCGGCATGCCGCGCCGGGTGTCGGACTTGTCCATGATGTCGTCGTGCACGAGCGCCGCGGCATGGAAGATCTCGAGCGCGGCGGCCGCATCGATGACGCTCGACAGGTCGGGATGCTCGTCGAGCTCGGCGAGGAGATCATCCGCGCGAACGGTGCCCGCGACCGCATGCCAGCCCCAATAGCAGAACAGGGCGCGGAAGCGTTTGCCACCGCTCAGCAGGTCGCGGCCGGCGTCGGTGAATACCGCGAGGTCGTCCGCGATCGAGCCGAGCTGGGTCGCGCGCTCGTCAAGGAACTGCTCGAGTCGGGCGTTGACAAGGTCGACTAACCGCAATCTCTCAGGCACCCGCCTAGCCTATCGAGGGGTGCGAGCCTAGAATGAGGGCCCGGGGGAGCAATCCACCCCCTCAGTCGTCGAAGGGTTCACCATGCCGCTCTCGGAGCACGAGCAGCGCCTCCTGGAAGAGATGGAGCGCAATCTCTACCAGAACGACGCCGATTTCGTCGCCACGGTCTCGGGCCGGCGCGGCAAACCCAACTACCGGCTCGTCGTGGTCGGCGCTCTGCTCGCTGTCGCGGGCGTGGCAGCGCTCGTCGCCGGAGTGATCGTGCGGCAGCCCCTGGTGGGCGTCATCGGTTTCGGCCTCATGCTCGGGGGCGTGCTCCTCGTGCTGTCTCCCGGCCGTGGCGCCGAGGCGACCGCTGCAGGCGGTTCCTCCACCGCGCGATCGGCCCGGCCGACGCGATCCTCGTGGATGACGACGATGTCTGAGCGCTGGGAACGCCGCCAGGACGAGCGCGGCGAGTAGCCCTCCACCTCCCTCCACACCTCCTCTCTCGCGGGGTCGACCATCGGGTCGGCCCCGCTTTTTCGTGCGCCTCCAGCGACTCGATGGCCAGCGGCGCTTCGACCCTCCACCGAGGAGTCGGGCCGTCATGCCCGTATTTTCGGGCCTCCGAGAGGAGACGTGGAGGCAAATCGGGAGTATTGTGCCGGTGTTCCTTTACTTGGTGGAGGAAAGTGGAGTAAAGTGGAGATCATCACCTGATCTCGGGCCGGAGATGAGAGGGGGGCCAGGACGATGCTTCTCGGCACGCACACCCCCAAACTCGACGACAAAGGGCGCATCATCCTTCCGGCGAAGTTCCGCAGCGAGCTCGCCGGGGGAGTCGTGCTCACCCGCGGCCAGGAGCACTGCATCTACGTCTTCAGCGCGGCGATGTTCCAGGAGCAGCTCGACAAGCTCCGCACCGCGCCGCTCACGAGCAAGCAGGGGCGCGAGTTCCAGCGCCTCTTCCTCTCGGGCGCGAGCGAGCAGGAGCCCGATTCTCAGCATCGCCTGACGATCCCGACCGTGCTGCGCGACTACGCGGGTCTCGATCGCGAACTGACGGTGATCGGCGCCGGCGACCGCGCCGAGATCTGGTCGACCGAGTCGTGGAACGCCTACTACACCGAGCGCGAGGAAGCCTTCGCCAACACCGAGGAGGAGGTGATCCCCGGGCTCTTCTGATCGCGTGACCCCGACTCCCAGCCGTGAGTCGCCCTGGCGCACCTTCCCCGGTGCCAGGTCGCACGGATGGGGATCGGGGCCCCGCGCTCGATCCGGACACGATGATGACCGACTCTCCCCGCCACATCCCCGTCATGCTCGAGCGCTCCCTCGACTTGCTCGAGCCTGCCCTGTCGATCGACGGCGCGGTGCTCGTCGACGCCACGCTCGGGCTCGGTGGTCACGCCGAGGCAGCGCTCGAGCGCCACCCCGGACTCACGCTCGTCGGCCTCGACCGCGACACCGACGCGCTCGCGAAGGCGGGCGCGCGCCTGGCCCGCTTCGGCGACCGCGTGCACCTCGTGCACACCGTGTACAGCGGCATCCGCGAGGCGCTCGACAGTCTCGGCATCGAGCGGGCGACCGCGGTGCTCTTCGATCTCGGCGTCTCGTCGATGCAGCTCGATGAGGCCGAGCGCGGCTTCGCCTACTCGCAGGATGCCCCGCTCGACATGCGCATGGACCGCACGACGGGCATCACCGCGGCCACGATCCTCGCCGAGTACTCCGAGGCCGAGCTGCGTCGCATCTTCTACGCCTACGGCGAGGAGAAGCTCGCGCCCCGCTACGCCCGCAGCATCGTCAAGGCGCGTGCGGAGCATCCTCTCGAGCGGTCGTCGCAGCTCGTGCAGCTCATCATCGACGCGACGCCCCGCGCCGTGCAGCGCGCAGGCCACCCTGCCAAGCGCGTGTTCCAGGCTCTGCGCATCGAAGTGAATGCCGAGCTGGCCGCCCTCGAGGCGGCGCTGCCGGCGGCTCTCGATGCACTCGCCGTCGGCGGCCGCATCGTCGTGCTCGCCTACCAGTCGCTCGAAGACCGCATCGTCAAGCGCGAGCTCGCGGCGCGCTCCCAGTCGACCGCTCCGGCCGGCCTGCCCGTCGAGCTGCCCGAGCACCGGCCCGAGTTCGCCCTGCTGGTGCGCGGCGCCGAGCAGGCCGACGAGGCCGAGCGTGCTCGCAACCCGCGCGCGATCCCGGTGCGCCTGCGCGCCGCCGAGCGGCTGAAGGCTGCCGCATGAGCGCGGTTGCTCTGACGCCGGCACCGCGCCCGCGTGGCGCCGTGCCGCTTCGGCCGCCCCTCGAGGTCGTCGCCACGCGCGGTCAGCGCCGCGCCCGCCCGCGGGCCGCGTACGCGATCGCGACCGTCGCCGGGGTGTTCGCCATCCTGCTCACGCAGCTCCTGCTGAGCATCGTGCTCTCCGACGGGGCGTACCGGATCACGGCGCTCGAGGCTGAGCGCATCGAGCTCGACCGCACCGCCCAGGTGCTGACCGAGCGGCTCAACGTCTTCGACTCCGCTCAGAACGTCGCGGCCAACGCCGAGTCGCTCGGCATGGTGGTCAGCAGCGTGAGCCCCGCATTCCTGCTCCTCTCCGATGGCTCCGTGCAGGGCAGCCCGACGCCGGCGGGGGCCGGCTCGGGAGTGCTCGACGGTCGGGGCGACCTCGTCGGCAACGTGCTGCTGGCCGACGTGCCCCTCGTGATCCCGACGGCGGCAGGGGGTGCATCGGCGGTCGCCTCGGGCGTGCCTCCGACGCCGTCGCCGTCGGGGTCGCTACCGTCGGGTTCGAGCACGGCGCTGCCGTCGGGGGCGCTGCCCTCGCCGGTGACGCGCTGATCGACCGGGGAGGAGAACGGGCATGGTGACCGTCGAGCGCCGCACGCGCCGCCGCCTCGCCGCGTGGATGCTCGTGCTCGCGATCGTGCTCTCCGCGTTCGTCGTGCGGCTCGTCGACATCCAGGTCGTGCGGGCCGAGCAACTCGCACAGGAGTCGGAGGCGCGGCGCTCGATCCCCATCACGATCCACGGCGCGCGCGGTGACATCGTCGACGCGCGCGGTGTCGTGCTGGCCGACTCGGTCTTCCGCTACGACATCACGGTCTCGCCGCGGTTCGTCGCCGACTACCGCCGCACCGATGAGCAGACGGGGGAGCGCGTCACGCGCACGGTCGCCGATGCTCTCGGGGCGCTCGCGGCGATCGTCGAGGGCGACCCGATCGCGATGCTCACCGATATCCAGGCCCAACTCGCCGAGAATCCGCAAGACGACCACGCCTACCTCGCGCGCGGCGTGACACCGGAGGCCTTCGAGCAGGTGCGCGCGCTCGACATCCCGTGGGTCTACTGGGAGCGCATCCCGGCCCGCACCTACCCGAACGGTCAGATCGCCGGCAACCTCGTGGGCTTCCTCGGCACCGACGGCCCGCAGACGGGCCTCGAGTATCGCCTCAACGACTGCCTGCAGGCCACCGATGGCCAGGCGACCTACGAGCGCGGCGCCGACGGCGTGCGGCTTCCCGGCACGACCGTCGTGGCGCAGGATGCCGTCGACGGGGGCACCCTGCGCCTCACGATCGACGCCGATGTGCAGTGGTTCGCGCAGCAGGCGATCGCCGAGCAGGCCACGGCGATCGGGGCCGAGTGGGCGACCGCGGTCGTCGTGAGGGTCTCTGACGGCCACCTCATCGCCGCGGCTGACTGGCCGACCGTCGACCCCAACAACGTCAACGGCACGGCGCCCGAGAACCTGGGGTCGCGCGTCTTCACCTGGCCGTACGAGCCCGGCTCGACGATCAAGTCGGCAACGTTCGCCGCCCTGCTCGATTCGGGTGCGGCCAGGCTCTCCGATCAGGTGATCGCCCCGCGCCGCTACAACACGATCGCGGGCTTCCAGATCGGTGACGCCTGGGATCACGGCGATCTGCGCTACACGACCGCCGGTGTGCTCATGAACTCCTCGAACACGGGCACTGCGGTGCTGAGCGAGCGCCTCTCGCTCACCCAACGGCACGACTACCTCACGGGCTTTGGCTTCGGCACGCAGTCGGCCGTCGATTTCCTCGGCGAAGAGCCCGGCTTCGTGGGCGCCGCCGACGAGGTCGATGGCCACACCGCCGTCACGCAGATGTTCGGCCAGGGCATGACGGCGACGAGCGCGCAGGTCGCGAGCCTGTACCAGACCCTCGCGAACGGGGGAGTGCGCGCCCCCCTCACGCTCGTGACCGGGTGCACGCACGCCGACGGCACCGTCACCGACCTGCCGCCCGTGGAGGGCGAGCGCGTCGTGAGCGAGTCGGCGGCGCGCGACGTCATCGCGACGCTCGAGAATGTCGTCACACAGGGCTTCCTCTCGCGCCAGCTCACGATCCCCGGCTACCGCGTCGCGGCCAAGACGGGTACCGCCGAGGTCTCCGAGAACGGCGCCTATGGCGACGAGCGCATCGTGTCGGTGGCCGGCACGGCCCCGGCGGATAACCCGCAGTTCGTCGTGGTCGTGACCTACGGAGAGCCCGATACGATGAAGACGTCGGCTGCCGCCGCGCCCACCTTCCGGTCGATCATGACCCAGGTGCTGAAGACCTTCCGGGTGCCCCCGTCGACGGTCCCGGCACCGAGCATCCCGCTGACCTGGTGAGAGGTCGGCCCAGACAGAGCTGAGGTCGCGTTGTCCCGCATTCCCCCCGTGCTGCGGCCCGAGCACCCCGAGCCCCGCCCGCTCATCGGTCTCGTCGAGGCGTTCGGTCTCGAGCACCACGGACCGGCCGCGGGTGTCGATCTCACGGGCGTGACCCTCTCGACCGGCGATGTGCGCGCCGGTGACCTGTTCGTCGGACTGCGCGGCGCTCACCGGCACGGTGCAGAGTTCGCGGCGGATGCCGCGGCCTCGGGTGCTGTCGCCGTGCTCACCGACCCCGAGGGGCTCGCGATGGCCGCGCCATCGGGGCTGCCGGTCGTCGTCGTGGCAGACCCTCGCGCGGCTCTCGGCGACATCTCCGCCTGGGTCTACCGCACCCACGACGAGCCGCCGCTCATGCTCGGCGTCACCGGCACGAACGGCAAGACGTCGACGGCGTACCTGCTCGAGGGCATCCTGCGTCAGCTCGGCCGCGTCACGGGCCTCAGCTCGACGGCCGAGCGCCACATCGGCGACCTCACGGTCGTGAGCCGCCTCACGACCCCTGAGGCGAGCGAGATGCACGCGCTGCTCGCGCGCATGCGCGAGGCGGGCGTCGAGGCAGTCGCGGTCGAGGTCAGTGCGCAGGCGCTCAGCCGGCACCGCGTCGACGGCCTGCTGTTCGACGTCGTCGGCTTCACCAACCTGACGCACGACCACCTCGACGACTACGTCGACATGGAGGAGTACTTCCAGGCGAAGCTGCCGCTGTTCTTCCCCGACCGGGGCCGCCGCGGCGTCGTGTCGCTCGACTCTGCCTACGGCGTGCGGGTCGTGGATGCCGCGCGCATCCCCGTCGTCACCATCACCTCCCTCCCCGGGGTCGAGGCCGACTGGCGCGTCGAGATCACCGACGAGCACCCGGCGTACACGGGCTTCCGGCTCACCGGCCCGGAGGGTCGCGCGATGCAGTCGCGCGTTCCGCTCATCGGCGGGCACATGGCGGCCAACGCCGGGCTCGCGATCGTCATGCTCGTCGAGGCGGGCATCCCGCTCGATGACATCGCGGCGGCGCTCGGCGGCTCGGGCATCGAGGCGTACCTGCCCGGCCGCACCGAACGGGTGTCGGGCGATCGGGGCCCGAGCGTCTACGTCGACTTCGGGCACAGCGCCGACGCCTTCGCCCACACGCTCGCCGCCGTGCGTCGCTTCACCCCCGGCCGCACGATCATGGTCTTCGGCGCCGACGGCGACCGCGACGCGACGAAGCGGCATGAGATGGCGCGCGTCGCAGCCGAGGGCTGCGACGTGCTCGTCATCACCGACCACCACCCGCGATTCGAAGACCCCGCGTCCATCCGTGCCACGCTGCTCGAAGGGGCCGCGCTCGCGACCAACACGCCCGAGATCCACGAGGTGAGCCCGCCCGAGCAGGCGATCCGCGTCGCGGTAGGGCTCGCGCGCGAGGGCGACTCCATTCTCTGGGCGGGCCCCGGCCACCAGGACTACCGAGACATCCGCGGCGTGCGCACCGAGTACTCGGCGCGCGATGAGGCGCGGGCCGCGCTGCGCGAAGCCGGCTGGTGAGGCGATGACGAGCACGTTCCTCGTGGTCGACGACGTGGCCCACCGACTCGACGGCTCGCGCCTCTGGTTGCGGGCCGGCGACCAGCACGCCGAGCTCGCCCTCGACGCCGTGGGCCAGGCCGCTGTCGACGCCGCGATCGCGATCGTCGAGGCGGGGCTCGCCTCGGGCGCCACTCTCGACGATGCCGCTCGGATCGCGGCCGCCACCGTGACCGATATCCCTGGCCGCACCGCTCGCCGTGCGCTCGCCAACGGCGCGGTGCTGCTCGACGACACGGCAGCGGCGACCGCGCTCGACGTGCGCGGTTCGCTGCGCGCGCTCGCCGACATCGTGCGCGGCGGTGCCCGCTCGATCGTCGTGCTGGGCGAGCTGCAGAGCGAGCCGTCCGACTGGTTCGACGACCACGACGCGCTCGGGCGCATCGTCGTGCGGCTCGACGTGTCGCAGCTCATCGTCGTCGGTGACGGAGCGCGGCACATCCACAACGCGGCAGGGCTCGAAGGCTCGTGGGACGGAGAGTCGATGCTGGTCGGCACTGTCGACGAGGCATACGATGTCGTGCGTGCGCAGGTCGACGAAGGCGATGTGGTGCTGGTGAGTGCCGCATCCCGAACCCCTCTGCAGGGCCTGGTCGACCGACTGCTGGCGGCTGACCGATGATCGCCCTCATGTTCGCGGGCGCGTTCTCGCTCGCGTTCACCCTGCTGCTGACGCCGCTCTTCATCCGGCTCTTCAACCGCCTCGAGTGGGGCCAGTTCATCCGCGATGACGGCCCGCAGTCGCACCACACCAAGCGCGGAACGCCCACGATGGGCGGCATCGTGTTCATCCTCGGCGCCGTGCTCGGCTACTTCTTCGGCCACATCGTGAGCGGCGAGTCCATCACGCTCAGCGCCCTGCTCGTGCTCGGCCTCATGGTCGGTCTGGGTCTCATCGGCTTCATCGACGACTTCACGAAGACCCGCAAGCAGCGCAGCCTCGGGCTCGGCGGCTGGGCCAAGATCGCCGGGCAGGCGGTCGTCGCGACGGTCTTCGCCGTGCTCGCGCTCTCGTTCCCCGACGCCGACGGGCTCACGCCCGCGTCGACGGCGATCTCGGCGGTGCGCGACATCCACTGGCTCGACTTCGCCGTCTTCGGAACGATCGGCGCCTTCATCGCGTTCGCCGTCTGGGTGAACGTCATCGTCGTGAGCACCTCGAACGCCGTCAATGTGGCCGACGGCCTCGACGGCCTCGCGACGGGCGCCTCCATCCTCTCGATCGCGGCCTACATCTTCATCGCCTTCTGGCAGTTCAACCAGTCGTGCAACAACGCCCTCATCGACCCCGCCAACGAGTACCGCTGCTACGAGGTGCGCGATTCTCTCGATCTGGCGATCGTGGCGGCGGCGATCGCGGCGAGCCTCATCGGATTCCTGTGGTGGAACACCTCGCCCGCGCAGATCTTCATGGGCGACACGGGCTCTCTCGCGATCGGCGGCGCCCTCGCGGCCCTCGCGATCCTCACCCGCACCGAGCTACTGCTCGTGCTCATCGGCGGGCTCTTCCTCATCGTCACGGGCTCCGTCATCGTGCAGCGGGCCTACTTCAAGATCACGCGCGGCAAGCGCATCTTCCTCATGAGCCCCCTGCACCACCACTTCGAGTTGAAAGGCTGGGCCGAGGTCACGGTCGTCGTGCGCTTCTGGCTCATCGGCGGCCTGTTCGTCGCCGTGGGCGTCGGCCTGTTCTACCTCGAATGGGTCAGTCAGTAGCCGTGGGTTCCCCATCACCGCGTCGTCCCGACGATCTGCAGAGCTGGCACGACGACTGGTCGGGCCTCCGCGTGCTCGTGCTCGGCCTTGGCGTCACGGGCTTCGCGGTCGCCGACACGCTCGCCGAGCTCGGATGCCGGGTGGTCGTCGCGGCGCACCGGCCGGACGATGATCGGTCGCGCATCCTCCCGGTCATCGGTGTCGACCTCGTGACGCTCGCCTCGGCCGACGAACTGCCTGCGGCGTTCGACGCCCTCGATCCCGAGCTCGTGATCGTCTCGCCGGGCTTCCTCCCCGAGCACCCGCACGTGGTGTGGGCGCGCGAGCGCGGCACGCCGGTGTGGGGCGACGTCGAGCTCGCCTGGCGCGTGCGCGACAAGGTCGCACCGCCCGCCGAGTGGGTGCTCGTCACCGGGACGAACGGCAAGACCACGACGACCCAGCTGACCGCGACGATCCTGCAGGAGGACGGCCGACGGGTCGCACCGTGCGGCAACATCGGCGTGCCGGTGCTCGACGCCGTCCGCGACCCCGGCGGGTTCGACGTGCTCGTGGTCGAGCTCTCGAGCTTTCAATTGCACTGGATGCCCGACGACGGTGCAGGCGCGGTGGCACCTCTCGCGAGCGTGTGCCTGAACCTCGCCGCCGACCACTACGACTGGCACGGCAGCGCCGAGGCCTATGCCGCGGCGAAGGCGAAGGTGTACGCGCACACGCGCATCGCGTGCGTCTACAACCTCACCGACCCGGCCACCATGCGCATGGTCGAAGAGGCCGAGGTGCACGAGGGTTGTCGCGCGATCGGCTTCGGCGCGACCGTGCCCGGGCCGAGCGACGTGGGGGTGGTCGACGACCTGATCGTCGATCGGGCCTTCCTCGACGAGCGGCGCACGAGCGCCCTCGAGCTCGCCGAGCTCGCCGATGTCATGGCCGCGGGCCTCGCGACGCCCCACGGCCTCGCCAACACGCTGGCGGCAGCGGCGCTCGCCCGTGCGGTCGGGGCGTCACCCGTGGCGATCCGCGACGCGCTGCGCAGGTTCCGCGTCGACGCGCACCGCACCGAGCTCGTCGCACTCGACGCCGACGTCGCCTGGGTCGACGACTCGAAGGCGACGAACCCGCATGCCGCTGCATCAGCACTGAGCGCCTACCGCTCGGTGGTCTGGATCGTCGGCGGGCTGCTCAAGGGCGTCGACCTCGCGCCGCTCGTCGAGACCCATCGCGACCGCCTGCGTGCCGCCATCATCATCGGTGCCGACCGGGATGCCGTGCGCGCGGCGTTCGCGCGACACGCGCCCGCCCTGCCGCTGTGGGAGGTCGACGAGCGCGAGACTGACCAGGTGATGCCTGCCGCTGTGCGGCTGGCGGCCGTCGTGGCGCAGGGTGGCGACACCGTGCTCCTCGCTCCGGCCGCGGCATCCATGGATCAGTTCGTCGACTACGCCGACCGTGGCAGCCGTTTCGCGGCAGCCGTGCGGCAACACCTGGAGGGAGAGGCCCATGACGACGGTCCGACCTCCGCGGGGTCGCCCGGCACCTGAGCCCGGCGCCGACCCGCGCACGCCTGCCGCAGCGGTCGTCGCGGTGCGGCGTCTGTTCGGCGTCGAGCACCCCGACGCGCTGCTCGTCGTCGGCACCGTCGTCTTCCTCGTGCTCTTCGGCCTCGTGATGGTGCTCTCGTCGTCGGCGGTCACCTCGGCGCAGAACAACGAGGGCGACTTCTTCGCCGTCTTCTTGCGGCAAGGCCTCTTCGCCCTCATCGGCATCCCGCTCATGCTCATGATCGCTCGACTGCCGTCGATCTTCTGGCGGCGCTGGGCGCGGCACGCGGTCATGCTCGGGCTCGCCCTGCAGCTGCTGGTCTTCACCGGCTTGGGCTACGACTACGGCGGCAACCAGAACTGGATCTCGCTGTGGGGCTTCACCGCCCAGCCCTCCGAGTTCCTCAAGCTCGCGCTCGTCGTGTGGCTCGCGACGGTGCTCGCCGACCGAGCCAACGCCTTCACCGACTGGAAGAGCGTCGTCGTGCCCGCCGTGCCGGTCTCGCTGCTCGCCGTGGTCATGGTGCTCGCGGGGCAAGACCTCGGCACGGCATCCATCATGATTGCGATCGTGCTCGCCGCGCTCTTCTTCGCGGGCGCTCCGTTGCGGTACCTGGCGGGCATGGTCGCCGTCGTCGCGCTCGGCGCCGTGCTCTTCGCCCTCACCTCGAGCTCGCGCTCGAGCCGCATCGACGTCTGGCTCAACGGCTGCGCGCCGGAGGACTACGAGTTCACCTGCTGGCAGTCGGTGCACGCCCTGTGGGCTCTCGGCTCGGGCGGCGTGTTCGGCGTGGGCCTCGGCAACTCGGCGACGAAGTGGCGCTGGCTGCCGCACGCCGAGAGCGACTTCATCTTCGCCATCATCGGCGAAGAGCTCGGACTCATCGGCGCTCTCGTGGTGCTCGTGCTCTTCGCCGTTCTCGCGGTCGGGCTCATGCGCCTCGTGCGCGGCCACGTCAACCCCTTCCACCGCATCGCGACGGGCGCGATCATGGTGTGGATCATCGGGCAGGCCCTCGTCAACATCGCCGTCGTGCTGGGCATGCTGCCCGTGCTCGGGCTGCCTCTGCCCTTCATCTCGGCGGGCGGATCGGCGCTCGTCTCCTCGCTGCTGGCGATCGGTGTCGTGCTCTCGCTCGCCCGCGACCTGCCCCTGCCGACCCGGCCAGCACCGGGGCCGCGCCCGCGATGACCACGGCCCTGCTCGCCGGCGGGGGCACCGCCGGTCACGTGAACCCGCTCCTCGCTCTGGCCGATCACTGGCGGGGCGTCGAGCCCGCCGTCGAGCTGCTCGTGCTCGGCACGGCGGAAGGGCTCGAGGCTCGGCTCGTGCCCGAGCGCGGCTACGAGCTGCTCACGATCCCACGGGTGCCGTTCCCTCGGCGGCTGAACCGCGACGCCGCGCGGTTCCCCGGCCGCTTCCGCGGCGCGGTGCGTCGCGCCCGCACGATCCTCCGCGATCGGGGGGTGGATGTCGTGGTCGGCTTCGGCGGGTACGCCTCCGCGCCTGCCTACCTCGCCGCCCGGCTGGAGGGCGTCCCGATCGTGGCGCACGAGGCGAACGCGCGCCCCGGCATCGCCAATCGCCTCGCCGTCTGGCTCGGCGGCACCGCCGCTGTCACTTTCGCGGGCACCCCGCTGCGGCACGCGCGGCTGGTGGGCATGCCGCTGCGCCCCGAGATCACGGCGCTCGACCGCCCCGCGATGCGCGCCGAGGCGCTCCGCCACCTCGGGCTGGGGGCGGGGCGTCCTGTGCTGCTCGTCACGGGCGGCTCGACGGGCGCGCAGCGTCTCAACGAGACGATGACGACCTCGGCGGCGCGCGTGCTCGGCACCAGCTGGCAGGTGCTGCACCTCACGGGAACCGGTCGCGGGGGAGACGACCCCGGTCTGGAGGGCTACGTGACGATGCCCTACTGCGATCGCATGGATCTCGCCTTCGCCGCGGCCGATCTCGTGCTGTGCCGCGCGGGCTCGGCGACCGTGAGCGAGCTCGCGGCCCTCGGTCTTCCCTCGGTGCTCGTGCCCTACGCGGCGGGCAACGGCGAGCAGCGGCTCAACGCCCGCGAGCTCGTCGCCGCGGGCGGCGCGGTGCTCGTGCCCGACGCCGAGCTGACCCCGCAGTGGGTCGCTCGAGAACTCGTGCCGTTGCTCGGCCGCCGCGCCGAGGTCGCCCGCATGGCCGCCGCGGCAGCCTCGGTCGGCCGGCGCGACGGTGATGCGGCGCTCCTCGCCCTGGTGCGAGAGTCCCTCGCACCCTCGTCGCGCCTAGGCTGAACGTCGATGATCAAGCCCGACCCGTCACTGGTCCTTCCCGAGTCGCTCGGCCGCCTGCACTTCGTCGGCATCGGCGGCAGCGGCATGAGCGGCATCGCCCGCATGTTCCGTGCGCGCGGGTACGCGGTCACGGGCAGCGACCGCTCCGATTCCGCGACGATCGCGACCCTGCGCGAGCTCGGCATCCCCGTGAGCATCGGCCACGATGCCGCGCACGTCGGTGCTGCCGACACCCTCGTCGTGACGGGTGCGCTGTGGGAGGACAACCCCGAGTACCAGGAGGCCCTGCGTCTCGGGCTGCCCGTGCTGCATCGCTCTCAGGCCCTCGCCTGGCTCGTGCGCGGAGAGCGCCTCGTCGCCGTGGCCGGCGCCCACGGCAAGTCCACCTCGACGGGGATGCTCGTCACGGCCCTGCGCGCCCTCGACCTCGATCCGTCCTTCGTCAACGGTGCCGTCATCCAGGGTGCGGCCACGAGCGCGGCGTGGGGTGAGGGCGACCTCTTCGTGGTCGAGGCCGACGAGTCCGACGGTTCGTTTCTGCTCTACGACGTCGCCGTCGCCCTCATCACCAACATCGACACCGACCACCTCGACCACTACGGCGATGAAGAGGCTCTCGAGGGTGCGTTCGAGACCTTCGCCGCGGGCGCCCGCGAGCTGCTCGTCCTCTCGGCCGACGACTCCGCGACCCGCCGCCTGGGCGAGCGCCTCGAGCATCGATCGGTGCCGACCGGGGCCAGGGTTCCCGTGCTGACGTTCGGCGAGTCGGCTGATGCCGACGTTCGGCTCGTGCAGATCTCGGAGACGGGGCCGATCCGCTACCGCGTCGCGGTCGAGGGGGCCGAGCATTCCGGCGAGCTCGCCATCCCGGGTCGGCACAACGCGCTCAACGCGGCCGGCGTCGTCGCCGTGCTCGTGGGGCTCGGTATCGATGCGGGGGATGCAGTGCGCGCGCTCGACGGGTTCGCCGGTACCCAGCGCCGGTTCGAGGCGCACGGGCTCGCCGACGGCGTGCGGCTCTACGACGACTACGCCCACCACCCGACCGAGGTGGCCGCCGCCTTGCAGACGGCGCGCTCGGTCGTGGGCGAGGGGCGCGTCATCGCGATCCACCAGCCGCACCTGTACAGCCGCACGCAGGCGATGGCGGGCGAGTTCGCCGAGGTCTACGAGCACGGTGCCGACCACACCGTCGTGCTCGACGTCTACGGTGCGCGGGAAGACCCGATCCCCGGCGTCACCGGCGCGCTCGTCGCCGAGCGCTTCGCCGACGCGAGCCTCGTCGACTACCGGCCCGACTGGCAGGCGGCCGCCGACCGGGTCGCCGAGATCGCGCTCCCGGGCGACATCGTCATGACGCTGAGCTGCGGTGATGTCTACCGCATCCTCCCGCAGGTGCGTGCGGCGCTCGAGGCCCGCTCACCCGGAGCGGCGGCGCCGTGAAGCGCCCCGAGGGCTTCGGAGGTGAGCAGCCCGCGTCGCCCGCCCCTCGGGCGACTCCGGCGCGCGGCGCCCGTCCGTCGCCCTCCCGTGCAACGACGGTGCCGGGTACGACAGCGCCGGCCACGACAGCGCCCCGAGCGACGGTTCCGAGTGCGGGCGAGCCGGTCCGCCCGCCGCGCGCCGCGCGCCCCGCGCGTGCTCCGCGGCAGGAGGCACCCCGCATCCGTCCTGCCTCGGTCGATCGCACCGCCCGATCGGTCGCGCGCGCCGCGGGGCGTGAGCGCCGTCGCGAGGAGCGCGATGAGGTGCGCCGCTTCACCCGCCGCTCGCGTCGTCGCCGGCTCGCGGCGACGGCCGCCGCCGCCACCGTTCTCGCTCTGGTCGGCGGCGTAGCCGTGGTGACGCTGTCGCCGCTCATGGCGCTCGACACGATCGAGGTGGTCGGAACGAGCCGGCTCGATGGTGGCACCGTGGGGGCCGCGCTCGACGACCATCTCGGCACGCCGCTCGCCTTGCTCGACGAGAACGCGATCCGCGACGACCTCGCCGCGTTCCCGCTCATCCGCTCGTTCGCGACAGAGGTCGTGCCGCCGCACACCCTCGTCGTGCGCATCGTCGAGCGTGCTCCGGTCGGTGCCGTCGAGCGCGGTGCGGTCGTCGATCTGGTCGACGCCGCGGGCGTCGTGGTCGAGAGCTCGGCCGAGCGCCCGGTGGGCATCCCGCTCATCGCCGCGACGAGCGCCGACCCCGAGTCGCTCGCCTTCCGCAGCGTCTCTGCGGTGCTCTCAGCGCTGCCGGATGCCCTGCGCGGCCAGGTCGACGTCATCACCGCGTCGACGCGCGACGACGTGACCTTCACGATGACCGGGGTCGGGCACCGCGTCGTCTGGGGCAGTGCCGAGAGGTCGGAGTTCAAGGCTCGCGTGCTGGCCGCCGCGATCGCCGCGACGAGTCAGGGCTCGGCCTGGGAGTACGACGTCTCGGCTCCCGAGAGCCTCGTGGTGCGCCGGCTCTGAGCCCCTCGGCGGCGCGGAGGCGGACGCAGCGGGAGCGGAATCGCGACACGCGGCGCGCCTGGGTCGTGGGTGCACCGTCGAGCCCTACCGTCTCACTCAGCAGTACATACTGAGCATAACTTTAGCCTTCTACCTGAGGGTGAAGGTTGAGCGGAAGGCCTCGACGTGACCTCGAACCAGAACTACCTCGCCGTGATCAAGGTCGTCGGCATCGGCGGTGGCGGCGTCAATGCCGTCAACCGCATGATCGAGCTGGGGCTGCGCGGTGTCGAGTTCATCGCGATCAACACCGACGCCCAGGCTCTGCTGATGAGCGATGCCGACGTCAAGCTCGACGTGGGCCGTGAGCTCACCCGCGGTCTCGGTGCGGGCGCCGACCCCGAAGTGGGCCGTCGCGCGGCCGAAGACCACGCCGAAGAGATCGAAGAGGCGCTCGCGGGCGCCGACATGGTCTTCGTCACGGCGGGAGAAGGCGGTGGCACCGGCACGGGCGGGGCGCCCGTCGTGGCGCGCATCGCCAAGTCGATCGGCGCGCTCACGATCGGGGTCGTCACGAGGCCGTTCGGCTTCGAGGGCAAGCGGCGCCAGGCCCAGGCCGACCTCGGTGTCTCTCAGCTCAAGAACGAGGTCGACACGCTCATCGTCGTGCCGAACGACCGACTGCTCGAGATCTCCGATCGCGGCATCTCGATGCTCGAGGCCTTCGCGACGGCCGACCAGGTGCTGCTCGCGGGCGTGCAGGGCATCACCGACCTCATCACGACGCCCGGTCTCATCAACCTCGACTTCGCCGACGTCAAGAGCGTCATGCAGGGCGCGGGTTCGGCGCTCATGGGCATCGGGTCGGCGCGCGGAGCCGATCGCGCCATCAAGGCCGCCGAGCTCGCGGTGGCGAGCCCGTTGCTCGAGGCGAGCATCGATGGCGCGCACGGCGTGCTGCTCTCGATCCAGGGCGGATCCAACCTCGGCATCTTCGAGATCAACGACGCCGCCCGGCTGGTGCAAGAGGCTGTGCACCCGGAGGCCAACATCATCTTCGGAGCCGTCATCGACGACACCCTCGGCGACGAGGTGCGGGTCACGGTCATCGCTGCGGGCTTCGACGGCGGCGAGCCGACGACCGTGCACCGCGACCGCCGAGCGAGCTTCCAGGCCGCGGAGGGTGGCGCGGGGGCATCGGGAGCGGTCGCGACTGCGACGAGCGAGGCACCGTCCGCCGAGCGGGCTCTCAACGACCGGGCCTGGGCCGACGACGGCGGGCTCGCCGCGACCGCGCCGATCGACCCGCTCGAGGCCGACGACGACGATCTCGACATCCCCGACTTCCTGCGCTGACATGCCGGCCGACGCTCCCGTGACGGCCGACCCCTCCCTCGCCGCGCGGCACGCGGCCGTCGAGGCCGGAGTCGTCGAGGCCTGCCGCGTGGCGGGCCGTGCACGCGATGAGGTGACGCTCATCGTCGTGACGAAGTTCCACCCTGCGTCTCTCGTCCGCCAGCTCGTCGAGCTCGGCGTGCGCGATGTGGGCGAGAACCGGCATCAGGACGCTGCGCCGAAGGCCGCGGAGCTCGCCGACCTGCCGCTCACCTGGCATTTCGTCGGGCAGCTGCAGTCGAACAAGGCGCGGGCGGTCGCCGACTACGCGCGCGTGATCCACTCGGTCGACCGCGACTCGCTCGTGACGGCGCTCGCGCGCACCGAACGGCCGCTCGAGGTGTTCCTCGAGGTCAACCTGACCGACGACCCGGGTCGCGGGGGAGTGCAGCCGGAGGCGCTGCTCCCCCTCGCCGAGCGCGTGCTCGCGCATCCCTCGCTCTCCCTCCGGGGTGTCATGGCGGTGGCACCGATCGACGAGGATGCCCGAGCGGCCTTCGCCCGCCTGCGTGGTCTCTCCGACCGCGTGCGCACCGTCACCCCCGAGGCCAGGTCGATCTCGGCCGGCATGTCGGGCGACTACGCCGAGGCGATCGCGGAGGGCGCGACACACCTCCGTATCGGCACGGCAATCACGGGAAACCGGCCGGAACGCCTCTACTCTGGCGACAGCCACGACCGGTAAGGACGATGAACATGAGCAATCCGCTGCGCAAGACCATGGTGTACCTGGGCCTCGCCGACGAAGAGGTGGAGTACGACCACCACCCGGTCGCGCCCGCCGCCGCGACCACGAGCGCTCCGACCGCGCAGCGCGCCCCGGTCACGCCGTTGCGGCGTGCCGTACCGGCACGTCAGGCGGCCGTCGCCGACATGAACGAGATCTTGACCGTGCACCCGCGCGCTTACAAAGACGCCCAGGTGATCGCCGAGAGCTTCCGCGAGGGCATCCCCGTGATCATCAACCTCTCGCAGATGAGCGAGAGCGAAGCCCGTCGGCTCGTCGATTTCGCCAGTGGCCTGTCGCAGGGGCTCTACGGGCGCATCGAGCGCGTGACGAGCAAGGTCTTCCTGCTCTCGCCCGCCCACGTCGCGACGAGCGGGGACGCCGCCGACATCGAGCCCGACGTCGACGCCTCGTTCCTGCCGCGCGACTAGTCGCTCTCGAGCCGCACGCGGCGCGGGTTCCCAGCAGAACCTGAGAGACTAGGGGCGTGCCGCTCGTCTTCTCGATCATCCTGTCGATCATCTACGTGGCCCTGCTGATCGTTTTCATCGCCATGTGGGTGCGGTTCGTGTTCGACTGGGTGCAGGTGCTCAATCCCTCGTTCCGTCCGCGGGGCGTCGTGATGCTGCTCGCCGAGTCGAGCTACACGATCACCGATCCGCCGCTCAAGGCGGTGCGCCGGGTGATCCCGCCGCTCCAGCTCGGGTCGATTCGGCTCGACCTGGCGTGGACGATCGTGCTGATCGTGCTGCTGATCCTGATGTCGCTCGTGAGCGGCCGATAGTCCACCGCATTCCTGGCAGGCGCACCGCTCTGAGCGCTACGCTGGCCGATACGGATGTGACGCATGTGACGTGTTGTTGCTAGCGTTATCCCATCGTTATTCAACCGCTCCAGAAAGTATCGAGGTGACGCGCATGGCTCTCACGCCCGAAGATGTCGTCAACAAGCGCTTCCAATCGACCAAGTTCCGCGAGGGATACGACCAGGACGAGGTCGACGACTTCCTCGACGAGATCGTCGTCGAGCTCCGCCGGCT
Source organism: uncultured Microbacteriaceae bacterium (assembly GCA_964540305.1). Classification (GTDB taxonomy): domain Bacteria; phylum Actinomycetota; class Actinomycetes; order Actinomycetales; family Microbacteriaceae; genus Microcella. Next base: position 33,241 of record CAZILZ010000008.1, on the reverse strand, counting down.
CACCCAGGAGAACGATGAGCTGCGGCAGCGCCTCGTCGCCGCCGATGCCCGTCTTGCCGAGATGCAGCGCGGCGGAGGCTTCTCGGCCGCGCCCATGGAGTCGCCCGCGCCTGCCGTGGTCGCGGCGCCTGTCGCTCCGATGCCGGTTCCCGTCGTCGAAGCTCCGGCACCCAGCGCGGGCGAGCCGACCGCCGACACGAACAACCTGCTGCAGCTCGCTCGCCGACTGCACGAGGAGCACGTGCGCGAGGGCATCGCCAAGAAGGAGCAGCTGATCGCTGAGGGTCAGGCGGAGGCCGCTCGCATCGTGGCCGAGGCCACGAGCGCCCAGCAGGGGCAGCTCCAGTCTCTCGAGCACGAGCGCGTGACGCTGCAGCAGCGCGTCGACGAGCTGCGCACGTTCGAGCGCGAGTACCGCCAGCAGCTGCGCACCTACATCCAGTCCCAGCTCTCCGAGCTCGAGGGCACTGCGCAGCCCGCGGCGGCTCCGGCCGCGGCGGCGTCCGCAGCGGGCTCCGCTCCGACCGGCGGCTCTGCTCCCGTCTACGGCTCGGCGCCGTCGTTCCCGAGCGACCAGGCATACCCCGGCTCGGCTCCCTCGTTCCCGGCACCCGCGTCGGCTTCGCCGGCGCAGGGCTACCCCGCGCCGCAGACGCCCCCTCCGGGCCAGTTCCCGGGCTACGGTTCCTGAACGGCCGCCATCAACTGAAGCAGGGGGGAGCGCGACGGTGACCGAGTCGCGCTCCCTTCCTGTTCCCCCCGGTCGTGCCGGCGAGAGGGTGGATGTCGCGATCGCGACGCTGCTCGGGCTCTCGCGCACGCAGGCGGCCGAGATCGCCGATTCCGGCGGCGTGATGATCGACGGCCGCCTGGCCGGGCGCTCCGATCGCGTCAGCGCGGATGCCTGGCTCGACGTGACCTGGCAGCCGCGGCGCGAGGTGCGCATCGAGCCGATCCCCGTCGACGACCTGCGCATCGTCCACGACGACGACGACCTCGTGGTCGTGGACAAGCCCGTCGGCGTCGCCGCGCATCCTTCAGCCGGATGGGAGGGCCCGACGGTGATCGGCGCCCTCGCGGCGGCCGGATTCCGCATCGCGACGTCCGGACCGCCCGAGCGGGCGGGAGTCGTCCACCGTCTCGACGCGGGCACGAGCGGTCTCATGGTGGTGGCGAAGTCGGAACACGCCTACCGCGAGCTCAAGCGCCAGTTCCACGACCGCGAGGTGGAGAAGATCTACCACGCCGTCGTCCAGGGCCACCCTGACCCGCTCTCCGGAACCATCGACGCGCCCATCGGGCGGCATCCCGGCAGTGCGTGGAAGTTCGCGGTCGTGGCCGGAGGCAAGCCCTCGGTGACCCACTACGACACGATCGAGGCCTTCCCGGCCGCCTCACTGCTCGAGATCCACCTCGAGACGGGCCGCACCCACCAGATCAGGGTGCACATGGCGGCGCAGCGCCACCCCTGCGTCGGTGACGCGATGTACGGCGCCGACCCCACGCTGAGCGCGCGTCTCGGTCTCGAGCGGCAGTGGCTGCACGCCATGCGGCTCGCGTTCGCGCATCCGGCGACCGGCCAGTGGAGCGAGTTCTCGTCGCGGTATCCCGACGACCTGCAGCACGCGCTCGATGTGCTGCGTGACGCGTGACGCGCTTCGACGACCCGACCGGCGGGCCCGGTGTCACGACCTAGACTGAGGGTTCAGATCGACCCGTCGGAGGCGCCGTGACCACTCGAGCAGACTCGTTCGTCCACCTCCACGTGCACAGCGAGTACTCGATGCTCGACGGTGCTGCCCGCGTCAAACCCCTCGTCGCCAAGGCGGTCGAGCAGGGCATGCCGGCGATCGCCGTGACCGACCACGGCAACATGTTCGGTGCCTTCGACTTCTGGAAGACCGCGACCGATGCGGGCATCAAGCCGATCATCGGCATCGAGGCGTACCTCACACCGGGCACCCACCGCACCGACAAGACCCGTGTCAAATGGGGCGTCGGGGGCGAGGACGACGTCTCGGGCGCGGGCGCCTACACGCACCTGACGATGCTCGCGGCCTCGACGACGGGCATGCACAACCTGTTCCGCATGTCGTCGCTCGCCTCGATCGAGGGCTACTACTTCAAGCCGCGCATGGACCGCGAGCTGCTGAACCGCTACGCCGAAGGGGTCATCGCGACGACGGGCTGCGTGAGCGGCGAGGTGCAGACGCGCCTGCGGCTCGGCGAGTACGACAAGGCGCGCGAGGCCGCTGCTGAGTTCCGCGACATCTTCGGCGCCGAGAACTACTACGCCGAGATCATGGACCACGGGCTCGGCATCGAGCGCCGCACGATGACCGAGCTCATCCGCCTCGCGAAAGATCTCGGCCTGCCGCTCGTCGCGACCAACGACCTGCACTACACGCACGCGGGCGATGCCGGCTCGCACGCGGCGCTGCTGTGCGTGCAGTCGGGCAGCACGCTCGACGACCCCAACCGCTTCAAGTTCGATGCCGACGAGTTCTACCTGAAGACGCCGGCGCAGATGCGCGAGCTGTTCCGCGACTACCCGGAGGCCTGCGACAACACCCTGCTCATCGCCGAGAGGGCCGAGGTCGCCTTCAACACCTCGGCCAACTACATGCCGCGGTACCCCGTACCCGAAGGCGAGACCGAGAACAGCTGGTTCATCCGGGAGGTCGAGCGCGGTCTCGCAGTGCGGTATCCCGACGGGGTCCCGGATGCCGTGCGCGCGCGCGCCGAGTACGAGATCGGCGTCATCACGCAGATGGGCTTCTCGGGGTACTTCCTCGTCGTCGCCGACTTCATCACCTGGTCGAAAGACCACGGCATCCGCGTCGGACCGGGTCGTGGGTCGGGTGCGGGGTCGATGGCCGCCTACGCGATGCGCATCACCGACCTCGACCCGCTCGAGCACGGCCTCATCTTCGAGCGCTTCCTCAACCCCGACCGCGTGTCGATGCCCGACTTCGACGTCGACTTCGACGACCGCCGCCGGGGCGAGGTGATCCGCTACGTGACCGAGAAGTACGGCGACGAACGAGTGGCCCAGATCGTCACCTACGGCACCATCAAGGCCAAGCAGGCGCTCAAAGACAGCTCGCGGGTGCTCGGCTTCCCCTTCGGCATGGGCGAGAAGCTCACGAAGGCGATGCCGCCGGCCATCATGGGCAAAGACATGCCCCTCGCGGGCATCCTCGACAAGACGCACGAGCGGTACAAGGAGGCGGCCGACTTCCGCGCCCTCATCGAGGTCGATGCCGAGGCTCGCACGGTCTTCGACACGGCTCTCGGTCTCGAGAACCTCAAGCGCCAGTGGGGCGTGCATGCCGCCGGAGTGATCATGTCGAGCGAGCCGCTCATCGACATCATCCCGATCATGAAGCGCGAGCAAGACGGCCAGATCGTCACGCAGTTCGACTTCCCGGCCTCGGAAGCCCTGGGCCTCGTGAAGATGGACTTCCTGGGCCTGCGCAACCTCACGATCATCGACGATGCGCTCGACAACATCGAGGCCAACCGGGGTGTGCGGCTCGTGCTCGAAGACCTCGCGCTCGACGACGTGGCGGCCTACGAGCTCATGGCGCGCGGCGACACCCTGGGCGTGTTCCAGCTCGACGGCGGGCCCATGCGCTCGCTACTGCGCATGATGAAGCCCGACAACTTCGAAGACATCTCGGCCGTGCTCGCGCTCTACCGCCCCGGTCCGATGGGCGCCGACTCGCACACGAACTACGCGCTGCGCAAGAACGGGCGGCAAGAGATCGAACCGATCCACCCCGAGCTCGAAGAACCGCTGGCGGAGGTTCTCGGAGGCACCTACGGCCTCATCGTCTATCAAGAGCAGGTCATGGAGATCGCCCAGAAGCTCGCGGGCTACACGCTCGCGCAGGCCGACCTTCTGCGGCGGGCGATGGGCAAGAAGAAGAAAGAGGAGCTCGACAAGCAGTTCGAGAACTTCTCCGCGGGGATGATCGCCAACGGGTACTCGGCCGCCGCAGTCCAGACGCTCTGGGACAAGCTGCTGCCGTTCTCCGACTACGCCTTCAACAAGGCCCACTCGGCCGCATACGGCGTCGTCTCGTACTGGACCGCGTACCTCAAGGCGCACTACCCGGCCGAGTACATGGCGGCACTGCTGACGAGCGTCGGCGACTCGAAGGACAAGATGGCGGTGTACCTCAACGAGTGCCGCCGCATGGGCATCACCGTGCTGCCGCCTGACGTCAACGAGTCGATCGAGTACTTCGCCGCCGTGGGCGACGACATCCGCTTCGGTCTCGGTGCGGTGCGCAACGTGGGGCACACGGTCGTCGAGGGCATCCGCGCGGCGCGCGAGCAGAAGGGGCGCTTCACGGGCTTCTTCGACTTCCTCAAGAAGGTTCCCGGTCCGGTGGCCAACAAGCGCGCCATCGAGTCGCTCATCAAGGCCGGGGCGTTCGACTCGCTCGGCTCGACCCGGCGCGCGCTCATGGAGATCCACGAGGGCGCCGTCGAGGCCGCCGTCAAGGAGAAGCGCGCGGAGGAGATCGGTGACGTCGGCTTCGACTTCGACAGCCTGTTCGACGAGCCCGACCAGAGCGCCGACCACGTGCCCGATCGGCCCGAGTGGGCGAAGAAAGACAAGCTCGCCTTCGAGCGCGAGATGCTCGGCCTGTACGTGAGCGACCACCCGCTCGCGGGTCTCGAGCGCGCGCTCGCCCAGCACGCGGGCGTGAGCATCGCCGAGCTCAACGACAACCCGCCCGCCGATGGTGAGCAGGTGACGGTGGCCGGGCTCATCACGAGCGTGCAGCACCGGGTCGCTCGCAACTCGGGCAACCCCTACGGCATGATCACGCTCGAAGACTTCGGCGGTGAGATCAGCATCATGTTCCTCGGCAAGACCTACCTCGAGTTCGGGTCGAAGCTCGCCGCCGACAGCATCGTCGTGGTGCGGGGCCGGGTCAATCACCGCGATGACGGCATCACCCTGCAGGCGATGACGCTGCAGCAGCCCGACTTCGGGGTGAGCACCGACAGCGGCCCGCTCACCCTCACGGTGCGGGAGCAGCGCGCGACGGTCGAGGTCGTGAGCGAGCTCGACTCGGTACTCAGCCGCCATCGGGGCACGACCGAGGTGCGGTTGCGCCTCGTGCGCGACGACACCGCCAGAGTCTTCGAGCTGCCGCACCGCGTCGAGCCCTCGGCGCGCTTCTTCGGCGAGGTCAAGAGCCTGCTGGGACACCGTGAGTGGTCGTAGACGAAGCGGCCCGCGCCGTGCCGAGATCCTCGACGTGGTCCCGGGCTGCGTCTAGAGTTCCGCGCCGAGGGCGCGGAACGAACGCTCGTGGTAGAGCAGGGGCTCATCGGGCTGGCCGAGGGCGCCCTCGTCGATCTGCACGGCGATCATGGCGTTGTCGGCCACCGCGGTGCGGGCGACGATCGTGCCGACCATCCACGCGGTGACGTTCTTGAGAATCGGCAGGCCGTGCGGCCCGGGCTCCCAGTGGTCGCCGTCGAAGCGGTGGGCGTTGTCGCCCGCCATGATCTTCGCGACCGCGAAGTCTTCTTGCCCGAGCATGTGGATCGCGACACGGTCCGTGTGCTCGATCGCGGGCCACGAACTGGCCGTGCGGGCCATGTTGAACGTGGCGAGGGGCGGCACGGCGGCGAGCGAGGCGAGCGAGGTCGCCGTGAAGCCCACGGGCCGACCGTCGGGCGTGAGCGCCGTGATCACAGCGACCCCCGCCGCGTGGCGGCGGAAGGCCTGCGCGAAGGCGTCGAAACCGGTGGCGTCGGGAGCGGTGGTCATCACGGTCTATGCAACCGCATCCACGCCCGGGTATTCCCGAGGCTGGCCGCGATTAGGCTGAAAGGGCCATGATGCGAACCCTCGACCTGCGCGCCCGCGTGCTCTCCGCCGCCGACCTGCTCGCCCTCGTCCCGCGCGCCGCGAGCGATGTCGGCTCCGCCGTCGACGCCGTCGATGCGCTCATCCAGGATGTCCGCGATCGCGGCAGCGCCGCGCTCCTCGACCAGGCCGAGCGCTTCGATCGCGTGCGGCCGGCCGCGGTGCGCGTCATGCCCGACGAGCTGCGCGCCGCCGAGGCCGCTCTCGACCCCGCAGTGCGGGCAGCGCTCGAGGAGGCGATCGACCGCGTGCGGCGCACGTCAGCCGCGCAGGTGCCCGCCGAGCAGGTGACGCACGTCGCCCCGGGCGCGCGCATCGTGCAGCGCTGGCAGCCGGTCGCGCGTGTCGGCCTGTACGTGCCGGGCGGCAAGGCCGTGTACCCCTCGAGCGTCGTCATGAACGTCGTCGCGGCGCAAGTGGCGGGCGTCGGCTCGATCGCGCTCGCCTCGCCGCCGCAGGCCGCGTTCGGCGGCTCGGTGCACCCGACGATCCTCGGCGCCGCCGCGCTGCTCGGCGTCGACGAGGTCTACGCGATGGGCGGTGCCGGCGCGATCGGCGCGCTCGCCTACGGCGTCGCCGACCTGGGACTCGAGCCCGTGCAGGTCATCACGGGGCCGGGCAACCTGTACGTCGCCACGGCGAAGCGCGCCGTGAAGGGCGTCGTCGGCATCGACAGCGAAGCCGGCCCGACCGAGATCCTCATCATCGCCGATGCGACCGCGCGAGCCGACTACGTCGTCGCCGATCTCATCAGCCAGGCCGAGCACGACGAGCTCGCCGGCAGCGTGCTCGTGACCGATGACCCTGCGCTCGCGCACGCCGTGCAGGCGGCACTGCCGGCTGCAGTCGCGGCGACCCACCACCGCGAGCGCGTCACGACGGCGCTCGAGGGCCCCCAGTCGGCGGTCGTGCTCGTCGACGACCTCGCGCAGGCGGTGCGCTTCAGCAACGCCTACGGGCCCGAGCACCTCGAGGTGCAGGTCGCCGACCCGCGGGCGCTGCTGCCTCAGCTCGAGAGCGCTGGCGCCATCTTCGTGGGCGACCACACCCCGGTCAGCCTCGGCGACTACATCGCGGGCTCGAACCACGTGCTGCCGACGGGCGGGCAGGCCCGCTTCGCTTCGGGCCTCGGCGCGTACACGTTCTTGCGACCGCAGCAGATCGTCGAGTACGACCGGGATGCCCTCGCCGAGGTCGCTGCCCACGTGTCGGCCCTCAGCGACGCCGAGCAGCTGCCCGCCCACGGCGACGCCGTGCGTGCCCGCTTCCTCTAGGCTGGCCCCACCATGCACTGCCCCTTCTGCCGGTACCCCGACAGCCGCGTCATCGATTCGCGCACGAGCGACGACGGGCTCTCCATCCGACGCCGTCGGCAGTGCCCCGAGTGCGGTCGTCGGTTCAGCACCACCGAGACGGCCAGCCTCATGGTCATCAAGCGCAGCGGCGTCGTCGAGCCGTTCTCGCGCGAGAAGATCATGCTCGGCGTGCGCAAGGCGTGCCAGGGCCGGCCCGTGACCGACGCCGACCTGGCGCAACTCGCCCAGAGGGTCGAAGAGAACCTGCGGGCCACGGGTGCGTCGCAGCTCGACGCCAACGACATCGGACTCGCCATCCTGCCCGAGCTGCGTCAGCTCGACGAGGTCGCCTACTTGCGATTCGCCAGCGTGTACCAGGCGTTCGAGAACCTCGACGACTTCGACTCGGCGATCACCCAGTTGCGGGTCGAGCGGGCGCAGACCGCCGCCGACGACTGAGCGCCGCCGTGTACGAACTGTTCTTCCGCACCGTGCTGCGGCGCCTCGACCCCGAGCGCGCCCACCACCTGGCGGTCGCCGTGATCCGCGCCATCCCCGCGCTCGGGCTCACCGGGCTCGTGCGTCGGTTCACGCGGCCCGATCCCGCGCTCGCCGTCGAGACGCTCGGTCTGCGCTTTGAATCGCCGTTCGGCATGGCAGCAGGGTTCGACAAAGATGCGCGGAGCATCCGCGGGCTGTGGGCTCTCGGTTTCGGCCACGTCGAGATCGGCACGGTGACCGCGATCGCGCAAGAGGGCAACCCGAAGCCGCGACTCTTCCGGCTCGTCGATGATCGCGCGGTCATCAACCGCATGGGCTTCAACAACGGGGGAGCGGCGGCGGCCGCCGAGCGCCTGGCCCACGAGCGCCGCCGACGCGCGCGGCCGATCATCGGCGCGAACATCGGCAAGAGCCGCGTCGTCGCGGTCGAGGATGCCGTGGCCGACTACCGCGCCTCGGCCCGTCTGCTCGCCCCGGTCGCCGACTACCTCGCGATCAACGTGAGCTCGCCCAACACTCCCGGGCTGCGCGGCCTGCAAGACGAGAGGCTGCTGCGGCCTCTCATCGCCGCCGTGCTGGAGGAGGCGGGTTCGACGCCCGTGCTCGTCAAGATCGCCCCCGATCTCGACGATGCGGCGATCGACGCCGTGTGCGCTCTGGCACTCGAACTAGGGCTGCAAGGCATCATCGCGACGAACACCACCATCGAGCGCGAGGGTCTCACGAGCGATCCCGCGATCGTGGAGGCGGCCGGCGCAGGAGGTCTGAGCGGAGCGCCGCTGGGTACCAGAGCGCTCGAGGTGCTGCGTCGGGTTCGCACCGCGGTGCCCGACGACTTCTGCGTCATCGCGGTCGGTGGCATCGACACGGCGGAGGACGCCGCCGAGCGGCTCGCAGCCGGTGCCACGCTCGTGCAGGGCTACACCGCGTTCCTGTACCGCGGGCCGCTCTGGGCGCGCCAGGTCACTCGCGGGCTCGCGCGCATCCGGCACGCCCGCGGCTGACCGCCGTGTCGCCCCCGCGGCGACGATCGCCGTTCTCGGCTCAGTCGGGGAACTGACCGCGCTTGACCTGCGGCTTCGGCAGGCGCAGAATGCGCAGCTGCAGCGAGCGCATCGCGGCGTACCAGCGCACCTTCTCGACCTTGTCGGCACCGTGCTTCTTGACGAGCTTGCGGTGCACGAGGAAGCCGAGCAGCGTCGAGTCGAGCACGGCGACGAGGAAGAACGCCCAGAGCGCGAGGATCGAGATCGTCTGCGCCTCGACCGAGGGGATGAAGGTCAGGATGATGACCACGAACATCACAGGAATGAGGAACTCGCCGATGCTGATGCGCGCGTCGACGTAGTCGCGCACCCAGCGCTTCTGCGGGCCGCGGTCGCGCTGCGGCAGGTACTTCTCCTCGCCGTTCGCCATGCCGATGCGCGCCCTCTCGCGCGCGGCGTTCGTCTTCTCGCGGTGCTCCTTGGCCGCCTGCTTGCGATCGTTGGGCACGAGCGGACGCTTGCGAGCGGCCTCGCGCTCTTTGCGGCTGGGGGTGGGGCGGCCCTTTCCGGCGGCGATGGCCTCGGCGGTGGCGATCGCCTCGGCGCTCGCTTGGTCGGCGGCGCTAGGGGCAGAGTTGGCGTTGTCGCGGGCGGCCACGGCGGCACATCCTTCCATTGATGCAGAGGCTTAAGATTACCGGCATGACGCACCCTGATCGCCCCGCGGCCCCGCCCCTACCCGTCGGCATCCTCGAGTCCCTCCGTGAGAGCGTGCGCGCCGGCTTGCCGAGGGCGATCGCCGAGCTGAGCGACCTCGTGCGCATCCCCTCGGTCTCGTGGGACGGTTTCGACCCTGCCCACGTGCAGGCCTCGGCAGACCGGGTGGCGGCCCTGCTGCGCGAGCTCGACGTCTTCGACGAGGTGATCGTCGACCGCGCGCCCGGAGCCGACGGCGTGCTCGGCCAGCCCGCCGTGCTCGCCCGCCGTGCCCCCTCCCCGGGCAGACCGACCGTGCTGCTCTACGCCCACCACGATGTGCAGCCTCCGGGTGCCGACTCCGAGTGGAGCTCACCGCCGTTCGAGCCGACCCTGCGCGGAGACCGTCTCTACGCCCGCGGTGTTGCCGATGACAAGGCCGGGGTCATGGCGCACGTCGCAGCCGTCCGTGCACTGCTCGAGACCACGGCAGAGCCCGAGATCGGCATCGTGGCCTTCATCGAAGGCGAGGAGGAGTTCGGCTCGCGCTCGTTCGGCGCCCTCCTCGAGCGGCATCGCGACCTCCTCGCGGCCGACGTCATCGTCGTCGCCGACTCCGACAACTGGACGGTCGACACCCCGTCGCTCACCGTCGGCCTCCGCGGCAACGCGACCTTCAGCCTCACCGTCTCGACCCTCGGCCACGCATCGCACTCCGGCATGTACGGGGGAGCGGTGCCGGATGCCATGCTCGCGACGATCGCGCTGCTCGCGACCCTGCACGACGCGGACGGCGCTGTCGCGGTCGAGGGGCTGCGGTCGCACGAGCAGGAGGTGCCGAGCATCCCGGAGCAGCGCTTGCGCGACGAGGCCGCCCTGCTCGACGGTGTGACCCCGATCGGTCGGGGCGCGCTGCTGCACCGACTGTGGGCGCAGCCGTCGATCACGGTGACCGGCATCGACGCGCCGAGCGTGCAGAACGCCTCGAACACCCTCGCGCCATCGATCACCGTGAAGATCAGCGCGCGCATCGCACCGGGTCAACCGGCGGCCGAAGCCTTCGCGGCCCTCGAGCGGCACCTGCGCGCGCACGCGCCCTTCGGCGCCCATCTCACCTTCGGCGCGATCGATCTCGGCGAGCCGTTCCTCGTCGACACGAGCGGCTGGGCGGTCGACGAGGCTCTCGCGGCGATGCGCGAGGCGTGGGGGAACGAGCCCGAGCAGGTCGGCGTCGGCGGCTCGATACCGTTCATCGCCCAGCTCGCCGAGACCTTCCCCGCGGCGCAGGTGCTCGTCACCGGGGTCGAAGACCCGCACACCCGGGCGCACAGCCCCGACGAGTCGCTGCACCTCGGCGTCTTCCAGCGCGCGATCCTCACCGAGGCCGCGCTCCTGACGCGCATCCAGGCACACCACGTAGAATGATCACCGACATCGACCCACGCGAGGAGTCACCATGACCGACACCCCACTCAGCACCGACACGGCTCACGGAGTGAGCCTCAGCACCGACACGGCTCACGGAGTGAGCCTCAGCACCGACACGGCTCACGGAGTGAGCCTCACTGACACGGCCGCCGCCAAGGTGCGCTCGTTGCTCGACCAGGAGGGGCGCGACGACCTGCGCCTGCGCCTCGCCGTGCAGCCGGGCGGCTGCTCCGGCCTCATCTACCAGCTCTACTTCGACGAACGTGTTCTCGACGGCGATGCTGTGCGCGACTTCGACGGCGTCGAGGTCGTCGTCGACAAGATGAGCGTGCCGTATCTCGACGGCGCCTCGATCGACTTCGAAGACACCATCCAGAAGCAGGGCTTCACGATCGACAACCCCAACGCCGGCGGCAGCTGCGCCTGCGGCGACAGCTTCCACTGATCCTGCAAGCAGGTGGCCAACCGCTTCCTGCACGCGTCGAAGGGCTCGCCAGACGGCGGGCCCTTCGGCGTTCCCTGGCCCGAGGAACTCTCGACCGAAACCGGCGGATTACCAGAGTGTTCGGTGCGTCGCAGGGCCGTCGAGCGCTCGGTGGTGACGTAGACTGACGACTGTCCCCGCCCCCGCCACGAGAGGTCTCCGGTGCGTTCCAACCGACGTCTTCGATTGACGGCGATCCCGCTCGCCATCGTCACCACGGTCGCCCTCGCGGGCTGCACGACACAGCAGACGCTCGGCTGGCTGCCCACCGAGCCCGGCACCACGAACCAGGTAGACCGGGTCATCGGTCTCTGGGTCACCTCGTGGATCGTGCTGCTCGTCGTGGGCATCATCACGTGGGGCCTCATCATCTGGGCCGCGATCGTCTACCGCCGGCGCAAGGGGCAGACGGGCCTCCCGGCGCAGCTGCGCTACAACATGCCGATCGAGGTGTTCTACACCGTCGTGCCGCTCATCCTCGTGCTCGGCTTCTTCGCCTTCACGGCACGCGACCAGGCCGAGATCGAAGCGCCGCTGGCCGAGCCCGACACGGTCATCGAGGTCTTCGGCAAGCGCTGGGCGTGGGACTTCAACTACATCACGGAAGACGTCTACTACTCGGGCATCCAGGCGCAAGAGACCGGGCCGAACAACACGATCGACCCCGAGAGCCTTCCGACGCTGTACCTGCCGGTCGGCCAGAAGGTCGAGATCCGCATCGAGTCGCGCGACGTGATCCACTCGTTCTGGATCGTCGACTTCCTCTACAAGAAAGACATGATCCCGGCGAAGACCAACTACTGGTACTTCATCCCCGAGAAAGAGGGCTCGTACACCGGCAAATGCGCCGAGCTGTGCGGCGAGTACCACTCGCTCATGCTCTTCAACGTCGAGGTCGTCTCGCAGGCCGAGTACGACGCCTACATCGAGTCGCTGCGCGCCGACGGCAATGTCGGCCGACTCGGCCCCGAGCTCAACACGAACCAGAACCTGCCGGGCACCTCCGGCGCAACCGAAGAGGAGTAGGCGGCTCATGACCACGACCGCACCTCGACCGAGCGTGTCGGGCCCTGCGCCCGAGCACGTGTCGCCGACCGTCCGCCGCAAGGGCAATGTCTTCGTCGGCTGGATCACGACGACCGACCACAAGACGATCGGGTACATGTACCTGATCACCTCGTTCGTGTACTTCCTCATCGGCGGCGTGATGGCCCTCGTGATCCGCGCGCAGCTGTTCGCGCCCGGCCTCGAGATCGTGGCGACGAAAGAGCAGTACAACCAGCTGTTCACGATGCACGGCACGATCATGCTGCTCATGTTCGCCACCCCGCTCTTCGCGGGCTTCGCCAACGTGCTCATGCCCCTGCAGATCGGCGCCCCCGACGTCGCCTTCCCGCGCCTCAACGCCTTCGCGTACTGGCTCTACTCCTTCGGCTCGCTCATCGCCGTCGCCGGCTTCCTGACCCCGCAGGGCGCCGCCTCGTTCGGGTGGTTCGCGTATGCGCCCCTCTCGAGTCAGACCTTCACGCCAGGGCTCGGCGGCAATATGTGGGTCTTTGGCCTCACGCTGAGCGGCTTCGGCACGATTCTCGGCGCCGTGAACTTCATCACGACCATCATCACGATGCGCGCCCCGGGCATGACGATGTGGCGCATGCCGATCTTTACCTGGAACACCCTCGTGACTTCGCTGCTCGTGCTGATGGCCTTCCCAGTGCTCGCCGCCGCATTGTTCGCACTCGGTTCCGATCGGATGTTCGGCTCACAGATTTTCGCGGCCGAGACGGGGGGCGCGATTCTCTGGCAGCACCTCTTCTGGTTCTTCGGGCACCCAGAGGTGTACATTATTGCGCTGCCGTTCTTCGGGATCATCTCAGAGATCCTCCCGGTCTTCAGCCGCAAGCCGATCTTCGGCTACAAGACGCTCATCTACGCCACGATCGCGATCGCTGCGCTCTCTGTGACCGTGTGGGCGCATCACATGTACGTCACGGGCTCGGTGCTGCTGCCGTTCTTCGCCCTCATGACGATGCTCATCGCCGTGCCCACGGGCGTGAAGATCTTCAACTGGATCGGCACGATGTGGCGCGGCTCGGTGACGTTCGATACGCCGATGGTATTCAGCATCGGGTTCCTCATCACGTTCGTCTTCGGTGGGCTCACGGGCGTCATCCTCGCCTCGCCGCCGCTCGACTTCGCGGTCTCCGACTCCTACTTCGTCGTGGCGCACTTCCACTACGTCGTGTTCGGCACGGTCGTGTTCGCGATGTTCGCGGGCTTCTACTTCTGGTGGCCGAAATGGACGGGCAAGATGCTCAACGAGCGACTCGGCATGATCCACTTCTGGACGTTGTTCATCGGCTTTCACACGACCTTCCTCGTGCAGCACTGGCTCGGCGTCGTGGGCATGCCCCGCCGCTACGCCACGTACCTCGTCGACGACGGCTTCACGTGGATGAACCAGCTCTCGACCTTCGGTTCGATCCTGCTGGCCGCCTCGATGGTCCCCTTCCTGCTCAACGTGTACATCACGGCCCGTCGGGCGCCGCTCGTCACCGTCAACGACCCGTGGGGCTACGGCCGGTCGCTCGAGTGGGCGACCTCGTGCCCGCCCCCGCGACACAACTTCACCTCGATCCCGCGCATCCGCTCGGAGTCGCCCGCGTTCGACCTCAACCACCCCGAGGCGAGCCTTCCGCTCGGCATCGCGGCGGGTGCGGGCGCGACCCGTGCCGACGAGACCAGCAAGTAGGGCAGGCCATGAAGACGACGATCAACCTCTTCTGGATCCTTCTCGGGTTCTTCACCCTTCTCACGGTCATCTACGTGGTGTGGTCGCTCATCGATCACGGTTCCGTGGAGTGGGTGGGCGCCGTCGCACTCGGACTGTGCGCGATCCTGTCGGGCTTCATCGCGGCATACCTGCAGCTCGTGTTCCGCAATCAGGGTGGCGAGCTCGCAGAAGATCGGCTCGATGCCGACATCGATGACGGCGAAGCAGAGCAGGGCTTCTTCTCACCCTGGAGCTGGTGGCCGGTTGCTCTCGCGGCCGGTGCGGCCCTGACCTTCCTCGGCCTGTCGATCTCGTTCTGGATCGTCGCCTACGCGGTGCCGCTCGCGCTGCTGGCGCTCGTCGGGTGGGTCTACGAGTACTACCGCGGCAACTTCGGTCGCTGAGATGAGCGTCGTGCGCCGTGCGACGGCGACGGATGCTGATGCCGTGTTCGCCCTCGTGCAGCAGCTCGGCGCCGCTTTCGTGCCCGTGCGCTCCGCCTTCGACGAGAGCTTCGTCGCGATCGTCGACGGGTCGGATGACGACGTCCTGTTGCTCGTCGCCGAGAACCCCGACGGCCTGGTCCAGGGCTATGCGTTGACGACGATCGCACGCCTGCTCTCGACCAACGGGCTGTCGGCCCAGCTGCAGGAGATCGCCGTGGACGAGGGCGCCCGAGGGCTCGACCTCGGCACCTCGCTCGTGCACGAGGTGGAGGCCGAGTGCATCCGTCGTGGCGTGCGACAGCTCACCGTGGCCGCGCGCCGCGCGGGCGGCTTCTACGACCGCCTGGGCTACTCGCAGAACGCCGAGTACATGCGTCGGGTGTTCTGAGCCCCTCCAAGGCCGCATGGTGCTCCTGCTGACGTCGGAACGGCTCGAGATCAGCCCTCTCGTCGGCGCGGACATCGCAGACTTCGTCGCCTACCGGCGGCGGCCCGAGATCGCCCGCTACCAGTCGTGGGGAATCGACTTCTCGCCAGCGGATGCGGAGGCGCTCGTGGCGGCACAGCCGGCGTCGGGCATCCCGGAGCCGGGGGAGTGGGTGCAGCTCGGCCTGCGGGCTCCTGCGGCCTCTGACGGCTCGCGCCTGCTCATCGGAGACGTGGCCGTGGGTGTCGACCCTGTGCAGCCCGACAGCTATGAGCTGGGCGTGACGCTCGCGACCGAGCACCAGGGCTCGGGATACGCTGCCGAGGCGCTCACGGCGGTCATCGACTGGCTCATGGCCGAGCGCGGTGCCCACCGAGTCGTGATGCAGGGAGACGCGCGCAACACGGCCGTGCTCGTGCTGATGCGCCGGCTCGGGCTTCGTCACGAGGGCTCGGTCGTCGAGGGGGACTGGTTCAAGGGCGAGTGGACCACCCTCGAACGGTTCGCCCTCCTCCGACGCGAGTGGGCCGTGCGCTGAGACCGGCGGCACCGCGGTGCGAAGGCGGCTCTCGCTCCGACGTGAAGGGCCCCGCCCTCCCGGGAGGAGAGCGGGGCCCGTCACGCTGAGGCTCTAGTGCTTCTGCGACTCGATCTCGTTCGTCGTGACCGGCGCGATACGGTCTTCGAAGAACCAGCGGGAGAGTCCCGCGCGCACGCGCTGCGTCACGGTGATCTTGCCGTCGTCGTTCGGGCGGATCATGAGCGGCTGGTACTCGTCGAAGCTCACCAGGCGCCACCGCTCGAAGTCATCGAGCTGCTCGTGCACCTCGATGTACTCGCCACCCGGAAGGCGCACGACACGACCCGACTCGAAGCCGTGCAACGCGATCTCACGGTCTTTGCGCTGCAGTGCCAGGCACAC
The DNA here is from genome assembly GCA_964540305.1 of uncultured Microbacteriaceae bacterium. GTDB lineage: Bacteria > Actinomycetota > Actinomycetes > Actinomycetales > Microbacteriaceae > Microcella. Next base: position 17,387 of record CAZILZ010000008.1, on the reverse strand, counting down.
GCGCTTCGTGATGAAGAACGCGACTAACGGACCGAAGACCGTGGCGAGCTGCAGTGCCAGGATGACGCCCTCGATCGAGAGGCGGAAGTGGGTCGCGATGAGGTCGGAGCTCGCGGCCGCCCAGAGGGCTGCGTAGAACGTGACCCCCGCGGCGCCGATCGCGGTGCGCACAGGCGCGTTGCGCGGACGCTCGGCGATGTGGTGCTCGCGACGATCGCCCGTGACCCACGCCTCGAAGAACGGGTAGAGCGCCACGACGGCCATGAAGACCAGGAGCCCGACGAGAGGGATCAGCACCCCGAAGGCCCAGGTGTAGCCGAAGGGGTCGACGACATCGAGGTTCGACGGGATCAGGCGCAGGGCACCATCGGCGAAGCCGATGTACCAGTCGGGCTGGGTTCCCGCCGACACCGGTGACGGGTCGTACGGACCGTAGTTCCAGATCGGGTTGATCGTGAAGAACGAGGCGATCAGCACGATCACGCCGAAGACGATGAAGAAGAAGCCGCCGGCCTTGGCAGCGAAGCCCGGCAGGATGGGCGAGCCCACGACGTTGTCGTTCGTGCGGCCCGGGGCGGCGAACTGCGTGTGCTTGTTCACGATCATGAGCACGAGGTGGATGCCGATGAGTGCGATCGTGATGGCGGGCAGCAGCATGATGTGCAGCACGTAGAGGCGGGGGATGATGTCGGTGCCGGGGAACTCGTCACCGAACAGCAGATACGAGATCCACGCGCCCGCGACGGGAACCGCCTTGATCATGCCGTCGATGATGCGCAGGCCGTTGCCCGAGAGCAGGTCGTCGGGGAGCGAGTAGCCGGTGAAGCCGAGCGCCATCGCCATGACGAAGAGCAGGAAGCCGACGACCCAGTTGAACTCGCGGGGCTTGCGGAAGGCGCCGGTGAAGAACACGCGGAGCATGTGCAGGCCGATCGCGGCGACGAAGAGCAGCGCGGCCCAGTGGTGCACCTGACGCATCAGGAGGCCGCCGCGGATCTCGAACGAGATGTCGAGAGCCGAGTGGTAGGCGACCGACATCGGGATGCCCTGCAGGGGCACGTACGAGCCCGAGTACTCGACCTCGGTCATCGACGGGTCGAAGAAGAAGGTCAAGAACGTACCGCTCAGAAGGATGACGATGAAGCTGTAGAGCGCCACCTCGCCGAGCATGAACGACCAGTGGTCGGGGAAGATCTTGCGGCCGAGGGCCTTGACGGCGGTCGACGCGCTCGTGCGCTCGTCGACGTAGTTGGCCGCCCACCCCGTGAACCGCATGCCGCGCCCGGGCGCGGTCGCGGCCGACGGTGCCGGCGGGGTCGCAGTGGTACTCACAGTGCACGCTCCCAGAAGCTCGGACCCACAGGTTCGGTGAAGTCGCTCTGCGCGACGAGGTAACCCTCTTCATCCACAGTGATCGGGAGCTGGGGAAGGGGACGGGCCGCCGGTCCGAAGATGACCTCGCAGTGGTTGGCGACGTCGAACTGGGACTGGTGGCAGGGGCACAGCAGGTGGTGAGTCTGCTGCTCGTACAGCGCGACGGGGCACCCGACGTGCGTGCAGATCTTGGAGTAGGCGACGATGCCGTCGTACGACCAGCTCGCGCGGTCCTCGCGCTCGTTGAGTTCGTCGACCGGCAAGCGCATGAGGAGGACTGCGGCCTTGGCCTTCTCCTCCAGGCGGTGCGACTCGAGCTCGGCGAGGCCCTCGGGAATGACGTGGAACGCGGACCCGATGGTGACTTCCGATGCCTTGATGGGCGTGCCGGAAGGATCGCGAGTGAGGCGCGTGCCCGCTTCCCACATGGTGTGCTTCAGGAGCGCGACCGGGTCTTCTGCGGGAGCGAGGTCGCGGAAGAGGGCGATCGCCGGGATGGGCGTGGCGATGAGGGCGCCGATCAGCGAATTGCGCACCAGGCGGCGGCGGGTGAAGCCCGACTCGGCGTTCGCTTCGCTGAAGATCTCGACAGCGCGTTCGCGCGACTCGTCGCTTCCACGAGTCGGGTGACGCTCTTCGACGAGCTCGTGGCCGTGCATGAGGGCCTTCGACCAGTGCACCGCACCGATCCCGACGCCCAGCAGGCCGAGCGTGATGCCGATCCCGAGGAACATGTTGTTGAGGCGGATCGAGCCCGGGTCGAGCTCGTCGATCGGGAACAGGATGTACGCCGCCACCGCGAGCACGCTGCCGACGACGGAGAGGAAGAAGAGCGCGCTGATCGTGCGCTCGGCCTGCTTCTCCTTCTTCGGATCGAGATCGGTGACGCGCAGCCGCTCGGGCGGGAAGCCCGGGTTGGGGATGCGATCGGTGCGCACCACCGCGATGGCGGGGGCGGGCGCCGAGTGATCCTGCTGCTGGGCGACAGCCTTGCCCGCGGTCTCGCCGCTGGCGCTGTCGTGTGCCTCAGCCAATGGTCGTCCTTTCCTCGAGTGCGTGCGGGCCTAGTTCGACTTCGCGGTGAGCCAGATGGTCACGCCGACGAGGGCGCCGAGGCCGAAGATCCAGATGAAGAGGCCCTCGGAGACTGGGCCGAGCGCGCCGAGGTCCCAGCCGCCGACGGAGGGGTTCTCCTGCACGTACAGCAGGTACGTGATGATGTCGTTCTTGTCTTCGGGCGTGAGGTTGAGGTCGCTGAACACGGGCATGTTCTGCGGGCCGGTGACCATGGCGCCATAGATGTGCACGGGGTCGACGCCCGCGAGGCCCGGGGCCCACTTGCCCTCGGTGAGGGCGCCGCCGGCACCGGCAACGTTGTGGCACATGGCGCAGTTGATGCGGAAGAGCTCAGCGCCGTTCGCGGCGTCGCCGTCGCCCGCGATGAAGCGGTCGGCGGGAACTGCCGGGCCGGGCGCGAGGTCGGCGACCCATGCGGCCATGGCGTCGATCTGCTCCTGCGTGAACTGCACCGGCTTGACCTCGGCCTGAGGGCCCGAGGCGGCCATGGGCATGCGGCCCGTGCCGACCTGGAAGTCCACCGCGAGCGCGCCCGCTCCGATGAGAGTGGGGCCGGCAGCGGTGCCTTGGGCATTGAGGCCGTGGCAGCTGGCGCAGTTCGAGGCGAAGAGCTTGCCGCCCTCGTCGATCTGCTCAGCGCTGGCGGCCGTGGTCTCGGCCGTCGCGGTGGTCGTGGCCAGGGCGTACGCTCCGCCCGTGGCGAGGAGGCCGACGACGAGCAATGCAGTGGTCGCGAGCGGGTGACGACGACCGACGCGCCGGACGGGTGCAGGAGTGGATGCCATGGTGTGGTGCGTCTCGATTCTGCGGATCATTGGAGGACGTAGATGACGAGGAAGAGGCCGATCCAGACCACGTCAACGAAGTGCCAGTAATAGGACACCACGATCGCGCTGGTCGCGTCTCGGTGCGTGAAGATCTTCACGGCGTACGCGCGGCCGATCACCAGGAGGAACGCAATAAGCCCGGCCGTCACGTGCAGGCCGTGGAAGCCGGTCGTGAGGTAGAAGGCCGAGCCGAAGGCGTCGGAGTTGAGGGTGACGTACTCGCTCACGAGGATCGAGTACTCGTAGATCTGGCCGACGACGAAGACGGCGCCCATCGCATAGGTGAGGAAGAACCACTCGATCATGCCCCACTTGACGGGGCTCCACCCGGTGCGCTTCGCCTGCAGGCGCTCGGCGGCGAAGACGCCGAACTGGCAGGTGACGCTCGAGAGCACGAGCACGATGGTGTTGAAGGTCGCGAACGGGATGTTGAAGAGCTCGGTTCCCGACTCCCACAGCTGGGGCGACGTCGATCGCAGCGTGAAGTAGATGGCGAAGAGGCCGGCGAAGAACATCACCTCGCTCCCCAGCCAGACGATCGTGCCCACGGCGACGACGTTCGGTCGATTGATCGTGGGCGCGCTGAGCGAGCTCGAAAGCGAGGTACTGGTCACCTGCTCATTATGACCGATGAACCTGGTGGTTCGGGCCGCTCGACACCCCGGTTTCTGGCGAGAAAGTAGCATCGAGGCATGTCGACGACCCCCACCTGGCCCCGAATCCTGACGCGCATGCTCGATGGCGAGGATCTGTCGATCGCCGAGGCCTCCTGGGCGATGGAGCAGGTGGTGTCGGGGGAGTCGACAGAGGCGCAGTTGGGAGGATTCCTCGTGGCGCTGCGCGCCAAGGGCGAGACGGTCGACGAGATCGTGGGCTTCCGGGATGCTGCGCTGCGCCATGCGCGATCGATCGAGATCGACTCCATGGTTCTCGACATCGTCGGCACCGGGGGAGACCCCTACGGCGCCGTCGTGAACGTGTCGTCCGTGGCATCCATCGTCGTGGCCGCGGCGGGCGTGCCGGTCGCCAAGCACGGCAATCGCGCCGCGAGCTCGTCGTCCGGCGCGTCGGACGTGCTCGGCGAGCTCGGGGTCGACATCGATCTCGAGCCGGAGCAGGTGGCGCGGGTGTTCGAGGAAGTGGGGCTGACCTATCTGAACGCCGCGACCTTCCACCCGGGTTTCCGCCATGCGGGGCCTCCGCGGCGGCAGCTCGGCATCTCCACGGTGTTCAACATCCTCGGCCCGCTCTGCAATCCCGCCCGGCCCGAAGCCTCGGCGGTGGGGGTCGCGAGTCTCGACCGGGTGCCTCTCGTGGTCGGGGTGTTCCGCACCCGCGGCGCGACGGCGCTCGTGTACCGGGGCGACGACGGCATCGACAAGATCACCACGACGGGGCACAGCCACATCTGGGAGGTCTCGCGCGGCTTCGTGACCGAGCACGACCTCGACCCGCGCGAGCTCGGCATCGCGACGGCGCAGGTCGCTGACATCCTCGGCTCGACGCCCGAGCACAACGCCGGTCTGGCCCGTGCCGTTCTTGCGGGCGAGCCCGGGCCGGTGCGCGACATCGTGCTGCTCAACGCGGCCGCAGGGCTCGTGTCGTTCCGCCTCGCCCACGACCCCGAGCAGTTGCGGCGGCCGCTTCTCGAGCGTCTCGACGAGCAGCTCGCTGTGGCGACCGCGGCGATCGACTCGGGCGCGGCGGCCGCGAAGCTCGCGGCCTGGGCGGCCGCCACGCAGCGCTAGTCGGTCGAGCGCGCAGCGCCGCGCGGCACGATGCCGGTGCCCTCGAGCACCTCGAAGACGAGCTGGGTCTCGACGTGGCGCACGTGCGGGTGGGTCGTGAGGTGCTCGAGCACGAGCTCGCGCAGGGCGCCCGCTGAGGCGACCGCGACGTGCAGCAGGTAGTCATCGGCGCCGGCGACGTGGAAGGCCGTGAGCACGTTGGGCAGCGAGCGCGCTGTCGCCTCGAAGCCGCGCACCTGCTCGCGACCGTGCGTGCCGAGCCGCACGGTGATGAGCGCCTGCAGCGTGAGACCGAGCGCGGCCGGATCGATGTCGGCGCGGAATCCGCGGATGACACCGCGATCGCGCAGCGAGCGCAACCGTTGCGTGCAGGTCGACTCGGCGATGCCGACGTGCGCGGCGAGCGCGGCGTTGGTGAGCCGGCCGTTGCGCTCGAGCTCGGCGAGCATCGAGAGGTCGACGGAGTCGAGGGATGCGGGGCGCGCGTTCTGCGACAGGGGCGAGTCGAGCATCCCGCCAGCATGAAGCATGCGCGATCATCGCGTCAATCGGCGCGGCTTCTTCGTTCCTGATCTCTCTAGACCGCAGGCCGCGCAAGAATCTCACCATGACGAGCGCCGACGCTTCTGCACAGCACGACTCTTTCGAGACCCTCGCGGTGCACGCGGGACGCGACGATCTCGCGGCGCTGGGCGTGCACGCGCTGCCCCTCGACCTGTCGACGACCAACCCGCTGCCCGACGTCGATTCCGGGGGAGAGTCGTACGAGGCGATCGCGACCGGCGGGCATCCGACCGAGGGCGGCAACGTCTACGCGAGGCTCTGGAACCCGACCGTGGCACGATTCGAGCGGGCTCTCGCCACCCTCGAGGGCGCCGACGAGGCGGTCGCGTTCGGCACCGGCATGGCGGCGTTCTCGGCGACGCTGCTGGCCGCGATGAACCAGGGTCGGGGTCGCCACGTCGTCGCCGTGCGCCCGCTCTACGGTGGCACCGATCACCTGCTCGCCTCGGGGCTGCTCGGCGCTGAGACGACCTTCTGCGCGCCCGACGAGGTCGGAGACGCCGTGCGCGACGACACGTGCCTCGTCGTCATGGAGACCCCCTGCAACCCCACGCTCGAGCTCGTCGACATCGCCGCGGTGGTCGCGGCGGCGGGTGACGCGCCCGTCATGGTCGACAACACCTTTGCGACGCCCGTGCTGCAGAACCCGCTCGCGCACGGCGCCGCGTTCGCCCTGCACAGCGCGACCAAGTACCTCGGCGGTCACGGCGACGCCATGGGCGGTGTCGTCGCGACGAGCGTCGAGTGGGCCACAGCGATCCGACCCGTTCGGGCCATCACGGGCGGCCTGCTGCACCCGCTCGGCGCCTACCTGCTGCACCGCGGGCTGCCGACGCTCGCCCTGCGCGTGCGGGCGCAGCAGGCGACGGCGGGCGAGCTCGCCGTGCTGCTGGCCCAGCACCCCGCCGTCGCGCGCGTGCACTACCCGGGCCTGCCCGGATCCGACCCGCGCGGGCTGATCGGCTCGCAGCTGCGCGGGCCGGGGGCGATGCTGGCCCTCGACCTGGCGGGGGGATACGCGGCCGCGCAGGCGCTCACCGGATCGCTGCGGCTCTTCACCCACGCGGTGTCGCTCGGGGGCGTCGATTCGCTGGTGCAGCATCCGGCATCGCTCACGCACCGCCCGGTGGCGCCGGATGCCCGCCCCGGGGCCGGCATCGTGCGGTTGTCGATCGGTCTCGAGTCGGGGGCCGACCTCTGGCGCGACCTCGAGGCCGCGCTCGATGCGGTGCTCGACGGCGTGGCTCTCGAGCGCTCGCTCGCTCACGCTTCCGCGAGGTAGAACCACCGCCCGCCCTCGCGCACGAAGGTGCTGCGCTCGCGCTGCGAGCCGCGGGCATCGGGGGAGCGCCAGAACGCCTCGAACTCGACCTCGCCGCGCGCATCAAGCGGCCCGCCGGCGGCACGATCGACGATGTCGAGGCGGTACCAGCGCAGGTCGGGGTCGAGCTCGAGCTCGGCAGGCCGGGTCGAGGGATGCCACGACGACAGCAGATAGCCGCTGTCGCCCACCGCGAAGGCGCTGAAGCGCGAACGCATGAGGGCCTCGGCCGTCGGCGCCACGCTCTCGCCGCGATGCAGCGGCTCGCAGCACTCGCTGGAGGGGAGCCCGCTCAGGCAGGGGCAGCGCATCGTCACGGGCTCGGTCGCAGCACCTTATGCATAGGGCGACCCTTCGCGAGCTCGTCGACGAGCTTGTCGAGGTAGCGCACCTGCTGCATCAAGGGTTCTTCGATCTCTTCGACCCGCACGCCGCAGATCATGCCGGTGATGAGCGAGGCGTTCTGGTGCAGGGTCGAACGCTCGAAGAACTCGGCGAACGTCGTCTGATCGGCCACGTGCCGGGCGATCGACTCGGGGTCGAACCCGGTCAGCCACGTGATGACCTCGTTGAGCTCGGCCTTCGTGCGGCCTTTGCGCTCGAGCTTGGCGACGTAGAGCGGGTACACCTGCCCGAACGACATGCGGGCGACGCGCTCGAGGGTTGCCGGTGCGGTGGCCATGATCAGTTTTCTATCAGTCGGAGCATCGTGCCGTCGAGGTCGATGAGGAAGGCCACGCGGGCGCCCCACCCTTGTCGCTCGACGGGGGTCAACCGCGGGATGCCTGTGGTCGCGAGCGGAATGCCTGACTGAGCGAACGCCGCATGAAGCGAGTCGAGATCGTCGACCCGCAGATTCGCCTGGTGATGGCTTGTCGCGGGGCGGAGTCGAGCATGCGGGAAGAACTCGAGGGTCAGGTGGCCTCGGCTCATGACCAGCCAACCATCGTCGCGGTACTGCTCGACGAACCCGAGCCGTGCGTAGAACGCAGAGGTCGCGTCGAGACTGCGCGACGGCAGCGTCGACATGGCGCGATCTGGCATGAGTGGAGCCTAGTCAGCGCGAGGCTAGGACTATCGCAGAGGATTTGTCGTGCGCTACGGTCTGCGACACGGCTGTCGAAAGGTCTAAGCCATGAAGTACATGATCTGCGTGGTAGATAGTGACAGCGGCTCGGGTTCAGCAGACGAGATGGCGGCGATCGACGCGTTCAACGCACGGCTGCAGGCCGCGGGCCAGCTGATCATGGCGGAGGGCCTGGCATCGCCACGAGCATCCGTCGTCATCGACAACCGCGGGGGAGCGGGGCTCGTCACGCCCGGCCCCCTGCACGACACCGAGCAGTATGTCTCAGGCTTCTGGATCATCGAGGCGCACGATCGGGATGCGGCGCTCGCGCTCGCGGTCGAAGCCTCGGGCGCGTGCAACCGCGTGGTGGAGCTGCGGCCGTTCTACGGGGGATGAGTCCCAGCCAGCCGAGGGTGCCGCCCGCCGCGAGACCGGACCGGCTCGGTACCCGTCCTCGAGCTATTGGCGAAGACCGTTATCCGTTTTCACACTAATCCGGCACCGGAGCGGTCCGGCCCGATTCGCGGGGCAACTCCAGCCCCCTTCGCCAGCGCTCGACGGAGAGTTCCTTGGCTCATCTGTCAAAGTGCGACTCGCGTGCGCCCGACGCAACTCCAAAGCTTGGTTGAAGACACCCCTCCGGAAGTATTGGAGGGGCTCTATCGCGCTCTTAGCAAGAACCTCGACCGAGCAGGCAGACACCGAGAAGTTTCACTCCGGGACATCGCGAGGGATTCAGTTCGAGTGGATCGAAAGGGGGTCGAGCGCAGGTGCCGAGGCCACTCCGCATTGGGCTACCCACAACCTGAATAGTTCTAGACCCTTCACAAGAGTGCTGCAGCCGCGGCATGATCAAACCGAAACACTCCACGGAACCCGGGACAGGTCACGGTTACCGTTCGCACCCGCATTGCCCACGGCACCCGGGAAGCCAGCACAGGCCGTGCCCGTGCCCGCGAACCCATAGTCGAGCACATGGTCCACGGTGCCATTCAGCGACAGGGTCGCCTGCGTCATACGGGATGCTGCATCGAACCGATACCACGAGCTGTAACTCTGCGAGCCCGAAGTGAGCGTGTTCGCCACGATGCGGCCCGCACGGGTGCGCTCGACGCGGAGCCGCAACTGGCCTACTCGCTGCGAGCCCGCCTTGGCCACGCGACAATGACCGAACTAATGCAACCGACTATCGACACGACGCCCGGAATCGCCAAACCAGTGCCTTCTGGACTGCCAAAACCAAGCAGCAGCCAGGCTAGAAAAACAACGGCCCAGCCGGCTACTGAGGCTACGACAATGGCCACGACTGGGTGGGCCACTTTCCGAATCGCCCAACTGAAGCCAAGAACCGAAAGTGACGCCAGCAATCCCAATGGCGGGCCCAACGCAACCCAACCGATAGTCATGAAGGCGAAACCGCCGAAAGTGAACAAGGGAGGAACCAGCCAGATCAAGAGAGGAACGGTGACTACCGAAATGGACACCACTACAAGAATCACCGCGCTTCGAGCGCTGATCGTCCATCTGGCAATGCGCTCAGATGAAGCCTTCACTCGCTTAGTCACAATGCCACCCGTCCGCCCATGCCTGATCGCCTCAACACGCCGCGGAAGTTGTTGGCCTGCAAGAACCATGTCCCCATCGAGCCGGGATACACCAGGGGTCGAGTCAGCAGATTGGGGAGCCGCATGGCAGTCGAGCGTGCGCTTTGCTGAAGATACAAGTACCCCCCTCGCTCCACGGTTGCAAAGGTAATCGTCGACCCTCTTGCATCGAAGTAACTATCCGAAGTGACCGTAAATCGGACGGCCGTCGGACTTCTTGAAACGCTCACAGTTCCCACACTGTTCTCTGAACCTGGGGGCAGAGCGTCCAATGTGCAACTAGCACCTTGAGTGAACGCACGACACCCTGAGACAGGAAACGGGAAAATGGCTGTGGGGTTAGTTGCGAAGACTGCCATCGCGGCTTCTGCACCTCCATACACGGACGTCGGACCGATCGACCATTCGTAGTCGTACATGTACCCGAGTGGGCCAACAGATCCTTCCGGATCGAGGGCGCGACCGGTCAGGTCGGTCTTGTTCACCGGATCCGTCGGATACACATACGCGTTATCCACGCCCCCTTCGATGGGGTCGACACTCAGGAACCTGCCCAAGGACGGCACATAAACCCGTACCCCCATCTGCACGATCGCGACCGACCCCTGGTGTTCGTAGAGCTTCCGATGTCCGCCGACGAACGCGTAGTCCGCATCGCCTTCAGCGTTATCGATCACCGCATCATCCGCCGCGGCGGTACCAATACGGCCGGTGTCCCGGTCGATCGGTTGCCCCCACGGGTCATACCGGACCACGGTCGCGCTGCGCACGCCATCGCTGTCGGCTTCGAGAATCACGCTGCCGAGCATGTTCGAATACGTCCACTGCTCTTGAGTGTCACCGGCGATTACGAACCTCACGGCAGCACCACCGGGAAGAGACACCGTGTATTCACGGATCGCCCCCGTGTCAGCATCCACCACCAGTCCCGACACATCAGCCGTAGCCGTGTGCGCATAGCGGGTGGTTTCGGTCGGGGCGCCAGGAGCTGTGACCGTGCGGGCGATGATGCGGTTGCCCGCATCCCGCAGGTAGGTCACCTGCGTGGCGCCCTCCGCCGTAGTGACCGCGGTCGACACGTGCCGGTTCGCCAGATCAAACACCAGCGACTGATCAGCCAACTTGGTGGTGTTGCCACGCGCGTCGTAGGTCAGCTCAGAGGCCGCAAGACCATCAGCGACCGGGTTCGACTCCGGCACCGCACCAGTGACCACCGAACCCAGCAGCCGGTCGGCCGCGTCGTAGCAGTAGGTCGTCGAGGAGGTCGTCGTGGTCGGCACACCCTCCACCACCGTGGTGTGGGCATCACTGAACGTGGTGCGGTTACCGTTCGCCCCCGCATTGCCCACAGCTCCCGGGAAGCCAGCACAGGCCGTGCCCGTGCCCGCGAACCCGTAGTCGAGCACGTGGTCCACGGTGCCGTTGAGCGACAGGGTCGCCTGCGTCATACGGGATGCTGCATCGAACCGATACCACGAGCTGAAACTCTGCGAGCCCGACGTGAGCGTGTTCGCCACGATGCGACCCGCACGAGTGCGCTCAACCTGCTCCACCACCGACGGCGCGGTCGCGACCGACTCGACCCACGCGTCCCTGAACTGCGACGGGGTACAGTCTCGAGCCGTCCACCGCACTTCTCCCGGTCCAAACTAAGTTGCCTTTAGCTTCTGGGCAGGTTCAGGACAAGCTCCTCCAACTCCACTTTCGTTAGGCGCTTCGCGCTCCACCATCGAGAGACCTTCATCGGATAGAGACGCAGCGATCCGCTTGTAGTAGCCACCTCAAGAGCCGGAAACACGCCGATTGGAGAAGATACAAGAACGACCGAAATGGCAAGGTCACTCGAACGGACCTCGGCAAGCTTCTTGTCTTGCCCGCCAGAACGCCGCCAGACCTCCAAGAAATCTTGCCGAAGGGCAATCGCGGCGTGAAAGGGCCAAGGACCAACAGCTTGCTGACTTCCGTTCGAGTGGAAGAAGCGAAACTGGTCGGTTTCGATCGCGCTGGAAAGCACGGTCGCCGATGGAGTGACTCCCCTGATTCTCTCAGTCAGCCCGTACCAGGGCGCGTAGATGAACGCTTGAATGCCCAAGAAAATGGCAACCAACACTGTCACCGCCATGAGCGCCGCGTCTAGCAGAAAGGTTGGCTCCTCGGAGGCGAGGTCGCTACCGCCCAATAGCGCGAAGCTCAGACGGGCGCCGATGAGCACTACAACGAGGGCTCCAACAAGCCATGCTAGAACGGGCCTCACTGTTGAATACTCCAAATAGTTTTCGTCTCTTGTTGTTCCATAGCGATCACTCCTCCCACAATGTCGGTAAGCCTCCGATTGTCGTCGCAAGGCCAGCAGGAAGAAGCCCCGCTTCTACAGCACCTCGAACTAGATTCACTGTTCCATTCGCCCCCCGAATCAGTCGGCCCAGCCCCCCAATTACTGGTCCTAGTGTCGAGGACACAACGCCCATCCCACAAGAAAATGACAAGGGATCGCCAGTGCAGTCGATGCCCGTCGCAATTGCGCCAGACGCGGTAGCGACGGCAGCCCAGGCCAACCCAATCGGCTGCGTTCCTGGCCCCAGGGCGTATCCGAGAGCCAAGAATCCTGCGGTGGCGCTGACAAGGGAGAGCCCCACGGAAACAACCTTGGCGGGCGTGCTACGCGCCCAAGCGGTCGCAGCGCGTCCTTGCGCTATCGCTTGCGCTTGCGCTTGCGCGACCGCCGCCTGCGTACGTGTGGTCTCCTGGATGGCGCACACCTGACTCATGTTCCTGCAACGGTATGTTCCCCCGCCGCCGTCATGCGCAGCGTGGGCGCGTTCTCCGGCCAGGTCAAGCTTGTTCACGGGATCCGTCGGATACACGTACGCGTTATCCACGCCCCCCTCGACCGGGTCGACACTCAGGAACCGGCCCAAGGACGGAACGTAGACGCGTGCGCCCATCTCGATAACCGCAACCGATCCTTGATGCTCGTATAGCTTCCGATGCCCGCCCACGAACGCATAGTCCGCATCTCCTTCGGCGTTATCGATCACCGCATCATCTGCTGTGGCCGTGCCGATACGGCCCGTGTCCCAGTCGATCGGTTGCCCCCACGGGTCATACCTGACCACATTTGAGCTGCGGACACCATCCCCGTCCGCTTCGAGAATTACACTGCCGAGCATGTTCGGATACGTCCACTGCTCCTGAGTTTCGCCGGCGATCACGAATCGTGCAGCGGCACCACCGGGAAGAGACACCGTGTATTCACGGATCGCCCCGGTGTCAGCATCCACCACCAGTCCCGACACATCAGCCGACGCCGTATGCGCGTAACGGGTCGATTCGGTCGGAGCGCCAGGAGCCGCGACCGTGCGGGCGATGATGCGATTGGATGCATCCCGCAGGTAGCTGACCGTCGTCGCACCCTCCGCCGTGGTCACCGTGGTCGACACGTGCCGGTTCGCCAGATCAAACACCAGCGACTGATCAGCCAACTTCGTGGTGTTGCCGCGCGCGTCATACTGCACCTCGGCCGGCGTCGCTCCCGCAGCGGGGCTCAGACCATCAGCAACAGGGTTCGCCTCCGGCACAGCACCTGAGACAACCGAGCCCAGCAACCGGTCGGCCGCGTCGTAGCAGTAGGTCGTGGACGCAGTCGTCGTGGTCGGCACACCCTCCACCACCGTGGTGTGAGCATCACTGAACGTGGTGCGGTTACCGTTCGCACCCGCATTCGCCACAGCTCCCGGGAAGCCAGCACACGCTGTGCCCGTGCCCGCGAACCCATAGTCGAGCACATGATCCACGGTGCCATTCAGCGACAAGGTCGCCTGAGTCATACGGGATGCTGCATCGAACCGATACCACGAGCTGTAACTCTGCGAACCCGACGTGAGGGTGTTCGCCACGATGCGGCCCGCACGGGTGCGCTCAACCTGCTCCACCACCGACGCCTGCGGCACACCGCCCACCTGCGGGAACGCCCACTCCATCGACAGCGGCGCCCCCGACGGGGAACGTTGCAAGCCCGTCAACGACGACCCGTTGCCATAGGTCACACCCGTCAACTCGCCGGTGGCGGGGTTGTAGGCAGCCGTTGCGAGCGGACCCGAGTGGGCAGGCGTTGAGACGGTCAACACTTTGCCGTCGACGTCGTAGGTGTAGTTGTAGACGATCGCCGCCCCGGAGGTGGGCGTGATCGTCGTTGCGAGCACGCGACCTGTCTGGGCTTCGAACGTCGGAGTCGTCACCACGCCCCATACGTCGGTGTATGCGACAGTGCGGCCCAGCAGGTCAACCCTGACCGTGATCGTTCCCGCCGAATCTGTCACGGACGACACCAAAGGGTCACCGGCTACGGCGTAGTTGTTCGTCACCGACCGCACGTTCGGCGAGGCAACGCCGACCGTGCTTGTGACCGTGCGCCCGCGCACGTCGAAGGTGACACACGACCATGGGTCGGACCCGGTCTTGCTGCCGACGACGCGACCCAACTTGTCGTAAATGAACCGGGTCGTTACAGCTGTCCCCGAGGCAGGAGTGGGTCCGGTGATCTGCTTCAGCATGCCGAACTGTGGCGTTGTTGCCGTTAAACCGCAGTCGTTGACACCGGCTTGTTCGGTGTCGTTGTAGTAGACCGAGGTGGTGCGGGATGCTGTGCCCGACGGCAAATCGCGCGTCAAACGTCGCAGCCACGAGTTCGCCGCCGTTGTCGGCGCCTCGTAACCCGTAGTGGTGGTTAGCGCCAACCCACCGGGATCAACCGTTGTCGACGTCGGCGCACCAAGCCACGGGCGAGTGCCATAGGAAGTTGACGTTTCGAGGTTGGTGACGGCATCGGAAGGAACAACGCCTACGTTCAGCACTTGATCGTAAGTGAGGGTGGAAGTCACCAGGCCGAAGTCAGGTCGGAGTTGCGCGTCGGGCACATTCACCCAGGTCGTCTCGGTGTCTTTCTTCCACTGAAGCGTCAGCGTGGCAGCACTGGTGCGTTCGTAGAAGTCCAGCCGAATTCGTCGCTGCTCGTCCTCGGCGATCCCGGTCAGAATTTGGCTGGTCATTGTGGAGACGACCGAGTCGACGGGGAGGTCGTTGATGATCAGGTTGTCATCGAGGTAGAGGCGACCGCCGTCATCCATGATGGTGCGGAATTGCCAGTTACCGGCGCTGGGGAACGTCACCACTCCGTGCATGCGCAAAGAGAAGTTGTCGGCCGCCAAACCCGTAACAGGTGAGCCGGTGCCCCAGTTGCGGGAGGCCAGGTTGCCGGTGCCGCCCGTCAGCCCGAGCCCGAAATCGAACGGTCTGCCGGCGAAAGAGTTGGTGGCGAAATACGTCACCTGCAGGCCTTGCATTCCCTCGTCATAGAGCGTCGTCGAGTGCGGCATCGACGAACACCCCGCAGCTGAGGTCGGCGTGCGTTCCGCGGTGAAGCACGCCGCCGGCGCTGGCCCGTACGAGTCAGTCGGTAGATCTGTGAACGTGTCGTAGATCGTTGTCGACATTCGACCCGCTGAATCGGTGCTCCACAGTAGCTGGTCTTCCTCGCTCCACTCTTGAGCCGAGGTGATTCCCGACGCCGTCGTAACGGTTTCAGCCCGCCACCCAGAGTCATAGGTGACTTCGCGTGCGTTGGTGCCCTCAGGCCGCGAGCTCAAGTCAAGTCCAGCCACATTGACGGCCGTTTTGCCCGTCAGGTAGGTATAGGTGACTTGCGGGCGAAGGCTCGCCGTGGCCCCATCTGGTGCAGGCAACGTCACCGAAGACACCTTGTTGCCCTGGTAGCCAATCGTGGTTGACACCACGTTCTCGAGAGCCGTTCTCGTTGCCGGGTCGGCAGCAATCCAGTCGTTGACAAGCGGGTCAATGATGGTCGACAGGCGCCCGCCGGTGTAGCCGAACCGAACTCGCTCTCCTCCGGGATCGCGGATCTCCGCCAGTTGTCCCAGCTCGTTGTAGAACAACTGGGTCGAGTTGTCGACCTTCTGACCGTTGCCCACATCGACGCCACCGATCACGTGGTCTGGATACACGATCCGACACAAGAATCCATCTGGCATCGACGCAAGCCCCGGCGCGTCGGGGTCTTTGCACGCCGAGTCTCCGGTTCCCGCGTCGGCCGCGCCCAACCCGGGAATGTCTGAGAAGACATCGCCCTCGTACACGAACCGAACTGCCCGGTTCGTGCCACCAGCGACCGGGTCGCTGATCACGCTCGGAACACCACTAGTGCGGTAGGTGATGGATGCGGTGGCCGGCTTCCTCGAATCCGCCACCGTCGTGACCGACGTCACCTTCCCGGCCGCGTCGAACTGGTAGACCGTGCCTCCTTCGGTGAGAGTGATCAGTCCTGCCGAGTCGAGGGCGAGAACCCCGTACTGACCCGCTGGCGCCTGGAAGCCACCGTCAGACTTGCGCGTGTAGGTGTGCACACCACCGGTGACATCCGTCAGCGTGACCGTTGACGTGGTCTTCGTCGCGGAAACGTAGGCGCCGCCAGCGCCGGCAATCGGGCCGGAGTTCGTCCACCCAGCCGGAAGGTACTGAATCTTTTTGGTGAACCAGTCCGCCGGTACCGGCGCACCAGCCGCCGCCAGCCCAGGGCCCTTGACGCGCAGCTGCAGAACGGCGGCACCCATTCGTTCGTAGTACTCGATCTTGATCGGGACCGCTTCCCCGACATGCAAGGTGATCGGAGTTCCGAACTGCGTGGTCGCTGACGTCGAGTTCCACTGGTCCATCACCAGGGTTTGGTTCTCCGTCGGGCCAACCCAGATTCGAACGCCATCGTCGCGATAGGCACCGAATGTGTACTGACCGTCTTCCGGTACGGTGACGAACCCTTCCCACCGCGCCAACCAGTAGTCCTCGGGAAGGCCCGGCGCGAGCTCATCGAGCGTAGAGAAGTCAACGACCGGGTCTGTTCGCGTCAAGATCGGCGTCCGGGAGCCAATTTCGAAAGTCGTGGTTGACGTTTGACCCTGATTCAGAGCGTTGTAATAGGTGCCGATCAGTCCGCGGTTGGCGGTGGGGTCGGCTTGCGAGTTGTAGCTGAACGCCAACCCCATCGGCCCACCCAGCGAGCCGACGGTCGGAGAAGAGAACGACAGTGCGAGGTTGCCGTTGGCAAGGTTCACCGTTGCCGGCCCGGCCGTGTCAAACGGCGACGGCCCGGTGGTGCCCAGTCGCATATTGACCGTAAAGCGTCCGACCCATGGTTGTTCGGCTTCATCGACTCCGTCGGATGCCCACACGCGCCAGGTGTAGCTCACGCCGTCTTGCAGTGACCCGGCCGGTGGGGTCCACGTGACCGGACTGCCGGGCGTGGTGTTCGGGGCATCCAGCCAGCCCGAGTTCACGACCGTGCCCAAGCGTCCATCGGCACCCGTGGCGACAACGAACCGATACTTCACCGGCGTCGCGCTATCCGGGTCCGGCACGTAGTCGACCCGGAATTGTGGACTGGTCGTCGTCACCACCGTCTCGTCAGCAGGCAATGCAGTGGCTTGAGAAATGTTGGGGGTGAACTGGGTCACGAAGTGCCATGCGGTGTTTGTGACCGGGCCACGTTGAGTGTTGTTGCCCAGAAGGCCGTCGTTGCCGTCGCGAACCATCACGCGATACCGGTACGCGGTGCCGGACTCCAAGGCGTTCGATGGCACTTGGAAGATGCCGGAGTTCACCCACCCAGTGTCGTAGTCAATCGTCGCGAACGTGCCTGGGCCGTCACCGGTACCGACGCCTCCGGTCTTCTCGAACTGGGGTCTGCTGCACGGATAGGTGACATCTGACATGGCTTGCCCGAGGGGGTGGGCC
>CAZILZ010000007.1:0-132209 GCA_964540305.1 uncultured Microbacteriaceae bacterium | reverse complement strand
TCTTGATCGGCCAGAGCAGGCGGCGCGCCTTGTCGAGGTTGGCGTTGTCGGGCCACGAGTTGAGCGGCGCGAAGCGCTGCGTGCCCGACCCGCCGCCGCCGCGGCCGTCGGCGATGCGGTACGTGCCGGCCGAGTGCCAGGCCATGCGGATCATGAGGCCGCCGTAGTGGCCCCAGTCGGCCGGCCACCAGGGCTGGCTCGTGACGAGCAGCTCTTTGACATCTTTCACGAGGGCATCGACGTCGAGCTTCTTCAGCTCTTCGCGGTAGTCGAAGTCGGCGCCGAGCGGGTTCGTCTTCGTGTCGTGCTGAGCGAGGATGTCGAGGTTGAGGCCCTTGGGCCACCACTCCTTCACACCACCGTCTTTCGAGGTGTGGGCTCCGTGCACAACGGGGCAGGTTCCGGCAGCGGCGACGTCGGTCATGTGGTCCTCTTTCTCTTGACGTCAAGGCTAACCGCCGACGGGCCGCGCTGAGCGGCGACCGGCGCTCACCGACAAGTGCGCATCACGATGCGAGAAGAGAGTTGTGTGGTGGCTCCGACGGGCGTCGATCCCGTGACCTCACGATTTTCAGTCGTGCGCTCTACCAACTGAGCTACAGAGCCTCAGGGCCGAGGCCCCGATACGGAACAAGCCCCCATGAGAGAGGGCCCGTCGCCGTGGCGACCCTGACCGGACTTGAACCGGCGACCTCCGCCGTGACAGGGCGGCGCGCTAACCAACTGCGCTACAGGGCCATACGTATTCAGTTGTAGTGATTGACCTGCTGGTGACCCCAACGGGATTCGAACCCGTGCTGCCGCCGTGAAAGGGCGGTGTCCTAGGCCACTAAACGATGGGGCCAGGTGGCGCGAGCCGCAGAGCAACCGAGGCACAAGCATACGGGTCGAGCCCCGGGAATGCCAAACCGGCGGCCGCGGGCGGGCGCGCGGGTTCGGCGACGATCCGACCCGCCTCCCGAGCGGCCCCGCCCGCGCGGGTTAGCGTCGCGGCAGAGGTGCGGGCGCTCTGCCGACAGGGCGCCCTGCGGTGCGTGCGGTGCGAGACCTGGCCGAACGCCGCATCCCTTGGTACTGTTGTCAATGGTGCTCGTGTGGAAGTTGTGACATAAGGCACGAGCGCCGGTTCGGGGAGAAATCATGCAGTCAGAAGCACGCTGGGGGAGCGCGGCCATGACGGGAACAGCCGAGACGATGGCGGATGCCGCGGTGCGCCCGCGCCGCCGTCGCGCGAGCGCGTTCACCGCCGCGATCGCGGCCATCGCTCTGCTCGTGACCGGCTCGATCGCCGTCGCCGAGAAGCCCGCGTTTGCCGTCGACTACCCCTCGTGGAACGACGTGCTCGAAGCGCGCCGCGATGTGGCGGCCGCGCAGGCGCAGATCCGCCAGATTCGCGATGCCATCGCTGCGATCACGGCCGAGGTCGAGCGCACGCAGGCGATCGCCGAGGAGAAGGGCGCCGTCTACTTCGAGGCTCAGCAGGCCTTCGACGAGGCCGCCTACACGGCCGACCAGCTGCAGGCCCAGGCCGACGAGGCGCAGCTGCGTGCCGACGAGTCGCGCTCGCGCGCCGGCCAGTTCGTCGCCGAGCTCGCGCGCTCGGGCGGCGGCGACCTCTCGGCCTCGCTCTTCACGAACCCCGGCCAGGCCGACGACCTGCTCTCGCGCCTCGGCTTCGCGAGCAAGATCACCGAGCAGGCCGAGGGCATCTACGCCGCGGCGCTGCAAGACCAGAACGCCGCGCAGGCGCTCACCGACCAGGCGAACGTCGCGAAGCAGATCCGCGACGAGCTGCGCCTCGAGGCGCAGGCCGCCTACGAAGAGGCGCAGGCCGCGGCGCTAGAGGCTCAGACCGCGCTCATCGCCCAGCAAGAGAACCAGGCGAGGCTCGAAGCGCAGCTGGCCGTGCTCGTCGAGAACCGCGCGGCCACTGAGGCCGACTACGCCGCCGGCATCGCGGCGCAGTACGGCTCGGGCTCGAGCCTCGATGCCGGCCAGATCGTCAACGGCTGGGCCGTGCCCACCTCGGGCTACGTCACCTCACCGTATGGCTACCGCGTGCACCCCGTTTACGGGTATGTCGCTCTCCACACCGGCGTGGATATCTCCGCGTCGTGTGGTCAGCCGACCTACGCAGCGTCGAGCGGCACCGTCGAGTACGCGGGCTGGAATGGTACGTACGGAAATTTCATCAGAATCAACCACGGGGGCGGCGTGACGACGGCTTACGCGCACATTCAACAAGGTGGAATTCTCGTGCAGATAGGGCAGTCGGTTGCGGTCGGTCAGCAAATTGCCCGCGCTGGCACGACTGGTGCTTCCACAGGCTGTCACACGCACCTCGAAGTTCGGATCAACGGATCGTCGACTGATCCGATCGCATTCCTGCGAAACAAAGGGCTCTCGGTTGGGTAGCCGGCTCTGATGCGGCGCCCCGGGCGTCGAGAGATCAGAGCCGTCACCCTCGTGACGGCTCTGGTTCTTGCGCTCGGGGTCACGAGCACCACCGCCGCGACGGCAGCCCCCACCGCACCGTCGTGGGACGACGTGCAGTCGGCCAAGGGCGACGTCGAGGCGACGCAGATCGCGGTGTCGCGCATCCTCGAATCGATCGCGACCATGAACGCCGAGGCCGAGCAGTTGCGCATCGCCTCGCTCATCGCGGGCGAGCAGCACCAGCAGGCCACGGCCGCGCTCGAACAGGCGGTCACCGACATGGCCACCGCCGAGCGGCGACGGGATGCCGCGCTCGATCGGGCAGACGCCTCCGGGCAGCAGGCGGCCCAGCTGGCCGCGCAGCTCGCGCGCGCGGGCGGCGGCGACCTCACGATGGCGCTCATCGTGAGCGGTGACGACGCCGACGACCTGCTTTACCGGCTCGGCACCATGAGCGCGCTGAGCACCCGCACCGACGCCGTGCTGACGCGCGCCCTGCAAGACCGCAACGTGGCCGCCGCGCTCAGCGACCAAGCGGGCGTGGCGCGGGATGCCCATGAGGAGGTCACGGCGGAGGCCGAAGCCGTCTTCGCCGAGGCCGGCGAGCTCGCCGCGCAGGCCGAGCAGCGCGCGGCCGAGCAGCAGGTGCTGCTCGGCGACCTCTCGGCCAAGCTCGCCGAGCTCACCGGACGGTCGGAAGCGCTCGAGCGCGCGTACCTCGAGTCGCTCGAGAGCGAGCCGCCCGCTCCGGGGCCGAACCCGGGCACCCCGACTCCTCCCGCGCCGTCACCCAGTGTTCCGCCACCAGGCACACCGCCGCCGCCGGCGACGGTGCCCTCGCCGAGCAGTCCGGCGCCGAGCCCGAGCAGCCCGGCTCCCGCGCCCAGCCCTTCCGGCTCTGGCACGCCGCCGCCATCGGCGCCGGCGCCCTCATCCGGACCGCAGCCCAATGCCGCGGCCGTCGCGACGGCGATCGCGTTCGCGCGCGCGCAGGTCGGCGAGCCGTACCAGTTCGGCGCCGCGGGCCCCTCCGCGTGGGACTGCTCGGGGCTCACGATGATGGCCTACTCGGCGGCCGGCCTCGCGATCGGCGGCCACGGCTCATCGGCGCAGTACACGAGGGCGGCATCGCGCGGTCTGCTCGTGCCCTTCAGCCAGGTGCAGCCCGGCGACCTCATCTTCTACAGCACGGGCGGCTCGACGACCGCGTCGAAGTACCACGTGGCCCTCTACATCGGCGGCGGCCAGATGATCGAGGCGCCGTACCCGGGCAAGCCCGTGCGCATCGTGCCCGTGCGCAGCTACGACCGTGTCGGGCTCGTCGCGCGCCCGAGCGGCTAGGTCGTTGCGGGGCTAGGTCGTCGCGGGCTAGTGCCCCGCGGGCGGCACGTAGGCGGCGATGCCCGCCTGGATGACCGCTTCGGCCTCGGCCGCGTCGCCCCAGCCCTCGGTCTTGACCCACTTGCCGGGCTCGAGGTCTTTGTAGTGCTCGAAGAAGTGCTCGATCTCATTGCGCGTGAACTCGGGGATGTCGGCGAGGTCTTGGATGTGCGCCCAGCGCGGGTCTTTCGCCGGCACGGCGATGACCTTCGCGTCGCTGCCGCCGTCGTCGGTCATGTTGAAGACGCCGACGGGGCGCACCTCGATGCCGACACCCGGGTACACGGGGTGCTCGAGCAGCACGAGCGCGTCGACGGGGTCGCCGTCGAGGCCGAGCGTGTTCTCGAAGAAGCCGTAGTCGGTCGGGTAGGCGAAGCTCGTGAAGAGCGCCCGGTCGAGGAACACGCGGCCGGTCTCGTGGTCGACCTCGTACTTGTTGCGGCTGCCGCGAGGAATCTCGATGACGACGGGGTAGGCGCCCATGGGCGTGCTCCTTCGATGCGGGGAGAAGGGGAGAAAGACGAGCGCGCGAGCGCGGCTCTAACCTTAGTGGATGCCCTCCGAGCCCCCCGCGGCCCCGCGACGGCCCCGGCTCACCCCCGCGGTCGCCGACACGAGGCGCGCGGTGCGCGAGTCGCTCGCCGAGCTGCCGCCGGGTTCGCTGGCTCTCGTCGCCCTCAGCGGAGGCCCCGACTCGCTGGCGCTCGCCGCGGCCGCCGGGTTCGAAGCGCCCCGGCTGGGGCTGCGGGCGGGCGCCGTGATCGTCGACCACGGCCTGCAGGGCGACTCCGCCACGGTGGCTGTGCGGGCGGCCGAGGCGGCGCGAGCGCTGGGGCTCGAGCCCGTGCGGGTCGAGCGGGTGCAGGTCGGCGGCGACGGCGGCCCGGAGGGCGCGGCACGGGAGGCGCGCTACGCCGCGCTCGATCGTGCGGCCGGCGAGCTCGATGCCGCGGCCGTGCTGCTCGGCCATTCGCTCGACGACCAGGCCGAGACCGTGCTGCTCGGGCTCGCCCGCGGCAGCGGCACGCTGAGCATCGCGGGCATGGCCGCGGTCGCGGGGCTGTACCGGCGACCGCTGCTCGGGCTGCGCCGAGCCCTGCTCGCCCAGGCCTGCGCCGACCAGGGGCTCGAGCCGTGGAGCGACCCGCACAACAGCGACGAGCGGTTCGCGCGCGTGCGGGTGCGGCGCAGCATCCTG
Source organism: uncultured Microbacteriaceae bacterium (assembly GCA_964540305.1). Taxonomy (GTDB): domain Bacteria; phylum Actinomycetota; class Actinomycetes; order Actinomycetales; family Microbacteriaceae; genus Microcella. Next base: position 127,195 of record CAZILZ010000007.1, on the reverse strand, counting down.
CCGCAGCTCGAAGAGCACCTCGATGCGGGTGTCGTCGAGGCGCTCGCCCGTACCGCCGCGATCGCGCGGGAGGACGCTGAGGCGCTCGACCACATGGTCGACGAGATCGCCGAAGAGGTCGTCGAGCTCGCCGAGGGCGGGTGCGCGCTGCCGGTGGCCTGGCTCGCCGCGAACCCCGCGGCGCTGCGGCACCGCCTGATCAGGCTCGTCGCCCGGGCCGAGTTCGGGGTGGCGCTCAGCCGTGCGCAGACCCTCGAGGTCGCGCGGCTGGTGACCGATTGGCATGGGCAGGGGCCGGTGCATCTGCCCGGCATTAGGGTGGAACGCGCAGCCGGGCTGATCATTCTCGCCCTCGCCCCTGATCCCGCTGAGGAGTAGCCCGTGGACGTCGAAGACATCCGTTCCGACCTGACCGAGGTGCTCGTCACCGAGCACGAGATCCACGCGAAGCTCGCCGAGCTGGCCCGTCGGGTCGAGGTCGACTACGGCGACACCCCGCCTCTGCTCGTGGGCGTGCTCAAGGGCGCGGTCATGGTCATGGCCGACTTCGCGCGCGAGCTGAGCTGCCACGTCGAGATGGACTGGATGGCCGTGTCGAGCTACGGCGCGAGCACCGAGTCGAGCGGCGTCGTGCGCATTCTCAAAGACCTCGACACCGAGATCGCCGGGCGAGACGTGCTCATCGTCGAAGACATCATCGACTCGGGGCTCACGCTCTCGTGGCTGCGGGCCAACCTCGAGTCGCGCGGGGCGAAGAGCGTCAAGATCCTCGCCCTGCTGCGCAAGCCCGAAGCGGCCAAGGTCGTGGTCGACGTCGAGTACGTCGGCTTCGACATCCCTCCCGCGTTCGTCGTGGGCTACGGCCTCGACTACGCCGAGAAGTACCGCAACCTGCGGGCGATCGGGGTGCTCGCGCCCCACGTCTACGAGGGCTGAGAGCGAACATCCGGCCGCCCCCAAGAACCCGCGCGATAGCCTGACAGGCACGATCCACCGGAAGAAAGGTGCGGGGCCGCCAGCCCGCCAGCCCATGAACGTCAAGAAACTCGTCCGAGGCCCGTTCCTCTACATCGTCGCCGGCGCCCTCGTGCTCTGGATCGGCTTCGCGCTGCTCGGCGGCATCGGCGGTTTCCGCCAGGTGAGCACCCAGCAGGGCCTCGAGTTCCTCGCCGACGAGCAGCTGACGAGCGTGAAGATCGTCGATGGCGAGCAGCGCGTCGACATCGTGCTCGCCGAAGCCGACGACGAGTTCGGCCAGAACGTGCAGTTCTACTACGTGGCGCCCCGCGGCCCGGCGATCGTCGAGGCCGTCGACGCGGCGAACGTCGACGACGAGTTCACCGACGAGGTGCCGCAGACGAACTTCTTCGTGAGCCTGCTCGGGCTCGTCATCCCGTTCCTCATCATCGGCGTCATCTTCTACTTCTTGCTCACGCGCCTGCAGGGCGGCGGTGGCCGGGTCATGCAGTTCGGCAAGTCGCGCGCCAAGCTCGTCAACAAAGAGACCCCCCAGGTCACCTTCGCCGACGTCGCGGGCGCTGACGAGGCGATCGAAGAGCTCGAAGAGATCAAAGACTTCCTGCAAGACCCGACGCGGTTCCAGGCGGTCGGCGCGCGCATCCCCAAGGGCGTGCTGCTCTACGGCCCTCCCGGCACCGGCAAGACCCTGCTCGCGCGCTCGGTCGCGGGCGAGGCGGGTGTGCCGTTCTACTCGATCTCGGGCTCTGACTTCGTCGAGATGTTCGTGGGCGTCGGCGCGAGCCGCGTGCGCGACCTCTTCACGCAGGCCAAGGAGAACGCGCCCGCGATCATCTTCGTCGACGAGATCGACGCCGTCGGCCGCCACCGCGGCGCCGGCATGGGCGGTGGCCACGACGAGCGCGAGCAGACGCTCAACCAGATGCTCGTCGAGATGGACGGCTTCGACCCCAACACCAACGTCATCATGATCGCGGCGACCAACCGCCCCGACATCCTCGACCCCGCCCTGCTGCGCCCGGGCCGCTTCGACCGCCAGATCCAGGTGGATGCTCCCGACATGAAGGGGCGCGAGAAGATCCTGCAGGTGCACGCCAAGGGCAAGCCCATGGCCGACAATGTCGACCTCGAGGTGCTCGCGCGCAAGACGCCGGGCTACACGGGTGCCGACCTCGCCAACGTGCTCAACGAGGCAGCGCTGCTCACCGCGCGTGCCCGCGAAGAGATCATCACGAACGAGGCCCTCGACGAGGCCGTCGACCGCGTCATGGCCGGCCCGCAGCGCCGCACGCGCATCATGCGCGACCACGAGAAGCTCATCACCGCGTACCACGAGGGCGGTCACGCGCTCGCGGCCGCGGCCATGCGCAACACCGATCCCGTCACGAAGGTCACGATCCTGCCGCGCGGCCGCGCCCTCGGCTACACGATGGTGCTGCCGATCGACGACAAGTACTCGATCACCCGCAACGAGCTGCTCGATCAGCTCACCTATGCGATGGGCGGCCGGGTGGCGGAGGAGATCGTCTTCCACGACCCGACCACGGGCGCCTCGAACGACATCGAGAAGGCCACGGCCATCGCGCGGCGCATGGTGACCGAGTACGGCATGAGCACCGACGTCGGGGCGATCAAGCTCGGCCAGTCGAGCGGCGAGGTCTTTCTCGGCCGCGACATGGGCCACCAGCGCGACTACAGCGAGAAGCTCGCCGAGCGCGTCGATGCCGAGGTGCGCGCGCTCATCGAGCAGGCGCACGACGAGGCCTGGTCGGTCATCAACGACAACCGCGAGATCCTCGACCGCCTCGCGACCGAGCTGCTCGAGAAAGAGACGCTCGACCACCTGCAGCTGGCCGAGATCTTCACCGACGTCAAGCGCCTGCCCGAGCGCCCGCAATGGCTCTCGAGCAGCAAGCGCCCGCTGCCCGACCTGCCGCCCGTGAAGATGCCCACGAAGGCGCCCATCGAGGCCGCCGCGCTCGCGAACGCCGCGCACGACGGCGGGGCCGCCACGGGCACCGCCCACGGCGCGAGCGACGCCCCGACGGCGACGCGCGACTGAGCCCCACCATGCCCCCCATCGACACCGGTCGCATCGAGGCGGCCGTCGCCGAGATTCTCGCCGCGATCGGTGAGGATGCGCAGCGCCCCGGCCTGCGCACCACGCCGCAGCGGGTCGCCGAGGCCTACGCCGAGTTCTTCGCCGGTGTCGGCGTCGACCCCGTGCCGCTGCTGCGCGACGAGCTCGCGACGCAGGATGCGCCCGAGCGCCGAGGCGAGATCGTGCTGCTGCGCGACATCGCGCTGCGCTCGATCTGCGAGCACCACCTGCTGCCGTTCACCGGGGTGGCGCACGTCGCCTACCTGCCCGCCGACCGGCTCGTGGGCCTCGGCAGCATCGCCCGCACGGTCGAGACCCTCGCCTCGCGCCCGCAGCTGCAGGAGCGGCTGGGGGAGGACATCGTCAGCGCGATCGACGCGGCCCTGAGCCCCCTGGGCGTGCTCGTCGTCATCGACGCGCGGCACGGCTGCGTCGGCGCTCGCGGCCCGCGGCAGGCCGAGAGCACGACCGTCACGGTCGCCGCGAGCGGGGCGCTCGCCGACCCCGTGCGCCGCGCCGAGGTGATGGCGCTCATCGGCGGAGGCGCCGCGTGATGGTTCGTCCGGAACTCTGGGGGGTCTTGAACGTCACCCCCGACTCGTTCAGCGACGGCGGCCGCTTCGTCGACCCCGAGGCTGCTCTCGAGCAGGGGCGGCGCCTCGTCGCCGAGGGCGCGTCCGTCGTCGACGTCGGCGGCGAGTCGACCCGGCCGGGCGCCGAGCCCGTGACGCCGCAGGTCGAGCGCGAGCGCGTGCTGCCCGTCGTGGCGGCGCTCGCGAGCGAGGGCATCCGCGTGTCGATCGACACGATGCATGCGAGCACCGCGGCGGCCGCGGTCGAGGCCGGCGCGGTGATCGTCAACGACGTGAGCGGCGGCCTCGCCGACCCGGCGATGCTCGAGACCGTGGCCGGGCTGGGCAGCCAGGTGGTGCTCATGCACTGGCGCGGCCCGAGCTCGGCGTGGGATGCCGTGAGCGAGTACGGCTGGGCGCCGCAGGAGGTCACGAACGAGCTCATGGGCCGCTGGCACGCCGCGCTCGAGGCGGGCGTGCAGCCTGAACGGCTGTGGGTCGACCCTGGGCTCGGCTTCGCCAAGCGGCCCGAGCACAACTGGCAGCTGCTCGCCGACCTCGGCACGCTGCGCTCGATCGGCGCGCGGGTGCTGCTCGGAGCCTCGCGCAAACGCTTCCTCGGCGCGCTGCTGCCCGACGACGCCCCGCTCGACGAGCGCGACCTGCTGACCGCGGTCGTGTCGGCCCTCGCGGCGGGGCACGTGGATGCCCTGCGCGTGCACGACGTGCGCTCGAGCGCTCGCGCCCTCGACGTCTGGCGGTCGGTCGCCGCCGCGGCGGCGACCGCGCCCGCGTACCGCGCCTCGTATGTGGCGAGCCCGCCCATCGACGCTGCCTCCCGCGGCGACCACATCACCCTCACCGGCCTCCGGGCCTTCGCGCACCACGGCGTCTTCGAGCACGAGCGCCGCGACGGGCAGGAGTTCGTCGTCGATGTCACCGCCCGCCTCGACCTGCGCGGTGCCGGCAGCGACGACGAGCTCGCCTCGACCGTGCACTACGGCGTGCTCGCCGAGCAGGTCGTCGCCGCCGTCGAAGCCGACCCCGTCGACCTCATCGAGTCCGTCGCCGAGCGCGTCGCGGGCGTCGTGCTGCGGCACGGTGCCGTCTGGCAGGTCGAGGTCACCGTGCACAAGCCGCAAGCGCCGATCACCGTGCCCTTCGCCGACGTGAGCGTCACGATCGTGCGAGGCCGGTCGTGACCGCGGCCCACTTCGCCACGGCCGTCATCGCGCTCGGCAGCAACCTGGGCGACCGCGAGGCCACGCTCGCGCGCGCGGTGGCGGCGCTCGACGCCCTGCCCGAGTCGAGCATCCTCGCCGTCTCGTCGTGGCACGGCACGGTCGCCCTGACGCTCGACGGTCTCGACCCCGAGAAGCCCGCCTACCTCAACGGCGTCGCCCTGCTGCAGACGCGCCTCGACCCGTACACGCTGCTCGACGCGCTGCGCCAGATCGAGGCCGAGAACGGCCGCGAACGGGTCGAGCGCTGGGGCGACCGCACGCTCGACCTCGACCTCATCGCGCTCGACGAGCTCGAGATCGACTCCGAGGTGCTGCAGCTGCCGCATCCGCGCGCGCACGAGCGCGACTTCGTGCTCGCGCCCTGGCTCGAGGTGCAGCCGGATGCCGCGCTCACCGGCCACGGACCGATCGCCCCCCTGCTCACCGCCCTGCACGACGGCGGCGCGGCGTGACCCGCACGCCTCCGGTCGCACTCGTCATCGCCGCCCTGGTCGGCGCCGCCCTCGCGTTCGGCCTCGACACCGTGCTGGCCCTGCGCGGGATCGCCGTGCTCGTGCCTCCCGTCTCGCTCGCGGTCGCCCTCGTGCTCATCGGCGTCGTCGTGCTCGCGCTCGCCTGGCCGGTGCGCCGAGCGGCGAGAGGCGAGCGGCGCATCGACCCGTTCTACGCCCTGCGCGTGGTCGTGCTCGCCCAGGCCAGCGCCGTGGCCGGAGCGCTGCTCGCGGGGGGTGCCGCGGGCATCCTGCTCTATCTGCTCACCCGTGCGGTCGTGCCGTTAGGCTCGACCCTGGCCGCGGGGGGCACCGTCGTCGCCGCCGTACTGCTCATGATCGCGGCCCTCGTGGCTGAGCACTGGTGCGCCCTGCCGCCCGATGATCCGACCGAGGAGACGCCCGCGTGACGAACACCGAACCGACCGGCGCCGAGCAGACCGCCGCAGAGCAGACCGCCGCAGAGCCCCGCCGTCTCGAGCGCCCCGAGACCGAGTGGCAGCGCGTGTCGCCGAAGTACATCCCCGTCGACATGATCGGCACGCTCGTCTTCGGCGCTATCGCGACGGCCGTCGCGTTCGTGCCGTTCTGGCTGGGCTGGGCCGAAGGGTGGATGCTCGGCGCGGGCATGGCTGCGATCTTCGTGATCGTGCTCGCCCTCACCCCCCGCCGCGTGCGCGCGATCGGCTACCTGCTGCGTGACGACGATCTGCTGTTCCGTCGCGGCATCATGTTCCAGCGCTTCGTCGCGGTGCCCTATGGGCGCATGCAGCTCGTCGACATCAGCCGCGGCCCCGTCGCCCGGGCGTTCGGGCTCGCGGAGCTCAAGTTCGTGACGGCCGCGGCCTCAAGCGGCGTGCTCATCCCCGGCCTGCCGCTCGCCGAGGCCGAGCGCTTGCGCGACCACCTCGTCGCGGTCGCCGAGACCCGCCGGGCCGGGCTGTGACCGAGGCCGACGTTCCGGGCACGCCCTCGGCGGCCCCGCCGGCGCCGGTTCCGGCTGACGCCGCCCCCGCGACGACCGACTTCGCCGACGGCGCGTGGCACCGCCTGCACCCGGCGACGCCGCTCTTCCGCGGCGGCATCGCGTTCATCGCGATCATCGGCGTGCTCATCGTCAACCTGCGCGACCGGTTCTTCGAGCTCTTCTTCGACGGGCAAGACGTCGACCTGCCGCCGTCGGGCGGCGACCTCGAGTCCGACGCCATCGACTTCATCGTGCGCGAACAGCTCGTGTTCGTGGCGCTGCTCGCCGCGCTCGGCGTGCTGCTGCTGCTCATTGCGGGCTTCTACTTCAGCTGGCGCCTGCACACCTTCCGCATCACCGACGAGGTCGTCGAAGTGCGGTCGGGCATCCTGTTCCGCACGAACCGCAAGGCGCGGCTCGACCGCATCCAGGGCATCAACATCGGGCGCCCGTTCGTGCCGAGACTGTTCGGTGCCGCGAAGCTCGAGATCTCGGTGGCCGGCAACGATGCGAGCGTGCCGCTCGCCTACCTGCGCGGCCGCGACGCCGACGCCCTGCGCCGCGACATCCTTCTGCTCGCCTCCGGGGCGCAGCGCGCGGGCGCTGACCCTGCCGCGGGGGCCGCGGCCGGCATCGGGGGGATGCTCGACGAGCGGGTCTCTGAGCTGCTGGCACCCGAGCTCGACGTCGAGCTTGCCGAGCCCACGTCGATCGTGCGCATGAACCCGGGCCGGCTCATCGGCTCGACGGTGCTGAGCGACACGACCCTCGTGCTGCTCGCCATGCTCGTCGGCCTCGGGGTCACGATCGCGATCTCGGGCGAATTCTTCCTGCTCTTCGCCATGCTGCCCGGCCTCATCGGCATCGGCGGCTTCCTCATCGCCCGCATCACACGGTCGCTGCGGTACTCGATCGCCGCGACCCCCGATGGTGTGCGCGTCGGCTTCGGGCTGCTGTCGACGACGAACGAGACCCTGCCGCCCGGGCGCATCCACTCGGTCAAGGTCAGCCAGCCGCTGCTGTGGCGGCCCGCCGGGTGGTGGCAGATCGCCGTCAACCGCGCGTCACGGTCGTCGCAGAACGGCGCCGCCGGCCAGCAGCAGACGACCATCCTGCCCGTCGGCAACCTCGACGACGTGCGCGCCGTGCTGCGCCTGCTGCTGCCCGAGGTCGCTGTCGACGACGCGCTGCCGACGCTCGAGCTCGGCCTGCGGGGCCGTGGCGACGACGGCGGCTTCACGGTGTCGCCCCGCCGCGCGCGCGTGCTGCGCTGGTTCTCGCAGCCGCGCAACGGCTTCGCCCTCACCGACGCCGCCGTGCTGCTGCGCACGGGCGCCATCTGGCGCTCGCTCACGATCGTGCCGCTCTCGCGCACCCAGTCGGTCGCCGTGCGGCAGGGTCCGTTGCTGCGCGCGCTGCGGCTCGGCGAGGTGCACGTGCACACGGTCGCCGGCCCCATCACCCCCTCCCTCGGCGCGCTCGACCGCGCCGACGCCATGCGGCTCTTCGACACGGTCGCCGCCCTCTCGCTCGTGGCGGCCCGCACCGACACGAGCCACCGCTGGCGCCAGCGATGACCGCTCGCGACGGCCGGCTCGGCGTCGGCATCGTCGGTGCCGGGCGCGTCGGCCCCGTGCTCGGGGCCGCCCTCGCGGCCGCCGGGCACGCGATCGTCGGCGTCTCGGCGAGCACCGACGACGAGCGCGACCGCGTCGAGAGCATGCTGCCCGGGGTGCCCGTGCTCGAGGTGCCGCAGCTCGTCGAGCGCAGCGAGCTCGTCGTGCTCGCCGTGCCCGACGACCAGCTCGCCGAGCTCGTCGGGGGGCTCGCAGCACTCGGCGTGTGGCAGGCCGGCCAGCTCGTGCTGCACACCGCGGCGCGCTTCGGCACGGCCGTGCTCGACCCCGCGCGGGCCGCGGGAGCGATTCCGCTGGCCGTGCATCCGGCGCTCGCCTTCACCGGCACGAGCATCGACCTGGCCCGCCTGCGCGACGCGTGGTGCGCCGTCACCGCGCCCGGCCCGGTGCTGCCGATCGCACAGGCCCTCGTCGTCGAGATGGGCGCCGAGCCCGTCGTGATCGCGGAGGACGACCGGGCGGCGTACGCCGACGCGATCGCCGCGGCATCCGCCTTCTCGACCGCGATCATCGGCCAGTCGGTCGACGCCCTGCGCGCCATTGGTGTCGAGCAGCCGGGCCGCATCCTCGGCGGCGTCGTGCGCTCGGCGGTCGAGAATGCGTTGCAGTCCGCCGTGGTCGATAGCATCGACCGGTGACCGACACGACTCCGCCCGCCGTCGAGACGACCATCGCGGGGCTGCGGTCCCGACTCGACGCGGCACGCGCCGCCGGGTCGACCGTCGCCCTCGTGCCCACGATGGGCTCGCTGCACGACGGCCACCTCGCCCTCGTCGAGCACGCCCGCGAGGTCGCCGACATCGTCATCGTCTCGGTGTTCGTCAACCCCCTGCAGTTCGGGCCGGCGGAAGACTTCGACCGGTATCCGCGCGATCTCACCGCCGATCGGGATGCCCTCGCCGGGCACGGCGTCGCCGCCGTCTTCGCCCCCGCGGTCGACGAGATGTACCCCACGGGCGCCGTGCAGACGCGTGTGAGCGCGGGCGCGGTCGGCGCCGTCTACGAGGGGCGGTCGCGCGCGGGGCACTTCGACGGCGTGCTCACGGTCGTGGCCAAGCTGCTCGGGATCGTGCAGCCGCACATCGCCGTCTTCGGCGAGAAAGACGCCCAGCAGGTGTTCCTCGTGCAGCGCATGGTGCGCGACCTCGATATCCGCACCCGCATCGAGGTCGTCGAGACGGTGCGCGCCGCCGACGGGCTCGCGCTCTCGAGCCGCAATGCCTACCTCGACGAGCGGCACCGGCGGGCCGCCCGCAGCATCCCCCTGGCGCTCGAGGCCGCCCAGTCGGCGGCCGACCGCGGCATCGACGCGATCGTCGCCGCCGCGCAGGGCGTGCTCATGGGCGCCACCGAGGTCGAGCTCGACTACTTCGCCGTGGTGCGGCCCGACACGTTCCAGCCGGTCGACGACGACCACCGCGGCCCCGCGCGGGCGCTCATCGCGGCGCGCGTCGGCACGACGCGGCTCATCGACACCGAGCTGGTGCACCTGGGCTGAGGCGGGCCGCGCGCGAGCATCCTGCGCCCCCACCACGAAGTAGGCTGAGAGGCTGAACCGAGGAGCCTGATGAGCGAGAACACCGCGCCCGAGCCTGCCGAGCCGACGATCGAGGAGATCGCCGAGCAGAAGCAGGTGCGCCTCGACAAGCGGCAGCGCATGCTCGACGCCGGGCTCGCGCCCTACGCCATCGGCCTCGAGGTGACCGCCACGATTCCGGATGTCCGCTCGCGGTATCCCGAACTCGCCCCCGACACGGCCACGGGCGAGCGGGTCGCCCTCGCCGGCCGTGTCGTCTTCTCGCGCAACACGGGCAAACTGTGCTTCGCCACCCTGCAGTCGGGCGAGGGCAGCCGCATCCAGGTCATGCTGAGCCTCGCCGAGGTCGGCGACGAGAGCCTCGAGCGATGGAAGGACCTCGTCGACCTGGGCGATCACGTCTTCGTCGAAGGCGAGGTCATCACGAGCCGGCGCGGCGAGCTCAGCATCATGACGAGCACCTGGGCCATCGCGGCCAAGGCCGTGCTGCCGCTGCCGAACCTGCACAGCGAGCTCAGCGACGAGACGCGCATGCGCCAGCGCTACCTCGACCTCATCGTGCGCGAGCAGGCGCGGCAGACCGTGCGCGCCCGCGCCGTCGCCGTCGCCAGTCTGCGCAGCACGTTCGCGCACCACGGCTACCTCGAGGTCGAGACGCCGATGCTGCAGACGATGCACGGCGGAGCATCCGCCCGCCCCTTCGTCACCCATTCGAACGCCTTCGACACCGAGCTGTTCTTGCGCATCGCGCCCGAGCTGTTCCTCAAGCGCGCGGTCGTCGGCGGTATCGAGCGCGTGTTCGAGATCAACCGCAACTTCCGCAACGAGGGCGCCGACTCGACGCACAGCCCCGAGTTCGCGATGCTCGAGGCCTACCAGGCCTACGGCGACTACCACCAGATGGCCGACCTGACGCAGGAGATGATCCAGAATGCGGCGGCCGCGATCTCGGGCTCGCACGTCGTCACGTGGGCCGACGGCACCGAGTACGACCTCGGCGGCGCGTGGGACCGCCTGAGCATGTACGACTCGCTCAGCGCTGCCGCAGGGGTCGAGATCACGCCGCAGACCCCGATGCCCGCCCTGAAGAAGCTCGCCGATGCGGTCGAGATCGAGATCGACCACCCGCTGCCCGGCAAGTACGTCGAAGAGCTGTGGGAGCACTTCGTGAAGGGCTCGCTCACCCGCCCGACCTTCGTCATGGACTTCCCCGTCGACACGAGCCCGCTCGTGCGCGAGCACCGCAGCATCCCCGGCGTCGTCGAGAAGTGGGATCTGTACGTGCGCGGCTTCGAGCTCGCGACGGCGTACTCCGAGCTCGTCGACCCGGTCATCCAGCGCGAGCGCTTCGTCGCCCAGGCGGCGCTCGCCGCGGGAGGCGACCTCGAGGCCATGCAGCTCGACGAGGCCTTCCTCACCGCGCTCGAGCACGGCATGCCGCCCTCCGGCGGCATGGGCATGGGAATCGACCGCCTGCTCATGGCGCTCACCGGCCTCGGCATTCGCGAGACCATCCTCTTCCCCCTCGTGAAGTAGGGTCGCGGCATGGCGAAAGACGAGCTGAAGCTGCCCGGCGACGACGAGAAGAAGCCGGCGATCAGCATGAACCGGCTGGCCCTGTGGCTCGTCGTGGGCGCGGTCGGCGCCTACCTGCTGCTCTCGGGCGTCATCGGCATCATCGCCAAGGGCTGAGCCGCGCCCCCCGGACGGGGGCTGACGTGCTCGCGAGGGTCGGCTTAGCCTGAGGGCACCCATTACCCGAATTCGCCCGGATGCCCCCCAGCACCCGCGCGCATCGCCCGACCCGAACGGCGATCCCATGATCTCTCACCGCCTCCGCGCTGTCGTCGCCGGCGTGCCCATTGCCGTGCTCACGACCGTGCTCGTCGCGAGCCCCGGCTTCGCCGCTGAGTCGCTCAGCATCTCCACGCCGCTCTCGGGTACCACCGTCTCGGGCGCCCTCATCGTCGAGGGCAGCGTCGTGGGCGGCGAGGTCGTCGACCTCGATCTGGGCCTCGCCCCGCAGAGCCTCGGCGACTGCGGCACCCCGCTCATCGAGAGCAGCGTCGCCCACGCGGGTGAGCAGTTCAGCACGAGCATCGCGACGACCGCGGTGCCCGACGGCACCTACTGCCTCATCGCGGTGGCCGACGCCGGACGCCTCTCGACCGTCGTCGCCGACATCACGGTCAACAACGCGATCGTCGAGGGCGAGTCGCTCGACGGGTTCCAGCTGCCCACCGAGTCGCTCGACGGCGAGGGCACGACCGTCGCCGCCGCACCCGCCGGCGACGCGCTGTTCAGCGACCTGGCCGTTCTCGGCCCGCTCGTGCTCGGAGCGACGGCGGCCCTCGCCGTCATCGTGCTCGGCCTCGGGCTGTGGGCCCGTCGCCGCACCGCCGCCTGAGCCGCCGCGCGGCGCTCAGCCAGCCCGGCGTATCCTTGACCCATGCCGGACGACTTCTGGGCCAACGCGATCTTCTCGGTGACGCCGACGATTCTTCTCGGGCTCATCTTCTGGTTCGCGATGCGCGCGATCATTCGTGCCGATCGCTCGGAGCGCGAAGCCTACGAGAAGGTCGAGGCGGAGGAGCGCTCGCGCTTCGCTCAGCAGCGGGCCGCCACGCCGCCCGCCGACCCGCACGAGTAGCCCGGCCCCGACCCTCAGTCGCGCGGGCGCAGCCGCACGTCGGGCATGACCGGGGCGGGCAGTGCGTGCTCCCAGCCCGCGACGGCGCCGAACCGCCCCGTCGCGTCGCCGCCGTCGATCACCTCGCCCTGCCACTGCTCGCGCAGCGCGACGATCTCGTCGTGGTCGCGCGCGATGAAGTTCCACCACATGACGATGGGTTCGCCGAGGGGCTCGCCGCCCAGCAGCAGCGCGCGCAGGGGAGCCTCGCCGGCCGCGATCCGCACCGACGAACGACCGGGGGCCGCGTAGCCGAGGTGGGCGCCGGGGATCTCGACGCCCTCGAGGTGGGCGGTGCCCGCATCCACCAGCAGCCCGTACTCGAAGCGCTCGTCGACGGGCAGGTCGACGGCGGCGCCGGCCGGCAGGTCGAGCTGGGCGCCGACGAGGGCCGTGAAGGTGCGCACGGGGCTGACCGCCGAACCCGCGAGCGCACCGACGAAGACGCGCAGCGTCGCCGCCCCGACCGTGATCGGCGCGGGCTCGGCGTGCTCGAAGAAGGGGGCGACGTGCCGGTCGCGGTCGGGCAGGGCGATCCATAGTTGTGCGCCGTGGAGGCGCACAGTGTCGGTCGTCGACACTTCGGAATGCTGGATGCCTCGACCCGCCGTCATCAGGTTGACTTCGCGCGGGCGCACACGCGCCCGCGCGCCCGTCGAGTCGCGGTGCTCGACCTCGCCCTCGAACAGCCAGCTGACCGTCTGCAGCCCCGTGTGCGGATGCGGCGGCACCGTCATGCCGCCGGTCTCGGCCACCTCGTCGGGGCCGTAGTGGTCGACGAAGCACCACGCGCCGATGAGGCTGCGGCCGCGCTGCGGCAGCGTGCGGCGCACGGTCATCGCGCGCGGGCCGCCGAGCGGCACCTCGCGCGGTTCGAGCACCTGGATGCCCGCCGCGGGCCCGTCGTGGCTGACGAGCTCGGCGGGCTCGGTCTCGAGGTTGCTCACCCGCTCACCCTACGTCGGCCGGACTGTCGGGGGTTGTGTTCGCAACTCAGGCTGAACCGGCCGATGTGCCGCGGTACCCCGACACATTCAGCACGACAGCCTGAGTTGCGAACGGGCCCGGCACATCAGGAGGGGTCGACGACGAGCAGGTCGCCGACCTCGCAGTCGAGCGCCGCGCAGATCGCCCGCAGCGTCGAGAACCTGATGGCCCGAGCTCGGTCGTTCTTCAGCACGGAGAGGTTGACGACGCTCACGCCGACGAGCTCGCTCAACCGCGTGAGCGTCATGCCCCGTCGCTCGAGCAGCTCGTCGAGCCGGCAGTGGATGCCCGTCTCCTCCTCATCGAAGACAGCCGGGCTCATCACACGAGGCCCGCGGTGTCGCGCTGCAGGCGCACACCGTCGTGCACGAGGAACCCGAGCACGCTGATCACGGCCCCGAGCAGCAGCGCGGTGAAGTCGATGCGGGCGAGGGTCCAGATCGGATCCCAGAGGGTGAGGATGACGCTCTCGGGGCTCGACTCGGTCATCATCGTGTCGACCTCGGGGTCGAAGATGCGGAACCCCAGCTCGGTCGCGGCGATGTCGACGGCGAGCGCGTCGAGCTGCGGCGAGACCACGGCGCTGACCATGATGAGCAGCCCGAGCGCCGCAAGCCCGAAGCGCGCGAGCCGGCTGAAACCGCGTCCGCGCAGCAGGCTCACCGCCATGAGCACGACGAGCAGGCTTCCGACGATGATGATGAGGCTCTCGAAGCCTGCCGTCGTCGATTGCAGCAGGCGCGAGGCGGTGAGGGGCTCGGGGCTCGAGATCATGACGCCCGAGTACGCGGCCTCGGTGCCCTTCGGGTCGATCTCGGCCCAGCTGTCGATGAACGGGATGCGCGGGGTCGAGAGGTCCGTCTCGCCCGTGAAGTTGCCGCTGAAGCTCGCGAGCACGTTCGGCACGGCGCCGCCCGCCGACATGAGCAGCAACAGCGCCCCGAGCAGCAGCGCGAGGACGACGGGGATGGTGCGCCCTGCGGCGCGGGCGGTCGGGGACACGGCGCACTTCCTTATCGACAGTCGATAACAACGATAAACGATAGTGTGCTCCGGGGCCGCGGCCGTGTCAAGGGCGGCCCAGAAACCCTCACGCCTACGGCGAACACGGGCAGTTCTGCCGGGGTGCGCTGGTTACCCTCGATACAGCGGCTCTGCATCCTGCGTCGGAACCGCGTGAGGAGAGTGCGAGATGTTCGAACGGTTCACCGACCGTGCCCGTCGTGTGGTGGTGCTGGCGCAAGAAGAAGCCAAGATGCTCAACCACAACTACATCGGCACTGAGCACATTCTTCTCGGCCTCATCCACGAGGGCGAGGGTGTCGCGGCCAAGGCGCTCGAGTCGCTCAGCATCTCGCTCGACGCTGTGCGCGAGCAGGTGCAAGACATCATCGGCCAGGGTCAGCAGCAGCCGACCGGCCACATCCCCTTCACGCCGCGCGCCAAGAAGGTGCTCGAGCTGAGCTTGCGCGAGGCGCTGCAGCTCGGCCACAACTACATCGGCACCGAGCACATTCTGCTCGGCCTGATTCGCGAGGGCGAGGGCGTCGCCGCGCAGGTGCTCGTCAAGCTCGGCGCCGACCTCAACCGCGTGCGCCAGCAGGTCATCCAGCTGCTGTCGGGCTACCAGGGCAAAGAGGCCGTCGCCGTCGGCGGCGACAGCCCCAGCCCCGACAAGGGCTCGCAGGTGCTCGACCAGTTCGGCCGCAACCTCACGGCGGCCGCGCGCGAAGGCAAGCTCGACCCCGTCATCGGGCGGGAGAAAGAGGCCGAGCGGGTCATGCAGATTCTCTCGCGCCGGTCGAAGAACAACCCCGTGCTGATCGGCGAGCCCGGCGTCGGCAAGACCGCCGTCGTCGAGGGACTCGTGCAGGCGATCGTCAAGGGCGAAGTGCCCGAGACGCTCAAAGACAAGCAGCTCTACTCGCTCGACCTCGGCTCGCTCATCGCCGGCAGCCGCTACCGCGGTGACTTCGAAGAGCGCCTCAAGAAGGTCACGAAAGAGATCCGCACGCGCGGCGACATCATCGTGTTCATCGACGAGATCCACACCCTCGTGGGTGCGGGTGCCGCCGAGGGCGCGATCGATGCGGCGAGCATCCTGAAGCCGCTGCTCGCCCGCGGCGAGCTGCAGACGATCGGTGCGACCACGCTCGACGAGTACCGCAAGCACTTCGAGAAGGATGCCGCGCTCGAGCGCCGCTTCCAGCCGGTGCAGGTCAACGAGCCCTCGCTGCCGCACGCCATCAACATCCTCAAGGGGCTGCGCGACAAGTACGAGGCGTTCCACAAGGTGTCGATCACCGACGGCGCCATCGTCGCCGCGGTGAACCTCGCCGACCGCTACGTGCAAGACCGCTTCCTGCCCGACAAGGCCATCGACCTGATCGACGAGGCCGGCGCCCGCCTGCGCCTGTCGATCCTCTCGGCGCCGCCCGAGCTGCGCGAGTTCGACGAGAAGATCGCCGGCGTGCGCACCGAGAAAGAACTCGCGATCGAGAACCAAGACTTCGAGAAGGCCGCGAGCCTGCGCGACGACGAGAAGAAGCTGCTCGGCGAGCGGCTGCGCCTCGAGAAGCAGTGGCGCGCCGGAGAGGTCGCCGCGAGCGGCACCGTCGACGAGGGCGTCATCGCCGAGGTGCTCGCGCAAGCCACGGGCATCCCCGTCTTCAAGCTGACCGAGGAGGAGTCGAGCCGCCTCATCTTCATGGAGAAGGCCCTGCACCAGCGGGTCATCGGCCAGGAGGAGGCGATCTCGGTGCTCGCCAAGACGATCCGCCGCACGCGTGCCGGGCTGAAAGACCCGAAGCGCCCCTCGGGCTCGTTCATCTTCGCCGGCCCCACGGGTGTCGGAAAGACCGAGCTCGCCAAGGCGCTCGCCGAGTTCCTGTTCGACGACGAGGGAGCGCTCATCGCGCTCGACATGTCGGAGTACGGCGAGAAGCACACCGTCTCGCGCCTGTTCGGAGCCCCTCCCGGCTTCGTCGGCTTCGAGGAGGGCGGCCAGCTCACCGAGAAGGTGCGCCGCAAGCCCTTCAGCGTCGTGCTCTTCGACGAGATCGAGAAGGCGCACCCCGACATCTTCAACTCGCTGCTGCAGGTGCTCGAAGAGGGCCGCCTGACCGACGGTCAGGGTCGTGTCGTCGACTTCAAGAACACGGTCATCATCATGACGACCAACCTCGGCACGAAAGACATCACGGGCGGCCCCGTGGGCTTCACGCTCGAAGGCAACGCCGCGGCGTCGTACTCGGCCATGCGCGGCAAGGTCGTCGAAGAGCTCAAGAAGCACTTCAAGCCCGAGTTCTTGAACCGTGTCGACGAGACCATCGTCTTCCCGCAGCTGAACCAGGACGAGCTGCTGCAGATCGTCGACCTCTTCGTGAAGCGCCTGCGCGAGCGCCTGCTCGACCGCGACATGACGATCGAGGTCAGCGACCCCGCCAAGGCGCAGCTCATCAAGGTCGGCTGGGATCCGACGCTCGGCGCCCGCCCGCTGCGGCGCGCGGTGCAGCACGAGATCGAAGACGCCCTGAGCGAGCGCATCCTGCACGGCGAGCTGACCGCGGGCGACCACGTCGCGGTCGACTTCGTCGACGGCGCGTTCACCTTCGCCACGACGCGCAAAGAGCTCGCCGCGGTCGAGGCCGGCCCGTCGGCCGCCGCCTCGATCGGGGCGGACGAGCTGCCGCCCGTCGAGTAGCCCGCGCCGAGCATCCGGTCGCCGGATGCCCGCACCCCGTCAGCGCCCCGACCGGTCACCCGGCCGGGGCGCTTCGGTGTGGGCGGCGGCCGTAGGCTGGCACTGTGACGAGTACCGGGTTCAGCGTGCGGCGGGCGCGCACCGCCGATGTGCGCGCGATCAAGCAGCTCGTCGAGCCGCTCGTGCAACGCGGCATCCTGCTCGGCAAAGAGCTCGTGGTCTTCTTCGAGTCGCTGCAAGAGTTCCGCGTGGCCGTCGATGACGCGACGGGCGAGGTCGTCGGCTGCGGTGCCGTGCACGTCATCTGGGAGGACCTCGGTGAGATCCGCACGCTCGCGGCGAGCGAGGCGTGGCGCGGTCGCGGGGTCGGGCATGCCCTGCTCGAGAGCCTCGAGGCCGATGCCCGCGAGCTCGGGCTGCAGCGCCTGTTCTGCCTCACCTTCGAGGTCGAGTTCTTCGGTCGGCACGGATTCGCGCCCGTCGACGAGCAGCTGCTCGTCGACCCCGAGGTGTACGCCGAGCTCGTGCGCTCGCCCGATGAGGGCGTCGCCGAGTTTCTCGACCTCTCGCGCGTCAAGCCGAACACGCTCGGCAACACGCGCATGCTCAAAGTTCTGTAGCGGAGCCTGAGCGTTCGGGCACACGCCGGGCGGGCATCCCGCCGCCGCACCGAACCGGGCCTACCCTGTCGGCATGTCGACGATCCGAAACCCTGTCGGGCCGCTGCCACCGCAGATCTACTGGCGGCGGCGCATCGTCGTGGGCGTCGTCGTGCTCGCGGTGCTGCTGATCATCGTGCTCATCATCGTGCGCCCCGGCACCGGCGAGCCGGCCGAGCAGCCGACTCCCGACCCGCAGACGTCGGAGTCGGCCGAGCCCGGCGACGAGCCGGCAGCCAGCGGAGACGTCTCGGCCTGCACCCCCTCGCAGGTCACGGTGACGCCCGTGACCGACGCCGAGGTCTACCCGGCCGGTCAGCAGCCGCTGCTCTCGCTCACGGTGCTCAACACGAGCACATCGCCGTGCACGATCTCGGCGGGCAGCGACGTGCAGAGCTACGTCATCACCTCGGGCACTGACCGCATCTGGGCGTCGACCGACTGCCAAGAGCCGGGGGTGGCCGCCGAGGTCACTCTCGAACCGGGCGAGCCGCTCACCACCACGCCCTTCGCGTGGAGCCGCACGCGCTCGAGCGCCGACGACTGCACCTCCGAGCGCGACCCCGTCATCGCGGGCGGCGCGACCTACCGCTTGAGCGTGAGCGTCGGGGAGTTCGAGAGCGACGGCGATCGGCCGTTCATCCTCAACTAGGCCCCATAGGCTGAACGGGATGCCCAAGAAGAAGCCCACGAAACGCCCCGGTTCGTCGCGCCCGCGCCGCACCGCCTCCGGCCACCTCGCCCCTCTGCCTCCCTCGCTGCTCCCCCCTGAGCAGCGACTGGACGCGGCCCTCGAGAAGCAGGATGCCGCGGCCGTCGCGTTCGCCCTCCGCAACGACCACGTCATCGTGCCGCTTCTGCCCGTCGAGGGGCCGGCGCAGGTGCGGGTGTTCCGCCGCGGCGAGGCCGACAAGTACATGCTGCTGCTGTTCTCGAGCCCGCAGACCTACATCGCGATGGTGCCCGACGAGCCCGAACACCGCGTGCTGCCGTACGACGGCGCGACGCTCGCCGACTTCATCGAGCAAAACATCGGCGTGCTCGAGGCCGTGTGGTTCGACGTGGCCGGCCCGCACGCGATGCAGGCCGAGCCGCAGGACGTGCTCGACGCGCTGCGGCTGCCGCGAGAGTAGTCGCCGACGAGCTCAGAACTCGGGGACGTCGAGCTTCTCGTCGTGCGCGCTCGCGAACGCGAGCCGCACGGCCTCGCGCAGGTGCAGTGCCGAGGCGTCGATCACCGTGGTGTAGCCGAGGCGTGCGCCCTCGGCGGCCCGCTGGGTGGCGCCCGACACCGCGCGGATCTCGCCGGCGAGACTGATCTCTCCGATCGCCGCGAGGTGGGCATCCAGCGCCTTTTCCCGGCGCGCGCTCGCGACGGCCAGCGCGATCGCGAGGTCGGCCGCGGGCTCGGTCAGGCGGATTCCGCCGACGGTCGAGACGTACACGTCGAAACCGCTGAGCGGCATGCCGCAGCGGCGCTCGAGCACGGCGAGGAGCATGGCGACGCGCGACGAGTCGACGCCGTTGACGACGCGGCGCGGCTGCGGCGCGTTCGAGGCGACGATGAGCGCCTGCACCTCCACGGGCAGGGCGCGACGGCCTTCCATGGCGATGGCGACGCACGTTCCGCTCACGGGCGTGGTCGACCCCGAGCGGAACAGGATCGAGGGGTCGGCGACCTCGGCGATGCCGTCGCCCGTCATCTCGAAGCAGCCGACCTCGTCGGTGGGCCCGAAGCGGTTCTTGAGCGCGCGCACGAAGCGCAGGGCCGTCTGGCGGTCGCCCTCGAACTGGCACACGACGTCGACGAGGTGCTCGAGCAGGCGCGGGCCCGCGATCGTGCCGTCTTTCGTCACGTGGCCGACGAGCACGACAGGGATGTCGCGATCTTTCGCGACGCGGATGAGGGTCGCCGCGACCTCCCGCACCTGGCTGACGCCGCCCGCGAGCCCGTCGACGAGCGAGGAGGCGACCGTCTGCACCGAGTCGACGATGACGAGCGCGGGCCGCACCTCGTCGATCTGGCCGAGGATGGTCGCGAGGTCGGTCTCGGCGGCGAGGTAGAGCTCGGGCGTGAGCGCGCCCGTGCGGCCGGCCCGCAGCCGCACCTGCGCGACCGACTCCTCCGCAGAGACGTAGAGCACGCGCTGGCCGAGCTTCGCGGCACGCGCGGCGACCTCGAGCAGCAGCGTCGACTTGCCGACGCCGGGCTCGCCCGACAGCAGAATGGCGGCGCCGGGCACGATGCCCCCGCCGAGCACGCGGTCGAACTCGGCGATGCCCGTCGGCGTGTGGCTGCGCTCGCGCGGCTCGATCTCGGTGATGGGGCGTGCGGCCCGGCCCTCGGCGACCCGGGCCGGCGCGGTGTGCCGCGTCGGCGCATCTTTCTCGATGACCGTGCCCCACTGCTGGCACTCGCCGCAGCGGCCGGCCCACTTCAGGGTCGTCCACCCGCACTCGGTGCAGACGAAGTTCGCGGTGGGCTTGGCCATGGTCGCTTCAGACTACGACGCTGCACCGACCGCGCGAGCCCGGCGGTCGACCGCGCCTGCGAACGCCGATTCCCACACGCGGTAGCCGAGTGCTGAGGGGTGGAACTGGTCCCACGTGAACTCGGGGAACGAGCCCCAGCCGCGCCGCTTCTCGGTGACCCGGTGCAGCGGGGCGAAGGCCAGGCCGCGGGCCCGCACGAGGTCGGCGATCGTGCGCGAGGCGAGCACGGCATCCAGCTCGCGGTCGCCCACGTGGAAGCACGGCAGATCGGCGACGACCGCGTGCGGCGGCAGCGCGGCCAGCAGCCGGCCGAACTGGTCGGCGAAGAGCTCGACGTCGTAGGCGACCATGTCGTTGGCGCCGATCGCGACCGTCACGAGGTCGGGGCGCAGCGCCGCCAGCTCGGGCAGCTGCCGCTCGAGCGCATCATCGAGCCGGGCGCCGTAGCGCGAGAGGTTGACCACCCGCACCGTGCGCCCGGTCGAGCGCTGCAGCCGCGCCGCGAGCAGGCCGACGTAGCTCGCGTCGAGGTCGCGCGCGCCGACACCCTGCGCCGCCGAGTCGCCGACCGCCACGTAGAGCAGCTCGCCGGGCTGCTGGGCCCGTCGCGCCCAGGCCCGCCGCCGCGCGTTCGTGAACGGAGTGCGCAACGACCAGGTCATGCCCGAATGGTAGCGATGCTGCGGGATGCCCGCCGCCCCTCCGCCCCCGGTTCGACCCGCCCGCCCGCCTGTACTAAACTCTTCCCCGGAACCGTGTCCGAGCGGCCGAAGGTGCAACTCTCGAAAAGTTGTGTGGGTGTTGAGCCCACCGTGGGTTCAAATCCCACCGGTTCCGCCATGTCCTGTCTCAGGACATAGGAAACCTCCGAACCTATTGGTTCGGGGGTTTTCTTGGTTTCTGGGGCCCTTTCGGCCGGCCGGTCGGTTGATAGTCGCGGCTGGTGTCGATCGTGAGCTCGCGCAGCAGCTCGCCGGTCGCGGCGTTGATCACGGTCACCTGAAGGTCGTTGACGAGCACGAGGACGTGGGTTCCGGTGTGGGTTCGACTGATGCCGATGTGGTGCAGTCGGCCTGCGACGCGCAGGGTGATGCAGCCGGTGGTGTCGACGCGGTCGTGACGGACGCGGGTGTGTTTATCTGCGTCTCTCGCTCCTGCTTTCGGGGAGTCTTTCGGCAGGGCGAGGTAGCGCGCTGCCGGGGTCGAGTGGTGCGGCAGGGACCGGTGTGGGCGGCGCTCGTTGTATTCCTCGGCGAACTGATCGAGCAACAGCTGCAGTTCCTCCAGGGTGGCCGGCTGGGGGTCGTGGGCGCGTAGCCAGTTCTTCATCGTCTGCTGGAAGCGCTCGACCTTGCCTTGAGTTTGCGGGTGTGAGGGAGAACCGTTCTTCTGCACGATGTTTCGGTTTCGCAGCTCGGCTTCGAAGGCGTTGCGGCCGCCTCGGCGACCGAAGCCGGAGTGCTTGACGGTGAAGACCATGCCGTTATCGGTCAGCGTTGAGGCCGGATTCCCGTGCTTTTCGGCAGCAAGTCGGAAGGTGGCGACCACGATCGGGGTGGTGACGGCCTTGTGGGCGGTGAGTGAGATTGCGTAGCGGGTGCAGTCATCCAGCCAGCTCAGGATCTCGGTGTTCGAGCCGTTGGCGAGGCGATAGTGGGTGAAGTCGGATTGCCAGCACTGGTTGGGCAGGTCGGCTTCGAAGCGAATGTAGGAGGCTTTGGGGCGCTTCTTCGGCTCGAGCTCGATGAGACCTGCGCGTCGCAGTGTGCGCCAGATTGTCGCGGGTGAGACGACCGAGCCGTGGTGATGCTGCAGGTGCCAGGCGATGGTCTGAGCACCGGCATCAAGACCCTTCTCGGTGAGCTGTTCGCGCAGCGTCAGGATCAGCTCGACGGTCTGCGCGGGAATCGCGTTCGGGGTGCGGTGGGGTCGTCGAGAGTGCGGCTCGAGGGCGGCGTCGCCTTCTCGGCGCCACCGCGTCATGAGTTTCGAGACCCATCCCTTGGAGACGCCGTAGGTGCGGGCGGCCTCTGCTTGAGAGAGGCCCTGGATGGTGATGGCGGTGATGATCAAGCGCGCTTTGGACACCTGTCTGAGCGTGCCGGGAAGTTTCCTATGTCGTGAGACAGGGGTTTCCTATGTCCTGAAACTAGACACCACCGGTTCCGCCATGTCGTTCGAAAGCCCCCCGTCGAGAGACGGGGGGCTTTCGTGTCGCCGACTACGACCAGTGCGGGTAGTGCGCCTCGACGACGTTGGGGTGCGAGCGCACGCGGCTCTTGAGCCAGTTCACGCCGAACACCGGATGCAGCGGGTTGTCGGGGTCGAGGGTGACCCCGGTCGCCTCGGCCGCCAGCTCGTCGGGCAGCGCGATGGTCGGGATCTCGGCGTCGAGCGCGGGCCCGAAGAAAAACGGCACCGAGATGCGCTCGTCGCCCGGCGCGGGCGACTGCACGCGGTGCAGTGTGGCCTTGAGGTAGCCGTTCGTGGCGATCTCGAGCAGCTCGCCGATGTTGACGACGAAGGCGCCGGGCACGGCGGGGGCGTCGATCCACTCGCCGTCCTTCTCGACCTGCAGGCCGCCTTTGCCCTCTTCGACGTAGAGCAGCGTCAGCACGCCCAGGTCTTTGTGGGCGCCGACGCCCTGCGTGCTCTCGGAGCGCTCGCGCCCCGGGTACCGGGCGATCTTCAGGTGCGGTGATGCGTTGCGGGCGAAGGCCGCGTCGAAGGTGTCGGCGGAGGCGCCGAGCGCTTCGGCCCACGACCGCAGCAGGGTGACGCTGATGGCGCCGAGACGATCCATCCACTCCGTGGTCACGTCTCGCAGCGCCGGCAGCTCGGCGGGCCAGAGGTTGGGGCCCTCGAGCGCCCAGAAGTCGGGGACTCCGGCGGCGAGGGGCACAGCATCCCGTTCGGCGCCGATGTCGATCTGCTCTCGCCAGTCGGTGGCACCCTTCGTGAGCTCGCCGCCCATGCGGGTGTAGCCGCGGAAGTGCGGGCTGCGCGTGTTCTCGATCGCGAGCTTCTCGGCCTCGGGCAGGGCGAAGAAGGCGCGCGCCGCGGCCATCATGCGGTCAGTCAGCTCGGGGCCGATGCCGTGGCCGACGAGGTAGAAGAAGCCGATCTCGTGGGTGGCGCGGCGCAGCGCGTCGCGGAAGCGGGCGGCGTCGGCGGCGGTTCCGTCGAGCAGGGACAGGTCGAGGATGGGGAGCGTGCGCATGGGAGGGGTCTCCAGAATTCTGTGTCGTGTCGGTCGTCGGGGGCGGGCGCGAAGAGGGCGCACCGGGGAACTAGTTCGCGAGGGGAACTAGCGACAACAACGACAACACGACGACATGCGCATGGTGGCTCGACGCTAGCAGGACCCTGATCAATCGCGCAAAGGGGGTTGCGTAATACCCAGGGGGGGTATACCGTATCGCCCATGAACGAGACGCACGCACACCACGACCACGCCACCCACACGGCGCCCGCGGGGCACGACGCGCACGCCAATCACGATGCGCACGCCGGCCATGCGGGCCACGGCGGCCACGGCGACCACGTCGCCCAGTTCCGCCGCCTCTTCTGGTGGAACCTCCTCCTCGCCATCCCCGTCGTCGGGTTCAGCACGATGTTCGCGATGATCCTGGGTTACGAGCTGCCGGGCATCCCGGGCATCGAATGGGTCTCGCCCGTGCTCGGCACCGTCATCTTCATCTGGGGCGGTCGCCCGTTCCTCAGCGGCGCCGTCGACGAGCTGAAGACCCGCAAGCCCGGCATGATGCTGCTCATCGGGCTCGCCATCACGACGGCCTTCATCTCGAGCATGGGCGCGAGCCTCGGCCTGCTCTCGCACGAGCTCGACTTCTGGTGGGAGCTCGCGCTGCTCGTCGTCATCATGCTGCTCGGCCACTGGATCGAGATGCGCTCGCTCGCGCAGACCACGAGCGCGCTCGACTCGCTCGCGGCCCTGCTGCCCGACGAGGCCGAACGCGTCACCGCCGACGGCGTTGAGACAGTGAGCCCTGCCGAGCTGGGCGTAGGCGACCTCGTCATCGTGCGCCCCGGTGCGCGCGTGCCTGCCGACGGCACGATCGCTGAGGGCTCGGCGGCCTTCGACGAGTCGATGATCACGGGCGAGTCGCGCACCGTGCGCCGCGAGCCCGGCGACACCGTGGTGGCCGGCACCGTCGCGACTGACTCGGGCGTGCGCGTGAGCGTCACGGCTGTGGGTGACGACACGGCCCTCGCGGGCATCCGCCGCCTGGTTGCCGAGGCGCAAGCATCGACATCGCGCGCGCAACGCCTGGCCGACATCGCCGCAGCCTGGCTGTTCTGGTTCGCGCTCGGCGCGGCCGCGATCACCGCGATCGTGTGGTTCTCGCTCGGGATGCCCGGGGATGCGATCATCCGCACCATCACGGTTCTCGTCATCGCGTGCCCCCACGCGCTCGGCCTCGCGATCCCCCTCGTGGTGTCGATCGCCACCGAGCGCGCGGCCCGCGGCGGCGTGCTCGTGAAAGACCGCCTCGCGCTCGAGCGCATGCGCACCGTGAGCGCCGTGCTCTTCGACAAGACCGGCACGCTCACGAAGGGCGCCCCGACCGTGACCGCGGTCGAGACCGCGGGCACCCACACCGAGGACGAGCTGCTTGCCCTCGCCGCCGCCGCCGAGAACGACAGCGAGCACCCGCTCGCGAAGGCGATCGTGCGGGCCGCGACGGAGCGCGGGATCAGCATCCCGACCGCCACGGAGTTCACCTCGAGCCCCGCGCTCGGCGTCACGGCGCAGGTGAACGGCCGCACCGTGAGCGTTGGCGGCCCCGGCATGCTCGAGCGGCACGGCGCCGGCGAGCTCGCCGTCGCCGACACGTGGCGCGAGCAGGGCGCGATCATCCTGCACGTGCTCGTCGACGAGGAGGTGGTCGGCGCGCTCGCACTCGCCGACGAGATCCGTGCCGAGTCGCGCCTGGCGGTGGATGCCCTGCACGAGCTCGGCATCACCGTCGTCATGATCACCGGCGACGCGGAGGCCGTGGCGCACTCGGTCGCCGCCGAACTCGGTATCGACCGCGTCTTCGCCGGGGTGCGTCCGCAAGACAAGGCGGCGAAGGTCGCCGACCTGCAGGCCGAGGGCCTGAGCGTGGCGATGGTCGGCGACGGCGTCAACGACGCCCCGGCGCTCGCCGCGGCTGATGTCGGCATCGCGATCGGCGCCGGCACCGATGTGGCCATCGGCTCGGCCGGGGTGATCCTCGCGAGCGACGACCCGCGCTCGGTGCTCTCGGTCATCGAGCTCTCGCGCGCGAGCTACCGCAAGATGAAGCAGAACCTGTGGTGGGCGGCCGGCTACAACCTCATCTCGGTGCCGCTCGCGGCGGGCGTGCTTGCGCCCATCGGGTTCATCATGCCGATGTCGATCGGGGCCCTGCTCATGTCGGCCTCGACCGTCGTCGTCGCGCTCAACGCGCAGCTGCTGCGCCGGCTCGACCTCCGGCCCGAGCGCATCACGCCGGCCGAGCGCACTGCGTCGGCCGAGCACGTACAGCCCGCGCACCGTTGACGCCCAGGCGGCGTGGGGGCCGAGTGGCTACCGTCATCGCATGACCACGATGACCGCACTCGCCTCCACGCCACTCACCCTGCTCGACGGACGGGTGACCACGTTCGGCGAGTTCGCCGGCAAGGTCGTGCTCGTCGTCAACGTGGCCTCGCGGTGCGGGCTCGCGCCGCAGTACGCCGGCCTCGAGCAGCTGCAGAAGACCTACGGCGCCCGCGGCTTCACCGTGATCGGCCTGCCGTCGAACCAGTTCTTGCAAGAGCTGTCGAGCGAGGAGAAGATCGCCGAGTACTGCAGCACGACCTGGGGCGTCACCTTCCCGATGACCGAGAAGGTTAAGGTCAACGGCAAGAAGCGGCACCCGCTCTACGCCGAGCTCGTGCAGGCGCCCGACGGCGCGGGGCTCGCCG
Source organism: uncultured Microbacteriaceae bacterium (assembly GCA_964540305.1). Lineage (GTDB taxonomy): Bacteria > Actinomycetota > Actinomycetes > Actinomycetales > Microbacteriaceae > Microcella. Next base: position 101,185 of record CAZILZ010000007.1, on the reverse strand, counting down.
GCCCCGTCACCTGGAACTTCGAGAAGTTCCTCGTGCTGCCGAGCGGCGAGGTGCACCGCTTCCGCCCGAACGTGAAGCCCGATGCGCCGGAGATCGTGGCCCTCATCGAGGCGAACCTGCCCGCCTGATCGGCGTCGTCAGACCTCGATCGCGCCGCCGCGCTCGGCGAGGTAGCGCCGCAGGCTGAGGTCGGGCTCGGCCGCCTGCCGCGCCCGGTAGGCGCTGAAGTCGAGCTGCGCGCGCAGGCTCTCGCCCCCGCGCATGCGCTCGGCCTGCGCGAGCTCGACGGCCTGGATCTGGCGGGCCGCCTCGGCCACCTGCGGCCACGCGGAGGCCGCGATCACGAGCACACCGTCGTCGTCGGCCGCGATCACGTCGTCGGCCGTCACCTCGACCCCGTCGAGCCAGGCGGTGCGCATCGACCGCCCCGCGGGAGGGACGCGGCGCGGCCCCGGCGGCAGCGCCCCGCGGCTGTGCAGCGGGATGCCCAGTTCGACGATCTGCGCCGTATCGCGGTGCCGGCCCCACACGATGAGCCCGGCGAGCCCGGCCTCGCGCGCCTCGAGCGCGACGAGGTCGCCCACGCAGGCCTCGTCATCGCGACCGCCGTTGTCGACCACGAGCACCGCGCCCGGCGGGGCCTGGTCGATAGCCTCGAGGAAGACGTCGACACTGCCCGCGTGCGTCACGGGCATCGCCGGACCGACGATCGGCGCGTGCGGCGCGATCGGCCGCAGCGAGGTCGGGCCGAGACGCAGCGGCACTCCGAGCCGCACGCAGGCGTCGGCGAGGGCGGCGGTGGGAAGCGGGTCGAACGTCATGGGGCTCCTCTGACGGGGCGGGCGGTGCCAGACTCGCACACCGCCCGCGCGCTGTCAGCGGGCCACCCACTCCTGCGCGGCCTGCACTTCGCTGCCGTCGATGCCGTGGCCGCCGGGTCGGCTGATGCGGGTCACGGATGCCCCGTGCTGCGTTGCTGTGCGCTCGAGCACATCGACGCTCGCGGCGGGGGCCATCGGGTCGCCGGTGCCGTTGAGCAGCAGCAGCTCGACCCCGGTCGCATCGCCGATCGGGTCGCGGTCTCCGAAGGGGTACATGCCCGAGAACGCGACCACCCGGGTGAGCGCGCCCGGGTGCAGCAGGGCGGTCGCCAGGGCGATGTTGGCGCCGTTGCTGAATCCGACGGCGGTGAGCGGGGCATCCCCCAGCCCGTACTCCTCGCGCGCCTCCGTGATGAAGGCGGCGAGCTCGCCCGCCCGCACGACGACGTCGTCGACGTCGAAGACGCCTTCGCCGACCCGGCGGAACCAGCGAGAGGCACCGCCCTCGCGCACCCGCCCGCGCGGCGAGAGCACCGACGCGCGGGGATCGAGGGGGGCGGCGAGGGCGGTGATCTCGGTCTCGGTGCCGCCCGTGCCGTGCAGCGTCAGCAGAACGGGCGCGCCCGCCTCGCCGGGCACGAACACGTGCGGCCAGGCGGCCAGGCCGCCCTCAGGCAGAGTGCTCACGCGGCGACCTCGGGGTTGTTCTCGGCGGGCAGGGTGACGGGGATGACGGCGTGCTCGATCTGCTCGCGCGAGGGCTCGAGCCACGGCGGCAGCTTGAGCGAGCGACCCAGCTCGAGCAGGGGCTCGTCGATGTCGAAGCCAGGGGTGTCGGTCGCGATCTCGAAGAGCACGCCGCCCGGCTCACGGAAGTAGATGCTCGTGAAGTACTGCCGGTCGAGGATCTCGGTGACGCGGTGCCCGCGGCTCGCGAGCTCGTCGCGCCACTGCTGCTGCGTCGCCTGGTCGGGCACGCGGAAGGCGATGTGGTGCACGGTGCCGCCAGCGGTGAGACCCGGCTGCACGAGGGTCGAGGAGTGCACGTCGACGAGGGCGCCGGGCAGGCCCTCACCCGCGGCGAGGCGGGTGCGGTTGCCCTCCTGCTCGACCACGCGCATCCCCAGGTCGTTCACCATGAGGGCGATCGTCTTCTCGGCGTCGCGCACGGTGAGCACGCTCGAGTGCTGGCCACGGATGGCGTGCTCGGCGGGAACGCTCGCCGAGTCCCAGGGGTCGCGCGGGTCGTGCTCGTGGGTGGCGACGAGCTCGATCTGCAGGCCGTCGGGGTCGTGCACGAGCAGGCGCTCCTCGCTCGAGCTGGTCGAGGTGATGCGCGCCTCGGCGCCGACCGAGGCGAAGTGGTCGACCCACCAGCCGAGCGAGCCCGCGGGCACCGAGAAGGCGGTGGAGGTCGACTGGCCCGCGCCGATGCGGCCCGGCTGGATGCCGCGCCACGGGAAGAACGTCATGAGCGTGCCGGGGCGACCCGACTCGTCGCCGTAGTAGAGGTGGTAGGTGCCGGGGTCGTCGAAGTTGACGGTCTTCTTCACGAGCCGCAGACCGAGGCCGGTGATGTAGAAGTCGATGTTCTTCTGCGGGTCGCCCGCGATCGCGGTGACGTGGTGCAGGCCCTGGGTGGTCGCGGTCATGACCGAGCTCCTTCGTGGGGTGATGTGTCGATGATATCGATGCAAACGCATAGAGCGCGAGGGCTATTCCTCGTTCGTCGCTGTGGCGCCGACTCCGCGGTGAGGGCAGACTGATCGGGTGAGCGATTCTCGTGATGGGACGACCCCCGCTGTGGTCGCGGCTGTCATCGTCGGCGCGCTGCTGCTCGGCGGCGGTGCCGGCGGATTCGCCGGATGGTGGGCCGGTTCGTCCACCGCGTCATCCGTCGCGGGGGCACCCGGCGCGGATGGCCGTGACGGCGTCGACGGACGCGACGGCACGGACGGGACCGACGGCACCGACGGCGCTGCCGGTCGCGACGGGGCTGACGGACGATCCGGCGCACCCGACGCGGTCGGGGCGAGCGGACCGATCGGCCCGAGGGGTCCGCAGGGTCCCGTCGGACCGGCCGGGCCTCCGGGCGCGGACGGTTCCGCCGTCGAGTTCTCCGCCGTGCGGTTCGCCGTCACCGGGGAGGGGGTGTCGTTCGAACCCAGCCCGGGTCAGACGCTCATCGTGCCGCTGCAGCTCTCGGGCGAGTACCGCTTCGGCGACGAGGCGCCCACGATCATCGCGACGACTGCGCCGGTCGGCGGTGCCCTGCGTGGGGAGGGCGACGGCCTGTATCGGTGGCAGATCGTCATGCGCCTCGTCGAGACCGAGTCGCAGGCGCTGCGCGAGCTGCGGTTCGTGGTTGCCGGGGCCGGGGTCGACCCCCAGCTGATCGAGCTCGAGCCCGTCACCGAGATCCGGCCCGCGGGCGACGGGGTTGCCGTCGAGATCGAGGCGACGGTGTACGTCGAGCTCGCCGAGGGGGCCGAGCTCGTCGCCCTCTACACGTCGCAGGCCGGCATCACCGATGTTCGGGGAGGGGTCGTCTCGTTCGAGCGGGTGGGGTGACGCGCGCCGCCCGGCACCCGTTCAGGCTCGCCGTCTAACGTGACGGCATGCTCGAACCGCTGCGGCAGCTGCTGCGCCGCCCCGCCCCGCTGGCGGAGTACTGCGCCACGATCGTGGTCATGAGCGCCGTGACCAAGCTGGATGCCCTCGCCATCGTCGCCCTCGCCGTCGACAGCCCCGTCGAACGGCAGCGGACGATGCGCCCCTACGTGCCCCTCGATGGCGGGTATGCCGACGGCGCGTGGGTCGAGATCGAGATCCCCAAGTTCGGCGAGCCGCCGCCCCTCGCGATCGACGTGTACTCGACGATCAGCGACGACCACGCGCGGCTGCAGGCTCTCACGCTGCTGGCTCGGCTCGAGCAGTACACCGGCTGGAGCATCCGCCCCGATTTCGCGGTCTGATCGCGGTTCGCATCTGGCGCGCCGCCCGGCGGGCGACATAGCATCGCGGAAGAGGCGGCGTTCGGAGTCGTCCACAGACGGGAGAGACCGATGAAGTTCGAGATCGTCAAGGGCAAGAGCACGACGCAGCCGTTCTTCTGGCGCATCGTGTCGTCGAACGGCCAGACGCTCGCCGTCAGCGAGAACTACACGGCCAAGGCCTCGGCGAAGAGCGCCGTCGAGTCGGTCATGAAGAACGCGGCGGGTGCCACGGTCGTCGACCTGACCTAGTCGGGCCCTAGGGCAGCAGGCGGGTCGGTCCGCGGAACAGGTAGGTCGTCTCGCGGATCGACCCGAGCCCCAGCATGAGCATGAGCACGCGCGCGAGGCCCATGCCGAACCCGCCGTGCGGCGGCACTCCGTAGCGGAAGAAGTCGAGGTAGAACTCGAGCTCCTCCGGCTCGAGCCCTTTCTCTTTCGCCTGCGCGATGAGCACGTCGACGCGGTGCTCGCGCTGGGCGCCCGTCGAGATCTCGGTGCCGTTGTACAGCAGGTCGTAGCTGTTCGTGATGCTCGGGTCGCCCTCGCGGCGCATGTGGTAGAACGGCCGGATGCCCGTGGCGTAGTCGGTCACGAACACGAAGTCGCTGCCGTGGTTCGCCTTCACCCAGGTGCTCAGCCGGCGCTCGCCCTCGGGGTCGAGGTCGCCGTCGGCGCGGGGGATCTCGTAGCCGCCATCGGCGACGATCTGCCGCGCCTCGGCGAGCGGGATGCGGGGGAACGGCGTCGTGGGCACGCTCACCTCGACGCCGAACGCGGCCTCGATCGCGGCACCGTGCTTCTCGACGACCGCCGTGAACCCGGCCACCAAGAGCTGCTCGTGCATCTGCATGACGTCGTCGTGCGAGTCGATCCAGCTGACCTCGGCGTCGATCGACGTGAACTCGGTCGCGTGGCGCGAGGTGAACGAGGGGTCGGCGCGGAAGGCCGGCGCGATCTCGAAGACCTTGCCGAAGCCGGCGGGCTGCGCCATCTGCTTGAAGAACTGGGGGCTCTGGGCGAGGTAGGCCTTCGTCTCGAAGTACTGCATCTCGAAGAGCTCGGCGCGACTCTCGGAGGCGCTCGCCATGAGCTTGGGCGTGTGGATCTCGATGAAGTCGCGCTCGACCCACCAGGTGCGCAGAGCGTGCTCGAACGTGGTCTGGATCTTGAAGATCAGCGAGGCCTCGGGGCGGCGCAGGTCGAGGAACCGCCAGTCGAGGCGCTTGTCGAGGCTCGAGTCGTCGGCGATCGGGGTCTCGGGCAGAGCCTCGCTCACGACCTCGAGGCTGGCGATCTTGACCTCGATGCCGCCGAGCTTGACGCGCTCGTCGTGCTTGAGCTCGCCGGTGACGCGCACCATCGTGCCGTGCGCGAGCCCGCCGATGGTCTCGGTGAGCGCCGCCGCGGCGTGCTCTTCGGCCGAGGCACCGTCCTCGAGGTCTCTTGTCGCCGGGTTGACCAGCTGCACGGCCCCCGACTCGTCGCGAAGGATGACGAACTGCACCTTCTTCTGGTCGCGGACGGTCTCGACCCACCCCGCCACTGTCACGAAGCCGTCGGGGAAGGGGGCGAGGTTTTTGATGGGGGTGCGAGTCACGAGAGAAGAGCCTACCGTCGCCCGGATGCGCGGCTCGGGGCTCTCTCGTGAGAGGTCCGCGTATCCGCCCGCTGGCATCTTTGGCGTGTCCGGCGAGGCTGACCCTACGGCTTCCCTGCCGCTCGTCGGGGCAATGCTCACATCAGTGACGTTGTAGGCCGCACATCGAGGGTTCGGCAACAGCCTGAAACCTTCTGCAAGGTATCCATCATCGCCAAAGGACGATAACATCGCTGATACTTAATGTTTACAGAACGAAGAGGAGCCAGCGTGATTTCAACGATCGTTGTCGCTGCAGGCATGTTCGCGGCGACCAATATCGATGACATCGTGGTGCTGACGGTCCTGTTCCTGGCCTCGACGCGGGGCGGACCCCGACCTTGGCAGATCGTGCTGGGCCAGTACCTCGGTTTCAGTACCTTGGTCGCCATCAGCGTGGTCGCCGCGCTGGGTCTCACCGTTGTTCCGGATCAGTGGGTTGGCTTCCTCGGCGTCATACCACTTGCTATCGGCGTCATCGGGCTCTTTCGCGGGCTCCGCAAGAGCAATGACGATGACGATGACGAAGCAGAGTCGGCGCTGAAGGCGGTCGGGCTTCTCGGTGTCGCGGGGATCACCATTGCGAATGGAGCGGACAATATCTCGCTCTACACGCCGGTGTTCCGCACCTTTTCGCCGACAGACACGGCGATTACGATCGTGGTGTTCCTCGTCCTCGTGGCCGCATGGTGCGCGCTCGGGCGGGCGATCGGCACGAACCGGAGAGTGACCGAGGCGCTCGAACGAATAGAGCATTGGCTCGTGCCCGTGGTCTTCATCGGGCTCGGCCTCTTCATCCTTGTCGAGTCGGGCGTTGTTCCTCGGTTGATCGATGTCCTCGGCTGACCCTTGCGATCGAATCATGACGGTGTCGACGTCCGATTCCGCTCGGTCGGTTCTCAAACCGGCGGCCGCTCTGTTTCACAGCCTCGCCGATCCCGCTCGCCTCGGAGTGCTACAGATTCTTATGAGCGGAGAGAAGAGGGTTGCCGAGATCACCGAGCAACTCGGCTTGGCTCAGTCCACCGTCTCCCAGCACCTTGCTTGTCTCCGCGAATGTGAACTGGTGGCAGTGCGCCCGGTGGGGCGTTCCTCGCTGTATTCGCTCACCCACCCTGAGCTCTTTGACCTACTCCGTTCAGCTGAGCGGCTGCTCGACGCCACCGGCGAATCTGTGGCCCTCTGCAAGAACTACGGCGCCGCGTCTCGCTGACGCCACTCCTGTCAGTGTCACGGCACACTATCCGGCCGCCAGTTCTGGCGAGCGTTCCCGCCGCTTCGGCTCCGACGGGTGCGCGGTGCTGGCCATGCCGGGGGTGCGACCCAGGCTTCTCCGTTCCCTTAGACTTGAGTCGTGCCCGCCGACCTCGTCCATCTCGTGCGCCACGGCGAGGTGCACAACCCCGAGCACGTTCTGTACGGGCGGCTCGAGGGGTTCGGGCTCAGCGACCTCGGGCACCGCATGGCCGCCGCGGCGGTCACGGGTCTCGCCGGGCATCCGGTGACCGCCCTCTACGCGAGTCCCCTGCAGCGCGCGCAAGAATCGGCGGCGCCATGGGCCGAGGCCTTCGGCCTCGACATCCGCACCGACGAGCGCCTCATCGAGCCGACCAACCGCTTCGAGGGCAAGCGCATGGACGGCCGCACGATCGCCGACCCGCGCAACTGGCACCTGCTGCGCAACCCCCGCCTGCCCAGTTGGGGCGAGCCCTTCGCCGATATCGCGGCCCGGATGCTCGCCGCCATGCTCGAGGCTCGCGAGACCGTCGACGCGGGCGAGGTCGTCATGGTGAGCCACCAGCTGCCCATCTGGATGGTGCATCGAGCGCTCGCCGGCGAGCCCCTGCACCACGACCCGCGCCGCCGCCGCTGCTCGCTCTCGAGCGTCACGAGCTTCGCGTGGGCCGACGGCCGCTTCGCTGAGATCGGCTATCAGGAGCGCGGCGCAGAATTGCTCGCGAAGGCCACCGATCTAGGAGCAGTATGAGCACCCGCAGCATCCGCCGACTCGCCGTCGTCCTCGCGGTCGCGAGCGCCGTCGTGCTCTCCGGATGCACCGCCAACGACGACCTCGCCGAGCAGTACCGCTCGGGCAACGGGCAGGGGTACATCTCGGGTGACGGCGCCTACACGGTTATCGCCGAGGCCGACCGCGGCGAGCCCATCGAGTTCGAGGGCGTCATCGAGACGGGCGACACGGTCTCGAGCGATGACTACCGCGGCGAGGTGCTCGTTGTGAACTTCTGGTACGCGGCGTGCCCGCCCTGCCGGCTCGAGGCACCCGACCTAGAGGCGCTCTCGCAGCAGTTCGCGCCCGACGGTGTGCGCTTTCTCGGGGTGAACATCTACGACCAGGCACCCACCGCGATGTCGTTCGCCGAGGAGTTCGGGGTGACCTACCCCTCGATCCTCGACGTCAATGACGGGTCGGTGCGTCTCGCGTTCGCGGGGCAGGTTGCCCCGAACGCCGTGCCGACCACGCTCGTGCTCGATCAGCAGGGCCGCGTCGCCGCTCGTATTTCGGGGGTCATCAGCGAGCCGAGCGTGCTGCGCTCGATGATCACCGACGTGCTCGCTGAAGCCTCGTGACCGGTCTCACGGGGTCGATCGCCACCGCGGTGAACCCGATTGGCCAGATCGTACTGAGCGGCAACTTGCTGCTCGCCGTGCCCATTGCCCTCGCTGCTGGGTTTCTCGCTTTCGCCTCGCCGTGCGTGCTGCCACTCGTGCCCGGCTACCTCGCCTACATCGGCGGGGTGACGAGCAGCGCCGAGCTCGAGCAACGGCGGGGTCGCCTGCTGCTGGGTGTGGTGCTCTTTGTGCTGGGGTACAGCCTCGTCTTCGTGAGCTTCTCGATCGTGTTCGCGACCGCGGGCCTGCTGCTGCTGCCCTGGATCGACCTCATCACGCGCATCGCGGGCGTCATCGTTGTATTAATGGGGCTGGTCTTCATCGGGCAGGTGTCGTTCCTGCAGCGCTCGCTCGCGCCGCGCATCCAGGTGGCCACGGGCTTGGGCGGCGCGCCGCTGCTCGGCATCGTGTTCGGGCTCGGGTGGGCGCCGTGCATCGGACCCACGCTCATCGCGGTCAACGCGCTCGTCATCAACGAGGGCGACATCGGGCGCGCAGCGATCATCGCGCTCGCCTACTGTCTCGGGCTGGGTATCCCCTTCCTGCTCGTCGCCTTCGGGTTCCGCTGGGTGGCGGGCGCGACCGACTGGCTCAAGCAAAACATCCGAGTCATCAACATCGTCGGCGGCGCCCTGTTGGTTCTCATCGGTATCGCCATGGTCACGGGCCTCTGGCAGCAGTTCATTTCGAGCCTCGGGGCGGTGATCAGTGGAACCGTTACGCCCCTCTGACCATTTCGACAGCGAGGCACCGACACGGCCGGCGACGATCGCGCAGCCGAAGCTGAATGCCGTCGGCTGGTTGAGGTTCGCCTGGCGTCAGCTCACGAGCATGCGCACGGCACTCGTCTTGCTGCTGCTGCTCGCGGTCGCCGCGATCCCGGGCTCGCTCGTTCCGCAGCGCTCGGCCGACCCCAACGGCGTCGTTCAGTACGAGAGAAACAACCCCGAACTGTTTGCCGTACTGGACACCCTGCAGGTCTTCGACACGTACAGCTCAGTTTGGTTCTCGGCGATCTACCTTCTGCTGTTTATCTCGCTCATCGGCTGCGTGATCCCGCGCACCCAGCACCACTGGCGGGCGCTACGGGCCGCACCGCCCGCAACGCCCGCCCGCCTGAACCGGCTTGTCGGGCACACCGAGCGCCAGGCGGCGGGGGATGTCGCAGCGGCGCTTGTGGCCGGGGATCGCGTGCTCCGCCGCCAGGGCTATCGCATCGCGCGATACGGCGACTCGATCAGCGCCGAGCGGGGCTACCTGCGCGAGACCGGCAACCTCGTCTTCCACTTCGCCCTCCTGGGGGTTCTGTTGACCGTCGGTGTCGCTGGAGGGTTCGGGTACAACGGTCAGCGGGTCATCGTGCAAGACCAGAGCTTCACGAACCAACTCACGAGCTATGACTCGTTCAACCCCGGTCGCTTCTTTGATGAGACCCGGCTCGATGCGTTCTCGATTCGGCTTGATGAGTTCGTGCCCGTCTATGACCTCGATACCACGACAGGGTTCCCGATCGCGCTCGACTACACCGCATCAGTGACGGTGGTCGAGAACGGAGTCGAACGTACAGAAGACATCAAGGTCAATGAGCCGATCGATATCGGCGGCACGACGACGTACCTTCTTGGCAACGGATTCGCGCCCTGGATCACGGTCTATGACGCTGAGGGAACCGCCGTCTTCAGTCAACCCGTGCCGTTCTTGCCACAAGATTCAAACCTCACGAGTCTCGGTGTCGTGAAGGTGCCTGACGGGCTTAACGAGCAACTCGGCATGATCGGGTTCTTCTACCCTTCCGCCGTCCCCCTTGAATCGGGCGCCCTGACTTCGATTTTTCCCCAACCCGACCAGCCGGTGCTCACACTCAATGCCTTCGTCGGCGACCTCAAGTTGAACGAGGGGGTGCCGCGCAGTGTCTACTCGCTCAAGACAGAAGAACTGACGCAGATTACAGGCGGCGACACGGGGGTCGAGTCACTTGTTCTCGGCTTGGGCGACACAGTCGAGTTGCCCGACGGCCTCGGCTCGGTCGAGTTTACGAGCTTGCCTCGCTTCGTGAGTCTCGAAGTGCACCACGACCCAACCCAAGCGGGCGTGTTGATCTCGGTCGTGCTCGCCTTTCTCGGACTGCTCACGAGCCTCTTCGTGCCGCGCCGCCGTTTGTGGATCACGGCCGAGACCACGGGCGACGGCGTGCGGCTGCAGTACGCGGGGCTCGCGCGCGGCGACGACCCGGGGCTCGAGCGCGCAGTCGGCGAGCTCGCCGACGCGCACGTTGCCACACTTTGTGATGTGAGCGGCGAGCGAGCAGCTCAGTCGACCCAGCTCCCAGCATCCCGCGCGTAGAATAGGAACCTCATGGAGACTCTCGCTGCCCTCTCGCTCGTCGCCGTGTACTCAGCCATGGGCGTGTACACCCTCGCGTTTATTCTCTTTACCTTCGATCTCGCGAAACGCAGCGCGGACCAGCCTGCGCCAGCCGCGAGGGTTACCGAATCAGAGGCGTCGGTGCAGCAGGCGGGCACTGTTTCTACCGCGGTCCGGGCGACAACGACCACGGATGCCCCGCCGACAGGCGCGACCCGGTTCCAGCGCGTAGCGTTCGCACTCGCGCTCCTCGGCTGGGTGTTGCACGTCGGCGCGACTGTGTTGCGGGGGGTCGCCGCTGGTCGTGTTCCGTGGGTCAATATGTTCGAGTTCGGCCTCACCGCAACCGCGATCGGCATGGGCGTCTTCTTGATCGCACAAGTCTGGAAAGACCTTCGCTTCCTCGGCGCTTACATCACGGGCATGACGGTGTTGGCACTGGGAATCGTGACGGTCAATTTCTACGTCGACGTCATCCCTCTTCCTCCGGCACTCCAGTCGGTGTGGCTCGTGATTCACGTCTTCGTCGCGTCGCTGGCGACCGGCTTTTTCGCCATCGGTGCGGGCCTCTCGATCATGCAGCTGCTGCGCACGCGGCGAGAGATGCGTAGGGCCGAAGGCCTGCGGTTCCTCGACACCCTGCCCGGGGCCGCGACCCTCGAGTCGCTCGCCTACCGCGTCAACGTCGTCGGCTTCGTCTTCTGGACCTTCACCCTCATCGCGGGCGCCATCTGGGCCGAGCGCGCGTGGGGCCGCTACTGGGGCTGGGACACCAAGGAGGTCTGGACCTTCATCATCTGGACCCTCTTCGCGGGCTACATCCACGCCCGAGCGACGCGCGGCTGGCGGGGCGACCGCTCGGCCTGGCTCGCCATCATTGGCTTCTCGGCGGTCATCTTCAACTACACGATCGTCAACCTCTTCTTCAAGGGGCTGCACTCCTACTCTGGCTTGTAGGCCCCCTCGGGGATCGTCTCGACGATGTGAGTGGTGGCCGTCGCCCGTGACGCCGACCTCGGCGGGAGATGGCGACGTAGGTACACTTGATGATGTACTATTGCATCATGATCACTTCATCACCACCGCGACTTGACGCGATCCGACGGATCGGAAGGGCTCTTGCTGATCCGACCCGGGCCGCTATCCTCCTTGCGCTCCTTGACGGTGCGCGGTATCCCGCTGACCTCGTCGATGACCTATGCGTTTCCAAGCAGAGCGTGTCGAATCATCTCGCGTGCTTGCGTGACTGCGGCATCGTAGTTGCTGAGCCAGAGGGGCGACGTGTGCGCTATGAGATTTCTGATCCGCGGCTCCGACACGCGCTCCACGATCTCGTGGGCGTCGTGCTCGTTGTCGATCCGGTGGACGCCTGCGAGACGAGCGCGAACGATGCGGTGGCCCTCTCGTGACTACCTCGGTGCGAACGGCACGAGACGCGAGCCGCACGGCGGTACTGCGCCGCCGAGTGAAGATCATTGTCGCCATCACCATCGGATACAACCTGATTGAAGGCATCATCGCACTCGTTGCGGGTGGCGCGGCTGACTCAGCCGCGCTCATCGGATTTGGCCTCGATTCCGGAGTCGAGGTGCTGTCGGCCGCTGCCGTGGCATGGCAGTTCACGCGGCGCGAGCCCGAGCGATACGAAAAGCCCGTGCTTAGAGTGATCGCTCTGGCCTTCTTCGCACTTGCCGCGTATACGGTCGTCAGCTCGACGCTGTCGCTGACCGGTGTGGTGACCCCCGAAACCAGCGTCGTTGGCATCGTTCTGGCGTCGGTCAGCGTCGTCGTCATGCCCTTCCTCTCCTTGCTTGAACGGAGGACAGGAAAGGAATTGGGCTCCGCTTCGGTGGTGGCCAACTCGAAGCAGACCCTGATCTGCTCGCTTCTGTCTGCATCGTTGCTGATCGGGCTCGTCGCCAATGCTGCGTTCGGATGGTTCTGGGCTGACGCGTTCGTTGCCCTCGTCATCGGCGCCTTCGCCGTGCGCGAAGGCATCGAAGCGTGGAACGGTGACACCTGCGCGACGGTGATCGGAGAACTGATGGAGGGTTCGGAAGCACATCCCCATGAGCACGACGAGCACGACGAGCGCGATGAAGGGCGCGACTCATGAGCGCTGACGGCCAATCCCACACTCATTCAGCCGGCACTGTCAACCGTCGCCGTCTGGCCATCGCGTTCGGGCTCACGGCGAGCGTGCTTGTCGCCGAGGTCGTCGGAGCAATCATCACCGGTTCGCTCGCCCTACTCGTCGATGCCGCTCACATGCTCACAGATGCCGGCGGCCTGCTCATCGCCCTTCTTGCAGCGAAGCTGATGGATCGAGCCGCCACCTCACGGCGTACATGGGGCCTGCGGAGAACCGAGGTGCTTGCCGCGACGGTACAAGGGGCCGTGCTCCTTGGCGTCGGCATCTTCGTGGCAGTCGAGGCCGTGCAGCGTTTCAACAAACCAGCAGAGATCGCCAGTGTCGAGCTCCTCATCTTCGGCGTCGTGGGTCTGGTGGCCAACATCGTCGCGATCTTGGTGCTCTCGGGCGGGCGCGCTGACAACCTCAACATGCGCGCGGCGTTCCTCGAAGTGCTGAACGACGCGCTCGGATCGGTGGCCGTGATCGTGGCTGCGATCGTGATCATGACGACCGGGTTCCAGCAAGCAGACTCGATTGCCGCGCTTCTGATCGGTGTGCTCATCATTCCACGCACCCTGCGACTCCTCCGCGATACGGTCGACGTACTGCTCGAATCGGTGCCGCGCGGCATTGACCTGGACGAGGTGCGGCAGCACCTGCTCGACGAAGACCATGTCGTCGACGTGCACGACTTGCACATCACCCAGATCGCCACGGGGTTGCCCGTGCTCACTGCCCATGTCGTCGTCGAGGCCGAGTGTTTCCACGATGGCCACGCACCCGAGATCACCCAAGCGCTGCAGCGGTGTGTCTCCGAGCACTTCTCGGTCGCTATCGACCACGCCACGTTCCAGCTTGAACCGGCGGGCGCCGTGCAGGCGCACGACCTGCACTGATCGCACTACGACCGACCGGCAGAGTTCAGCACCAGGAAAGGAAGTCGATGAACCAAGGTGACGACCTCATCCTCATCGGCGGAGGAAAGGGTAGACCTGCCGCCACTCGTCATGCCCCGGTGAGCGGGATGAGCTATCTCGTTGTCGCAGCGAACGGCCCAGTGGGCAGGGCTGGGCGCAATGGTGACAACATCCTTACCGCCGTCACGTCGCGGGGTTTGACCGCTGACGCTTGGCACGTCGCGCCCGGTGCCTTATGAGAGTTCACGTTTCGACCCACCTCGATGCACGCCCACGCAGGGTGTGGAGTACGGTCAAGACGAAGGAACTCTTGTTCTACGTGATCAGTCCGATGGGGAAGTTTTCTCCCCTCGACGGGGAGATGCGTGGACAGTGGGAGCCGGGAGTGTCCTACGTCGGCAGAAGCTACATGTTCTCCGTGATCCCGGTGGGAACCCGCACAATCGTCATTGAAACCATAGATGAGACACAGATGCACATTCAGTCTCGGGAGCACGGCGAAATCGGCCTCACGAAGTGGGATCACCTGATCTCTGTCGCGACAGAGGGAGGCGGATCGCGCTATTCAGACACCATTGAGATCGACGCCGGCGTGTTGACGCTCGTGTACTGGTGCTATGCGTCAATGTTCTACCGGCATCGGCAACGCAAATGGAGGCAGCTCGTCGCGCGCAACTTTGCGGGCCTATAGGCGCCCGTGGCGGTCGGTAGGGGTGTCTTCCGGCACCTGAATCACCAGACCTATCACGATGAATCCGGCGGCGGCAATGTAGTGCAAGAACAGCCAAAACACGTCGTCGAGAGCTAACGGGAACACAGGATTCCACACCCCGGCGATTGCAACCGGGAGCGGCAACCACCACCACTGGCGTGCTTGCACGGCGAACCAGCCAGCGATGAGTGCGACAACAGCAATGATGAATCTCACGACGGAGAACAGATCGCCTCCGATCGCAAGAATGCCGACGAGAGCTGTGATCGCACCCAGCAAACCGGGGGCTAGTGCCAGGCGCCGGCGCTCCCCGTGGCTGCGGTCACGTGCAGACCGATTCATGTGGAGCCTCCGTTTGACGTCGGCGGCAGGTCGGAGCTGTGCGCGCGCGATTCGCTCGTCTCCTGCTGCCATTGTGCATGGTTGTCAGAGCGACCGCGGAGGCGAGCCAAATACTCGTTATACGAGTCCAGATCAGGATCACCGAATCGGTCGGCACGGGCATCCGCTGCGCTTGCACGTCGGGTGTCATCGCGAAACCACCGATGGAGGATGTACAAGAGAATCAGTACGGTCGGACCTTCTCCGTACGACCACGCCAGGCCCCCTGCAACTCCTTGATCGACCAGGGGATCGATGCCGAGAGACAAAGGCGGATTCGCAAAGTAGTCGGTCACGAGCGTCGGGCTCATCATCAAGAACACCCCGAAGAACGCATGCAGGGCGACTTCGGCCGCGAGATCCAGCGCGCGCGCAGGATGCGACATGCGGACGGGGAGCGGATCATCGCTGAGGATGGGAATAGTGAACAGGATGCCCGCTGTCAGGAAGATGACTTCGAGAACGGCGTGACCGCCGGGAACGGCAAGGATCGGGTCGAGAAGGTCGCCGAGGTACAGCCCGTAGAACAGGAGAAGGAAGACCGCGACGCTCAACGCTGGATGAAGAATCCATCGAGCGGGCCTGCTCCGCAGGACCGACAGGAAACTCACGAGCACAACTCTGCCGAGACCTCGGTGAGGCATGCTGCGCAGCAGCAGGCGCCCGGGCGAGCCGAGCACGAGCAGCGGTGGCACCAACATCATCAGCGTCAACTGCTCAAACATGAAGACGGACAGCATGACCTGGCTGTAGTCCTCGAGTGCCGCTCCTGTCGTCGCGGCGACCACGCCGCACCCGATGAGGAACGAGAGGGTGCGGAAAACCGACCAGCGTCGGCGGCGCACCCACATCCCGATTGCCCCGGCGGCGTAGACCACGGCCACCACGGTCGCTGCAATCGGCAGTGCGAACGTCGTCGTCGTTGAGATCCCGATGAACGCGTCAAGGCCGGGGGGCGCCAGTGGCGTGGTCGTGAGGATCATCAGAAGTGACCGCGGAGGGTCATCGCTGCAGCTCGGCTTCTATAGCCGCCCTCAAGTCTTCGAACGATGACAATTGCACCGGGCGATCATTGAGGAAGAAAGTCGGGGTCGACTGCACGCCCAGCGCAACGCCAGCGTCAAAGTCAGCCTTGACGCGCTCAAGCGTCTCGGGAGCCGTGATGGCGGCGTCATACTCGGCCAGATCAAGCCCGATTTCTTCGGCGTACTGACGGAAGAGACCCGCCCTTGACTCCTGTGACTCGCCCCACTCGATCTGCGTCTCAAACATTCGCGCAAACATCTCTTCGAGCTTGCCCTGTTGGGCCGCGGCTTCAACGGCGAGCGCAGCGTTCACCGAATTGACGTGGCTGGGCAATGGGAAGTATCGGAACGCGAACGTGACCTCGCCGGCGAAGTCTTCCCGCAGTTCCTCGACGACCGGGTAGAAGGCACCACACGCCTCACACTCGAAGTCGAGGAACTCGACGAGGGTGACAGTGCCGTCACCTGCATCATCAAGAATGCGAGTGTCAGGTCGAAGCACCGACTCCGTTGGGGTGCTCTCGTCGGCACCGGGAGCCGCCGCGGGAGAGGGCGCTTGAACGACAGCCACGATGATGAACGTGATGATGACGAGGAGAATCGCGCCCGATAGCGCGAGGGAGATTTTCATGGTGCTACTGAGGTTCATGAGACGGGCCCTTCTAAGCTTTGAGACACACCGAGGCAAGGCGCGCTGCGGTGGATTGTACGGAGGAGGTGACTCGAGCGAGGTCGCACAGTGGACCGCCGCGCCCGATCTGGTCTTGCTCCTACGTGCGGATCACGCCGAGTGCTGTGCAGTCAGGTTGATCGGCGTGGGCCCACGCAGTCTGCGTCGGAAATGCGGTGATGACGGACGGGGGGCACAGAGGGACCGCCGAACCAATTGCGGGCCTAGCTTTCGATGGGGACAGCATCGACGAGACCGTGGTCACGACAGAGCAGGTGACCACCACAAGGTCGCCCCCGACGCATGTCGTCGCGAGCCCTGCCGTGCTGACCCCCACTGAATGTGCGTCTCGCGCGCCGCCGCCAGTACCCGGCAGCGTCACCCCTGAACTGTGGTCCCTCGACGCGGAGGCAGATTCAGCATGATCGGCAGTGAGAGCCGCGGAGGCCACGAGTGTCGCAACGATGACGGCGACCACGGCGAGGTTCATGCGTCGCTTCCTGATGGACGGGCCACCCGGGAGAGGGACGGCTTCGCTCGATGAACGCATAATCCGCATGGTAACCCGCAAACGTGAGAATCCCCATGGTGACGAAGACCTAGACTCCTCACGAAAGGCACGGTGAAGCGTGGAGACAAGGCTGGATCAGACGGGCGTCGTTCACGGGCGGGCCGCCGACGCTAATCGCTCCTGGTTCTCTCTGGCATGTGTGTTGATCGTCGGTGGCGCGACCGGGTGGATCGCGTCAACCGCGCTCCTCCTGGAGCGAGTTCGCACCCTGCAGAATCCAGACGTGACCCTGTCGTGCGACATCAGCCCGTTCGTGTCGTGCGGCGCACTCTTTGATCGTTGGCAAGCGTCGTTGTTCGGATTCCCCAACCCCGTGATCGGCGTGGCGGGCTTCATCGCCCCCATCGTCATCGGCGTCGGACTCCTTGCGGGGGCTCGATACGCTCCATGGTTTTGGCGCATGGTGTCTGTCGGCCACTTCGGCGCCTGGGTGTTCGTGACATGGCTGTTCACTCAAAGCACCTTTGTGATCGGCGTGCTTTGCCCATATTGCCTGGTGGTCTGGGCCGCAACGATCCCCGTGTGGTGGGCGACGTTCGTGGTCACCCTCGCGAACGGCGTGTGGGGTGACGGACGGTCTCGTGCTGCCGGTCAATGGTTGAGGCCATTCCCGGTCGTTCTCGTCTTGGCGAATTACGCGATCATCGTCATCGCAATCGTCTTGCAGTTTCCGTTCATTTTCGTGCTGTGACAGGGTCCCCCGGCTCCCACGTCAGGAGGCGGGGATGAGCTGCACCGGCACGCGGCCGAAGCCGTTGTCGAAGCTGATCAGCGGGCCGGCTGGCGTGCACTCGTAATCGCCGCCGTTGATGGGCGAACCCAGCACGGCGTTGCCGAAGATCACCGAGGCGTCTTGCGCGACGCCGTCGACGATGTAGTCGTAGGCGACGTCGACCGACTCGTTCGCGGTCGTCACGGTCGTGGCGTCGGCGGTGTAGCCGCCCGCGATCGATCCGGAGAGGGTCGCGACTCCGGCGGTCGCCGGGGTGGTGATCGTGAGCGTGAGGTCAGGGGTGTACGCGAAGTCGGCGCCCGAGAACGACAGCGCGGTGTCGCCCTCGACGACGAACGTCACGGCACCATCCGTGGCGTCGCGCACGGAGTCGTAGAAGACCTGCAGCTCCTCCTGCGTGATGGTCCACTCGCCGATGAGACACTCCGGCGGTTCGAGGCTCAGCGTCTCGGGAGCGGTCGGCTCGGCGGTGGCAGCGGGGTCGACGGCGAGGTCACCCTCGCCAGACGGCGTGCAGCCGACGAGCAGCAGCAGCGCCGCGGTCGAGGCCGTGAGGACGAGCGGGGCGCGGCGCATGAGGGCTCCTTCGGTTCGGGGGATGAGTCGAGCGTAACTCGCACTCGCCTCTCCCCGGCGGAACAGGGCGCGACTATTCCGCGAGCAGGGCGTGGCAGCGCGCGAGTCGCTCGCGCCACCAGGCGGTGCGCTCGGGGTCGGCGGCGAGCCGGAGCAGAGCATCCGGGTCGGCGGTGACGCGGCCCGCCGCGATCGTGCCGCCGACGGGTCGCAGCGGTGCGGCGACGACGTCATCGGTGAGCAGCGCGGCCGTGCCGAGCCCGCAGTCGTAGTCGAGGGCGGGAAGGCGGGCGGCGAGCTCGGCGCCCATCGCGAGCCCGATGCTCGAGTCGAGCGCGCTCGAGACGACCGCGGGCAGGCCCGCCTCGACGACGATCGCGAGCGCGCGGTCGACGCCGCCGAGCGGGGCGGCCTTGATGATGAGCAGGTCGGCGGCTTCGGCGCGCGCGACCGCGAGCGGGTCGGCGGCCTTGCGCACGCTCTCGTCGGCGGCGACGAGCACATCGATGCGGTGGATGCGCCGCCGCAGCTCGGCGAGCTCGGGCACGCTCGCGCACGGCTGCTCGACGTACTCGAGGTCGAACTGCTCGAGGGCGCGCACGGCGTGCTCGGCCTCGTCGACCGTCCAGGCGCCGTTCGCGTCGAGGCGGATGCGCCCGGCCGGCCCCAGCAGCCGCCGCGTCTCGCGTACCCGGGCGACGTCGTCGGCGAGCGTCTCACCCCGCTCGGCCACCTTGATCTTCACGGTGCGGCACTCGCCGAACAGGCTCAGCGTGGGGGCGATGCGGTCGAGCGGCACGGCCGGCAGCGTCGCATTGACGGGGATGCTCGCTCTGGTTCGCGGCGCGCTCGAGTCGTGCCAGCCGAAGTCGAGGGCCGCGGCGAGCCACGTGCTGGCCTCCTCGTCGGCGTACTCGAGGAAGGGGCTGAACTCGCTCCATCCGGCCGGGCCGTCGAGCAGCACGGCCTCGCGGCGGTCCACGCCGCGGAACCGCGTCACGAGCGGAACGCTCACCACGTGGGAGCGGGCGAGCACGTCGTCGAGCTCGGGCAGAGCATCCATGCCCCACAGTCTGTCGGTTCTTGTTCGCAACTCCTGCAGAACCGACCGATGTGCGGTGTTTCTCGCGCACAACCCCCGGTACAGCCTGAGTTGCGAACAGGTCGCGCGCGTAGGCTGGCGACATGGCCGAGCCGTTCGTCTCCGAGACCTTCGACCCCGCGCGTTGGCAGGTCGCGCCGGGCTTCGACGACCTGACTGACCTCACCTACCACCTCGATACCAGCGGCCGCATCGCGCGCATCGCGTTCGACCGGCCGGAGGTGCGCAACGCCTTCCGCCCGCACACGGTCGACGAGCTCTACCGTGCGCTCGACGACGCGCGGCAGAACCCTCGCGTCGGCGTCGTGCTGCTGACGGGCAACGGCCCGAGCGCGAAAGACGGCGGGTGGGCGTTCTGCTCGGGGGGCGACCAGCGCATCCGCGGGCGGGGCGGGTACCAGTATGCAGAGGGCGAGACCGCCGACACCGTCGACGTCGGCAAGGCGAGTCGATTGCACATCCTCGAGGTGCAGCGGCTCATCCGGTTCATGCCGAAGGTCGTCATCGCGGTCGTGCCCGGATGGGCGGCCGGCGGCGGGCACTCGCTCCACGTCGTGTGCGACCTCACGATCGCGAGCCGCGAGCACGCGCGCTTCAAGCAGACCGACGCCGATGTCGGCTCGTTCGACGCCGGCTACGGCAGCGCCTACCTCGCCCAGCAGGTCGGGCAGAAGGTCGCGCGCGAGATCTTCTTCCTCGCCCGCGAGTACGACGCGCAGCGCGCCTACGAGATGGGCACGGTCAACGCCGTCGTGCCGCACGCCGAGCTCGAGGCCACGGCGCTCGACTGGGCCGAGACGATCCTCACCAAGAGCCCCACGGCCATCCGCATGCTCAAGTACGCGATGAACCTCACCGACGACGGGATGGTCGGCCAGCAGCTCTTCGCGGGCGAGGCCACGCGGCTCGCCTACGGCACCGACGAAGCGGTCGAGGGCCGCGACAGCTTCCTCGAGAAGCGCGCGCCCGACTGGTCGCCGTTCCCCTGGCAGTACTAGGGACGGTGCCCGCCGCGCGAGTGCCGCGGCGACTCGTGGTGCTGCTCGAACGCGCCGATCGGTCACTCGTTGGCGCGAGTACTCTCGGCGACCGCAACGAGTGACCGATGGATGCTCGCGAGAGCAGCTCAGGCCTCGAGCCCGACACCCACGCGGTCGAGCACCCCGGCGATGAGCATCGCGCGCGCGCCAGGGTCGGGCACGAAGTCGCGCAGGATCACGGCCAGGCCGTGCGCGCTCGCCTGCGCGAGCATCATGCGGCCCGCCACGCGCTGCTCGTCGACGTCGCCCGGCGGCTCGAGCTCGAGCACGATGTCGCGCACGAGGTCGGCGGCGTTGGGGTCGTCGGGCCGATCGGGGGCGGTCGTCATGGGCATCGACACGAGCGAGAACAGCCGCGGTTCGGCGAGGGCGAAGGCGATGTACGACTCGCCGACCTCGCGCAGCCGGTCGATCGGGGGGCGCCCGGCGGCCGAGTCGAGCCGGGCGAACATGTCGCGCGCCATGATCTCGCGCGCCCGTTGCGCGACGGCCGCAGTGAGGTGGTCGCCGCTCGGGAAGTGCCGGTAGACGGCCGCGGCGCTCACGCCGCACGCGGCGGCGATGCGGCGCACGGTCACCCCGTCGCGCCCCTCGGCCCGGGCGAGCGCCTCACCGGCGTCGACGAGCGCGTCGCGCAACGCACCGTGGTGGTAGGCGGTGCGTTCTGGGCGGGAGCCCGCCGAACCCGCAGCCTTTCGATCACCCACCATGTTGACAGTGTACACATCAGTGCGCTAGACATGACCGCCGATGTTAACGGCGATAACACCTGAGCAGAGAGGCCGCCCCGATGGCGACACGAGAGCAGCGCATCCACCGCCTGATCGAGCGCAGCGTCGCCGACCGCCGCACCGGCGAAGTGCTCTGGCGCGTCGTGAGCCCCGACGGTCTCGATGCCGTGCACGGCGACCTCGACCGGCCCTTCTTCATCGCGAGCGTCAGCAAGCTCTTCACGGTCGCGTGCCTCGCGCAGCTGCGCGACGAGGGCCGCCTCGACTGGGATGCCCCGATCGCCGGGTATCTGCCCGACCTCGACCTGCGCGGACTCGCCGTCGACGGGGGTCGAGACGTCAGCGGCGAGATCACGGTGCGCGAGGTCATGGCGCACACGGCGGGCCTCGCCGACTACTTCGAGGGCCCGCGCCCCGACGGCCCGACGACGCTCGAGCGCGCTCTGCGCAGCGACTTCGGCTGGGGCGAGGCCGAGGTGGTCGAGTGGACGCGCGCGATGACTCCCGCGCGTCGCGGCCGGGGCCTCTACAGCGACACGGGCTTCCAACTGCTCGACGGTGTCGTCGAGCGCCTCGACGGGCGCGCTTTCGCCGAGTCGGTGCGGGCGCGCGTCACCGAGCCGCTCGGGCTCGCGGGCACGTTCGTGTTCACGCCCGACACGCTCGACCGCTTCGACGAGATGGCCGTCATCCGCCACGGCGACCGCGAGCTGCGGCTGCCGCTGCTGCTCGCCTCGTGCGGCGGGCAGGGCGCGGTGGTCTCGACCCTGCGCGACGGCGTGACCTTCCTGCAGGCCTTCTTCGACGGCGGCCTGTTCGAGACGACGCTGCTCGACGAGATGCTCACCGACTGGCACCGCATCTTCTCGCCGCTCGAGTACGGCACAGGGGTCATGCGGTTCCGGTTGCCGGCGGTGCTCACGGGCTTCCGCTCGTTCGCGTTCGAAGGGCATTCGGGCGCGTCCGGCGTCGTCTGGTACCGGGATGCCCGCACGGGCGTCATCGTCATCGGCACGGTCAACCAGCTGCAGCAGCGGCAGCTGCCCTACCAGCTGATGATCCGCACGGCCGCGGTCGCGGCATCCTGACCCGACGGCGCCCCAGCCGCGCGGGGTAGCGTGGGCGCGTGACCCGCCCGCTCGCCGTCGTCGACACCGCTGACCCGCTCGCCTGCCTCGCCGCCCTGCGCGACGCGCTCGACGGGGAGGGGCCCGCCGTGCTGTTCCGCGGAGGCGGGGTCAACCCCGTGCACACCGCGCCGCTCACGGTCGAGCAGCGCATCGCCCTCGTCGTCGAGACGAGCGGCACGACCGGTCGGCCCAAGCGCGTCGCCCTGAGCGCCGACGCCGTGCTCGCGAGCGCGGCCGCGAGCGAGAGCGCGCTCGGCGGCCCCGGCCAGTGGCTGCTCGCCCTGCCCGTGCAGTACATCGCCGGCAGCAACGTGCTCGCCCGCTCGCTCGCCGCCGGCACGACGCCCATGCCCGTGCCGCCCGGGCGGCTGAGCGCCGAGCGCGTGCTCGAGGCGGTCGCCGCGATGGACGACCCGGTTCGCTACACCGCCCTGGTGCCGGCCCAGCTGAGCCGGCTCGTCGACGAGGCCGAAGCCGACGACGCGCTGCGGCGCGCGCTCGCCGGGTTCTCGCGCATCCTCGTCGGCGGCCAGGCCACGCCCGCACCGCTCGTCGACCGCGCGACGGCGCTCGGCTGGCGCCTCACGCGCACCTACGGCTCGAGCGAGACCTGCGGCGGCGTCGTCTACGACGGCCGTGCGATCGGCCAGACCGAGGTGCGCATCATCGACGGCCGCGTCGAGCTCGGTGGTCCGACGCTCGCCGAGTACTACCTCGACGACCCCGAGCGCACCGAGGCCGCGTTCGTCGAGCACGACGCGCAGCGCTGGTACCGCACCGATGACGCGGGCGAGCTGGCCGATGGCGTGCTGCGCGTCACGGGCCGCATCGACGACACGATCGTGACGGGCGGGCTCAAGGTGCGTCTGGGCGACGTCGAGCGCATCGTGCGCGAGCAGCCCGGGCTCGCCGACGCGGTCGTCGTCGCCGGTCACGACCCCGAGTGGGGTGAGGTTCCCGTCGTCGTCACGACCGTGCGAGCCGACCTCGAGGCGCTGCGGCGCGCGGTGGGCGCGGTGCTGCCGCCCGAGGCGCGCCCCGACCGCATCGTGACGGTGGATGCTGTGCCCCTGCTGCCCAGCGGCAAGCCCGACCGGCTCGCCGCGGCGCGCCGCGCGAACCCGGGTCACTAAACTCGCGGTCGTGGCCACGACGAAGAAGGCGCGCGCGAAGAAGCCCGCCAGCAAGCAGACCCAGCGCACGAATCCCGCGAGGGCGAGCGCGGCATCCGGCAACCCGGCGAAGGTGCGCCCCGCGACGGCGCGCGACTGGATCGCCGGCGCCCGCCTGCGCACCCTGAGCCTCGCGATCGTGCCGGTCGCCCTCGGTACGGCGATCGCCTTCGTGACCGAGGGCTACAACCTCGCGCTCGCGCTGCTGTGCCTCGGCGTCGCAGTGTTCCTGCAGATCGGCGTGAACTTCGCCAACGACTACTCCGACGGCGTGCGCGGCACCGATGCGCACCGCGTCGGGCCCAGCCGGCTCACCGGCTCGGGCGCCGCCCGCCCGCGCACGGTACTCACGGTCGCCCTCGTGTTCTTCGCCCTCGGCGCGGCCGCGGGCCTCGCTATCGTCGTGCTCACCGGCCTGTGGTGGCTGCTCGCCGTCGGCGCCGTCGCGATCGTCGCCGCCTGGTTCTACACGGGCGGTCGCCTGCCCTACGGGTACCTCGGGCTCGGCGAGCTCGTGGCCTTCCTGTTCTTCGGCATCGTGGCCACCGCGGGAACCGCCTACGTGCAGATCGAGCAGGTGCCGTTCGACGCCTGGCTCGCGGGCTCGCTCGCCGGCTTCTTCGCGGCGGCGATCATGCTCGTCAACAACATCCGCGATCGCGAGCAGGATGCCCGGGTCGGCAAGAAGACGCTGGCCGTGCGCATCGGCGATCTGCCGGCCCGCATCCTCTTCGTCGTGCTGCTCGCGGGCGCCTACGGCATGCTCGTGCCCTTCGCGCTGCTCTACGAGTGGGCGCCGATGGTGTATTTCAGCCTGCTGATCTCGGCCCCCGTCGCGCTCATCGTGATGCTCGCGAAGACCCCGGGCGAGCTCGTGCTCGCGCTCAAGCTCACGTCGCTCGCGGCGCTCGTGACCGGGCTGGGGCTCGCGGCGGCGATCGCCTTCTAGACCTGCCGCGGCACGCGCAGGCGCACCTCGGCACCGCCACCCGTGTCGTGCGCGCTCGCGGCGCCGCCGTGCGCCTCGATGATCGCGCGCGTGATGGCGAGGCCCAGGCCGGCACCGCCGGCGAGCCCCACCCGCGGTGCCGTGCGGGCACTGGTTCCGCGCCAGCCCGCGTCGAACACGTGAGCGACATCGGCGGCGTCGAATCCGGGCCCCTGGTCGCGCACGGCGACGACGGCCTCGTGCGCGTCGGCGGTGACGCTCACCATGACGGTGCCCCCCGCGGGCGAGTGCTCGATCGCGTTGATGAGCACATTCACGAGCGCGCGGCTGAACTGACGGGCGTCGAGCGGCGCCGTGACTCCTGCGCCCGCCGAGAACGCGAGCGCGACCTCGTGCACGCGCGCGAGCTCGCCGTACTCGGCGACGACGTCGCTCGCGAGGTCGGTGAGCGAGACGGTCTCGGTCGCGAGGGCGAGCGTGCCCGCGTCGATGCGCGACAGCTCGAACAGGCCGCCGACGAGCGACTGCAGCCGTGTGACGTGCGCGCCCAGCTGCCGCGCGTGCCGGTCGGGCTCGGTGGAGAGCCCGTCCTCGAGGATCTCGGCGATCGCCTGGATGCTCGCGACGGGAGCGAGGAGGTCGTGCGCGATGCGGGTCACGAGTTCGCGGCGCGCCTGCTCGGCGCGGAGCGTGTCGTCGCGTGCGCGCAGCAGGCGCTCGCTCGAGGTCACGAGCTCGCCCTGCACCTCGTCGAGCTCGGCCGTGCGCCGGTCGGCCGGCCCGACGGCCTCGCCCCCGCCGAGGCTCCGGGCATCGCGGCCGAGCGCCCGGGCATCCCGCGAGAGCGTGCCCGCGAGCACCACTGCCACGCCGATCGCCACCACGCCGCTCACGGCGGTGACCGTGAGCGCGACGGCGGTGTCGGACTCGCTGATGTACATGCCGTTGGCGGTCAGGGCGATGCCGCCCGCGACCGCGAGCACCGCCGCGGCGACGATCACGACGATGTGCACGATGAGCGGCGCGCGGCGCGCGAGCCGCAGCGCGACGGCGGCGGCGATGCCGCTGACGGCCGCGACTCCCGCCGCCGTGCCGATGATCTGTAGGTACTCGGCCCCGGTCATGCGTCGGCCTCCCGAGGGGCGAGAGCCTCGGCGTTGAGCCGGTAGCCGACGCCCCACACGGTGGCGATGATCTCGGGGGCACCCGCGTCGGCCTCGATCTTCTCGCGCAGCCGCCGCACGTGCACGGTGATCGTCGACACGTCGCCGATCGTCCAGCCCCACACGTCGGCGAGCAGCTGCTCGCGCGAGACGGTGCGGCCCGGGCGTCGAGCCAGGTAGGCGAGCAGGTCGTGCTCGCGCGCCGTGAGCGCGAGCGGAGCGCCGTCGAGAGTGATCTCGCGGCGCTCGGCGTCGACGCGCAGCCGCCCGAGCGTCACGTCGCCGCCGGGCGCACCGGCCGGGTGGGCGCGCCGCAGCAGGGCCTCGGCCCGCAGCACGAGCTCGCGCGGCGAGAAGGGCTTGCCGAGGTAGTCGTCGGCGCCCGCCTCGAGGCCCTCGATGCGGTGCTCGGGCTCGCCGAGGGCCGTGAGCATGATGATGGGCACGGCCGAGGTCTCGCGCAGTCGCCGTGCCACCGTGAGGCCGTCGACCCCCGGGATCATGCGGTCGAGAACGACGAGATCAGGCTGCTGCGCCGCGGCGAGCTCGAGGGCCGCGACCGAGTCGGCGGCCGTGTCGACGGTGCCGCCCGCGGCGCTCAAGTACGTCGCCGCGATCTCGAGCAGCGTCGGGTCGTCGTCGACGACGAGCACCCGGCGCCCGTCGAGCGGGCGGTCGGCAGACCCGGGCACCGCGTCAGCCACCCTGCAGCACCCCTTCGAGGTCGGCGATCGGGTCGTACCACCCGAGGTCGAGGATGAGCGACTGCAGGGCCTTGTCGGCCCCGATGATGACGACGACGCCGACGATGATGAACAGCACGCCCATCGAGCGCCGGAACCAGCCGCGCGGGTCGGCGAGCCAGCCGAGCCGCCGGGCGGCGCTGCGACCGGCGAGGGCGATGAGCAGCAGGGGGATGGCGAGCCCGATGGCGTACAGCGTCACGTAGAGCAGCCCCTCGGCGAACGACACCGGCAGCACCGCCGCGACGATGAGCGCGTACGTGGGGCTGCAGCTGCTGAACACCGGCCCGAGCGCCGCGCCGGTGAGGATGTCGCCGCCCACCGACTGCCGCTGCACCGAGGCGTCGAGCGCGCGATTGCTGCGATCGCCGAGCCCGAGCCGCGTCGACACGCGCTCCCACAGGCTCGGCACGAGCAGGTTGATGCCCAGCAGGATGACGATGACACCCGAGATGATCTGCCACACCTGCGGCGGGATTCCGAGCAGCGCCGTCGTCGCCTTGAGCAGCAGCGTGAAGACGATGACGCTGACGGCAAGGGATGCCGCGATCACGAAGGGGCGCCAGCGCGCGCGCCGGGCATCCGCCCCGTCGGCCACGATCGATCCGCCGACGATGACCGGCAGGAGGGGCAGCACGCACGGGGCCGCGACGGTCAGCACGCCCGCGAGCAGGCTGACAACGACCAGGCCTTCCATGGCCCGACCCTACGGTGCCGCGGCGATGAGCGCGTCGAGCGTGGTGTTCTCGTAGAGCACGCCCTTCGTGAGCAGCTCGCCGTCGTCGTCGACGTAGACGATCGTCGTCTGCAGGGTGACGCCGTATTGCTGGCGCAGATCGGTCTCCGTGTCGAAGTCGACCTTGAAGATCGTCATGCCCGCAGGGATCGCGTTGGCCTCGATGTCTTCATCGAGCGCGCGGCACTTCGGGCACCACGAGGCGTGGAAGAACAGAACCTTCAGGCCGGGCGTCTCGGCGATCGCGCCGTCGTAGTAGTCGCGGTAGTCGCCGGGTGCGGCGACCGTCTCGGTATCGCCGCCGTTCTCGTCGTCCCCCGCGGCCTCCGTCGGCGCCGGTTCGGCGGCGGGCGCGGTCGCGGCGGGTGCGGCGTTGAGCACGGCACCGGTCGAGCATCCCCCGAGCCCGATCATCAGTGCGAGCGCCGCCCCCGCGGCGATCGTGGTCCGTGTCGACATGCTGCGCACTCCTTCCGCGACCGCACCCGCGGCCGTCGTCACGACTGTAGGGCGGGCATCGCCGCCCCGGGAGGGCCGACGCCTTACGAGGTGATTACGGATGCGCGGGGGTGCCGTCGCCCGGGGCGCCCGACTCGTCGGAGACGGCGTCTTCAGCCTCGGCATCCCGATCGACCGCGGGCCGCTCGCGGCGGGCGGCCAGATCGAGGGCTACGGCATCCCGCAGCGACGAGAAGAAGATGTACGACACGGTCATCGCGATGACGCTCGCGATGATCGCCGCCCACCACCAGTCGAGGCCGATCGCGAGCAGCAGCCCGAGCCCGGCGCCGAAGATGCCGAGGCGGAGGAGGGTGTACTGGATCCAGGGGCTCACGCGGTCAGTCTACGAGCGGCCTCTCGGTGCCCGCCCAGAACCCGCGGCGTACACTCGGCTCATGCCTCGCCTCCTGTTCGCGCTCGGAGCAGTCGCGGTCGCGTTCTGGGTGTACACGATCGTCGACGTGCTGCTGACCGACCGCTCGCGCGTGCGGGCGTTCCCGAAGCAGGTCTGGGCGTTCGGCGTCGTGCTGCTGCCCGTCATCGGCGGTCTTCTCTGGCTCGTCGTCGGCAAGGCGCGCCGCTCGGCCGGCGGCGTGCGCCGCCCGGTCGCCCCCGACGACGACCCCGCCTTCCTGCGCACGCTGTCGAGCGACGACATCGCGAAGCGCGCCGAGCACGACGAACGGCTGCGCCAGCTCGAGCAAGAGCTCGCCGACCTCGACGATGACAGCCCCGCCGACCCCGAGCGCTGACCCCGACGTGTCGCCCGCCGGCGTCGCGGCTGCGGCGCTGCTCGAGGGGCTCGTGCGCGCGGGAGTCGCCGACCTGGTGCTGAGCCCCGGTTCGCGCTCGCAAGGGCTCGCCCTCGCCGCCGCCGCCTTCGCCCGCGCCGGCCGCCTCGCGCTGCACGTGCGCATCGACGAGCGGGTCGCGGGCTTCACCGCCCTCGGGCTCGCGGTCGAGAGCGGTCGCCCCGTCGCCGTCGTCTGCACCTCGGGCACCGCCGTGGCCAACCTGCACCCCGCCGTGCTCGAGGCGCACCACGCCGGCGTTCCGCTCATCGTGCTCACCGCCGACCGCCCGGCCGAGCTGCGGGGCATCGGCGCGAACCAGACCACCGTGCAGCCGGGCATCTTCGGCGAGCTCGTGCGGGCCGACTGGGATGTCGCGGCGCCACTGGGCGATCCGGGCGAGGCCGACGACGCCCGAGAGCTCGGCGCCCTCGCCGTGCGGGCGAGCGCCGAGGGCCCCGTGCACCTCAACCTCGCCTTCCGTGAGCCGCTGAGCGGTCACGTCCGGGTGCCCCACGACCTCGCGACCGGCGCCGTGCCCGAGCGGCCCGCGGTCGAGAGCCCGGTCGTCGTCGACCTGCATCCCGACGACGCGACCGTCGTCATCGCCGGCCACGGGGCCGGGCCTCGGGCCGAGGCGCTCGCCGTCGCCCTCGGGGCGCCCCTCGTCGCCGAAGTGTCGAGCGGAGCCCGCTACGGCCGGCACGCGGTCGTCGCGTACCGCGACGTGCTGCGCGGCCCGCACGGCGACGCCGTCGGCCGCGCGATCGTGCTCGGCCACCCCACCCTCAGCCGCGAAGTGCCGCAGCTGCTCGAACGCGGCGACGTCGAGGTCATCGTCGTGCGCTCCCCCGGGGTCGAGGACTACAACCCCGGCCGCCGCGCGCGCATCGTCGACGAGGTGCGCGTCACCGGCACCCCCGACCCCGCGGTCGTGCGGCGCTGGGTCGGCGGGTGGGTGAGCATGTCGCGCGCCGTGCTCGAGTCGCAGGCGCCCGACGACCCCGCTCCCGACCTCTCGCTCGCCGTGCCGGACGACCGCGGCGTGCGCGCCGCCTTCGCGAAAGCCGAGCTCGCGGTGCTGCGCGCCCCGATCGATCGCCGGATGCTCGCGAGAGCCCTGTGGGCATCCACCTGGCCGCACGACCGCCTGGTGCTGGCGGCCTCGCGTCTGATCCGGGTGGCGGATGCCCTGGTGCCCGGCAAGGCGATCCGCGTGCACGCGAACCGCGGCCTGGCCGGCATCGACGGCACCGTGTCGACGGCGACCGGCATCGCCCTCGCCGCCGCGCGCGGCGAGCGGTCGGGCACGACGCGCGTACTGATCGGCGACCTCGCGCTGCTGCACGACGCGGGAGCCCTGCTCGTGCCGCTCCCGGAAGGACTGCGCCTGCACGTCGTCGTCGGCAACGACGGCGGCGGCACGATCTTCGACGAGCTCGAGGTCGCGGCGACCGCGCACCCCGACGACTTCGCCACCGTCATGCGCACGCCGCATCGGGCCGACCTCGCGGCGCTCGCCGCGGCCGGCGGCTGGGCCTACCGCCGGGCGACGACCCGGGCCGAGCTCGACGACGCCCTCACGGCCCCCGAGCCGCTGCTGCTCGTCGAGGTGCCGCTCGAGTCGTAGGCGTTCGCGCGGGTCGCGGGTAGCATCCGGCCATGGACGAACTGCTGCGCGCCCGCGCCGGATTCCGCCTCGATGCGGTCGACTGCGCCGCGACGCCCGGCATCGCCGCCGACAAGAAGCGAGCCGAGCAGCTGCTCGCCGACGGGGCCGAGCACCTCTCGCACCTGCAAGAGAAGCTGTTCGCCGCGAGCCGCGGCGGCGACACCCGGCGCGTGCTGCTCGTGCTGCAGGCGATGGACACGGCGGGCAAGGGCGGCATCGTGCGCCACGTGGTCGGCGCCGTCGACCCGCAGGGCGTGCAGCTCGCCGCGTTCAAGAAGCCGACCCCGGAAGAGCTCGCGCACCCCTTCCTCTGGCGCATCGAGAAGCAGCTGCCCGCCGCGGGCATGATCGGCGTCTTCGACCGCTCGCACTACGAAGACGTGCTCATCGCGCGCGTGCGCTCGCTCGCCCCCGCCGACGAGATCGAGCGGCGCTACGGCGAGATCGTCGACTTCGAGCGCCGCCTCGCCGCCGACGGCGTCTCGATCGTCAAGGTCATGCTGCACATCGGCCGCGACGAGCAGAAGGCTCGCCTGCACGAGCGGCTCGAGCGCCCCGATAAGCACTGGAAGTACCGCACGGGCGACATCGACGAGCGGATGCTGTGGGACGACTACCAGCGCGCCTACCAGCTCGCGATCGAGCGCACGGATGCCGACCTCGCGCCGTGGTTCGTCGTGCCCGCGAACCACAAGTGGTACGCGCGGCTCGCCGTGCAGTCGCTGCTCATCACCGCGCTCGAACGCATCGACCCGCAGTGGCCGCTCGCCGACTTCGACGTCGAGGCCGAGAAGGCGCGGCTCGCCGCTACCTGACTATCGGAGGGCGTCGGCGATCGGGCGGAACTTCATGCGGGTCTCGGCGAGCTCGGAGTCGGGGTCGCTGTCGGCCACGATGCCCGCTCCGGCGTACGCGGTGAGCAGCCCGTCGTCGTCGATGCGGGCGCAGCGCAGCGCGATCACCCACTCGCCGTCGCCGTCCTGGTCGATCCACCCGACCGGCCCGGCGTACCGGCCTCGGTCGAAGGGCTCGAGCTCGGCGATGAGGGCGAGCGCGGCATCCGTCGGCGCGCCCGCGACCGCGGCCGTCGGGTGCAGCGCCGCGACGATGTCGAGCGCGCTCGACGACTCGGCCAGCTGCATCTCGACGTCGGTCGCGAGGTGCCAGAGGTTCGGCAGCTTGAGCGTGAACGGCAGCTCGCTCGCCGTGACGGCGCGCACGTGCGGCCGCAGGGCATCGAGCACGCTGTGCACCGCGAAGGCGTGCTCGTCGAGGTCTTTCGCGCTCGTCGCCAGCTGGGCGGCCGCCGCGGCATCGTCGGCCGAGCCCGCCCCGCGCGCCGTGCTGCCCGCGAGCACGCGCGCGCTCGCCTCGCCGCCGTGCACGCTCACGAGGGTCTCGGGGCTCGCGCCCATGAGCCCGTCGACCGCGAACGTCACGCAGTCGGGGTAGCGGTCGGCGAGCTCGTGCAGCAGCGCCCGCCGGTCGGCATCGGGCGGGATGCTCGCCGTCGCATCGCGCGCGATGACGACCTTCTCGACCCGTCCGGAGCGGATGGCCGCGACGGCGCGCCCGACGACCGCCGTGAACTCCTCCCGGCTCAGCGAGGCCGCGGCGAGGGTCGCCCGCGGGCGCTCGCCGATCGGCGAAGGATGCGGGGGCTCGACGACCTCATCGGCAGCATCGTGCGCGGTCACGCGGGTCACCCAGCTCACGCCGTCGTGCCGCCCCACGATGATCCGCGGCACGACGAGCACGCTCGGCGCGCTCGAGCCGTCGGCGAACGCGAACGCGCCCATCGCGACGAGGCCGGTCCCGGGCCGATGAACGGGGTCGACCACCTCGGCGGCGGCGGCGATCTGCCGCCACGCGGCCGCCGCATCCGTCAGCCGATGCGCGCCGCGGAAGCTGAGGCGCAGTGCTTCGCCGAGGCCGACGATGCCGTCTCCCCGGCGCAGGGCTGCGAGAGGGTGCCGTGCGTCGGCGAAGGGGAGCAGGTCGTCGTGGTCGGGCACGATCTCGGTCACCGCACGCAGGGCCACCCCGGGCGCGGCAGAGGGAGTCACGTGCTCAGGCTACTCCGCACCCGACGGTCCCCCAGGCGGCTCACGGCGAACACCGGGCGGCCGCTCACTAGACTCGTGGCGTGACGAAGGCCGACCTGTCGAAGACACCGCGCGACGTCGCGGCGATGTTCGACGGCGTCGCCCGCGGCTACGACCGCACGAACGCCGTTCTCTCGGTCGGCAATGCCGCCCTCTGGCGCATCGCGACCGTCAAGGCTGTCGACCCCCGGTCGGGCGAGCGCATTCTCGACATCGCGGCGGGCACGGGCACGAGCTCGATCGCGCTGGCGAAGACGGGCGCCGAGGTCATCGCGCTCGACTTCTCGCAGGGCATGGTCGACGAGGGCCGCCGCCGGCACCCCGAGCTGCAGTTCGTGCAGGGCGATGCCGAGAAGCTGCCCTTCGGCGACGCCGAGTTCGACGCCGTCACCATCAGCTTCGGTCTGCGCAACGTGCAGCACCCCGACGTCGCCATCGCCGAGATGCTGCGCGTGCTCAAGCCCGGCGGCCGCGTCGTCATCTGCGAGTTCTCGCGACCGCCGCTGGGTCTGCTGCGCACCGGGTACCACGCCTACCTGCGCTACGTCATGCCGCTCATCGCGGGCGCGGCGAGCTCGAACCCCGAGGCGTATCGCTACCTCTTCGACTCGATCCGCGAGTGGCCCGACCAGTCGGTGCTCAGCCAGTGGCTGCGCACCGCGGGGTTCGAGCGGGTGGGCTACCGCAACCTCTCGTGGGGGGTGGTCGCCCTGCACCGCGGGCGCAAGCCCGCCGGCGCATCCGCGCACTGAGCCGCCCCGACCGCCTCGACAGATCGGCAGACCGTTGACTCGCCTCCCTCCGCTCGCTCGCCGCAGCAAGACGCTCAGCGCGTCGCTCGGTCTGGGTGAGAAGCTGTTCGCGTCGAGCGAGGAGCGCCGCTTCGCCGAGGCCATCGAGACCGGCCTCGTCGAGGTGGAGGAGGGCCTGCTGCGCGAGGTCGCCTTCGCCGATGACATGGCCGACGTCACCTCGCGCTACCTTCTCGAGGCCGGGGGCAAGCGCATCCGCCCCGTGCTGACGCTGCTCACCGCGCAGCTCGGCGAGGGCAACAACCACGCGGTCATCACGGCCGCCCAGGCGGTCGAGATCACGCACCTCGCCTCGCTGTACCACGACGACGTCATGGACGAGGCGGAGATGCGACGGGGTGTGCCCTCGGCGCAGAACGTGTGGGGCAACTCGGTCGCGATCCTCACGGGCGACCTCCTGTTCGCCCGCGCGAGCAAGCTCGTCGCGAACCTCGGCGAGGGCGCGATCAAGCTGCAGGCCGACACGTTCGAGCGGCTCTGCCTCGGTCAGCTGCACGAGACGATCGGCCCGCGCGGCGACGACGACCCGATCGAGCACTACCTGCAGGTGCTCGCCGACAAGACCGGCTCGCTCATCGCGGCGGCGGCGCAGATGGGGGTCATCTTCTCGAACGCCCCCGAGCAGTTCGCGGCGCCCGTCGTGGCGTTCGGCGAGAAGATCGGCGTCGCGTTCCAGCTCATCGACGACGTCATCGACCTCGCCGAACCCGAGGCCGAGACCGGCAAGGCGCAGGGCACCGACCTGCGCAGCGGCGTCGCGACCCTGCCCCTGCTGTTCCTGCGCCGCGCCGCGCTCACCGATCCCGACGCGGCCAGCCTTCTCGCGCGCATCGTGCGCACGGTCAGCGCCGACGACACCGAGGCTGTCGACGACGAGCTCGCCGCCGCCATCGCCGAGCTGCGCGCGCACGATGTCACGACCGAGACCCTCGACGAGGCCCGCCGCTGGGCCGACGAGGCCGTCGCCGCACTCGACCCCCTGCCGGAGGGCCCGGTCAAGCTCGCGTTGACCAAGTTCGCCGAGGCCGTCGTCGAGCGCAGCACGTAGCGTCGACGCCCCCACCCCGCACGGCTCCACCACCCCGCACAGTTCGCCAGCCCGCACAGAGAGAACCGCACGCGCATGACCAAGCTCAGGCTCGCTATCGTCGGCGCCGGCCCCGCCGGCATCTACGCCGCCGACATCCTGCTCAAGCACGAGAGGGCCTTCGACGTCTCGATCGACCTCTTCGAGCAGCTGCCCGCGCCCTACGGCCTCGTGCGCTACGGCGTCGCCCCCGACCACCCGCGCATCAAGGGCATCATCAACGCCCTGCGCGAAGTGCTCGACTCGGGTGATATCCGCATCTTCGGCAACGTGCACTACGGCACCGACATCACGCTCGACGACCTGCGCCGGCACTACCACGCGGTCATCTTCTCGACGGGGGCGATTCGGGATGCCGCTCTCGACATCCCCGGAATCGACGCGCACGGCAGCTACGGCGCCGCCGACTTCGTCAGCTGGTACGACGGGCACCCCGACGTTCCCCGCGAGTGGCCGCTCGAGGCCTCGTCGGTCGCCGTGGTCGGCAACGGCAATGTGGCGCTCGACGTCGCGCGCGTGCTCGCGAAGCACCCGCAAGACCTGCTGCCCACCGAGATCCCCGACAACGTCTATCAGGGCCTGCTCGCCTCGCCCGTCACCGATGTGCACGTCTTCGGCCGGCGCGGCCCGATGCAGGTGAAGTTCACGCCGCTCGAGCTGCGCGAGCTCGGCGAGCTTCGCGACGTCGACATGATCGTGCACGAGGAGGACTTCGAGTACGACGAGGCCTCGCGCCGGGCGATCGAGACCAATAGGCAGATCACCGTGATCGACCGCATCTTCACGCAGTGGCGCGCCCGTGAGACGGGATCGGCCTCGCGCCGTCTGCACCTGCACTTCTACGCCAAGCCGCTCGAGGTGCTCCCCGATGCCGAGGGCCGTGTCGCGGGCTTCCGCTACGAGCGCACCGAGCCGGACGGCCACGGTGGGGTGCGGGGCACCGGTGAGATCCGCGAGGTCGCCGTGCAGTCCGTGTACCGCGCGGTCGGCTACTTCGGCTCGCCTCTCGACGGCATCCCGTTCGACGATCGCTACGGCGTGATCCCGAACCACGAGGGCCAGGTGCTCGGCGACGACAATCAGAAGGTGCCGGGCGTGTACGCCACGGGCTGGATCAAGCGCGGCCCCGTCGGCCTCATTGGCCACACCAAGAGCGACGCGATGGAGACCATCCAGCACCTCGTGACCGACCAGGCCTCGTGGTGGGCGCCGAGCGACCCCGACGAGCAGTCGGTCGTCGACCTGCTTGACGAGCGCGGCGTGCTCTACACGAACCTCGACGGCTGGCACCGCCTCGACGCGCACGAGCAGTCGCTCGGGGCGCCCCAGGGCCGCGAGCGCGTCAAGGTCGTGCCGCGCGACGAGATGATCCGCATCTCGCGCGACTGACGGTCAGCCGAGGTCGTCGAGCCATCGCGAGCGCGGTCGGCGCCACTGGTCGGCTTCGGGCAGTGCATCCGGTGCGCACCTGGCTGCCTGGTGCAGGGCGGTTTCGATGGCGACGCTCCAGCGGGTGCCTGAGCGGTACGCCTCGTCAGACCAGTGGATGATGGCCGGCTCCGCGTGCCGAAGCCGGTGGGCTCGCGCTGGTCGGCACACATGTGGGTGGTGGTCGGGGCCGACATCGGCATCGATGAGGTCGTGGAACCGCAGCGCGCTCACACATGCGAGCGGCCCGCCGTGCGCCCACGCGCCCCTCACGGCCGCCGGCAGGTCGCGCGCGCCGTACCAACCACGGCACAACCGGTGAAGCCTGCCGTACCGCACCCCGAGCCGCACCTCGTCAGTACTCCACCCGGCGTCGAGCAGCTCGCTGCGAGAGAGCACGCCGCCGTGCTGGGAGATGTACTCGTCGAACGAGTGGAAGCCGCGCATGGTGTCGAGTGTGACGATCGGTCGCGGACGATCACCGTCGTGGCTGCGTAACGGTGAACCGCGGTGTTCTCGACCTGCGCGGTGGAGGACGTGCCCTGCACCGCCAACTCTCCCCCGACTTCCACAACTTCGGAGTGGGAGCGAGCGCGCCTCGGCGCTGACTTCCACTCCGAAGTTGTGGAAGGAAAGCGGGGTCGGGTTAGTGGGGTTCGACGGCGGTGTCGGCGGTGACCGTCCACGAGAGGGCGACGAGCTGCCGCAACACCTCGAGGTCGAGCTGCGCGAGGCGCGTGACGTAGACGCAGTCGACTCCCGTCGTATGCGGGCCGAGGCGCTCGAGAAGCACCGCCGCATCGGGGTGGGTCTGCAGGCCGTAGAACGAGAGCTTGGCCTTGCGCGGCGAGAAGCCCGCGCGCGGCCAGATGCCCTCGTGCCCGCTCGCGTAGTGATAGGCGTAGGTGCCGAACCCGATGATCGAGGGGCCCCACATGACGGCGGGGGATCCGGTGACCTCCTCGAAGAGGGCGACGAGCTCCGAGCCCTCGGCACTGCGGCGGGCATCCAGCGTCGACAAGAACTCGTGCACCGGAACATCGGTGGGCAGGGTCTTCTGCGTCATGCCGGTACCGTACGCGGCACGCGGCGTTCCGGCTACTGCAGCGGTGCTACTGCACCGTCGCGGTGACGCGCGCCAGGTCGTCGAACACCCGCATGTGGGTCGGGCGGCGCAGCCACTGGTCGAGGGTCAGTTCGCGCGAATTGTCGCGATAGGCCTGTTCGATCACCCGCAGCTCGCGCACGAACGCCTCGCCGCGCACCATGATCGAGACCTCGAGGTTGAGGCTGAACGAGCGCATGTCCATGTTGCTCGAACCGATGATCGCGACCTGGTCGTCGATCGTGAAGTGCTTCGCATGCAGCACGGTCGGAGAGCGGTAGAGCCAGATGCGCACGCCCGCCCGCAGAAGCTCTTCGTAGTACGAGCGCTGCGCGTGGAAGACGAGCGTCTGGTCGCCCACCTCGGAGACGAACAGCTGCACGTCGAGGCCGCTCTGAGCGGCGGTCGTGATGGCGTAGAGCATCGACTCGTCGGGTACGAAGTAGGGGGAGCAGATCTGGATCTGCTCGTGCGCCGCGTAGACGAGCGAGTTGAACAGCCTCAGGTTGTTCTCGCCCTCGAAGGCGGGCCCGCTCGGCACCACTTGCGCGTCGAGCCCTTGGCCCGGGTCGATCTCGGGGGGGATGACGGTCTCGCGCAGCAGCAGCTCATCGGTCTCGCTGTACCAGTCGGTGGCGAAGAGCGCCTCGATACCCGCGACGATCGGCCCTTCGAAGCGCACCACGACCTCCTTCCAGGCGAGCCGTGAACCGTCGCGCCGCCGCCGGCGCCCGTAGCCGCGCTCGATGAGGTTCTGCGACCCCGTGAAGGCGACCGCCCCGTCGACGATGAGGAACTTGCGGTGGTTCCGCAGATCGGGCCGCTGCCACTGACCGTGGAACGGGCGCACCGGCAGCATCGGATGATGCTGGGCGCCGATCGCGTCGAGCCGCCGACGCATCCGGCGGTATCCGGGCACCCGCAGCGACGCGACGTGGTCGTAGAGCACGCGCACGGTGATGCCGCGGGCTGCCGCCTCGCCGAGTGCGGCGAAGAAGTCCTCGGTCTCGTCGTCGACCGACATGATGTAGAACTCGACGTGCACCGAGCGCCGCGCCGCGCGCACCGCCTCCGTCATCGCCGTGATCGACGCCGCGTAGTCGGTGAAGAGCCGGGCGGTGTTGCCGCCGACGAGAGGCATCGCGCCCAGGTGCCGGTTGAGCTCGACGATGGGCTCGAGCCACGGCGGCCACGGGGCGTCTTTGCTCACGCGGTCCATGCCCTCGGTCGTCTCGAGGATGTAGCGGTTGATCTCGTCCTGCTGCTCGCGTCGGCGCTTCGGCAGTCGTCGCGACCCGAAGGTGAGGAACAGCAGAAAACCGACGAGCGGCAGGATGTAGATGAGCAGCAGCCAGGCCAGGGCGCTCTGCGGTCGGCGGTTGCGCGGCACGACGACGAGCGAGACGAGCGCGATGCCGACGATCAGGGCGAGCAGCAGCGTCGTCGTGATGAGCACGACCCAGGCGCCGGCTCCGCTGACCGTCACGTCGTCGGTCATGGCATGCTCAGCGGAAGTTCACGAACTGCAGCGCCACATCGAGGTCTTTGCCCTTGAGCAGTGCCATGGTCGCCTGCAGGTCGTCGCGGCTCTTCGACTGCACGCGCAGCTCGTCGCCCTGGATCTGGCTCTTGACAGACTTCGGCCCCTCGTCGCGGAGGATCTTCGCGATCTTCTTCGCGTCATCGCTCGAGATGCCGTTCTTCAGGCCCACCTCGATGCGGAACTCCTTGCCGCTCGCATACGGCTCGCCCGAGTCGAGGCTGCGGATGCCGATGCCTCGCTTGATCATCTTCGCCTCGAGCACCTCGAGCACGGCCTTCACGCGCTCTTCTGCGCTCGCCTTCAGCAGCAGCTTCTCGCCGCTCCACTCGATCGACGCCCCGACGCCCTTGAAGTCGTAGCGCTGCGCGACTTCTTTCTGCGCCTGGTTGACGGCGTTCTCCGCCTCCATCTTGTCGACCTTGCTCACGATGTCGAATGAAGAATCAGCCATGCGCCCATGCTAGCGATGCGTCGTCCAGCGGGCACCGAGCCGCAACTGCTGGAGTGGTCGCATGCGCACTCGCACGCTCGCCCTGCTCGCCGTGGGTCTCGCCCTCGTGGGCCTCGCGGCGGCCGCGCTCATCACGATGGTGCTGAGCCCCCGCATCGGCATCGGGGATGCTGGCGCACCAGGCGAGGCGCCTCCCGCTCCGCGGTGGGTCGCGCCTGCCGCCCTGCCGCCGTCGGCCGAGGCGCCGACCCGCGCGGGGGTCTCGGGCCTGGTCGATGCGGCCTGGGTCGCCGCCGTGGCCGCGGAGTCGGGCATCCCCGAGCGGGCGCTCGCCGCCTACGCGGGCGCCGCGCTCGCGAAGCACGCCGAGCGCCCCGACTGCCTGCTCGGCTGGAACACGCTCGCCGGCATCGGCTGGGTCGAGTCGCGGCACGGCAGCCACGGCG
Source organism: uncultured Microbacteriaceae bacterium (assembly GCA_964540305.1). Lineage (GTDB taxonomy): Bacteria > Actinomycetota > Actinomycetes > Actinomycetales > Microbacteriaceae > Microcella. The sequence continues at coordinate 62,311 of CAZILZ010000007.1, read as the reverse complement.
GAGCATCCATCGCCGATGACGGCACTGTGAGCCCGCCGATCATCGGCATCGCGCTCGACGGCGCGTCGACCGCGCTCATCGCCGACTCTGACGACGGGGCGATCGACGGCGACGCCGAGTTCGATCGCGCGGTCGGTCCGCTGCAGTTCATCCCCGGCAGCTGGGCGAACTGGTACGTCGATGCGAGCGGAGACGGCCTCGCCGACCCGCACAACATCGACGACGCGGCGCTCGCCGCCGCCAACTACCTGTGCCGCGCGGTGCCGACCCTCGGCGACGAGACCTCGTGGCGCTCGGGCATCGCGTCGTACAACGCCGACAGCGCCTACCTCGACGCTGTGGCGACGGCTTCTCAGCGCTACGCGGCCGCGGCCGCCACGATCGACTGACGACCGTGGTCGCGGCGGCCCTGCCGCTCTTGTATTCTTGTCGAGCGCTTCCGGTCGGTGACCACACGGGTCGGGCGCGCGCACGGCGAGTTACCCAAGCGGCCAAAGGGATCTGACTGTAAATCAGACTGCTCAGCATTCGGGGGTTCGAATCCCTCACTCGCCACCATGACCCCCACATCTTCCCTCGAGCTCCTGTCGATCGCTCGCGCGGTCGCGCTCGAGGCGGGCGCCGTGATCCTCGAGGCCCGTCGCGGCGATGTCGCCGTCGCGGCCGCGAAGTCGTCGTCGGTGGATGTCGTGACGCAAGTCGACCGCGATGCCGAGTCGCTCATCCGCGGGCGCCTCGCCGAGCTGCGCCCCGGTGACGCGTTCTTCGGCGAAGAGTCGGGGGGCGGATCCGGCACGACGGGTCTCACCTGGGTGGTCGACCCGATCGACGGCACCGTCAACTACCTGTACGGCATCCCCCACTACGCCGTGAGCATCGCCGTCGTCGAGGGCGACGCCGACCCGCAGTCGTGGCGCGCCCTCGCCGGCGTCGTCGTCAACCCGGCGTCGGGCGAGCTGTACAGCGCGACGGCCGGCGGCGGCGCCCATCTCGGCGATCGAGCGCTCCGGGTCGCCGATGCGGTGACGCTCGATCAGGCGCTCGTCGCCACGGGCTTCGCCTACCTCGCGGCGACGCGCGCCGAGCAGGGTGCGGCCGTCGCGCGGCTGCTGCCGCTCGTGCGCGACATCCGCCGCATGGGCACCGCGTCTCTCGACCTGTGCGCGGTGGCCGCGGGGCGCGTCAACGCGTACTTCGAGCGCACCCTCAACCCGTGGGATCACGCCGCCGGAGCCCTCATCGCGGAAGAGGCCGGGGCGCTCGTGACGGGTGTTCCGGGCGCGCGTGCCGACCACCGGTTCCTCCTCGCGGCGCATCCCGAGCTGGCCCGGATGCTCGCTCCGCTGCTCGCCGACCTCGGGGCCCTGCCGCCCCCGCACGAGGGCTCGGCGCGCTGACCGGGCACCTCGGTACCAGCCCCGAATCGGGCTCACCGACTTTCGTTCGTCGCACGAGCGGGCTACGCTTTACCAATCCGTGATAATCCGCCGGGTTCGGTGGTGCTCACGGAATGACGATTTCCGCCCTGCTGACCAGGTCGATATCGAGCGGATCGCTCAGATCCGCACCGCACGACCTGCGACTGACTCTTGAGGCTGACTGACACCGTGACGACTGAGAACCCGTGGCTGACGGGAGGTTCCGACCAGGAGCCGACCGACGCCGAGAGAGACCCCTTCCGGTCTCTGGGCCTCGAATTCACTGAGGAATCCCCGACGATCGACTCCGTGGCGGAGGCCGTCTCCGAGCCCAGCCCGACGGCCGAGAGCTTCGTCATGGCGGAAAGCTCCGTCATGGCCACGACCCCGTTCGATCCGGCGGCCCGCCCAGGCACCGACCTCGTCGCCGTGCCGCCCGCGGCATCCACCGAGCTCGTCGCGACGAGCCGGCGCGCCTTACGTGACGCCGAGCGCGCGACCCCCGCGCCGCGTCGCCCGCGCCGCGCCGACAGCACGCCGCGCCGCTTCCCTGCCCGCGGGCCGCGTCGCGCATCCGCCCCCGAGTCGACCGTCCGGCAGGTCGTCGTCGCCGCAGCCCCGGTCGCTCCAGCCCCGCGCGTGCCCCTGGGGCGGCGCATCGCGAAGAAGACCTTCCCGCCCATCGTCATGCTCGCCGCGGCCTCGCTGCTCGTCGGCACCTCGGTTCCGGCCAACGCCCTCTTCGATCCCGAAGCGCCGCCGGCCTCGCTCGCACTCTCGTCGATGCCGACGGCCCCTGCCGCTGAGGCCGAGGTTCTCGAAGAGCAGGTTCTCGAGGCCGAGGCCACCGACGAGCTCGCCGCCACCGCCGCGACGCGCGCCGAGTGGGGCGTCACCTCATACGCCGAGATGCTGCGGTTGCGCTACGGCAGCATCAACTACTCGTACTCGACGTCGGGCACCGGTGCGATCCGCTGGCCGTTCGCCTTTCCCGTGCCGATCACCTCGGGGTTCGGGGAACGTGTACCACCGTGTCGGGGGTGTTCGACGTATCACCGCGGCCTTGATTTCGATGGTGGATACGGTTCACCGATCGGCGCTATCGCGGACGGTGTCGTGACAGCAGTCGGGTGGTCATCGACGTTCGGCTACCGCGTCGAGATCGAACATATCGTCAACGGTCAACGAACCATGTCCCGATATGCCCACATGGTCGACAACAGCTCGACTCTCCAGGTTGGTGCCCCAGTGGCTGCGGGAGAACTCGTCGGCGCAGTTGGTGACACGGGCCTCTCGACCGGCCCCCACCTGCACCTCGAGATCCACATCGACGACGTTCCCGTCGACCCCTTCGCCTGGCTGATGGCGAACGCGAGCTAGGCGATCCAGACCGCCGTGTCGACCGGCAGCGCGCCGTCGGCGAGCGGGCCGCTCACGAGCAGCACCTCGCCCGCGGGCAGCACGACCGGCGCATCGCCGATGTTCGCGATGACCGTCACGGGCCCGTTGCGCAGCGCGACGATGCCCTCCGCATAGCCCTCGACCCACTGCACCGAGCCCATTCCGAGCCCGTGCTCGGCGCGCAGCGCGAGCGCCGAGCGGTAGAGCTCGAGCGTCGAGGCGGGGTCGCCCTGCTGCAGGTCTCGAGCGAATCGGGCGAAAGCGCCAGGCTGCGGCAACCAGCTCTCGCCCGAGGTGCTGAAACCGAACGCCGGAGCGGCGGTCTCCCACGGGATCGGCACCCGGCATCCGTCGCGCCCGTAGACCTCGCCATTCGTGCGGTGGAAGGTCGGATCCTCCCGCACGTGGTCATCGAGCTCAATGACCTCGGGCAGCCCCAGCTCTTCGCCCTGGTAGAGGTAGGCGCTGCCGGGCAGGCTCAGCATGAGGGCGGTGGCCGCGCGGCCGCGCCGCAGCCCGAGCGCGTCATCGGGCTTGTCGACCGACTTGGGGCCGATGCCGCTCGCGGGCGTCGCGCCGTAGGTGCCGAGGCCGTAGCGGCTCGGGTGGCGCACGACGTCGTGGTTCGACAGCACCCACGTGCTGGGTGCGCCCACAGCGGTGAAGGCGGCGATCGACTCGTCGATGACCGAGCGCAGGCGCGCGGCGTCCCATGGCGTGCCGAGGTAGCTGAAGTTGAAGGCCTGGTGCATCTCGTCGGGTCGCACCCATAGCGCGGCCTTCGCGAGCGGCTCGACCCAGGCCTCGGCGCACAGTACGCGGTCGCCCTCGTACTCGGCGAGCACGCGGTGCCAGTCGCGGTAGACCTCGTGCACCTCGGGCTGCGCCCAGTAGGGCACGTCGTCGGGCGCTGAGATCGCGTCGGCGAGCCCGCCCGCCTCGGCCACCTGCACGATATCGGGCAGCCCCTCCTTCTTCATGAGGCCGTGGGCCACGTCGACCCTGAACCCGTCGACACCGCGGTCGAGCCAGAAGCGCAGGATCTGCCGGAACTGCTGCCACACCCAGGGGTTCTTCCAGTTGAAGTCGGGCTGCGAGGTGTCGAAGATGTGCAGGTACCAGGGGCCGGGAGTGCCGTCGGCCTCGGTGATGCGCGTCCAGGCGTTGCCGCCGAAGATCGACTGCCAGTTGTTGGGCGGCAGTTCGCCGTGCTCGCCCTTCCCCTCGCGGAACATGAAGCGCTCGCGCTCGGACGACCCGGGGCCGGCCGCGAGCGCCTCCTGGAACCACGGGTGGTCGCTCGAGCAGTGGTTCGGAACGAGGTCGACGATGACGCGCAGGCCCAGCCCGTGAGCACGGTCGCGCAACGCGTCGAAGTCGGCGAGCGTGCCGAAGATGGGGTCGACATCGCAGTAGTCGCTCACGTCGTAGCCCGCGTCGCGCTGCGGCGAGCGGAAGAATGGCGAGAGCCAGACGGCGTCGACACCGAGCGAGCGAAGTGCGGGCAGCCGCTCGGTGATGCCGGCGAGGTCGCCGATGCCGTCGCCGCTCGCGTCGGCGAACGAGCGCGGATAGATCTGGTAGATAACCGCGGAGCGCCACCACTCGTCGCCGGGTGCGGCGGTGCGTCGGTGGTCGACGGCAGCGGGGTTCGTCGAGGTGGTGGACTCGTTCGGCATCCCGCCACCCTATGGCACCCCGCGGGGGAAAATGGAATCGGTTCCATGCCCGAAACAGCGGGGATGCGGGCTCGAGCGGGGTGCGAGACGCCGGTTCTCAGGTGCTAATCTTCTCTGGTGCCAATCGCCGCTCGCGGCGACGGCAGCGCCCCGATAGCTCAGTGGTAGAGCACTTCCATGGTAAGGAAGGGGTCGTCAGTTCAATCCTGACTCGGGGCTCCGGTTCTTCTGCATCGGCCTCGCGGTCGCGCAGAGTTCCTGCCCGGCGGGGTAGCTCAGGTGGTTAGAGCACACGGCTCATAATCGTGGTGTCGCGGGTTCAAGTCCCGCCCCCGCTACTGTTCCAGAATCGGTCGCGATGGGCTGACGCCGTGAACGCTCGCCCGCGTTCACGGGGTTCAAGTCCCGCCCCCGCTACTGTTCCAGAACTCTTCAGACGAGTTCAGTACCCGGTGCGCTCGTCGATCAAGAGCTGCAGGTCGGCCTTGACGCCCGCGATCGCTGCACGCTGCTCCTCCTCCGAGAGCAGCACCGGCTCGGCGCGGGGGATCAGCCGCGCCTGCATGAGCTCGCCGATGGTGTCGTCGCGCGCACGCACGGCCAAGTCGCGCACGACCGTGTCATCGTCGCGCGCCGCCTCGAGCTTCTCGACGACGCCCCGCAGGGTGCGGCTGCGTGCCGCGAGCCGCTCGGCCTCGTCGCGCTTGCGCCGCACGCGCGCGAGGTCGCGCTTCGAGAGCGCGCTCCGCGACTCCCGCGGGCTCGGTGCCGCGCTCACGCTGTCGTCTGAGAGCCGCGCGGCGTTCGTGCGCAGCTCGGTCGCGAGCGTGTCGATCGCCTTCCGGGCCAGATCGGCCGACTCCTGCTCGTCCCACGCCGCGCCGTCGCGCAGGATGCGCATGATGATGCCGTTCTTGACCGACAGCCGCAGTGCCGAGAGAGCGACGAGGTAGCCCTCCTCGATCTGATGCGTCAGGGCCCGCGGCGTCTGCGGGCGCGGCTGCGCCGTGATCGCGGCTGCAGGGGCGGGCCAGAAGCGCATGACGACCTTCGCGAGCTCGTGGAGGGGAGGCTTCCAGGGTACGGCCCGCGCCTGCGCGCACGCCGGGGGCCCGCGGCGAGCATCCCGGAAGAATGTCGCGCGACACGCCGAAAACACAACATGTAGGGGAATGACACGCGTGTGATTCCCGTTATATAGTGAGACCCCTAGCCGCCGGGGGCGGAGAATTCAGCAGAAGGAGGTCCATCATGGACAACGACAACGAGACCATCGGCGGCTACGCCGTGCCCGTCGACCCGATGGACATGCTGCAGTGCGAGAGCTGCCAGTAGCAGCCCGCCGACACCACGAACCACCGAGACCCCGGAACGCCGACGACGGCGAACCGGGGTTTCGCATAGGCGGCAGTCGCCGAGACCCGTCGGCCGGAGGAGGACGCACGTGAGCATCACCGTCGATGCCCGCACCGCCGATTCCCGCGCCCGCATCGCGAGCGATGCCGAGGTGCTCGATCGCGTGCACCGCACGCTCGGCCCCGTCGACGTCGTCGCCGAGCACTGGGGCGCGCACAAGCTCTCGCGCGTGCTGCACGTCGTCACGCGCGGCGGCGAGCAGGCGGTCGTCAAATGGCATCGGGATGCGGGGCCGCACCACCGCGAATCCGAAGCCCTGCAGCAGTACGCTGTCGCGCTCGGCGGCGATGCGCCGCGCATCGTGCTGAGCGACCCCGGGCTGCGGTTGCTGACGCTCTCGCGCCTGCTCGGAGAGGCGGCCGCGGGCACACCGCACGAGCACGACCCCGACATCCACATGCGGGCCGGCGACCTCGTGCGGCGCCTGCACGACGCCGAGCCCGCCCGCAAGCACGACCGCTTCGGCCCGATGATCGCGGCCGAGTTCGAACGGTGGAGCCGCGCTGCCGACGCGCTGTGGGGCGACGGGCTCGATGGCCGCGACGAGCGCGCCGAACGGCTCGCGGCCGAGCGGCACCTCGCCCGCCAGCATGTGGCCGCCGCCCTCGACCTCGGCGAGTTCGACCACGTGCCTGCGCACCGTCGACTCACGCCTCGGCACTGGATCATCGACCCGGGCGGGCACGTGCGGTTCATCGACTTCGCGGGGCTCGAGTTCGAGCCGCGCATCGTCGACCTGCTGTGGCTCGAATACGGGCCCTGGCGCGACGAGCCCTGGCTGCGGGCCGCCTTCCTGCACGGCTACGGCCGCACTCCGACCGAGCGCGACGAGCTCGTGCTGCGCGCGGTCGCGGCGACGCGCGGCCTCGAGCTGCTCGTGCGGGGCGAGGCGCGCGGTCACACCGCCGAGCGCGCGCTCGGCCGTGCGATGCTCGACCGCCTGCTCGGCGCGACCCTGTTCTAGACCGGGCCGCGGCATCCCCTCGCGCCTAGACTGGGCGCGTGCCCGTGAATCCTGAGCTGACCGAGCGCGCGTTCCCGCCGACCGCGCCCTACCTCGTGGGGCGCGAGAAGGTGCGCGATTTCGCCCGCGCCGTGCTCGCCACCGCGCCGATGCACCACGACCCGACGGCGGCCCGTGCGGCCGGCTTCGACGATGTCGTGGCGCCCCCCACCTTCCCGATCGTCATCGCCGAGGCGACGCTGCAGCAGCTGCTGGCCGAGCCCGACGCGGGCATCGACTTCAGCCGCGTCGTGCACGGCGACCAGCGCTTCAGCTACTCGCGCCCGATCGTCGCGGGCGACGAGCTCACCGCGACGCTGCGCGTGACGAGCATCAAGTCGCTCGGCGGCAACAGCATGGTCACGAGCGAGTCGGCGATGACCGACGCGACCGGCGCCCACGTCGTCACGAGCATCTCGACGCTCGTCATCAGAGGAGACGAGTCATGAGCCTGCTCGACGGCCTCGAGGTCGGCCAGGTCGTGGCCGAGCGCTCGTTCCCCCTCACGCGCGACACCCTCGTGCGCTACGCCGGGGCGAGCGGCGATTTCAACCCCATCCACTACCGCGACGACGTCGCCGCGGCGGTCGGGCTGCCGGGCGTGCTCGCCCACGGCATGCTGACGATGGGCTTCGCGGTGCAGCCGGTCGTCGACTGGCTGGATGCCCGCGGCTGGGTCAGCGACTACCAGGTGCGCTTCACGCGCCCCGTCGTCGTCGACCCGCAGCTCGGTGCCGTCGTGACGGTCACGGCGAAGGTCGGGCTCGTGGATGACGCCGGTGCCCGCATCGACCTGACCGCGTCGGTCGGCGAGCAGACCGTGCTCGGCAAGGCCCAGGTGCGCGTCACCGCGTTCGCCTGATGACCGCGCGGCTCTCCGAGCTCACCACCCTGCGCGTCGGCGGCCCCGCCGAGCGCCTCGTCGTCGCCGAGACCGCTGAGCAGCTCGTCGAGACCGTGCTCGAGGCCGAGCGCTCGGGCGAGCCGTGGCTCGTGCTCGGCGGCGGCTCGAACGTGCTCGTCGGCGATGACGGGGTCGAGGGGGTCGTCGTGCGCGTCGTGACCCGAGGCATCGAGCGGCTGCCGGATGCTCCCGGCTCGCCCCGCCCGGTGCGCTTGCGCGTGCAGGCGGGCGAGCCGTGGGACGCCCTCGTGGCGCACACCGTCGAGAACGGGTGGAGCGGCATCGAGGCGCTGAGCGGCATCCCGGGATCGACGGGCGCCGCGCCGATCCAGAACATCGGCGCCTACGGTCAAGAGATCGCCGAGAGCCTCGTGAGCGTCGAGGTGCTCGATGTCGACAGCGGCGAGCGGCGCACGATGCCCGCGCCTGAGCTCGCGCTGGGGTACCGCACGAGCGCGATCAAGCAGGGGTGGCGGGCTGTCGTGCTGAGCGTCGACCTCGCGCTCGAGCGCGTCGAGGGTGCGCTCGGCCGCCCGGTCGCCTATGCCCAGCTCGCCGACTCGCTGGGTGTCGATGTCGGGCAGCAGGCGCCGCTCGCGGGCGTGCGGTCCGCCGTGCTCGCCCTGCGTGCCGGCAAGGGAATGGTGCTCGACGACGCCGACCGACAGTCGGTGAGCGCCGGGTCGTTCTTCACCAATCCTCTCGTCAGCGCACCGTTCGCCCTCCGGCTGCCCGCCGATGCGCCGCGCTGGCCGCAGCAGTCCGAGCCGCCCGCGCTCGCGGTGCCGCTCGGGCACGAGCCCGCGGCGCCCCCCGCGATGGTCGAGGGCACCGTCAAGCTCAGCGCCGCCTGGCTCATCGAGCACGCGGGCATCACCCGCGGGTTCGCACTGCCGGGCTCGGGCGCCTCCGTCTCGTCGAAGCACACCCTGGCCCTCACGAACGCGAGCGGGCGCGCGACGGCGGCCGAGATCGCCGAGCTCGCGCGATACATCCAGACCCGGGTGCTCAGCGAGTTCGGGGTGGTGCTGCACCCCGAGCCCGTGTTCGTCGGCATCGTCCTGTAGGGCGGTTCAGAGCAGCCCGCGCTCCATCGCCAGGGTGACCGCGCGGGTGCGGTCGTTGACACCGAGCTTCTCGAAGGTGCGCAGCAGGTGCGTCTTGACCGTGGCCTCGCCGAGGTGCAGGCGCTCGCCGATGGTGCGGTTCGACAGGCCTTCGGCGACGAGGCGCAGCACGTCGGTCTCGCGCGGAGTGAGCGTCGCGGCGGCCGGCGCGCGCACCCGCGCGACGAGCTGCGCGGCAATCGCCGGCGATAGCGCCACTTCTCCTGCGGCCACCGAGCGCACGCCCGCGATGAGCTCCTCCGCCGGTGCCGCTTTCAGCAGGTAGCCGCTCGCACCGGCCTCGATCGCCGAGAGGATGCTCGCGTCCGACTCGTACGTCGTCAGCACGAGCACGCGCACGTCGTCGGCCCGCTCGCGGATGCGCGCGGTCGCGGCGTCGCCCGTCAGCCGCGGCATCCGTACGTCCATGACGACGAGGTCGGGCCGCAGGGCGAGGGCGAGCTCGACGGCCTGCTCGCCGTCGACGGCCTCGCCCACGACCTCGATGCCCGGTTCGGCCGACAGCAGTGCCACGATGCCCGCGCGCACGACGGCGTGGTCGTCGGCGACGAGCACGCGGATGACGGCGCTCACGCCGTCACCGCGGATTCGGCCGTCGTCGCACCGGTCGGCCGAGCGACGCTGCCCGTCGGCAGCTCGGCGACGAGCGTCGTGCCTGCGCCGGGTGCGCTGCGCACCCGCAGGGTTCCGTGCACGAGGGCGAGCCGCTCCGTCATGCCCGTGAGGCCGAAGCCGTCGGGGGCGCGCTCGGGGTCGAAGCCGATCCCATCGTCGACGACCTCGACGCGCACGCGGCCGTCGGTCGCCGACACCGCGATGTCGATGCGGGATGCCCGCGCGTGCTTGCGCGCATTGCCGAGCGCCTCCTGCACGCAGCGCAGCACCACGACCTCGACGTCGCGCGCGAGCGCGAGCTCGGCCGCGACGACGCAGGTCACCTCGACGCCGGTCTCGCGCGAGAAGCGCTCGGCCAGCCGGTGGAGCGCGGACGCCAGGTCGATGCCCGCGTCGGTCACGGCGGCCCCGGCGGCGACGAGCGCGCGCGTCTCGGCGAGCGTCGCCCGCGCGTTCTCCTCGATGATGCGCAGCGTCTCGCTCGTGCCGAGCTCGCGCCGCGCGCGCTGCGCGAGCATGACGAGCCCCGTGAGGTCTTGCGCGATCGTGTCGTGCAGCTCGCGGGCGAGGTGCTCGCGCTCGGCGGTCGCGCCCGCCTCGCGATGCAAGGCTGCGATCTGCTCCTGGGCGCCCTGCAGTTCGGCCAGCAGGCGCCCATTGCGGTCGCCGAGCTCGCTCATGTGGGCGATCCAGAAGCCCATGGCGAGGCTGAAGCCGAGGGAGATGACCATCGTGAAGGCGGTCTGCAGCAGGGCGTCGGGCGTCGTGCCGAGGCTGACCAAGAACCCGATCGTGACGCCTGCCGCGATGACGATGTTCTGCACCACCGCGCGGCGGATCGATGCGCAGAACACCCACGCGATCGGGTAGGCGATGCCCTGCACGATGGCGAGCGTGGGAGAGGCGGAGACCATGAGGGCGACGGCGATGGCGACGACGGCGACGAAGACCGGGGCCCCGCGCGGGTCGTCGAGGCGCGGCAGGCCCAGGCTGAACCACGCCGCGACGAGCAGGGCGATGCCGGCCGTGCCGAGCACGGCGTCGACGGCATCGCGGCCGGTGATGACGAGCAGCACGCCGAGCAGCGCCGCCATGCCGAGCACGGCGGCGCTCCACACTCGACGCGCGGTCATGCGCCCGAGCCTAGCCACGGGCGACCGCCTCGATCAGGGCCAGGCTCGGGCGCAGCATCCGGATGCTCACGAATCCTTGCGGATCCAGCGGAAGGTGAGGCGCGTCACGATGAGCCCGAGCACCAGCCAGATGCCGAGGGCGAGAGCGATGCCCGGCAGGTCCCACGACTCGTTTGTCTCGAGCACGACGAGCTCGTCGGGCAGGAAGACGCTGCGCATGCCCTGCGCCATCCACTTGAGGGGGAAGACCGCGGCGACGTTCTGCAACCACTCGGGCAGATCGCTGAAGCGCAGGTAGACGCCCGAGATGAACTGCAGCACGAGCACGATGGGGATCACGACGGCCGTCGCGCTCTTGCCCGATCGGGGCACGGCGCTCAGCGCGATGCCGAGGATGGCGGAGGTGATGACACCGAGCGTGAACACCCACGCGAACACCCACCAGTTGCCCGGGTCCTCCGGCAGCGGCACCTGGAACACCGTGAAGCCGAGCAGCAGCAGCACGCCCGCCTGCAGCAGGCCCGTCGCGAACGACTGCCCGAGCTTGCCGATGAAGTAGCTCACGACGGGCAGCGGTGAGCCCGCGAGCCGCTTGAGCGTGCCATCGCTCTTCTCCATCGCGATATCGATCGCGAGGTTCTGCAGGCCGCTCAGCAGCACGCCCGCGGCGAGCATGGCGGGCAGGAAGAACCAGGCGGCGGTGATGTCGTCGCCGTCAGCGGTCTGGCCGAAGCTCGCCTCGCTAAACGAGACCGAGAAGATCGTGAGCATGACGACGGGGAAGAGGAAGGTGAAGAACACCGTGTCGCCCTGCCGGAAGTATGCGCGCACCTCGTAGCCGATGCGCAGGGCGCCCAGGCGCACGGCCCGGGCGACACCGTTCTCGGTCAGGCCGCCGCGGGCGGGGGATGCTGCGGTCGTGTTCGCGGTCATCGTGCCGCCTCCGTCTCGGTGCGGGTGTCAGCGGCGGCGCCCGCCGCGTGCTCGTGGCCGACGAGGTCGAGGTAGACGTCTTCGAGGCTGGGCCGGATCACTTCGAGCCCCTCGGGCTCGGCTCCCAGTCGCGCGACCAGCTGGGTCACGACGGCCGCGGGAGCGTCGGTGCGCTGTTCGCGGCGCTCGCCGCCTTCCCACCAGCGCACGAGCGGCACGCGCGAGTCGCGCCCGCCGATCTCGTCGATGGGGGCGAGGTCGACCATGCGGCCGCCCGCGATGACGCCGGCGCGATCGCCCAGCTGGGCCGCCTCGTCGAGGTAGTGGGTGGTGAGCAGGATGCTCGTGCCCTCGCTCTGCAGCGTGCGGATCAGCTGCCAGAAGCTGCGGCGCGCCTCGGGGTCGAAGCCCGTCGTCGGCTCGTCGAGGAACAGCAGCTCGGGGGCGCCGACGATGCCGACGGCGACGTCGACGCGGCGGCGCTGCCCGCCCGAGAGCTTGCGGATCAGCACGCCCTCCTTGCTCTCGAGCCCTACCGCGGCGATGACCTCGTCGACGTCGCGCGGGTTCGGGTAGAGCGCCGCGAAGTGCCGCAGCTGCTCGCCCACGGTCACATTGCCGCTCTCGCCGCTCGACTGCAGCACGATGCCGAGGCGCGCCTTCCAGTCGAGGCCCCCGTGCCCGGGGTCGACCCCGAGCACGCGCACCTCGCCGCTCGAGCGGCTGCGGTAGCCCTCGAGGATCTCGATGGTGGTCGATTTGCCGGCGCCGTTGGGGCCGAGCAGCGCGAAGGTCTCGCCGCGGTGGATGTCGAAGCTGATGCCGTCGACGGCCGTCAGCTCGCCGTAGGTCTTGCGCAGGTCGCGCACCTCGATGACGTTGTCCGTGGAATTCATGCGCCCAGCATCCCGCGTGCGCGCGCCCGGCGGAACGCCCGCTCGGCTGATTCGCGGGTCCACCGATCGGTGGACGGACGATAACCGCGCATTTCACTTTCGCAATAGGTGCGCGCATTTCCGATAAAGTGTGCGTGGTTTATCCGAATACCGAGGGGAATTCTCATGAAGCGCATTACGACCGAGCTCGTCGACGACCTCGACAGCACCGTCATCGGCCCGGGCGACGGCGGCACGATGACCTTCGCGCTCGACGGCGCGAGCTACGAGATCGACCTCGGTCGCGCCAACCAGCAGGCGCTGCGGGATGCCCTCGCCCCCTTCATCGCCCAGGCGCGCTCGACCGGCCGGCGCTCGAGCGCCGCCCCGCGCACGCGCTCGACCGGTGGTGGCGACACGGCCGCCGTGCGCGCGTGGGCGCAGAAGAACGGGTACACCGTCGGCGACCGCGGCCGTATCCCGGCCGAAGTGCGCGAGGCCTACGCGGCCGCGCAGCGCTAGCGCGCGTCTGGTGGCAAGGCGCGAGCGCGCCTGTGCCTGCCTCTGCCTGCCTCTGCCTGCCTCTGCCTGCCTCTGCCTGCCTCTGCCTGCCTCTGCCTGCCTACTTCTCACTGTTCGCGACTGCTCTCACGTTTCGCACCGTACGAGGTGTCGCAAACAGTGCGAGGAGTGCGGAGGACTAGCTCGGCGCTGCGCCGACGTGCTGGCCGACCCTAGGTCGGCCAGACGAGCGACACGGCGATCGCGACCATGACGACGGCGATGCCGGCGTCGAGCCAGCGCCAGGCGCGCGGGGTCGACAGCCAGCGGCCGAGGTAGCGCGCGCCGAACCCCAGCGCGGTGAACCACAGCACGCTTCCGAGCATCGCGCCGGCGCCGAACAGCCAGCGTTGCTCCTCCCACGTGCTCGCGATCGAACCGAGCAGGAACACCGTGTCGAGGTACACGTGCGGGTTCAACCAGGTGAGGGCGAGCGCGGTGACGAGCACCCCGCGCAGGCGCGGAGGTGCCGTCGTCGTCGCCGTCCCGGTGCTCGCCGCGCCTGCCGTCGGGGCGTCGTCGTGGTGCTCCGGCGCCGGCCCCTCCACGGTGAGGGCGCCGGTCGGGCGCCACGCGCGGCGGGCGGCGAGCATCCCGTAACCGACCAGGAAGGCCGCGCCCGCCCAGCGGACGACGACGATCAGCCACGGCACGGCCTCGAGCAGCGCTCCGAGACCGGCGATGCCCGCCGCGATCAGAACCGCGTCGGAGACCGCGCAGACGATGACGACGGCGAGCACGTGCTCGCGCCGGATGCCCTGTCGCAGCACGAACACGTTCTGCGCACCGATCGCGATGATGAGCGAGAGGCCGAGCCCGAGCCCGGCGAGCAGCGCGCTCACGGGCCTACTCGGTGCCGAAGAGCGCCTGCAGGCGCTGGATGCCCTCGAGCAGGTCGGCGTCGCCGAGCGCGTAGCTGAAGCGCAGGTAGCCGCTGGGGCCGAACGCCTCTCCGGGCACGGCGGCGACCTCGGCGTGCTCGAGAATCAGGTCGGCGAGCTCGAGCGAGGTCGTCGGCGTCGAACCCTTCCACTCGCGGTGCAGCAGCCCCGTCACGTCGGGGTACACGTAGAACGCGCCCGTCGGGGTCGGCGTGACCATGCCCGGGATGCGGTTCAGCTCGGCGACGGCCACGCGCCGCCGCCGGTCGAAGGCCTCGCGCATCGTCGCCACGGCATCCTGTGGCCCGGTGAGGGCGGCGATTGCGGCGCGCTGCGAGATGTTCGCGACGTTGCTCGAGAGGTGCGACTGCAGGTTCGAGGCCGCGGCGATGACGTCGGAGGGTCCGACCATCCAGCCCACGCGCCAGCCGGTCATCGCGTAGGTCTTGGCGACGCCGTTGACGAGGATGGTCTGCTCGGCGAGCTCGGGCACTGCCTCGACGATCGAGACCGCGCGCATGCCGTCGTAGGTGAGGGCCTGGTAGATCTCGTCGCTGATGACCCAGATGCCGTGCTGCAGGGCCCACTCGCCGATGGCCCTGGTCTGCTCGGGGCTGTAGACCGAGCCGGTCGGGTTAGAGGGGCTCACGAAGAGCAGCACCTTCGTGCGGGGCGTGCGCGCGGCCTCGAGCTGCTCGACCGTCACGAGGTAGTTCTGGTCGGCACCCGCGAAGACCTCGACGGGAACCCCGCCGGCGAGGCGCACGACCTCGGGGTAGGTGGTCCAATAGGGAGCGGGCAGCAGCACTTCGTCGCCGTCGTCGACGATCGTCGCGAAGGCCTGGAAGACCGCCTGCTTGCCGCCGTTGGTGATGATGACGCGGCCGGCGCTCGTCTCGAGCCCCGAGTCGCGCAGCGTCTTCTCGGCGACGGCCTCGCGCAGCTCGGGCAGGCCGGCGGCGGGGGTGTAGCGGTGGTTCTTCGGGTCGCGAGCGGCGACGACCGCGGCCTCGACGATGTGCGCGGGAGTCGGGAAGTCGGGCTCGCCGGCGGCGTAGCTGATCACGGGCCGTCCGGCAGCCTTGAGGGCCTTGGCCTTGGCGTCGACCTTGAGGGTCGCGGATTCGCTGATGGCGGCGATGCGGCGGGCGATGCGGGAGGAGTCGGCGGTCACGGCCCCGATTCTACGGGGGCACCGCATCCCTCGTGCCGGATGCTCGTGCCGCTCGTCGGCGCGTGCCTCGGGTTGGCGCTCTCCGCGTCGTCGCCTACACTGGGTCGAGGTAGTTGATCTCTGCCATGCTTTCGCGTGCCCGAAGATCAGCGATCCACCGCAGAGGGCGGTGGCTCAATTGGTAGAGCAGCGGTCTCCAAAACCGCAGGTTGCAGGTTCGAGTCCTGTCCGCCCTGCAGAGTCGTCGGCCCGGGGGGCTCCGCACGGAGCACCCCGGGATCGACGATGACATGCGCCATGTGCTCCTCCCAGAGCACGGTGCGACGCACCACACCACACAGTCACAACGACGATGAGTCGTGAGGAGAGCATCACGTGAGCAATGTGATCGACGAGCCCGGCGAGGACGTCGTTGCGAACGCCAAGAAGGAGCGCGCCGAGAAGCGCGGCCCCTTCGGCCGGTTCGCGCTGTTCATCCGCCAGGTGCTCAACGAGCTCAGCAAGGTGGTCACTCCCACCCGGCGCGAGCTCATCACCTACACGATCGTCGTGCTCGTCTTCGTGATCATCATGATGGCGATCGTGTCGGGCCTCGACATCGTGTTCTTGTGGGTCGTGCGATTCGTCTTCGGCGACGGGACGGCCGCGATCGGCCTGTAGGCCGCCGCACCGAACCGATCGCCCGTCGTTACAGAGAGAAAGTGACACCGTGACCGAGAAGCTCCCCAGCGACCTCGACTACTCGACCGCCGCCGAGCAGTCGTCGGAGGAGGACGAGGCCCAGGAGGGCAACACCCTCGAGGCCGACCTGCACTCGGTCGACGCCGTCGAGCACTCGGCGATGCACCTCGTCGACGAGAGCGACGAGCCCGACCTCGACGGCCTGCTCGACGCGCTCGAGGCCGCCGCCGACCCTGAGGCCGACGCGATCGTCGACGACGCCCTCGACATCGACTCGGCCGACGAGGCCGTGGCCGCCGCCGAGGCGACCCACGACGAGTCGGGCGAGCCCGATGACGCCGCCGAGGCGGCCGAGGTCGACCCCTACGACGAGTTCAAGCTCGAGCTGCGCATGAAGCCCGGCAAGTGGTACGTCGTGCACTCGTACGCGGGCTTCGAGAAGCGCGTCAAGCAGAACATCGAGAACCGCAAGATCTCGATGAACATGGAGGAGAGCATCTACGAGGTGCAGGTTCCCATGGAGGACGTCGTCGAGATCAAGAACGGCCAGCGCAAGCTCGTCACTCGCGTGCGCATCCCCAGCTACGTGCTCGTGCGCATGGACCTCAACGAAGACAGCTGGTCGGTCGTTCGGCACACGCCGGGCGTCACGGGCTTCGTGGGCAACGCGCACAACCCGACGCCGCTGCGGTTCGACGAGGCGTTCCAGATGCTCAAGTCGACCGTGCAGGTCGCCGAGGCTCCGGCCAAGGCCGGCGGAGCGAAGGGCGGAGGCCTCGCGGCCCGCGTCATCCCCGCCGAGATCGACTTCGAGGTCGGCGAGACCATCACCATCAAGGAGGGCTCGTTCGCCGGGCTCCCCGGCACGATCAACGAGATCAAGCCCGAGAGCGGCAAGCTCATCGTGCTCGTCTCGCTGTTCGAGCGCGAGACCCCGGTCGAGCTCAGCTTCGACCAGGTCACCAAGCTGTAACACCCCACCGACTACCGCGGCACGCAACGGGCGCGCAGGCGGGAGCGCGGCATCCACCCGGATGCCGCTCGACACGAAGGAAGAGAACTATGGCACCGAAGAAGAAGGTCACGGGTCTGATCAAGCTGCAGATCCAGGCCGGCGCCGCCAACCCCGCCCCGCCCATCGGCCCGGCGCTCGGTCAGCACGGCGTGAACATCATGGAGTTCTGCAAGGCGTACAACGCCGCGACCGAGTCGCAGCGCGGCAACGTCATCCCGGTGGAGATCACCGTGTACGAAGACCGTTCGTTCACGTTCATCCTCAAGACCCCGCCGGCTGCCGAGCTCATCAAGAAGGCCGCGGGCGTGCAGAAGGGGTCGTCGACCCCGCACACCGTCAAGGTGGCCAAGCTCACCAAGGAGCAGGTGCGCTCGATCGCCGAGCAGAAGCAGGTCGACCTCAACGCCAACGACATCGAGGCCGCCGAGAAGATCATCGCCGGCACTGCTCGCAGCATGGGCATCACCGTCGAATAGCGATTTGTCGCTATTCGACCGGTGATGTCGTGACAGCAACTCGTCACGACTGGTCGATAGCGCCGAGGTGCATCGTCACCTTCCACCAGCTCAACACATCAGCGGGAGAGCCAGCCAGGCTCGTCAACCGCGAACTCACCTCTAGGAGACACAACATGGCACAGAAGTCGAAGGCCTACCGGGCCGCGGCCGAGAAGATCGAAGACGGCAAGTTCTACTCGACGGCCGAGGCCGTCGCCGTCGCGCGACAGACCGGCTCGAAGAACACCAACTCGACCGTCGAGGTCGCGCTCAAGCTCGGCGTCGACCCCCGCAAGGCCGACCAGATGGTGCGCGGCACCGTCAACCTGCCGCACGGCACGGGCAAGACCGCCCGCGTCATCGTGTTCGCGACGGGCCCCGCGGCCGAGGCCGCGATCGCGGCCGGCGCCGACGAGGTCGGCGGCGCCGAGCTCATCGAGAAGGTCGCCGGCGGCTACACCGCCTTCGACTCGGCGGTCTCGACCCCAGAGCTCATGGGCCAGGTCGGCCGACTCGGCAAGGTGCTCGGCCCCCGTGGCCTCATGCCCAACCCGAAGACCGGCACCGTCACCCCCGATGTGGCCAAGGCCGTCACCGACATCAAGGGCGGCAAGATCGAGTTCCGCGTCGACAAGCACGCCAACGTGCACTTCATCATCGGCAAGACGGCCTTCACCGAAGAGCAGCTGCACGAGAACCTCACGGCCGCTCTCGACGAGGTCATGCGGCTCAAGCCGTCGAGCTCGAAGGGGCGCTACCTGCAGAAGGGCTCGCTCTCGACGACCTTCGGCCCGGGCATCCCGCTCGACGTCAACGCCGTCTAGCTTTTTCTGCCGCGCCGCCGCTACTGCGGCGCGACGCACGAACGGCCCCGCTTCGGCGGGGCCTTTCGTGTCTCCGGTCCGGCCCGAACCGCATCTCGCCGGGGGTGTTCGCAACTCAGGCTGAGGAGGGGAATGTGCGTGATTCGTGCGGCACATCCGACCCTCCAGCCTGAGTTGCGAACAGGGCGGGCAGAAGGGGGGGATGCTCGAGAGCGGTGTGCGCGTGCGCGAGGCCCGACGAGACGAGGTCAAGGGGCTGCACCTGCTCGCGGCACTGACCTTCCCGCTCGCGTGCCCGCCGTCGCGGTCGGTCGACGGGCGGTGAGCGTCTGGCTCGGGGTGAGCATCCACAACGCCCCAGCGAACCGCTTCTACGACAAGTCGGGGTTCGCCGTCGTGGGAACCAAGGGGTTTCTCGTCGGCGAGACGGTCGAAGACGACTCCGTGCGCGAGCGCCAGCTGGTCTGGACGGGCGTCACGTTCGAGATACCTCGATAGCGATCTTGCCGCGCGTGCGGCCCGACTCGACCAGGCGGTGCGCCTCGGCGAGCTCGTCGAGCGGCAGCACGCGGTCGACGTGCACGCGCAGGTCGCCCGCGTCGATCATGCGGCTGATGACGGCGAGGGTCGCGCCGTTCGGCGAGACCTTGTAGTCGGTGGCCCGCACCCCGGCGGCGGCGGCGTCGTGCAGCATACCCGGCCAGCTGCCCGAGGGTGCGTTGACGAGCAGGCCGCCCGGGCGCAGCGTGCCGAGCGAGCGCGTGCCCGTGTCGTCGTGCGCGTTGCCGATGAGGTCGATGACGACATCGTGGTCGTGCACCTCGTGCTCGAAGCGGGCCGCCGTGTAGTCGACGACGCGCGCGGCGCCGAGCTCGCGCACGAACGAGACGTTGGCGGTGGAGCACGTCGCGGTAACCGTCGCGCCGAAGTACGCGGCCAGCTGCACCGCGAAGTGGCCGACGCCGCCGGCACCGGCGTGGATGAGCATCCGCTGGCCCTCATGGGCGCGCGCGACGTCGACGACCATGCCCCACGCGGTGAGCGCGGCGAGCGGTACGGCCGCGGCCTCAGTCATCGTCAGCACGGTCGGCTTCGGGGTGAGGAAGAGCTCGGGCACCGCCGCGTACTCGGCGTTGCCGCCGTCGAGCCGGGGCACGAGCGTCATGCCGTAGACCTCGCGGCCCGGGGCGAGCGGGTGCGACTCGTAGGCAGACTCGACGACGACGCCCGCGATGTCGTAGCCGAGCACGGCGGGGTAGCGGCTGATGGCCGAGGCAGAGCCGCGGCCGGCCCGCGTCTTGACGTCGATGGGGTTCACGCTCGTCGCGTGCACCCGCACGAGCACCTCGGCACCCGCCCGCACCGGTATCGGTAGCTCGGCCGATTCGAGCATCTCGGGCCCGCCGACCCCGGTCATGACCATTGCGCGCATCATCGTCATCGCTTCACGCCCTCCCCCTGCTGAGGCCAGTGAACACGATGCGCGTCTCGCTCGTGTTAACTCCCTGTCACAACTCCGAGAAACCCGGCACTCGGTTTCCGGCTCCCGCCGACGTAACATGAGTGAAGTCCGCGTCACCAGACGGCGAAAGGCGCTCCGTGTCCGCTCTCTTCCTCGTGCTGCGCGTCGCCGCGTCGCTCGCGATCGGCGCCGCCGTCGTCGGTCAGATCGTCACCTCGCTGGCGTTCTGGCAGTCGCAGGGTCTCACCGACATCCCGTTCCGCCTCGTGAACTTCTTCAGCTTCTTCACGATCGAGTCGAACATCCTCGCCACGGTCGTTCTCGTGATGGCGGTCGGGCTCACCCTGCTGGCGAAGAGCCCCCGCTGGTTCAGCGTGCTGCGCGCCGTCGCCACGACCTACATGGTGACCACGGGCATCGTCTACAACCTGCTGCTGCGCGGCATCGAGCTGCCTCAGGGTGCCACTCTCGACTGGTCGAACGAGATCCTGCACCTGTGGGGGCCGCTGTACCTGCTCGCCG
The DNA here is from genome assembly GCA_964540305.1 of uncultured Microbacteriaceae bacterium. Classification (GTDB taxonomy): domain Bacteria; phylum Actinomycetota; class Actinomycetes; order Actinomycetales; family Microbacteriaceae; genus Microcella. Next base: position 42,190 of record CAZILZ010000007.1, on the reverse strand, counting down.
ACTGGCTGTTCGCCCCCGGTCGGCACCGCCTCGACTGGAAGCACATCGGCACGATCGTGGCGTTCCCGATCGTGTGGGCGGTCTACACCCTCGTGCGCGGGCCGCTCACGGTCGACATCGTGACCGGCGGACCGTGGTACCCCTACCCGTTCCTCAACCCGGTGACCTCGGCGAACGGCTACCTCTCGGTCTCGTTCTACGTCATCCTCATCGCGGCGGTGATCGGGCTCGTCGGGGCCGGCGTCATCCGCATCTCGCGACTGCGCAGCGGCCCCGGGGCCGCGGGGGCGATCGACGACGACGGCGCCGCTGCGCCTGCTCCTCGCACCGCCTGACGCCGCGTGATCGACAGCCCCCGCCGGCATCGGGATGCCGCGCTCGCCATCGTCGGCGCCCTCCTGGTGGCGACCTCCCTCGTGATCATCTGGCTGGCCCGCGCTCGCGTGCCGCGCGAGCTCTACGTCAGCGAGCTCGGCGCTGCGGGTGAGCCGACGGCCGAGGCGTTCCGGGTCGCCCTGCTGCTGCTCGTGGCGGGCGGCGTGCTCGTGGCGTGGTCGATGCGCGACCTGCGCAGCCGGCCCCCGCTGCTGCGTCGCGGCACCCCCGCGCTCACCCTCACGCTCGCCTGCTCGGCGTTCCTCGTCGCGGCGCAGGTGCCGTGCACGCAGTCGTGCCCGTTGCCGCTCGGGAGCACCTTCACGGTGCAAGACCTCGTGCACACCCTCGCGGCGGTGGTCGCGTTCGGTGCCGCGTGCTGGGCGATGCTGCAGGTCGCGTTCGCGCCGGGCCATCGCGCGCTGAGCGGCATCACCCTGCTCATGGCGCTCTCGGTCGGTGTCGTCGCCGCGACGGGCGGACTGCTGTCGCTCGCTCGCTGGAACGCCGTGTTCGGCAGTCGGCTCGAGCTCGTCGCGACGACGATCGGCATCGGCTGGCTCATCGTCTTCGGAATCGTGCGCGCGGCTCGGCTCGTGACGCGCCCGGCCGTGTCGGGCGCCGCCGCCCCCGATGCGGCGTAGGCGCCGCCGCACCGAAAGTGAATGAAGCGGTCCCCCTTTCTGGGGACCGTCTTGCCCCCCAATGGGGGACTGCGAGTCATGTTCGTTAAGCGCACACTCGTGAGTGGGGGACGAACCGAGTCCCCCACAGTGAGGACCTGCCGGACCCGAACCGGCAGGGGCTCCTGGCCCCCGAGAACCCGAACGCGAGACATCTCATGATCACTCTCCCCCTCATCGTCACCGCCTCCGTCGTCGGCTTCTTCGGTCTCATCGCCGGCATCGCGGGCACGGGCCGTCGCAGCCGCGGCGCGCACCGCGCCTGAGCGCGCCCCCTCGATCCCTCCCTCCAGAGCCCCGGCCCGCATCCCCTCGCAGCCGGGGCTCTTCTCTGCCCGTCGCATTGCGTAGTGGATGCTCAAAGGAGCCTCATAGGAAAGTCGGGCTAACTGGGGTTATGGCCGATGACGAGCTTCCCGACTCCCCCCGCCTCACCCGCCCCGACGGAACGCCCGTGCGCGCGCTCGTCGTCGACGACGAGCCCTCGCTCGCCGACCTTGTCTCAATGGCCCTCAAGTACGAGGGGTGGGATGTCCGCACCGCGTTGACCGGACAACAGGCGCTGCACCACGGCCGCGAGTTCAAGCCCGACGTCGTCGTGCTCGACATCATGCTGCCCGACCTCGACGGCCTCGAGGTGCTGCGCCGGCTACGTGCCGACGGCACCGACGTGCCCGTGCTGTTCTTGACGGCGAAAGACTCGGTCGACGACCGGGTCGTCGGCCTGACGGCCGGGGGCGACGACTACGTCACCAAGCCCTTCAGCCTCGAAGAGCTCGTCGCGCGCCTGCGCGGGCTCATCCGCCGCAGCACGCTCGCCGTGAGCGAGCGGGCCGATCCCGAGATCCGGGTGGGCGACCTCGTGCTCAACGAGGAGAGCTACGAGGTGCGCCGCGGCGACACCGAGGTCGAGCTCACCGCGACCGAGTTCGAGCTGCTGCGCTACCTCATGCGCAACCCCAAGCGGGTGCTGAGCAAGGCGCAGATTCTCGACCGGGTCTGGAGCTATGACTTCGGCGGCCGATCAAGCATCGTCGAGATCTACATCTCGTACCTGCGCAAGAAGATCGACACCCTCGGGCCCGCCATGATCCACACGGTGCGCGGCGTCGGGTACATGATCAAGCCGGTCACCTGATGCACGGAGGGTGGTCGCTGCGCAAGCGGCTCGTGGCGGGCATCCTCGTGCTGCTCATGATGGCGACCCTCGCGATCGGTGTGCTGAGCGTCTACTTCCTGCGGGCCAACCTCGTCGCGCAGCTCGACGACGAGCTGCGCGTCATCGCGCAGCGCATCGAGAGCATCGCGGCCCCGGGCCGCGGGCCGACGCAGAGCCTCGACCGCCCCGGCCTGCCGACCGGTTCGCTCATCGGGGTCGTCGACCGCGACGGTTCGGCCGTCGCCGCCTACCTCGATGCCGACGCGACGGTGCGCGAGCTCAGCACCGTGCAGGTGCGCGTCATCGCGGCCCGCACGCTCGGCGACCCGGCGACCGTGCGACTGCCCGGCGGGCTCGGCGAGTTCCGCGTGCTCGCGACCGTGACCGACGGCGGCGTCGTGCTCATCGTCGGCCTACCGACCGCCGAGGTCACGACGACGACGGCGCGACTCGCCGCGGTCATCGGGGCCGTGCTCGCCGGAATCCTCGTCGTCGCGGCGGTGCTCGGCCGCGAGGTCGTGCGGCTCGGCCTGCGTCCGCTCACGCGCGTGCGCGAGGCCGCGACCGCCGTCACGACGCTGCCGCTCGATCGCGGCACCGTCGCCCTCGCCGATCGGCTGCCGGTGCTCGACACCGACCCCAGCACCGAGGTGGGCCAGCTCGGCGCCGCCTTCACCCGCATGCTCGAGCACGTGCAGAACGCTTTCGACGCCCGCCAGGCGAGCGAGCAGAAGGTGCGGCAGTTCGTCGCCGACGCGAGCCACGAGCTGCGCACGCCCCTGGCGGCGATCCGCGGCTACAGCGAGCTCACCCGGCGCACCGGGCACGCGCTGCCCGACGACATTCGGCACGCGCTGTCGCGCATCGAGTCGGAGTCGGTGCGCATGTCGGCGCTCGTGGACGACTTGCTGCTGCTCGCGCGCCTCGACGAAGGCCGAGAGTTGCGGCGCGACCCCGTCGACCTCGCGGCCCTCGTGACCGATGCCCTCGCCGACGCGCGGGCGACCTCGCCCGCACACGACTGGGTCGTGCGTGTGCCAGACGCGGCCGTCATCGTCACGGGCGACCAGCATCGCCTGCACCAGGTCGTCGCGAACCTGCTCGCGAACGCGCGCGTGCACACGCCCGAAGGCACGCGTGTGACGGCCTCGCTCGGCACGCTCGAAGGCCGCGCGATCGTGACCATCACCGACACCGGCCCTGGCATCCCCGTCGAGGTGCAGCCCGTGCTCTTCGAGCGGTTCGCCCGCGCCGACACCTCGCGCTCGCGCGCCACGGGGTCGACCGGGCTCGGCCTCGCGATCGTCGCGGCCGTCGTGCAAGCCCACGGCGGCGAGGTCGCGGCCTCGTCGCGCGCCGGCGAGACCGTGTTCCGGGTGAGCCTTCCGCTCGCGCCGGCTCCGGCGGTCAGGAGCGCCTAGGCTCGCACCATGCGCATCGCGGTCACTGGATCATCGGGCAAGCTCGGGCAGGCCGTCGTCGCCCACCTGGTCGAGACCGGGCACTCCGTGACCGGGCTCGACGCCGTCGGCGCCCCGGGAGAGGGCTTCGTGCGGGTCGACCTCGCCGACACGGGTCAGGTGATGGATGCCCTCGCCGGGGTAGAGGAGCGCTACGACGGTCTCGACGCCGTCGTTCACCTCGCGGCGAGCCCGGCGCCGGGCATCCGCCCCGATACGGTGCTGCTGCAGGACAACCTGGCGATGACGATCGCGGTGTTCCAGGCCGCCCGCCGCGCCGGCATCGCGCGCATCGTGCACGCCTCGAGCGAGACGTTACTCGGCCTGCCGCTCACGGAGGCGCCGCCCGCGGCCCCGATCGACGAGAGCCAGCCGACCCGCCCCAACTTCATGTACGCGATCGGCAAGCACCTCGAGGAGGAACTGGGCCGGAAGCTCTGCCGCCTCGATGAGTCGCTGTCGATCACGGGCCTGCGGTTCAGCAACGTCATGGCGCCCGAGGACTACCCGGAGTTCGAGTCGTGGCAAGACGACCCGGCGATGCGCCGCTGGAACCTCTGGGGCTACATCGACCGCCGCGACGGTGCGCACGCCGTCGAGCGCGCGCTCGCCACCCGCGTGCCGGGCTACGCGACGTACATCATCGCCGCAGCCGACACCGTCATGCGTCGCGACTCGGCGGGGCTCATGGCCGCCGAGTTTCCGGATGTTCCGCTCACGCGCCCCCTCGACGGCCGCGAGACGATGCTCTCGATCGATGCCGCACGCCGCGACCTCGGCTACACCCCGAGCCACTCGTGGCTCGACCACGCCTAGCCACGCGCCCTCCCGCTTTGCGCCGCGCAGTGCGCGTGACGTATGCTGGCCTCTTGCCATAGACCGCCGGTTGTCGCCGTGCCCGCCCGCAGACCCCGTCTGCGAGCAGATCACGACGGCCGAAGGCTCGCACGCTCCTCGCGGAGCGGACGAGGGCCCGCGCAGGTGTATCGAACTAGAACCGCTCGCTCCTCGATCTCGAGGCTGAGCGCCAAGGCTCGTGCGCGTGCGCACGGGCCTTTCGTCATGTGTGCCGGTGTTCTGCCCCTGCGGCGGTCGTGGTGAGACCAACGACAAACATTGAGGAGCACCATGGCGAACAAGGAAGCAACGGTCGCCGAGCTGAAGGAACTGTTCTCCAGCTCGACCGCCGTTCTGCTGACCGAGTACCGCGGTCTCACGGTGGCGCAGCTGAAGACGCTGCGCGGCAACATCCGTGCTGACGCGTCGTACGCCGTGGTGAAGAACACGCTGACCAAGATCGCGGCCAACGAGGCAGGCATCGACTCGCTCGATGACATGCTCGCCGGCCCGTCTGCTCTCGCCTTCGTGCACGGTGACCCCGTGACCGTGGCGAAGGCGCTGCGTGACTTCGCCAAGGCGAACCCCAACCTCGTGGTGAAGGGCGGCTACTTCGACGGTCGCCCGCTCGACGCCTCCGAGGTCATGAAGCTCGCCGAGCTCGAGAGCCGTGAGGTGGTGCTGGCCAAGCTGGCCGGCGCCGTCAAGGCCTCGCTGTTCGGTGCCGCGTACATGTTCAACGCGCCGCTGGCGCAGGCCGCCCGCGCCATTGACGCGCTGCGGCAGAAGCAGGAGTCCGGCAACTGATCCTCAGTTGACCGGTTCACGACATCACACAACCAGAAGGAGAAATCATGGCCAAGCTCACGACTGACCAGCTCATCGAAGCGTTCAAGGAGCTCTCGCTCATCGAGCTCAGCGAGTTCGTCAAGAAGTTCGAAGAGGTCTTCGAGGTCACCGCCGCTGCGCCCGTCGCGGTCGCCGCTGCCGCCGGCCCCGCCGCCGCCGCCGAAGAGGTCGAGGAGAAGACGTCCTTCGACGTCGTCCTCGAGGCCGCCGGCGAGAAGAAGATCCAGGTCATCAAGGAGGTCCGCGCGCTCACGAGCCTCGGCCTCGGCGAGGCGAAGGCCGTCGTCGACGGCGCCCCCGGCGTCGTTCTCGAGGGTGTCAACAAGGAGACCGCCGACAAGGCCAAGGCCCAGCTCGAAGAGGCCGGCGCCACCGTCACCCTCAAGTAGTCACCCGCTTCACCTCGAGAGCCCCGCCCGTCGTTCGACGGTGCGGGGCTCTCGTGCGTGGGGGCGTGCGCAGGGGCGTGCGTGCAGGCTCGGCCGGTGAGGCGAGAGGCTCGGCTCAGGAGCTCGGCTCGCGCCGGGCGGCGGTGCTCGCGCGCACGGTCAGGGCCGTCGGCAGCAGCAGGTGCTCGTCCGGCGGCGCGGCCTCGGCGTGCTCGAGCTGGCTCAGCAGCAGCTCGACCGCTCGAGCCCCCTGCGCGCCTGGCTGCTGCGCGAGTGTCGTGAGCCCGAACATCTCGGCGAGCGGGTGACCGTCGACGCCGATGATCGAGAGCTCGCCGGGGATGCTGATGCCGAGCTGCCGTGCCGCGACCGTGATGCCGATCGCAATCTCATCGCAGCCCGCGAAGATCGCGGTCGGTCGGGTGCGCGGGTCGCCGAGCACGGCGAGGCCGACCGCGTAGCCGCCCTCGATCGAGAAGTCGGCGTCGCGGAAGTCGTCGTCGACGGACACGCCCGAGTCGCGCAGCGCCTGGGCGAAGCCCGTGTACCGCTGCGAGTGCACCCGGAAGTCCATCTGCTCGTTCTGGTCGCCGCCGACGTGCATGATGCGGCGGTGCCCGAGGCTCAGCAGGTGCTCGGTCGCGAGTCGAGCCGTCTCGACGTCGTCGATCGACAGCGAGGGGATGCCGTCGATGCGACCACCGATGCCGACGAGCGGCTTGCCGAGGGCCTGCAGCATCTGCACCTCGTGCGGGCTCAAGTCGATCGCGACCGAGATGACCGCATCGACCCTTTTGCGCACGAGGAAGTAGTCGAACACGCGCCGGCGCAGGTCGCGATCGGTGCTGAGCCGGTAGAGCGTCAGGTCGTAGCCGGCGCGGATCAGCGCCGATTCGATGCCCTCGAGCACTTCGGCGAAGTACCAGCGGTTGATGTACGGGATGACCACGCCGACATTGCGCGTGCGCCCGGTCACGAGGCTCGCGGCCGTGGAGGAGACGACGTAGCCGAGCTCGGCAGCGGCATCCTCGACCCGCCGGCGGGTGTCGTCGGAGACGTAGCCCCGCCCGCTCAGCGCCCGCGAGGCTGTCGACTTCGATACGCCCGCGATGCGGGCGACATCGGCGAGGATGCTCATGGCCTCGTGCCCTCCGTTGGACGTTGGCGTCAGGTGCTCAGACAGTGGATGCTCGGCCCGCGTCGATCGGGGACCGGGGCGCACCGTGGCGTCAGTGTAGCCCGAATCGCACCAGTGTGGAACCGATGCCATGTGAGAGCGGTCTCGCACCGGTGCCGAGCGATGCTCTGCACCTGGGCGGCTCCGGAGAGTTCGGCAACAGATCGGTAACGTCGTGGTCACAACGGGTTGCGGCCGAGCGAGCGGTGACGTACGGTGACACCTGGAACCGGTTCCCGACGAAGTGTCCAACGGCCCTTCTGACGCCGAATTCCACCTCTTGCACCACCACAACCACGCGCGTCGATCGGCGCGCTGACCGACCTCAACGAGGAGGAAACACATGAGTTCCACTCTCCGACGCAGGCTCATTGCGCCTGCCGCGGCTATCGGAGCCCTGAGCCTCGTGCTCGCGGGCTGCGCCGCTGCCGAGACCGACCCGGGCACCGGCGGCGACGCCGACTGCGCCGCCTACGAGTCCTACGGCACCTTCGAGGGCGAGAGCGTCGAGCTCTACGCGACCATCATCGACACCGAGGCCGACGCCCTGGTCGAGAGCATGGCCGACTTCGAGGCCTGCACGGGCATCACGGTCGAGTACAACGGCACGCAGGAGGCGGAGACGCAGATCAACGTCCGCGCCGCCGCTGGCGACGCCCCCGACCTGATGATCATCCCGCAGCCCGGTCTGCTGCAGCGCCTCATCGCCGACGGCTACGTCGTCGCGGCCCCCGAGGCCGTCGAGGCCAACGTCGACGAGTTCTGGAGCGAGTCGTGGAAGGGCTACGGCACCGTCGACGGCACCTTCTACGCCGCGCCGCTGCTCGCGAGCGTCAAGGGCTACGTCTGGTACTCGCCGGCCGACTTCGAGGAGAACGGCTACGAGATCCCGACGACCTACCAGGGTCTCCTCGATCTCTCGGAGCAGATGACCGAGCGCAACGACGGACCGTACCGTCCGTGGTGCGTCGGCTTCGGCTCGGGCGACGCGACCGGCTGGGTCGGCACCGACTGGGTCGAAGACCTGGTGCTGCGCACCGCTGGCCCCGAGGCCTACGACCAGTGGGTCGCCGGTGAGCTGAAGTTCGACTCGCCCGAGATCACCGAGGCGTTCGACCTCGTCGGCGAGGTGCTGCTGAACGACCAGTTCGTCAACGGCGGCTTCGGCGGCGTGCAGTCGATCGTGACCACCACCTTCCAGGATGGCGGCCTCTCGATCCTCGATGGCACTTGCTCGCTGCACCACCAGGCGTCGTTCTACGAGGCGCAGTGGGGCGAGGGCGTGACGGTTGCTCCTGACGGCGACGTCTGGGCCTTCATCACCCCGCCGATCGCCGAGGGCGACCCCAACGCCGTCACCGGCGGTGGCGAGTTCGTGGCCGCGTTCAACGACAACGAGGCGACCGCTGCTCTTCAGGCGTACCTCTCGAGCGACACCTTCGCCAACGAGCGCGTCTCGCGCGGCGGTGTCATCTCGGCGAACAAGGGTCTCGACCCGTCGCTCGCCGGCTCCGACCTCGCCCGCCAGTCGGTCGAGATCCTGCAGGGCGACGACACGATCTTCCGTTTCGACGCCTCCGACCTCATGCCCGCCGCCGTCGGCACCAGCTCGTTCTGGACCGGCATGGTCGACTGGGTGAACGGCACGCCGACGTCGGATGTCCTCCGGTCGATCGACGCCACGTTCCCGCAGTAGCCAGCGACAGCTGAACGCCTGACGACCGGCCCATCGGACTCCAGCAGTCCGGTGGGCCGGCCCGTCGGGTAACGTGGCAGACATCCACACCAAACCAATGGAGGTTTGATAGGGCATGAGCGAATTCTGGTCTGATCTCATCGCGAAGTTCGGGGTCATGGTCCTGGGTCTGGCGGTCTTCGCCGCCGTCGTCGGACTGATCCTGTTCCTGGCCGATCGCGCTCCCAAGCGCGGCCGCGACTACTGGCAGCTCGCCGCCTTCGTCGGGCCGTCGATCCTGCTTCTCGTGGTCGGTCTCGTCTATCCGGCGATCCGCACCACCATCCTCGGCTTCTTCAGCCGCCAGACGGCGAACGGCTCCGACTTCGTCGGCATCGACAACTTCGTGTGGATGTTCACGCAGCCCGAGATCGTCATCGTGCTCGTCAACACCCTCATCTGGGTCGCGCTCGTGCCGACCCTCTCGACGATCTTCGGTCTCGCCTACGCCGTCTTCATCGACAAGTCGCACGGCGAGAAGATCCTCAAGTCGCTCGTCTTCATGCCCATGGCCATCTCGTTCGTCGGGGCCGGCATCATCTGGCGCTTCATGTACGAGTACCGCGAGGTCGGGTTCAGCGAGCAGATCGGCCTGCTCAACCAGATCCTCGTGTGGATCGGCCAGGACCCGCAGCCCTTCCTCGTCAACTCGCCGTGGAACACCTTCTTCCTCATCAACGTCATGGTCTGGATCCAGACCGGCTTCGCGATGGTGCTGCTCTCGGCGGCCATCAAGGGCGTGCCGGTCGAGATCATCGAGGCCGCCCGGCTCGACGGCGCGAATGCCTGGCAGTCGTTCTGGAACGTCACGGTGCCGGGCATCCGGGGCACGCTCGTGGTGGTCATCACGACCATCTCGATCGCGACCCTCAAGGTCTTCGACATCGTGAGAGCGATGACCGGCGGAAACTTCGACACCTCGGTCGTCGCCAACGAGATGTACACGCAGGCCTTCAACCGCGGCGAGACCGGGTACGGCTCGGCGCTCGCCGTCGTGCTGTTCTTCATGGTCCTGCCGATCGTCGTCTACAACGTGCGCGTCATGCGCAAGCAGAAGGAGATCCGATGAGCACCGACGTCACCGCCGCTGCTGACGCTCCCGAGCAGCCGACGACCCGTGCGATCGCCACGGCCGCGGGCGGCGGCAAGGCCCGCCGGGTCAAAGACCGCCTGACCTCGCCCTGGGCGACCTTCGCCGCGATCATGATCGCCACCGTGTGGACGATCCCGACGTTCGGCCTGCTCGTCTCGTCGTTCCGCACGCCGGAGGAGATCCGCACCAACGGCTGGTGGAACATGTTCGTGAGCCCGAGCTTCACGCTCGAGAACTACGTCGACGTGCTCACCGTGCAGGGGGCGTCGTCGGCGAACCTCGGTTCGTACTTCGTGAACTCGCTCGTGATCGCGATCCCCTCCGCGCTGTTCCCGATCATCATCGCGACGATGGCGGCCTACGCCTTCGCGTGGATCAAGTTCCGCGGCTCGGGCGCGATCTTCGTGCTGATCTTCGCGCTGCAGATCGTGCCGCTGCAGATGGCGCTCATCCCGCTGTTGCAGATCTTCAGCGAGGTGCTCGGCATCAGCGGCACGTTCCCTGCCGTGTGGATCGCCCACACGATCTTCGGCCTGCCGCTGTGCATCTTCCTGCTGCACAACTTCATCAGCGAGATCCCCGGCGAGGTGATCGAAGCGGCGCGGGTCGACGGTGCGAACCACACCCAGATCTTCTTCCGCATCGTCATCCCGCTCTCGCTGCCGGCGCTCGCCTCCATCGGCATCTTCCAGTTCCTCTGGGTCTGGAACGACCTGCTCGTGGCGCTCGTGTTCTCGGGCGGCACCGCCGACGTCGCGCCGCTCACCCAGCGCCTCGCCGAGCTCGTGGGCAACTTCGGGCGCAATCAAGAGCGCCTGCCCGCCGCGGCGTTCATCTCGCTCGTCGTGCCGCTCATCGTGTTCTTCAGCCTGCAGCGCTACTTCGTGCGCGGCCTGCTGGCGGGCTCGACGAAGGGCTGATCGGCACCGCCCTCACACCGGGATCCCCGGTGGTCGCCCCTAGGCTCGCGCTATGAGCATGGGAGGCGGCCGCCGGGGATCACGCGTGTCGGGAGGCGACGTCGCCGCGCAGCGGGCGGCCAACGCCGAGGCCCCGCGCATCCCGGATCTGCTGCCGCGCATCGCCGAGCTCTTCCGGCCGCACCGCACGCCGCTCGCCATCACGATCGCGCTCGTGCTCGTCTCGGCGGCCCTCAGCGTCGTGCCGCCGCTGCTCACGCAGCAGGCCTTCGATCGCGGGCTGTTCCCGCCCGAGGGCACGCCGAACGTGCCCGTGCTGCTGCAGCTCGTCGGGGCGATGCTCGTGCTCTGGCTGGTCTCGGCGGGCATCGGCATCGGGCAGACCTACCTCACCGCGACCGTCGGCAACAGCGTCATGGCGCAACTGCGGGTGCGCCTCTTCTCGCACCTGCAATCGATGGAGCTCGGCTTCTTCACGCGCACGAAGACGGGCATCATCCAGTCGCGGCTGCAGAACGATGTCGGCGGCGTCGCGGGCGTGCTGAGCAACACGGTCTCGAGCGTCATCGGCAACACCGTCACCGTCATCGCGGCCTTCGTCGCCATGCTCATCCTCAGCTGGCAGCTGACGGTCGTCGCGGTCGTGCTGCTGCCGCTGCTCGTCGTCGCGCAGCGTCGTGTCGGGCAAGTGCGAGCGCGCATCGCCACGAAGACGCAGGAGTCGTTGAGCGACATGACGGCGATCACGCAAGAAGCGCTGAGCGTCTCGGGAATCCTGCTTGCCAAGAGCTTCTTCCGCCAGCAGAGCGAGGTCGAGCGCTACGAGCGCGAGAACGACACGCAGCGCGGCCTGCAGGTGCAGCTCTCGATGAGCGGCCAATGGTTCTTCGCGACCGTCAACGTCTTCCTCTCGGTCATCCCCGCCGTCGTGTACCTCGTCGCGGCCTGGCTGATCCAGATGGATGTCGCGGTCACCGCGGGCACGATCGTCGCCTTCACGACGGTGCAGGCCCGCCTGACCTACCCGCTCATGGGGCTCATGCGCGTGGCGCTCGACCTGCAGACGAGCGGCGCGCTCTTCGCGCGCATCTTCGAGTACCTCGACCTCGTGCCGAGCATCACCGAGCACGCCGAGGCGCGCGATCCCGAGCCCGCTCAGCGCGGGCGCATCCGCTTCGACGACGTCGTGTTCCGCTACCCGGATGCGCCGGCCGACAGCGCGCCCACGCTCGACCGCGTCTCGTTCGAGGTGCAGCCGGGCCAGTTCGTCGCCTTCGTGGGCCCCTCGGGCGCGGGCAAGACGACCATCTCGTACCTCGTTCCCCGGCTGCACGAGGTCACGAGCGGCACGGTCGCGGTCGGCGGCGTCGACGTGCGGCTGCTGCGCCAGCAGAGCCTCATCGAGAGCATCGGCGTCGTGAGCCAGGAGACCTACCTGTTCCACGCCACGATCGCCGAGAACCTGCGGTACGCCAAGCCCGATGCGACGGATGCCGAGCTCGAGGCGGCCTGCCGTGCGGCGAGCATCCACGACACCATCGCGGGCTTCCCCGACCGCTACGACACCGTCGTGGGCGAGCGCGGCTACCGCCTCTCGGGCGGCGAGAAGCAGCGAGTCGCGATCGCGCGCGTGCTGCTGAAAGACCCGCCCGTGCTCATTCTCGACGAGGCGACGAGCGCGCTCGACTCGGTCTCCGAGCGCGTCGTGCAGGCGGCGCTCGACACCGCGAGCCGCGGTCGCACGACGATCGCGATCGCGCACCGGCTCTCGACCATCAGCGCGGCCGACGTCATCCACGTCGTCGACGGGGGCCGCATCGTCGAGAGCGGCGCGCACGCCGAGCTCGTCGCGCTCGGCGGGGTGTACGCGCGGCTCGTCGAGCAGCAGTCGGCCGACTACGACCGCACGGGTCAGCTGCGCGCGGCGAGCAGCTCCGACATGTAGTCGAGCTCTTTCGACTGCTGTTGGACCATGCCCTGGGCGAGCGTTCTCACCTGTGGATCGTTGCTACGCGCGAGCACAGATTCGGCCATTTCTACGCCGCCCTGGTGATGAGCCATCATGAGGCGGAGGTACAACCTTTCGGCCTCGACCCCGCTGAGGCTGGACAGCAGCTGCAGATCATCCAGAGTGGCCATGCCGGGCATTGCACCACCGCGAGCCTCTGAACTTGGGCCATCTGTCATGTCCATCCCGGTGTGGTCGCCGCCCTGCACGTCGCTGTTGAGCGCGGGCAACGACATCCACTCCATCGCAGGACCGCTCGACGTTTGTGGTAAACCCCACATCGTCAACCACGCAAACATTTGACCTTGCTGTTGAGTCTGACCGGTCGCGATGTCGAGCGCGAGCAGGCGGATTTCGGGGTCGTCAGTGCGGTCGCGAATGATGAGGGACATCTCGATAGCCTGGCCGTGGTGCACTTGCATATCGCGCGCGAAGCCCGCTTCGGCGCTCGACTCTTCAGGCGTTCGGGCCGCGGCTGGCGCCGTGGCCCGCCCGACCAGCACGCCGACAACGATTGCGACAAGCACGAGCAGCGTGCCGATGACCAGCAGACGCGTTCGGCTCAGTAGCGGAGACGCCTCTGCTGCGTCGGTCGTTCTATCGACCATTACGACACCTTCCCGGGTCCGTCTAGCGCTTGGCTGCAGAGCGCCCCGGGCTCTGGGGCCGACTCTGCGAGTCGATACTTGATGATGAAATCAGCAAGCCTCGGGTCGTCGACGCCGTCGAGCGCGACCTGCACCCCCCAGGCGCTCGCGACGACGGGCGCCTCGAGGCCGGGGAACGGCGAGAGGATGATGTACGTGCTGGGCATCGAGCCGCGCAGCGCGTCGAGGTCGCCGCCCGAGACCCGCTCCGGGTCGTAGGTTACCCACACGGCGCCGTGCTCAAGCGAGTGAACGGCGTTCTCGTTTTGCTGAGTTTCCTCGTAAACGCCGCAGTTGAGCCAGGTCGGGTTGTGGGGGCCGCCCGCGGGAGGCGACATTTCATAGTCGACAACGGTCTCGACGTGCATCGGCTCGAGCCCATCGAACGTCTCGAGACCCTCGATCTCGATCGTGTCGGGGTCGATCGGCGGGGTCGCCGAGGTGACGACGATGCCCACGAGGATGGCGATGACGGCGACGCCACCGAGCACGGCCGCGCCGATGCCGAGGCGCTGGTTGCGCTTCTCCTTGGCTTGCTTGGCCTTGAGGGCGGCCACCTTCTCGGCGCGGCGCTTCTCGCGCTGCTGCTTGATGGTCAGGTCGTCGGAGGTGTGGTCGGCCACGGGAGGGCTCCTGTCGGTGCTGCGGGCAGGGGATTCGGGCGCTGAACGCCGGTGAGATCATCCCAGACTACGCACAGGGGAGGCTGTGAGCGGCGTTCGCAGACCCCTCCCGCAATCGGCCGGCGATCGCTACTGTGAACCCACCAGGTGAATCGCGCGCCCCCGGGCATCGACCGTCGAGGAAGCCATGTCGCACGCAGAAGACGAGCGGGAGCGCCCGACGGGTCTGCGGGGTGCCGGGGCGCACCGCCGCCGGTCGGGGCTCAGCATCCAATCGACGGTGCTCGTCATGCTGCTCGCGGTGAGCGTCACGTCGAATGTGCTCGTCGGCGTGATCGGCTACGTCAACGCGACCGACTCGTTGCGCGACGCGGCCTTCCAGCGCCTCATCGAGGTGCGCGACTCGCGCACGCGCGAGGTCGAGCGGCTGTTCTCGACGATCGAGCGCACGGTCGTCGTGCACTCGCGCGGCCAGAGCGTCATCGAGGCGACCGAGGCGTTCAGCGCCGCGGTCGCGCAGCTCGAGCAGCCGGGCGAGGCCCCGCTCGACGACGAGCAGCTCGGCTCGCTCTACCGCTACTACGACGAGGTTTTCGGCCCCGCGCTGAGCGCGGCAACGGGCTCGACCGCCGACGCGGCGGCCTTCGTGCCGACGAGCGCGGCGGCCCGCTACCTGCAGGTGCACTACACCGCGCCGCACACCGACGTCGCATCGGCCATCGCGGTCGATGACGCGGGCGACGGCAGCGCCTGGTCAGCGGTGCACGCGCAGTACCACGACTACTTCCGCTCGATGACCGAGCTGCTCGACTACGAAGACGTGCTGCTCATCGATGCGCGCGGCCTCGTCGTCTACAGCGCCTACAAGGGCGTCGACCTCGGCACCGACGTGCTCACAGGGCCCTACCGGTTCACGAATCTCGCGGCCGCCTACGGCGAGGCGGTCGGCGGCAATCTGCTCGGCGAGGTGACCCTCACCGACTTCGAGAGCTACCCGCCCTCGCTCAACCTGCCGGCCGGCTGGGCCGTGACGCCGATCGGGCGCGACGGCGAGATCATCGGCGCGATGGCGGTGGAGCTGCCGATCGATCGCGTCAGCGCGGTCATGACGGCGGGCGAGGACTGGAGCCAGGGCGGGCTCGGCGATACGGGCGAGGCCTACCTCGTGGGCGTCGACAGCCTCATGCGCTCGCCCTCTCGCCTGCTCATCGAGAACCCCGAGGCCTTCGCGACCGCCTCGCTCGCCGCGGGCGCACCGCGCGAGGTCGTCGATCTCGCCGTCGCCCGCCGCACCACGCTCGGCCTGCAGCCCGTGCGCACGGCGGCCGCCGACGACGCCCTCGCGGGGCGCTCGGGCACGATGATCGCGCCGAACTATCTCGGCCGCGAGACACTCGCCGCGTACGGCCCGGCCGAGGTGCCCGGTGTCGACTGGGTCGTCATCGCCGAAATCGACAGCGCCGAGGCCTTCGCCCCCGTGACCGAGTTCACGCGCAACCTCGTGGTCTCGTCGGCCGTGCTCGCGCTCGTGGTCTCGGTGCTCTCGCTGCTGCTCGCGCGCATCTTCGTGAGCCCCCTGCGGCGGCTCGCGAAGGCCGCCCAGCGCATCGCCGCGGGCGAGTCGGGGGTCACGGTCGACGCGGGCTCGAACGACGAGCTGCGGCAGGTCTCGGCGGCCTTCAACGACATGAGCCGCAGCCTGCAGGTCAAGGCCGAGCTGCTCGACGAGCAGCGCGCCGAGAGCGAGCGGCTGCTGCGGGCGCTCATGCCCGAGCCGGTCATCCGGCGCTACCGAGACGGCGATCAGACGATCGCGGAGGACCACGCCGACGTGTCGGTCATGTACGCCGACATCGTCGGTTTCGAGGCCTTCAGCCGCGACCGCGGCTCGGAGGCGACGCTCGAGACCCTCAACGAGCTCGTGCGCCAGTTCGACGAGGCGGGGGCGCCCTTCGGGGTCGAGCACGTGCGCACGACCACGAAGGGCTACCTCGCGAGCTGCGGGCTCACCGTGCCGCGCATCGACAACGCCCGACGCATGGTCGACTACGCCGTCGAGCTCACGCGCATCGTCGACCGCTTCAGCGCCCAGTGGGGCGTGCCCCTCGCGCTGCGGGCCGGGGTCGATCTCGGTGAGGCGAGCAGCGGCCTCGTCGGTCGCGCCCACATGGTCTACGACCTGTGGGGGGATGCCGTGAACCTCGCCTTCCGCCTGCAGGCCGAGCGCACCGAGTCGGGCATCTTCGTGACCGACCGGGTCGCGACCGCCCTGCCGGCCACCGTTCGCCTCATCGAGGCGGGGATGATCGGCACGGCGCAGGGCGAGCAGCGGGTGTGGCGCATCGACACGGAGCACTCGGCGTGACCGAGATCTGGAGGGAGCCGTGGTTCTGGCCCTCGATCGCCGTGATCGTCGGGCTGCCGATCGTGCTGCTCGTGCTCGGCGAGCTGCAGGAGGCGCTCGCGCAGCGCGGCAGCCCGGCCGCCCGCGTCGTGCGACTGCTGCGCAACTACGTCGCCCCCGTCGCGGCGCTGCTCGTGCTCGTGGCGCAGGCCGAGGGGGCGGAGGTCGAGGCGTCGTGGAGCCGGATCGTCGCGACGGTTCTCGGGTTCCTCGTCATCCTCGTGCTCATCAACGGGCTCAACGTCGCGCTCTTCGTCACCGCGCGCAAGGGCAGCTGGCGCGAGCGGCTGCCGTCGATCTTCGTCGACGTCGGGCGGTTCCTGCTCATCGTCATCGCGATCGCGATCCTGTTCTCGTGGGTCTGGGGTGCCGACATCGGCGGCCTCTTCACGGCGCTCGGCATCGGATCGATCGTCATCGGCCTCGCCCTGCAGAACGCCGTCGGCTCGGTGCTCTCGGGCCTGCTGCTGCTCTTCGAGCAGCCCTTCGAGCTCGGCGACCACCTCGAGGTCGGCGACGTGCGGGGCCGTGTCATCGAGGTCAACTGGCGCTCGGTTCACATCCGCACCATCGGGGGCGTCGTCATCGTGCCGAACGCCGAGCTCGCGGCCGCCTCGTTCGCGAACCTCAGCCGCAAGGGCGGCCCCTACTCCGCCTGCGCGATGGTGCAGTTCGCGACGGAAGACCCGCCCGAGACGGTCATCCGGGTCATGACGAACGTCGCCGCCGACCTGCCGATGATCGTCGCGGGCGAGCAGCCGAGCGCCGATGCCTTCGCGGCCGGCCAGTACGAGATCACGATCCCCGTCGCGACGCCGAGCGACGAGTACGGGGCGCTGTCGGAGTTCCGGCGGCGGCTCTGGTACGCGGCGCGCCGCGCCGGGCTGCGGCTCGACCGCGACTACTACGTCGACTACGACAGCACCGATCGCCGCCGGGCGATGCTCATGCGGTTCTGCGCGGCGCTCTACTGCGACCCCGCCGACCTGCAGCAGCACGTCGATCGCGTGCGCGTCGAGCGCTACGTCTCGGGCGAGAAGCTGCAGCACATCGGCGAGGTGCCCGACGGCATCCGGTTGATCGACTCGGGCACGGCGCTCATGGTGGTCGAGGCGCCCGGCGGGGTGCGCGTGCCGGTGACCGAGCTCACGCGCGACGAGATCGTCGGGCTCACCTCGCTCACGCGGCAGGGCATCAACGCCGCGGTCTACGCCATGACCGAGGTGACGGTGCTCGCGGTGCCCGTCGACGTGCTCGACCAGCTCGTCGCGAGCCGGCCCGAGCTCGCGCGCGACTTCGGGCGCGAGATCGACAACCGCCGCCGCCTCGTGAGCGAGGCGTTCGTGAAGGCCGGCCTCGCGGTGCCGCCGGGGCAGCGCACGATCGCGTACTAGAGACCGGGCATCCGGTGCCCCGTCACACGGCCGGAGCCGCTGGTAGATTCGGCCCATGAAGTACGCCGAAACGGTCGTCGATCTCATCGGCGGAACCCCCCTTGTGCGCCTCAATCGCGTCACGGAGGGCATCGCCGCGACGGTGCTCGCCAAGGTCGAGTACCTCAACCCCGGCGGATCGTCGAAAGACCGCATCGCGACGCGCATCATCGACGCGGCCGAGCGCGAGGGCCTGCTGAAGCCCGGCGGCACGATCGTCGAGCCGACGAGCGGCAACACGGGCGTCGGCCTCGCCCTCGTCGCGCAGCAGCGCGGCTACCGCTGCGTCTTCGTGCTGCCCGACAAGGTGGGGGAGGACAAGCGCAACGTGCTCACGGCCTACGGCGCCGAGATCGTCGTGACGCCGACGGCTGTCGCGCCGGAGGACCCGGAGTCGTACTACTCGGTCAGCGACCGCCTCGCCCGCGAGATCCCCGGCGCCTTCAAGCCCAACCAGTACGCCAACCCCAACGGCCCGCTGAGCCACTACGAGTCGACCGGCCCCGAGGTGTGGGCCGACACCGACGGTCGCGTCACCCACTTCGTCGCGGGCGTCGGCACGGGCGGCACCATCACCGGCACGGGCCGCTACCTGCGAGAGATCAGCGCCGACCGCGCGGGCGGTCGCGTGCAGATCGTCGGCGTCGACCCCGTCGGCAGTGTCTACTCGGGCGGCACCGGTCGTCCCTACCTCGTCGAAGGCGTCGGAGAAGACTTCTGGCCCGCGGCCTACGACCCCGCCGTCGTTGACCGCATCGTCGCGGCGAGCGACCAGCAGTCGTTCGACATGACCCTGCGCCTCGCCCGCGAAGAGGGGCTGCTCGTCGGCGGCTCGTGCGGCATGGCCGTCGTCGGCGCCCTCGAGGTCGCGCGCGAGCTCGGCCCCGACGATGTGGTCGTCGTGCTGCTGCCCGACGGCGGCCGCGGCTACCTCGGCAAGATCTTCAACGAGGGCTGGATGCGCCGCCACGGCTTCACGCGCGCCACCGGCTCGCCGACCGTCGCCGACCTGCTCGGCACCCCGCCGCGCCCACTCGCCCACCTGCGGCGCGAGCACACGGTGGCGGATGCGGTGGCGGCGCTCGAGGCGCACGTCGGCGCGCTGCCCGTCGTCGCCGCCGAGCCTCCGCTCGTGCTCGGCGAGGTGCTCGGGTCGGTCGACGCGCGCACGCTGCTGCGCGCGCTCGCGACCGGCGCGGTGACCCCGGCCGATCCGATCACGGCGGCGAT
Organism: uncultured Microbacteriaceae bacterium; assembly: GCA_964540305.1. Classification (GTDB taxonomy): domain Bacteria; phylum Actinomycetota; class Actinomycetes; order Actinomycetales; family Microbacteriaceae; genus Microcella. Next base: position 23,168 of record CAZILZ010000007.1, on the reverse strand, counting down.
GGGGCCGAGCCTGCCGGTCGTCGGCGCGCACGAGAGCCTCGAGGCCGCGCAGGAGCGCTTCGGCGACCGGGGGGCTGGCGGCCAGCATCCCGAGACCCTGCTCGTGCTCGACGGCGGCAACCCCATCGGCCTGCTGAACCGCACCGACCTGATCGCCGCGCTCGCGGGAGGGGCAGCATGACCGAGCACGATCCGCATATCCTGCAGGGCTTCGCGACGCGGGCCATCCACGCCGGGCAGGCCTTCGACCCGACGACGGGTGCCGTGACGCCGCCGGTCTACCTGACGTCGACGTTCGTGCAGCGGGCCATCGGCGATCTGCGCGGCGGCTACGAGTACGCGCGCGGCGGCAACCCCACGCGCGATGCGCTGCAAGAGCAGCTCGCCTCGCTCGAGGCGGGCGCGCGCGCGTTCAGCTTCGCCTCGGGCCTCGCCGCCGAAGACGCGCTGCTGCGGGCGGTGCTGAGCCCGGGCGATCACGTGCTCATGGGCAACGACGTCTACGGCGGCACCCACCGGCTCGTGCGGCGCATCTTCGGCCGCTGGCAGGTGGGCCTCACGACGGTCGAGCTGAGCGACCTCGATGCGACGCGCGAGGCCCTCGAGTCGCTGCGGCCGCGCGTGCTGTGGCTCGAGACGCCGAGCAATCCGCTCATGAAGATCACCGACATCACGGCGCTCGCCGAGGCCGCTCACGCGGTCGGCGCGATCGTCGTCGTCGACAACACCTTCGCGACGCCCTATCTGCAGCAGCCGCTCGTGCTCGGTGCCGACGTCGTCGTGCACTCGACGACGAAGTACCTCGGCGGGCACTCCGACGTGCTCGGCGGCGCCGTCGTCACGAACGACCTCGAGCTCGCCGAGCAGGTGCAGTTCCACCAGTTCGCCGCGGGGGCCGTGTCGGGCCCGATGGATGCGTGGCTCACGACGCGCGGCATCAAGACCCTCGCCGTGCGCATGGACCGCCACTCGGCCAACGCCCAGGCCATCGCCGAGGCCGTGGTCGGCCACGCGGCCGTCGCGCGGGTCTACTACCCGGGCCTGCCCGAGCATCCCGGGCACGATCTCGCCGCACGCCAGATGCGGGGCTTCGGCGGGATGCTCTCGCTCGAGCTCGCCGGCGGCGCCGCGGCCGCGCGCGCCTTCGCCGAGGGCTTGCGCGTCTTCAGCCTCGCGGAGTCGCTCGGGGGCGTCGAATCGCTCGTCAACTACCCGAGCGAGATGACGCACGCCTCGGTGCGCGGCACCGAGCTCGAGGTGAGCGACGCGATCGTCCGGCTCTCGGTCGGCATCGAAGACGTCGACGACCTGCTGGCCGACGTGCGCCAGTCGCTCGGGGCGCTCGGCCGGTAGCGGTGCCGGGCACCGCCTGCTATCGCGTGCGCCGGTTCGCGATCAGACCGCGAAGCGCATGATGCCCGCGGCCGCCGAGCCGTCGGGCATGTCGTCGGCGCGGACCGCGACGACCCTCGCCCCGGTGAGCAGTGCGCGTCGGGCGATCTCGTCGACCACGCCGTAGTCGATGGCGTCGTCGGTCTCGCTGAGCGTCACGGCCCCCGACTGCTCGTCGAGGGTGCCCGAGATCGACCGGTCGACGTCGATCATGAGCACGTCGAGGGCGCCGTAGGTCGCCGCTCGAGCGAGGTCGCTGAGGTCGCTCGTGCCGCGACCGGTGCCGATGGCTTCGGTGAGCCGGGCACGCAGGGCGGTCACCTGGTCGGCGCCGAGCCGATCGAGGATCGGGCGGGCGGCCGCCGCGAGGTCGGCGGCGCTCGTCTCGTCGGGGTTGCCGGCGATGCCGTCGGCCACGAGCCCGTCGTAGCGGCAGACTCCGCGGTAGATGCTCGCGAGGGGCTCGGCCCCCGCGACGATGAGGGGCAGCCCGGCACCGAGCAGCGTCGTGCGCAGTGCGCTGTCGATCTGCCGCGAGTAGTTGCCGAGCAGCGTCGTGACGCCCTCGTCTCCAATGAGCCGGGCCGAGTCGTTGTCGCCCCGCGTCGAGAAGACGCGCGCGGCGTTCTCGGGGAGGTCGTCGACGGCGACCTCCTCGGCCGGGGCGTCGCCCGAGACCTCGATGAGGCGCACGGCGTTCTGCGACAGCGCCAGCACGAACGCGCTCTGGGGCACCGTCAGGGTGCGCAGGAGGGGCTTGAGGTGCAGCCGGTCGGAGACCTGCACGGTGGGAGACAGGCGGTTGGGCAGCCGGAAGGTGCGCACGGCGTCGGCGGTCGCGAACACGGCGAGGCTGCTCGCCTGATAGCTCCAGAAGAAGGAGTCGTCGACGAGCGCGGTGATGCCCGCGCTGATGGCGTCGACGTCGTGCGGGTCGGCGCCCGCCGCCTCGAGCTGATCGACGGCGGCGGCGAGGTGGTTCGAGAGCTCGCGGCGCGACCGCTCGGCGTCGCTCGGCAGGGGGCCGGTCGGCAGGTAGATCGAGACGCAGTGCAGGGCGCGCGCGGCGGCGATCGCCCGCAGCTCGGCCTCGGTCGGGATGTCGGTGTGGAGCATCATCGCCCTCTTCTCTCGTCGTCGCACCGATACCGGCGCGCGCGGTGGTCGAGAGTGTAGTGACCCAGGGCGCTCGTGTGCTCAGGTTCGTGGCGCGTGCATAATGGTCGAGCGGATGTGAACGTACACATCGCGACCCGAACGGACGACGATGACGACGGAGACCGACCGCCCGGCTGAGCCGGAGCGGGTGCGCGCGCCGAACATCCGCGACGTCGCTCGTGTGGCGGGCGTCTCGTACCAGACGGTGTCGCGCGTGCTCAACGACAGCCCGAGCATCCGGCCCGAGACGCTGCAGCGCGTGCGCGATGCCATCGACGAGCTCGGGTACCGGCCCAACCAGGCGGCGCGCGCTCTCGTGACGAGCCGATCGCGCACGATCGGGGTGCTCACGGCACAGACCGTGCACTACGGGCCGCAGACGAGCATCCAAGCGATCGAGACGGCCGCCCGCGAGGCCGGCTACCGCCTGTCGATCACGAACATCAGCTCGAGCGAGTACGCCTCGATCAAGTCGGGCCTCGACTACCTCATGAGCCAGTCGATCGAGGCGCTCATCGTCATCGCGCCCCAGGTGCGCGTGTTCGAGGCGATCAACGACCTGCAGGTGGGTGTGCCGTTCGTGACGCTCGAGGCGACGGGCCTCAACACCTCGCACTCGCTGTGGGTCGACCAGGTGCAGGGGGCGCGCATGGCGACCAAGCACCTCATCGAGCTCGGCCACACCGAGATCATGCACATCTCGGGCCCGCAAGACTGGATCGAGGCCGAGGCCCGCATGCAGGGGTTCTTGCGCGAGCTGAGCGACGCCGATCTGCGCACGCGCGCGCCGATCCTCGGCGACTGGACGGCCTCGTTCGGCTACTACGCGGGGCTCGAGCTCTTGCGCTACCGCGACTTCTCGGCCGTGTTCGTCGGCAACGATCAGATGGCGCTGGGTTTCATGCACGCGTGCCGCGAATCGGGGCTCAGCGTGCCCGACGACATCTCGATCGTCGGCTTCGACGACATTCCCGAGTCGGCGCACTTCGCGCCCCCGCTCACGACGGTGCGCCAGAACTTCGCCGAGATCGGACGCCGGGCCGTCGCGCTGCTGCTCGGTGAGCTGCGGGGCGAGACCGAGATGGACCACGAGCCCGTCAAGCCCGAGCTCATCGTGCGGCAGTCGACCGCGCGCCGACCCTGATTCCGGATGCCCGGCGCCGTCGTTATCGACTTGTGACCGTTTCGTCTGCCGGCCCGGTTGACAGATGTGACCGTTTCGCCGTTAGATTGCCATCACGCGATGTGAACGGTCACAAATCCGTGACGTCGCGGACGCAGCCGGTGCAGAACCGGCCGCATCCCCTGAACCACCGCCCCTTGAACCATCCCGGCGCCGGGTCCACCGTCGCCGCCGCGACGATGGAGTCCCGTGAGCACGCTGAGCCCCGAGGTGCAGGTCGCCATCGCTCGCGTGCGCGACGACGTCGCCGCCCTGCACGCCGAGCTCGTGCGCTATGGCCTCGTGGTGTGGACGGGCGGCAACGTCTCCGGCCGGGTTCCCGGCGCTGACCTCTTCGTCATCAAGCCCAGCGGCGTCGGCTACGACCACCTCGACGCCTCGAGCATGATCCTGTGCACGCTCGACGGCGAAGTCGTTCCCGACACCCCCGGCAGCGACCGCAGCCCCTCGAGCGACACGGCCGCGCACGCCTACGTCTACCGCAACATGCCCGACGTCGGCGGCGTCGTGCACACGCACTCGACCTACGCCACCGCGTGGGCCGCCCGCGCCGAGCCCATTCCCTGCGTCATCACCGCGATGGCCGACGAGTTCGGCGGCGAGATCCCCGTCGGCCCCTTCGCGATCATCGGTGACGACTCGATCGGCCGCGGCATTGTCGAGACCCTCACGGGCCACCGTTCGCGCGCGGTGCTCATGCAGAACCACGGACCGTTCAGCATCGGGCGCGACGCGCGCGATGCGGTCAAGGCCGCCGTCATGCTCGAAGACGTCGCTCGCACGGTGCACATCGCGCGCCAGGGCGGCGAGCTCGTGCCGATCGCCCCCGACGCGATCGACGCGCTCTTCGACCGGTATCAGAACGTCTACGGCCAGCAGCCCGCGGTAGGTGCTCGATGAGCGCCGCGACCGTGATCGCCGGGGGCCGTGCGGTGCTCGGCATCGAGCTCGGCTCGACCCGCATCAAGGCCTGCCTCGTCGGAGCGAACCCCTCCGAGGTTCTCGCCACCGGCTCGCACGAGTGGCAGAACCAGCTCGAGGACGGTGTCTGGACGTACTCCCTCGAGGCCGTGCACGCGGGCCTGCAGAGCGCCTACGCTGCGCTCGTCGCCGATGCGCGCGAGCGCCACGGCGTCGTCCCGACCGGGCTCGCGGCCTTCGGTGTCTCGGCCATGATGCACGGCTACCTCGCGTTCGATGAGCACGACGAGCTCCTCGTGCCCTTCCGCACCTGGCGCAACACGAGCACGGGCCCGGCCGCGGCCGAGCTCTCCGCCCTGTTCGGCACGAACATCCCGCTGCGCTGGTCGATCGCCCACCTGCACCAGGCGGTGCTGAGCGGCGAAGAGCACGTCGCGCGCATCCACCGCATCACGACTCTCGCCGGCTACGTGCACGAGGTGCTGACGGGCGAGCGTGTGCTCGGCGTGGGCGACGCCTCCGGCATGTTCCCCGTCGACGCCGCTGGCTCCTCCTACGATCCTGACCTGATCGCGCGCTACGACGCGGCGGTCGCGGGCTCGGCTCTCACGGTATCGATCGAGCGGATGCTCCCCGCGATCCTGCCCGCCGGCGCGACCGCGGGCATCCTGACCACCGCCGGCGCCGCCCTGCTCGACCCGACCGGGGCCTTGCAGCCCGGCGCCGTCGCCGGCCCGCCCGAGGGCGATGCTGGCACCGGCATGGTCGCCACGAACGCCGTCGCCCCGCGCACGGGCAACGTGAGCGCCGGCACGAGCATCTTCGCGATGGTCGTGCTCGAGCGCCCGCTGGGGGGCGTGCATCCCGAGATCGATGTCGTCGCGACCCCGGCCGGGCACCCCGTCGCGATGGTGCACTGCAACAACGGCACGAGCGAGCTCAACGCCTGGGTCGGCACCTACCGCCGGTTCGCCGAGCTCGCTGGCGCCCCCGTCACCGCCGACGAGGCCTACGCCCTGCTACTCGCCGAGGCCCTCGAGAGCCCTGCCGACGCCGGCGGCGTGCTCGCGTACAACCAGGTCGCCGGCGAACCCGTCGCGCGGCTCGACGCCGGCCGCCCGCTCGTCGTCCGCACGCCCGAGAGCGAGCTCACGCTCGCCGCCGTCATGCGCGCCCACCTGTACGGCGTCTTCGCCGCTCTGAGCCTCGGCATGCGCGCCCTGCACGACGAGGGTGTGACGGTCGAGCGCATGATGGCTCACGGCGGCCTGTTCCGCACGGCCGGTGTCGCCCAGCGCTTCCTCGCCGCCTCGCTCGATGCGCCCGTGGGTGTCGCCGACAGCGCCTCCGAGGGCGGAGCATGGGGCATCGCGGTGCTCGCAGCCTTCACGGCCTCCGGCGGTGGCGACCTCGCCTCGTACCTCGACGATCGCGTCTTCGCGGGTGCCGACGCCGCCGTCGTGGCGCCCGACCCCGACGATGTCATGGGCTTCGCGGCCTACCTCGCGCGCTACGAGGCGGGGCTCGAGATCGAGCGCCGCGCGGCCGACGTCTTGCCCACCCCTGCCCTCCAAGGAGCCTCATCGTGACCCGCAGCATCGTCCCCGACCTCTCGACCTACGAGGTCTGGTTCCTCACCGGAAGCCAGAACCTCTACGGCGACGAGACGCTGCGCCAGGTCGCCGAGCAGTCGCAGCAGGTCGTCGCGGGGCTGCAGGGCGCCGCGAGCATGCCTGTCTCGATCGTGTGGAAGCCGACCCTGGTCGACAGCGCGAGCATCAAGCGGGTGATGCAGGAGGCGAACGCCGCCCCGAACGTCATCGGTGTGATCGCGTGGATGCACACCTTCAGCCCGGCCAAGATGTGGATCGCCGGTCTCGACGCGCTGCAGAAGCCCCTGCTGCACCTGCACACGCAGGCCAACGTCGAGCTGCCCTTCGCCACGATCGACTTCGACTTCATGAACCTCAACCAGGCCGCGCACGGCGACCGCGAGTTCGGGTACATCGTCTCGCGCCTCGGCGTGGCCCGCACGACCGTCGTGGGCCACGTGTCGAACCCGGCCGTCACCGACCGCATCGCCGTGTGGGCCCGCGCCGCCGCCGGCTGGCACGCCGCGCACGAGCTCAAGCTCGCCCGCTTCGGCGACAACATGCGCTACGTGGCCGTCACCGAGGGCGACAAGACCGAGGCCGAGCTGCGGTTCGGTGTGCAGGTCAACACGTGGGGCGTCACCGAGCTCGCCGACGCCGTGCACGCGGTCGCCGACGCCGACATCGACGCGCTCGTCGCCGAGTACCTCGACCTCTACGACGTCGCCGCCGAGCTGCACCCCGGTGCCGCGCGGCACGACTCGCTGCGCTACGGCGCGGCGATCGAGCTCGGGTTGCGCGGGTTCCTCGAAGGAGGCGGGTTCTCCGCCTTCACCACTTCTTTCGAGGACCTCGCCGACCTGAAGCAGCTGCCCGGCCTCGCCGTGCAGCGCCTCATGGCCGACGGCTACGGCTTCGGTGCCGAGGGCGACTGGAAGACCGCGGTGCTCGTACGCACGGCGGCCGTGATGGGAGCCGGCCTCCCCGGCGGCGCCTCGCTCATGGAGGACTACACCTACCACCTCGAGCCCGGCAACGAGCTCATCCTCGGCGCGCACATGCTCGAGGTCAGCCCCTCGCTCACCACCGCACGGCCCCGACTCGAGATCCACCCGCTCGGCATCGGGGGCAAAGACGACCCCGTGCGCCTGGTCTTCACGGCCGACGCCGGCCCGGCACTGGTCGTCGCGCTCAGTGACATGCGCGACCGGTTCCGCCTCGTGGCGAACGTCGTCGAGAACGTGGCGCTGCCGGCACCCATGCCCCACCTGCCCGTCGGCCACGCGGTCTGGAAGCCCGCGCCCGATTTCAGCACGTCCGCCGCTGCCTGGCTGACGGCGGGGGCCGCCCACCACACGGTCATGACCACTCAGGTCGGCGTCGAGGTCTTCCGCGACTTCGCGCAGATGGCCGCGGTCGAGCTGCTCGTCATCGACGAGAGCACCACGCTCGAGGGGTTCGCACGCGACGTGCGCGCGAACGCCGCCTACTACCGATTGGCGCAGTCGCTGTGAGCGCGGCGCCGATCACCTAGACGTCCCGGGGCCCGCCCCGGGAACGGTTCTCGACTCGCAGTCGAGGCGAGAGCCGCAGCACCACCACATCCCCTATGAAAGGACACACAGTGAAGAAGAACGTTCTTCTCTCCGCCGTGGCTATCGGCGCGATGACCTTCGGTCTCGCCGCCTGCTCGGCCCCGGCTGCCGAGGGCGAAGGCGAAGGCGGAGGCCTCATCGGCGTCGCCATGCCCACCCGCTCGTCGGAGCGCTGGATCGCGGACGGCGACGCCCTCGTGGCCGAGCTCGAGGCCGCCGGCTACACGGTCGACCTCCAGTTCGCTGAGGACGACATCCCCACGCAGGTCTCGCAGGTCGAGAACATGATCACCAAGGGTGCTGAGGCCCTGATCATCGCCGCGATCGACGGCACCACCCTCACCGAGGTCCTGCAGACCGCGGCCGACAGCGAGATCCCGGTCATCGCCTACGACCGTCTGATCCGCGACTCGGCGAACGTCAACTACTACGCGACGTTCGACAACTTCCTCGTCGGCCAGCAGCAGGCCTGGACCCTGCTGACCGGTCTCGGCCTGACCGACCTCGAGGGCAACCCCGTCGACGGCGCGCCCGAGGGCCCGTTCAACATCGAGCTGTTCGCCGGCTCGCTCGACGACAACAACGCGTTCTTCTTCTTCAACGGCGCCATGGATGTCCTCCAGCCGCTGATCGATGACGGAACGCTCGTCGTCAAGTCGGGTCAGACCGACATCGAGCAGGCCGCCACGCTGCGCTGGGACGGCGAAGTCGCCCAGAGCCGCATGGAGGACCTCCTCACGGCGAACTACTCGGACGGCACGAAGGTCAACGCCGTCCTGTCGCCCTACGACGGACTGAGCCGTGGCATCATCTCGGCCCTGACCGACGCCGGCTACGCCGTGGGTGTCGACTTCCCGATCATCTCGGGCCAGGACGCCGAGGTCGACTCGGTCAAGGCGATCCTCTCGGGTGAGCAGTTCGCGACGATCTTCAAGGACACGCGCGAGCTCGCGAAGGTCGCGGCCGGCATGGCCGTCGCCCTTCTCGAGGGCGGCGAGCCCGAGATCAACAACACCACCACGTACGACAACGGCGTCCTCGTCGTTCCGTCCTACCTGCTCGGCCCGGTGCCGGTCATCGCGGACAACGTGGAGTCGGCGCTCGTCGACACCGGCTACTGGACCGCTGAGGAGCTCGGCCTCTAACGAGACCCGCTGAACCAGCATCACCAGTTGCATCTGGCCGGTGGTGGGGAGTCGCACTAGGCTCCCCACCACCGGCTCATTCCCCCCAACGACGTAAGGAAGCGGGCAGCACGTGACCCAGAACATCCTCGAGATGCGGTCGATCACGAAGACCTTCCCGGGTGTCAAGGCGCTCTCAGAGGTCACCCTCGAAGTCGCGCGTGGCGAAGTCCACGCCATCTGCGGCGAGAACGGCGCCGGAAAGTCGACCCTCATGAAGGTGCTCTCGGGGGTCTACCCGCACGGCACCTACGAGGGCGACATCGTCTTCGAGAACGAGACGGTCGAGTTCCGCGACATCCGTGACAGCGAGGCCAAGGGCATCGTGATCATCCACCAGGAGCTCGCGCTGAGCCCCTACCTCTCGATCGCCGAGAACATCTTCCTCAACAACGAGGTCAAGGGCCCGCTCGGTCTCATCGACTGGAACAAGACCAACCAGGAGGCCAAGAAGCTGCTCGCGCGCGTCGGCCTCGACGAAGACCCGGTCACGCGCATCCTCGACATCGGTGTCGGCAAGCAGCAGCTCGTCGAGATCGCCAAGGCGCTCTCGAAAGAGGTGAAGCTCCTCATCCTCGACGAGCCGACCGCCGCGCTCAACGACAGCGACTCCGACCACCTGCTCGACCTGATCCTGCACCTCAAGGGGCAGGGCATCACGTCGATCATCATCAGCCACAAGCTCAACGAGATCAAGAAGATCGCCGACTCGGTCACGGTCATCCGCGACGGCAAGACGATCGAGACCATCCAGCACAAAGACGTGTCGGAGGACCGCATCATCAAGGGCATGGTCGGCCGCGATCTCGAGCACCGCTACCCCGACCACACGCCGCACATCGGCGAGGAGGTGCTGCGGGTCGAGGGCTGGACGGCCCACCACCCGCAAGACGCCTCGCGCGTCATGGTCGACAACGTCGACCTCTCGGTGCACGCCGGCGAGATCGTCGGCATCGCGGGCCTCATGGGAGCCGGGCGCACCGAGTTCGCGATGAGCCTCTTCGGCCACAGCTACGGCAGCCGCATCTCGGGCAAGGTCTTCAAGCGCGGCAAGGAGATCAAGACGCGCACGGTCGACGAGGCGATTCAGAACGGCATCGCCTACGCCACCGAAGACCGCAAGATGTACGGCCTCAACCTCATCGAAGACATCAAGCGCAACATCTCGATGGCGTCGTTGAAGAAGCTCGTGAGCTTCGGCCTCGTGAACGACAACGAGGAGTACCGGATCGCGAACGAGTACCGCCAGAGCATGAACATCAAGAGCCCGACGGTGCTGCAGCGCACCGGGCAGCTGTCGGGCGGCAACCAGCAGAAGGTGGTGCTCTCGAAGTGGATCTACTCGGACCCGGAAGTGCTCATCCTCGACGAGCCGACGCGCGGCATCGATGTCGGTGCCAAGTACGAGATCTACACGATCATCAACCGCCTCGCGAGCGAGGGGAAGGCGATCATCGTCATCTCCTCCGAACTGCCTGAACTGCTGGGCATCTGCGATCGCATCTACGCCCTCTCCGAGGGCCGGATCACGGGCCAGATGCCCGTGGCCGACGCCACCCCCGAAGCCCTCCTCAAGCTCATGACCCTGGAGAAGCAGCGCTAATGTCTGACACCGCAACCAAGGCCCCGGCATCGTCGTCGGGCATCAAGCTCCCCTCGACGCTCTCGCACATCCTGAGCGACCTCGGCAAGAACGGCATCTTCCTCGCGCTCATCGCGGTGGTCGTGCTGTTCTCGATCACGACCAACGGCATCCTGCTGCGGCCTCAGAACATCTCGAACCTCATCGTGCAGAACGGGTACATCCTGATCCTGGCGATCGGCATGGTGCTCGTGATCGTGGCCGGCCACATCGACCTCTCGGTCGGCTCGGTCGCGGCGTTCATCGGGGCGATCTCGGGCGTGTTCATCCAGCAGCTGGGCTTCCCGTGGTGGCTCGCCATCATCGGCGCCCTCGTCATCGGGGCGGTGGTGGGGGCCTGGCAGGGCTTCTGGATCGCCTACGTCGGCATCCCCGCCTTCATCGTGACCTTGGCGGGCATGCTCATCTTCCGCGGTCTCGCGCTCATCACGCTCGGCAACTCGAACATCGGCTCGTTCCCCGAGGAGTACCGCGCGCTCGGCAACGGGTTCATCTCGTTCGCGGGCCCCGATGCGGCGATCGACTTCTTCACGCTCGCCGTCGGTGCGGTCGCGATCATCGCCCTCGTCGTGCAGCAGGTGCGCACTCGCAACGGCCGCAAGAAGTACGGTCAGGCCGTCGACCCGACCGTGTGGTTCATCGCGAAGATGGCGTTCGTCGGGGTCGGCGTCGGTGCCTTCACCTATGCACTCGCCTCGTTCAAGGGAATCCCGGTCACGCTCATCGTGCTCGCGGTGCTGGTGATGGTCTACGGCATCGTCGCGAACCGCACGGTCTTCGGGCGCCACATCTACGCGATCGGCGGCAACCGCCACGCTGCCGAGCTCTCGGGAGTCAAGACGAAGTCGGTCGACTTCTGGCTGTTCGTCAACATGGGCATCCTGGCGGCGCTCGCGGGCCTCGTGTTCACCGCCCGCCTCAACCTCGCGGGCCCGAAGGCCGGCGACGGCTTCGAGCTCGAGGCCATCTCGGCAGCCTTCATCGGCGGCGCGGCGGTGCAGGGCGGCATCGGCACCATCTCGGGCGCCATCATCGGCGGTCTCATCATCGGCGTGCTCAACAACGGCATGTCGATCATGGGCATCGGCATCGAGTGGCAGCAGGCCGTCAAGGGCCTCGTGCTGCTGCTGGCCGTCGCCTTCGACGTGTACAACAAGCGTCGCGCCGGCAGCGGCCGCTGAGCCGCGGCAGTTCGTCGGAAGCGCTCCGCGGCACTGCGCCGCGGGGCGCTTCTGCGCGCAGAGCGCGTGCCGGGTCGCCACGGTGCGGTGACCTGATGGTGCGGTGACGTGATCCCGGATGCGGAGCCCGCGCTCGAATCGATTCGACTGTCGAGCGCGAGAGTCCTAGACTGATGCGGGCCGATCGGCCCCCTCACCCCTGTTCGAGCCCCGGGAGGCTGCTGCGTGTCGACGGTCGTGCATCCCGGAGACTCGCTCACCCGTCGCGAGCGCGCGATCTACGTGATCGTGCTGGGCGCCCTGACCGCGCTCGGGCCGTTCACGATCGATCTGTACCTGCCGGCCTTCCCGCAGGTCGAGTCCGATCTCGGGGTGTCGACCGCGGCGATCCAGCTCACGCTCACCGCCACGACGATCGGCTTCGCCTTCGGGCAGCTGCTGGTCGGCCCGTGGAGCGATGCGGTCGGGCGCCGCCTGCCGCTCATCCTCGCGACGAGCGTGCACGTGCTCGCCAGCCTCGGGGTGGCGCTCGCGCCCGACATCGCGTGGCTCATGGCCTTCCGCGTGCTGCAGGGCTTCGGCGCCGCGGCCGGGGGCGTGGTCGCCATGGCGACCGTGCGCGACCTCTTCGGCGGCTATCCCCTCGTGCGCATGCTCTCGCGGCTCTCGCTCGTCAACGGTCTCGCGCCGATCCTCGCTCCGGTCATCGGGTCGCAGCTTCTGCTCATCATGCCGTGGCGCGGGCTGTTCATCGTGCTCGCCGCCTACGGCGTCGTCATCGTCATCGCGGCGAGCCTGCTCATCGTCGAGACGCTGCCGCCCGCGCGACGCGTCGACAAGGGGCACGCGACGATCCGCGACCGCTACCGCGTGCTGTTCGCCGACCGCATCTTCGTCGGCGTCGCGATCATCGGCGGCATGTCGTTCTCGGGCCTCTTCGCCTATCTCTCCGCCTCGCCATTCCTCTTCCAAGACGTCTACGGGCTCGATCCGCAGGGCTACGGGCTGCTGTTCGCGACGAACTCGATCGGCGTCGTCGCGGGGGTGCAGATCAGCTCGCGGCTGGCGCGCCGCATCGCGCCGCAGTGGATCCTCAGCGTGTCGACCCTCGTGCTGCTCGGCAGCGCGATCGCCATCATCGTGCTCGACCTCGCGGGCGCCGGCTTCTGGGGCACGGTCGTGCCGCTGTGGTTCTTCATCACCGCGTGCGGTTTTGGGTTCCCCATGGTGCAGGCGCTCGCGCTCGCGAACCATGGCAAAGAGGCCGGCACCGCGGCCTCGCTGCTCGGCGCGATGAACTTCGGGCTCGCCGGGCTGCTGTCGCCCATCGTGGGGCTGTTCGGCATCTCGAGCGCTGTGCCCATGGGGGCGGTGATGGCGGCGACCTCGGTCGTGTCGATCGCGAGCCTCTGGCTCATCGTGCGGCCGCGCACGGTGCCGCCGCTCGAGCGCTGACACCGATCAGGCGGCGAGCGCGCGGGGAGCATCCAGCCGGGAGAGGATGCTCTGGCGCGATTGTTGTCCATGTGTATAACATGGGGCGCATGAGGATCCTCCTGGTCGGCGCCGGAGGCGTCGGAGACGCCATCGCCAAGATCGCCGCCCGCCGCTCGTTCTTCGAGACGATCGTCGTGAGCGACTACGACATCAGCCGTGCCGAGCGCACGATCGCCTGGATCGAGGCGAAGCACGGCCCGCAGGGCGACCGCTTCGTCGCCGCCCAGATCGACGCTTCGCAGGCCGAGAGCGTCACCGCGGTCGCGCGCGAGCATGGCGCGACGCACGTCATGAACGCCGTCGAGCCGAAGTTCGTGCCCACGATCTTCGCGGGGGCCCTCGCTGCGGGCGCCGACTACCTCGACATGGCCATGAGCCTCTCGCACCCGCACCCCGAGCAGCCGCACGCGCTCACGGGCGTCAAGCTCGGCGACGAGCAGTTCGCCGCCTCGCCCGAGTGGGAGGCCGCGGGCCGCCTCGCGCTCGTCGGCATGGGCGTCGAGCCCGGGCTCAGCAACGTCTTCGCGCGCTACGCGGTCGACCACCTCTTCCGCGAGGTCGACGAGCTCGGCACGCGCGACGGCGCCAACCTCGTCGTGCGCGACGACGAGGGCAACGAGATCTTCGCGCCGAGCTTCTCGATCTGGACGACGATCGAGGAGTGCCTCAACCCTCCCGTCATCTGGGAGAAGGGCCGCGGCTGGTTCACGACCCCGCCGTTCAGCGAGCCCGAGGTCTTCGACTTCCCCGAGGGCATCGGTCCGGTCGAGTGCGTCAACGTCGAGCACGAGGAGGTGCTCATGATGCCGCGCTGGCTCGACGCGAAGCGCGTGACGTTCAAGTACGGTCTCGGCGACGAGTTCATCGGCATCCTCAAGACTCTCAACCAGCTCGGCCTCGACAAGACCGAGCCGATCCGCGTGCGCTCGGCCGACGGTCCGGTCATGGTCAGCCCCCGCGACGTCGTCGCCGCTGGGCTTCCCGACCCCGCCACGCTGGGCCCCCGGATGACCGGCAAGACCTGCGCGGGCCTCTGGGTCACCGGCACGGGCGTCGACGGCTCGCCCCGCGCGGTGTACCTGTACCACGTGAGCGACAACGAGTGGACGATGGCCGAGTACGAGAGCCAGTGCGTCGTGTGGCAGACGGCGCTCAACCCCGTCATCGCTCTCGAGCTGCTCGCCTCGGGCGCGTGGAGCGGCGCGGGCGTTCTCGGCCCGGAGGCCTTCGACGCCCAGCCCTTCCTCGACCTCATGGCGCGGCCCGAGAGCGAGGGCGGCTACGGCCAGGCCTGGGGCCTGCAGGAGCGCGCACCCGCCGCCTAGGCTGGCTGCATGACGGATGCCGCCCCCGCGACCGGACCCCTGAGCTCGGACGAGGTCGCCGCGATCCGCGACGGGTACGCCCTCGAGGGCGCGGCGCTCGAGATGGGGGTGCTCGTCAACGGGGATGCGCTGCCCGACGTGCCCGTGCGCATCCCGCTCGCCATGACGAACCGGCACGGGCTCATCGCGGGCGCGACGGGCACGGGCAAGACCAAGACCCTGCAGGTGCTCGCCGAGCAGCTGAGCGCCGCGGGCGTGCCCGTCTTCGCCGCCGACATCAAGGGCGACCTCAGCGGCATCGCCGTCGCGGGCCAGAGCAGCGAGAAGCTGCTCGCACGCACGAGCGGCATCGGCCAGCAGTGGCAGGGCACGGCCCACCCGACCGAGTTCTACTGCCTCGGCGGCATCGGCCACGGCGTGCCCGTGCGGGCGACGGTCTCGAGCTTCGGCCCGCTCATGCTCAGCAAGGTCCTCGGCCTCAACGCGACGCAGGAGTCGAGCCTGGGCCTCGTCTTCCTCTACGCCGACCAGAACGGACTTCCGCTCGTCGGGCTCGACGACCTGCGGGCCGTCATCCAGTTCCTCACGAGCGACGAGGGCAAGCCCGAGCTCGCCGAGCTCGGTGGGCTCAGCACGGCGACCGCGGGCGTCATCCTGCGCGAGCTCATCACCTTCGCGGCCGAGGGCGCCGACGTCTTCTTCGGCGAGCCCGAGTTCGACACGGCGCACTTCCTGCGCACGACGGCCGACGGCCGCGGCATCGTGAGCCTGCTCGAGGTGCCGGGCGTCGCCGACAAACCCGCACTGTTCTCGACCTTCCTCATGTGGCTGCTCGCCGACCTGTTCAACGACCTGCCCGAGGTCGGCGACCTCGACAAGCCGAAGCTCGTGTTCTTCTTCGACGAGGCGCACCTGCTGTTCAAGGACGCGTCGAAAGACTTCCTCGCCGCGATCACGCAGACGGTGCGCCTCATCCGCTCGAAGGGCGTCGGCATCTTCTTCGTGACGCAGTCGCCGAAGGACGTGCCCGGCGACGTGCTCGCGCAGCTCGGATCGCGCGTGCAGCACCAGCTGCGCGCCTTCACCCCCGACGACGCGAAGGCGCTCAAGGCCGCCGTCTCGACCTACCCCAACAGCGGCTACGAGCTCGACGAGGTGCTCACGACGCTCGGCATCGGCGAGGCGATCGTCACGGTCATGAACGAGAAGGGCGCGCCCTCGCCCGTCGCGTGGACGCGGCTACGGGCTCCGCAGGGCTCGATGGATCCCGCGCCCGCCGACGTGGTCGCGGCGACCATCGCGGCCTCGCCGCTCATGGCGCAGTACGGGCAGGCCGTCGACCGCGAGTCGGCCTACGAGCTGCTCACCGGCCGCATGAACGCCGCCGCCGAGGCCGTGGCGGCGCGCGAGGCCGCCGAGCAGGCCGCGGAACAGAAGGACGCCGCGCGCGAGGAGTACGAGAAGGCGCTGCGCGACCTCCAGAAGAAGGAGCGCACGACGACGCGCACGACGAACCGTCGCACGGCGAAGCCCGCACCCGGTGTCGGCGACGTGCTCGGCGATGTGCTCGGCTCACGAACGGGTCAGACCGTCATCCGCGAGGTCGTGCGCGGCATCTTCGGCACGCTCGGGCGCCGCTGACACGAACTCTTCAGGGCAGGAAAAGTCGTGCGCCGAGCGCGAAGTTGTGCCAGCATTTTCGTACGCCGGTTACCCGACTGAGAACCGTGCGAACGAGAAGGGTTCTCTTGTGGAGCCATCTGTGCCGGACACCCCCTCCACTGGCGCAGCGGATGCCGGTCTCCACCTCGAAGCCACCCTCGACCAGCTCGCCGACGGGCTGGTGTTGATCGATCGAGAGTGGCGCTACACCTATCTCAACCGTGCGGCAGAGCAGTACATGAGGCTCACGAGCGAGCAGATCGTGGGCAGGACACTATGGGAACTCTTTCCCGACGCGGCCACGAACGACTTCGGCGAGCCTATGCGCCGCGCGATGAAAGAACGGACGGTCACGTACGTACGCGCCTACCATTCGGCACTCGAACTCTGGCTGGAGACACGCATCTACCCGACTGCCGACGGTATCGCGGTGCACTTGCGCGATGTCTCGGACATCGAGCGCCAGCAGCGTGAACTCGACGATGCGGTCGACCGCGCCTTGCGAATGACCGCGTTGCTCGACATCTCGAATGAGGCCTTCATCACCGAAGATCTGGACTACCACGTGACCTATTGGAACCGGGGAGCAGAGCAGATTTACGGCTGGACCAGGGAGGAGGCTGTCGGCCGCGACATCCGCACGCTCATCTACGACGAGGCGACGCACTTCGAGAAGGCAGCGGCAGAACTCGCCTCGACCGGGAGGTGGTCGGGAGAGCTCCACCAGCGGGCGAAGGACGGACGCCGAATCGTCGTGGCATGCCGGTGGCAGGCCGTCCTGGACGAGCAAGGCCGACCGTCGAGTTACTTCGCCGTCAACTCTGATATCACGAGCGTGCACGAACAGCGGGAGGTCGAGAGCCGCGCGCGTCGGCTCGAAAGCCTCGGCACGCTCGCCGGCGGCATCGCGCATGATCTGAACAACGTGCTCACCCCGGTGCTCATGTCTGTGCAACTGCTCAAGACCATGACGCCGTCCCCCGAGCAAGCGGAACTGCTCGAGGGGATGCAGTCGGCGATCATCCGCGGGGCCGACATGATCAGCCAAGTGCTGTCATTCGCCCGGGGGGTTGAGGGGGCTCGTGATCTGGTGCAGGCTCGGGCGCTCATCGATGAGCTCCGCAAGCTCACCCTGGCTGTGCTCCCGAAGTCGATTGAGGTCGTCATCGTCGACGACGAGGTGCCACCGATGATCGGGGACGCGACTCAGATCCTGCAGGTGATCGTGAACCTCGTCACGAATGCGCGAGATGCGATGCCCGATGGCGGAACACTCACGATCTCTCTGCGCGAGCAGACAGTGCACGCCACGTCGACCTCGCGCCCGTCGCTCTCGACCGGGCGCCATGTCGCCATCGCTGTCGCTGACTCGGGTGGGGGAATGAGCGATGAAATCGTCGGTCGCATCTTCGATCCGTTCTTCACCACCAAGGGCGTGGGCGAAGGCACCGGACTCGGGCTGTCGAGCAGTCTCGCCATCGCCCGCAGCCATGGTGGTGACCTCACGGTCGCGAGCGAGCTCGGTTCCGGTTCCGTATTCACGCTGCTCATTCCCGCGGCAGATTCCTCGTCCCTCGACGACAAGTCCGCGGGAACGGCGGAGGACGCCCCGCTCGAGGGCCGAGGACGGCTCGTCCTCGTCATCGACGACGAAGAGAACATCCGCTCGATCGTCAGTCAGACCCTCGAACGGCATGGCTACCGGACTGTCCAGGCGCAGAACGGTCGCGATGCGATCTCGGTGATGGCGGCCCACGGCGACGACGTGGCGCTTGTCCTGACCGACATGATGATGCCGGTGATGGACGGTGCCGCAGTCGCGTCGTACCTGCGCGAGCACCATCCGGCGGTGGCGGTCGTCGCCTCGAGCGGCTTGAACGCCGCTGCCGCTGTCGAGCGGGCGCGAGGCGTGGGGGTACGGCACTTCATACCGAAGCCCTTCACCACCGAGACCCTGATGCGCGCGCTCCGGGACGCTCTGAACGAGTAGACGGGCACGATCGGTCGCAGGAGCGGAGAATGGGGGATTCGAACCCCCGAGGGCTTGCACCCAACACGCTTTCCAAGCGTGCGCCATAGGCCACTAGGCGAATTCTCCTGGGCGGCACCCGCCACGAGGGCGGGAGCGACGAGACTGAATCCTACCGGTAAACTGGTGGCGGCTCCTCGCGTGGCGCCATCCAGGCCAACTCCCCCAGGGCAGAAATGCAGCAAGGGTAACCGGGCTCTGGCGGGTGCGCGAGGGGTCCTTTTTCATGCCTCCGCCCTAGGCTGGGCGCAATGTCGCGCAGCATCTACATCACGTCAGCCGAGGGCAACTCGGGCAAGTCGACGGTGGCCCTCGGGCTCGTCGACACGTTGAGCCATCGCGTGCAAAGGGTGGGGGTGTTCCGGCCCGTGGCCCGGTCTCGCGATGAGCGGGATTACGTCTTGGACGTGCTGCTCGCCCACGACGGCGTCGACCTCGCCTACGAGGAGGCGATCGGCGTGGGCTACGACGAGGTGCACGCCGACCCCGAGGCGGCGCTCGCCGTGATCGTCGAGCGGTACCACGCCGTCGCGCAGCGCAGCGATGCCGTGGTCATCGTCGGCAGCGACTACACCGACGTGTCGAGCCCGACCGAGCTGTCGTTCAACGCGCGCATCGCGGCCAACCTGGGCGCGCCCGTGCTGCTCGTCATCGGCGGGCGCGAGAGCGGGGCATCCGGCGGGCGAGGCCTCGCCGAGTCGGGGGCGCGCTCCGCCGACGACATGCGCCGCGTCGCCGAGGTCGCCGTCGCCGAGCTCGACCACGAGCACGCGCAGCTGCTGGGTATCATCGCCAACCGTGCCGACCTCGAGGCGCTCGACGCCGTGGTCGCGGCCGTGCAGACCGTGGCGCCCGAGGCGCTCGTGGCGGCCATCCCGGAGGACCCGTACCTCATCGCGCCCACCGTCGCGGCCGTCATGGAGGCCTGCGCCGGCACCTTCGTGCGCGGTGACGAGGAGCTGCTGCAGCGCGAGGTGCTCGGCGCCGTCGTGGCGGGCATGTCGATGGAGAACGTGCTGCCGCGCCTCACCGAGGGCGCCGTCGTGCTCATCCCCGGCGACCGCAGCGAGGTGCTGCTGGCCGTGCTCATGGCGCACGCGAGCGAGACCTTCCCGAGCCTCGCGGCCATCGTGCTCTACGGCGGGTTCGAGACGCCGGATGCTGTGCAGAGCCTCGTTGAGGGCCTCGACCCGAGCCTGCCGATCATCCGGGCCGAGTCGGGCACCTACGACACCGTGCTCGCGATCATGGGGGCTCGCGGCCGGCTCGCGGCCGACAGCCAGCGCAAGTACGACACCGCGCTCGCGCTGTGGGAGCGCCACATCGACGCCGAGGCGCTCATGAACCGGCTCGACGTGACGCGGTCTGACGTCGTGACGCCGCTCATGTTCGAGTTCGACCTGCTCGAGCGCGCGCGCGGCGACCGCAAGCACATCGTGCTGCCCGAGGGCGACGACGACCGCGTGTTGCGCGCGGCCGGCACGCTGCTGCAGCGCGGCGTGTGCCAGCTGACCATCCTCGGCGACGAGCAGGCCGTGCGCGCACGGGCCGCCGAGCTCGGGCTCGACCTGGCGCAGGCGAGCATCCTGTCGACGCATGATGAGGAATTGCGGCACCGGTTCGCCGAGGAGTACGCGCGCCTGCGGGCCCACAAGGGCGTCAGCTACGAGACCGCGCGCGACGTCGTCACCGACGTCAGCTACTTCGGCACGATGATGGTGCACCTCGGCCTCGCCGACGGCATGGTCTCGGGGGCCGCGCACACGACGGCGCACACCATCCGCCCGAGTTTCGAGATCATCAAGACCGACCCCGGGGTCTCAGTCGTGTCGAGCGTCTTCCTCATGTGCCTCGCCGACCGCGTGCTCGTGTACGGCGACTGCGCGGTGATTCCCGACCCGACGGCCGAGCAGCTCGCCGACATCGCGATCTCGTCGGCGGCGACCGCGGCGCAGTTCGCGATCGAGCCGCGCGTGGCGATGCTCTCGTACTCGACGGGGGAGTCGGGCTCGGGCGACGACGTCGAGAAGGTGCGCTCGGCGACCCAGCTCGTTCGCGAGCGGGCGCCCGAGCTGCTCGTCGACGGCCCCATGCAGTACGACGCGGCGGCCGAGCCGAGCGTCGCCGCCTCGAAGATGCCGGGCTCGCCCGTCGCGGGCCGCGCGACCGTCTTCGTCTTCCCCGACCTCAACACGGGCAACAACACCTATAAAGCAGTGCAGCGATCGGCGGGCGCGGTCGCGATCGGGCCCGTGCTGCAAGGGCTGCGCAAGCCCGTCAACGACCTCAGCCGCGGGGCGCTCGTGAGCGACATCGTCAACACCGTCGCCATCACGGCCATTCAGGCTCAACGGACGCCGCCACCGCCGACCACGCCGATCTCGACCATCGGCGGAGTGGCCTGACCGTGCGGGTCTTCGTCGTCAACTCGGGCTCGAGCTCGATCAAGTACCAGCTCGTCGACGTCGTGAGCGAGCAGGTCGTGCTGTCGGGGCTGCTTGAACGTCTCGGTCACGCCGGGGGCGATGCCGCCGACCACGCATCGGGGATGCGCGTCGTGCTCGACCGCCTCGGTCCCGAGGCGGCGTCGATCGCCGCGGTCGGGCACCGCGTCGTGCACGGCGGCTCGGTCTTCACCGCGCCGGTCGTCATCGACGACGAGGTCGAGGCGGGCATCCAGGCGGTGAGCGCCCTCGCGCCGCTGCACAACCCGGCGAACCTCGCGGGCATCCGCGCCGCGCGACTCGCCCTTCCCGACGCGCCGCACGTCGCCGTCTTCGACACCGCGTTCCACCAGTCGATGCCCGCGGCGGCCTCGATCTACGCGATCGACCGCGCCGTCGCGGCCGAGCACGGCATCCGCCGCTACGGCTTCCACGGCACGAGCCACCAGTTCGTCGCGGGCCGGGCGGCGGCGTTGCTCGGCCGACCGATCGAGAGCCTGAAGCTCATCGTGCTGCACCTCGGCAACGGCTCGTCGGCCGCGGCCATCGACGGCGGCCGCTCGATCGACACCTCGATGGGGCTCACCCCGCTCGCGGGTCTCGTCATGGGCACGCGCTCGGGCGACCTTGACCCGGGAGTGCTGCTGCACCTCCTGCGCGCCGGGCTGTCGGTCGCCGAGGTCGACGCGCTGCTCAACAGCCGCAGCGGCCTGCTCGGGCTCGCGGGCTCGGCCGACATGCGCGACGTGACGGCGGCGGCCGATGCCGGCGACCCGGATGCCGCGCTCGCCCTCGACGTCTGGGCGCACCGCATCCGGCACTACGTCGGGGCGTACCTCGCCCAGCTCGGTGGCCTCGACGCGGTCGTCTTCACGGCCGGTATCGGCGAGAACTCCGCGCCCCTGCGGGCGCGCGCGCTCGACGGGCTCGGCCACCTCGGCCTCGCGCTCGACGCCGACCTGAACAGCTCGCCGTCGCGCGCGGCGCGGGTCATCTCGCCCGAGGGCGCGCCCATCGCGGTGCTCGTGGTGCCGACCAACGAAGAGCTGGCGATCGCACAGGCTGCCGCCGCCCTCGTCGCCTGAGCCGCGCGGCGGGATGCCCGGCTCGGGCATCCGAGGTGACGACTACGCTGGGCACGTGGTCACCGCCCTCTATCGCCGCTATCGGCCCGAGACCTTCGCCGAGCTCATCGGCCAGGCGCACGTGACCGACCCCTTGCGGGCGGCGCTGCGCGGCGACCGGGTCAACCACGCCTACCTCTTCAGCGGCCCGCGCGGGTGCGGCAAGACGACGAGCGCCCGCATCCTGGCCCGCTGCCTCAACTGCGCCGAGGGGCCGACCGACACCCCGTGCGGCGTGTGCCCGAGCTGCGTCGAGCTCAGCCGCGACGGCAGCGGATCGCTCGACGTCGTCGAGATCGACGCCGCGAGCCACAACGGCGTCGACGATGCCCGCGACCTGCGCGAGCGCGCCGTGTTCGCCCCCGCGCGCGACCGCTACAAGATCTTCATCCTCGACGAGGCGCACATGGTGACGCCGCAGGGCTTCAACGCGCTGCTCAAGATCGTCGAAGAACCGCCCGAGCACGTGAAGTTCATCTTCGCCACGACCGAGCCCGAGAAGGTCATCGGCACGATCCGCTCGCGCACGCACCACTACCCCTTCCGGCTCGTGCCGCCCGCGCAGCTGCTCGAGTACGTGCAGCAGCTCTGCGAGAGCGAGAAGGTCACGATCGAGCCGGGCGTGCTGCCGCTCGTCGTGCGCGCCGGCGGCGGTTCGGTGCGCGACACCCTCTCGCTGCTCGACCAGCTCATCGCCGGCAGCGACGACGCCACCGTCACCTACGAGCGCGCCGTCGCGCTGCTCGGCTACACGCACGGCGCGCTGCTCGACGAGGTCGTCGTCGCGATCGCCGCGCGGGATGCCGGGGCCGCCTTCCACGCGATCGATCGCGTCATCCAGACCGGTCAAGATCCGCGCCGGTTCGTCGACGATCTGCTCGAGCGGCTGCGCGACCTCATCGTGGTGCAGGCGACCGCCGACAGCGCGGCCTCGGTGCTGCACGGCATCCCCGCCGACGACCTGCAGAGCATGCGCGACCAGGCGGCGATGTTCTCGCCCGCCGAGCTCTCGCGCGCGGCCGACGTCGTCAACAAAGCCCTCACCGAGATGACCGGCGCGACGTCGCCCCGCCTGCACCTCGAGCTCATGACGGCGCGCGTGCTCGTCGCGCTCGGGGTCGACGCGGTCGCCGCCGCCCCGATCGCCCGGGCCGCGGCGCCTGCGCCTGCACCCGCCGTGGCGGCGCCAGCCGCACCCGCGCCGGCCGTGCCCGCCGCGGCGACGACCGCAGACTCCGC